>CALHGZ010000018.1 GCA_938031175.1 Candidatus Kapaibacterium sp. | reverse complement strand
ATTCCACTACTCGATTTTATCCAATGGAAAAAAACTAAAGATAATAATATTAAAGTATTGAATGAGACAATAGACTATTACAGATATTGGGATGCAACACCTTTCGCGGAATTTCTGTTTGATTGCGTTAATTATACAATCGAAAAAATAATTCCGGAAGAAGTTGATTACTTACAAAAATATGATGAAATGAAAAGTTGGTTAGATGATAATTTTGAGATGCCCGATAAAATAGTAGCATTGTTAATTCGGTTTCTTGAACAAAATAATGGAGTTTTATCAAAAAGAGCAAGAGAAAAAGAATTTTCGACTCTGAATGATGAAGAGATAATGCAAATAGAAAATAAGTTCAGAGAGATTATGATGAAATGATTTTATTTATTTTAATTAACGGGGCTGTCCAAAAAGTTATTTTCTATGTCACACTGAATATTATGACATAATCAAGCTATTTTTAATAATTCTGGATTAATAGATTTATAATTTTCTGTATAAGCAACACCAGAATTAACTACAGCACAAATTATTTTTAATAACTTATTTTGGATATTATTTAGAACTAGTCTTTTGTTTTTTCCTTCTGCTACTTTGCGAAGGAAGTATTTCTTAAAATTTTTATTATGTGTTCTTACAGATAATGAAGCCAGATAAAGAAGTTTCCTGAGTTTAGCCGGACCACACATTCTTGACCTTGGCGGTTTATGTAGTGATGTTCCGCTAATCTGTTCATAGGGGCATATTCCTGTATAAGATGCAATATGTTTGTAGTTTAAGTGTTCAGTAAATCCTTTTGTTAGAACAAGAAGATTTGCAGCTAAAAGTAATCCAACACCAGGGACAGAGGTGGCCAAGGAAACATTGTTCTTGAATGAATCGTCTTTATCGATCAAAGTTTTTATTTCCTGATCAATCTGTTTGATATGTTCTTTGAGTTTACTGATAGTTTGTTCGTAAATCTGGTTAGCTAGTGGAGTTTGATAGTATTTGTGCTTTAGAGTCTTCAGAGCATTGACGTTAGCAGTCATCTGAACGCTTAAGTGTTCACGAGTAGTTAAAAGCACTTGTATTTGCTCTAAAATCTCATTTTTGGGTTTCCAGGCAGGAAGTTTATCAAAATACCTGTAAGCATATTCTGCTATGGATAGAGCATCAATAAAGTCGTTCTTTCTTGGCGAATCCTTAGTTTTGTTCTTTATCTTGTGCGGAGCTTCAATAGAAATAGTAAATCCTTTTGAAGCTAAGAAGTAACAGATGTTTTCAGAATAAACACCAGTTGCTTCCATACAAATGATAGCATCAGATGGTTTTATGTTGTGCATAGAGAGCAAAGCCAGAAACTCACTGAAACCATCAATGTTATTTGAGAATTTTTGTGTTGAGAAAACAAGATTGTCCGGACTAGTAATGCAACTGACAGAAAAGTCATCTGCCGAAATATCAATGCCGATGAAATATTTTGTTTTTTGCATAGTTGTTTTTTAGTAAAATACCCAGAGTGGTATGAGCTTACTCCATTTTAATAATCTTTTTATACGGAAATATTATTTAGCTTTAACCACCAAAGAGCCGGGTCTTAATCAGTGTGTAGTTTTAACTTGAGCGAGTCATAGACTTACTCGGTTCTTTGGGTATTTTATTTAAACCTTATTTTGTTATTAATTGTTTTTTATAAAAATAAATTAAATCACACTTTAAGTCTAATGGAGTTCGTCGAAGGATGACAACTTAAAGAAAATTTGTTCTGTTTCCGTTTACAAAAATTATAACTCTCAAAAGAATATGATTTTTAGATACCGTTGCTTAAGTGGTAGATTTCTTTTTTATAAACACTAAGAAGATAAGGGAAAATTATAATTAATACTCTTTAAAATTCATTCAATAGAAAGACGCCACAGCATAGTGGCGTCTTGAAAAGATAATTTTATCGAACCAGAGTCATTTTTTTAGTTTGTGTAAAAATAGGTCTTCCGTTTGGAGCAAATACATTCAATCTATAGAAATAAATAGAACTGCTAAACAAAGATGCATTGAACTCAACCTGATAGTTCCCGGCAAGTTTTATCTCTGAAACAGGTTTACTAATTCTATTTCCAAGAATATCAAAAATTTCCAACTCAACAAATGATATTTCAGGAATTTTATAACCAATCATTGTAGTTGGATTAAAAGGATTTGGATAATTTTGGCTTAATTCATAATCCTGGGGAAGATTAATATCAATTTTGACTGAAGTTGAATATTCGAATGAACCATCAAAATCAATTATTTTTAACCGATAATAACTGGTCAATGAAACATTATTATCAATAAAAGAATAGAATGATTTTTCAGTAGTAGTTCCTTTTCCATCAACAAAGCCAATTTTATTAAAGTTAATGTTATCATTACTTTTTTCTATTTCGAATCCCAAATTGTTTATTTCTGAGTAAGTAATCCAATTTAAGATTACAAAATTATTTTTATAATTAGCAGAAAAGGATGCTAATTCAACCGGTATTGATTGAAGATCTTCATCTGCTCCTTTATAAGGTAAAGAATTATCTCTTGGATGATTATCAATATCAAAGTTTATCCAGCTGATAGGTAATGCAGCTAAATCCATATCACCAATAGATGAACCAGCCAGATGCAGATTTCCTGCTGCAGTATTGACAAAAGTAACAGTTTTAGAAACAGAATTAGAATCTCCCTGACTTATGTTCTTCCATTCTGCAAAAGTCAGGGCATTTACCACCGTAGTTCCAAGTTGTCTACCAATCTGACCAAGAACAGCATTTGAATCGCCTACAAAAAGTAGATTATAATTACTTACTAAATAATCTCTCTCTGCATTTCCATCTATAATTGCATAAGCAGAATTTCCATACTGATGAGGAGTGAAGTTAATTGGAATGATATTGTTTATAATTATATTATTAAATAATCTAGTAAAAGATGTTCCGGTTGAACTTCTTGTGAGATAAAAACCAGCTGATGAATATGATATTGGATATTCACCAGTCATTAAAATTGTGTTATAATAGATCAGAGCGATACCACCACCACCTGATTGCTTAAATAACCAAATACCTTTAGCATAAACACTATTATCTGATGGAGGAGTAAATTCGCTTTTAAACACTTGAGAAATAAAATTATTGTAAATTTTCATAGTATCATTTTCAATTATACTAATTCTGATACCGTTAGGAGATGAGCCGCCTGGTCCATAGTATTTTATATTGTTTATTTTATTATTGAAAATTTCACCAGAAGCATTATCAACACTAATCCCTGAAATACTAACAGGTAGCACTGGTGCAGTAGCAGTATTTACAATAACTGAATCAATAACATTATTATGAATTTTGACATATCTCTGACTTGCTATTAGTATACCTATTGCTGAGCTAGCTTCGTTATGTCCTATCCAAGAATTATTACCTAAAACACAGAATCGGACTTCATTATTAAAATCCGGAAAAGTCGGAACTCCCGAGATATTTGCTCTACCAGATAATTGAATTCCCCATGCAACTTTATCAATAGTAACATTTGAAATTAAATTATTATTATTTGCTCCACTAACAGCAGTTGCAGCAGAAGTTATAACAATTCCGCGTGTATTTCTGGAACCGTAAATAGATCCTCCACCCATTTTGACACTACAATTTTTTATCTCAATAAAAGTTGATCCTTTTGTACCTGTTCCTGTAATACGATATCCAATTTCAACTTGGTCTGCAGAAGAAGTTCCACCATCTTCAATGTTTATTCCATCAAAAGTTACATAATCACAAGCTGTAATAGAGACCATTGCATCGGTAGTAGCTGAAGTACCAATACCTTTGAGTGTAACAAGACTATTGCCTTGAAAGATAACTTTGTTACTACTGGATGAACCCGTAAAAGTAGTTAATGTAATTCTTTCAGGATAAATGCCGGGAAGAACATTAAAAATAACTCCACCTGTTCCGACTCCATTTGCAATCAATGTATCAACTGCTGACTGAAAAGTAGAGAAATCGCCACCTGTTCCAATGGTTTTTATACCAGTTAAACCTTGTGCGAAAACGTAAATATTCAAACTGATTATGATGAATATAATCTTTTTCATAGCATTACTCCTTTATATGATTAAAAATTGCTATTGGCATCAAAAGATAACGAAAAGTAAATATAATAAAAATGGTATTTGAAAAAAGATTTTTTGAAATAATACGAATGGTAAATGAATGAAAATCAGTTTTTTGTGGAGGTGGCGGGAGTCGAACCCGCGTCCGAAATTAAGCACCAATGAACTTCTACATACTTAGTCTATCTTTGTTTTAATTCAATGCTGCCCGATAGACAGGGATCACATTGAATTTGTCTGCTAAAATTTCGCCTCACCATCGCAGACAAATGGTTTAGCTATCATACCTAAACGACGCTCTACTTTAATCTGGTATGAGAGATTAAAGAGAACGGCTACCATTTAATTAGGCAGCTAAGGCGTAGTTATATTCGCCAGTTATTTTTAATTCCGATTGTTTTACTTGCACCCGGAGAGCAAGGTATGCCGTTCAAAGTCTCTTTAATTCCGTCGAAGCCAATTTC
>CALHGZ010000017.1 GCA_938031175.1 Candidatus Kapaibacterium sp. | reverse complement strand
GCGACTCTGTCAGGAGCCAGTTCAACATAATCTTTTCCTCTTACATATTCTTTAGTTGGCTTTTCCCAAAGGTGAGTGTACAAAACTTTTTCAGCGTAAGTCATCGGACGGTTCAAAACTTTTCTTGCATCAGCGAGTTTTGATATAAAAAAATTATAAGTTTTTTCGATTATATCGGTGTGGTACATTTTTATAATCCTTTTTATTACTTTTTCAAAAATACTAAAATTTAATTTTCAAAATATTTTCGATTTTATTTTATTTTTGATTGTTTCACGAAATTTTTACTTGTAAGTTTTACTTTATAGAAATAAGCTTTTTTGAAAGTAATAAAAATTTAATTATTTGTGGAATGAATTTTGAGATTGTTTATCTGTTAATATAATTTTTAAATAAAATAAAGATATGAACACTGGTCAGATAATGTTATCTTTAGGAGCAATTGTTTTACTATCATTTTTGATATTAAGAGTAAATTCCTTAAATATTGATGTTCAAGAAAATAATATTAACTTCAGGCTTGGAGTTGTAGCAACTTCATTTGCGAATACATATTTGGATTTGATTAAATCTAAAGCATTTGATGAAGTTGTTACAGATACTACAAAATCTAATATTCTTATTAGTGATTTAACATACCCTTTGGGTCCAGAATTAGGTGAAACTCTGGCTAATTATGATGACATAGACGATTACAACTTTAATGGTAATGTCTTACAAGATACGACAGTATTAGTTAACCCTGAAGATCCAACAAAAAAGACACCGTTATTTTACACTGCAGAAGTATATTATGTATTACCTAATGATCCAAATTCGAAATCAAATAGTCGGCAATGGTTCAAAAGAATTGACTTTAAGGTCTGGGCTTACGAAATGACAGATACAATAAAATTATCTGTGGTTATTGGTTATTAACAAAAAATATTATAAAAGTTATGGGTTTTTCAACTTTAATTGATATTGCGGGTTCAATGTTTATTGGCGGGATTATTCTTCTTAACCTATTGAATCTTAACAATAATTTGGCTACCAATTCATTTTATTATTCCAACTATAAAAATTCTCAGGTTGATTTAGTTATTCTCGCTTCAGTAATCGAAAGAGATTTCAATTTAATTGGATACAGTGCAAATTATAATGCAATAAAGAATGACTCCACTATAATATATGGTGATTCATCTTCGATTAGATTTTTATCTGATTTTAACAACGATGGAAATTTTGATACTGTGTATTTTTATATTGGTAATGTTAATGAATTACTAAATACTACTAATCCAAGAGATAGATTATTATATCGAAGGATTAACAATAATAGTCCAAAAATAATAGGAAGTGTTACTGAATTTAAACTTAGCTACTTTGATGGTTTGATGAATGAAATTCATTCTCCTATAATATATAATTCAAATGTGAATTTTATTAGAGTATCATTAAGAGTAGAAAGTAGTTTCCCTGTTGATGATAGATACTCAGATGCAATATGGAAAAGGATGACTGTTACCACTAAAAATATTGTAAAAAAATAATCTAACAGAAAAATATGTCAGGTAAAATATCTTTAATACTAATTTTAGGTTTCAGTACAATATTTACTTTTTATGGACTTAGAATGCTGGAGTCAAAAAATAGTTCAGCTAACAACTTTTATTTTTATTATAATAAATCTCAGGCAAATTACTCTGCGATAAGTGGAATTTATTTAGCTTTAACAAATATAAATAAAATAAGTTCATCTTGGGAGCCATCCAATCCAACTTTTATAGGAAATGCAAGGGTTTATATAAATTTGACGTTTCCGAGTGTTGGAATCTTAAGAATTAGAAGCATTGCTAATTTCAATGGAATTACTGATACTGTTATTGTTATTGCCAAGCAAAAAAGTTTTTCTTCTTATGGTAACTATTATCAACAATTTAATAATGTCTGGGCTGCAACTGCAGACACCTTTGACGGAGCTTTTCATACAAATGACTATGTTCAATGTTATGGCAATCCGGTTTTTTTAGGGAAGGTAACAACAGCAAAAGGAATTAAGCTTTGGGATAACAAAAGCTTTCCAGAGTTTCACCAAGGTTGGAAGTTGGAATCGGCTGATCCAGTTCAGTTTGATACCTCTGCAATGAGATTAGCTGCTTACTCTAATGGGAAAGTTTTTACAGATACAACGAAAAATAATAGAGACACAAATTTAAAATTAACATTCTTGAGTGATGGTAATGTAAAATATCAATGGAAAATTGGAACAGGCGCTTGGTCTCCTGAGGTAACTACTGCTCTTTCTTCTTTATCCCCAAACGGTTTAATTATGGTTCAGAAGGGTAATGTTTATGTTCAAGGGAACTTAAATGGTCAAGCTACAATTGTAGCAACTCACAAAGGGTCTTCATCTGCTGGTATAGTTTATATTGAGAAATCTATTACTTATGCTGAAAACCCGAATATTAATCCTAATTCAGATGATTTTTTGGGAATAGTTGCAGAGAGAAGAGTTGAAATTCCATTTGATAATTCAAGAGGAGACATTGATATTCATGCATCAATTTTCTCTGTTGCTGGAGGAATTACAGTGGCAAATTATCAGAATTATAGTAGTGCTTACAAAATGAATATTTTGGGCTCAGTATCAGGTTTAAAAGTGGAACCAACTGCGAAATATGTTTATAACAGTACTCTAAAAAGATATGTTCCAACTAACGGATATAGCTATATTCAGAAATATGATAGAAGATTTGATTTACAAGCTCCTCCATTTTTTCCAAAATTAAAAGTTTTCACACCGCTCTCGTGGTATCAGGGACAAGTAATTATTCCAAATTTTGAATGACCAATTTGTAGATAGTATAGTTTTTAATAAATATCTTCTCTTATCAGCAGCAGAATAGCTGAATGAGGTACGATGAGATATTTTTCTTTATCAAATTCAATTTCATAAGCTTCTTTTCTCAGGAAAATGGCCAAATCCCCTTCCTTTGCCTGTAATGGAATATATTTAACTTTTTCTTCCGTTGATTTCCAGGGCTCATCTTCAGGCGGAGTAGCAGTTGGATAGCCGGGACCAACCTTAATCACATAGCCGCTTTGAATTTTTTCTTTCTCAGTAACACCAGGAGGTAAATACAGCCCACTTGCTGTACGACTCTCTTCGCTTTCGGGTTTAATCAATACCCTGTCACCAACAACAATAAATCTCTGAATATTTTTAATGTCTACATT
>CALHGZ010000016.1 GCA_938031175.1 Candidatus Kapaibacterium sp. | reverse complement strand
GAATTTAATCGTTAGAGTGTTTGATGATAACTACGACTATGGAACTACCCAATTAGTTTTGTCTATGAAAATTAAAAACTATCGCGACATCATATTAGGTTGTGCTCAACAAAAATTAACTATTCAATTGATTGACAATGATTTACATCCACATACTTTGCCTGTGCAAACGGTTTTGAGTTTAGACGAACAACCACTGCCGCCTTACGGTACGTCCTACTTTACTTCTGGTGGTAAAATCATGGCAAAAATTGAAAATTTAACAAATCATGATTATGGTTGTGTAGAACTACAAATTGACAGAACAGGGACAGGTGCTGTTACTTTCCAACATAATGCTCCCAGCAGACATGCCGCCTCCAACACCTTTCTAGCCACCCCTGAGTTTAATAACCCGTTAGGAGAATATTTTGTTACCTTGTACTACACCGAACCAGAAATTCAAGGCTGGGAAATCGCATCAGGAAATAGTCGTACCTCATTAACTCTATTCAAATCAGGTGGTGCTATCAGTAACGTATCCCCTACGAATATTCTTGCTAATGGTTACACAAACTATTATGCAACCAACGTAACCAAAGGTACTTGGAACGTTTCTGATTACTTCTTGCGTGGAAAATTTACAACGGGCTTCTCAGGCTTTGGAATTGCAAAAGATGAACCTAATGGTCCTCTTCCTGTTGCTTCTATCCAACTTCATGGAACTTTCCTAAATCCTAACGAGCTTATTTTAAATTGGACTTATTCAGGCGATATATCCGCAGATTATTTTCAAGTGGCTTTATGGGAAAACCACCAATGGAAAACGATTTCTGCTACTCCTTTGAATACCATTCAAGTTGATTATAATCCGCAAAAAACGATTTATAAAGTTACTGCGTGGGATATAAGTGGAGCCATTTTAGCGTCTGATGTCAAGGAGTTTATTTATCATAATCACGAAGTTCCTCTAATTTATCCGAACCCAGCGAAAGATGAATTATTTATTAAACATCATGAACAAAAGCCTGTCATTATATGGAACAGTCTAGGGCAAGAAGTCTTAAATTTACTTCCATCAGACAAAACTGAACTAAAAATCAATATTAAAGAGTGGGGTCCTGGATTGTACGTTGCAAAAATCGGAGAAACCATCATTAAATTTGTGATTGAATAATGCAAAAAATAGCCTTGATAATTTTAATGGTAAGTTTATGGGGCGATGTACCCTGGCAAGATGCTGTAATAGCTTTTCAACAAAAAAATTACAAAAAATCTTCTGAAATATTTCAGCAGTACGCACAAGAAATGCCTCTTTACGCTCATTATTTAAGCTACAATGCTGCGATGAGTGAATTATTACAAGACTCTTTAAAACAAGCTCAATGGCTTTTTAACCTATCCTCCGTAACTAATAATTCTGATTTGAAATCTAATGCTTATTGTTCATTAGGCTATATTCACGGAAAACAAAACAAAAACGATGAAGCATTAAATTATTGGCGTTTAGCATTAAAAGAAAATCCTAACAATGATATTGCCAGATATAATTATGAATTATGTTTGAGACGTAAGCCACGTGAGGATATTCCCCCGGATAATAAACTGAATCCCAAAACATCTCCGAACAAAAAAAAGAATATTCACCAGCATAATCAAGATAAAGGAGATGGAGATAAGAAAGATTTCGAGATTGGTATCATTGAAGCAGAAAATATCCTAGAAGCATTAGAAAATCAAGAAAAGAAATTTATCCAACAATTACGTAAACGTAATAAAGGCACCAAAGTATACGACGAGTCAGAATGGTAATAAAATAATAACCCACCTGCTTTAACTAAGAAGCAGTATTACAAAGACTACTTTTGTTTTTATAATTTATGAAATTATTAATGAAATGAGAATTAACTAGTTTGAAAGACTACATAGTAGAGCAATAATAGAACAAGAGCTAAAAGAAAAGCAACTAAAACAATAAGAAATTGTTGGAAGGTATTAACTTTACTATCGAGATTTTTTTTCTCTTCGAAAAGTGACTTATTTTGAATACTCATTTTCTCACTGAGAGATTTAGCATCTTCTGCTTCATGAGCTAGTTCTTGGTTATAAAGCCTTAATTGCTCATTGGTTTTATTTAGTTTAGCTTCAAGTTTATCACTTACTTTGGTTAGAAATTGGGCTTCGCCAATTAGCTTTTCATATTCATCGCAAAGGAATCTAAAAGCATCTTTTAATTCCTCAGGAGTTTGATGATTTTCTAAAATTTCTCTTGACTTATTTAATGTTTGTAGTGCATCCGCAAAAGCATCTGTTTTTGTTTTTGCCATACTTATGTGTCATTTTCAAGCCGCTAAATTAAGAAGAAAAATTTATATTAGTAAATAAAATTTATTCACATAAATGTTAATATTTTCTAAATCTAAAAATTAAAATTTACTCCCCAAAAGAATTGTCTGGGTTGTAAATATCTTGCAGGATTAAAGGGAGGTATTCCCCTGTCTAATGGATTGGGATAAGCAGGGTCTCTAAAAGAAAGAGGGAGCGGGTCACCGAATTCATATGCTCTACCGGTTACAGGATTGATAATCTGTGCATTTTTTTGATTAAAAACGTTCTTCATCTCAGCAAAAACCGCTAAACTTTGATGTCTATTCCGAAAAAATTTAAATTCCTTCGTTAATCGGACATCAGTCCACATCCATGCCGTACCAATCTTAGAAAAAGGTTTGTCAGTTTGTATTTCATAGATAGGTCTTCCCGTACTAACATCATTATTTACATAAACATAGGGCGTATAACGTAAACCGGATTTATAAGTAGAGCTAATAAATAAAGTAAAATGCTTCAAGCGAATATTACCAATTTGTAACAGAGTATCAGATTTAAATACCATCGTAGCCTTAAGGTCTAGGGGTCTATCCCAAGCTAAAAACTGCTCGCGAGTAGCGGAAGTCTTTCCTGAATTTTGAATTTGTAAAAGGGATTCTTTCGCTGAATTGGATTTACCGGTAGCAATTTGGTAAGCACCTGATAATGTCCCGCGAAACCATGTTCCCACTCTTCTCGTTAATGAGACTTCCAAACCTCGTATCCTTGCATAATCCTGATTGATAGCAAAACTCTTTTCTACGAACCTTCCTGTTTGATCTCTTACAATAATTCGTTTATTAACAATAAAATCAAATTTATCGTTATAGAAAGCCGTAAAGGTCATAGCCCAATTCGCAGTCAGTTGGGATTTTAGACCTACTTCATAATTAACATTCGTTTCGGGATTAAGGTTGGGATTACCTAAATTTGCTAAGAAAGAACGATTTTGATAAACAGGATCTAAACCTGCATATACGAATCTTGGATGGGGTAATCGGGTAGAATGTCCATAATTAAAGTAAAGTACATTGTTTTCGGTAACAGGGAAAGAAACTCTTAATTTAGGTAAAAAGCGAGCTTTAAATCTTCTACCAGCAAAAGGAATTGTTTGTTTTTGGTATTCTTCGCGTATGTAATCTAACACAGGTGCATTAGGATTGGCAACTGCATTATCAGCAAATTTGCCTGGAGCCCAATAAGTAAAACGAAAACCCAAAGTCGCAATAATGCCTTTATATCGTATTTCATCTTGAAAGAAGAGCCCACCCGTCGCAGGTTTCGCTTGCCATATATCGTTACTTTCCCCTATACGATTAGAAGCATAGGTTAAAGAATCATTAATTTTGATGGGCGCACCAATCCATGGACGCGTTACATCTATCCATAAATATTCCTGTTCTTGGTGCTCTAAACCAAAACTCATAAAATGCACTTTATTCAAAGAAAAATAACTAAACTTCGTTTTGATAGTAATTTCTTGGGCGTAATGGTCATGCCATAATGTTGCTATACCGTTATTGTTCATTAAACCGGAAGGAGGATTCACATAAACAATAGAGTCCAAAGGATTATAAATTGTGACGGGGTCTGTAATGATAGAAGCGGGGTCATAAATTTGATTTACGGTTTCATAACGAAAAGGTCTACCGTTAGCATCCGCTCTTAAATTAGTAAAAAGCCTCGCAACAGAAGCGTCTATCGTCCAATTAGATTTGAAAACATTACGAAAATTAAGAATAGATAAATTGGTTTTGTGAGTATAAGTATTGGCGTTATCTAAATTTTCAGCGAAATAATATTGGAAACCCGGTAGCATAATAGCATCATTACCAATAATTTGAAGTGAACGAGTATTTTGATTGATATTTAAAGACTGTTGTGTCGATAAAGAAATTTTCATGCTGGGTTTGGGTTGAAAGGTTAGTTTTAAAGTTCCTGACCAACGGTTATCTTGCCTTGGAGACCAACGGGGGTTATTATCCATGAAAGAAGAGTATAATTGTTTAGCATAAAAACCAAAATATTCATCAGTTAGTTGAGCATTTAAGCTTGTAAAGAAGAAAAGTTTATCATGATAAGATTTTTTAGGCTTCTTTCCTGCGGAATCTTTTTTAGCGAAATTAGGGATTAAAGGACCACCGAGCGTAAAAGAAGCAATGTCGGTATTCCATGCCATTCGATTACGAGACTTAAACCCGAAGTTATCACGTTGCCATGAAAAAGAAGAAGAAAGTTTTTTTCCACCTTCTTTAGTTCGAGTAGCAATAACCCCTGATGTACCGCTACCATATTCTGCATCAACACCGCCCGTTACAATTTCTACTTCTTGGATAGCATTTTTTGCAATATCTACACCGAAACCCGTACCTGCAAGCGGGTCCTGAGCATTGATACCATCAATTACATATTGTGTCTCGTAAACTCTACCCCCACGTATCTGAAGCCCATCAGGAGTTTGGTTCACTCCAACTTGCATCGTCGCAATAGACTGAACATCTGTAACATTCATATCCTTAATCTCCTCAGCCGTTAAACGAACTTCGGACTTAGCCGCTTCTAAATTGATTAAGCTTCTATCTCCTACAATCTCCACCGTTTCAATAGAAAGCTCTGATGAAGACATCTTCACATTCAATGTGGTAACCTCATTCGCTTTGATTTTAATTCCATTAAATACTTTCTCCGTATATCCTATATAAGTAAATTTTACAGAGTAGTCTCCCGGTTTAATATCTTGAATAGTAAAATTACCGTCCATATCGGTTAAAGCACCTTTGTAAGTACCCACAATCGTTACCGTTGCACCGATAAGAGTTTCTCCTGTCTCTTGATCAAAAACTTTGCCTTTTAATGTACCGTTTTGAGCATTTACATAACTGAAAATGTGCAAAAAACAAATAAAAATTACCTTGCAAACTGAATGCATGTGCATAATAAAAACTGCACAAAATTAAATAAGGATTCTTACAAAGAAAAACATTTATTTCAAAAATGCTTTGCAAACCAACTTTTCTCTATCTTTGCATTATGCTCATAGCTAATCCCATTTACGATGCCGTCTTTAAATACTTGATGCAAGACAAAAAAAGTGCTAAAATCTTGCTCCAAGCCATCCTTGAACTACCTATCCTTGATTTAGAACTTTCTTCCCAAGAATTTGCATCTGAAATTCAACACTTCTCTATTTTCCGTGTAGACTTTAAAGCTCGCATCAAAACCCATGACAACCAAGAAAAACTCATTCTCATTGAACTACAAAAAATCAAATTCAGTAACGATGATATCTTTCGTTTTAGAAA
>CALHGZ010000015.1 GCA_938031175.1 Candidatus Kapaibacterium sp. | reverse complement strand
TCAATTTCCCCCCTCTATTTTTGTAAGAGACGGTGGCAAGGGGGGTGAGTTTAGTGCGAATTCCTCGAACCACACAACGCCAAATGACCCCACAGCGGATTTCAACTCCTCCATAAATATCCTCACAAGGGACAATAACGAAACACTACCAACGCGATAATTGCTAATTTTGCTGATGATATATTAATACTATTAACCCGTTTCCCTTTTTTTATTTCACTATCTTTATTATTTTATTTTCGATATAAGTTGGAGTGCGGTATTGCAAGAAATATTGTCCCGTGCTCAATTCATTTGTATTAACTTGTAAGGTATGGATGCCTTGTAATGGACTTTCACTTCTTAGTATTACCTTTACCAATTCGCCCATTGTGTTGAACAGCAACAACTCGCTTAAACCGTGCTCTGTGATTGATAATTCTATCTCGATATTGTTATTTGCGGGATTTGGTGCAATGGTTATTATCCCTGCCTTCGCATTGGGATTTATAAGTCTTGCTCCACCTTCGTTGCATATACCTAATAGTTTGAACCAGCCATTAATTAGCGTTATATCTGCCTGTCCGCCATTTGTCTTGGCGTTCGATAATGTCAGTTCGCATCCGTCCGCATTTCCAAGTCCTACTTTAAACGGTATTTCGCTTAATACTTCTCCTGCTTGTTTATTCACAGGTAGATCTTTGATTAATATCTTAGCAAGTTTATCATCTATGATTTCAAACGTTTTGTCCATAGGATAGAGCAAGGTTGGATTAAATTCCATTTCAACATCTATTGACTTAACTTCTGACAAGATCAAATTTTCTTCATTGTCTAAAATTATAGGAACTTTTATTTCATCATTTACATATCCCTGTAATTCGATTGTCTTTAATCGGGCTGATGAAGAAAATGGAACTCCTATAATATTGCATTTACTTATTAGATTACATGGGAATATAATAAATTCAATTTCTATAGCTTTCTGCTCATTGGTGATTGGACTGTAATTTATAGTTAAGTCTTTAACTTCTCCTACCTGTAAAGTTATTGGTAGCTGGATATTTGTATAAAATGGTGGGATTATCCCATTTATTTCATTTATGATTAGTTCTCGCATTCCAGAGTTATAAAGACTTATTTTGTCTTCTTTTGTACTGCCAATAATTGAATTTATAATTAAATCATTTGTTAATAATTTTGGTTCTAAAACCACGCCTGTAATTGTAACAATTTGCTGTATACCACATAATGTATCAATGATTAAAATTTGCTCATTGAAATTACCTTCTAATGAAATTCCATTAAAGGTAATTGGTATCGTCATAGTTTCATTTATATTTATTTTTAGTTTATTGATATTGATTTTAACGTTTTGTGTTGTAGATAAATTCAATCCAAGCTCAATTGTTCCTGTGTTTGTAAATGTAATTGGTATATCTTTTTGTTCATTTTTGCATAGTACACCTAAATCTATTATTGTTTTATCTATAGTGTATTCAATTTGTTCTTTACTAGCTATTATTGGTATAATTAAAACAGAGTCAGGGTCAGCATTAGAAATAATCTCTAATTCAGCTTCCTTTTGACCTGCTGTACGAGGTTTAAATTTGATTGCTATCCTTCTATTGCTATCAGGTTCGATTATTATAGGCAAGATCTCATTTATTTCGAATTCATTTGCGTTATTACCTTTTAAGGTTAATTGCTTTATTATTAAAGGTTCGCCTCCATAGTAATTTGATAGATCAATTTCTTTTATATCTTCAATCTCGCATATTATATTTTTGAAAGGATTTACAGTTGCTTTTATCTTGGGATTTTTCTTTACTCCTTCTCCAAATAGTTGAACTTTTGCAGGACTTAAAGGCCCGTTGTAGTGGAATTCAAGATTTCCAGATGTTCTACCAGCTTCGCTCGGGCGGAACCGTAGATCCATTGTCTTTGTCTCGCCAGATTGTAATGTAAAACTGCCACCACCTGATATTGTCATAAAATCTTTCGTATTTGGATAACTGTGTATTGTCTGAGTAATAGTTATTGGAAGGCTACCTACATTTTTGATAGTAGCTACTTGTAGTGTATCTTTATCCTTACCAACATCAACGGTTCCAAAATCGATTATGGCATTATTAATTGCAATCTGCTCTTCTAATCCTATTCCTGTAATTTTTTGTATCAAAGTATCTGATTGAGTTTTTATTACTATTTCAGCTTGATGTTTACCTACTCTGCTGGGTTGAAATCTAAATTCTGCATGATAGGATTTTTGTGGTTCAACTACATATTCAGGAAAACCAGAGACAAGGGTGAAAGCATTTGCATCAAAACCACGAAAATAGATACTATCAACTTGAAATTTCCACTTACCAATATTTTGTATGAAATCGGTTGTAGCGCTATCTTTTGAAGAATTAACAAAACAAGTTCCCATGTCAATATCTTTACTCTTTGCAAGAGGTTCAACAATGGAAAATTTATTGTCTGAGATATCTGCTTGAAGTGAAACAAAATCGACAAACCATGACTTTAATGTTCCATCTGAACTTGCTGAAAATAGATGACTTCCATCAGGGTTATATTTTAGAGAGTTGATTGAGCCACTATGCCCGAGAAGTGTTTTAATTAGTTTCCCGGTTGAAACTTCCCAAATTTTAATGGTATTGTCTCTACTTGCTGAAGCAAGTTTAGTGCCATCAGTATTGTAAGACAATCCATAAACATAGTCTTGGTGATTGGAAAGAGAATAAACTAATTTCCAATTTGTCAGATCCCATATATCTATATTGCCATTAGAATTGCCAGTAGCTAATTCAGAATCATCGTGATTTAGTGCAACACTTAAAATGGCATTACTAATTCCTTTAAGTATCCGTATTTCATCCCCAGTATTTACATTCCAAAAACTAATGGTTTTGTCTAAACTGCCGGATACGAGTTTATCACCTTTACTATTAAAGCGTAAGGAAGTTATTGCATCAGTATGAGCTTGTAGAATTCTGATCAATTTACCATTTGAAACATCCCAGATTTTAATCCTATTGTCTTTACCACCTGAAGCAATTTTAGTACCGTCTGGACTGAAGCTAACGGCATAAACTGCATCATTGTCCTCTTTTAGTGTAAAAAGGTTACTACCGGAATTGACATCCCAAATTTTAACAGTACTATCTAAACTTCCTGAAGCAATTTTAGTACCATCTGGACTGAAACTTACACTTGTAATACTTTTTGAATGACCAGTCAATGTTTTAATATCATTACCGGAATATGTATCCCAAATTTTTATAGTAAAATCCAAGCTACCAGAAACAATTTTACTGCCATCTGAACTTATATCCAAAGAATTTACAGCTTGAATGTGTCCTGAAATTGTTTTAATTACCTCACCCGAACTTACATCCCATATTTTAAATGTTCGATCAGAGCTACAGGAAAGAATTTTATCAGATTGAGGATCGAAAATTACATCTAGTACTGTACCATTATGACTTCTTAGGTTTTTTATTTCTGTTCCTTGCTGTAAATTCCATATTCTAATTGATCTGTCATCACTAGCAGAAGCAAGTAATGTTCCGTCATGATTGAAACAAATACTATTTATCCTATTTGTATGCCCTGATATAGTTGTAATAAGTGTCCAAGTAATAGTATTCCAAATTTTGATATTCCAGTCATAACTAGCAGATGCAAGTTTAGTACCGTCAGGACTAAAACTAACTCGAGAAACAGCTGAGCTATGCCCTGTTATAGTATTAATTATATTACCAGTAGTAAAATTCCAAATGATGATAGTTCTGTCCCAACTTGAAGAAGCAAGTAAAGTCCCATCATGATTGAAACAAATTGAAGATACCCATGAATTATGACCCGTCAGTTCTTTTGATATAAGACCCGAATTTATATCCCAAATTGTTATAGTTTTGTTTTGACCAGCAGAAGCAACATATTGTGAAGTTGGATCAAATGTAACACTTAATATTGAACCTGTTTGATTAGTAAATTTTTTTATAATATTCCCTGTTGATAGATCCCATACAATAATTATCCGGTTACTACAACCAGAAACTAATTTTGTTCCATCTTTATTAAAGGAAATACTGTTGATAACACCAGTATGCCCTTTAAGTATAAAAATGTTTTGATATAAATTTGTCATTATGATAATTTCATTCTTGCTTGCAATAGCTATTAAACCATTCTTTTTACTCCAATCAATAGCATCTGCGGACAAAATTGTTGACCAAATTATATTAAACATCTGTTTGTTTTTATTTTCATTTGGATTGATTTGTTTGATTCGTACGAGACAGTCTTCACTTGTTGGTCTATTGATTTTTTCCCATTTGTAAATTAAACCTCTTGCTGTGTCAATAAGTTGCCACTTTTTCCCAAGATTCGTAGTATATTCAATATTGACAAGATCCTCTTTAGGAATACCTTCCCATGTGATTATAGTATCGTTGCCTACAACAAATGTTTCTCCACCATTAGGATGGGTTAATTTCAATGTTCTCGGTTTTATTTTATATTGAGCAAATGTTCCTGATGAATAATAGACAATGGGACATAAATTGTTGAGGAATTCAAATTTGGTAAAAGTATATATAGAATCTGTCGGGGTATATGTAATTTTCAAATTAATACTTTGCCCATTTTCTAAATTAAATGTTTTTGGTGCTATTGTATAGAATGAATGTGAGGATATTATATCGGTAATTGTAAAATTTCCATTAACTGCAGTTACTTTAATTGTTGTGTCGTATGCATTATTCAAACTTTTACTCATAAAAACAACACTCGATGGATCAAATTTTAAATATACATATGCATTTTCAGGAGGTACATAAGTTACACTGGTGTATAGATCATGTTTAGTTATTCTGATTTCTGATGACGTTAGCAATAGATCACAAGCTGCCCCACTTTCCCATGTAATTTCACATGGATTTCCTCCTTGTGCTGTTCTGAGTATTTGTTGATATATATGGCGTGCTTCTTCAACAGTTGTAACATTTTCAAACCATTGTCCACCTGTCTGGGTCGTTATTTCTTTTATATTGTCAGGACAAGGCATACCAAGAGTAACTCCAAAAATAATTACGTTTTGCTGATTAGCTTCAGAGATAATTTTACTTGTCTGTGGCTCTCGATTAGGTTTACCGTCTGTCAGAAAGACAATTACTTTTTTATATTTTCCATGCTTTGCTATCTGCAAACCCCCAGCTGATTGATTTATTAGTGCCATATTGTAGTCAGTTCCACCATTTGCTCTGATTAACTCTATAGCTGCTAATAACTTATTTCTATCGGTTGTAAAATCTTGTAGTAAATAATTTGAATGGTCAAAAGTAGTAATGGCACATTCACTTTTGCCTAAGGGTAAACCATTGACCCAAGATCTTGCAGCTTCTTTGGCAAGTTCTTTATTTGAGTTTTTGCCAATAAATAAATCCATTGAACCACTAATATCTATTACTAAAACACTCGACAGTGATTCTGGAGGCTTTGGTGCTGGACAAGATACCTGCGTTACATTACGAATGATTCCTCTTTCCTTTACTTCAAAATCCGATGGAGATAAACTGGTAATCTGATTCCCATCTCTATCGAATGCATAAAAATTTGCTTTTATCGTCGGAAAATTCGATACATCTACATCGAATACGGAAAGCGACTGCCCAAAAGTTTGAAGGTTTAATATGATTAGGAATAATATTATATTTACTGTTTTCATAATTTTATACTTTTGTTAGTAATGTCAATGTAATTTTTGTTTTTAATAAATGTTTTGAATTTATGATTTATAGTTAATCCCCATTTTAAATGTCAAAAATAATTGATTTGATGTGGTCAATACTAATTTATACTTAATTTTATTAGTAAAATTTTTATGGTTTTCATAGCTTCCTATCATTTTAATCTAATTGAGTTTTTAAAATTATTTCATCAGTTCGGCTATAGAACCTTCCCTCAGTTAAATTATTGTCATAAAGTAATTTTTCCTGTCCCAAACAGCTTGATTTTATATCTTTCTGTTTTAAAGCTTCTTTGGTAGAATCGGCTCTACGTTAAGATAATCGTTTATTATATTCAGGACTTCCAGTTATGTCAGTATAACCAATAATCTCAATTTCAGACTGTGATTTTATTCTCTTAGATATAAAATCAACTATATTTTTATTGTTACCTTCAATTTTAGCCATATTAAAATCAAATAGAATTAGACTGAATTTCTCTATTTCATAATCAACGATTTTGTTGTTTTATGACTATTTCTGATTGTTCATAATGTTTTATCAAAATTACCCCTAAACGAGTTCCTGCATTAATTAATAGAACTCCGATTCGGCTAATAATCAAACGTGGTTCAACTCCTAAATTTATAAAACTTTCCATACATCCTATGCTCAAATGCTCCTTAAGTTAGACCGTTTATTGTGATAATTGTAGTTTTTTCTTCATTTGATAGAGTACCGTCTTAAGTTATAATGCCTATTCTCCCTTCATAAATCAATGGAATTTATAATCCTATGTACAAAAATAATCCCGCTATCAATTTCTCTTCCAATACCATTTCAAAAAATTGGGTAACAATTTGGTATTCAGGCGAGTTTAAAAAAGTCAGCAGCATGAAAATTTATATTAAAGCCACCTAAAATTCCCCAAATTTTTGTTTTTAGTGTATCTTGGGCATATGAGATTGTAATGATTGATACAAATAGTAATAAAAATTTTTTTGGTTCTTATGCATTTAAATAAATTTATTGTGTGTAAAATAATTGGTAAGATAAAAAAATTTTCAATATTGACAAAATATTTTTAATGTAAAAAAAAATTTTAAGTAAACTTTAATTATTCTTTAATTTTGTTGTAAAATCAATATTATCAATTTTACATAAATTAAGATTTTTAGAGGGAATATATATTGCATTTATAAAGAAGATATGATGCTGTAGAACTTTTTATAACTTATACTTCTTCAATGGGTAATAAAATAACAAATTTATTTTAAGTATGATTGTTTGTCTATAATATTAGCTTTTTTTAGTGTAAATTTCAATAATTAAGATTTTTTAATATAATTCTCCTGTTCCCTGGATTTATTCGGATATTTATAATCACTTATATATCACAAACATAATTGATTCAGTATGAATTCCAGAATTTAACCTGCAGATATAAATTCCCGAAGGTATATCATTAACATCGATGAATTGTAAGTATGAGCCGGCGCTTTTATTTTCATTAACGAGGGTTTTAATTAATTCACCGCTTGTATTATATATCGATAAATTAACGAATGAATCGAATGCAATTGAATAATCAATATTTGCTCCTTCGCTTCCTATTGGATTTGGGGCGATTGTAGATAATGAATAAGAATTATTGGAAATTATCAGGTTTGTTAAGTTACTTTGACAATAAGGTGCAATTGATACTCGGCAATTTCTAGATAAAAATCTTGCACAATTGGAGTTAAGAGGCTCAATTTGATGATTAATTTGCAATGATTTTTCTTCAGAATTTGAATAATAAGCTTTAACATAGAATTTAATTAGTTCACCACTACCTTCTAATATACCGGTTAGACTTCTAACTTTGAATTTGACTATTCCATTTTTGTAATCAATCGATGGTGAACCTTCTATGATGAACCGATTTTTGATAATTTCACCTAAATTAAGTTTATCTTTTAGAAATTCGAATGCTTTTGGATTATAATTAATTGTTACTTCGAATCTTTCTATTCCGGCGTTAGTTATGTTATCGCCTTGTTCGAGATAGATTGCTAATTCGTAAATATTTCCGGCATTCATAATTAACGAAGTTGGTTCAATTGATGTATATCGCTCTTTGAATTTAGCGACAGCACGAATTTCCGCTTGTACTGTTGAATCGACACTGTTGTCAATTATTGCAATTAGTGAGTAAATACGATTTATAGGTTGTTCAGGATTGAATTTAAGTACAATTTCTTGTTTTGAATGGGCATTTAGTTTGAAATTCTGATATTTATTTGGATTAAGCAATTGAATTATAGAATCTGCTGGTTCAATAAATATCCTTTTAACGATAATATCTTTTAAGCCGATATTTTCAATATTTGTAATAATATAATCATTCTGACCCGGGCATAAGGTAATTTCGGCATTTTCAATTTTTATTTCTTGAAGTGTTCCCCACCCTTTCCAATTTGAGGGAGGATTATATAGAGCATCGCTTTTTAAATGTACCTTGCAAGAAGTAGAACCAATTTCTTTGGCAGAGAAAGCGGTTTTTACTTTGATACTAGTACCCGGTGCAATAGGTTGATTAAGCATAAGATCATTTCTATCATATGCAAAGGGAGTTGAAAAAGGTGCATCTATACTTGTGCTAATGATATCAACGGGTTCGGCAACGAGATCAAAAATTGTTAAAGTGTCGCAATATTCCCATTGCTCAAATCCTAAATTTCTAATGGTAAATGTACGGTAGCTAATGCTTGAATTATCATTAATTATAGTTGTGTCGAAAGTAACATCGTCTATTTCTATTCTGGGGACTATACCCGTTCCTTTTAAAATTGATTGTATTTTGTTACCGGTGGTATTGTCGAATGATATTACCAATTCATATTTGCCAGCAACTTTTGGGAAGAAAGTAACAGGGATATTAAGAGACGTATTCGGCATAATGGTTTTATTCAAAAAATTATTCGGATCGAAACTAAATCCATCGCCATTAATTGATGATATTATATTATAATTAGTTATGGTAATTGGTTCACTTGTATTATTTTCCAATCTGATACCGCTTTTCATATTGTCAATGTAATATGGACCAGCTGGGAATTCATCTCGATATATCCTTTTTCTTCCAAAATCACAAATATTGGACACTAAACCGGAGAAAACACCTTTGCCATTTAAAAATGCAATACTATCTGATTTTTTAGCATTACTAGAAAATATTATATTATCATATAATTCGATCTCAGAAGTAGGGGTAAATTCGACATAAAACTTAAATGGTTTACTACCAGCTTCTAAAATGAGAGGATTGGAATTAGAAATCGTTATATTATTTGGAAATATCACTTTGAATTCTGGTCTATTAGGACCTATATAATCAGTTATAATAAGCTTGGCATTGCCTACATTTGTAATATATGCTGAATCGAGTAATGTTCTATTAATGGTATATTCGCCAAAATTGATATCAGATACTAAAATTTCAGGACTTCCGACGTTTGCCTCCACAATTACATTAGCTAATTCAATACACTCATTGGATATGATCAATGTATCTGAGTAAAGACCTGTTTTAAGGGCTGTAAAATGTAATTTTAAAGTAATTTGCTGTTGTGGTGTTAAGGTAATACCTTTGGGGTTATTGAAAATCGTAAATGGTGATCTCTCATTTTTGAATTTGATCGAGTTTAGGGATATATTTGATTTCGAAAGATTAGTAATAGTAACATCTTTTTGAATAATTTCTCCTTCTGTGATCAATCCGAAATTGATTTTTTGTGGTTTGACATCAATCTTAGGTGAATAATAATCTATAATGAGCAGTGTATCATTACCAGCATCATCAGTAAAGCGAATTACTCCTCTTGCATCTTTGAGCGGATCAATTATTTTGAGCTTCCATTTTGCTTGTGAAGAAATTTCAGGGATGTATTGTTCTGTTTCGAATATATAATTAAAGCTTTCATCTTCGAAAAAAAAGATTAATGATAGATTGGAACGGATATTTGGATCATCAGGCTTGTCAATTACCATACCATTAACATTTCCATAGCAATCGAATTCCCAGATTGGTAGTGGTGGTTGATTATCATTTTTCGTTTTGTTCAATAATAGAGCAGATGCGCTCAATCCATAAGATTTGAATTCATTTGTTCCATATATATACGCACTGAAGGGGTTATTTGACCTCAGCTTGTAAATTCCAGCTTGTTCCCAAGGCAAAATTCTTATTGCATAGTTTATACCGTCAATTTGCAGGGGAACGAGAGAACTGAATATTACAGGTCTTAATTCTTTTACTTTTCGCCAGACGAGAAGACCATCATAAACTCTTGAAATTTCGAAATCATCTAAAGGTGTTCCATTATTATCACAAGCATATACAAGAACAAGATAATTTTCTGAATAGTTTTGATTTGTCAAGCCGAATGAGAAAAACGTCATTTCTTTTTGAAATTGCTCAACCGGAATTAAGTTGATCTGAAAAGGGTCACTTTTGGGTTTTGGTAAACCATCTTCAATTGAACCGGTATTAAATAATGAAACTCCTATAGGTTTATCGCTTGAAATCACTGAAATACCATTTGTTGAATCCGCTGTTGATCGTATTTCTATATATCCATCCCCGATTAAACCACTTCTTTTAGGAATATTAGCAATTAAACTACCGTTCCTATAAATGTTAGTATTTGGTTGACTTGCATATATGCGGGTAATTGGACTATGCTTTCTACCTGCAAGACTCCAAATTATATAAGTATTGCCCCAGCTATTTACAGGTAGTTCTTGTTCGAGCAAGTAATTACACATCTTTGTATTGATAGGAACATTGGCACATTGATTAGCACTTATAACGCTCACGGGTAAATCAGATTCAACCGTACTTCCTGAAAGGTCAGCACTATCAGCACCAGAGGAAATAATCCAAACATCACCTTTGTTTAATGTTTCTTCAAAGTAAAAGCCGGGCTTCAGTCCACCGGCAGTTTTTGTGAATTCATTGCCACCAAGGGTAAACCGAACTTTCGTATTATCAAATGCAGCTACAATACCAGTCAAACTCGGTAAACTATTATAATAAGGATAGTAACCAGAGGCATCAGGATAAGATGAAATAATGTACTTATTGCTTAAAGCTGAAACAGGAAGAACAAGAAAACCTTCGCTAGTAAGTGAATAATTAATCGAAACATATAAAGCTATAGGTGAATTTGATGTAACACGCACTGCTTTGCGATATGCAACAAATTCTTTTACTTCAGGTGTGAAGCCGTTTTTAGTATATGGAAGTGCATCGCTTGGACTTAGATTAATTATTGTTGGCTCATAAGGTACTACAAATCTGCTTATCCGGTTGCCTCCAAAGTCAACGTGTGCTAATGCTTTGAAATAGGATATCAATATCAACTGGATTTGCACATTGGAAACTGTTGGTTCCTCGTGTAATGGCGGTGGTACAGTTAGTAAAAATTCTGTGCCAAAGTTATTAAGACCAATATTTTTTGGTAATAATTTGCTTATGCGTTCGTAATCGGTTTGTGAATGCGTCAGATATATTGTAGCTATTATTAAAATTGATATTTTTGCTATAATTTTAAAAATTTTCATAAATTTTAAACTTTCTAACATTATAATATATAATAGACACATAAAAAAAGAAAAAGTCTCAAAATATTAAATAAAATATGAAAATTAATGACAAACATTACACCACTATTTGGGAATCAGCTGATTTACGTTCGGTAAATATAATTGACCAGCGATTTTTACCATTCGAACTAAAAATAGTAGAATTAAGAAATTATCGTGAGGTAGTGATAGCAATAAGGGATATGATGGTGCGTGGTGCTCCGTTAATTGGAGTAACCTCTGCTTATGGGATTTATTTAGCTGCACTCGAAGCTCCCAAAAATCAAAAAGATTTTGAGATTTTCCTTAAACAAGCTGCTAATGAAATCGTTTCAGCAAGACCAACCGCTATCAATGCCAAATGGGCTGTTGATAAAGTTATTGATGAAATCGCCAAAATAAATGATATCGAAAACAAAATTGCAAAATCACTCGAATTAGCAAGAGCAATAAGGGAAGAAGATATCGAAAATTGCAGGAAAATTGGTGAGAATGGTTATAAATTGATCAAAAAAATTGCTGAAAATAAAAAAGGAAAGACTCTAAATATACTGACCCACTGTAATGCAGGCTGGTTGGCAACTGTGGATTGGGGTACAGCAACAGCCCCAATTTATTTTGCTCACAGAGAAAAAATTGGTTTACATATATGGGTTGACGAAACTCGTCCGCTTTATCAGGGAGCGAAGCTAACCTCTTGGGAATTATATAATGAAGGTATCCCTAATACAATTATTACCGATAATGCTGGGGGATATATAATGCAAAAGGGATTTGTTGATATGGTCATTGTCGGAAGTGATAGAACCACTGCCGATGCTTATGTAGTAAATAAAGTCGGCACCTACCTTAAGGCACTTGCTGCTTATGATAATAATGTCCCTTTTTATGTTGCGCTTCCTTCTTCCAGTATACAATGGACTGATAATTTTAATGGTAATGATGTTCCCATTGAAATTCGCTCCGAAGGCGAAATATTAAAAGTTACAGGCTGGGATGGTAATATGTTAAAAAATTTAGACCTTACTTATAAAAATGCAAAAGCTCTAAATTATGCCTTTGATATTACTCCGCCTAAATATGTAACAGCTTTGATTACTGAACGGGGTGTATGTAAGCCAAATAAAAACGACTTGATGAGACTCTTCCCGGAGAAAAGAAATGGCTAAACCAGAGGCAATAAAATTCAATTATAGATTTGATAAAGACGATATTCCTGAATTTTCAATTATTTATAAATTAAAATATATAAAAAATTATTTGCTTAAGTACCGTCTATTTGGTATTAATAGTGATGGTTTATCTTATGGTAATTTAAGTGCCTATAGTGATAAGTTAATGGATTATTACTCTGCTTATTCTAATAAAATTAAATTTATAATAAGTGCTTCCGGGACAAGTGGAATTAAAAATTTTACAATAGATGATTATACTATAATTGTTGATTATGATTTTGCTAAGAACTACCTCCACTTCATTGGCAAACGAATTGCTTCATCCGAGAGTTTAACACATGCAGCAATATATAATTCTGTAAATAATGTAAAATATGTTGTGCATTTTCATAATGAACAAATCTGGAGCAGAAATATACATAAGCTATTAACAACAGATATTGACATTGAGTATGGAACTCCAGAGCTTGCTCAATGTATTATAGATTTATTACGATATAAAAAAAATCTTAAACCTGTAATCATTTTAGGGGGGCATCCAAACGGTATTATAATTTGGGAGAATAATGTAAATTCTTTATTCAAAATAATAGAAGAACTATTAATGAATATTTAAATAACTGGATAAAGTCTATCTAAACCAATTAAATGCTTATTTCTTTTAAAAGAGCTTCAATAATTTCATTATGCGAAACATTATCAGCTTCAGCGTTAAAATTAGTAACAATTCTATGCCTTAGTACTGGAGCAGCTACGCTTCTTATATCATCGATATCAGGAGTAAATTTACCATTGAGTGCAGCCTTTGCTTTAGCTCCTAAAATTAGATATTGCGAGGCTCTAGGACCGGCACCATAAGCGATGAAATCCTTAATAATTTTTAAAGCACCATTATTTGGACGTGTTGCTCTTGCTATTCGGACTGCAAAATCTACTACATTTTCAGCAACTGGTATTCGGCGTATTAAATTTTGAAATTCAATTATTTGTTCAGCGTTTAAAACTTTATTTACTTCAGGAATATAATCAGCTGTGGTTGAGCGTACGATTTCTTTTTCTTCATCATAAGTTGGATAATCGAGCCAGATATTAAACATAAATCTGTCGAGTTGAGCTTCAGGAAGCGGATAAGTACCTTCCTGCTCGATTGGATTCTGGGTTGCTAATACGAAAAATGGCTCGTCTAAAGCATATGTTGTACCTGCAGCTGTTACATTGTGTTCTTGCATAGCTTCAAGAAGGGCAGATTGAGTTTTCGGAGGTGTACGGTTTATTTCATCGGCTAGAACAATATTTGCAAATATTGGACCCTGAACAAATCTGAATTCCTTTTGCCGAGTTGTGATATTTTCTTCTATTACTTCTGTACCAGTAATATCACTTGGCATTAAATCGGGTGTAAATTGAATCCGAGAGAATTTCAAATTCAGTGTTTGAGATAAAGTGCGAATTAATAGTGTTTTGGCTAAGCCGGGAACACCAATTAGCAAACAATGTCCTTTAGCAAACAAAGCAATTAATAATTGCTCAATTGTATCTTTTTGACCAATTATGACTTTATTTATTTCGTTGCGTACTTGATTAATACTTTCATTCAATAACTTCAATTTTTCTGTGTCTTTCATTTATTTTTCGCTTTTATAATATAGATAAAATTTAAAATTATATTAACGTTTAATTGAACATTTTAGTAATATCATCGTTATTATTAGCTATTTTGCTGATTTTTTTATAACTCTTTTTTTCTTTAAAAATGGAGAAAATGTATAAAAGTCTGGAAGTTCAAATTTTTTATCAGCAAAATCAATAAGCAATTCAGCTGTTTTTTCGACCACCCAATTAAAATTATTTTCATGTATAATAGAAATATCAGCATTTGGGGCATTATTAAGGAAATCCATCACTATTGGATTATTATTTTTAATAGCAATTTCGATTGCATTGAAATCAAATCCAAGAGCGGATGAAACTTTTTTGGCTATATTTTCAATTTTCTTAGCTAATTTGGGATCTAAAACTAATTCATCAGGAAAATATCTAAGATGTTGTGGTTTTGTTGGATCATATTTCATAATTCTTATATTCTTTTGCCCGATTACGTAACATTTATAATAGGTATCAAATTCAATGGCTTCCTGAAGAATCATAACTTTATCGCCAGTTAGATCATATGCAGCAAAAAATTCATACTTGTTATAAACTTTAAAAGCTGTATAAAATCCACCCATCTTATTGGATTTTATGTATGCAGGAAAACCTATGAAATCAAAAATTTCGTCCCAATTAAGTGGATAAATCAAATTCTTCATTGTATCTGAACAAGTGCCGGGGGGATGTTCTTTACTTGGTATGATTACTGTTTTAGGGCTTTTTATACCTAATTTTTGTGCTAAGGATAAATGGTAAAAATTATCATTGGCACAAGACCAAAATGGGTCGTTTATAACTTTTGTACCATTTAATACTGATTGTTTGAGCACTGATTTATAAAATGGTACTTCGTCTGAAACTCTGTCTAATATAACATCATATTTAAGAGGTTTATCCATTTGTATTGCACCGATTTTGATAAATTCAGCAATAAGATCTTTTCTACCGGAATTATTGATTTTTTCAAGCACTGCATAGGGAAAACTCTGTTCCATTCCATACAAAATGCCAATTTTTTTCATAGTATACCTCTCCCAATAAAACTTGGATTGAAATTTTGGTTGAAAAATAATGACAAAAATAAGAAATTTTTTTAATTTTTTTTAGGCTAATAATTATTTTAAATATACTTAGGATTGTGTTGAATATCTTAAATTTTCTAGTATAGTGATTTCCTATTTGATTTTTGTTAAAATAGTTAAGAATACCAATTATTAAAATTAAAATCAAACATATTTTATAAATAAGATTATGATATTTTATAGAAAATCGTTATTTTTCTCTTAATATCCATTCAAATAAAACGATAAAAATTCCATGTTGGAACTATACTTAGCATTTCTGATTTTTGGTGGTCTTCTTCTGGCAGGTACATTGATATTTGGAAGTGACCAACATTCTGATATAGAGGCAAGAGCTGATTCTGAAATTCATATTGGAAATACTCATCCCATAAATGTTGACAATCATCCTATTGAGCATCATAGTGAATTCAGGAATATATCTGATGCAGTGAAATTTATATCTTTAAGAAATTTTGTTTATTTCTCTGCCTTTTTCGGATTGACTGGCACCATATTGACTTTGGCAGGCATTATCTTTATTTTCTCATTGCCGATTTCAATCCTCATTGGGATTATCGCTTCATATACTGGCTATAAATTTATGAAATATCTTAAAGCCACAGAATCAGGCGAAGCAATAAATATAATTCAACTTGAAGGTAAAGTTGGTGTGGTAACATTAAATATATATAAGAATCAACCTGGAAAACTCAAAATAGAATTCGGTGGAAAGTTTGAGGAATTCATAGCAATATTATCAGAAGATTCAGCAAAGGAACAGCTTTCGAAAGGAGAAAAAGCCCTTGTAATCGACATTGAAAATAATAAATTAATAGTCACAGAATTTGAACTAAATTAAAGGTTGCTATGGCAGGTTTAATTTTACTAATAGCTTTCATAGTAGTAATCGCAATTTTTGTAGTAATGTTCACATTAAGCCGATTACTTTTAATAGCTCAGCCAAATGAAGTAATAGTACTATCAGGTCGGCGTAGGCGTTTGCCAACCGGCGAAGTTGTAGGATACAGAATCATTCGCGGGGGTCGTGCTCTCCGCATTCCATTTATTGAAAAAGCTGCCCGAATGTCCCTCGAAACAATTCCAATTGAGCTTTCTGTAACAAATGCATATTCAAAAGGGGGAATCCCTTTGAAGGTAGAAGCAATTGCCAATATTAAAATTGATTCTACTGAACCAGCATTTGGCAATGCCGTCGAACGTTTTCTGAATATGAGACGTGAACAAATTCACGCAATAGCAAAAGATACTCTCGAAGGCAATCTACGTGGCGTGCTTGCTTCACTTACTCCTGAAGAAGTTAACGAAGATAGATTAAAATTTGCTGAAGTTTTAATCGATGAGGCTGTTGGCGATCTCAACCAGCTTGGATTGAAACTTGATATCCTCAAAATTACAAATATTTCCGACGAACGTGGTTATCTCGATTCAATTGGAAGAATTAAAACAGCTGAATTATTAGCCCGTGCCAAAAAAGTAGAGGCTGAAAAACAAGCCGAAGCTGAAGAAGCTGAAGCTTTAAGTCAGGAAAGAGCCCAAAAAGCACGCTCAAAAGCTCATCAGGAAATCGAAAGTGCAAGAATCAATGCTGAGCAAAATGTTTTAATCATTAATGCTAACAAGGAAGCCGAAACACGTGAAACAGAAGCTAACGCTTTAGCAAGAGCTGAAAAAGCAAAAGCACAATCAAAGCAAGACATTGAAATCGCTCAGATTACTGCACAACAAAATATTAAAATTACTGAAACCAAAGCTCAGCAACAAATTGAAATAGAAAGAAATAATTTGAGAATAAAAAAAGCTGAGCTCGAAAAAGAAGCTATAATCAAAGAGAAAGAAGCTGAAGTTGCAGGAAAAAAAGCACAGGTCATCTACGAACAAGAATTAGAAGCAGAACGCATTAAACTACAGCAAAGAAAACTCTTAGCCGATGTAATTGAACCAGCAAAAGCTCGAAAAGAAGCTATGGAACTCGAAGCCAAAGGAAAGGCAGCCTCAATAATTGCTGATGGAGAAGCCAAAAGAGCTGTACTGGAACAAATGATTAATGTTTATAATTCAGCAAAAGAAACCGGAGAAAAGGTATATATGTTAAATATTTTGCCACAGATTGTAGATTCAATTGTAAGTACGGTCAAGCAAATTAAAATTGACAAGCTAACAGTTATCGATTCGGGAGCTAATTCAACCGATGGTAGTCTATCCAAACTTGTTACACAATTCCCGGCACTGATTACTTCCATTACTGAAATGCTCGAAAATACAACTGGTGTTAACATCCTGAGCCACTTTAAAAAAGAAAAAAATGAAAACAAAGATAAAAATTCTGAGGGGAATCCTTAATAAATTATTTTCTTATCCTATTTTCAAAGGGCGAATAAAATATCGCCCTTTTTTTATTTCCAAAATCTAAATTAAAATTAAAAAACAACACCAAAGTAGAATTGAATATCTGATATATCAGATTTTTATGATATTTATAAATGCAATTCTGTAAAATCACCAAATTAATCATTTAAAATAAAAAATTGATAAAAAATAATTGCATTTATTAATAAAGCGAAATATAGCTATAACAACGGTTTCCGTCCTGACAATTATAATACTTGCTATAATTAGCTAATCCTAATATATTTATTAGACTTATAAATACTACATAACGGATACATAATATTTGTGTTATTTGATTTTTGCTGATTAATAAAATATTATTGTAATTACAAAACATTATATTATCAAGAGTTAAGCGGAGAAAGAATATGGCAGTAAAATTAATCAGCCCCCATGGAAGCCCTGAATTAATTGAATTATTACTCAAAGGTGAGGAATTGGCAGAAGAAAAGAAAAAGGCAGAGAAGCTGCTTCGTGTAAATATCACAAGCCGTGAAACCGGTGATTTGATAATGATGGGAATCGGTGGATTTACCCCCCTAAGGGGATTTATGGGTTACGAAGACTGGAAAAGCGTATGTTCGGAAATGAGAATGCCTAGTAAAAATGGACTTTTCTGGCCCATACCAGTAACAGTATCCTGTGACAAAGAAACTGCCGATAAAATTAAAATCGGCGATGAGGTTGCTCTTTATTCTGATGAGTATGATGAAATTATGGCGACGATGAAGGTCGAGGAAAAGTACAAGATTGACAAAGAGTTTGAATGCAAACACGTTTACAAAACAACAGACCTCGAACACCCCGGTGTGAAAATGGTTATGGACCAAGCAGAAATAAACTTGGCTGGTCCAGTGAAAGTATTATCGGAAGCTACATTCCCTATCGAATTCAAAGATGTTTATCAAAGACCTGCTGAATCAAGAAAATTATTTGCAGAGAAAGGTTGGAAAACAATCGCAGCATTACAATTGCGAAATCCTATGCACAGAAGTCATGAATATTTAGCCAAAATTGCTTTAGAAGTATCTGATGGATTGTATATTCATCAATTAGTTGGAAAGCTAAAACCCGGCGATATACCAGCTGATGTTAGAGTTCGCTGTATCAATGTTCTTGTTGAAAAGTATTTCGTAAAAGATACTGTAATCCAAGGTGGCTATCCATTGGATATGCGATATGCAGGACCTCGCGAAGCACTACTCCATGCATTGTTCAGACAGAATTTTGGCTGCACTCATATGATTATAGGCCGAGATCACGCTGGCGTCGGTAATTACTATGGCGCTTTCGAAGCTCAAGACATATTTGACGAACTTTGGGAAGGTGCATTGCTATGCAAACCATTAAAAATTGACTGGACCTTCTGGTGCTATAAATGCGAAGGAATGGCATCAATGAAGACCTGCCCACATACAAAGGAAGATAGATTACTATTGAGCGGTACTATGCTAAGAAAAGCATTGTCAGAAGGAAAAGAAGTTCCCAAAGAATTCAGTAGACCAGAAGTTTTGGAAATTTTGCGTGAATATTACACAGGTTTGACTGAAAAAGTGGAAATCAAGTTGCACAAAGCTGCAACCGGCGAATAATTGGATTTCAATTAATAATTATACTTTATTAACTAACTTTAATCAATTTTTATTAAACAAATAAGGAGATGTAACATGCCAAGTTTTGTGATTGTTGAAAAATGCGATGGATGTAAAGCTCTTGATAAGACAGCATGCCAGTACATTTGTCCAAATGACTTGATGGTTTTGAATAAAGACCTTATGAAAGCCTACAACATCGAACCAGAAATGTGCTGGGAATGCTATAATTGTGTTAAGATTTGCCCAACACAAGCAATAGAAATTCGCGGATATGCCGATTTTGTACCACTTGGTGCACAAGTAACGCCAATGAGAAGCTCGGATTCAATTATGTGGACAGTTAAATTTAGAAATGGAACTCTTAAACGCTTCAAGTTCCCAATCAGGACAACTCCAGAAGGAACAGCTGTACCCGATGGCGGATGGGCGACAAGTGACGATGACTTATCAAGCCCATATTTATTTACCGAACCCGCATCATTGAAAACGGATGATTTGTGGAAAAAACAATAATAATTAACTATTTGAAAACTAATTAATTAATGTATAAAAAAATGGAGATTAATGATGGCAAATTTTGAAACTGTAGAAGTTAATACCGATCTATTAATAATAGGTGGCGGTATGTCTGCTTGCGGAGCAGCGGTCGAAGCCGCTTATTGGGCAAAAAAACATAATGTTAAAGTTACACTAGTTGACAAAGCAGCTGTAGACCGTTCCGGTGCTGTTGCAATGGGGCTATCGGCAATTAATCAATATGTTGATTTGACCAGCGGAAAAAATACTGTTAAAGACTATGTGGATTACGTTAGAAACGACTTGATGGGCATTACACGTGAGGACTTAGTTGCAAATATAGCTCGTCATGTTGACTCATCTGTACACCTTTTTGAAAAATGGGGATTGCCGATTTGGAAAGACGAAGAGGGCAATTATGTCCACGAAGGCCGATGGCAACTAATGATTAATGGTGAATCATACAAGGTTGTTGTTGCCGAAGCAGCTAAAAATGCTTTGGGTGTGGAAAATATAATTGAAAGAGTATTTGTTGTTGAACCATTACTCGATGGAGATAAAATTTCCGGTGCGGTTGGATTCAGTGTAAGAGAGAACAAATTCTATGTATTTAAAGCTAAAGCAGTAATCATTGCAGCTGGGGGTGCTGTACATGTCTTTAAACCACGCTCCTCTGGCGAAGGTTTAGGCCGTGCTTGGTATCCACCCTGGAATTCTGGTTCAAGTGCATACTTTACAATCAAAGCTGGTGCCGAAATGACATGCCAGGAAGTCAGGTTTATCCCAGTTCGCTTCAAAGATGCCTATGGTCCGGTTGGAGCATGGTTCCTACTATTTAAATCGAGAGCTACATCAGCACTCGGCGGCGAATATATGGTCGAAAGAAAAGATGAACTCGAAAATTGGTTACCTTACGGAAAGGTAAAACCAATTCCAGCAAACCTGCGTAACTGGCTTGGTATGATGGACGTTATGGATGGCAAAGGTCCAATCTATATGAGAACAGAAGAAGCCATTCAAAAATTAGCTGAAGAATACAAAGATGATCCAAAAGGATACAAAAAGAAAATGAAACAACTCGAAGAAGAAGCCTGGGAAGACTTCTTAGATATGACCATTTCACAAGCATTATTATGGGCAGCGACCAACATATTCCCAGAAGAAAGACCATCAGAAATTGCTGCTGCTGAACCATACTTTATTGGTTCTCACTCTGGTGCCTCCGGTGCCTGGGTATCTGGACCGAAAGACCTAGCACCAGCAGAATATTTCTGGGGCTATGCAAATATGACAACTGTTAAAGGTTTATTCGCCGCTGGTGACGCTTCTGGTGCCTCAAGCCATAAATTCTCATCAGGTTCACATGCAGAAGGTAGAATTGCTGCTAAAGCTGCTATTGAGTATATCGTTAAAGAAAATCCAACTCATAAATACAACGATGCTGAAATAGCTGCACTGAAAGAGAGAATACTGAAACCTCTCGACCTGTATCAGCAACATCACAAAGAAACCACTGATCCGAACATAAATCCGAACTACATTCGACCAAAGATGTTTATGTTTAGATTACAAAAGATTATGGATGAGTATGCTGGTGGTGTATCATCACAATTCAAAACAAGCAAGCCTTTGTTAGAAAAAGGACTTGAACTTCTTGCTTTCCTTAAAGAAGATTCTGAGAAACTCGCAGCAGAAAACTTGCACGAACTAATGAGATGCTGGGAAAATGTCCATAGAATGTGGCAGGCAGAGGCTCATATCCGAACTATTTTGTTCCGTGAGGAAACCAGATGGCCTGGATACTACTTTAGAGCCGATACTCCAAAGATTGATAATGAAAAATGGGAGAAATTTGTAAACTTGACATACGACCGTAACACGGATCAATGGAACGTATTTACAAGGGATATTATCCACATCTTTTAATTAAATTCTGGCACCTGTGGTTCCACCACAGGTGCCAATTAAATATAAAATTTAAAAGCAAATCATGTGCGGTTAAATTTTATATTTAACAAAGAAAGGAATAAAATGGAAAAGATAAAATGTAAATACTGCGGTACTGAATTACAAAAAGTTTTACTTCCACCTGATTCAGATTTTAATTGCGAATATTTATATGTATGTTTCAATGATGAATGTGGATACTATGTACGTGGCTGGGATTGGATGCGAACGCATTACAATGTCACTGCCTCATACAGATATAAATATAATCCATTTTATGGCGATGAAGGACCTATTCCGGTTTCTTCTCCCTACACTTGGAAAGATCTAATTGCTAAAACTTAAATTTATGGATATTAAAAAATGAATAACTTAGAGAGATTAAATAAAATCATACTTAAAGAATACCCCAGATTGGAGGAAAAAGATAAATTTAGCTTTGAATGTCATAAAGGATTGAGTTGCTTTAATAAATGTTGCAATGACGTAAATATATTCTTAACGCCCTATGACATAATCCGATTAAAAAATCGCCTAGGAATCAGCTCTTCTGAATTTTTGGAAAATTATACAATTTTACCTGTGGAGGCAAATCTCAAACATCCTATTGTAATGCTAAAAATGGAAAATGATACTCTCGATTGTCCACTTTTGAGCAAAGATGGTTGTATAGTTTATGAGGATAGGCCCTGGGCTTGCAGAATGTATCCTATTGGTATGGCTTCACCATCTGATATTATAAGTAATGAGCAAGATGAATTTTATTTCTTGCTCAAAGAACCAATTTGTCAAGGATTTACCCAGAATAAAGAGTGGACTATTCTCAAATGGAAAGACGACCAAGGAGTTAATGAATACACTGAACTCGGTGAAAAGTTCAAAGAGATATCCTGCCATCCTTTTTTCACTAATGGGAAAATCCTCGAACCAGTAAAATTAGAAATGTTCTATATGGTATGCTATGATCTAGACAAATTCCGTGAATTCGTTTTTAGAAGTTCATTTTTAAAACGGTTCGAAGTAGAAGATGAACAAGTAAAAAAGATGAAAAACGATGATGTAGAATTGCTCAAATTTGGATTCGAATGGCTTAAATTTAGCCTGTTCGGCGAACAAACAATGAAATTAAGACAAGAATATATGAAGCCAATACAATAAATATATGCTTATATGTAAATAAAATAAATAGGTTAAGCCTTGACAAACGGGAAAAAATTAAATAGCGATATTGATTTCATACGCCACTTGAAAAAGTATGGTGGCGACACGATGAAAAAATGCTTTCAATGCGCAACATGTTCGGTGGTTTGCTCTCTGTCGCCTGTTGAAAATTCTTTCCCTCGCAAAGAAATGATTAAGGCAAGCTGGGGACTAAAACAGGAATTAATACATGACCCCGATATATGGCTTTGTCATGCTTGTATGGATTGTAGCCAAATGTGCCCACGCGGTGCAAGACCTGCTGATTTAATGGGAGCTGTCAGAAGTTATATATACCGCTTCTATTCAACACCGGCTTTTATGGGTAAAGCCCTATCAGAAATTAAATATCTGCCTTATTTATTGATTTTACCAATAATTCTAATTTTCATCTTAATGCTTATTACCCAAGGCGGCGATTTAAGTGCAATAGATTGGTCAATTCATCAATTTAAATACAAAGATTTCATTGCCCACGGTCCAATTGAAGTCCTATTTATTTCAGGTAATGTATTAGTTTTTACACTCGCTTATCTCGGATTTAAAAGATATTGGGATGATTTGCATAAATTTAATCAATACAAAAAGGTGCAAAATTTTATCCCATCATTGGTTCAAGTATTCAAGGAATTTATGTTGCACAAAAAATTCGACAAATGCCCAACCAATTCAGCACGGTATTATGGTCATTTATTTATATTCTATGGTTTTGTCGGGGCATTAATAGCAACAGCAATTGTGGTTGCGAATTTATTTGGAGCTAAACTCGGTCTTTACCCTGAATTTTTGCCTGAACATATGAATATGCCACTTTATCTATTAGGCGGTGTTAATTTTGATGACCCAAATGAGGTAACTGAATTTGTAGGACTATTGGTCAAAAGCTTTGGCTTGCTATCAGGCACATTAATGATAATTGGAGGATTAATCTTACTTATTAAGAGGCAAGTCACAGAGGAGCGGGAGGGTAAATCAACCTATTATGATATGCTTTTTTTATGGATTGTATGGGGAGTAGCTTTTACTGGTATGTGCTGCGTACTTTTTAGGTTATTGCAGACTCCTGTTGTAGCTTATCCGACTTATTTTGTTCACCTTGTTTTAGTCTATTTTTTACTATGGTATATGCCTTATTCTAAATTTGCACACATGATATATAGATTACTTGGTTTGACATATTTAAAGATGTACGGACGAGATTCAAAAATAGAAATATTCGAAAAAAATTACAATAAATATAAAGTTACAGAAAAAGTAACAATTTAAAAATCTTACACACATTAAAGGAGTAAAAATGGCAGATCAAAAGTATGAAACTCCCTTGCTTGACCAACTTGAAAGCGGAGAATGGCCAAGTTTTGTCAAAGAAATTAAAATGGCTGCTGAAACAAATCAAATGGCTAATTCTCTCTTAGGCTTACTCGAACAATCCTATGAGGAAAGGAAGGGGCATTGGAAACACGGCGGAATAGTTGGAGTGATGGGATATGGTGGCGGTGTTATTGGAAGGTACACAGACCTACCGGAAAAATATCCCGACATATCACATTTCCACACAATGAGAGTAAATCAACCCGCCGGATGGTTTTATACTGCAGAAGCATTAAAGCAAATATGCGATGTATGGGACCGATACGGTTCTGGATTAACAAATATGCACGGTTCAACTGGAGATATTATTCTGCTTGGTACTCGAACAGAAAATTTAGAGCCTGCTTTTAACGAATTGACAAAATTAGGTTTTGACCTTGGAGGTTCTGGTTCAGCAGTTCGTACACCAAGTTGTTGTTGCGGTATGGCTCGTTGCGAATGGGCATGCTATGATACTATGGCTCTTACTTATTATATCACAATGCGTTATCAGGATGAATTACACCGTCCCGCTTTTCCATATAAAATGAAATTTAAGATGTCTGGTTGTCCAAACGATTGCGTTGCCTCAATTGCAAGAGCAGATATTTCAATTATTGGAACCTGGCGAGACGAAATCCAGATTAATCAAGAAGAAGTTAGAAATTATGCTAATAATGGTGTTGATATCTATAAAGAAATAGTTTTAAATTGCCCAGGTAAATGCATTGAATGGAATGGTAATGAGCTTAAAATTGATGACTCAAGCTGTCGCCACTGTATGCATTGCATAAATGTTATGCCTAAGGCTTTAGCTCCGGGAAAAGATCGTGGAGCTACAATCCTTGTTGGTTCAAAAGCCCCTATTATAGAAGGCGCCCTTCTATCCTCAGTATTAGTACCGTTCATAAAAATTGAGGAACCCTTTGATGATTTAGAGATCTGGGAATTAATTGACAATATGTTCGATTTATGGTGCGAAGAGGGTAAGAACCGAGAGAGAATAGGTGAATTTATCCAAAGAGTGGGCTTGGGCAACTTTATAGAAGCAGTTGGATTACCACCAATGCCTGAGATGATCGCCCATCCGAGGGAGAATCCATATATTTTCTACGAAAGCTTTTTCGAAGAAGAAGAAGAATAATTTTCTCTATAAAATTAATGAAGTAAAATAAATGAAGGGATAAAAAATGTCAGATCAAGTTCAACAGAGATTAACAGATATCGGACCACCGCATTATTCAAAATTTTTACCTCCCATAATTAAAGAAAATTATGGAAAATGGAAATATCACGAAATACCACGACCGGGTGTGCTGGTTCATACTGCAGAATCAGGCGCTAAATTATATTCAGTACGGGCAGCAACACCAAGATTGCTAAGTACAAATAAAATTAGAATGTTCGCCCAATTAGCTGAAAAGTACAGTAATGGATATTTAAGATTCACATCTCGCAATAATATCGAATTCTTATTGACTGACCCCAATAATATTGATCCACTTATAGAAGAGTTAACAGCATTAGGACATGTTGTGGGTGGAACCGGCAACTCAATTTCAAATATGGTACACACTCAGGGCTGGATACACTGCCATTCTGCTGCAACTGATGCATCTGGAATAGTAAAAGCGGTAATGGATCAATTAATTGAACATTATAAAAATATGGATTTGCCTGCAAAAATTAGGATAGCTCTTGCATGCTGCCTTAATATGTGTGGTGCTGTTCACTGCTCGGATATTGCCATACTCGGCGTTCATACAAGACCGCCACAAATCAATCGGGAGTTGTTACCAAAACAATGTGAAATACCGAGCGTAGTTGCTTCCTGTCCAACAGCTGCAATTAGACCATCTACCTGGGATGGTAAACCTTCAGTTGAGATTGATGAAGATAGATGTATGTATTGTGCAAACTGCTATACTGTCTGCCCATCTTTACCATTAAACGATCCTGATCACGACGGTTTATCCATTTGGGTTGGCGGTAAAGTTTCCAATGCCAGAACTGAACCTATGTTCTCAAAATTAGCAGTACCATATATTCCAAATAATCCACCTCGATGGCCCGAGGTTGTCGATGCTGTTGTGAATATAATTGATGTATGGAGAAAATACGCACACAAACACGAACGTGTCGGCGAATGGATTAACAGGATTGGCTGGCCTAAATTCTTTAAGTTAACAGGAATTGAATTCAGGAAAGAACATATTGACGACTTTAAACATGCCGGACTTACATATAAACGTTCGGTACATTTAACTTACTAATATTGGAGGATTTAATTATGGCTGAGAAAGTATCTGTAAGCGAAGTCGCTGATGCCATGTATAAAATGATCAAAGATACTATGGGCATCAAAAAATGGAAAGCGACAGATCTTCAAAAAGCCAGTATCGAATTATTTGGTGCAGACCGCTGTGATAAACAGATTTGCAAAGATGCTATAAAGGAGCTAATAAATTCTGGAAGGGCGGTTTACACTTATTTCGGTGGCAGCTATATCGAAATTCCGCACGACGAAGGTGCAAAAAACATTTAATGTGGGATAAATAAATGAGGACGGGGCTATTTCAATGGTAATTTATGAGTTTAAGCTTTGAAAATTTGAAAGTATTAGTAAAAAATAGCCCCGTCAGCTTAAAAAATGACTATGAAAGCTTACCCGAGAATAGTATTAGCCGGTTTGTCCGGGGATTCGGGAAAAACTATATTAACTTGCGGATTGGCTGTTGCTCTTAGAAGAAAAGGATTATCAACAGCTGTTTATAAAAAAGGTCCTGACTATATCGACCCTATGTGGCTTGCAATAGCATCACAATCAGTTGTTAGAAATTTAGATGCTTATATGATGGACCGAGAAACTATCATACGCTCTTTTACAACTAATAGCGTCAGCAATGATATATCGCTGATTGAAGGAAACCGTGGATTATATGATGGCTTAGATTCATCTGGAACTTATAGCACTGCCGAACTGGCAAAATTACTTGATGCACCTGTAATTTTGGTAATTACCCCTAAAAAAGTAACAAGAACAGTCTCGGCTCTTGTCCTTGGCTGCCTGGAATTGGATAAGAAAGTAAAAATTAAGGCGGTAATTTTAAATCAGGTCTCTGGTAGGCACCTCAGAGTTGTCAAAGAATCAATTGAAAATGATACTGGGGTACCTGTAATCGGTGCTGTTCCGCAAATGGGTCAATCGGGAATATTACCTTCGCGACACTTAGGATTAATTACTCCAAATGAATACAAGATCGCTAATTTAGCTATAAATGAAATTGCGAACCAAGTCGAATCTAATGTTGACTTAGAGAAATTAATTGAATTAGCTAATAATACATCATTAATGGAATTTAACCCTTCTGAAAATCAAACAGAAAAAAAAGGAAAAATTAAAATTGGATACTTTTATGATAATGCGTTCAGTTTTTACTATCCCGAAAATCTTGAATCTTTAGAACGGGCAGGTGCAGAACTCATTAAAATATCATCAATTGAAAATAATAAATTACCTGAGATTTTCGGTCTTTATATTGGTGGTGGTTTCCCAGAAGTCAGCGTCAAAGAGCTAAGCCAAAATCGCGAAATGATGATTAACATTAAAAAAGCTGCTGATGAAGGTATGCCTATTTATGCAGAATGCGGTGGTTTAATGTATCTAGCCGATTCAATAATAACACAAAAAGCAAAATATGAAATGTGTAAGGTTTTGCCATTGCATATTGAAATAAATAAAAAACCACAAGGTCACGGCTATTGTGAAGCCATAATAATTAAAAACAACAACTGGTTTGAAAAAGGTGAAATCATTAGAGGTCACGAATTTCATTACTCTACAATTAGAAATGTTGAAGGTGAAGTAAATTTAGTTATGAATTTGAATCGCGGAACTGGAATTATTAATCAAAAAGATGGGTTGGTTTACAAAAATGTATTTGCATCATATATACACATTCATTCAAATGGGGTGAAATATTGGGCTGATAGATTTACTAATTTAGCACATAGATACAAAAGTTCAATAAAAGTTTAGTAACAACACAAGGAGTTATTTATGAGTACTCAAAAAGAAGCAATCGAAAAGCTGGTTGAATTAATGGCAAAATGGCAAAAAATTGAAGATGAGTCAATAACAAGTACAACCGAAATAATCAAACAATCGGATAATCCTCTTGTCCATCTTATAATGGAAATTATTCGTCAAGATTCAGCTATGCACAGGCGTGTTCAACAACTAATCATTGACCATTTTACTCAAAAGCCAATTACTATGACACACGACGAGTTAGCAGGCTTTTGGGATATGATTGAAAAGCATGACGAAATGGAAAAGAAAACAATTGCATTGGCAAAAGAAGCATTGGAACAAACAAAATCCCCTATAGCAAAATACCTGCTCAACTATTTACTCGAAGATGAAGAAAAGCACGATAAATTACTCGATGAATTAAATAAAGTGAAACTTGGTATGGTGCCATACGGAGGCTATTAATTTGAAAATTATTTGTCCAAATAAATAGGTGAAACTGCATTGTTTCCCAGGAGGTAATGAAAAGTGGGACTATTAGTTCAGAAGAAAAAACTAAAACCATTAACAGGCAGGGGTGGCGGCAGCCAAAGTGGAGTTGTTACAACTCCATATAGGCCAAAGCACGATCCAAAAATTCCGCCTTGTAATATTGGTTGCCCAAATCACAATCAAATACGAAAAATGCTCACTACAATAGCTCATGCTGAGGATTTAAATGTGCCATATCACGATGCTTATAAACAAGCATTTGAAATTTTTGCTGAAACAACACCATTCCTCTCCGTATGCGGAAGGGTATGTCCACATCCCTGCGAAAAGGAATGCAATAGACAGTACAAGGATGCCTCAGTTGCTATCAATGATATGGAACGATTCATTGGGGATTATGCATTAGAACATAATTTCGCCGTTCCTATGGTCTCATCAGAAAAGAAATCAGAAAAAGTCGCAATAATAGGAGCTGGTCCAGCGGGTTTATCTTGTGCATATCAATTAGCACGTCGAGGGTATTCAGTAATCGTTTATGAAGCTTTGCCCAAACCAGGTGGTATGCTCAGATACGGAATACCCGATTACAGACTGCCACCTGAAATACTCGATAAAGAGATAAAACGAATAGAAAATCTTGGAGTTGAAATTATATGCAACACACGTATTGGTAAAGACTTACAATATGATGAGTTAAAGCAAAAATACGATGCTGTATTTGTAGGTATTGGAGCGCACAAAGGACGATTGCTCGGAATACCTAATGAAGACGCAAGTAATGTTATGACCGGCACAGAATTTTTGAATAAAATTAATTCCGGTGAAAAAGTAGATGTTGGCAGTAAAGTTTTAGTTATTGGTGGGGGTGACACTGCTATTGATGCAGCAAGAGTCTCCCGCAGATTAGGTGCTGAGGTAACCATAGTTTACCGACGAACAAGAAATGAGATGCCTGCGATAGAAGAGGAAATAATCGGAGCTGAAGAAGAAGGCGTCCAATTCCACTATCTAGCTGCACCGCTTGAATTTATCAAAGATGGTGATAAGATTTCTGCAATGAAATGCCAAAAAATGCAATTAGGCGAACCTGACAGTTCTGGACGTAGACGTCCAATTCCAATTGAGGGCGAATATTTTAATGTAGATTGTACATTCGTTGTAGCTGCAATTAGTCAAGAGCCGGATTTCAACGGATTGGAAATGCTTAGAGAAGGAAGAGAATGGATTACTGTAGATGAATGGTTTGCAACAAAATATGATAGGACTTATTCAGGCGGTGATAATATTCAGCTTGGATTAGTAATCCACGCCATTTATCACGGAAGACGGGCTGCAGAAATTATGGATACTAAATTTAGGGGACAGGATTTGAGAATGCCCGATTATTCAAATGTTGCAACAAAAGATAAAATGATATTTAGCTTTTACGAAGAAAAAGTACGCAATCATCACAAAATACTAACAGCAGAAGAAAGATTAAAAAGCTTAAATCTCGAAATTACATATACATTCGATGAAACACAAGCAATAAGCGAAAGCAAAAGATGTCTCAGCTGTGGAGAATGTTTCGATTGCCAAACTTGTTGGAGCTTGTGTCAGGATCAGGTGTTCGTTAAACCGCCGTTCAAAACATATCAACCTTATAAAATGAAATTAGAATTATGCATTGGCTGCAAAAAATGCGCTGAAAATTGTCCGTGCGGTTACATAGAAATGATAGATCCTATTTCTGGTCAAATTATCCAGATAGAAAGGATTAAATAATAAATTTGGCTTTTATTTACGTATTTTTATTAACATAAAAGGAGGTCAGAATGCCAGTATTTGAATATGGTGATGTAAAAATCAATGTGGATGAAGATGGATTTATGGAAAATCCTGAAGAATGGAATGAGAAAGTTGCGTTAGCCTTAGCATCAACCGAGGATGTCTATGAATTGACCGATGAGCATTGGCACGTAATCAATTATCTGCGCGATTATTACCAAAAATATGGAATTGCACCGATGATCCGTAAGCTCTGCAAGGAAACAGGCTTTTCCTTGAAAAAGATTTACGAGCTTTTCCCATCTGGACCAGCTAAAGGTGCTTGTAAAGTTGCCGGTTTAGCAAAACCAACTGGATGCGTCTAATAAGCATTCAGCGTGTTTAGTATAATATTAATTTAATCCCGTCCTGTTATGCAACAGGGCGGGAATAGCATCAATAAGAGCAAAATCTATAATTGTAGTTGCTCTATTAATTTCATAAGTGCAATAAACTAAGGTAAATTATGATACTGTTAATCTTAACATATATAGCAGTTATAGTATTCTTATACTTTAATATTCGTTACGGATATAAAATAGCATCTGCACCCGTTCACCTCCGATGGGAATTATATCCTGTACCGCATGAAAAGGGACGTGCACAGTATGGTGGATCGATACTTGAAGAAGTTGATTGGTGGACTAAACCAAGAGAAAAAGATAAAATTGCTGAACTAAAAGTTATGATCCCGGAGATATTATTTTTAAAAGCAATTTGGGAACATAATCGGCCACTCTGGTTGGGTTCTTTTGCCTTCCATTGGGGCTTATATATACTAATTGGCAATATGTTCCTTTTAATTCTATCGACCATTTTGGGCTTTTTCGGTTTTAGCATCAACGCGGAGCAAGGATTAATTGCTTCTATTATATTTTATCTGATTAAGTGGTTACCCATAATTGGCTCTGTAATTGGTATAATCGGTGGCATTAGATTATTTATGCAAAGGATTGTAGATACTGATTTGAGGTTGTATAGCTCGGCGAGTCATTATTTTAATATAATTCTAATAACTTTAATTTATATCACTGCATTATTATGGGCTGTAACAGATAAAAATTTTGTCAACAATTCTATTTCATTCTACTCTGCCCTATTTACATTTGGTAACATAAGTTCTTTGCCATTAGTTGCTTACATACATATATACACCACATTATTTTTTATGATATATTTACCTTTTACCCATATGACTCATTTCTTTAGCAAATACTTCACATATCATAAAGTTAAATGGGAAGACGAACCTAATTTGCCCAAGTCCAAAATTGCACAAAAAGTATCAGAATATTTGAATTATCCTGTCACTTGGGCAGCTCCACATATAGGTTCCGACGGAAGAAAAAATTGGATAGCAATTGCATCAACATTTCCGGGAAAGGAAAATCAAAATGAGAACTAATATAATTAAAATAACCGATATTAGTAAACCGGGCCAATTAACAGAAATTGACTTACAAGAGCTTGCACCATTACCACCGCCTTATGATGATTACAGGAATTTACCCGGTTTTAAAAAATTACCAAAAGCCACAATGGAAAATCTAAGCGATTCACCTGATGGTGTTCTCGCTACCGGCTTGTCGCGCCCTGCAAGTAAGGAAGAGGAAGAAAGATTAATTAATTTATTTATCTCAGGTCTTAAAAAATTATTTACTAAAGAGAATAACTGGACTTTCTTGCAGCCATTAATTCTTTCGATGGAGCATTGTGCAAAATGTCAAACCTGCAACGAAGAATGCCCTATTTATGAAGAAAGTGGCCATAATGAAGTATATAGACCAACATACAGAGCAGAAATCCTCAGACGACTGTATTTCAAATATGTAAAACCAACAAATCCATTAATGCGAAAGTTCATGCAAGGAGATATTGAAGTTAACTGGGAACTCATATCAAAACTTTTTGAACTCAGCTATCGCTGTACATTATGCCGAAGATGTGCAATGAGTTGTCCTATTGGCGTTGATAATGGCTTAATTACACATGAATTACGCAAAATATTTAGTAGTGAAATGGGCTTAGCTCCCAAAGAACTACACGAAAAAGGTACTGTACAACAATTAATTGTCGGTTCAAGTACTGGTATGAATCCTGAGGTTGTAAAAGATAACATGGAATTCATAGATGAGGATATTTCAGAACGAGTCGGTTTCAAAGTTGAAACTAAATGGGATGTTGAAGGAGCCGAAGTATTATTAATACATAACGCTGGAGAAATTCTTGCTTGGCCAGATAATCCTGCTGCTTTTGCAATCCTTCTGGACGCTGCTGGAATTACCTGGACAATGTCCAGCGAGCTAGTTGGTTACGATGGCGTTAATTATGGCTTATTCTATGATGACGTTCAATTAGCTCGCATTGCTATGAAACATTTAGAAATTGCTAAGAAATTAAAAGTGAAAAAAATAGTTATGGGAGAATGTGGACACGAAAGTAAAGCTCTTGGGGTTATCGCTGACAGAATTTTCGAAGGGGCAGTGCCAAGAGAAACTGCTATGACACTTATCGAAGATATAGTATTCAATCGCGGTATTAAATTTGATCCCTCAAAAAATGATTTTCCCGTTACTCTTCACGATCCTTGTAATATCACACGAGCAATGGGGGTTATTGAACCACAAAGAAGAGTATTAAGATATATTGCTCCTAAGTTCAGAGAAATGACACCACACGGAGTAAATAATTACTGCTGTGGCGGAGGTAGTGGATTTGCTATTATGTCCGGTCATAATTTCCTTGATTGGCGAATGCACATAAGCGGGAGAAGAAAATTTAGACAAATTCTCGAAGCATTTAAAGATGAGCCACCGGGAAAGGAGGTGCCTAAATATGTTTGTGCTCCTTGCTCGAATTGTAAAGGACAAATTAGAGATTTAATTGATTTCTATGGAGCTAAAGAAAAATCTGGCTTATACTATGGTGGATTAGTTGAATTAGTTGTTAATGCGATGGTGGATATTAAAGATAAATTTATTGATTTCGATATGATGTAGTAGGGAAATAGATAATTAGATTATATTAAATATGTTTCACTTCAGTAAAATGAAACATAAACAAAAAATGTAATTTAAATCATTCGTAACCCTAAGCTATGTAGCAAGTAGGTAAATATAAAAATATAAAAAAATATATTATAATTAAGTCGGTAAAAGCTTTTTCTCTAACAATTATCTTATTTGCTCATTTGCTAACTTTTATCCTAATTTGGATTAAAATTCTATTCTAATGCCACCTATCGGGAATAAACCTAATTGATATATAACTTTTTCTTGTTGGTTTTTATTATCCCATATTCTCATCAACACATTTTGATGGTTAAGCACATTTTCGAAAGAAATATAACTTATTATTGAAAATGATTTATAGTTGTCGCGGAAATCAATTTTTATGTCCATTCTTTGATAGTTTGGATTTCTTAATGAAAATGCTTGCTCATCTAAATAATATGTTTCACTGAATTGATTGGATTTAGCAATATCAATTGGAGTATAGGGCGAGCCACCAGCGATTGTGTATCGACAAGCAAATTCTATGGCAAAAGAGGGAGAAATAACCCATTCATAACCGGCTAAAATATTGAAAATAAATTGGTTGTCGAACGCCCCCCAACGCCAAATACCATCAGAACCTTTGTATTGCTGACGTACGAAAGATAAAGTAGAAGTTATATAATAATGGTTTGTAAAATGTTTTATGAATGTTAATTCTGCACCATAAGAGCGTCCAATTCCATCGCTAACTAATGAATCAGAAGCAAATACCCGACCAAAATTAGCTCCAGAATTGAGCAAAGAAAAAGAACTAAGTTTCTTAAAATCAACTGGTACATTTGAAATGTCTTTATAATAAGTTTCAAATTTGAAAATCATATCTTCGTTAATTAGCCAATTATATCCCAAAACATAATGGATGGAACGCATACTCTCCAACTTCTTATTAAATTCGGACTGATAATATATTGTTAATGGTAAAGATTGATGGAAAATACCAAATCCTAAATTTATTGAATTATTATCGTTTAAATTGTATTTAATTGATATACGAGGATCAAAATAAGCTTTATTGGATACCTGCAGGTAGTTTGATGCTAAGCCGAGTGTAGTGGACAAATCGCGCGTTATTCTATAATTCCAATCTGTAAAAGCAAAAATTTGATTTGTGTTATCATTTGCGTTAAGTGTATAATAGTTACCATCATCACTTGCAGAAAATCTTTTTTCATTGAAATTGAAGAATTTATAACGATATTCGGCTCCAAATTTTATATAATGAAATTGGGAAGGAGAATAATTTAATACTGATTTAATGGTATGATAATTTTCATTGGATTTTGTTTCAAACCAAGGACTTAAGTCGAGAACTTTATTGTTTTCGTCAGTAGTTATTGAATCTATATAAGTTCTATATCGGGTGAGCGAGGTTCCCGTCAAAGTTTTAAGATATAATTTATTAGATATTAAATATGTCCAATTCAAAGCTATTCCTAAGAAATCAGTACCATTTTTAATATCTTGATCACCAGTGTAAACATCCTTTGTCTCTGATTGTTTAATGTGAATATCGCTTGTTCCTCCAATACTCGTCAAATCAAATTGATGTCTATTTAAGTTTGTTAAATTGACTTTGATTGCAAAATCCTGATACTGGGGAATACCGGTAAATCCGAAGTCAATACCCATAAGATGTAATAATCCAAGAAATGAATAGCGATAACTGCTAATAAAGGAACCCCAAGAAAAAGGTAAAGGACCTTCGGCACCAAATTCGAAACCGTTGAAACCGAGCTGTCCATAATATTCATAACGTTCTTTATTTCCTTGTCGAAACCTTAAGTCGAAAACCCCTGAATTTTTGTCATAGTATTCAGCAGGAAATGCGCCGGTCAGAAAATCGCTATTATCTAGTAACATTATATTAATAGCTCCAACAGGTCCACCGGTAGCTCCCTGCGTAGCAAAATGGTTAGGATTAGGAATATCCAAACCGTCTATTCTCCATAAAAGCTCAATAGGTGAGCCACCACGGATAATAATATCATTTCTAGTGTCGTTAGCTCCCAAAACTCCGGCAAAGTTTTGTGCCATACGTGCAGGGTCCATACGACTGCCAGCAAATCGCTGAACATCATCTATGCTAAATTCGTTCGCACTTACTATTACAGACTCATTTATCGGCAGGAAATTTGCTTTCTTGTCGCTAATTACAACCTGTTGTAATTGAACAACATCCTCATTTAATTGGGCATTAAGAACGATCTCTCGACCAGATGTTAAAAGTATGTTAAATACTCTTGGTTCGTATCCTATTGCTGAAATCTTAACAGAATATCGTCCGATTGGTACATTTGAAATCCTGTAGCTTCCATCCTTAGCAGAATATGCACCATACTTAGTACCTACAACACTTATGCTAGCACCAACAATAGGTTGTATATTTTTAGAATTCGATATTGTTCCTTTTATTGTCTGTACATATTCGGCTTCCTCATTTGAAAATGATGCAACAGACAAAAGTACAAAGAGAAACATGATAGTGTAAATTAATTTCATAAAGTAATTTTATTTTTTAGTGATCAAAAAAAATAAATTAATAAAAAAATGTTAAAATTGAATGAACGAAAAAAATAGATTATGGTAAGAAAAGAACTATATATTTATAAAATTATTTATCTACAAATATTTTACAAATCAAGTATTAGCTGACAAATGTAAATTAAATACTTAAGTAATAATAGTGTTTCTAATATATAAAATTATAATTTCCATTTTTCAATATTTATGATTAATATTGCTACAATAACATGCATCATAAAAAGAGGTAATTAGTTGAGAAAGAACAATTCTGTTGTAATTTTCCTTGCATTGACTTTTTTTGTTGACTGGTCAATTGCTGGATTAATGTATGTGCTTGAAATAAAAATGCGTGATTTAACAGGAATACTGTTAGGTGTGTTATATATGTTTATACCGATGATTGTAGCAATATTTGTAAAAAAGGTCGTTCAAAAAGAAGAAATAAGGAATAGTCTGGGTATTAGTTTTAGATGGAATCGCTGGTTCTTGGTAGCTTGGTTTTTACCGCCAATTATATCAATTGTAGCTTTTCTGATAAGTCTGCTTTTACCCGATATATCATTTTCACCGGAAATGCAAGGGATGTTCGAAAGATTCAAAGGTACTGTGTCCGAAGAAGATCTTGCTTTAATGCAAGAACAGATACAAACCCTTCCGGTTCATCCGATAATTATTGCACTTTTACAAGGGATGATAGCAGGTATAACGATTAATGCCATTGCAGGATTCGGCGAAGAATTAGGTTGGCGTGGTTTCCTTTTACGTGAATTCCGCGATATGTCATTTTGGAAATCATCCATAATAATCGGAACAATATGGGGTATATGGCATGCTCCCTTAATTTTACAAGGTCATAATTATCCTGAAAATCCAGAAATTGGAGCTGCAATATTCGTTGTTTGGTGCATACTTTTATCTCCTATTTTTAATTATATTAGAATTAAATCACGTTCAGTTATTTCCGTTTCAATTATGCACGGAACCATAAATGCCACCTATGGAATTTCAATAATTATGGTTAAAGGTGGAGATGATTTGCTTATCGGTTTAACTGGGCTTGCTGGATTTTTAGCTTTGATTTTAACCTTGTTTGCTTTTTATATTTACGATCATTATTTCTCTAACGAACGAATTATGAATAAGAAAATCATTAATTTAGATAAATTAAATGAATCATATAAAGGAGTAGAAAATGAAGCGACGTGATTTTATGAATTTAGGAATATTAGGGACTATTGGATTATCTATTTCCTGCAATCGTAATCGTGAATTATCGAAAAAAAGGGAATTGCCCGTTGTAATTTCAACATGGAAACATGGTATTCCCGCTAATGAAAAAGCCTGGGAGATTCTATCGATCGGTGGTCGCGCTCTCGATGCTGTTGAAGAAGGTGTGAAAATATCGGAAGCAGATCCAAAAGTAAGTAGTGTTGGATATGGAGGATTACCTGATAGAGAAGGCAATGTTACATTAGATGCTTGCATAATGGATGAATATGGCAATTGCGGTTCTGTTGCATTCCTCAAAGGAATCAAACATCCAATATCAGTTGCCCGACTTATAATGGAGAAAACACCACACATTATGTTGGTGGGTGATGGAGCATTAAAATTTGCACTTGAAAATGGCTTTAAACAAGAAGATTTATTGACTGAGGAAGCCCGCAACGAATGGATAAAATGGAAAACTGAACAAATGAATAAAGTAAATGAAGATATTAAAGATAAATTAAAGGAAGAAAGCAATCATGATACAATAGCAATGCTTGCAATAGATTTACAGGGGAATATTTCAGGAGCTTGTACAACTAGTGGTTTAGCCTGGAAATATTATGGGCGAGTAGGAGACTCACCTATTATCGGTGCAGGTTTGTATTGCGATAATGATGTTGGTGCAGCTGGTGCCACTGGCAGAGGTGAGGCAGTAATTAAAATAGCCGGTTCTTTTTTAATAGTTGAACTTATGCGTGGCGGTATGTCACCATTCGAAGCTTGCCGTGAGGCAGTCAAAAGAATTATACAAAAGCAAAAAGATTATATGGATTTTCAGGTAGGATTCATTGCATTGAATAAATATGGAGAAACAGGTGCATATTCAATTCATAAAGGTTTCGAGTATGCGTTATATTCAAGAAATGTTAATAAATTAATTGAAGCTGAGTTTGAAGTTAAAAAGCAAATATAAAGCGAAGAACAGTATCCCAATGTGTTAATGAAACCAGACGGAATCCTAAAAATGTACCAACCCCAATGAGAGATATCCCAGCGAATTTGCGTATTCTATCAAGCATAACTTCAGACATGCGAGCTTTAAATTTTGCAATAAGATGGACGACGATTGACAACCAGATAAAATTACCTGAGCCAAATCCAACTGCAAAAAGAAGATTTGTTAATAAATTATTATCGAGAATACCAAAAGCATAAGCCTGACTGACTATCAATGCTATACCGGGCAGAAATGATGGATTGGGAATATTGGTCATGGCTATTGCAATACCAAAAAATAGGGGACCTTTATGCATCAATTTGTCAACAAACTTTGTATGCTTGCGTTTTATAAGATCATCCTCTTGGGGTATTGGTGTTGGTTTACTTTTTAAACTAAAGATGCCATAGGCGATTAAAGTTAATATTATAAGTATCTGGAATATTAGTAGAAAAAATGTAAACTCAGGAGGTAATGAACCTATTGCTTTAATTACAGCTGCTGATGCAAACATTACGCTCATACAGAAAAAAATATCCATTAATCCTACTCCCAAAGCAAGAAATGTACTCGTTTTGGGTGAATTGTTTAAACTTAAGCGTATGACAGTTATGCCGACTGGTCCGGGTGGTATTGCTAATATAAAGCCAATTAACATCCCCACAAGTAATTGAAGCATTATATTTTACCCCCAGTTTTTATATGAACGATATTTTTTATCTTTAATAACAAAATATCCTCGTCATAAAATAGTGTAAAATTTTTTACACATACTTACAATTTAAAAATAAGAAAAAAATAAAAAAAATAATTTTTTTTACTATATTGCGTAAACTATTTTTAGTCTCTTAGAAAAAATAGATTAGTCTTATAAAAATAAGGAGTCAACATGGAAATAAAACATAAAATGCTCGAACATCCATTTTATCAATTGTGGCTTGACGGCAAAGTTAGTATTGAAACTCTAGCACAATATGGCAAATCTTATAATGATTTAATAAGATTAATTCCTGTTTATTGGCAAAAAGTTATTGATTATTTCAATGTAAAAGAGAAAATCTATGACAAAATTGTCGAAGAGGAATATTGGCATATAACTCTTTGGCAAAAGTGGATTAATAAGTTGCCTGAAATTAATGATTATCCCAAATTAACTCAATTAATTGAGGAGTTGAATACCTTTACTCCCTCTGAATTGCTCGGTGCAATTTTTGCTTTCGAAGCCCAACAACCTCAAATAGCACGTGTTAAAAAAGATTGCCTTATTAAATTTTATGGTTTCGATGAAAAGGATTTACAATATTTCGATGAACATATGCAAGAAGAAGAACACATAGTTTTCGGCAAAGCATTATCACTTGTTTATGCCCATGAAGAAGAATTTAAAGCAGGCATAGAAAAAGGCTCAAAAGCTTTCTATAATAGCCTTGATGTGTTTATAAATCAAAACTAATTTTTTGCTAACTTACTGAAAATATAAAGCATTTCCCGAGCTATTTCTCTTACCCGCTCTTTATATTTTATTTCTTCTAAATCAGTGTTATCATAATTTTTTGGATCTTCATAAGGCAATGCGATCTTTTCATCAGAACCGAATACAACCGGGCAAGCCTCGTTTGCTTGGTCGCAAACCATAATGGCAAGGAAATCAGATTTTGGTAATGATGGATCGTTCAAAGCTTTTGAAAAAACATCAAATTCAATTGACCCATCTCCAAAGTTTACTTTATAAATCGGATTTGGGGGGTCAGTCTTCTGAACAATCGATATACCAACTTCCCTTAAAGCATTAATAGCTCTGGGATTAAATTCAGAAACTTCTGTGCCAGATGAATATGTTTTAATACCTTGTAAGTTGTAGAATAATGCTGAAGCAAATGACATTATCTGTGCTATGTGAGAACGCCGCGAATTATGCGTGCAAATAAAAACTAATTTAACTTCCCCAATAGATTGTTTCTTAATTATATATTCTGATATTTCATTCAATATTTGAATGCGTTCTATATTAATTTGCTCGAATTCATTTTGCAAATTTCTAAGATAAACTTTTAATGCATCGTTCATAATTTTTCCAAAATAAGAAATATATTAATAATCACTTTTTCTTCTGACTAATATATATATTTTAAATTAATAAAGTGTAAAGAAATTAATTGCCAAAAAAAAAGCTTCGAAAAATGATAATTTTTTAAATAGAATTTTCAAATTAAACATTTAATCTCAAGTTTAATAAATTCCTATAAAATAGATTATAATATTTAAACTGATTAATATGAATCAATTCGCAATATAATTATTAAAATATATTCGAGAAAGAAAATTTTATTTTTAATATGAATAATTTTTATTAATTTTAATAATAATTAAATTTATTTTAACATATAATAATTAATAATGATTAAGGTAATATTTATGCAACGATTTGCTACTCTGATTCTTTTAATCAGCATATTAACCGTAGCTGATATTAATGCCCAATATTTAAGGAAAGTACTTGTTGAAGAGGCAACTAATGCTTCTTGCGGTCCCTGTGCTTCGCAAAATCCTTCTTTTAAGGCTTGGCTTTCAAAAAATTCCGATAGAGTAGTACCGATTATTTATCATGCATGGTGGCCAGGTTCAAGCGATCCAATGTATTTATATGATACTGATATGAATCGCACCAGAATCCAATACTATGAGATTAGTGGAGTTCCAAGTGGTCGAGTGGCTGGTAAAATAGCTACACCGACTGGTACGTGGTATGCCGGAGCGGTCGGCGATACTGCCGCACTTACTAATATACTTAAAAATGAATCTTTCTACTCTCCAATAAACATAAAAATAGAGTTAAACCATAATAATGGAAGTGGTTCAGTAAAAGTAGAAATAACAAGTACAGCAAAATTTGAAAATAAAAAGCTTCGCATCGCTATTTGCGAGCAACATCATTATTATGCAAATGCTGGTTCAAATGGTGAAAAAGATTTCTATTATTTAGCTCGCAGAATGCTACCTGATGCAAATGGTACTGATATTACACTCAATGCTGGCGAAACTAAAAATTTTGAGTTTAGTTTTATTGTGAACCCCGATTTTTCCGATGATCTTTATGCAGTTGCTTTTGTTCAAGATGATTTAAGTAAAGAAGTATTTCAAACAGAAACTACTTTGGATATGCCAGAACCAAAATTACCTGAATATTCAATGATGTTAAATCAGTTCGATCTATTCTTTGTTGCTAAAAGTGGGGATGAATTTGAAATTCAAGCTATCTTAATTAATAACACGGATAAATCAGCTAATTTTATCATCAATGCATATCCAGGTACAGACACACCAGATGACTGGCAATCAGAGATTATTGATAATAAATATTTAGTTACCGTTAATCCCAATTCTAAATTTGATGTTAAAGCAAAATTAACTGTCGGAAATAAAATTGGAGTCGGAGAATTATCGATGAATTGCCAAGTGCAAGGCAAATCTGCTAATTTTAGTACTTCAAATTTAATTATCATTCATGAGTCTGTTGATAGATTTCATATTTTAGGAGGCGAAGAGGATCATTCCATTTTACCAATTATTAATAAAACATATACTAACGCAAAATTCTATAATCTAAAATCCCAATATTTTTTTCAAGTTTATGATCAGCTTAAATCACTAAAAACAATAATATGGAACGGAAGCACTGCTGGTGTTGTTACACCATCAGATGGCAATGTCATTATAAAAGCATTGCAAAGTGGAATTAACGTCTTGGTATGTGGAGGTGCAATTGCAGGTGGACTGAATACAACAGGGGTTTTATCACAGTTAGGATTACAGTTCATTGCTTATTGTCGGGAAGGATATGGAACTGCCCCATACGAAGTTACCTTAGCCGGTGTGGAGGGGGATCCCATTAGTTATGACTTTGGTACAAACGTCAAAGGCAACCTCATCAGATATTTATTACCACTTTTCAAAATAACAAATTCTAATTCGACAACACCTGTTATGACTTTTAAAAAGTCTAAAGATTCGATTTTCGCTGTTAAAACGCAATTACCCAAATCACGGGCTGTTTTGCTTGGATTAAATCCATACATAATTCTTGACCAAACGATCAGAGAAAAATTAATCAGCCGTTCAATTGCCTGGCTCGAAGGCAAAACAACGAGTATTGAAATTGTAGAAAATGAAAATATTAATGTTTGGGTTTCTTCGGCGATTAATAGCTCAAATTTAACATTATATTTTGATAGCCCTCAGGATTTTGCTAATTTTAAATATTATTTAGTCGGAATACTCGGTAAGCGACTTACAAATATAAATTATGCTTCACTAAAGAAGGGGCTTAATTTGTTCGATATTAATCTTAGTTCTTTTGCTCCTCAACCAATATTTTTAATTTATGAGGTAGATGGGCGTAGAAATGTTTTGAATTTAACATTATTAGAATAAATTTTTGAGGTCAAATAATGAAAAGTAGTTATTTTAAGAGCGTTAATATACAATTATTAACGCTCTTTACTTTTATTCTTTTTTTTAATCTCAGTCTAAGTCAGCCAGATCAATACCGCTCGCGAGGAGTCCGATCATATTTGGTAAACTATAATGCTATTAAGTCGGATTATTTCCTTACAAAGTTTACTATTAATCGCTTCGCACTTTTGGATGAGGCAAGCAAAGAAGAAAGAAAATTGATTCGCAAACTCGATAGTAATTATTTAATTCTCTATTATAAAGCTGTGGTTGCCTTGAATCCATATTTTCCAGAATTTGAGGAACTAAATAATCACGAATATCTGTTTATGCACTGCTCTGAACCATCAGGATTAACCATAAGCCAAGGTAAGGATTGGAAATTTAATTGGATTCCTGACCGTCGTTTCAAACCGAGCGATACTCTTACAATAGCTTACAAATTATACTACGCTTTCGATTCAACAGGTGAATTTACAGCTGTTGACACATTAATTGAAGCAAACGAGATCGATATAGCACTGCCCAAATCAGCTCGATGGGTCAAACTTAATACAATACTTAATAATGAAATGGAATTAGAATATAGCTTCATAAAAAAATTAATATATAACGATGATATACCCCAATACATTCCAAAAGCAATTCATTTTTGGCTCAATGAAAAATTTAATGGATTTTTAAATATTCAAATATCTCGTGTTAGCCAGAAAAAAGCTGATTCAATATTTATTTATGCAGATATAAATAATAACAACAGATTCGATAGTAATGAAATATTTAAATTTAGTGGTGATTTCGATACTCTAATGTTTGAGGTCGATGATTTTGAAATTTGGAAAGATAGACAATATAAAGGAGGAATTGAATTCTATATAATAGCAAAAGTAGCTAATGATTTAGTTCGATTACCCGAAAATGGTTATTGGATAACAAATATCAATAATCGTATTAAAAATGGATATTGGAACTATTATGTAATGGATATAGGCAATGATTTATGGCTAAAATCATACTTAAAACAGGTTCAAAATGCTCTTGAGAATGGTTATAATGGTGTATTTGCTGACGAAACTTGGTACCGTATTTCGTCATGGGGTGTGGATGCAATGCCAGCATTTTATAATGATTCTATTTGGTTTGAAAATATAAAAAATTTTATCGCTGAAGTACAAAAGGCAATAAGTCCAAATCCATTATATTTCAATGGATTATATAGTTTCAATGCTTTGCCAATTGTTGAATTTGCTACTGGAGGTATGACGGAAGGATTTGCTACAACTCATTGGAGTGGTTATGTTCATACCAACTATTGGAGAGAGCTTTGCAATATCGGTTTGCTCACACAAAATAAGTACAAAAAGCAATGGATGGCTTTGGGTGGTAATCACAATGACAACCCACAAATGAGATTATACAATATTGCGTCCTATTTACTTGTTGCTGATAGTTTAGCTCTTTATGGTGATACGCCTAATTATCAGACATTTTTCCATTATCCTGAATTTGATATTCCAACAGGTAAACCCTTACATTCTGCTGATTCAAGTATTGATGAACTTACTAAATACGACTCATTTGGTAACTCATATTATTTCCGTGAATTTGAAAAATGCAGCGTTTTTGTTAACTCCTCAAATACCCAACAAGTTTTTTTACCGGGGTTGAAATCAAAAACAAGAATTGCTCTCGATAATTTGCCAACACATCAAGGCGGGCGATTATTTACAAGCATTGCAAATGACACCTTAAAACCAATGAGTGCTCTGATTGTTTTAAAAGGAGAAAAACCATTGCTTAGCTCTCCCTCGATCAGAAACATAAGTATTAAAGCTCAAAAATATCAAGAGGATAAGATAAAGCTATCATTTGAGGTTGAGGTAGCTGATTCTTCTGATTCTTTTTTCCGTTCCCGTGATGATTTACCCTTGTATGTTACAGCCGATTTAACACAATTTGGCATTTTAGAAGATTTGACTTTATTAAATGATGGTAAACCTGCCTCGCCAGAGTATTCTAAATACTCTGCAGAGATTACGCTATACGGGGGGGGCCAATTGAATGATTTGTTAATACCTATTATAACATACTCAACTACTGGTCTTGTTGCTATTAAATATGCTAAAGTCAAAAATATTGATGTTGATACTTCCAATCTACTCCGGAATTTCAGCTTTGAATATGATTTGAACGATGATGGGATACCCGATTATTGGCGTCCTTACAAAAAAGGATTTGAAATTGATACAATTGCCGATAATGTGCAGCATGGTAGGAAGTCAGTTAAATTAACTAATGAGAATCCCGATGAAAGCGGTGCTATTTATTATGTTTTAAAACTAAATCAAAACGAGCCTAAAAATCTAAAAATAAGTGGTTGGTCAAAAGCTCAAAACGTCAGCGGTAATAGAGACAATGATTATTCAATTTATGTAGACTGTTATTATAACGACGACACACCACTCTATGGACAAACGGCACAATTCAATACAGGTACTCACGATTGGGAATACAGCGAGAAAATAATCGAGCCTACCAAGCCAATCAAACAGCTTTATATATATTGCCTTTTCCGGAATCATACCGGTTCTGTATGGTTCGACAATATAAGTTTGAATGAACATACTGAAACATCGGTTTTTGAAAGAAAAATTGATGTCTCAAATTTCGATCTTTTGCCCGGTCAACTTATTAAAGATGATTTAATAATTCACTATATTTCGGATACGAATGAAAAAATCCTTATTCATACATATAATTCACTTGGGATGCAAGTTATTCGGGATGAAGTATTTGTAAACGCCGGATTTAACAAGATTGTTATCCGGGATTATGCTAATAGATTGAATAATGGTATATATTTTATAAAAATTGAAGGTAAAAGAAAATCATTTCAAAAAGTTGTAATAAGTAATTAATTATTGTAAAAAATTAAAAATTAAATACTATCCAATTATTTGTGAACATTTGAAGGCTATCTCAAACAATTATTTATGAAAATGGCTTTCAATTGTTGTTCCTTTCTGGTTTTGAATGTTATCAAATCAAAAATATTAGATTTTAAACATTCAAATTTGATTATCTGGCAGTAAAAATTTGTTATTGTCTCACTTTTAATTATTAAATTTGCATTCAGTAATCATTGTTTAACAATTATTTTATGTAAAAATTAATTACCTCCAAATTAATTTATTGCAAATAGTGAGGCGATAATCTTGAGAAAATGCGGATTCAGAAAACAAATAAAAGAGATATTAAATTCTCCATAATTGTTGATAAGAGAAAATATCCAGCAGGTAGAATTACAAGGATATTTATTAAAGCTTTCAGTTTTGACTTTGATAAAAGTGATCAAATAGTAATTTATGTTAAACAATAAAGTAAAGTTAAAATGTTAGAACGAGAACTAGTAAGTATTGTAATGGGTTCTGATTCAGACCTACCAATAATGAAGCAAGCTGGGGAAATGCTTGAGCAGTTTGGCATTAATTATGAAATAGGTATATTGTCAGCCCATAGAGCACCGGCTGATCTATTCAAATTTGCATCAGATGCCCATACCCGTGGTATTGAAGTAATTATTGCAGGTGCTGGAGGTGCAGCACATTTGCCGGGTGTAGTTGCAGCACTTACACCATTGCCTGTCATTGGTGTACCGATTAAATCATCAAATTCTATTGATGGATGGGACTCAATTTTATCTATACTGCAAATGCCAGCCGGTGTTCCTGTAGCAACTGTTGCTCTTAATGGTGCTAAAAATGCTGGTATTCTTGCTGCTCAAATAATTTCTGTTGCTAATCCCGAAATAAGACAAAAAATTATTGAGTATAAAAATAGTTTACGGGATAAAGTCTTAGAAAAATCAAAACTGATAAGCAAAAAGTAATTTTAAATCAGCTTATTGACAAATCTAAACACTAAGCGAGAATAATATACTTATCAATTTTAATCATCATAAAATTGCTGATGATTTGCAAGGTTAGTTCCTATTATTTATTATTATCATTAAGTTTGATAACTTGATTTCTAATTTGTCATTTGTCAATTAAATTTAATGAATTCATTATATTTGTAAGTTGTAATTACTGGAAGAGGTAGTAAATGACATTAAATGAAATTTTTGAAAATTATAAGACCATAGCAGTATATGGTATGTCCAAAAATAAAGAAAAGGCAGCAGGCTACGTGCCATTATATTTAAAACAACATGGCTATAATATAATTCCAATTAATCCAACAACGAGTGAAATAGATGGAATGAAAAGCTATTCAACTTTATCAGAAGTGCCTGATAAAATTCAAATTTTGAACGTTTTTCGCCCTTCAGAGCTGGCTCTTCAAGTTGTCGAAGAAGCCATCGAAAGAAAAAAAAATAAAGGCGATATTGAGGTTATATGGCTTCAGGAAGGGATAATTAATGATAAAGCAAAAGAATTGGCAGAAAAAAACGGAATCAATTTTGTTCAAGATAAGTGTATGTTAAAAGAATTTATTAATATAAATATTACAAAAGCTAAATCATAATAATTCAAGGAGAAACAAAAATGAAAATTCAAATTCAAAAATTAAACGAAGAGCAAATAGATAATATGGGTATTAGAAATTGGCCAATCTGGACTAAAGAATCTTCTATATTTGATTGGTATTATGATGAACAAGAACAATGCTTCTTTTTAGAGGGTAGAGTACGAGTGAAAACAGAAACAGAAACAGTTGAAATCGCTAAAGGCGATTTTGTAACATTCCCCAAAGGATTAAAGTGCGTATGGGAAATAATCGAGCCTGTACGCAAGCATTATAGATTTGGATAATAAGTCATTTTCTATTTCGTTTTAATATGCTTATTATACTCATAAGATCAAATTGAATGTTACATTTTTAAGCGGTCAGAATGGCTGTAACAGTTAAAAATCTCACTAAATTCTATGGCTCAACAAAAGCTATCAATGATATCTCTTTTGAGGTCAATACCGGAGAAATTCTTGGTTTTTTAGGACCAAATGGTGCCGGCAAAACAACAACAATGAAAATTATAACTTGCTTCTTACCGCCAAATGATGGAATTGTCGAAATTGATGGCTACAATATTTTTGAACACTCCCTTGAAGTGCGAAAAAAGATTGGATACCTGCCCGAGCATAATCCACTTTATCCTGATATGAACGTACTTGAGTATCTCGAGTTCATAGCAAAATTGCACAATCTCGGAAAAAGCACAATTCCTCAAAGAATCAAAATTATGGTAGAAGTTTGCGGTTTAGGAGATGTTCGTCATAAAGATATTGGGGAATTATCGAAAGGTTACCGCCAAAGAGTTGGATTAGCTCAGGCTATGATTCATGACCCTGATGTTTTAATTTTAGATGAACCTACAAGCGGTCTTGACCCAAATCAAATTATAGAAATAAGAAATCTTATCAAAACCATTGGAATGGCTAAAACGGTTATTCTCTCAACCCATATTTTGTCAGAAGTTCAGGCAACTTGTGGTCGCGTAATAATTATTAATAAAGGAGAAATCATAGCCGATAGTACTACAGATAAATTAAGAGAAGAATTTCGCGGTTCTGAAATTATCACTTTATCGCTAAAAGCTGACAACAGAGATCCAGTTAATGAATTATTGCCAATGTTTAAAAATTTGCCATTAGTTGAAACAGTGGAATATGACGGTACAGAGAATAATACTCACAAATTCATAGTAACATCGCCCAAGGGAACTGATATACGCGAAAACCTTTTTAACTTTATTGTCAGCAATTCATTGATTTTATTAGAAATGCATAGAAGCGTCGTTAGCTTAGAAGAAGTATTTCATTCACTTACAAGTGCAGGAGAAAAATTTACTGAATCGGACTATTCCAAATATATGCCAGGAAATTGATGAGGTTAATTTTATGAATTTCAATAACATATTTAATATTTTTATAAAAGAATTGCGAACATATTTTAATTCAACTATTGCTTATGTTATTATTGTCGTTTTCCTTGCATTAATTGGTTGGTTCTATGTAAACAATATATTTCTAATTGATATTGCAACAATGCGTCCTATGTTCGACAGTATAATTCCATTGACATTGATTTTTATTATACCAGCAATAACAATGCGACAATTTGCAGAAGAACAAAAAACAGGAACATTAGAAATACTTTTGACAAAACCAGTAACAGATTGGGAAATTGTACTAGGTAAATTTCTTTCTTCATTAATTCTTGTTATAATAATGATTTTACCAACGATTTTGTATTATATAACATTAGCTTCAATAAGCAACATTGACCACGGACAGGTTTGGGGAGGCTATCTGGGATTGGTTTTACTTGCTTCTGCATTTATCTCAATGGGATTATTTGCTTCTACTCTAACATCAAATCAAATCGTTGCTTTCATCATCGGAATGTTATTGGTTCTGTTTTTTTATCTTTTGGACAAAATACTAATATACTTTCCTGGTTGGGCTGTATCAACAATCGAATATTTTGGTGTGGATTATCATTATTCCAATTTATCTCGAGGTGTAATTGATTCTCGCAATATTATATATTTCTTTTCAATCACAGGATTTATGCTTTATTTGTCAGTAATATCATTGGAAAGAAGGAAATGGTAAAATTGGGCAGAAGCTATAAGCAAAATTCTATTTATTATGCAATATTAATTGGAATAATACTAATTTTGATTAATTTTATCTCAGTTAGAATATTTACAAGAATAGATTTAACTGAAAATAAAATTTATACATTATCAAAAGCCAGCAAGAAACTTATCCAAAATCTCGAAGATCAAGTTACGGTAAAGGCATATTTTACAGAGGATTTACCATCACCATATAATAATAATCGCCGTCTACTTATAGATGTATTAAATGACTATCGTTCCTACTCAAATGGTAATGTAAATTTTGAATTTATTTCACCAGCTAATGAGGAAATGGAACGAGAAGCACAAAGCAACGGCATACCCCCGATAGAAGTTCAAGTCATTCAAGAAGATAAAGTTGAGGTTAAACGCGCCTATATGGGCTTGGTAATTATTTATGAAGGCAAAAAAGAATCAATTCCAATAATTAGCGATTTGGCTGGATTAGAATACGATCTTTCGCTCGCAATTAAAAGACTTACACAAACTGAGAAAAAAACAATTGCTTATGCTACAACTCCAGAATTTAATCCCATTACATCTATGAGGATTACTGCTGATTTTTTAAGCAAGCAATATTCACTCATCCCAATAGACATTACAAACGCTACTGAAATTTCAAATAAACACTCTGCTTTTTTAATAATCAACCCGGAATTTGAATTTAATGATACATTTAAAACCGCAATCGATAATTATTTAATGAACGGCGGTAAACTAGGGATTTTCTCATCAAGCTTCAAAATTGATCAAACTTTCCAAACTCATATCGGAACCCCAATTAATAGTAATTTGGATGATTTGTTAAGTCATTATGGTATCAAAATTAATAAAGACTTAGTTCGAGATGCTCAATGCGCTCCTATAATCGTAACACGTCGCCAGGGACAATTTACGATTCAAAATCAGGTGCGTTTCCCTTATTTAATTAGGGCAACAAATTTAAATCGATCAAATGTTATTACTAAACAAATGAATAACTTAATTCTTCAATTCTCAAGTTCCATAGATACATCACTCGCTATGCAGAAAAATATAAAAGCCGAAGTATTAGTATATACCTCAGAAGCTACAGCCCGTCAATTTGATGGTGTATTGCTTGACCCTTTTTATCAGTATTCGGAAAATGATTTCCCTGAAGAATTCGTTCCTTTGGCTGTACTGTTCAATGGCCAATTTGATAGCTATTATTATGGGAAAAACTCGGAAGTAAAAATTTCCAAAAGTCCTACGACAGATATTGTCGTTGTTGGTACTGGTCTTTTTATGCAAGATATCATTGTACAAAATGCTCGGGATAATATGATATTTTTCGCTAATATTATAGATTATTTGGCTGATGATTCTGGTTTAATATCTATAAGGACAAAAACAGTATCCTTACCACCACTGGACAAAGTTTCCGACGATACCAGAAAGCTTTTAAAATATGGTAATATGATTATACCACCAGTATTAATTATCCTATTTGGCTTTTACCGATGGAAAAAACGTCAATCTATCAAACGTATGTTTGAAAATCAGGCTATGGGATGATTATGAAAAATCGAAATTTGACTTTAATCATAATCTTGATTGTCTTGATTGTTATTGCTTATCTTCTTACTGAAAGACCCGGTGAAAAAACTTTAACAAAACCAAAAGTTTTGGTTGAAATTGATACATCTAAAATAGATAAAATCTGGATTTTTAATGAGTTTGGTGAAATTCAGACTGAACGTAAATCCGATGCTTGGATGGTAACAAAACCAATCGAATATCCTGCAAGCATATACAAAATAAATTCTGTTTTAATGCAATTAGATAACATAATTATAATTAGTGAAGTTACACGTAAAAAGGAAAGATTTCATGTTTATGGAATAGACAGCAATAGTGTACAAGTAAAAATCTTTAGCAAAGGTAAATTGGATGCTCATCTCATTTTAGGCAACAATGCCGATAATCCTATGGAAACTTTCGTGAAAAAGCAAAACGAGGATATTGTCTATCTTGTTAAAGCTCCTATGTCATTTATTTTTAATGTGCCACTCAAAGATTGGCGTTTGAGAACGATAATTGATCTTGCATATAACAGACCAAAAGAAATATTGTTCCGTAATAAAAAAGAAAGTTTCTCTATCAATCTAATTGATTCCATCTGGAAAATTGACAAAAATACTGCCGATACTAATAAAGTTATAGAATTCATTAATAGATTGAGCCCACTCGAAACAGATTTCTTTGAGGATGAAAAAATTCAACTACCCGAAATGATTTACCAAATTATGATTGATAAAAATATGATAATCAATATATATAATATTGATGAAGATAGATATTATTTGACAACAAACCAAACACCTCAAATCTTTATAATTTTGAAATCAAAAGCTTTAGCATTAATGAAAGATAAAAATGAATTTATTAAAAATGACTAAAATAATTTGCATAGCTATGGTAGTCATTTTTTTTAATGGCTGTACCTTAATGGTATCTAAAAAAAAATATACTCTTGAAAATACCCGCTGGAAACTAGTTAAAATTCTCAATGAACAAGTCAATGTCATTGGAAATGATATTTTTATATTATTTAGATCGAGAGATAATAGAGTACTCGGATATGGTGGGTGCAGAGAAATTTTCGGTTTTTACAAAACAGTCAATCAGCAAATTGAAATCACATTAGAAAATACATCGAGCCAAATCTGTCCTAACAGTTATTTAGAGCTTCAACTCCTCGAAGGATTAACAAAAATTGATGAATATGAGATAAAAGAGGAAAAACTCTATCTCAAAAATTATAATAGCATAATTTTTACTTTTTTACCATTAAAATGATTAATTCCTGTATATACCTTGTTATTAAATACTGAAAATAAAAATTGATTATTCTATTATTCGGCCCCTCTAAAGTATATGATTTCTAACTTTTCTGCAAATTCAGAAATATGATGTTTAGGTTAATTAATATTAAATCAATAGAAAGAAATTGGAGTAAAATTATTCTTTTTTCTCCAATTCCGATAAAATTTCGACTGCGTTAATAGATTCCAAAGCAATTTTGAAATTCACCTTTTCAATAATTTTGTTCATCCTAAAAAAATCAATTATAGTGCCAACCAAGAAAAATCCATAAGTTAGAAAATACAAAACCCCGATACCGTAATCTCCTATGTAAAACCTGTGCAAGCCAGCAAGCCCAAATAATCCAAGAAAATTTAAGAAATTTGCAATATTTTTCTTTTTTGAATAAATTAATTTAAATCTATTGTATCGAATATCCTCATTTTGCAGCTCTTTTTAGCCCAGTTATATATGTGATAATCAGATACAGAAAAGTTGCTATTCTTTGTCAAATATGTATCTTTGCTTATAGGCATCAGATATATCCGTAATTTATTTAATATCTTAATTTAATAATTTTCTAATTTTCTATATATAAAACAATAAATTTATGCAATTGTTAAAATTATTCTTAAAATTTAACAATTGCGTTATTTTATTGATCTTTGTCATACGGCATTACAATTAATTATACTAAATTCAAAATTTAAGGATAAAAACGATAATACATATCGTATTAAGGCAAACAATTATTTTTATTTATAAAATTTCGCGGATTATTTGCATTTTATAAACTAACAAAGAATGAATAGCTTTAAAAAATCAATCGTATCATTTTTTTGAATCAGAATAATGTATTAAGGAAATTTTCGCAATTTTCTAACTTTAATTTTGCTTATTTTTATAATTTGGTATATTGTAAATTTAATGGAATTTTATTATATGGACTTTAACAATAAAGTATCAAAAATTATTAATTCATCAATTGAGCTAAAGAAGAAAGTACTTGAAGAATGTAAAAATGATATAATCCTTTGTGGTCATAAATTAGCTGAAATTTTTCGGAAAGGAGGCAAAATAATATTGTGCGGTAATGGCGGTAGTGCTGCTGATGCTCAACATATTGCAGCAGAATTTGTAATAAGGTACCGAAGTAGCTTTCCACGTCCTGCATTACCAGCATTAGCCTTGAGTGTCGATCCATCAATTATGACAGCAGGCGGTAATGATATAGGATTTGAAAATACTTTTGCGCGCGCTGTCGAAGCTTATGGTAAAGCAGGAGATGCTCTTATTGGAATTTCCACAAGTGGTAATTCTGAAAATGTGTTTAAAGCTATGCTAAAGGCAAAAGAGCTGGGGATTATAAGCATCGGATTATTGGGTTCTGAAGGGGGAAAAATTGCCGATTTATGTGATTGCAAGGTAATTGTACCTTCGTATGATACAGCTCGCATTCAAGAATCTCATATAATGATTGGTCATATTTGGTGCCAGATGGTCGAAGAAATCTTGTTTCTCAAGGAATGACCTATTTTCAATTGCACCATACTTTACCTGTAATAATTATATCTTGTAAGTGCCACTTGTTCATAAGTAAAGACCATCTAAAAAGTATATTTCTGTCTTCGTTATTGCCGCTGATACTGATTTCGTGGTAATATCTAATCTCTTTTGATTCACTATCGTATTCTTTTCTTTCGCGATTGCAGGTAATTTTGAAATCATCTGGATAATACTTTTTTATTTCAAGATTTAGCCTTGAAATAAAATCATTTTTTTTCTCATTATCGGTAAAATAATTTTTTTGAAAAAGCGAAATATCGAATTTACTGTTTTGGATTACGGTCTCGATATCATCAGGTAGATTAATTAAGTCCCTAATAAATTGTATTTTTACTTCATCTTCTCTACAAGATAAAGATAAAAAAGAAAGAAAGATAATTATGTAAAGAATTTGTCTCATTGTTGACCCAACGAAACAATTTGTGGTGACTGAATGTCGAAACCTAAAAATAATTTTGCTATATCATTGAATGTAGGAGGTAAATCCGTTACATAGAACTCTATTTCAGGAATATTATTTAAAGGTATGCTTTTATCAGCAATCAAGTTATTTATTGCCAATTTTCTTAATGCTACAACAGCAGCTTGCTCGCCGGTATCAATCAATTGCACACCTGATAGTATTTCGCTAATTAATTGAGATAGTAAAGGATAATGGGTACAACCAAGTATTAATGTATCAATGTTTACTGCTTTCAATTCCTTTAGATATTCATCGGCAATGATTTTAGTAGCGGGGTGATTAAGCAATCCTTCTTCTATCAATGGTACGAAAAGAGGACAAGCTTTTGAGATAATATTAAATTCATACTCAGAAATGATTTTTTTTATCATTTTTGGATAAGAATAGCTTTGAATCGTTGCTCTTGTTCCGATAATACCAATATTGCCATTTCTTGTTGATCGAACAGCTGCAACAGAAGCAGGTTCAATCATATCAATTACCATTATTTCGCCTGCAATTCCCTTGACTTCATCTATCGCGACAGAAGAGACCGTATTACAAGCAACTACAATGAGTTTGACTTCTTTGGAGAGCATAAATTTTGTGCATTCAATTGCATATTGCTTTACTATTTTTTCGCTTTTGTTGCCATAAGGTACTCGAGCTATATCCCCAAGATAAACAAACTTTTCCGAGGGTAAAAATCTGATTAATTGTTTTAATACACTTAAACCACCAATTCCTGAATCAAATACACCGATAGGAGAGCTAAAATCCATATTTGCTCATAATTAATAAAACTTAAATTTTTTATGTAAAGATTGGAAAAAACCGCCTATACATGGTGGAAATATATGAGCCATGCGAGAACAATATTCTCGTTTTCTGGCATCTAATTTAGTTTCAATCATACGGAAAGCATTTAATCTGTTACAGTCGATAGATTTAGCTGAAAATAACTTTTTTGATTCATCAAAAATGTATTTGTTCAGTTTAGAACCGAAAAGGAATATTGATTCAATTTTTACATTATATTTTAAAGTAGAATTCATTATAGCTTCGTCTAAAATAAAACTAATTTCAGGATCTGTTGAAGTAGCAATTATACTATAGTGCAATAATTCTTTTTCAAACAAAATGGTGAAATCTATAAAATTTCCTGAAATATTGAAGAAAGCAATAACTTCCCAATTTTTATCGGGGTAATTATAAATATAAGAATTATGTGCATTGAATTGACTTATTTCAATATTATCAACTGGTGTGTTAAGCTTTGAAATCAAATCTTTACATATTTCTAAATCTTTTTTCGATATTATTACAGCTAATAATTTATATTTTGAATCAGTTGGCTTAATTAGATATACATTTGAATTGAAATCATCATAAGTGAACTGGGGGTAGCTATTTTTAATTTCAAAGTCAACTAAACTTTTAAGTTCCTCTTCGCTTATGTTCGGATGTGCAGGAAATTGACTAATTAAAATGTTATCTGTGGGTAATGTGATGGAAACTCTGTTAATTTCGTATTTTTCAAATTCGGATAATATTTGGTTTAATTCAGATTTTGCTAAAAGATTTGACTTATAATCAATATCAATAAAACTAAATGGATGATCGGTAACGTCAATATCAATCAATTCAATACCTTTTATTCCTTTTTTTAAGAGAGCGATGTATATTCTTTCTTCATCGAAATAAACACTAAGGTGATGATTTTTCATAATTCTTAATTCAATTCTAACATCCATTGCAAATTTAAGAATATTTGATGATAAAATGAGTTTTAAATTTTTAATAGTTAGTGTTTAAAGCTGAAAATTTGTGCAAAAAGTTTAAAATATTAACAAGGTAATAGATTCTTCGTATTTTTTACAAAGTTTGTACCAGCTAATTGATGATTTATTGCCTGAAGTTTCTCAGATTGTATGTAAATGAAAGCATTAGATATTGGGTTAATACCTTATTTTGGACAAATTCGTAATAGTAATCGGAGACATTTGTTATAATGTTCCGATTTTGTTTCAGTAAGTCGAATATGTAAAGCTTTATTTCGGCTTGGTCATTAGGTAATAATTTTTTCCCGAGACTAAGATTCAATAAAGTGTAATTGGTATTTAGATTGCCTGTTAAACCTGTATAGATTTGATTATTCAATTCGACTTGTATGAAGAATCCTTCCCAGAAAATCCAATTGAGATTGGCTCTTGTCCAAAAGTTATTATAACGGTTATTTAAGTCTTTCCTGACGGTATTCACTGTTGTTGAAAAACTTGCTCGTGAAGATAATGTGAAATCTAATTCATGACTTATGTTGCTACTTAAATTCAACATCAGATTGAAGTTATAGGAATTGGAAATGTTTTCTAAATTATTGATAAGACCGGGCGTGCGTGAATATATGCCACCGATACTTAAATTTATATTGGATGAGATAAAGCTCAATGGTGTACCATAAGAAATGAAAGTGTTAAACATATAGTAACCGTCAAGATTAACTGGTTTGGTAAATTGTACACCTGCAGGTAAGTTTGTTATCCCTTCGATTATTGTATCTTTAGGACTTAAGATTATCGAACTAGCAATATAATCAGATGCTATATTAATGGATGAAAACAACATAAATACATTGCGGAAATCACTGCTAAAATTGGAGTAATTTGCCATTATAAAATGAGAATAAGATTGCTTTAAATTAGGATTTCCAGTTGATATTTGCAATGGATTACTAATATCGAGGACATTTTGCAATTGCGTTATCGATGGTTGGTTAGTGCTACTTCTGTAATTTATTCTTAGATTTTCCTGTTGGCTGAATTTATGATTATAACTCAGCGAAGGAAGGAAGTTGGTGAAGATATATGTATTATCAAAATGATATGGCATCCACTGGCGATTGGTTAATTGTGCTTTTTGCAATTCGAATTGAATGGTAAAATTCCTTTTTTCATCGAACATTCTGTAACCTGTGCCGATACGCTGTGTAATATAGGTATTATCGAACTGATTTGTCAAATGAAGGACTGGATTGGTGTAATCATTATCTTCGTAATCAAATGAATAAGTCTCTTTATCGGAGTTGCTTAGATTATTTCCTACATCATAGGAAAACAACATTTGATGCCTATAGGCAAGAGGCTCGGTGTAAACTGTTTTTAAAGTCAATCCTAAGCCGTTATTAGGTAAAAATGAAGTTTGATTTATTGTGTCTGAAATTAATGAAGCAATTGTATAATTATTCTGTGAAAATTGCCAATTTATACCATCTCTATTGTTTATATTTGTATTTAAACTGACTGAGATTGTCCTACCTGGTGTTTGGAATTTATGCCTTAGCAAAATTTCGTTAGAAAAATTATAGGTCTCATTGTTAGAATTGTTATGGCTTGCTGAATTGATTAATTCTTGAAATGATTCAGTCATAGTTAAAGCATCCATATTACTAATGATATTACTTGCTTGTATGAACATTGACGGGCGTATAATTAATGAACTGCTTGTATCTATTTTGTATTCAATTCGAAAATTAAATCTGTGATTGCGTCTTATAGATTCGCTTATATCTTTCTGATTATATAGCTGTGTTTCGTCTTGCTTCGAAAATATCTCTCTATTCGTAATTTGCTCATTGTTATTTAATCCATAATTAAAAAAATAACTTCCGGAAACGTTAATTTTTTCGGACCAATAATCGTTATAGTTAATACCAAAAGCATGAGTAGTCGAAATACCTTCCTGCTGGCCAAAGAAAAAGCTACCAAATCCCCCCGAACGGCTAGCACTAAAGCCTCTTAGAAAACCCGGAGAAACAGGAGCTGTACCAAACATTCTTAAAAACTGACCACGGAAACCAGTTCCACCGCCATACATCATGCTTATATCCTGAGGCGAGAAATTTTGCTGGTTAACGTTATTTGACATACCTAAAAATGATAATCTTCTGTTAGCATCGAAAATATGTAAATTAGCACCAGCATTGTATTTATTTTCCAATCCATAGCCAGCATTAAAACGACCAAATTGACCGGTTCTTCGGTTTGCTCTTGTTAAAAGATTGAGTGTTCGGTCTCTTTGACCATCATCGAAACCGGTGAATTGAGCTTGCTCGCTCATCTGATCGAAAATCTGTACACGATCTATGATCTCAGCAGGTAAATTTCTTAAAGTAGCGGTCGGGTCATCGCCGAAAAAGGGTTTGCCGTCAACTAATACTCTTTTGACTTCTTCACCTTTAGCTTTAACTGTGCCATCAGGTTCTACTTGAACACCGGGCATCTTTTTTACTAAATCCTCGGCTGTTGCATCTGGAAGCGTTTTAAAGCTTTCCGCTCGGAATTCTGTTGTATCACCTTTTTGCTCTCCTATTGGTGCATCCCCTATGACTTGTATCTCTTTTGCTTGAATATCAGATTGCCTCATCAATATTTTTCCTAAATTTTGCTTCGCTTCCTTTCCTAAATTTATTCTTTTCGAATATGCATCATAACCGATGTATGTTACTTTTAGCTCATATCGGCCTGGTTCTGGGATATTGATTTTAAAAAATCCTGACTTGTCGCTTATGGCATTATAGGATTGATTGCTTGATAGGGAAATAATAGATAATGTTGCACCAGGTAAAGGTTTTGAATCCAATGAATCTACAACCTGACCTTCTACAATTATCGCTGAATTCAATGGATAGCATATAACAAATATTAGAAATAATAAATAACTTTTAAACATAAATCTTCTTTTCAATAATTTTCATTAAAATATTATTATTTGACAAAATTTTAGCCTGTTTAGTTTAATTTGAAACAAATTTTATTACAGTTACACATTACTGGAAGATTAATGAAGTGGTTTTGTTAAGTAGTAATAGGACTGAATTTATCGATAATCAGATAGCTCATACTCGTAAAATTCTTGATTGTCCGAAAACGAGAAACAGTTGAATACTTAATAAGCCTATAAGTAATAGTTTTTTCTTTTTCTTATTTTATACCAATTTGATTGTGCAAAAATTGTTAGAATATGAGAAAAATAGTCAAGCCAAAAAACCAATTTATATTTTTTTGTTGTCCATATAGCAAGCAAAAATGCCGAAAAGAAAATTATCTCCCAAAATAGATTTATTGTTGAATAAAGTCTTTCTGTATTGTTTAGAATTGCAATTAAATAAAACTCACTCAAATTCATAAGTATAAATAGTCGGCTTAAAATTAATGTCAAAATAGATATTGTCAAAAATGTTGCTCTGTATTTTTTGGATTCTGTCATTATTTAACGGTTTGCAGCATAAAAGAAGTTTCCCCCAAAACAGAATTTGGGTGAGTGCCTTAAGCCTCGAACCTTTTATGCTGTGTTAGGCTTTTTTAGTCTGACCGCTAACGTTTGAGGATAAACGAAGTTGCCGAATGTAATTTGGGTTAGGCTCTGCAAGAGCCGAACCGTTTATCCGCTGTTATTTGCCCCGAAACGTCAGGCGAGAGTGCAACGTGACAAGGAAGATGAAGGCTTCCGCAGAGTTCGAAAACCTGCCGTAAATTATGTTGTTGCCATAATTTTTTCTTATTTTCTGTCATTTAATGTTCTCCTTAAAGACAGGAATTTTCCTTAATAGCAAAATTCGTAAAGATGTCAAATCAGTATTGCTTGCTATGTGTTTTTTCCCACTATATCAAAGAAAATATTAAAAAACTTTTGTAATTTGTCTAATACTCTTTCTCGTTTTTTCCCTCTCTCGTTGTCTTTTGAAAATCGTGATATGGGGGGCAAAATTTGAGCAAATTCTACACCTATATCTGTTATAAAACCATTACTAAAAGATTTTTCTATAAATTTATAAGTTTCTTGTGAGTTTAACTTTTCTTCTTCAATGATTTTATCCAGTTCTTTTTTCATTTTTTCATGTACAAATTCTGGCCATTCTTCTTCTATTATTGAGCTGGCATCAAATGATGCAATAAACTCGTTAATAAGATCTTTTTTGTCCCGTAGTCTAACAGTGGCATTGATGACTTTGTTAATTTTAGTGATAATTTCAACATCTTTTATATGTTCGTTTTTATATTTCTGTATAAGTTCCAGGATATAATCGATATTGATTTCTACCTGTTTGATAAGTTCTAGTTCAAAAACAAGGTCATCATTAATAATTTCTGCTTCTGCTTGCTTTGTTCTACGAAATTCGTTGTAAAGGTCAATGTAAATACTATGATAATCCTGAATATGTCGCTCGTTTAAAATAATTTGGTCGCCTTGAAATTCGTCAAATGCTGACAGGATATTCTGCATTCGCAAAATCTCACCATATAATTTGTTGGGTGGCTATTAATCGGTAATTCATATATTTTCCTCAACAATTTTTCTTTTTTGTTAAATCATAAAGTTTATAAGTCAACTGGTCAATTTCTTTTTCAATTTCTTTTACCTTTGCCTGCTTTTGCACGTTGAAAATATTTTTGTATGCATAATTCATGAATTACCCATTTTCCTTTAAATATAAGTGTATTCCAAAATAAGATTTTGTAGATGTATTCAGTTCAGCATACTTTGATTCTCCAATCATAGATTTAAATTTTTTAGTTACTGAATTTTCAGAAAGGGGTGGATGGATAGAAAAAATTTCATTTAGAAATTTGATAATTTCTGAATTTTTATTTTCTAAATAGGCAATGCAAAAAGGCAGAATGATATTAAAAAACATCTCACCTTTCCTTTGAATACCGATACCTTTAAAATTCATTATTTTATTGACACAATTCTGTGCCTGCTTAGGAGTTAAATGAGATTCTTGAATTACCTTTTCATTTAAAATCCTTTTTATAAAAAAATCTACTAAACTACATGAAGAGGTTTCAGAAAGAAGATACGAAATTCCTTTTATTCTTTCCCCAGGATAGTTAGAAGAACGAATTCCTTTACAGTCCCACACGGATTTATCCATTCTTAAAGAAAAATCAAAATTATCAGGTAACCCTTCTCTTGATTCAATAAAACCTGCCCGATAAAGTAATGCCTTTTCTATTTTGCCTTTTTCCTTAAGTTCTTTTATTTCTCTAAAAGGAAGTATTAGAGCAAGTTCTAAAAAATGGACCTTATTTCTTGGATAACCAAGGGAAAGCATAACCTCACGGTAGAGAGCTTCATCAGGTTCAGCAATTTTCAGAAGATTTTTCATTCTCTGGATTTTCAACGAAAGCCATCTTTCACCCAGTAAGGACAATTCACGAATTACTAGCGATTTCTTTTCGCTCATTTGAGCACTTCCTTAAAATAATTTTTTGTGTCTTTGTATTCTTTTTGTCTTTGTGGATTTTCAATATCCAATTCCCATTTGAGTGGATTATTAATTATATATTCACGGATTTTATTAAATTCCTTTTCATTGCGAATGATGTGTTCATAATAATTGCGTTGCCACACATTTCCAATATTGGTATTTTGGCGAAACCACTTGGTAACACCGATTTTATAACCTCGAACAATCGAACCTATAGAACATGGTATGATTTTTTGATATTTGTTCTGTAGGGGTTCAATATTATGTTGGGGTTCAATATTATGTTGGGGTTCAATATTTTGAACCCCTACAATATTTTTATTGGGTTCAATATTTTGAACCCCTACAATATTTTTATTGGGTTCAATATTTTGAACCCCTACGTTTTTTATTACGATTATTCCGTGTATATGGTTTGGCATAATGACAAATTCGTCTAATTTAACATTTGGATAATGTGATGGTATGTCTAACCAACATTGTTTGGCAATCATGCCAAATTTATTTAATATCATTTGTCCATTTTTAATCTTACCTAACAAACACACCCGATTATGCGTGCATATGGTAATAAAATATGCACCGGGCTGAGAATAATCGTAATATTTAAGACGGATGGAATGGCGATGGTGTTTTTCTGGGTTGTATTTCATTTTACACCCCTTTTTTATATGGGCAATTTTGAATTGCCCCTACGATGTATTTCATTTTCACACGCTCTTTGCTTTTTCTAATCTGTTTTTTACTAATTCGGCTACTGCCCAATAAATTTCTTTTCTTTCTTCATTACTATATCAAATCCGCCTTGATCTGCAAATACCTCAGCAAAGTCAACCTCCCACAGAAAGTAGTCTTCTTTTGTTTTATTTATAAGGCTTTCAATTGTTCTTATATATTTCCTTTTCTTCTTGTCCAAATGGGCTCAGCATATTCATTTTATTTTTCCCCCAGATACATCTCTTCCACCATTTTATCCAATTCTTTTTGTATCTCGGCAAGTGACTGCTCGGCTTCATCTTCGCTTATTGCCCCTTCAAATTTTTCCTTTTGTATATTATAGGCTCGGTTGAAAATAGACTCA
>CALHGZ010000014.1 GCA_938031175.1 Candidatus Kapaibacterium sp. | reverse complement strand
CAAACTAAGTAGCGGCATTTACACATTGGTAGTCAAATCAGGCGAAGTGCTTATCACTCGTCAATTGACTGTCGTAAAATAATCCTATCAAAAATAAAAAATATAACGCCCTGCTACTTTATGCAGGGCGTTTTGATTTGTTAAATCTATTTATTTTATATGAAAACTTTTATCAGTCTTTTCGATAGTTCCTCAGGAGTCGAATCGGAATTATTGAAAAATATAAAAAAACCACCACCGCCTGAACCGCATAGTTTTAGACAAAAGTTTCTCGATTTTAATCCTTGATACCAAAGATCTTTAATATGATTTGGAATAAGTTCACCAAACTCATTGAATTGTAAATGTGATAATTCAAATAGATATTGATAAAAATAATTTGAATTTGGCTTCAATAATGTATCAATACAGAGATTAGTCAATTCTATAAATTTATTTAATGTATTATTTTGAAAGGCGACATTATTTAACTTATTCAAAAAATTATTCATTGAATCTTTTGTTTTTCCTCTAACATGTGAATCTAAAAGGTAGATGTCGAGTGATTTGATAAAGGTATTAAATTCAATTATATCTGGGATGGTTGATTTTTTAAGGAAAATAGGTTTTTGAATATATGAAACTAAGGGATCAAATCCTGAAGAAGATTTATGAAAGTAATTCTCGAATAAAGCTAATTGATTTTTAATTATTGCAAGATCTAGTAATTCTTGAGAATGAAAATAATGAGAGTAAATAGCAGCACATAATGCACCAGAGCTACCAAGACCATAACTTCTTGGGATATTTGAATTAAAGTATAAGCCTGCATCTATTTCTTTTCGAAATTCTATAAAATCGAAGTTATTTAAAAAAGAGTTGGAGTTAATTAATTTGATTAGATAATGGGAAAATCTTTTTAATACCTTATTGGATTTAATTGCATTTTTATCATTTTTTTGCGAAAAGGCTAAATTACCATAATATTTAAATATCGGAATAGAGAAGGCATTTCCGCCAAATAGGACAGCATATTCACCGAAAAGTAATAACTTAGCAGGGAATGAAACATGATTACTCATTTTTCGGCTAATAACTGACAACCACCACCTATAAAATCAAATTTTATATTTTCATAATTAATTATGTCAATAACAAGCAATTTGATAAAATCAAGTACTTGCGGATGATATTGATTTGGATATATCAAATGTAAATTTGGACCTGCATCTAATGTATAAGTGATTGGTAAATTAGTATCTTTGATAAAATTATCAATTAGGTTAATGATTCTTAATGTTTCGGGTTTGATTAGTATAAAAGGTGGGTCTGAACTCATCATTAAAGCGTGGAGCATAAGAGCTTCATTGCGAATAATATTTGCCGATTGATTCAAATCACCAGTTTTAAGTGCAGAAATAAATTCTTTTAAATTTGCTATTGCCTTATTATAACGAGCTTCTGCAAATATATGTTTTTCCATTAGGCTATGACCTTGACTACTCGAAACTTTTTTCTTTTCAGAAGATACAATTAATATGGTATCCCTAAGATCAAAGAAAATATCATTTACATAATTATTTATTGGTATTGCCACTTCATCGGAAGAATCGGCAATAAATTCAGTATAACCCCATAAATTAAAACCATCGTAAATTGAACGACAGGCGCTACCCGAGCCAATTCGAGCTAAAAATGAAGCTTTTTGATAAAATTCTTCTCTCGAATCTAATGTATTAAATAATTTTCTTTCAATCGAACATATACCCAATGCAATTGAACTTAAAGCAGATGCTGATGATGCGATGCCGGAAGAATGTGGAAAACTGTTCGAACTGTAAATTTCGATTTTATATTGTTTTAGAAATGGCTCAAAATCTGAAATTTTTTCAAAATAATTTTTTATTCTCTGTTCAAATTCTTTATTTGGTGTATTTTCAAAATAGAATTCAATATTTATTTGATTATCTTTTTTGTTAGGTTTATAGGAAATTTTTGTATCTGTATATGAATTACTGAGCGAAAAGCTGAGTGAAGGGTTATTTGGAATTTGATTTTCTTTTTTGCCCCAGTATTTAATTAGTGCTATATTTGATGGACTACGCCAGAAAAATTCACCTTCTTCATCAAATTTTCTACTACTTCGAAGGTAATTTGCATCGGATAAATATTTTTCGGTTAACGATTTAGTTTTCATAGAGCTAATTGGTCGAATCTAAAAATAGTTGTTAATCCTTTTTTGTAAAAATACTCAAATATATAGTCATGTGGTTCTTTCGACAATGCCATAATAAAATCCCCACCCCAGGCACCCAGAGATTTTATTGAACCATGGAAATCCCGAAATGATGCTTCTTTAATCGGAATTGTTCCTAATAAATCAGAGATAATCATTTCATGTTTATCTATTAGTGACATAGCCTCTATGATATCATTGCAATTTACAAATTCCCTGCTAATTTGGGATATAATTTCAATATTTTCAGTATGAGATTCAGCAATTTTAAGATAATCATTTATACTTTTGTCTGTGGATTGTTTTTTACCAAGGTAAATAAAATAAATATTACTAAGGTATGGTGGTGAGAAATTTAGTTTTACAATATTCGGAGCTGAATCAGATTTGGAGTATAAAATCGGTGTAGCAGAACGTGAACAGGCAATATCATATCCAGAACCTTTGGAAATCAGATTATTAAGATCAAAAGGGTTTATATTAGCCCAAAAAGCAAGATTTGAAATTGTTGTAGCACTGCTACCAAATCCCCAGTTCATATCAAATTCAAGATTACATTCTACATGTTTTGAGAGTGTTTCATACCTAAAGTCGGGTTTGAGCTTAATTAGATTAACCATTATATTTTTAAGGAATTCAGCGGATTCATTATCGCTTGCTTCAAGTATTTTGAAATTTTTTAGCGGATGGAAAAGATATGTATTCCAAATTTTTCCTCTTGAGTAAGTATGCCAGGATAAATATTCGGAATTACAATCTTTTATTGTTATTGTATTACCTAATTTAAGAGGTATAGCAAAACCCGTAGCACCTTTGAGAATGAGATACTCTCCGGTAATTAATAATTTTCCATGTGAACGGAAACTGGTTATTTTCAAGTCAAGGTTATAAAGAAGCTTTTACATCTAACGAATGATTTATTTGAGTTTCAGAATTACCATTTTGCTTTTGATTATTATTGCTGCTTATTTTTCTCAATTCATTAATGAAATTTGTTCCAGCTTTAAAAGAAATTTTGTGGTGCTTGAAATATTCAAAAGCTTTCTTTTTTTCTTCTAAAGTGGCGTCTAAGTAATTGAGAATATTAGAAAGGTGCATTTTCATATGTCCTTTTTGTATGCCGTGAGTTATTAGAGCTTTGATCGCGCTGAAATTGTTGGCTAATCCAACGGAGGCAGCTATTTTCATTAATTCTTCGGCATCTGGTTTGCCAAGTACCTCTATTGAACGCTTAGCAAGGGGATGTAAAGCGGTGATTCCACCAACTGTACCTAAAGCAAAGGGTGCTGACAAATTATATTTGAATTTTCCATTTTCTAATTCTAAATGGGTTAAGCTTGAATATTTACCATTTCTTGAAGCGTAGGCGTGGCCACAGGCTTCAATTGCCCTGAAATCATTACCTGTAGCTAATGCTACTGCATCAACTCCATTAAATATGCCTTTATTGTGGGTTGTGGCTCTATGAATATCTATCTGAGCAATTTTTACTGCTTTCTCGAACTTCCAAGCGAATTCTTCGGGTGTCATATTTATTGATGGATCGGCTAAGTCTTTTATGTCGCATTCTACATAAGTATTAACAAGGCATTCAGGTGTATAATTTGATAATATAGCCATAATAATTGTACATTCTTTTTCCGAACCCACAAAAATATCTTTTTCTTTGAAGAATTTCTGTAGATCAATTGAGAATTCCTCGAGGCAAGAATTAATAAAATTAGCTCCCATTGAATCTCGGGTATCTATAGTAGCTTTTAATTGATAATAATGAGGTATTTCGTGGGTCATATCAACTAATTCGATATCTAATATACCTCCGCCACGAGCAACCATAGAGTGGGTTATATGGTTAGTGTTTTCGATGAGTATTTTCTTAAGCTCGGGCATTGATTGTTCGAGTTTTCTTTTATCTCCTTTCCAAATAAAATGCACCTGTCCTATTTTTTTCATTGATTTAACCTCTGAATGGAATCCACCTCGTGTATTCCAGAATTTTGCACCACTTGATGCTGCTGCTACTACCGAGCATTCTTCAATAACAAGTGGTACAGTATAGCTTTTGTTGTTTATTATTATTTGCGGTAAAATACCATAGGGCAAATAATAATTTGAAATGGTATTTTCACTGAATTCGTCGAAAAGTTTTTGTTTCTGCGGATCTTTATAAAAATAACTTATTAATTCCTCAACTACTTCTTTTGGATTTTCAAAATGCTGAGCAAAATATTCGATTTTTTGATATTTTGTCAGTTTTGAGAAGCCTGTTAATATGTTCGATTTTGTCATTATATTCTTTTCTTTTGTTAAACTTAACCATTTTTTAGATAACACGTAAAAAAGCAAAAGCTAAAGATAGTCCATCAATTTGTTTACTAAGGTAATTTTTTAAAGCTTCGTAACTATCAGAAGCATATTTTAATAGATTTGATGCTTGCCCGTAGACAGCTTTGAATTTCAATTTTTTTAGTAAATAAAAACCATCTAAAAAGTTTTTTATTCCTCCTGAAATAATAAATTCTTTAAAAGCGAAATCTATCTTTTCAGCAAGATTATTTAAATATTCAACCATTTGGTAGGGATTGTGTCCAATTTTTGAAAAAGGTTCAAAAAGCTCTTTATTTTCATCAGAAGCTCTTAATAATTCTAATTTAGCGAAGTTAGTACCCCCAAAAGCACCAAAATCAATAGCAGCTAAAGGTAATTGCAATAACTTTTGTAAACTTTCGGGTCCTATTCCCTGTCCAACTTCTTTAACGATTATTTTCCCCTCAAAATTTTCAATGAAGTCTGTAATAGTTTCTATGGGTGAGCGTTTCAATCGGTCACCTTCAGGTTGTAACCATTCTTGTAATGGATTAACATGAATTATCAAACCATCAACTTGCAATTTAAACATTAATTCTTTAACAAGATCAATTTTTTTATCTTCAAGAACTTTTTCAATTTGAGCAATTCCTAAATTAGCATAAAATGGATATTCATAACCTATAATTTCTCTAAGGTTAAAGTCATCAAAATATGTATCATCTTCGAGAATAATTCGGCAAGAACCCAAACCCATTCCTAAACCGAATTCATTAGCTGCCCGAGCAAGATTTTTGTTAATTTTATTTGCTTTTTCTGTGCCACCGGTCATAGATGAAATCCAAATGGGAGCATTCATTTTTTTACCAAGGAATTCAAAGGGCTTCAATTCATCAGTGGGATGTGCTGAAAGCATCGGTTCATAATTAAATCTATGGTCCTGCTCTTCAATCCCTACAGATGATTCGAATGCTAATTTAATATGTTCTTTTTTTCTGGATTCCATTTTACTATTTAAATACTTATAAACGCTTGCTAATTTTAATTATTATAAATTATTCTTGGAATCTTGGCAAAATTTTTTTCTTAAAAAATTCATTTATTAAAATGAGAAATTTTTTAGTTAATGGTACATATACTCTACCTTTGAAAGGATTAAAATTATTTCTTTTAATTTTTTCTAATATTCCTTTGTATATTCTTGCTGCTGAATATATTGCAAATTGAGCATCGCCGGAGAGTAGTTTGATACCTTTTTGAGCTTCACTATAGTATCTATCAGCTCTTTCGACCTGAAATTTCATTAAGTTATAAAAATTTATGTCAAATTCTGAGCGTTTTATTTTACTTATATCGACTCTGAAACTTTTTAAATCTTCATCAGGTATGTAAATTCTTCCCATTTGAATATCTTCTTGTATATCTCTTAATATATTAGTGAGTTGCATAGCGATGCCCATTTTTTCAGCATAGACAAGAGCTGATTCAGATTTGAATCCTAAAACATGTACCATCATCAATCCAACTGTAGATGCCACTCTGTAACAGAATGTATATAATTCGTCGAAATTTCGGTATCCCTGAAAATTGAGGTCCATTAATACACCATCGAGTAATTCAATCGGGTATTGCAATGGAATATTATATTCAAAAGCTGTTTTGATAAAAGTTTTAATTACTGGATGCTCTGATTCTCCCGTTCTATAGGAAGTTATGAGTTCATTTCGTATGTACTCTATTTCATTGGCTAACTCTTGGACAGTCCGATTTCGCGGTACATCTATTATATTATCAGCATATCTACAAAATGCATAAATTGATGCAGCTGCTTTTCTTTTTTTCTTTGGTAGAAGCTGGGCAGCAAAATAAAAACTTTTTGCATAGTGCCTCATTACTGCACTTGCATATTTTTCAGATAGTTTTATATGTGAATCTTTCATGATTATTGATTCCTGTTTAGCAAGTAATTAAGTAATTTATATAGTGAGGATTTAGATTCGCTTTCAGGAAATTTGGATAATATGTGAAAAGATTTTGAATAAAACTTTAGGGCGTATTTGAATGAATAGTCAATCCCGCCGGTTTTTAAAACAGTTTCTGCAACTCGGCTAATTTCTTCTTCATTTAAGCGACCATTTTTCATCATATCTGCAATATGATTGTTTGTGCCGATTTTACTGAATGAATGTATAAGAGGAAGTGTGATTTTCTTTTCTTTAATGTCGTTGTATTGTGGTTTTCCAGAGACCGATTTACTGGATGCATAGTCTATTATATCGTCTTTAACTTGATATAGTAATCCCAAATATTTGCCAAATTTCTTAAATTTTTGTATTGTATTTCGATCACTTGTTGCGGAAATAGCGGCTGATTCAGATGTTGCTTCAATAAGTGATGCTGTTTTGCCATATATTATCGTAAAATATTCTTCTTCTTTAATATGAATATCCCTAACTTTAATTTTTTGCAGGAATTCTGCTTCACACATAAGTTTGAAGGTTTTTGAAATTAATTTGTTAATTTTTTTCAATTTGGTTTTGCTTGCAATATTAAAACTGAGAGCAAGCAAATAATCAGCATAAAGTATTGCTGTAGGAATATCCCATCTTTTATGGATAGTCTCTAGTCCCCGCCGGTAATCAGAATGATCAAGAATATCGTCATGGATAAGTGCTGCGTTATGCAATAGTTCCATAGCAGTAGCAACTTTGATGGTATTTTCGTTAACACCACCACATACTTGTGCAATGAGGAAGGAGATAGCAGGTCTTATTTGTTTACCTTTTCTTTGGCTTAAATAATCATTTATTTCATTGATTATCTGAATATCTGATTTAACTATATCATTATAATAATTATTAAATCTAATCAGGTATTCTTGTACAGGCGTTATAATTTCGTTTGTAACCATATTAATTTTTGAAATCATTTTTAATTAAATTAAATGTAGCTTCTGCCGAAAGCATAACTCCGGGTAATCCAGCACCTGGGTGGGTTCCTGCTCCGACTAAATACAGATTTCGAACATCTTCACTTCTATTATGTGGTCTAAAATATGCTGATTGGGTTAATATAGGTTCCAATCCCCAAGGACTGCCGAAAGTAGAGTTTCGATGTTCAAGAAAATCCTTTGGAGTAAACATTAACTCGACTTCTATATTCTCTCTCAAGCCTACTAAATCAAAATCTGCTTCAAGATAGTTGATGATTTTATTTGCATAAATTCTCTTTTCTTGTTCCCAATTTATGCCACTTTGCAGATTGGCTACAGGAATTAAAACATACATACTTTCGCAATTTTCAGGAGCCATTGAAGGGTCGGTCCTAGTAGGAACGTGAAGGTACATTGAGAAGTCTTCGGGCAAAATTTTATTGTCAAAAATATCTTCAACTAACTCCTTATATCTTGGTGAAAGAATTAATGTGTGATGTAACAATTTGGGATATTGTTTTTTCACACCAAGATATAGTAAAAAACTACTCATTGCTACTTTGGCTTTATCGAGTTTATTATCATTCCATTTTTTTCTTGAATTCCCATTTAAAAGGTGTTTATAAGTATAAATTACGTCAGCATTTGATATTACAATTTCGGCTGGATGGAAATCGCCGTTTACCAGTACACCTTTTGCAACATTATTTTCAGTTATTATCTTTTGAACTGGTGAATTGGTAAAGACTTTGCCGCCATTTTCGATGAAAATTGTTTCAAATGCTTTAACAAGGCTATACAATCCACCACGAGTAAACCAAACACCACCAGCTTTTTCTAAATATGAAATCATCAAGTATATGCCCGGAACCCTGAATGGATTCCCACCTATGAATAAGGGATGGAATGAGAACAAAAATCGATGTCTGAAATCTTCAAAATACTTTTCAGTTAATTTATAAGCTGAATTTAGCGCTTTAAGCTTCATTGCTCGAGGTATGAATTTTAACATCGTACTGATTCTGTTGAATGGAGTGCTGCCAAGACCTTCTGTGATAATGGCGTCATAAAGTTTGCGTGAGTTTTCAATGAAAGTTGGATAATTTTTTGCATCGTTTTGATTGAAATTTTTCATTTGTTCTATCATTCTATCGGAGTTGCCGGTATAATCTATGAATGTTTTATCGTGAAAATAAACCCGATAGAAGGGATCAAGAGGGATTAATTCAACATAGTTTTCGAGTTTTTTGCCAGCAAAATTGAATATTGATCTAATAATTTCCGGTGCTGTTATTAGTGAAGGACCCATATCAAATGTATAGCCTTTTTCAATTATTTGATATGCATGCCCACCAACTTTATCATTTTTTTCAAATATTGTTACTTCAAATCCTGATGCTTGAAGTTTATTGGCTATGCTTAATCCACCAAAACCTGAACCTATAACTATAGCTTTTTTCATATTAATCTCGATTTTTAAAATTAGATATTTATATGCGATTTTTTTGACTAAAATACGATTAATTTAGTCGGTTATTTTATTAAGTTTTACTTTTTTGAAAAAGTTTAAATTAAATTCGATTTTGCCACGGAATAAATCAAAGAAAAAAATGTTTCCGATTAAAAGAAGCATACTATATATAGTGTCTTCAATTGGTATTGTAAAAAGTCTTATTGATAAATTTTCAAAATTATTGTACTCAACAACAGGAAATGCTGTTAACATACCATTCACAATGAAAAAGGGTATTAAATGTACAATGTAGGCTCGAAAAAATTTTTCCAACCATTGAGATGAAACAGTGAATGAGAGTAAAATCAAAACTAGACCGGTGGATATGAAAGTGATAAATGTATATATCAATTGACTATTGATTATAGCTGAAATTATAAGAAAGATCCCTAAAAACAATGCTATGTATTTCGAAACATTTGTATTTGAAGTATTTTTGAAAAAATAATTAATGGATTCATAAATAAAAACACAAGAATAGGGAACAGTTATGAAAAAAAGCCATTCTTCGAGGGGTAAATTAATAATAGTTATACCTGTAAGGTAATAAGGGTTGAAAGACCATACCCCCATTTCAGTGAACCAAACGTCCCAGATGATAAATGTTGTTCCAGTTATAAATATAGCTGGGAATAAATATTTCCAGTTTTTGTAATATGAAAGGCGTTTATCGAAGCTTGCGACAAAGGTTACTAACAATGTAAAACTGTTAATCAATAAATAAGTGTATTCCATTTATTTCTCTTTTGCCAGTTTAAGATATTTTGGATGAAATATCAACATGCCGAAGGATTCGCCACCATCTTTTGTTAAATGTTTGTGGTGAGCATAATGAGCTTTCAAAAGGGCTTTTAAATATCTGCTTTTTGAATTTTTAAACAATAAATTGTAGAGCGTTTTGTATCTTTTATGAACCAGGATTTCGTGCATAAGAAAATAAGCTATTCCATAAAGTAAAATTCCAGCTCCTACAGAAATCAATGGAATTATGTTTAATAATGCGCCTAGTATAAATGAAAACATACTTGGTATAGCAAATATTAAGAAGAATGCGTCATTTTTCTGCAAAAATCCTTTAGGTTGATTGTGATGATCTTCGTGTAAAATCCATAAAAATCCGTGCATAATGTATTTATGCGAGAACCAGGCAACAAATTCCATCGCCCAGAATGCAAAAAAAACAATCATTAAATTTAAAACTATTTCCATTTTTAATTGAGTTTGTTTAATAAATACAAAATTTAGGCTAAGCTAAAAACGTTTATATGTTTTTTTTATTTAATGGGATTAATTTTGAACGAAAAAACCGGCTTAAAGCCGGTTTGTTTATCTCAATTATATAAATTGGTCAGGACTATAAAATTTTATTTATATGAATGCAATAACCAATGCAGTAGTTACAAGTACAAAGAAAAAGAATGTGTATGCATAATCTTTTACGGTGCGATATGTTATCCTTTCTTTTTTCATTTTGTAAAACCTCCCTTAAATTGTTAATCAAAATTTAGTTTTATGCAAATTTAATAATAACAACACATCGGTCAAATACATTAATTTCTGAAATTTTTATAAGAAATATTCCTATCGATTTGTAGGAATAAGACTACAAAAGTTGATTTTATTATAATTTTTTTTGAGGCATAGTAATTTATTATTTTAGTAGCCACAATCTGAGGTAAAAGTATGAAAAAGCTATTTCTATTTATGTTAATATTGCTTGTTTCATGTGACGAAGGCTTAAATCCAGGAACAAATAGGAATATCGCAACGAGAGCTTTTCTGACAGGTAATATTTATTTCGTTGATGGAAAGGAAGGATGGCCACCGACTGATTCAGTTTTTGCTGTTCGTGTTGTGGCTTTTAAAAATTATCCACCGACTGATATAATTAATGAAATTTTGAGTGGAAACGCATTTTTCACATTCAACTCTTTACCGTTATTTGTTGACTCGGCTTTTTTTTCTATTGAAATTAAGGATACTCCTGTCGAACTTAAATACATAGTTGTGGCACAGCAATACAGTGATACTATTACAGCTCAAAGAGCAATTGGAGTTTATACAGAAACTGGTGATAAAACGAGACCTTCTTCTATTAAATTATTTCCGGGCGATTCAATATTTATAAAAATTGAAGTAGATTTTAGTAATTTACCACCACAACCATTTTAAGCAGGGTTATGATGAAAAATAAATTAAATTTAATTATTTTGATAGTAATATCCTTAAATTTTGTTGAAGGGACTCCATTATTCTCCGAGAAAGGATATATTAAAGGAATAGTCTATTCTAAAGAAACTGGCAAACCATTGGCTGGTACTTCAATTAGAATTGAGAAGACGGCATTTGGTGCAATTGCCAACAAAAAAGGGGAATTTATTATCCGTTCGGTTAAAAGTGGTAATTACACACTGCTTGCAAGCTTGATTGGTTATAAACAGTTGAGAACTGAAATAACAGTTTTAGCTAACGATACAATTCATCTGAATTTATACCTTGAGGAACAGGTAATAAGAACAGAGGATATTATTGTATCAGCGAGTAAAAGGGTTCAATCGGTTCAGGAAGTGCCTGTATCTATTGCCAATATTTCCACAGAGGAATTAATAAGTAGAAATATTACAAAACTCGATGAGGTATTAGGTTATGTTCCCGGTGTAAGTATGAGCGGTGACCATATAAGCATTCGTGGTTCTTCGGGTTTTGCTTTTGGCATTGGCTCAAGGGTCATCCTCTTATTGGATGGGTTTCCACTTTTATCAGGGGATGTTGGGGATATTAAGTTTGATGCATTACCTATTTTCGACATTAGTCGCGTCGAAATTATCAAGGGGGCAGGTTCTTCTTTATATGGGACAAATGCTTTGGGTGGAGTAATAAATATTATTACTAAGGAAGCTACTGAACAGGGGTCATTTAAGGCGAGACTTTTTAGTGGTATTTACACCAAACCAAGCTATAAACAGTGGGTCTATTCAGATAAATTGCATACAAACACTGGTATTGAGTTGGGATATTCCAAAAAATTCAGCCGTTTAAGTATAAATTCATCAGTTTATTATATTGAAGACCAGAGCTATCGAAAATATAATGATAGCAAAAGATTTAATTTTTATACGAAACTTAGGTATGATTTTGCAAGTACTTTCAATGCCGGGCTTTCTGCAAGTATTTCAACCAATAACAGAGCAGACTGGGTATATTGGCACAGTCTTGATAGTGCTACATTTCCATCATCGGGTACTGATTTATCTAACAGAGCTTTATCAGATAAATATATGTTATTTGCTGATGCAATGAAAATTTTTGATAATAACAATTTTTTATCTTTAAAATCAGGTATTTATACAACTATTTTTAAAAATACATATCCCACTAATCATAGTGACTACAGACAGTCCGATGCAATTGCTTTCAATAATGAATTACAGTATAATTCTAAATTATTTAAAGATATCTTGCTAACATCCGGGATAAACTATACATATCACGAGGTTAGCTCAAAAACTTATGGTAATCGTAATCAATATCTCTTTTCAGTATTTGAGCAAGCTGAGTATCAACCATTAATGCCATTGATAATAACAGCGGGATTTCGGCTTGATTATGAAAAAACCCAAATAGCAAAAAGTAATTTCGAATTTTCACCCAAAATAGGAGCTATATATAAACTTGATTCGAACAATAGCATAAGGTTTTCAAGCGGACGTGGTTTTCGTGCTGCTTCAATTGCTGAGAGATTCGCATCTGTGGATTTTCAGGGCTTTAAAGTTATAGAAAATCCAAATTTAAAATCCGAAGTTAGCTGGAATTTTGAAATTGGTGGTAATTCCAGCATTGATTTAAATTCTATCAAAATTTACACAGATTTAACATTTTTCTTTACTCGATTATCGTATCTAATAGAACCAACTTTTTCAACTAATTCATACTACATAAAGTTTGATAATATAACTGATTCACGCATTTTTGGATTGGAATTAAATATTAAAGGTTATGTTGATAAATTGTTTGGATTCGAAACTTCAGTTACCGGAATTGATCCAAGAAACCTATATGATAATAGAACATTGAAATACAGACACAATGTACTTTGGTATAATAAAATTTTTATTCCTTACAATTGCTTAGAATTGCAATTAGAATATAGATTTATGAGCAAAGTTGAACGAATTGATGAGGAGTTAAAATTACAGGTTCGTGACTATGATGCAAGAGTTCCCATACATATTGTCGATACAAGGTTAATATTCAAAGGTAAAGAATTTAATTTTCCATTGGATCTAGTCATAAATGCGAAAAATCTTCTAAACTACTACTATACTTATATGGTCGGAAATCTTGGTATGACAAGATACGTCGGTTTTCAGATTGAAGGCTCTTTTTGATTATTATAATAATTTGTGCTTATTACTTTTAAAATAATAGCAAAACAAAAAGTAATCAACAAAGCAGCAATAGAAACAAATATAGCCATATTAGGTTCCATACTTTCCAGTGATTTACCGAAATTTTCTGCTGTAGGATTGTATAAACCAATAATGGCAATGCTATTATTTATAAAATGGATTATTATCGGAAGTACAATACTTCTTGTGACATAGGCAATATAGCCAAGTAGAATTCCAATTACGATTAGAGGTACAAGATTTATCGGATTGAAATGTATAAAGCCAAAAATGATTGAGGAAATTGTAATAGCCCAAAAAGGAGATAATTTTACTTCAAGCGAACGTTGTAAAAATCCTCTGAATAAAAGTTCTTCGCTAACTGATGGAATTAAAGCGCCAATAATGATAGCACGAATAAATTCTAGTTCATTTTCGCCAGCAAGAATAGATTTATAGATTAATTCAAATTCCGTCTTTAATAATTCATATTTATCTATAAAATCTGGTGGAATAATCGAATCCTGAAATACCAGATATCCAAAGAAAAAAAATTGTATTGAGCTTAGAGCTAATATTGAAAATATATAAAAATTAGGAGGCTGATACAAATTAAGTCTGAAAATTTCTTTTGTGGTTAAAGGAGACTTTTCTGCTGCGAAAATGACTGGGATAAGCATTAAAGCAATCTGCGTTACTCCAATTGCATAGGGTTTAAGTAAGTCCTTTAAATGATCGGGAATAATTACCAATAATCCAGCTTGACCAAATGCCATCAAAAGAACTATGCCTATTGTTATGAATATTGAAAAACTGATATGAGGAAAGGATTTCAATTTCTGGAATTGCTCTAATTCATTTTGTGTTATAATATCCATATTTAAGTTTTCAATTAGAAATATTTCTCGAAAATAATAAAAAAATGAATTTTTTAGCCTTAATAAAAAATTAACTTGTATAAATACTCAGTTTTATCGTATAGAAATCAACTATTTCATCAAATTGACGATAAAAACGTAATAAACATATGTTCCACGAATACAGATAATAATCTTAAAATGAAAAATATAACCTTAATTTGCATACTTTTATTACTCACAGTTATAAAATCATATTCTAAATTTATTCCAGTGAGCCTTGAGGAAAAAATAACTCTTTCAGAACTGATTATTGAAGGCGAAGTCCTAAGCGAAGAATCCTACTTTAATGAATCTGAAACCATGATATTTACAGATTACAATATTAAGATTTATAAAATATTCAAAGGGCAGACATCAAGAGAAATCATAAAATTAGTTACAATTGGTGGTCAATTAGGGGATAGAAGGATTACAATCTGTCCCGATGAATCAATGGAAATTGGTCAATATGGTATTTTTTTCCTTATTCCAGCCGGTTTCGCTGTCAGAGCTAATGATGTGAAAGATAAATATGAATTATTTTCTTCAGTACAGGGTTTTTACGAATTCACTGGCGATGAGGCTATAAGTGTATTAGAGAGATATAGTAATATTCATGAATTTTACAAAAAAATAGAATCAATAAGCGGTATCAAATATAAGGAAATTAACAGGAAAAAATCGCTTAAAATAATTAAAAGTTATAATCAAGACAGGATACTTGTTAATATAACAAGCTTTAGCCCAACAACAATCAATGCAGGTACAGGAGATACTCTAACTATAAGAGGTACAGGTTTTGGCAATGTCCGTGGAACAGTAAATTTTCGAAATGCCGATAATGGCGGTGCTTCATATATATCAGCTCCTTCAAATTCATTCATTACTTGGACAGATACTTTAATCAAACTCAAAGTGCCATCCAAAGCTGGAACAGGAACAATTCAAGTGATTGATAATAATGGGAACTCTGCGACTTCATCATCGTCTTTGACTGTCAGATTTGCTTTATTGAATGTAAATGATAATTATTATATTCATCTTGTAAATTATAATAATAACGGTGGTTACAGATTTACATTTAATAACAATTTATATTCAAATCAGGCGGCTGTGAATTGTTTTATGCGTGCATTAGAAACATGGCGATGTCAAACATATGTTAGATTTGATTTTGCGAATAGTACAAGTAATATCACTTGTCCGGGTTCCGATGGTATAAACATTTTATCTATGTCAACGAATTCTTGTCCAGTTCCAAATGGAGTATTAGCTTATACATACAGTTATTGGTTCAGTTGCTCTGGGGGAAATAACTGGTTTTTAAATGAAGTGGATATAATTATGAATTCAAATGTAAATTGGAATTGGGGACCGGGTAACCCATCAAATAATCAATCCGATGCTGAAAGCGTGATTTTGCACGAATTTGGTCACGCACATTTGTTAGGGCACGTAATAGGTCAAAGTTATTCTATGCATTACGCAATTAATTATGGAACTATTAAAAGACAACTCAATAGCTGGTCGGATGTTGCTGGGGGTGAATATGTTATGAATTACTCTACTCCATCTGGTAGATGTGGTTATGGAGCTATGCAGCCTTTAAATAGTAATAATTGTGGCTTTACATTTGTACCAATTGCTGATTTTAGTGCAAGTCCACGCGCTGGTTGTGGTAGTTTGACAGTACAATTTAATGACCAAAGTGAAAATAACCCTACTCAGTGGCTATGGGATGTAAATAATGATGGAATTAATGATTACACAACGAGAAATCCTCAGCACACTTATAACCAAGTAGGTAACTATTCTGTAAGATTAATAGCTATAAACAATTCAGGGAGAGATACGATTATAAAGAGCAACTTTATTCAGGTTTATTCAATTCCAGAAGTAGAATTTACTGGGCTTTTGTCTGTATGCAATAAATCAACCGTTTCATATAATGCTACAAATCCAACAGGATTTTCTCATAGCTGGTCTGTAAATGGTGGAGTCATTCAAGGCTCTACAAATTCATCTAATGTATCAGTTCGATGGGATAATGATTCTCCCGGTACGCTCAAGCTTGTAAAAACAAATGATACTACGGGTTGTACAGATTCAATAACAAAAATAATAACTATTAATCCATTGCCAGAACCAGATTTCTCTGGAAATTTTACCGTTTGTGCTAAAACTATTGAAACTTATACTGCCAATACTGGTCAGGGAGTAACAAATCAATGGTATGCAAGCGGTGGTACAATTGTAGGTCCGATAACAGGAGATGAAGTAAAAGTTCAATGGGGTACAACTGAGACAGGTAACATAAAGCTTATTCAAACAAACAATCTGACTAATTGTAGTGACTCGATCTCCAAAAACATAACAATTAATCCTTTACCAAAACCAGCTATTTCTGGCGAATTCAATGTTTGCGAAAGAAGTATTCATAAGTATTCAGCACCTAATTTAACAGGCTTTAATTATCAATGGATTGTTGCAGGTGGCAGTATCCAGGGGAATAATAATGTAAATGAAGTTGAAATCCTTTGGAGCAATGTTCAAAATGCATCATTAAAACTAATTATGATTAATTCAGAAACAGGATGCAAGGATTCAATTACAGAGAATATCACTGTCAATATGCTTCCTAAGCCTGAAATAACAGGTAATAACATTGTATGTCAAAACCGAGAATATGTTTATTCATCTAATTTTCATTCATTGCTGGCATTTATGTGGGAAGTTGATAATGGTAGAATTATCGGACTTAATTCAAACAGAGAAGTAAGAATTGTATGGAATGAACCTGGTATAGGTAAATTGAAATTAATCCAGAGGAATAATTCAACGGGATGTAAAGATTCGACTGAATTTATTGTAAATGTCCTGCAAAATCCTGACCTAAGCTTGATAGGAGATATGAACGTTTGTCACAATACAATTTATTCATATAAAACCACAAAGCAAGCTGATGTTGAAACATATTGGTACACAAATCAAGGCTCTTTACTTGATGTCAACAAAAGTGACTCTATGCGTATTAAATGGATGGTAAAGGGTATAGGAATTTTAAAAATTGTTCGTATTAATTTGGTCACAGGATGTAAGGATTCAACAGAATTGAAAATTAATGTTATTGAATTTAAAAAATCAGTGATTTCTGGTGATTCAGTCGTATGTTCGGAAGAAATAATAGAATATTTTGCCAATACCTCCAATGATTATCAATATTTTTGGGTTGTTGAAAATGGAGAAATTTTAGAAAATAATGGCAACAACATAAAAGTAAGTTGGAATTATGCCAAATATGGTAAAATCACTCTCATTAAAACTCTTGGCAATCGTGAATGTACAGATACAACTGTGTTTTCAGTACAATTAAAGAATAAAGAGAAAATTTTATTTAATCAAGAATTGAATGTATGCAACAATTCTCAAGAAATCATTTTGGATATTGCTCAACCTTCAGGCGGAAGATATGTAGGATCTGGAATTATTGACAATAAACTATATCCCAAAGAACTGGAACCTGGAACTTATGAATTTGAATATATTTATGATAATCAAAATGGCTGTTTGAGTCGTGCAAGTGCTTCGTTCACCGTTTTAGAGATTCCAGATAGACCGCATATATCATTAAAGAATGACACCATATTTTCTGATTTTAAAGGGAAAAATCGCTGGTTTTTAGATAATATTGAAATAGGGATAACAGAAAATAATTTTTATTTGGCAACACAATCAGGTTTTTACTCGGTAGAGGCAATTGCTGATAATGGATGCAATTCAATCCGATCCGATTCAATTTATTATTTCCATTCAAATATTAGTAGTATCAGTGAATATTACTTATTTGATATAATCCCAAATCCGGCTGAGAATTATATCGAATTACAAATAAAAGGCAACACTCATTCAGCAAACAGCGATATTCGCATTTATGATATTTTAGGCAGATGTGTTTTGAATACAACTGTTTTAAGGAATACTTTAGATGCTACAATATCAAGAAGAATTGATATATCATTTTTACCATCAGGACTATATTATCTTAAATTAGATCAACAAATAAAGATTTTTTTTAAAATCTAAATTTCGAATCGCCAGTATAACTAGTGAGTTTTGATAAGGATTGATTATAAATTGAGTTTTTATTGATTATTATCATTCATTATGAATGAGCTTCTGTCCTGTAAACTGTCAGGAATTTCTTGATGCACGAAAATACTATCTTTCTTTCTGGGTCTATCGGGATAAAAGAATGCACTTAGTATCTCTCTAGCAATTGGAGCAGCAGCAACAGAACCGAAACCAGAATTTTCAACCATAACACAGATTGCAATTTTTGGATTTTCCATTGGTGCAAAGCAAACGAACCAGGCATGATCTCTTCCGTGAGGATTTTGTGCAGTTCCGGTTTTCCCACATACATTTATACCGCTAACACGTGCATTATTAGCAGTTCCACCGGGTGTATTAACCACGTCATACATACCTTTGTGGATGACTTCAAAGTGCCTTGGTTCAATATCTAAATAACGAGTTTGATATGCTATATTTTCCTGTGTTTTTGTCAAATTATTATATATAGCTCTGACAAGATGTGGCTGGATATATCTTCCTTTATTAGCTATTGTAGCTGTGTAAACAGCCATTTGTAATGGTGTAACGGAGATTTCCCCTTGTCCAATACCATAATTCACAAGTCGACCTTTAGTAAAAGTCTGATTTCTTTTTTTCAACCACTCCATAGTAGGAAATATTCCACGATTTTCGTCAGGCAAATCAATACCTGTTAATTGCCCGAAACCGAACATTTGTCCATATTTTTCAAATTTTTCCATTCCTAATTTGAGGGCCAGCTGATAGAAAAAAACATTACAAGATACCTGGATCGCCTTTTGTACATTGACTGAACCGTGTGCGCCATGGCATTTAAAATCACGTCCACCGTAGTGGAAACTGCCGGGGCAGTGAATTGTAGTGTTGGTATTTATTATTCCCTCGTTAAGAGCTGCAAGTGCTATTAACATTTTCCAGGTAGAGCCTGGAGAATATCTAGATTGAATAGCACGATTCAGCATTGGCTTTTCCGGATCATTAATCAATGACTGATAAAATTCTCGTGAAATTTTACCAGTAAATTTTCTTGGGTCGAAATCTGGTTTAACTGCTAATACAATCACTTCACCGTTTTGTGGGTCTATTGCAATTACAGAACCTCGCTTACCTTCGAGCAAAGATTCAGCTAATTCCTGAAGCTTAGTATCTATGGTTAGTTTTAAATCAAATCCGTTTAAGGCTTCAATATCGTTTCTATCTTTTCCGAACTCTTGAACCCTTGCACCGGCACTTGTAACTGCAACAAATTGGATTCCCTGCTGTCCTCTTAAAAATTCGTCATAAGATTTTTCGATACCTTTTTTCCCAATGATATCTCCACGCCTGAAATAACTCATTATATCAAGCTCTTGCTTGGAAATTTCCCTGCTGTACCCAAGTATATGAGCCATTGTTCCATTGAATTCATACAATCTTTTTGATTCGATAAGTATATCAATACCACTTAAATAATCACTGTATTCTTCTAATAAAGATAATTCAATAAAATTCAAATCCCGGTAAACCTTAACAGGTACAAATCTTGAATAATGACTGTGAGAATTTATATTTTCCATTATAAATGAGGTATCATAACCTGTAAATTTGGCAAAATATTCAAGTACAGTTTGTCTAAATAATTTTTCAGACATTTTTGCTGAGTATATTTTTATTAATTCTAAAGTATCCAGTGGTAATATTGAGAGGAGAAGAGGTATTGATTCCAATTGGAAATCATTTGGGGTTATTGTTAGTGAAAATGATGGTTCGTTATGTACAATTAAATTGTTATTTCTGTCATAAATATTTCCACGAAAAGGTTCAATTATGACTTGTTTGATTGCCTGTGTATCTGTTAAGTTTTTATATAAATTACCTTCGATAATTTGTAATTGAAAAAGCCTACCTGTAAATATAATGAAAAAGAAGATTACAAGAATCTTGAAAACTCTGGTTCTTTTTTCAGATCCAAATTCAGGATTAATGTTATCTATGGTTTGCATTATCATTTACTTTATATACAATGATACAATGTTTAAAGTTCACGATTTATATGTTTTCTTTCGATAATTGCAATAAATCCAATAATTAAGCCCATTAGCAATGACCCCTCTCGCAAGGGTATGGTCGTTGTTACAAGATTTGTAATTAACATCATCATAATTGATGTTGCCGAACAAATTGCAATTGTTTTATAAAAAATATCTTTTGTTTTGAAAACATAATAAAAGCTTTTAATAAAAATCATAAGTAAATATATAAAAAAAACAAATGCCAACGGATAACCGAGTCTATAGATTAAATATAAATATCCGTTGTGAATAAAATGTGTTCTTTGGGTCGTAACTCCAATGGGATCGTAATAACTGAATTTTCTAGCTAAGCCTGAACCACCAAGAGGATACTTTTCAATTTGTTCCCAAGCACCATCGAATTCATTTAGTCTCATTTGAATTGATATATCCTTCACGCCAGCAGCAGTTGAAATGAATCTTTTTTCAAGTACATAGAAGAAAAATTCAACTTTATCTTTAAATACAATATATGTGAAAATGGTGAATATTGAAGTTCCAATGAGGGTAGCTATAATAATAAATCTACGACCGTATTTTGGAATGAAAAAGAATATAATCGATAAGTTAACAAGTACTAAGACCCAATATGTTCGTGAGAATGTTGCAATTAAAGCTACAACGGTCATAACTGAGAAGATTAATAAAAGGAAACGAAGTATAAAGTTCCTCTGCAATGCTGCAAATGCCATCCCGAAAATAATTGATGTGGTATATAATGATTGATTATATCTAATTGAGGTTGCTAATTGATATACATATAAAAATTCTTTTTGTAAAAGTGAATAATACTGATAAAATTGAGCTAAGTTCAAAATTACTGTTACTACAAGCATTATGAGTAAAAGAATTACTAAATCACGTTTTTCAATTATAATATCTCTGACAGGGAAATAATAAAGGATTAAGATAAATAAGCCAAATTCACGTATCCAATCAATTAATTTTACACCATTTAATAAGGCAATGAATAAATTGGGTATGAGTAGAATGAAGAAAGCAATTATGAGCCAATCAGTAAAACTATAAATAATTCTCTCTTTTTTTATTATTATTTTATGGAAAAACCAAATTGCCAATCCACCTAAATAAAATATGCCACTGATGATATCATAAAATGAAACACCAGCGGAAGAATCGCGCATAAAATATGCTGATAGTAAAAATACACTATACAACCAAACTTTTTTGTTTAAAAAGATAAAATAAATAACAGGGATCGTTATTAACGATAAAATAAAGTATAATTCGAAATCATTTTGGATTGTTAAAAATAGAGGGATTGAGATTAATATAAGTGTGATGATTAAATATGGTGCTTCTATATTATGTTTAAATAAATAATCTTTGCCAGATGAATTTATGAGAGTAGAATTAGACATTTTGATTTTCTGTATTTCTAATTAACTTTTTATACGGTTTCCACTTATTTGTTCTTCCACTAAACTTTCCTTCTCCGTATCTACCGCTTTCGTGGAATTTCTTTACTAACTCCGCCCTTAAATACAGCTTTATTTCTTCCTTAAACTTTTTTTTGTTTATCATTTTGATTTACAAGTAAATTCCAGTGGATCTGGTCTATAATCCAAGGTTATATTATTGAATTAGGATATCTTTTACATACTCATAATAACCACTCTCTTTTGGCATTTAATCCACTTGCTTGTCAAATTCTTTTTCACGTGACTTATTTGATTTTTCTTGCTTCATTATCTATGTCGCCTTTAATATCGTAACCCCATTAAATTTTTAAATTTCTAATCCGTGTAAGGGGATTCAATGCCAGTTCATATTCCCTCTTGTGCCTCTGCATATTGAGTTTTGAATATTTTGTATCGGTTAATTGCAATTACCAAGAAAATAGAGAAAACAAAAGAGCCAACAGCAGTACCACCAATTATAATTGAACGTTTTGGTCTGTCCTTTTTGTCGGGAGGAACTGCTTCATCAACAACAAAGAGAAATTGAGCATTTCGTCGTTCGTCCAAACGCGCTTTTTCAAGCATTGGGAATAAGGCTGCTTTGACTTTACTGTATGTTTCGATTTCGGTGTATAATTTTATATATGATATTCCGATTCCAGCCGCTTCCTTAATTGTGAAATTACCTGCAAATCCTGGTTTAAATTGAATTTCATTAAGTTGTTTACTCAGCTCGAGTTTAAGATTTTTGTAATAGTCAGTAATTGGATCAACAGAGCCATAAGTTTTTTTGAAAAGTTCGTAATAAATTTCTGATTCAATCAATTTAGCTTTAACATCAGATATTGCTGAGCTTATTGCTTGGGCTTGTTCTAATGGTGCTATTATCATTTTGCTACCAGCGAATTTGCCAAGAGAATCACTCAAAACTGCAAGTGCTGAGTCAATTGAATTAAAACGCTCCTCTAAATATTCACGGGTAACTTTTGCTTCTTGTTGCGAAAGTTCCATAGCTTTTTGATTAGCGAGTCTAATAAAGGTATTAGCCATTAGGGCAGCTGTATCTTTATCTCTATCCCATATTGTTACTGTGTAGTTACCGGCTTTTTCAATGGATACTTCATAATTTTCAATGAATTCTTTTCGAATATCAACCATTGATTTGTCTATCATATTATATCTTCTGGGCAAATCAAAAATTTTGATCATTGAATCAATCAATGTTCTACTTGTAAGAATTACCATAAAGGTGTAGCCTTCACTTTGCGTTCCTAATTTTGTTAGACCAATATCTCTTAGGGTTGAACTTATATTTCCTAGAACACCTTCAAAAACTGAACTTGAGACTTTAGGTGGTACTACACTAACAGTTGCCATGTATTCATCAGGCTTTAAAAAAGCGATTAATGATGCTACTGCAGTTGCAACCATTGTGAATATTATTATAAAAACTTTGTTTTTGAATAATAATGCAGTGAGTTGCATTCCGTCAAAATTATTTGGTGTTTTTTCTGTATTCATAAAAATGCCGGTTATATTCAAAACAGTTATTAATTCTTTATTAAAGGTGTTGAATACAATGGGGGTTTCGGAAAATCTTCTTCAATTTTATTTATTTCACCATCTTCAAATAACAAATCGGGACTGATTATGGTAGCTCCAATGTATTGACTTCCACCACTTAAGTATGGTGATGTTATTGATGGTGCAAGGTAATTTAACGCGTACTTATCCTGGCCACATAATATGATATCTTTAAAGGATTGTGGAGTAAATCCACTACCTTCGGCGCCTCTTATTAATTCTTCTCTACCATCAGGATAGATTCTATATGCTTCTATTATTTTTATTTTAGGTTCTGCTTGATAACTTATGAAAAGGTTACCGGCAGAACGTCTTAATGTTGTAAACTGTACATTTTGATTCAGAACTTTTCTGACAATTATTCCATAGGGCAATTCTCTATCTTTAACTAATTTAAGCAAATGTTTTTTCAGTTCATTTTTGTTTTTAGAATATTCTTTTTCTGATTCGATTAATATTGTACTGAGCATGGCTCCACCACTACGGAAATGCCCATTGCTAGTTTTCACACGTTTTGTTGGTGTACGTCCTGATAAAAGGTTTTTCAAATAACCGTTTTTAACTAATTCAACTGTTTGAGCTTTAACACCTTGATCGTCAATGCTATAATTACCAATTACCAAAGTCTTGTTAAATTTATTAATTGTGGGGTCAGCCTTGATTGACATAAACTCTGGTAAAACTCTACCACCAATTTTATTTTGGAAAGCAGAAGAGCGATTGGTCTGTTGTATTCCACTTTCTGTGAGTGGAGGTCTAACTGCAACAAGATTTGGTGCAAAAATTTGTGCTACAATCTCGGATGCAGCCTGTCCTTCGAAAAGGATTGGACCGGAATACGATTCTTCAATAATTGGTGATTTTCTAAGTTCGATTAATTTTTCGGCTATTAATTTGACTGCTTTTAATAGTGAATCGGTGTTTGGTAGGTCATCAGGAAATTTTGCATAAACAGAGTAAAAATTGGAAAGAGGCATTCCATCATCAGCTTGGGAGTGAGCCACCACTTCAAAACCACTATGAAATTCACTTTTTATGTATTCTCGTCCTTCACTATTAACGTACAGTATGGTTTCGGGAATGTATTCAAATATTACCTTAGAGTTTTGTATCTCAGGAAAATTTATAAATATCTTTGATACATTTTTGACAGAATTTATGAAGCGTTCTTTATCAAAATGTGGATAAGAAATCTTATAAAAATTTTTTTCTGGTTCAATATAGATAAAATCATGGGTTGTATCGGTTCGAATTCGATTTTGTAAAGTTGCTAATTTTTTTGTATATATTTCTGTAGCTTGTTTATATGCAGCGTCAGTAGCAAGCCAAAGTTCATGGCGTAATGAACTGTAATCTAATTCTAAAGGAACCGTTCTGTTTCGATAATTTTCTTCATCATCACCGCTTCCGAAAAAAGCAAAACCAAAATCAAAGAAATTAGAATTATCGAATTTATAATCGCCGATTCTGACAGAAACATTTAATCGGGCTGTTTGGGTTGTTTGGTCGTTGATCAAGCTGCCTAAAGAAGCTTCAATATGATAGCTTGTATTAATGCGTAATGTATATTCGATGTAATAAGGTTTATCTAATTTCTCGATTTGTAATGATTCCATAGATCGTTTGATTTCATCTCGCATAGCTTGTAATAAAACCTCTTTTGCTGATGAGAATGAAATAGTAAAGAAGAAAAATAATATTATGAAATATTTTATTTTCATTGTATTCCTTTCGTTGTTGGTGCAGGAAGTATTGGTGGTTTAGCTTGAGATTTTTGTTTGCGTTGAACTTCTATAAGTGATACAAGTAAACTTGGTGAGACTGCAGCAACGGGTACACCACCGGATTCAGCACCACATATACCATTGAAAACACCCAAATCATCGCCAGCTTTTAAAATATTAGCGAATGTTGCAAGTGGAGTTCCAATTAAATCAACACCTCTTACTAGTTCATCAGGTCTTCCATCAAGATAAACTTTATAAACGATGATTGGATCAACGTTAAAGGCATTTGGTATTGTTCGCCCGGTAAATGTAAATCCGCCTTGGACGACATCGAAGAATAGTCCATAAGGTTTATTTTGTTTTTTGCATTCTTCACGTAGCAATTCTCTTAGTTTTTCGACTGGAACTTTCTCAACAGCTTCGACAATTAAGTTCGATTGACGTGATACAGCTTTATATCCAGGTTCTTTACGTCCATGCCCATTCGATTTTGGAAAGTCAGCGATAGGGGAGCGGGACATAAGAAAATTTTTGAAAATACCTTTTTCGACGCTTACAACTTTTTGGGCTTTGACACCTTCATCATCATAAGGGTAGAATCCTGATAATTCATGATTACCAATCTTTCTCAATGTAGGGTCAAAAATTACATTGATGAATTCAGGAAGTATTTTGGTCCCGACTTGATTCTTAAATGTTTGACTTTGATTAGGGTCTTTTTCTCTATGACCTTCAACTCTATGACCAAATATTTCATGGAAAAAAACACCTGCAGCTTCGCCAGACAATATTGCCGGACCAGAATATGGCTCAGCCAATGGGGCTTTGCGAAGTTCAGATAGAAGTTTAATCATTTTGTAAATATCTTGTTGTATAAGCTCATCTTTTGGTAAGTTATCAGGGTGGAAAGCAAAATAACTTTTGTACAAAGGTAAGGTCATACCATCATCAGCTTTGGTGTATGAATTGATGCTGATTCTTGTGCTTGTTTCGGGCCAGTATAATTCGGATCCTTCTGAGCTAATGAAGTATTTGTCATTTATTTCGAATGAAAATCTGACATTACCTGAATAAAGCCAGTCGTTCCCTTTGAAATGAGCAGATAAACCTTTAATTCTATTAATCCAGTAATTTTTATCAATTTTAATTTGTAAAGGCTTACCGATATATTTAATGGGATTTTCTTTTGAGAAGTCAGCTGATGTATCTTCTTCTCTAACTTTTACTGCTTGGTTAGTTAAAGCTTTCTGGTAACGTTCAACTGCCGATTTATATTCTTGGTTTATTGCATTCCATATTGCAATTTTGATTGCTTCAGGGTTATTTTCGATTGGTAATTCGATAATTTCGCTGTATCTTCCAAAGCTAAATGCTTCACCTCTTATTATATGTGTATTATCGAATTGGTAGTCGCCGACACGAAGATCTATATCTAAAATTCTTCTGCGGTTTTCATTTTCGTTCCGCAAATTTCCAAATGATGAGGTTAATGTAATTGTATATGTTTCTGTAATGTTCAATGAGATAAAATATGGTGGCAGTTGTTCTTTTTTGAGCGATTCCATCGCTCGGTTTAATTCAGTTTTGGCTATGCTTATCAAATCTGCTTGTGCAGATGTTTCGTGTAAATTAATAGCTACTAAATGTAGCAAGATAAGTTTGATGATTAATTTTACTTTTCTGTACATAATTCTATTAATACTCCATTTGTTGATTTAGGATGTAAAAAAGCTATTTTCATATTATGTGCACCATCAACTGGGCTATCATTGATTAAATTTATTCCTAAATTTTTTAGTTTATCGAGTTCTTCTATTATTTTATCTACTTTAAAGGCAATGTGATGAATACCTTCTCCTCGCTTTTCAAGAAATTTATGAATTGGTGAATCTTGGTCAGTAGGAGCAGTTAATTCGATTCGAACATCAGCAATTAGAAATGAAATAATTTTTACTTTTTGTTCCTCAACGGTTTCTTGATGATAATTGCTGATGTTGAATATATTTTTAAATTTTGCAAAGGAATTTTCCAGATCCTTAACTGCTATACCGATATGGTCAATTTTTTCTATCAACTTTGTTCCTGAATTAATTCGGACAAATAAATGTTTTCAAGATTTTTTAATTCCTCGTATGTATTAGCTCCTAATAATTCCTTATAATTGGCTAATTTAAAGGCATAAACTTTTAAACCGGCATCATAAGCTATTTGTATTATGTCAGTCAAATAATATTCTTTTTGTGCATTATTGTTCTTTAATTTTGATAATAATTTGTATAAAATATTTGATTTGACGATGTATATACCGCTATTGAATTCATTAATTTTTTTTTCATCATCTGTAGCATCTTTTTCTTCCACTATTTTAATAAAATCTCCATTTTCATTTCTAATGATTCTACCGTAGCCAGAAGCATCGGATATACTTGAAGTAAGTACAGATAAATCGGATTTATTCTCGTAATGTAGGGTAAGAAATCGCTCAAGAGTTGATGATTTGATGAAAGGTACATCACCGGATAATATGAGAATATCACCGCTAAAATTTTCAAGAGTTTTTTGAGTCTGACTAACGGCGTGACCGGTGCCTAATTGATCATTTTGTATAACTATTATGTGTTCAAAATCGATTTTGTTAAGGTAATCAATGAGTTTTTCACGTTGATAGCCAGCTATAATGAGGGATTTTTGTGGTTTTAATTTTTTAACTGTTTCTATGACGTAACTAATAAGAGGTTTACCAGCGATTGGTAATAGTACTTTTGGCAATCCGGGATTGTTCATTCTTTTACCCATTCCGGCAGCTAGTATTATAGCAGCGAAAGTGTTACTTTTTGTCATTATTAGTAATTCGGTATTAAGTTAGATTCTTCAATTGAATGGTACTTAGCTTTAACGTTGTTATGTTCATCAACAAGTAGAAGAGATGGTTTCCAATTTAAAAGTTCTTTTTCGTCGAGAATTGTATAGCTGATAATTATAATTTCATCACCAACAGCACCTTTGCGAGCAGCAGCGCCATTTAGGCAAATTTCTCTTTTACCTCTTTCGCCTGGTATAACGTATGTTTCAAACCTTTCGCCATTATTAATATTGACAACACTAACTTTTTCATAATCAAGAATGTTAGCTTCTTCCATTAACTCTTTATCAATTGTTAAGCTACCTTCGTAATAGAGATTTGCCTCTGTTACTTTAGCTCGGTGAATTTTCGATTTCAGCATTATTCTTTGCATAGTATAATTTTTTTATATGTAATACTTAAATATGCAAATTGCAAAAAAACATTTAATTATAAAAAAAGCTTCAAAATCTGAAAACTTGGTATAATTAAGTTATATTTGTAAACTCATTATTATGTTATTTTTGAAACGAAGTATATTATTGTTTATTGCTAAATCATTGAGTTTTTATTATGAAAAAGATAGTTGAATGTGTGCCTAATTTTTCAGAAGGTAGAGATGAAAGCATTATTCAATCAATAGCTGATGCAATAGCTCAAACACCTGGGGTTAGTCTTCTCGATGTTGATCCCGGTAGGTCTACAAACCGGACTGTTTATACATTTGTTGGTACACCTGAAGCTGTTGTCGAAGCAGCTCTTAATTCTGCAAGAGTAGCTCGTAAATTGATTGATATGAGCAAACATACTGGTGAACATCCACGCATTGGTGCAATGGATGTATGTCCATTCATTCCCGTCAGCAATGTTTCAATGGAGGAATGTGTCCAATGTGCAAAAGAATTTGGGAAAAGATTAGCAGAGGAATTAAATGTACCGGTTTATTTATATGAATATGCTTCAGAGCGGGATTATCGCAAAACATTACCACAAATTAGAGCTGGTGAATATGAAGGCTTAGCCGACAAAATCCGAAAGCCCGAATGGTATCCCGATTTTGGTCCCCCCGAATTCATTCCAGAGTGGGGAGCAACTGTTACTGGTGCCAGATTCTTTCTAATTGCTTATAACGTGAATATTTTAGGAACTAACAATCAGGCTCATAGAATTGCCTTAAACATTAGAGAAGCTGGTAGAGGTCCTAATGAACCGGGAAAGTTCAAAGAAGTAAAAGCTATTGGATGGTTTGTTGAAGAGTATAATATGGCTCAAGTTTCGATTAATCTAACTAATTATAAAATTACCCCTCCTCATATTGTTTTTGAAGAAATCAAAAAGGAAGCAAAAGATTTGAATATAGCAGTGGCGGGTTCAGAGCTTGTAGGTTTAATTCCTCTAGAAGCAATGTTGATGGCAGCTGATTATTATATAGAAAAAGAGAACTTATTTATATTAGACGAGGATCAAAAAATTAAGCTTGTTATTGATAGATTAGGTTTAAATTCTATTTCAAAATTTGAACCAAGCAAAAGAATAATTGAATATTTAATTAAAGAAGAACCAAATGAACCGTTAGCCAGTTTATCAACAAGGAAGTTTATTGAATCAATAGCAGCAAGAAGTTCAGCACCCGGTGGTGGTTCTGCTTCTGCTGCAATTGCTGCAATTGGTGCTGGATTAGTTTCAATGGTTGCAAAGTTGACCTATGGAGTCAGAAAATTCGAGCATCTTGAGCAAAAATTAAGGAAGATTATACCACCTCTGCATTTTGCTGTGCAAAAGTTAATACCAATGATAGATGCAGATACAAATGCATTCAATGATTATTTGGAAGCTGTGCGTTTGCCAAAAAATACTGATGAGGAAGCCAGGGTAAGACATAATGCTATGCAGGAAGGACTAAAAAAAGCAATCGAGGTTCCGCTTAAAACTATGAGGTTGGCTAATGAGATTTGGGAATATGTAATTCAAACTGCAAGAATTGGTAATATGGCATCTAAATCAGATGTCGAAGTTGGTGCAAAAGCTTTGGAAACTGGTATTTGGGGAGCATATAAAAATGTACTCATAAATTTACCGGGTATTGAGGATGAACATTTTAAAGAAAAAATTCTCAATGAAGCTGAGCATATAGTAAAGAATTCTGCGGTTAATTTTAAAAAAGTTTTGAAAATTCTTAATGATAGAGAAAAAAAGCAATAAATTTAATTATAATGGTATTTTAATATGATATAGTCTTGTGTATTGCCGAATGTTAATAATTTATGAGTAAATGAAATACCCTCTAATTCAAAGATTGCTTTGTATTTAGAGGGTATTAAGTATTGTCTCAAGAATTTATGATTCTTATTTAAGCTTTGTTATTGTTCCTGTTTTTAAATTTATTTCAACATTGTTGTCTGGAGTTGTATCGTACCATATACCTTCGAGGAGTGATGTAAATAATTGAACATTATTGTCTGGATATTTTTTCAGCTGTGCAATCATATCTCGTATTTGCTGAGTCATTTGTTCAGGTTCATCACCTTGGTAATAGGCTACAAATGTAGTTGTAACAATCGGTTCAAGTAGATTTGCAGCATCTTTGGAAGCACCGAGTAGCATCAACTGTGCTTTGACAAGTTCCGGGAAACCATCTAAAAGTTTGTACAGAGCATATTCTTGAAATGTTCTATTACCGGTATTTATTGTTACTTTGGATATTCTGGAAGTTTCTAGTGAAGCAATAGATTTATCTTTGTCAATTGAACAAAACCTTACCGGGCAGGGATATGTTACAGTAGAACCAACTTGGCAATCAAAAATGAAATTGCCATTTGTTTCATGCTTGGAGATGTCTTGTGCGTGGTGGTGTCCGCTAAAGATAATTTTTAATCCTGCATCGGCAAATGCATTTGCTATATTAGTAAAATCTTTTACCAAATAATCTGCAAAAACAATTGATTGTCCGGGAAAATGTTCGACAATGCCGTGATGGATCATACCAATAGGGATTATATTTTTTGACTTGGCTTCTGCTAACTTTTCCAAGATAAAGTTTAAAGTTGAAGTTTTTATTAGACCACCTGTTGTAGAATGAGCTTGCGATTGATTGTTTTCGTAAATGCAGGCATCAATAGCAAAAAGCCAAAAATGCTGATTTAATTCAGCTATATATGTCAATGTGCTATTATCTCTATATTTAGCCTCTCCAAAGCCGAATTCTTTGTATATCTCGGCAAATTCAAGAGGTGTTATATGTTCAATTTTCTTTTTCTCGCCTGTTGGTAAGTAGCTAACTGAATTTGGGTTTAGTATATCATGATTTCCTGGTATAACAAAAACTCTCTTTCTTTTTTGTTCTAAACTTTTAAGTTTCTCAGCAAGCAAGAGATGGTTGTGTTTTTCTCCGTCTTTTGTTAAATCACCTGGGATTAAAATTATAGTGCAATTATCATTCATAACCATATCGATTGCAGCTTCGAGGATTGCTTTGCTTTCTGCAATCATTTTTCTGTCACCAGCTAAGTATGCTTCAAATGCAGCTCCACTTGTGCCTAAGCTTGGATCATATAAATGTGGATCAGAAAATACAGCGATTCTTATTGCTGATTTTTGATCAGTACTATCTGTAGATGTCTCATTACATCCAATGAAAATAAGAGTGAATAATACAGCAAATAATAAATAAAATTTAAAGTTTTTGAACAATATCATAAATGCCCCAATTTTATTTTGAAAAACAACATCGCTAAGTTATTTGATATTTATTAAGATTTAATAAATTTATCTAAAATTTTAAATTCAAAATTTTATATATTTTTCTGGTTTGTAAATATAAATAAAAAGGCGTGTCTTAATGACACGCCTGTAATTTCATATTATATTTAGATTAGTCAAGGAAATGGATAAATAAGCCATCACGTAATTTTGGTTCGAACCAAGTCGATTTTGGAGGCATAATCATATCCATATCAGCGATTGCCATTAATTCGTCAACTGATGTTGGATACATAGCAAAGGCAATCTTCATTTCGCCAGAATTGACTCTTCTTTCAAGTTCGTCTAAACCACGAATACCGCCTATAAAATCAATTCTTTTACTTGTGCGTGGATCTTCAATACCGAGTATATTAGCTAATACATAATTCTGCAAAATGGAAACATCCAATTTTTCCACAGGGCTGGCAGTATTGTAAAGATGACTTTTAGCTGTCAACTTATACCATTTTGAGTTTAGATACATTCCAATTTCCCCTTTTGTCTTGGGTTTGTATTGCATTGCAAGCGGTTCAATTGTGAAATTTTCCTGCAATTTTTGTAAAAACTCGTTTTCTTCCAGATTATTAAGATCTTTTATAACTCTATTGTAGTCCATTATATATAGTTGCGAAGCAGGGAATAAAACTGCGAGAAAGAAATTGTATTCTTCGTTACCGGTATGATTAGGATTTGCCAATTGTCTTTCTCTTCCCACTATAGCGGCTGCTGCACTACGGTGATGACCATCTGCTACATAAAAATTAGGCACTTTTCTTAGTATTTTTTCGATTTCTTCAATTAGTTTTTTATCACGAATTACCCATACCTGATGACGTATTTTATCATCGGCTATAAAATCAATTTCAGGATTGTTTTGTATAATACTTTTAACAATTGCATTTATTTCATCGACATCACGGTATGTAAGGAAAATTGGTCCTGTGTGTGCATTAGTTACTCTAACATGATTGCATCTATCTTCTTCTTTATCTTTACGGGTTTTTTCGTGTTTTTTGATAACATTGTTCCAATAATCATTAACAGAGGCGCATCCGACTAAACCATATTGAGTTCTATTTTCCATAGTCTGGGCATAAATATAAAAATATCGATCAGGATCAGGTTTGAGATATCCTTGATTTATGAGTTTATAGAGATTTTCTTTCCCTTTTTGGTAAACAAGTGGGTCGTATAGATCAATTGAAGGATCTAAGTCAATTTCGGGTTTACCAACGTGAAGAAATGACAATGGATTGTCTTTTGCTTCTTCCCGAGCTTCCTCACTACTCAAGACGTCATATGGTTTGGAAGCAATTTGTTTTGCAAATTCATTCGTTGGTCTATATGCAATGAATGGTTTGAATACTGCCATTGGTTCCTCATTTTTATTTATTTAATGCTTCTACAACTTTATGGGCAATTTCTTCGCTAACTCTTATTTGAGCTTCAACAGTAGAGGCGCCAGTGTGAGGTGTTACAGAAACTCTTGGGTGATTTATTAACTCTTTCTGGGCTTCAGTAGGTGGTTCATTTTCAAATACATCTATACCTGCGTAAGCTACTTTGCCGGAATTCAAGGCTTCGAGCAAATCCTTTTCTGAAACAACCCCGCCACGAGCACAGTTGATTAGTATCACACCATCTTTCATTTTGTCAAATTCAGCTTTTGTAATTGCTGGTCCTTCGGATTTGATAAATGGTATATGCAGGGTTATAATATCTGAATTTGCCAATAATTCATCTTTTGTAACAAGTTTTATATTCAATTCTGTCGAAGTAACGTAAGGATCGTATGCAATAACATTCATCATAAGTCCCAAAGCTCGTTTTGCAACTTCTTTCCCGATATTTCCTAACCCAATGATACCCAATGTTTTACCAGTTAATTCACGACCCTTTGAGTATTCTTTTTTGGGCCATTTACCTTGACGCATTTCTATATTGCTTAAATTTAGAAAACGCATCAAACATAACATATGAGCAATTGCCAATTCTGCAACTGAAATTGATGAGGCGCCGGGAGTGTTCAATATAGTAATTCCCTTTTCTTTTGCATAATTTACATCAATATTGTCTAATCCTACACCTCCACGGGCTATAACTTTCAAATTTTTTCCAGCATCAATTACTTCTTTGGTTACTTTTGTTGCTGAACGAACGATGATAGCATCATAATCGCCAATCACTTGTATTAGTTCCTCTGGTGAATATTTTTGAATATGGACTTCATGACCTGCATCTTTTAATATTTTTTCACCGATTGCATCAATACCATCAGATACTAAAATTTTCATATTTTCTCCATAAAATGATTAAAAATCACAATATAATAAAATTTAAACCATTGTTCAAAATTTATAGGAGGAATGTAACGTTTGTGTTTAATATATAAGTTGTTTTATTGAAATAATTCTTTTGTATTTCCCATTGAGAATTTAATTCTTAGGAATTAGAATCATTATAATAATTTAACAAATTTATTTGTGTTTTGAGTATGTTTTTTTCGAATTGTTAATATTATTTTTTTAGGAAGTTGTAGTTTAGACAGGTTTTAAAAAATAATTCAGTTTGTTTCTGATATGAATAAAGCTTATTAATATTGTTATATGCATTATTTACTATGGTATTGTTTAATATTTTATCATTGGCAATATTTTCTATTAACAATTTAAGATCAATAAAATTGCCAGCCTTAAATAATAGCCCATTAAAATTGTGATTTATTATTTCACGAACTCCATCGCAGTCAGTAGCTATTACTGGAACTCGGCTTGCCATAGCTTCAATTATAACCAATCCAAATGTTTCAGCGGGAGTTGATAATATAAATAAGTCAAAGCAATTCATTAATTTAGGGATATTATCAGTAAATTGAATATATTTGAATTTATCAGCTAAATCATTATTTTGAATATAATTGATAAGTTTGTCGAAATATGATTGATCGTCAATGTTACCGCATATAATTAGAAATTTATTCTCTAATTCGAGTTTGCTGAAAGCTTGCAGAATTGTAAGTTGATCTTTCTTTTCCTCGATACGGGCGATATTTCCAATGATAAATTTTCTTTCAGGCAATCCAAGGTCTCTTCTAATTGTGCTTTTGTCAGAATGAAGACTGAATTTCTCAATTTCAATACCATAAGGAATTATTGCTATTTTACTCGAAGGGAAAATAGTTGTTTCTGTAAGCTGTCGCTTCATATATTCAGCAAGAACTATAGCTCCATCAAGATTTTTATAAATAAAATTATGAAATGGATCTAGCTTTTTTATTCCAGACTGCATCTGTTGGTATAATACTATCGAGCAGTTTTTTTTATAGATATTTCGTGCAAAGACTACAATTGGAAGAAGTTCGGTTTTAGGAACAATAATTATGTCAGTGTTTTGATCCCTTAGAATTTTACCAAGCTGATAAATTGCTAAAAGGTCAAAGTATTTTAATTTTTGATTAACAATTTTAAAGGGTATCTCAAATTTTTTACAATAATTATAACTTCTGGTATTTTTTTTTACAATGCTTAAAGCTCCAAATCCTAAATTTAATGCGTCTTTGACTCTCAACAAAGTTTGAATTTCGAGACCACCAAAACCTTCGATTGGCATATAAAATAAAAAATTATAATTGTTATTCCCGTTATTCATATTATCGCAAAAGTATGAAAATATCTATCAAAAATAAAAAAGCCGGCTATAGCCGGCTTATTTACATTTTTTGAGGATAAAAACTTTATCTTCTTGGTCCGTTTCCAGGTCCACGTCCACCATTATCCTTAATAGGTCTTTCACAGTTAATTTCGGGTAATGAAGCCAGCCAACGCTCCCAAATTGCACGTTGCTCTTCGGTAAGTTCCATATTATTGATAGCATCAATTAAAGTTGCCCTGCATTCTTTCAAAGCTTCGCAAGTTTCTAATCTTAATTGATACATCGCCTCGAAAAAGTTTTCATTTAAATTTTTTAATTGTAGCTGGGCTTCTTCTCGTGTAATTTCTCCAGACTTTACTTTCTCCATAATTTCTTTACGGGCGTTGTTTACACGCTCCATTAGTTGTCGCTGTTGAGTATGCATCTTCAACATCGCAGCTTTGACACAATCTCTGTGTGCGGCTAAATATTCAAGAACTTCGGCTTTTTGATCTTCAGTTAAATTCATTAATCTTAAGATTCCTAATAATGGTATTGGACGAACAGGTGGATTAGGTTTACCATTTTCAACTCGCATTGCCAATTCTTGATCTAATGTGGCTTCCTGAAAATCGCCAGCGAATACATCATATTCAACTATTGTAAATAATTCGCTATTAGTGTTACTTAATGCAGTTGATTCTGGTTCTGTAGGAATTCTGTCGCAACTTGATATTAGTAAAGCTACGAATAGGCTCAAAAGTAATGATTGTTTCAGGATATTATGTTTCATAATGCACCTTATAATTTGTTTCAAAATTACAGTTGTTTGACACTTGTTTAAATGAAAACGTTTAATCATATTTCAATTTTCATTCAAACATAATTACACATAAAATAATTTATCGTTGCAAAAAATTATTTTTCTTAAAATTTTTGCTGCCATTTTTATAATGCCTGTGATATTAATCTTTATAATCGGTTTCTGTTACTTTTGAATATATATTGGATTCTGTTTTTTCTTTTAATACTGGCTAGGGTCATTTGTCGTCAACATTGTTGTTATTGGCAAATTTAAATTTGTTATACATCTAATTTCAGTATATCATTTAAATTATTTATATTTGTAATCTCAATTCTGCGGAAGTGGCGGAATTGGCAGACGCGCTAGACTTAGGATCTAGTGAGGTAACTCGTGGGGGTTCAAGTCCCCCCTTCCGCACTTTTTTCATTTGGAGTTGAAATTGGAAAAAGCAATAAAAAAAATAAGTGGAGTCAGAGAGGAAATCTCGATTAAATTAACAAAAGGCGAGATGCAAAAGTATTATGACGAAGCATACGAAAAAGCAAGGAAAGACATTGCTTTGCCTGGATTTAGGAAAGGTAAAGTACCAATTAATTTAATCAAACAAAGATTCGGCAAGGAAATTGAAGAGTCCGCTAATGAGGAAGCTGTCAATGAAATTTTCTTTGATATTTCGAAAAAAGAAAAAATAAATTTTATAGGAGAACCTGTTCTGAAAAATGTAATCAATACTGATACTCACGTAGAATTTATTGTCGAATATGATAAATTACCTGAATTTGAATTGATTGATTATAAAGGAATCCACATCAAAGAACCTATACACAATGTAACAGATGAGGAAATTGAACAAACAATAAACAAAATTTTACTCAATAATGGTAATTTTGTCCCTGATGAAATTGTCTCAGATGAACAATATGTTGTAGGTGTAAAAATAAGGGAAGTTGACCCATCGAGCGGATTGCCAATTATTGGAGCGAAGGAGGAAGAAACACATATTTATTTAGCTGGCGAAGTGGTTATACCAGAGTTCAAAAATCTAATTATCGGCAAAAAAATTGGTGAGTCAGTTATATACCGTCCGAAAGAGCAAGATAAATTTGCACCCGACAAAACTTATTCAATTACAATTCATGAAATACAAAAATTGCTGCCTGCTGAACTTAATGATGAATTTGTCAAGGCGATTACAAATGGAAATCTTGAAACAGTCGAAGACTACAAAGAACAAGTGGCTATGCGTTTGCAAGATGAATGGAATGAAAAAAGCAGGGAATTAATGGAGAAACAAATAATTAATTATCTTGTTTCAAATCACAATTTCGAAATTCCTGAAACTCTCACTTGGCAAGTTATTAATGCAATGATAAAGGATTTGAAAGAAAAATACAAAAATCAAAAAGATCAGGAATACTTTTCAAGCCCGGATATTGTTAAAGATCTAAAGCCTATTGCTGAACATACTGTCAAATGGGAAATTATACGGAAAAAGATCATTGATGCAGAAAATATAAAAGTAGAAGATTATGACATTGACCCAATAGTTGAATCAGAATCGCAGAGAATGAATAGCGATCCAGAATTTTTGCGGAATCGATTGATGCAAAATACTGACTTCCTGAATTCAGTCCTTGCCAAAAAAGTAATGGATTTCCTGCTCGATTTCTCAATTACAGAAGAAGTTAATTTTGAAGAATTTGAGCATCACGACCACGAAGACCACCATCATGATCATGATGAACACGTTCATAATCATCATGGCAATGATGATGAACATAGTCATTGACTAATTCTTAAAACTTGAACTACTCGTTTTAATCGGAATTGAAAATTATTCGACTATATTTTTATGGAATATTTAATCGATTTCTGCAATTGTCAGAAAATACTTCTTCTTTATAAATAGAAATCCGCTTAAACTAGATTCATAAATAATTACCTTCTAACATATTTTTATAATACAATAAAGTTGATTACCGAAAAATTCGTTACAATTATTTATATTGCAATTATAAAATTCTATTAGTGATATGAACAAAGAATCAAAACGTTCAACTGACCTAACATCAGCAATAAAAAGTGAATACGATGAATTCGAGTCGAATTTAAGGCCAGTCCGTTTTGAAGAATTCACCGGGCAAAGCAAAATTGTGGATAATTTAAAAATATTCATTAAAGCAGCCTTGCAAAGGGGAGAAGCATTAGATCATGTTCTACTCACAGGACCTCCTGGTCTTGGTAAAACTACCTTGAGTTATATAATAGCCAAAGAGCTTGGTGCTAATATAAAAACAACATCTGGTCCGGTCTTGGAAAAACCTGGCGACTTAGCCGGATTATTAACTAATTTGGATGAAGGTGATATAATTTTTATTGACGAAATCCATCGTCTTTCAACAGTTGTAGAAGAGTATTTATACTCTGCAATGGAGGAATATCGTTTAGATATAATGATAGATTCAGGACCGTCTGCTCGAACAATTCAGATAGCATTACCTCATTTTACACTCATTGGTGCGACAACGCGTGCCGGCTTACTATCATCACCTTTACTCTCGCGTTTCGGTATTACCAATAGATTAGATTATTATGGTGTTGATGAACTTGAAAAAATAATTAAACGCTCGGCAAAAATATTGAATGTCCCTATTGAAAATGAAGGTGCAAAGGAATTAGCCGCTCGTTCCCGTGGCACTCCTCGTATTGCAAATAGATTATTAAGACGTACTCGTGATTTTGCACAGGTCAAGGGTAATGGAGTTATAACAAAAGAAATATGCCTTATTGCTCTCGAAGCTCTCGAAGTAGATAATTATGGATTGGATGATATGGATAAACGTATTCTATTAACTATTATACAAAAATTTAGCGGAGGACCGGTTGGGTTGGGTTCATTGGCGGTTGCTGTCGGGGAGGAAGCTGGGACTATCGAAGAAGTATATGAACCTTATTTAATAAGGGAGGGATTTATAAAACGTACTCCGAGAGGAAGAGTTGTAACTGAATTGGCATGCCAACATTTTGGATTGAAATTACATCAAAAAAGTACAAGATTATTCGAATAAATTACATGATAAATTTTGGTAACATATTTAAAGATTTACCTGATGCATCTCAGGATGAAGTATTTGAAATAATTTTCAATAATGAGTATTTAAAAATCGAAAGAATTACCTCAAAAGGGCAAAAATCACCAAATGGATTTTGGTACGATCAGGATTGGGCTGAATGGGTATTACTACTGCAAGGAAATGCTGAAATTGAGTTTAAGGATGAAGGTATTACAAAAATGAATCCCGGTGATTATATATACATACCACCAAACAAAAAGCATCGTGTCAATTATACTAATCCAGATATTGAAACTATCTGGCTTGCAATCATAGTAAAGAGTAGATAATTGAAAGTATAAAAAAAATATGAGACACTTCAATTATAAAACAATTTTGATTAACTTATAAAATTATCTTCATTCTAATTAACCAAGAATAATTAAAATGAAGAACTTAAGTGCCATGACACAAGATTTTGCATCAAATAAAGTTTAGTGTATTGAGATGTTTCATTTTGGTATTTTAAGTCAATTGTTCTCTATTTACCAGGGTAAGTTTCACCAATTCAATATACCTTTCAGAGCGTTTTAAAATTTCACAATTATAATTATCGAGCAAAATTATTTCATAAAGCTCAGGAATACGTCCGACGCTATGCATAATCAAACCACCAACAGTTTCATAGTCTTCACTTTCGGGTAATGGTTCAGGTAAAAATTCATTGACATCATTAATAGTTGCAGAAGCTAGAACGAAATAGGAATTTTCGTCAATTTGTTCAACAATTGGTTTTTCTTCATCATACTCATCCTGAATTTCGCCAACCAGTTCTTCTAAAATATCTTCCAGAGTTACAATTCCAGCAGTACCACCGAATTCATCTATTACAATTGCTAAATGTATTTTTTCTTTTTGAAGTAAACGAAGAATATAACCAATTTTATCGCTTTCATTTACAAAGTATGCAGGTCGTAAAATATCATCTATAATAATTAAATTCTGATTATAAGCCATACTTATTAAATCTTTTGCGTAGATGACCCCGATTATATTATCGATCGTATCCCGATAGACGGGCATACGAGAATATCCCTCTTCAATAAATTTCTGAATAATTTCTTTAGTGGGCATTTCGATATCAATAGCAACGATTTTGTTATGCGGTACCATTACCTGCTTTACATTTATTTCGGAAAAACCAAACACGTTTTGTAAAATCTGATGTTCTGTTTGTTCGATAATTCCGCTTTTCTGGCTTTCATCGAGTAGATATTGTAATTCTTCTGAGCTATGGAGTTCTTGTTCTTGATTTATTGTTTCAAGGCCAATTAACCTGACAAAAAGATTTGCAATACTATTTAAAGACCAAATAATCGGTTTGAAAATAAAATAGAAGATCCGTAGGGGTAGTGATACCAAAAGTGAAACTTGTTCAGATCTTTGAATTGCCAGTGATTTAGGAGCTAACTCACCAAAGACGATATGAAGAAATGTTATAGTAGCAAAAGCTGTAGGTAGTGATATGCTATGGATTACCTCAGATGAAATATTCAATCCGAATAAATGAATAATATCGAAAATGATTGTTGCAACAACACTTTCTCCAATCCATCCTAATCCTAGAGAAGAGAAAGTTATTCCTAATTGTGTTGCTGATAAATATTCATCCAGATGTTTTATTAGATGTTTAGTAATTTTTGCAAATTTACTACCTGCACGAATCCGTAACTCAATTTGTGATGAACGTACTTTGACAATTGCAAATTCGGCTGCAACAAAAAAAGCGTTCAATCCGACGAAAAAAAATGTTAATAATATGTTCCAAATCATAAGTAACTATTTATCAGTAGTTTTTGTGTCCTGAGATAAAATTTTTTTTCTAAATGGAATGAAAAGTAACGGGAAAACATATCAAGAATCACTTGTTTTTCGCTGTCAGTAAAATTTACTTTTGTGTCCAACTCATTATCAACAGAATATTTTTTAATTTTTTCGAAAAGTTTTGAATCTATTCTAAACAATTGATTTCCTGTATGATTATCAGCACAAATGAAATTACCGTTTGTAACTGAAAAGAATATAGTATCATATAATTTTTCGTTTAAATCAAAATCTATACCAAAACCTAATGAACTGGCTAAGTAAATCTGATAGTTTACAAGTAATGCAAAAGGATTGCAGTCCGAAGAATCTAACTTAATTAGGGTTTGAATTGTTTTTTGATATAATTTTTCATAAACAATCTGTTCCTGAATTGAATAATAGAGCATTTCAATAATAGCTAAACCGGCTGCTAAATTATCGTATAAATCAAAAATTTTTATTAATGGATATTTAACTTCTGCTGAAGATAGTAGATGCAAATCTCTATTAGGACGTTTATAATATGTCAATGATATTATATTAATTGGTTCTAAAATACTACGGAATTTGTTTTTCTTTTGTCTTGCACCTTTTGCTAAAATGGAAAGACGACCATAATCCCGACTGAAAAGAGTTAAAATTTTACTTGTATCACCGAATTTTCGGCTATTTAAAATAACTGATTCTGTTTCTGTGAGCATTTAGTTCAATTTATGCCCGATTGTGGTAATAAATTTCACATTACGAATATAAGGGATATTTATGATTCTATGAAATTAGAGGGTGAGAAAATTTTTATTGCAAAAAATTGAATATTTTGTTAATTTTGTGATCTGATTCCTGAGTAGCTCAGCTGGTTAGAGCATCTGACTGTTAATCAGAGGGTCGGGGGTTCAAGTCCCTCCTCAGGAGCTAGATAAAGAGCCTGCACCAATAAATTTTATTCCTCTGTTTTTTCTTGTTGTTCTCAAAAAAAATTATCTTTTTAATTAATTTTAATTGAGAGAAAATATGTTCAGCGTGCTGTCAATTAGTTTAATTAGGATAAAAAATAATTATCACTATTTCAATTTTCATTCCTTGATAAACTTCATTAATTCAAAGTGGTCCTTATGATAAATTTTGACAATATACATGCCTCTGTTCAGATGAGAAATTTTAATTGTTTCTTCGAAATTTTCAGGAATTATCTCGATTAATATGTTCCCAAATATATCTCTTATTTCAAATTTAAGTGCTATTTCGTTTGTTCTAATGCTTATATAATCTAAAGCTGGGATTGGATAGATTATGAGTGTTTCATTATAAATATTCTTGCTAAGACTTGTTATCGGTTCCCATCCAGCTATTTTAGCTACCATAACCCAAAATGCCTTAGCAAGCATAATTGAACAAGTCCAATTTGGATGGCAAGATTTTGCACCGGGCTGTTGTTCACCACAATATCCTTTATATGCCAGTTCCAATCCTTGTTCACTTCTGGTTGGTTTTTCTTCGGGATCGAATGTCTCGATATCAGCAATATCGAAAAGTATCATGTTGTTATCATTAACATATTTACGGATTAGAGCGTTTAAAGTATCTGTACAAAATTGCCCTGTTTGAGTTAAAGGGATTGTCCATATAACGAAAATCTTGTCTGGATAATTATTTTCCAATGTTTCATAAGCATTTTTTAGATAATTAAAAGCATTCTGGACTTTTTCACCATTAAATGGATTGCCACAGGGTTCCATTAAATCATCTAATCCCTCGAGATAACAATATTTGAAAGAAAATATATCGTAATCATCAATGTACTTATTTACAAAAGAAGTGAAATTATCACATTTACCAAACCAGCCGCCTTTTTCTAGTCCTTGAAATTTCCAGTTGCTTCGATTGTATTTATATGGTTCAAATTCTTTGCATTCAGCTGGATGTGTACGTGTCCCCTGTATACAATTCAATCCATTATCAATTGTACTGCCAACGGAAGCGTGTAAAAAAATTAATTTTCGACTTGCTGCTAAATCAATAAAATTTTGAGGAATGTTACGAAATTCCTTTACGGATTGATGGTCAATAATAATAGGGCTATTCCTATTAGTTTTTTGAAACTGTGCTTGAACTGATAATGAAATAACATAGAAAAGTATCAAGAGATTAAATAATTTTTTCATGTTTCACCGGATTAATATTAATTATCTATTTTCTAACAGAATAAACAATCAAGAGTTTCACAAAATGTTGTATAAAATAATTTGTATTAATAAACTAAGTTTGATTTATTGTTTATAAATTTTATCCCAGGAAAATTTAATTCTGTGTGGAATGTTTTTGCTATGCATTTCGTTGCTGTGTATTTTTATTAATTATCGTCCATTCCAAAAAAAAACTTTTAATGAGGTGCAGTTATATTTTGTTCTTATTAGCTTGAATATTTGTTGTTTAGTATATGATTAAAAATATTAATCGTTGATAATTTTTGATTATTTAATTGGTAATATATTTTAATTTTATTGACTGCTAAAATTAATTCTTATAATTCAATAATATGAAAGAAGAAAAATAAGATTTAGAAAATAATTGAAATAGATTTTAACATAAAGAGATCAATTATTTTATATTTTAAAACTTTAATTAAATGTTTCCAATACTGTGGCCAGTACCAATGAGATAAAATATCAGGTTTAAAAATTTTTTTTATATAAACGGTATCCGATTGATCTTTATACCAAATTTTGTATCCATTATCTTTCATCCAATTTTGAATTTCTTTGAGGTAAGGATTTTTATATCGCTTACTATGAGTTTCTAATGAGATTATTGCAGGTCGGCTAATCATATATTTTATCACATACCATTCACACCCCTCCGTATCAACACTTAACAAATCAATTGTGCCATCGTCAAAATCTTTAAATAAACGGGCTTCTGCATAGAATAGATCATCATTATTAGTTAAATACTTATCGTTTATTATCGCCGGACTTGTTTTAAGATTTTTCACAAAACTAGACGACCCAACCCTATACAATTCCAAAGTAGTTGCTTTGTCATAAATAGCATACGGATGGATATTAACATTTTTATATCCTTTAAATCTTTCCATAATTTTTGCAATACATAAAGGATCCGGTTCAAATAAATCTGCTCTACAGCCATTTTCTATAAATAAAAGAATATTAGATGTTTCAGGGAAATGTACACCTACCTCAGCAACGTGTTGTGGATTGAAATTGAGTTTTTTTATTTTTTTATAAAGAGTATTATTCATACTTGTGTATGACTTCAAAATTTTAATTGTCTCGAATTTTAAATAATAATATATTTTTAAGAACTTTCCTAAAATAAGAAGAAAATAGCGCACGTCAAATCTAAGGACAAAATCGAGTAAAAATGGAAGTTACAGAAAAATTAAAAAATTGATGATGATAATAAACTTCATCAGATATAATTTCTGAGATGCAATGAATTGGTTTAAAAGACAAATCATTTTTTAAAACAATTCTTAAAGCAAGAAAAAGCTTTTTTTTGAAGATTTCTGTAAATAATTTTTTAATTTTCTCAAATATTTTTATAGAAATTTTCTTTATAGGTTATCAAAAAGTTGAATTTAATGTTTATTTTTACTTTTTACTCAGGTAGTGGTTCATATCAATTAAAACATTAATTGCTTCGCGTATGTAATTATCTTTTTTCACAGATGAATACCAGGCTTCGTTTCTGTCTTTAAGATTTTCATTTTTTTCATCATTATTTAAATCAGCCTTAAGAGGCTTAATATTGAAATTTTTAATTTCTTCATCATTTTGTTCAAGAGATGAAGCCAATTCTTTTCTAAATTTTCTATCCTGAATGAATTCATCGAAATTTAGAGGAATGAGTGTTTTTTCTCTTAAATCTTTCAAAGTTTTAGCTTTGGATTCAATTGCAGAAAAGTATTTATCATTTTTTACTCTATTTTTACTATTTTCAATCACTTTATTAAAATAAAATGAAGATGATTCAATTTGTTCGTAATTAGCAGGGGAAATACTTGTCCAAGGGAGTGCATAATCATAGCTTTTTTCTCCAATATCAGTATGCATATATGAGTCAGGCAAAATTATGTCAGGTTCAACTCCTTTAAGTTGTGTACTACCGCCATTAATTCTGTAGAATTTTTGTATAGTAAGTTTCAGTGCACCAAAAGGTTTTAAGGAATTATATTTTGGATTTATATTTTGGTCTAAATCGAGCATAGCCTGCACGGTACCTTTCCCGAAAGTATGCTCGCTTCCCATAATTATTGCACGTTTATAATCCTGCATTGCAGCAGCTAAAATCTCTGATGCAGAGGCACTAACGGAATTAACTAAAATGATAAGTGGTCCATTGTAATAAATATTAGGATCAAAATCCTGCCTGATTTGTGGTGCGCCGTAGCGTGAATTAACCTGAACAATTGGACCCGTTTTGATAAACAAACCTGCAATATCAACTACATCATCTAATGAACCGCCACCATTGTTACGTAAATCTAAAACAAGGCCATTTATATCTTCGTTTTTGAGTTTGATTAATTCTTGTTTCATATCGAGTGAACTTCTTCTTCCATAACGATCATTAAAATCAGCATAAAATGAGGGTAATTTAATGTAGCCAAAACGTTGATTGTTGTTTTCTAAAATAAGTGATTTTGCGAATGTTTCTTCTAATTGGATGATGTCTCGGATGATAGATATAACTTTAATGCTTCCATCAACTTTTCGTACGGTTAATCTTGCTTCAGTACCTTTTTTACCACGAATTAATCTAACAGCATCATCAAGTCGCATATTTACGACATCAACGGGTTCAGAATCACCCTGAGCTACTTTTAAGATGATATCACCTTCTTTTAATTCGCCTTGTTTCCATGCCGGACTACCGGGGATAATTCTTTCAACACGTATATATTCGTCTCTTTGAGAAAGTTGTGCTCCAATACCTTCGAGACTTCCAGACATATTTATATCGAAATCCTCTTTGTCCTTTGGAGGGAAAAATTGAGTATGTGGGTCAAATATTTCAGTAAATGCATTGATATAGTCATTAAATCTATCTTCTCTAGTTAATTTTCCAATACGTATGAAAAAGTCATCCCATCTCTTCTGAACTTTTTCTCTTTCTTCTTTCTCAATTTCTTCGATGGATTTAATTGTAATTGAGGTATCGTTATTTTCACGGGCTTTTTCTTGAGTTTCGAGTTGCTCTGCTATTCGTGTAATTACTTCGTATTTGAATAATTTTCTCCAAAGTTCTTTTCTTTCTTTTAAATCTTTTGCATAATCTGTTTTTTGTGGGTCGAGTTCGAAATATTCAGATTTTTTGAAATCAAAAGGATCTTTTAATAAATCTTTATAAAAATTCTTTGTTTCGTCAATCCTTTTTTCTATAATTTGATATAATTCATTAAAAAAAGAAAAATTTTTGGTTTTGAGAGCATCATCAAGAAAAAACATATATTTATCTAATTTTGTTATATCTTCTTTTGTAATGAAGCGTTTCCCTGGATCAATTTTTTTAAGAATATTATTATAAAATTTTAGGGAAAGGCTATCATCGATTTCTGGTGGACTATAATGCCTCATATTTAGCATATTGACAATTGTACTTGTCAAAATTTCATACTTTGTCTCTTCTTCATAAGAAGAGAATGTATTGACAAAAATGAAAATCAGTCCAATAAGAATGTAATTCAAAATCCTCATTTTCATAACATTATCCATAGTAATTTTTGTTTTCTATTGCTTTTTTAATAACGGATTTATATAAATAATAGTATTAATCGACAGAACATTTATAATAATTAAGTTTTACTATGATTGTCCGATATGCTAATAAGGGGTCAAATATTTTATTTTTGCGATGAAGTCATTTACATCTGTCAAGAGACTGTTCAAGCCAGTCAGTTTTTTTGATGAATTGTCAAGTTACGGCTTTTTGGCCGAATATATTTATAATAATTTCCGTCATAAGCTCAAATCTGATAAAGATTTCCGGAATGAAATACTTCAAAAATTAGTAACAAATAAAAATGAACCTCAGGATGTAATTGATTATATACTTTTAGAACAATTATCTGATTGCCTAGAATATTTTAATAGGAGAGTTAAGACTTGGATGAGCAAAAATCCATAAAGCCTGATATACTTGAGCTTTTTGATAAAGTGAGAGCTCAGGCTGATGAATATTCCCACGCATTCGAAACTCTTTATAAAAGAATTGAAAATTTAAAGCAAATTGACAAAAAAATTAATGAAAATATGGAAATAATAAAATATAAAAATGAAGAGTTTCAATCGTTGATTTATCGAAGTATTAATGAAAAATTTGTTGATATTGAAAAAAAAATATCGAAAATAAACGAAATCTGGCAAAATTTAGATTTTTTAATAAAAATTCAAGATGAAATATTCGATTTTTATGAGAAAATTCAGAACAAATTCTATTCAATTGAAAAAAATTTCAATACTATCCTCAATGACAGTGTCAGAAAAATTGATGTAACAATCCAAAATATTCAAAATCAGTTAAAAAACGATCTCGAATCTTACACTAGTAAATCCGAATTAAGATTGATTTTGCAAAGTAAAAAAAACGAATCTATAATACAATCATATAATGACAACTTATCTGAAACATTGAATACTATGAAATTTGAAATCAACAATCTTAAGAATGAAATTATAAATATTAAAGAAAAAGTGGATTTGAACTATGTAACAGAGAATCTTACTAGGATCAACATTCACAAGAAAATTAATGAAATGGATGTAAATATTAATAATCTAAGAGGAGAATTAGATCTTATAAATAAAGGTTATGATCAATTGCAGAATAACCTTTATACCCTTGATATAGAAAAGTATGCACAATTTCAATCAGAAATTAGAATTTTAAATGGCAAATTTACTGATTTTGAAAAGAAAACGTCCAAAATGAAAACCTCACTTATTTCTCTAATAATTTTAATTGTAATTATTATTGGCTATATGATTATACAAACATAAATAATACAAAAATCCCCAAATTTATCATTAGATAAAACTAATTTATTTCCAATTCGTAAGGTATAATTGAATTTTTTAAATAAGTTTAATTTAAAATTAAAATAAAAGATATTAATTTTGCTTTTAAATTAATAAATGGAAGAAGGAGGGAAAATGGTACTTGTTGAATTTGCAATGTTTCCAACAGATAAAGGTGAAAGTGTCAGTAAATATGTTTCACAAGTAATTGATATTATTGACAAAAGTGGCCTAAATTACAAATTAACACCAATGGGTACTATCATAGAAGGTAATTGGAATGAAGTATTTGGTCTCATAAGTCAATGTTTTGAAGTTCTTGAACCTCAATGCAACAGAATTTACTCAGTAATAAAAGTTGATTATCGAAAAGGGGACGAATCAAGGATGCAAAAAAAAGTTGAAAAGATAGAAACTCTTTTAAATCGGGAAATCAAGCATAGTTAGTTAGATTATGATTTATACGGAGGTTTTAAATGAAAATAATATTATATGCCACCTTATTTTTTTTACTCTTGTTTATATCCTGCTCACATACGAACAATTTACATAAGTATGATTTGACGAACAAGCGATTTTATTTTGAATCTATGGTATCATCCGATGCGGGTCGGGTTGATATAATCTATAGTAGTAAGCCTGTAAATAAGGAAGAAGATAAATCAAAATTTGGTGAAGTTATTTTAGATTTAGCACAAATAATCGGCACTTCAATTTTAACAGCTGAAGTTGAGAACAAGCTAATAAAAGCTGCGAATCCAGAAGAAATATCGGCAAGGGTTTCCGAAGGCATTAAAGAAATAATTCTCAAACATATTGATATTATACCTGTGAACAAAATTGATGCAAATACAGAATTTTTAGTTACAACAATACTTGATGAATGCAGAATTTTATCTACTCAATATAATGTGAATTTACATTTAAAAGTTACTTCATCTATCACTGAACGAAACACAGGAGATCTAGTCTGGGAAAACTCTGAATCCTTGAGTGTACCATTGCGAAGAAGGTTTATTCCAAATGTTGAAGAATCTACTGGCAAAAGAATTACTGATGTTGCTCAGGCAGCTGAGTTGGCAACATTATCCGAAGAAGAAATTAAAGATGCCATAAATCGAGCATCAGTGGATATTGGAAGGCTGTTCGCTGATACTTTTAGGAAAGATTTGGCTAAAGCTGCTAAAAAAGCTCAAAAATAGCTAATGACGAAATATCACTTTACCGCCAGTTACTTTAGATAAAATGAAACATATATCACAATCCAAATTAGGTTCATAAATTACAAAATTAATTTTGCATTTCATTTTTTTGAGTTTATCTAACTCTGCACTTGAAAATTTTTCTTTATCGATAAAGCTAAATATTTTATCGACAATTATAAATATATCAATTGATTCTGTATTATTAAATGTATCATTTATGATGCATAGCATTGAATCTAAAAAAGATTTTGTTAATAATAAATTGCTTGTTTCAAATTTGAATGCATCTAGTGTTAATAAAGCAGTATTTTTGTTGATGTAATCAGCCTTTACAAACTGTAGCCGCCAGGGTTTAAACTCGTTTTCAATAAACAATAAATTAAAATGAGAATCTTCGGGAAGTAATTTTATTAGAAATTTTAATTCATTTTTTAATTTTGAATTCTCGAGTATTACTGAAGTGTTCCAATCATTTTCGTGTATACCACTTGTAGCGATTATGAAAATATTATTTTTTTCTCTTATAGTTATAAAATGATGAGAACAAGAATTCAAGGAAATAAATCCAAGATAAATTAATCCTGAAACTAGATATCTTAAAACTGTCATAGAAATTATTATTTAATTGCTAAAGTTTATCATCAATTTACGTTTATACAATAAAATCATTCAATTTTGCTAAAGGATTATGATATAATGCCGAGAAAGATATTGGGTTTGTCTGTTATATTATCGGTTTAATAATGAAAAGAGCTATTTCATTTTCTCTTTTGATTCTTTTTTTGCTATCTTTATCTGCAATTTTGCTATTAGCCAATAACTCTTTACAAGTCTAGGAACAAAAAATTACTAAAAGAAGGGAATATAAGATTTTTCGAAAATGAGAGAACTATCGTATATCATTTTTTTATTAAAGTATGGTTTTATCGGATAAAAATAAATAATCTTCTGCTATAATTTTTAATTTTAGACATTAACCGTTACTGACGGAAATAATTTTGATTGAAAAATCAGTGTATTCAACAATATCGGCAAACCTACTTATATTAAAAAAATTAGACTTATACCGTAAAATATGGATTAAAAAATTAAGCATTTCATAAATTTATTTGCCTGCTAAGAACTCACGTAATTTAATTCTGGAGTTGATTATTAAATCTCAGTTCAGACAAAAAGGTTATTTATGCTGGATAAAATCAAAACGCTATTAACAAAAGAGTAATAATTTTTTTGATCAAGAGTCGGAATAATTTTTTAAAAGTACAAAAGAATATAAATTTGAATCTAAGGATATATAATTATTCAAAGTTAATATACAAGAATGTTAAGAAAATAAAAATTTGGAGTTGTATTACACTAAGTTGAAATGAAATTAGTTGGATAGCTGACTAATCATCTTGATGGTGGATATTGGTTGCTGATTGCTAACATAATAAGGGGAATGACAATATTGATATTAATAAATCTGAACAATCTTTTTACTAAAAATAATTAATTTTTCAGGTATAGCTTTTAAGTATTCTGTAGTATTTTCCCCCGGTAACTACCATTTTTTCATTTATTTCAAAGCAACACGATAGTATTGAATTCAATTCTTTCATATTACACCTAAGTTTCTGTAAAAATTAACTATCTTTTAATACACAAACAATAATTTGAAGTAATTTAATCAATGCAATATAAATTATTTAATTCGTCGACTAATGGCTAATTAAATCAGGAAATAGAATTGAATCAGATAATCAAGGAAAAAATAAAGGAAATAAAAAGTTTATGTCAAAAAGCAAAGAATGTTTATTTTGGCGATGAGTATTCATTGCTGCAACATATGACTGCATCAGCTCGATTAGCAATGAAACTGGGGTTTGATGAAGAATTCATTCTTGCTGCTTTCTTCCATGATATTGGAAATTTACAGAGCGATAATAAAGAATCTGAAAATATGGTTGGATTTGGTGTCCTGAATCATGAGTATTTAGGAGCTGATTTTTTGAGGAAATTGGGATTTTCGGAAAAAATTACACATTTAGTGGAAAACCACGTGAAGGCAAAACGTTATCTTACTTACGCTAATCCTGATTACTATAAGCAATTACCAATGAGTAGCAAACATGCCCTTGCATTTCAGGGTGGGACTATGAGGCAAGATGAAGCAGAGGAATTCCAAAATGAAGAATTTTTTGAACTTAATATAAGTTTACGACAAGTTGATGATGATTCTATAGATGAAATTAAATTCGCTTACGATTGTGAAATTTTCATTAAAATAGCTGAAAAACATTTAATTGATAGACATATTAATAATTATGATTTAGATATTAATCTAGTTGATAAGTTAAATGAAATAATCAAGAAAAAATCTCACAATGAATTGATTGCTGTTTTTGATCTCGATAATACTCTATTAGATGGTGATATTGGAGAAGCTACATTTGCTCAACTCAAAGCAGATGGTGAATTTAAAGATTTTAGCTATGCTAATTATCTCCAAGAAATAGAAAATGGAAATTTTCAAAGGGCTTTTCTCGATATGGCTGTTTCAATGAAAGGCTTAACTATTGAAAAATTGATACAAACAACGCACAAAGTTTTGAACAAAAAAGGACAAATGATAGAATTCAAAGAGAACAATAAGAATTTTTATTCTGTTGCACCATCAGCCAATAGGAATTTATTAAATATGTTACTATTTCTAAAAGCTAATAATTTCAAAATAAAAATTATATCCTCAAGCCCTGATATTATTGTTAAAACAGTTGCAACAAGACTATTTGGCATTGATCCCAAAAATTCCATCGGATTAAAGAACAAAACAAAGAATGGAATTTTGACAGAAGAACTATTAGAACCTATACCAATAGCTGATGGAAAAGAGCAAGTCTATAAATCAATCTTCAATAATACCCCACCAATTATTTCAGCCGGAGATAGTATCAATGATGCATTCCTATTAAAATTAACTTCCTTAGATGGAATAGTTATCTTAAGAAAAAATCGATATTTAGAATTTTTGAAAAATACACTTCCTCAAAATTTAACTTATTTTATATTCTAATTTCAATACTTTGAAATTTTTTTTTTAATCATTTGTTAATGATTATTAAAACATTGTATTTTTTTATTTTTAGGAGGTTATATGAGTTTATTTTCAATTTACATAAAAATGTTCTTCATCGCTTTACTTGGATTGTCATTAATTTTTATATCTTGCGATGACAATGTAACACCAGAAAATTCTACCACTTTTACAGCTCGGATTATAGATAATTCAGGGACAGGAGTTTCAAATGCAACAATTGAAGCATTAGGTGTCCCAAATAGAAATTTAATCGAAAAAACAGTTTCTGATGAGGATGGTAATTTTACTCTCTCTAAGTTACCTACTAATATAGAAAATGTTCTACTCAGAATAAGTCACATAGACTTTAATACTTATGAAGAGAGTCTGGTTAATATAAAAAATACTACAAAAGGAGGAAGTTTACCAATCACTTTGCATAATCAAGATTCTTGTTGTGGTATGATTATCATATATGCCCGAGATAAAGAATCAGAAGATGCTTTGAAAGAAGTTCAAGTTAAATTAAGCAAAGGAAATTCAATCCTTCGGAAAAATTATACAAATTCTGAGGGTAAACTTGTATTTGACAATATTTGTAAAGGCGAATATTGGCTTAGACTTGCAAAAGATGGCTATAAAGTTATTGAAGAAGATTTCAAGATTGAAGGATGCGACACTTTAACGATGACTTTCGATATGGAAACAAAATCCGAATCTAAAGACACGTGTTGTAACAGTAAAGTAAAAATTTATATAAAAGATAAAAGCACATCAGAATTGATAAATGGTGCAACTGTTAAATTATGGCAAAGTGGTCATTTAAAATCTTCAAAAGTTACCGAACATGGTTATGTAATTTTCGAGGATCTATGCAAAGGGAAATGGGGTGTTTCTATTCATCACGATCATTATCAAGTATCAGAATTTAACTTTGAAATTGATTGTGGTAGTGAAAAAGAGTTTGTTCATTATTTAAAATCACAAAGCACAACCGATACCTGCAATACTGCAAAAATAAAATTATTCATAAAAGACTATTCATCTGGTAATGCAATAAGCGGTGCTTTAGTTAAAATTTACTCAGAGGAAACACTTATATCTGAAGGCGAATCAAATTCTAATGGCTAT
>CALHGZ010000013.1 GCA_938031175.1 Candidatus Kapaibacterium sp. | reverse complement strand
AAGTAAGCCCCCAAAATACCAGAGTAAAAGTTAGAATAGAAAATCTGCACATAATTTTTTCTACAATTAGTGCTCTAAAGTAAATCAAGATGAGAATAATTCAAAGGGTTATAAAAACAGGATAGAGTTTCTGGAAATAACTACGTTGCCGATAACCCGCCGCCCATCCGTTAGCTAACGGACGGCGTCCTCTTGATTGGCTTGTTATATGGCGTTTAGATTAATCCATACTCTTTAGCTTTTTCTAAAACAAAATCTTTATCCTTGCAATGTTCTAATATTTCGTAATTGTTTTTCAGAGAAGAAAGAATATTAAGAGATTTACTTTTTGAATCCCATTTTTCAATAAGAATAGTTGGAACAAAGTATAATTCAAATTGGTCGTCTGATATGGGTTTGTAACCTATTACAACGTCTGAGGTCTTTGTAGATTGCACATAAGTTTTTACACCAGATTTATATTCACGATCAACACCACCACGTGTCCCACCAGTAAATGAAATAGAAGTCCGAGAAGTCTTAACTTGTGCCCTAATTATTATCTCCTCATTTCTTTCATTTTTAAAAACTATTATTATATCATAAGGTGAGAGAGGAAGGTCAACTAAAGATACATTTTTATATCTTTTCATTAAAATGCCACAAACCATATGTTCGTGAGCAAAACCATCAATGGATGCTTGCCTACCGCGTTCTTCAGAAGATGCCATAAATTATTTCTCCAATACAATAATCCAATCAGTATTTATTCTTTCATCACGCGGGACTTTTATAAAGTGTTTTATTATTTCAGAACCGAAATAATTATCAACTTTGAATCCGATACGCTCGGAAAGTTTCATTAAGTATTTCCAACTTTCAAAATTATATCCTCTTATTTTATTGTTACCAACAACAATAGCATACTTGCCTTTCTTTTTTAATACACGATGAACTTCACGTAAATTTTCTTCCATATCAACTAAATACTTATATGCGATAAATGAGCGACGAGGATCTTTTTCAAATATATTTTCAATAACTAAGTCTGCTTCTTCAATATTTATTTTATGAAGTGTTTTATAATCATCTACTGAAACACTTTCGGTTCCAACGTGATCCTTTTTCATAGGAGTTAATGAACCATTCGCAAGACCCAACCAGTACATTTCTAACTGATGTGTTCTTGGATAATCAACTGCATTTGCATATGGCGGTGACGTTAATGCAAAATCAAAATAGTTAGCAGGGTATTTGATTCTTCTTGCATCATTATCACTTGGTATTTCAATTGAAATATTAGTATCAACGACAGAACTAAACTCTGTCATTCTATATGAGTTTAAGAGTAATGTTTCTGCAAATTTTGTAAGTGCCATAGAAGGATAGATATTTTTATTCAATTTTTTTCGTACGACGGTGCGGGTACAATTATTATCAGCATTTGAAACAGAACGTATTATTGATGAAAGGCTTATAAGTTGGAAATTCTTGATATTGTCAGAATACTTTGAGTTCATAATTGATTTCTTAATGTATGCTAACTCAAATAGTATTTCTTTATCGAACCAATTATCACGATAAGGGAATGTTGGTAAATCTGTACCTTTTATTTTTTTAGGATCATATTTTACTAATGAGTTTAAAATAAAGTCTGTACTATCTTCCAATTCTTCAACATCTAACTTTGTGGTTTTGACTTTTGTTAAAAATTTGGCAAATGGGTCAACATCAATTCCAACTGAATGTCTGCCCAAAAGCATAGCTTCAACATTTGAGGTTCCGCTTCCCATAAACGGATCGAGTATAATATTCCCAGGTTTAGTGTATTTCTGTATCAACCAACGGGGTAATTCAGGGAAAAATTTGGCGGGATATTTGTGTAATCCGTGCGATCCACGTGTCTGGTCGTAAGAGATAAATAAAAATCGTTGACCGGTTTCAATTGGTAGACTTTTGGGAATATTGCCATCTACTCTTATGAGAGTTTCGCCGAAATTATTTTTTACTTCCTTTAAAATTCCAATTGAATATTCGTTTTTGTCAAAGAGGAAGCTATCATCTTCAATATATTTTTTCTTTCTTCTCTCAACATTTTTACGAATTTGTTCTAAAGATATATTATAGTACGGCATTATTTTTCCTCAAAAAGCGTTTTATTTTGCACCTAAAATATAGTTAAAATTAATAAGTTACCGAATCATTTTTTAAGCCATATAACGGCGTTGCCGATAAGCGGCGCCCCAGCTTGCCTGCCGAAGTTTTTACGAAGGCGGGAACAAGGATGCCGAACTATACCAACAACTTTTTATTTATTAAAAATATTTTTTAACAGAACAACATTGCACGGAAAAACAAAGCCAATAATTATAAAAATGCCAAATGCGAAAATAGCTTGCCCCGAACTTGTTTCGGGGGCGTCCACTTGATTGGCCGGTTATACAAAAGCACACTTTTATGACTTTAATAATAATTTAACTGCACGTTCCTTATTTCTATTAAAATTTTCTTTTATTGTCACTATAAGTTCTTCTTCAATTTTGGGAAGTTGCTCATCGAGATTATTAAGAATTCTTTGTTCTACTTCTTCAAGTTTAAGTATCATTCGATCGAATAATTTTTGTTTTAGTTCATCAAGCGACTCGCCAAATAGACTTCCAAGAAAACCTCCAATTGCACCACCTAATAGTGCCCCAATAGGTCCACCAATTAAGCCAATAGCTGCACCAATAGAACCAAGGCCAATCGTGGTTTCTTCAATTGAAGCACCATCATCATTTTTGATAAATAATGAAGATGAATGAACCTTAAATTTATTTGAATCCAATTTTATTATATTTTCTTTAAAATTATATTTTATCTTTACATTTCTACGATACAAAATAATACCAATTAGAATTGGAATAGCAGAGATACTTGCATAATAAGATTCAAATGAAAAATAATAAACTCCAGTAATTATGATTTCAGAAATGATAATCGCTATAAATAAATGTATATAAAAATATTTTGATTTATACCAAAATTGGAATTCTTCTTTTAACAATTTTTGATAAGTAGAGCGTAAATAACCATTGATCCAGTCATCATATGATGAAATTATTTGAGATATTTTTGAATCAAACCAACTAATAATTTCATTGATACCCCCTTCTACAATTCTTGCAAAATCATAATTTACACCTTCTTTTAATCGATTATAACTATCGTAGTTATTAAGATTGTCAATAAGAGTGTTTACCATTTTTTGGAAGATTTCGTTATGTTTATAATAATATTCAGTGCGAATCATTACGAATGATTTTCTAATGGCATTAATTCTAGTAGTCAATTCATCTTCAGTTTCATAATATTCATTTGAATTAAAAAAAGGCAGATTCTTTAGTAAAAATTCATATGCAGCATTGATTAATATAAATTTAGCTCCGTCTGTATTAGTAGAAACATCGGGATGGTATTTAAGAGATAAACGACGATATGCCTTTTTTATTACATCTGGAGAAAGATTTTGGGAATCTAGTTCCAATATTTCCATAGCTGTCTTAAAGTCCATAATTGATCCTTTGAAAATGAATAATATGTGATTATTAGTATAATAATTTGAAAAGCAAGAATATTATGCTATAGCGTTTTTAGGATTTCTTGCGCAATGGAATTATAATTATCAAAAAATAATTTGAACCATTTTTTTTGCCTTCAATAAATTTTTTGGAATAATTTCACCTCTTAATTATATAACCTCCAACACTTCCTTGAAAGAAAGCTTCTTTACAATTCGTGGCATAATTCTCAAGAATATTAAATCCTTTTGTAACGTTTTTTTCATAACCGTCACCATCAATGTAACATTCATCAATCGCCCCATCATGACCTAACTTTGCTGAATTATTCATCCAATAGAGATATTGTGAATGATCCTTATTAAGGCCAATACCATTTTCATAAAATATTGCAAGTGAATACATTGATTAAGGATTACTACTATTTGCCCCCTTTTCGTAAATCCGAAGAGCACTATTAGTATGTCCGCGATAAAAATATAAATTAGCTAAATGGAAAGTGTCTTTATAACCAAACGCTTCAAATAAATAAAATACAAGCCCAGTTGTCATTGATTCTCCTTTTGCATAACGGCGTTGCCGATAAGCCGCCGCTGAACGGTTTACGGTGACAATGTTTTGATTAACTGATAATGTTATTTAATATAAACACTAATTTAAAAATTAGAACAATTTTGAACTGCCAATGACAAGACCGATTGAAGCGGTCGGCTTGATTGGCTGGTTATAAACCTTTTGTAAAGATGTTTTATTTAATCCTCTGAGTAATCTATCAAAGGTAAATTCAATTCTTTTGCTGCTTCGTTTCTCGCAAACCTTGCTATTTGCCAAATCCGCCAAGCCCATAAATGTGGTTCTGAATCTTGTATCTGATAAAGTGTTGCTATTTCTGTCTGTTTGTCAAAACCATCATCCTCCCCAACTAATAATCTCATTAGACCAACATCTAAGTATGCTTTAAGTGAAATCTTCAGATATTCTTGAAAATTACCTTTCGGTAATTTTAAAAGTCGTTCGTTAATTTGCTGTGTAACATTCAAAACATTCTCAGCATAATTGTAATCATTTTGATTTCTTACGCCATAATCATTACTTGAATTCCACGATCTCTTAAGATTGATATCTGTCATATCGATTATCATGATTATTTCCTTCACTTCATTTAATTGTTCCTTATTAAGGTTTTGTGCCAATAAAAAAGGATTGAAATTTGACTGAAGAAAAAAGAGTGTTAAAAAATAAAAATAAATAGCAATGTTCTGCTTTATCATTTTATCCTCAATTAATAAAAGCGAAATTACTTTATGAAAACAGACTTTGCATCAAGCAAAGTTTTATGGATTTTTATAATTTTATTCTCAATTTGCCATCGTATGGGATGTGTAGTAAACGAGTTATCAAAATCCAGCTTTGGAATATGCCTGAAAATACTCTGTATTAAATTGACTCTTGAAACTATATCATTATATTTTGGATCATTCCTATCTATTGAGCCATATGCATATAATGAAAAGATAAACTTATAGGGTAATAATTTTTCATATACTAAGTATTTATAATCTCGTTTAGGCCAATTTTTAATGAGTACAGAGTAATCAGGAGTACAATAGTCAAATAGATTTATTATAAAGGGATTTATACCTGTATTGTTGAATGCTTTTCGTAAAATTCTGAGAGTGGTATCTCCGCTTAAATTATTTGCATCACCATTCAACTTCCCAGGATTTAGTAAAATAACTAATGCAGTACAATCATTTCTAATATCTGCTTGTAAACACCAATGTCTATAATTCTCATTAACTTCCCAAGTTACGATCCAGTTATCTATTGGTTTGCTTAATAATTTACCGTTTAATATAGGGATGTCAATAATCATTCAATAACTTTCATCCAAACTATAATAAACTGGGGTACCGTATCTAAAGTGAATTCTTCCATCACTTATGCGTGTTTCACCTGGTAAGACACTTGAAAAAATGTAAACATCAGAATAAGTAGCTGTTATAAAACCATTTTCATTCAGGAAATATATAGTGAAATCAGGTTTAATAGCTTTTGAACCATCATTCTGAATAGTCACATAAATCATATCCCCATCAATTCGAAATCTTTTTATTGCAGAATTGTTAAAGTAGTTATCACCATATTTATATTTTAATAGATTACCATAATAATTTTCTAATTTTTTTTCCTCTCTGGCTAAAAGCTTTTCGTATTTTACTTTGAAATTTTCAGCTTCTTTTATTTTCGCGTCAGCTAGAACCGTCGCTTCTTGAATTTTTGTTTGGTAGACTCTTTCAGCATCTATTAATTTTTGTTCACCCTCCATTTTTAATCTGCCAAGATTTTCTTTAATATTATTTAATTCTTCAGCTAATTGAACTCTATCGTAGATGACCGCACTAAGTATAATAAAAAGGATGAAAATTATTCCTAAATAGATATGTTGTCTTTTCATTAATACAACTCTTTTGATGGTTTATAACT
>CALHGZ010000012.1 GCA_938031175.1 Candidatus Kapaibacterium sp. | reverse complement strand
CATCAATAACAGCGGGAGTTAATTCAGAATACATTACAGCAGTAGGAAAATTGGAAAACAGATTGTTGATACTGCTGGATTTAGAAAAAGTATTAGACCTAAAACAAAAGGAAGAATTGAGCGAAGTAATGAATTAAAATTGGTAGTGTAAATAATTCTGTGTAAATGGTTAAAGTAAAGAATTAGTTAAGTGCTGCGAAGCGTAGCGAAGCAGCACTTAACTTGAAGAAAATCCATTAAGGGTTTTCTATTTGCAAAAAACTAATTACTTTTAACCAATACCCGAAAGGAGATTTACACAATGGAACCTGCCTTCCGCAGGCAGGCTAACTCCAGAAATGATCGAGCAACTTAAAGCCGATCTTAAAATAGCAAGGACCTACCAGAGGACTTGATGGGAGAAAACGGAGCCATCAAGAAGATCATAAAAGCTTCCCTTGAAGTAATGCTTGATGCAGAGCAAAAGAAATCCGGCTTTGTATCATTCACTTAATCAGAAACACGCTTAGGTACATTGCAAGCAAAGATCACAAGTCATTTATGAAAGAACTTCGATTAGTTTACTCAGCACCAACAGAAGAAGCAGCTCTTATTGCTCTGGACAACTTAGAAGAAAACTTGGGCAAAAAATATTCTTTATCAATTAGAACCTGGAGACAGAACTGGGCTCACGCCTCCACATTTTTCAAGTATCCGGATGAAATCAGAAAAATCATTTACACTACCAATGCAGTTGAGGCTGTGCACCGTCAGTTCAGGATGGTTACAAAACAAAGAAGCATTTTCCCCAATAGCCTGCCAGCCTTTGGCTGGATGAGGCACTGAAAAAAATGTTATTCTTAGCTTACAGAGATATATCTAAAAAGTGGACTATTATGCCTGTGCAGAATTGGGCTGTTGCTTTATCCCATTTATCAATTATTTTTGATCAGAGATTAAAAAATGTTCTTTAACACTAAAACCCATTTACACAGAATTATTTACACTTTCATTTATTATAGGTAAAGGGATGTCTTATGGAAGAAATGCGGTTTTTAGACAGGTTGTTGCTAAATTTTTTGGAGAGGTTAATATTTTTTTTATACTAATGTTATTGCCAGCCTTGTTTTTATTAATAAATCCAAGAAATTATCTGGGTTTAACTAATACAATTATTATTCTTTATTTATTAAGAAAAAAAGATATAATTACTTAATTAAAGATTTAAAAAAAACTGGAGAGTCAAATGGCCTCAATTAATATTGAACAAAAAGAATTAGTTAAATTGATTAATTATTTTCTTGCTGAAAATGAAGTTGAGGAAATCAAAGATTTAAGGGTTGAAGGTGATAAAATTAGGTTCAAATATAATCCTGGTAAATTATTACCTAATATTCCTTTAAGTGTCAGAATTGATAGCATTAAAAAAAAAGAATTGATTTTGGAAATAAAAGAACATACAATAGTTCCTCAAGGAAATAGACTACTAAAAAAAATGAACTCATATATTGAAAAGTTATTAAACAGTTGGTTATTTGATTCAGAAGATGATACTTGCGAAAGAGTATGCATTGTTAATAATAATTTTATCAAAATCTCAGTAGATATTATCGAAAGAAAGTTCTTCGGAGAGTATCCATTGCGGATAAATGATATAACTATAATCAATGGAGAAATTGAACTAAAAATAAAAATATAATAGAAAAATAAACTATCATTTTCTGGAAGGATTAAAAACGACAAATTGATACTACCATCATATTGTTGATATTTAAAAACAGAACTATACTTATTTACCAAAACATACGAGCTTATATGTCTGAAAAATGAAGACTTTGCAATGAAAATTCATAATCTCAGTAGTAAAGATGATATTGGAAGACGGGATAAATACAGCCCAAGTATCAAGAGATCTTGGAGTAAACAAAAATTTATATTTGAAAATGAGAATACCTTTCAGATCAACAGCAGACATTTCCAGACAAAGGAGGAATGAGTGCTTAAGAAGAGGAACTCAAGGAGCCAAGAAAGCAAGTATTGCGCTTAGAGATGGAGTTGGACATTTTAAAAATAACCTTCGGATATTTTACAAAGCACTGTAATTTAGTATATGTTTATAAAAAAGTTCAAGAAACAATTTGGATTAAAATTAATTTGTTAGTCCTGATCGTAAGTCGATTTGGACATCATAATTTGCCGAAGAAAAAAGTAAATCAAAGAGCAATATAAGATCATAAATTGCTTGAAATAATCAGATTACATTACCATCGAAGCAGGTGCATTTATGGACTTCCGAGAATTTATGAAGCTAATTGTTAATTATCACCTGTAGAATTTGAAGAGTAAAAACAGGGAAGATTTAATTGAAAAAGTTGCCTGACTTGTTATGTACTTTTTAGCGATTAGTTCAATCTAATCTTGTAGAATTTTTGAATCAATTAGAATTATAATTTTCTAATAATATTCTAATAATAAATGGAGTATTTATATGCAAGAAAAAATAGGTTTTAACTGGCAGTCTAAGTATAGTGGATCCTGTGGACAATATAGTTTACAACACTCATTACTGCTTTTAGGCATTCCTATCACCCAAAAGGATGCACATAAAGCGACTAAAGTTCATCCAATAATTGCTGCTATAAAGGGAACTGATGAAAATAAACTAAAAAAGGGTATTTATCACTATAATTGTCATCCTATTGTTTTTACAACAATGAATAAAATTAAATTTAGAGAGAAATTAGATAATCTGCTAATGAAAGGAATTCCTGCTATTGTTTCTTTTAATGAAGACGAACATTGGGCTGTGGTCTGTGGTAAAAAATCTCAAAATATATATTTCGTTATTGACTCTAACGATTATGATTTAATTACAAGTTATCATTGGAGTGACTTGGTAGATTACATCGATAATGATACATATTACCTTATCGGAGTTAAACCAAATAATGAAAATTATTTAAAGCATTCGCTGGTACGAAATTTTTCAAAAGCAGAAAAAGTTCTAAACCGCGGTGATGAGCTTTATGCCTGGTGGGGTTATTATCTTGAGGATCTTAATTATATATTTGACTGCCCCGCATCAGGTAATAATATTATATCTGCTAAAGAGTTCTTTAAAAATTGGGGAGAAAAAATATTTAATTCCACTAAATATTTTTACGTCAATTTCGATTAAGAAGAAATGAAATGGAAATTAAACAATTACAAAACAATCGCCGAACTTCATAATTTCACTTTATCTAAAGACAAACTGACAGATGCTATAATAAATTTCACCTCAGCTTTTGCATATTGGTCGGTATTTTATCAATGATGATACCGTAATTTTATCCCATTTTTGTCATTAGGATTTTCTTTTGAGACAACAAAAGTCCAGTTAAAAAGATTTGTTCTTGACCAAAGTCCGTCAAACCAACTTCGCCGTGTTTCGGTCTTAATCCCATATTGTTTTTGCGGTAAATCAAATTTAATTATTCAGCAACTACATCAGTAATTTTGATATACTTTTTCTGATACAAATGCTATCAAATGATTATAAGAATTGCCTCAAGGTTTCTTAGAATCATATCCTCTTTGAAAATATTCATTTGGTTATCTGCTTGTTCAAATTTCCAAAAATATTTTTTAAAAGGATTTATCTTCTGCAATCTGTTTTAATCCTAATATTTCCGTATCACTTTGTCTATTCTTCTAACTCCCAAATGTTCAAATCGGCCGGTTTGGCCCGTTATGCTTATCAGGAAATTGTTTATCAACTTTATTGGATTATAACCTCGATTTGAGTTCCGTTTTGGTAAGCTGAGCATTATATCAAACATCAACAGAGATAATTAGACAATTAAAATTTAAGACTTTTGATTCCCGATCAA
>CALHGZ010000011.1 GCA_938031175.1 Candidatus Kapaibacterium sp. | reverse complement strand
AAAATTTGAAAAGAAAAGAATATTAAGAATAACAACCCGTATTTAATTGATTTCATTTTATGCCTCTTTTTGTAATTAGTCTTTTTAGATTTTATTGAAATTAAAGAATTAAACTTGCACCAATTTTAAATTCAGGACCTGTAATCAATCCAGTGGAAGATGGTAACGGATCTATCGAATACAGATCAGGATCAGAACCAGAGAAGTAAATGAAACCAACATTTAATTTAGCTAATGCAAATAATCTTATCCTGGAAATAATAACAGAAGGACCGATACTAATTGAAGTGATTCCGTAAACACCTGAATGGTCAAATGGTGTGTCGGAACCTAACCAGCCAACTCCAATGTCACCAGTTAATGAAATTAAAAAATCTTGTACGACTGCAAATAACTCGCTAAGCTGTAAAGAAATTTTTGAATTTGTTAAAGCATAATTTTTATCTCTAAATACTGTATTCGATTTAGTATTAGAAAACTCTAACGAATATTGGACACCAACACGATTAATAAACCTACCACCACTTATGCCAAACAAATAACCAGTAAAGTTATGTTGTTTTTCCTCTAATCTAGTTTGAGTAAACATAGCAGAGGTCAGAGAATTAACTTCATAGCCTCCATAGAATGTAACAAAATCTTGCGGAAACATCGTTTCAGAAAAAGACAAATATATTAAAGCTAAAAATATTTTCTTTCTCATTTAAATTTTTTCATAAGATAATTTCAATTGATGCTGCCCCAAAATGTAGAAACTATATTCCAATCAAATTCCAAGAATTTGAAGATGTAAATCCAGACTAAAAGAAAAAAGATCTATTCAGCCCAGTATTTTGTTCCGTCTTTTTTTACAACGCCATAAATAAAAGGTCCTTCCCTGCCACCATAAATTATTGCATAGCCATCTTTTATATCAGAAACTAAAGCAAAAGGCTCATTTATTGTAAAAATAAGATTACCTTTTTTATCAATAAAACCAACATTCCCGTCTTCTAATAAAACCTTTGCAAGTCCCTCGCTGAAGGAAGAAGCTAATTCATATTGAGGTTCAATAACAAATTTGCCGGTTTTATCCATAAATCCCCAGCTTCCACGAAAATTCATTGCAATCAGACCCTCCTTGCATGATTCATAGTCCCTTGAGGTAAAATTAAATAGTTTATTCCCTTTAATATCAATAAAGTACTTTTCTTCTTCTTTTTGAACTGAAGCTATACCCTCATTAAAATCACGGATATATATATAATCACCATTAAGTGATAATAATTCTTTTCCCAACTTATCGAAAAAAGTACAATGGATGTAATCACCAGAAAAATTACAAGCGCGAATGATGTTATCATTAATAGTAACTGACGAATATTTAGTTGGTAAAACAATTTTATTTTGTTTATTTACTACACCTGTTAATCCATTTTGTTTTACAACGGAAAGTTCACCATTAAAGTCTTCTGCATCATCGAAAGTTGGAGGAATAATTTCTTTGCCTGACTTATCAATATAACCCCATTGGTTATTTAACTTAAATCTTGCCATATCGTTGTTGAAGTAGCTAAGGAAGTCATATTTTGGCGGTACTATCTCTGAGCCGTTAGAATTAACAAGTCCATATTTATTATTTTTGGTTACAATTATTAAAGATGGATGGTTTGCAGAGCCAAACCAATCATATTTTTTTGTCAAAAAATTTAGCGGTTTTCCGGCTTTTGTGAAAATAGAAAAATCATCACCTTTACGGGCAATAATTAAGTCTGCTGCAAAATCTATACTTGAAAATTCGATTGGAACAACGACATTACCTTTTTTATTTATAACTCCCCAGTATTCCTCAGATTTAACAGCAGTAAGATCTCCATTGAATAAAGATACTTCATCATATTTACAAGGGATAATTAGTTTTTTATCAGGAGAACAAAATCCAAACTTTTCACCATCCCGATACGGAATTAATTCCATTTTCTTTTGAGCTGATAGCGGTATTATTAACGATGATATAAATAATATCAATAATAACTTGTTTGACATATATTTTCTCCTTGGATGATAAATTTATTTAATATCGAGGCAGCCTGTACCATGGCAATAAGAACACGGCTGGTCTTCATAAACAATTCTAAATCCGGTGCCATTACACTTCCAGCACGTTTTTGGTGTTAAGTAAGTGTAATCGTAATTATATCCACCTATTACAGTTTTTGAATAACCTAAGTTCCCTCTTCCATTACATACGGGACAAACATCTCTGTATGCTTTTTGCTCGCCGCTTCCAAAGCCAAAACATACAGGGCATTTTTCTTTACAACCGCCTGATGAAGAATAGTTCTTCTGCCGACTTTGGTATTCCTTTAATTCCTCTAAGTGCTTTTGAAATGCTTCATCATTTCTTCTCCACATTTCTTCGAAATCAGTTTCTCTGAATTTCTTCATTAGAGCATAAACCCGCCTATATTCTTTTTCTGAATTAAATTTATCAATATAATGTTCAACATTAAAATCTTTAAAGTATGATAAGTAATTTTTACCAGAATTGTCTGCGGCTTCGACGTTGATACCTATATTAGTTGCAGCGAAGTAAAGTTTTATTGGGGAGTTACAATATGCATCCTCCCCGGATGAATATTTAAACGTCGGAGGCTGACTTATAAAATATAAAAATGCATTCTGGCCTTTAGTATTAAGAGCATTTGGATGAATGTTACAGGTTCTAATTATAAAACCTAAAAAATGGCTGTTCTCTGCTGGATCTGAAAACATCGCGTAATGCAATAAAGTATTACCATCTTTGTCATACCATACTTTGTCTTTATATAATTTATTCCATAAGAATTTTATAAAATTTGTGTCTTCCACAGACTTACAAGCTAATATTGCTAAAGCCATCACATCAACACTATCTACTATTGGAGCATCAAATTCATTAAAGCTATCAATAGTTACTTTTTGTCTTACCACAGGATATTTTATTCCGTGAGAGGCTCCTTTCAACAGCAAGTAATTTACAAGGTTTGAATCTTTTCTTACAACTGCAAACTGTAATGCAGTATAACCATCAGTATGGGGCAAATCCACCGAGAAAGTTCTTTCATCGACTAAAAATTCTTTTAATTGTTTTAATTCGCCTCTTTTAACATAATAAAAAAATTCATTAGCCAATTTTATGATTTGTTTATCGGTGTAAATCTGCCCGATTGAGGGAAAACTTATAGCAACTAAAAACCATAAAATAAATTTCAATTTCATTTAAAGTACTTGCTATCTGATTAAAAGTTTTATTTGTAAAAATAAGCTATAAATGACCGCAAGAATTCAATCT
>CALHGZ010000010.1 GCA_938031175.1 Candidatus Kapaibacterium sp. | reverse complement strand
TTTGTTTTCTGGTTCATCCCCACGTGCGTGGGGAATACGGTATGCGTGAAACTAAAACCGTTGGGTTCTTCGGTTCATCCCCACGTGCGTGGGGAATACGCATATAATCTATCTCTTTACCTCTGAATGTATGGTTCATCCCCACGTGCGTGGGGAATACTTTACTCCCTCATAGCTGTTAGGTGCAAAAGACGGTTCATCCCCACGTGCGTGGGGAATACCCTCCATTTTTTCATAGTTTGGGAGGTTTTAATATTAATTTTACGCCTTCGATATCGATTGGAATTCTACGGTTGTCGTTGTAGTTGTTAAAATCAAAACCTTGTTCGTTGTTTGTTTTCCAAGCCATTGTTACTCTGCCATTATTGCATTTTTCAATGCATTTTCCCCAAAGTTTATCTCTTACGAGGGCGCTAATATTACCGATGAATACGCCAGTTGCTATTTCTATTAGCCATTTGCTTAATTCCCCTTTTAAGGCTGAGGAAACTTTTTCAAGAATTATTATTGTCATTGGCTATCTCAAGAATATTTTCATCAGCCGGTGGTTCCCACCATTTTGTTGGCATCGTTGGATCAGAGTCCGGATCGAAATCTTCTGGAATTTCGGTGTTGATATTTAGAATTTTTTCTATATCTTGTACTATTCTGCCTAATAGTTTGAAATTTTTGAATGCTTGACGACATCTTTTTCTTACTGTTGTTTCGAGTTTAAAGGAAGCATCGGCAACAGTTGCAAAGGCGATAGGTACAGCAATTTTAGTTTTATATAAATCAGCTATGTCAAATACGAACGATAGTTGCCTTCCTTGGTGTATAAAGCCAAGTCCAGGTGAATAACCGGCTGAGACTATAGCGGAATGACATATACCGTTAAGACAGGAGGAAGCTGTTGAAAGAGCTTTATTCATTTCGTCGGCATCGTCCCAATTTTGTCTATTGTAATATCTTGATTCCCATTTAAGTCCGAATTTTTGAGCAATATTTTTATATTCTTCTTGTACTCTTAAACCTTCGGCACCTTGAAGTTGTTCATAACTTAAATTTGGGTCAAATTTTTCTTTGAAGCGGAATTGATACATCCTGAGGGCAACTTGTTTTCGGGTATACGGATTTGCAACAAGTTCAGCTTGTTGTTGTAGTTTGTATGATTTGTGTGTTTCACCGGTTGCGCTTGCGTAATATCTAACTCCTTGTTCGCCAGCCCAAATTATTGAGCATCCGGAGCTGACTATGTTTTGTACTGCTTTGTGTGTGATGGTTGTACCGGGACCGAGCATAAGGGCACAGAGATTTGATACGGGTATCTCGATATTACCTTGTTTGTTTGTGAATTCAATACCGTATTCTGTTTGCTCAATTCTACCATATTCAAAGTATAGAAAAGAAATGCTATCTTTGATTTTAGGTAGTTCCTGATAATTGTGGGTAGCCATAGTTTTCTCAAATTTCTTTGAGCATACCAATTTTCAAGGAGCAAAATTCATGCCAAAGTATTTTTAATTATAATTTTTTTACGCTTAATAATCCAAATCCAAATGCTTTTGCGGAGCCAATGCCTTTTTTTATGGTTTGTAAAAAGTTTTCTTCGTTTAATACTTCGAGTGTACCTTCGAGTAAGGCTGAGCGGAATCTTAAAGTGTCAGCTTTTTCATTACCTTTTATATGTTTCCAGCCGAGTATCCATCCAATTTTTACAACTTTGAATTCTTTGATTTTGAATCCAAGATTTCCTCTTTTGATTTTGTTTTCGAACCAAATTCTAATTACGGTATCGCGTTCTAATTCAGTATTCCATGTGAGAGCAACTCGTCGTCCTTGTTCTTCTTTACGGTTTCTTTTTTCTCCTTTATTATTATAATCGGCGCTTTTTTTACTTAGATTGATATTAATTCTAAATTGGAGTAAATCGCCGTTGTTGAAATAAGGTTCGTATATTTTGGGTTTTGCAATTGGGAAATCAGTTGCAAGTAAGTGTCCAGCATTGCGAAAAGCATATTCCCAGTTAGGTTCTAATTCTGATTGAATACCGATGATTGCAATTCTATTGTTTTGGTGAATCTGATTATCTATTCGAAAAAGGAAAGCAGGGCGATTGCTTTGTGGATCTTGACTATAATTGCTTAAATAATTTGGATTTAATCTATCTTTTGTAAAGCTTTCGGGCTTAAAAGGAGATAAAAAGAATGGATCAATATTTATTTTTGTTTCGTTAGGGAAGCCCATACATAATCTTTGATGGACAGCATAAATATTTTTCAGCCAATCTCTACCTGGACGTGGTTTGTCTGGATTTCGACCAGTATCAATTACGAGATAAGAATGGTACATAGTTAGATCTCCTTATTATATAGTTTTCTTTTTCGAGTTGCTAAAGAACGATGCAGTATGATCTCGTTGCGTTTTTCGATAATTTTATCTCTCCATTTTTGATCTTCTGGGTTTATACGGTCTAATCCCATGTCCTCTCCATATTCAAGCATGGTTACGGCGTCGTGGCAAAGTCTGCAAAGAGTTCTGTGATTTATAATGTGTTTATTCATTATTTTTTCGTCGCTTAAGGCTTGTAAATTAGCCTCTTTACTTGATTGACGATAATTTATGTGTTGGACTGTTGTAGCAGGAGATTTGCAGAATACACAAAGATGATAATCAAGTTCGAGTCTTTTCTTTTGCACTTTTCCCCATGTGCTTCTGTCGTAATCGGTTCTAGGGCGTTCGGGTGAAGAAGCTTTGTTTTGGATATGTTCTCCGATTTTAACATCAGCATCCTCACCTACTTTTAATAGGGTTCGTACGACAAAGCGTGGATGGTGCGAGGGCCAAACAAAAGTTTCAGGTACATCATACCAAATTTCTGCATCATCTGGAGCGAATGGTTCAGTTTCTGTTGGGATCCAGTCAATTAAGCATTCTAAGTATTCAGGGATTACGTCACTTTTATAACGTGGTCTCCAATGGACGGATTTTAATGCTGATAACAAATTATCGAAATAACCCATTTCCCCTGTATAAATTGGTATTGAAGGTGGGCAGGATTTTCTACCAAGATAGAGCGTCCAAATAGGATTAAGTAAGGCTTTATGAATTTGCTGTATTATTTCAGGTTCAAACTTAATTGCTACAAGAAAACTTGCATCGCATAGGTATTCTCGGCGCGTAACAAAAGTTTCAATCTGACCAGTTGTGGGTGTTTTCTTAATTTTTCCGTCAGCGCTAAGACAACCAATTTTTGCACCGACAGTATGGTAATCCCACCATCTGAAGCCCGGTCTGTCTATACGTACAGCCATTTTCAATTTAGCAAATTTTTTAAGCAATTCGCTGTTGTTAGCATCTGCTTCCTTTCGTGATATACCCATAGCAGAAAATAAAAGTCCAATTATCCCCGATTTGGTGGGAGCATCGCCGGCACGTCTAATAACAAATTTTGATTCATGCGTGCCCCATGCTTGCAAGGGACCCTCAAGACGAAGGAACAGAGTGTTAGTGATATCGTTCATATTACACCACAGATTTTGATTTTCTAATGTCGTTTAATATCTTGTCTAAACGATGTTTTTCGTCTAATACATTTTTTTTGGCGACATCCCATGAAATACCAAGATTTAATTTTTCACTTAGTTCATTAATCATAAGTTCGGTTAATTCATCTAGAGTTTTACAAGATTTTACATCGCGGTTAACTTCGCCGTTGCTAAATTTGTAGCGAAGATTAGGTGAGAACCAAATACTTGCGTAAGGATCACCATAGCCAGATTTGATATCATGAGCATATTGCGCAAGTTGGGCAATGCTTTGTTCGATTATACTTCTCCTGCTCTCTCTGGATACAGGTTCAGCAAAAGCATTAGCATAATTTACAGGGGTGTTTCTAAGTTCTACTAAAATTCCATCAGGAAGATTGTGAGCGGCAAAACTATTCTGCTTCCCAGTTGGATTACATACAGCGGCTCCTCTTAGAAATGCACCAATAGTATGTAATGCCAATTCCTTGTTACCATTAAGATTTTTTACAAGCTGTTCCCAATTAATCGAGAAATATTTATAAAAGCATGAAGAAACAAACATTGCCTCATCAAGGTAACCAGCGCCAGCATCTTCTCCGGGAATGTCATCTGCTGCAACAAAATAATCAACCTCGGGATTTATTTGATGAGTGGAAATTGCATGGGCTACTTGAAGTGATGCTTCGACTGTTTTATCTGAGCCTTTCCAGATTTCTGTGGCACCGCTTGGTTCAAGCATTCTACCAGTAAGTGCCATATCGGGTACATATACCTTAGATGAAATTAATTCGGCAAATTTTTTTGCTAATTCCTCATCAGAACTATTATCATTTGTTAACAATGCAGCCATTTCGTCAATTGCTTCACACGTTGTATAAACTAACATTTTAGTGTCTTTTGTTGAGCTATCAACATCATTTTCTTCGCTTTCATCTTTTTTGCTACTTTTGGTTTTGTCCGGTGAAATTCCACATTTTGAGAGAATTTTTTCAGCGCGCTTTTTTGTTGCGGTGCTTCCATCGATCTTTAAAGCAATAAGTTCGGCAAGTCTTCTTGTTCTAATTCCACCAAGAAGTTCCTTGAATTCATCGCTCATACGAATACTTCGTTTTAAACTTTGAGATGAGATTCTTGAACGCAATACACCACCAAAATAGCAAGTTTTAGGAGCACCGAGATCATCTCGGTTTAAATTTGCGGGGCTATGATTTTGGATCATGTGAATTTGAATTATCATTTTGATACTCCTTATAGTTTTTGAAGAAATTATTTGTTTAAAAATTCATTTACCCATTTAATTTTTGTACTTTCTCTTTCCCAATACATCAAATCGTTGGTCAGGCTAACCCAATCGAACTTAATAACTCCTTTTGAATTTTTTCTGATAAGATCAAGAGCCCAATTAAGATTAGGTTCAAGCTGGTCAAATGGTGCTAGTAGAATCTGGTCGAATCTCGTCTGGATTCTATGTTTCAAATCTGAATTTTGAAGCATATAATATCCAAGTTGTTTTGCTAATGTATATTTCGAATATTTCGAATATTGTTTAAATGGAAACCGAGCAAAAAGTTTTGTGATTAGCCATGATACACGTCTCTTGGGTGCCCATCCTTTTTCTCTGATGGGCCACCATATTCCTGTGAATAAGTCAAAGCCCTGTAATGATTTGTCGAGTTCAAGACCCGAATGACTACGTAGAATAGCTAGGTCTCCTTCATTTAAATTGACAAGACGATTAATAAAAAGTTCGGTTCCCTTATTTTCATCAATTTCAATTTGATTCATCTTTGTCCTTTCCTTTAAGTTTTTTTGATTTTTGGTTATTTGTGGATTTGAAAATTGGAACAAAAGAGGCTATTTTTGTTTGTTTATCAATATCAGCAGATAAAAAACCTGGGGTAAGTGATTTTGCCAATATTGGCATTACTTTTTTAAATTCAGAAGAAGCAAAATCCCATGGTTGAATTGTTCCATCAATAATGGAACTTAAATTGGATGAAATTTGTTTTTCGATATGTGGGCGTATGATTCTGATAATAATTTGTTCATTGAGATTTTTCTTACGTTTTGAATTTTTTATTAAGTTTGGAATTTTTTTAATTGCTTCATCCCATTCTTTTTGAAATTGTGCATTATTCTCTGAGTTGTCTAGTTTAGGTATTTTCAAGATTCTTTCCCAAATATCAATATGTTTTGCTTGATCAGAAGCAAAACCGACTATTAAAAAATTCTGTGGTGGATTTAAATTTGTTTCTAAAAAATAATTTAATAAAGTCGTCCAAGGTCTGTCAGTTTTGAACCATATTTTAAGTGGATTATCGGTACTTAAGGATTTACTTTTGAAATAAGCAACATGCGGATCTTCCCATTTAGCATTGCCATAACGATTTCTATTATCATTGAAAACACATTTAGTTATTAGGCTATCAATTACACCGCAATTTATACATTGACCTTTGGTTGTTGGTTCACCAAGTCTTACAATTCGAGGTAGATCAGTTAATCCATTCAGTAAAGGCACTGTTCCATCTGTAGTATTTACATTATTTTGGGTATCCCAAGAAGGAGAACCTAAATTGAAAACAGGCTTGTATGAAATAAATAATGTTTCTAAAAGTGTTTTACCTAATGGAATGATATATAAAGGAGGTTTATTGTTAATACCGGGACCTTTTCCTCGTCCGCCTTGTGTTGTAAAGACAGGAAGTCGCAATAATCCAAATGCACAACATACAGGACAAATGCCAACTTTACCATCAATTGCGTGTCTAAAATGATAAATACTAATTCCGGTTGGTATTTCATGAATAAGTGAACCGATTGGAAGCATATTTTTACTTTTAGTACTTTCGTCTTGATAGAATCTTTTTCCATCGCCGAACAGATTGAAGCATTCACGATTTTGATCGAGTTTTTCGAACCATTCCATAGGAAATTTAGTTGGAATTTCATTTTCTTCTTTTGGTGGATTACCCTTGCACCAGTAAAGAATTGCTAGCAGGAAACGTATGATAGCTACCCTATCCATTGGATTGCTTGCAGCAATTTGGCGAATTAAATGAGCGTCTTCGAGGGTTTTTTTGACACTTAAGCGAGTGAATTCGCCGTTTAGGTAAAGTACCGGAATCCAATTTTCATCGAGTAAGTTGTAATATGACATATGCAATCCTTATGTTGGTAAGTTATAATTTAATTTGATTTATTGTCTTAAATTACATACGCAGTGATTACTAAACAAATTTAAATTCCAATGATATTATTTTCAAAAAAAAATACGAAAAATTTTATGTCTAAAAAAATAACAATAAATATTCTTTCAAGTAAGGATTTTTACTATTTTAATAAATTTGATTTATAGGCATAATTCATAAAGGCTTATTTAGCAGGAATAAAAAATTTACGATTAGATAAATAGTGTTTGAGGTAGGATTTTAAAATAGTACCGGAGGAGGGATTTGAACCCCCGACACACGGATTATGATTCCGTTGCTCTAACCAACTGAGCTACTCCGGCAATTTTAACTTTAGGGAATACAAAAATAATAAATTTTAAGAACTTTCGGTAATTTTTCTGATTTCATCACGTATTTTTGCTGCTCTTTCGTAATCTTCTTCACTAATTGCTTTATCAAGTTGAATTTGTAATTTTTCGAGAAGTGTTTTAGGTTTGGTTTCTTCCACTCCTTCTTTTCCTTTTTGCATCATCTGTAAATCGTCTTCATCTTCTTGATTAAATACTTCTTCACTTTCTTGAGGTATTAATCCGGTTTCTTCAAGGATTTCATCGTCAACGTAAATAGGAGCGGAGAAGCGAACTGCAAGGGCAATTGCATCACTTGGTCGGGCATCAATATCAATCGATGGATTATCAAATTTGATTCGTGCATAGAAAGTGCCGTCGCGAAGCTCGTTTATGTATACTTCTTCGAGAGTTGCACCGAGTGCTTCAATTATGTTTTTGGTGAGGTCGTGAGTCATTGGTCTCGGTGGAATAACTCCTTCCATTTCGAGAGCAATGGCTTGTGCCTCAAAAGCTCCAATTATTATAGGCAATCTACGATTACCTTCAGCTTCTTTTAAAATTAAAGCATATGCATTAGTGTTTGCCGGATTGGCAGATAGTCCCAGCACTACAACTTGAATTTTTTCCATTATTATTCGGTAAATATTTTTTCTAACTTAAATATCTTTATTTATAAATTTCATTATATAATGACTTGACTATTCAATAAATATTGCAAAGGATTTATTCAAATCTTTTCATTTCCTTTAATAGCATTTATTTTCTCAGTTAATTTTGGCAATACAGCAAATATATCGCCGACTATTCCATAATCAGCGATTTTAAAAATAGGTGCATCTTTATCTTTATTGATAGCGACAATTATTTTTGAGCTTGACATACCAGCTAAGTGTTGTACCGCTCCCGAAATACCACAAGCAATATACATAGTAGGTGAAACAGTTTTTCCTGTTTGTCCGACTTGTTCGTTGTGAGGTCGCCAACCTGCATCTACAACTGCTCTTGATGCTCCAACAGCAGCACCAAGTGCATCAGCTAAATTTTCTATAAGATAGTAATTTTCAGGTCCCTTTATTCCGCGTCCTCCTGAAACGATTATATCTGCCTCTAAAACATCAAGTTTGCCTTCGTTTTTTATTTTTGAAGTAACCTTTGTTCCAAAATCGGATTCGTTTAATTGAGGATTAAAATCAGTTATCTGAACATTTTCGGGGTTTTCGACTTGATGAGCAGTAAATACATTAGGTCTTAAAGAGAAAACTTTTTTTGCTGTTTTAAGTAATGCTTTAATTTGTGCTTTTCCAGCATAAACAGGCTTGCGAATAATAATTTCATCGTTGACTTTTTCTAATGCGATACAGTCAGAAATATATCCCGCATCGTATTTTGCAGCGAAGAGTGGAGCTAATTCAAGTCCCATAGAATTACCTGCAAATAAAACAATGTCTGGATTTTCTAATTGTGAGACTTGATATAGAGTTGAAGCATTAGCTTTGGAAGAATAAGATTTCAGTAATTCATTTTTTGCATTAATGACACGCTTTAAACCATAATTTCCAGCTGTTTGAATTTGATTTTCTTCGCCATTTATAATAACGCCGAAAATATTGTTTGGGTCATTTGAAAGATTAATTGCAGCAGTAATTGCTTCATAGGATGTACGTTTTAGCACATTACCCTGTGGTTCTAAAAATACCATTATTTTCATAATTCACTCCTTTATTTAAATCACTTTTGCTTCTTCGTGTAGTAGCCTTACTAATTCGTTGATATCTTCATCGGAATCGGATAAAATTTTTCCAATTCGTTGTTTCATAGGAATTTCCATTGATATAACTTCCATTTTTAAATCTGTAGGTTTTGCCTCAAGAATTTCAATTGGTTTTGATTTGGCTTTCATAATATCAGGAAGTTTTGGATATCTTGGTTCGTTTAATCCTTTTTGTGCGCTAATTATACAAGGAAGATTGGTTTCAACAATTTCTTTACCACCTTCGACATCACGTTCGCAGATAATTTTATTTGCATCAATTGTTAGTTTTGAGACAACTGTTACTAAATTGTAATCAATTAAACCCGCTAACAAAGATGGTATTTGGAATGAATCAAAATCAACAGATTGTCGTCCTAGCAAAATGATATCCGGTTTAATTGATTTTGCATATTCTGCTAAGTTGTAAGCTACAAAGTATGAATCAAATATTTCAGGAGCTTTTATAATTGTGGCTTTTTCAACTCCCATAGCCAAAGCCGTTCTTAAAATATCGGATGATTGCTCGGAACCTACAGTTACAGCAGTAACCGAACCACCGAATTTTTCTTTAATTCTTAATCCTTCTTCAATAGCGTATTCATCATATGGATTTATGATGAATTTAACTCCTTGATTATCAATAGTTTTACCATCGGATCCAACAACAATTTTCGTTGCAGTATCCGGTACACGTGATATACATATTAATACATTCATCTAATCCCCATTTTACATTTTACAAAATAAATTTAAAAAAGTGTTTACAAATATAATTGATTAAGAGTATATTTTGAAAAATTAACAAAAAAAAGCCGTTTTACACGGCTTTTTTTAAGGGTTTTTATTGTTTTGTATTATTTTTTTAAAACTCTGTTAATTGATGTCATAAAATCATTTTTTGAACGAGCGCCAACTAATGTTTCAGAAATTCTTTTATTTTTATCAATTATTATTGTTGTCGGTACGGCAGGAATACCACCAAAAGCGAGTGATAGCTCACGATTTCCATCAATGAAATTTTTATATTTGATGCCTCGGCTTTCTGCAAATGATGCAACGTGGTCAACTGGATTAGCAACTCGCTCATTTACAGCGATTCCAATTATTATGAAATCCTGGTTAGCTAATTCCTTGTCAATGGCTACGATATCGGGAAGTTCAGCTCTGCAAGGTGGACACCAAGTACCCCAAAAATTCAGAAATACGACTTTGCCGTCGATTAATTTGTGAAATGACATTTCTTTGCCATTTTCAAGCCAAGTAAAATCAGGTACTCTACCATCGGTTGATTTAATGACTTTTTGCAAGTTGAAAACATTTGCTTTTTTTGCTTCGACATAGTTTGTTTGATTATTACTTTGCAAAGCTGATGCATGAAGGTCTTTAGAAATATTATTATTCTTGCCCGATTGGTCATCAGAACTACCACAGCTTGAGGTATAAACAAGTAATGTGACGCTGAAAATTGTAGGAATTAAAAAGTGCTTAAACATGTTTCATCCTTAATATAATTAACAATTATTTTCGATTCTTGTCTAATAACGTAATAAAAATTGATATATTGCTATCCAGCAATTTTAACTTCCTCTGCTTTAGATATGGATTTTACAGGTTCAGGTTGATTTTTCTTTTGATATTTTGTAATTGATATCATCATACCAGCGAAAATGAATATAACGCCAACCCAGACAAGCCATATAAAAGGTTTAAATGTTATTTCAAGATTTATTGCTTCAGTTGGTTCCGGTAATGAAGCGTTTATTTCTTTTATGGCAATAACAGCTTTTGACAATGGCATATTTTCTCGATTTTGAATAAAATATAAAAATCCTATCTCAAAATTTGAATTGGGTATGGTTTTCCAAATAGCATCTGAATTACCCGTGTGCATATCGAGTGAAGTATAAAGTGTATCGGTATATGCTGTATCGGAAAGTTGTAGTTCGATAACAGCTCCCAGTTTAGCTATATGGGTTGTTTGTTCTTGCATAATCTGAGACATATCGAACTTAACAAAGCTTAGTTTGGCGTTATCAAAATCTTCAAAAATTGCAGTTTCACCTTTTTGAACTATGACGTATGGTATTTCTAATCTGGTCTCAACATTTAAAGGTGCTACATACAGATCACCAGTAAAAATCGTTTTTATTGAAGGTTCGAGAAATGGAGCCTCACGGGCATTGAAATCGCTCCAATTTACTATTGGTGTTAAGATTGTTTTAGAGCCATTGCGTTCAACTTCTATTAAATATTGATATTTTTCTCTGTCAGGATATTGTTTTTCAATTTGTTCTTTTCCAATAAATGTGAAATGATGACCAAGTGTTGTTTGTTTTTCACCAAGTTTTAGGGATAGGTGGTCTGTTTGGGACATAGGACCACTTGCTAAAACACCTAACATCATTATAGCCAAGCCAGCATGAGATAGATAAGCACCAATTGAACGAGGCTTTTGTCGAATAATCTTTATTATTTTTTTGGAATTAATATATAAAGCAAAGATAGATGAGTATGCGAGGATTATCAAGCCGATTTGGGTTACTCCAAAGGCAATGATTATTATTGTTGGTATTGCTGATACTATAAGGGCTGTGATTATATTTCTTTTTAAATTTTTTAAATCTGTCGATTTCCAACTTAAATAAATGGAAGCTCCATTTAGTAGTAGTATTCCAATTATCAAGGGTAAATTCCAGGTATTATAGAATTCGATTTCTACACTTGATTTTGTAACACCTAAAATTTCAGTAATAAGCGGCCAACTCGTTCCTAAAAATATCACTGCTGCACTAACCAATAACATAACTGAACCTAGTGATAGTATAAATTCACGAGAACTTGGATTAAATTCTAATTTTTGTCGGGAAATATCCTTTAGCCTTAAAATAATTGCTGAAATTCCAAGTGTAAAAAAAGTTATTTGGAAAATAACAAGCAGAGCATAGATAAATTTACCTGGATCGGCAAAAGAGTGAACGGATGTGTCACCTAAAACACCACTACGAGTCAGAAATGTTGCATAAAGAACAAGAACAAAGGACATTATTGATAAGATCAGATTTGTTTTTATTAGTCCGCCAGTTCTACGCTGTACAAGCATAGTATGTACTAAAGTAACTGCAATTATCCATGGTAATAGTGAAGAATTTTCTACAGGATCCCATCCCCAAAAACCGCCCCAGCCTAATGTTTCATAAGCCCAGAATCCACCGAGCATTATTCCAAAACCGAGGATACCTGTTGCGAAGATTGTCCAAGGTAATGAGACATTTATCCAATTTTTATAATCGCGTTTGATTAAGCCGGCTAAAGCAAATGCATAAGGGACAGTCATAGCCGAATATCCAATAAATAAAATAGGTGGATGAATTGCCATCCAGTAATTTTGTAGGATTGGATTTAAGCCACGTCCATTTTCTGGCATAAAAGATGGGGTCAAACCTTCATCGGGGAATGTTTCCCATATATATTCGAATGGGCTTTTGAAAATAAGTATTATTGTTAGAAATGTCAAAATCAATGAATAAATTCCCATAACAGCCCATTCATAATTATGCTTTCTGGCATAGGGAATTAAAAAATATCCAATTAAAGCTACCATTAATGACCACAAAAGAAAGGAACCTTCCTGTCCAGCATAAAATGTGGAGGCAAGAAGAAAATCAGATAACTCTCTTGAAGAATATTGCCAAACATAGGTGACCTGGAAGTTATGTGCTAAAATATTAGATAAATGTATAATTGATATGATTAAAATCATAACTAATAAAGCATAATAGGAGTATCTTGCAGTCTTTATCAAATTTTCTCTTTTACCGACAGAAAAAAGATAGCCTAAAACTGCAGATATTGCGCTTGCAAATGCTAAAAAGACAAAAATTTTTCCAATCATTTTTCACCTTAATATTTCATTAAATCATCAGCTTGACCTTCGTATTTGGAGGGGCATTTAGTGAGAATGTCCGTGGAATGAAATTCATCGGAGTTGAATTTGCCTTTGACAACAATATTGTCCGCTATTTCGAAATTGTTAGGTTTGGCGCCGGAATGTATAACCTTAACAATTTCGTCGTTTGAATCTTTAAGATAAAAAGTAAATAAATTCGAAGTTGGGTCATAGTTCTGTCCTTTTTCTTTGACCCATTGTCCAATTACCTGCACAGTTTTGCCGGTATTTTTTGCTTTTTCGAAATTGGCATATTCTATTTTGCTTTGATCAAATGAAATAAATGCAACAATTAAAAATAGAATTATTGCCGAAACACCAATTATATATCTTCTTTTCATTGTTTACCCTCGGATTTTTCATAAATTTGATTTTCAAATTCAGATTTCAATCTTTTTTCTAGTTTGTTTAATTTAGCATCTATAAAGAAAAGATAAACTAATATTCCTAGCCAAATTAGCAATACGATTCCCAAAACTGGTGGAATTGTGCTATCACCAAAAAAACCTTCCATAAAATTCCTTTGTAAAAATTTTCATAGTATTTGAGTGATTAAAACAAAAATTATTGTAATCGGGTATAATCCAGTTTACTAATTTGGTTGTTATTTAGTCTAATACTCAAATTTGTAAGCCAATAAAACAGGAGTAAAAAAGCAAATAATGATAAACAAAATGTATATAGCAAATATTCATTGAGTAGTCCTTTTTCAGATGAAAGAATAGGTCCTATGCTTGTATCACTTCCCGATCCAGGATGTAAGCCAGCCTGTAGACGAGGTAGAACAAAAACCAAAAAGGGTACGGTTGTGAATGCTAAAATTGAATAAACTGAAGATAGTCTTGCTTTTGTATCATAATTATTGACAGCATTTCGTAACCCAAAGTAAGCTGAATAAATTAAAAGCAGAATAAATATAGAAACTTCTCGTGGATCCCAATTCCAAAAACTGCCCCAGTTGAATTTTGCCCAAATCATTCCAGTTGTTGTAGCTAAGAAAGTAAAAAGTAAACCTATAGCAGCTATTGATGATGAATATAAGTCAAATTTGATATCTTTGGATTTAAGGTACTTTATAGCATAAATCATAGACAAAAGAAAAGCAATAACTGCAATCCAAGCCATAGGTACATGGAAATTCATTATACGAATCCTTTCCTCAAGGCCAGGAATATAGGGAAATGTGAAAATAGGGTTTATGGCATTTATTGCAGTAATTTTATAAACTCTCTCTTCTGGAATGTAAGTTGCTCTTACTATATATTCAGCGATGCGATTGAATTGATTTGATAATTGTTTATCTGTAAAGACAAAGTCTGTCTTATTATCATTAAAAGTTCCAACTTCCCAGTGATTGGAATTGGAGTCGTATTTGATTAATTCAGGTGCAGTAGTAAATAAAATATTTATTTGGCTTTGATGATTTTTTCTGGCTAAGAAGTCTGCTTCATTTATATTTGCAGCTGTAGGTGGTAAAAAGTTCAGAATTATAGCAATTGTTAGGATTGTGGCAGTAAAAAATTTCCAAAGAAATGATTTTCGCTTACTAATCGATGGGTATAAGCCTAAAAATGTTGCAATTGTAATAGATAAAAGAATTAGTACAGGTTTCATTTCTGCTTAGCAATATAAATTAGATTACAAAAATTTCAAATTTGAGCTTAGTTAACTTTGTACAAATATACAACAAAAACTTGAAAAGAAGTCAATTTGATGGGATAAGCTTTTTCAAAAGTAATGAATTTTTCTTTTTGTTGCTTTCAGCAGGTAAATATTCTATCTCGTCCATAATTTTTTTGATAATTGGTATGCCGAGACCGCCTCTTTTACGTTCCCTAAAGATTTTATTTATGTCTATTTTGTCTATTTGATTAGGATCAAATGGTTTACCCTCATCATTAATTTCAACTACAAAGAATTCATTCAATTTATAAGTAACAATTTCAATGTCCTTGGTTTGATCAAATTTATATGAATATTTGATAATATTTGTACATGCCTCTTCGGTTGCAAGGGCGATAAACTGTGCCTCATCGTCAGTGAATCCGTATTGAATCGCTTGCTTAATGATAAAGGTTCTTATTTTTGAAAGCTCGTCAATTCTACAGCCTTTACAAATTATAGCATTATATTTAATTTTAATTATCATTCAATTAGGTTCAAATTGTTTAACTGCTTCATCAATAGTTGGTAGAATTTTGAATAGAATGGGAAATCCAAGAAGATCGAAAACTTTATACACTTTTGGTTTTAGTTCAGCTAATTTAATATCACCTCCATTGTCACGAATTTCTTCAATAAATGCCATAAAGACTCCAAGCCCGGCACTACTTATATAGTCCAAATTTTTCATGTCAACAATAATTTTGTATTTATTGTTTTGCATCAAATCCTGAATTATTTTTTCAAGCTGTGGTGCTGTATGTGCATCTAGATACCCATTCAATGAAATAATTTCAATATTACTAATTGAACTCAATTGAATTTCAAATTTATTTGTTTGGTTCATTCTTGTACCTCATTTATTTAATAATTTCTTTTGATTATAATCATAGTCATATCATCATTTTGGATATTATTGCCAAGGTGTATATTCAATTCATTCTCCACAATTTCAATGCACTTTTCTGGTTCATAATTATCTAAACTGTAAAAGAGTGATTTTATTCTCTCTAATCCGAATTCAATACTATTTGCATTCATCAATTCATTAATTCCATCGGTAAATAATAATAACAAAGCACCGTTTTCAAAATTCATTTTATATTCCTCGGTATAATTTTCAAAAATTTCATTGTTAGCAAGAGCTATACCAATTCCCATAGGCTCTATATAAAAAGATTCAGTAGAATTTCTATATAAAATTGGCATGTGACCAGCGCGTGAAATTGAAATTTCGTTTGTTTTTTTATTGATGATCAGGCAATTGATAGTAATAAACATATTTTTGTCAATTTTACCATAAAGAGCATTGTTTATTTCAATCAAGAAATCTTTTGTAGATTGAACTTTATTAATTATTGCCAGTACAGCTCCTTTAAGTTGTGCCATAAGAAAAGCTGCGCTCATCCCTTTACCAGACACATCACCGATTATAACGATCATTTTATCTTCAAAATCGAAAATATCATAATAATCACCACCGACTTCAACAGCTGGCTGTGAAAAAATTGCAACCGTGTATTTGTCAGTTTTAGGTAGAATCTTTGGTAATAAGCTTTGTTGAACAGTTCTTGCAATAGATAGTTCTTTTTTTAACCTTTCTTTCTCAAATGATTCCTTCAAAAGTTTCGCATATTCGAATGCTATGTTTATGTTTTCACTGAATGCTGAAAGAATTTTCAAGTCATCATAGTCAAAACCATATTTTTCTGAATGGAGTAGAATTAAGGAACCTAACCTTTCTGTTACTTTTTGGATTGGTATTATTATCATACTCTGGTAAACACCAATTTTGCTGATTTCTGCAAATAATTGAGGGTGTTTTGAAATATCCTGAATTATCATTGGATCGATGTATTCTCTAAAAATATATGGTTTTTGTTCGATTTGCAAGGCATCAACTTGATCTGGTTGCAAATTTGCAAATGAAATTACTTTGTTTTGGTTGTTATCATAAATCTCGATCCAACCGCAATGAGCTTGACTTGTATTGATTGCCAAATTTGTAACACTATCCAAAATTTTATCAAAGTCTTGGGTATTAGCAATAAGTTTATTTAAATATGTCAATGAATCTACTTCGTAAATTTTTTTGTTAACGATATTCCAAGTGGGAATGGTTAAAATTATTGAACCAAAAATTCTTAATATAAAACCCAGATAAATGCAGTATACTGCAGAAGCAATAATTGGAAATCCGATTGAATATTTTTTCGAGACATAATAAATATTGCTGTCGTCACCTATATTTATCCATAGCGACACGATTAATATTAAAGCAATACCTGTTGCAAGTATGAACCAAAGTTTGTGTTTTTTTTCTATACTAGCTATCCAATTTAACTTTTTTGTATTCGAAAATGCTGAAACGATTAAATAAATTAAAATGATTATTTCAATCGATTTAATAATTGATGATTGATTGTCAAAAAAGAAATAGTTTGCAGAAGTTAAAATATATAGTGATGGGAAAATAAATAATAATCTTGAGTTATAAAGGCTTGTCTTTCTGTGACGGTTTATATTGAGCCATTTTAATACGAATGTTAAAAAAAATAACACGGAACAAAGATAGATTACTGCTATCAAGTTGGAAAATAAAATTTCTGAGATTGAAGCGTGGAATTTTAATTCTGGTAGTGTTGCATTTAAAAATAGCAAAAAAATTAACAAAATAATGGTTTTGGTGGTATCATTTAAAAATTCTGTTTCATCAATTTCACTAAAATTTATCCTAATTGGATATATGATGACAAAAACGGCTATTGATAAAACACCAAATGAAATTACTTGCCATAGGAAGTAGTATATTGAATCATTAAATTTAAAAAGAAAAAATAAAATATCGCCAAGTGTTTTCAATAAAAATGTTATAATTGCAATGGTGAAATAATAAAACTTGCTATTTAGATTAATAATCAATAGTATCTATATACTTTATGGTGAACAATTTTTATGTTCTTTACGTTGAAATTAATAAAAAGTTTCTAATTGAACCAGAATTTTCTATTAATCAGTAATATTGTAGTTTTGTAATATCTGTTGTAACATAAGAATATTAATATGAAAGCAATTTTGACACCCGAGGAAATGAGGAAGGCTGATTCAACTGCAATTTATGATTATGGAATAAATGGTTTTTTATTGATGGAAAATGCAGCTCGTTCTGCCGCCGATTATATTAGACGAATCGCAAAACAAAATCAAAAAATTACAATTTTTTCTGGATCAGGTAATAATGGAGGAGATGGTTTTGCAGTTGCAAGGCATTTGTGTAATAATTTTGAAGTTGAAGTTTTCTATATTGGTGATAAAAATAAAATGTCGCCTGAAACAAGATTAAATTTTGAGATTACAAATAAAATATGCAAAGTTATTCATTTACAGTCAGAATCAGAAATTGAACAAATAGAATTAAAAGCTGACATAATAGTTGATGCATTAATTGGTGTAGGAGGTTCACATAATTTAAAAGGACTTGTAATTCCTATTCTTCAAAAGTGCAATAGCCTTACCAATAGGCTTAAAATTGCAATTGACTGTCCAACGGGTCTAAATTCTTTGACTGGAGAAGTAAGTGAATTTTGCTTCAAGGCTGATCATACAATAACAATGTATGCAATTAAAATTGGTATGCTCTTGGGCAAAGCACCGGATTACTGCGGAAAAATTGAAATAGCTGATCTTGGTGCTCCCGAATCAATTCTTAATTCAATAACCAATACCTATGTCATTGAAGACAAAGATTTGCATATTTATCTTCCTATCCGTAAAAGGATAAGTTCAAAATTTGATTATGGGCGTTGCCTCATAATAGCAGGATCGAAAAATATGCCGGGAGCCTCTGCACTTTCTGCAAATACAGCTATCAAATCCGGTGTAGGATTAGTTTATCTTGTTACCGCTACAATACATCCATCGTTGTTACCTGAGATTATACCAATTACTGTACCTTTGACTGAGAGCGGAACTATTTCATTAAAAGCGATTGATTGTATTGATAGCTTTGCTGAGAAATGTGATTCTATTGCAATTGGACCTGGATTGGATAATAATGAAGAAACTATTGAATTAGTAAAAAGAATAATTGAAAAATATATTTCTGATAAGAAGATTATTGTTGACGCTGACGGTATAAAAGCTATATCGAAAGATAAAAAATATTCAGGAAATTTAATTATTACCCCACACACTGGTGAATTTTCAAATTTAATTAGTATTGAAAGAGGTTTAATAGAAGCAAATCCAATATATTATGCAAAGTATTGGGCAGAGAAAATGAATTGTCTAATCCATCTTAAATATGTTCCGAGCGTAACAACTAATGGCAAAAAAACTTTTATCAACATAAATGGTAACCCGGGGATGGCAACAGCTGGTAGCGGCGATGTTTTAACTGGTTTGATAACTTCATTATCTGCACAAGGTATGGACTTATTATTAGCAGGTTCATTAGGTTCTTTTATCCATTCTAAAGCCGGAGATATCTATAAGCAGAATTATTCTGAATACACCCTGACAGCCTCTTCTATCATTACTTTTCTCGAAGAAGTTTTTAAATTATGAAAATTATATTCAAAAGATTAATTTTAATTTTCCCTTCAATTTTTATTCTATTCGGTATATATTTTGTATCAAGTCAACCTTCATTGGAATTGCCTGATATAGGAATAGATTTTATTGATAAATTAATTCATTTCATTGTATATTTCATTTTTGGTATTTCACTTCAATTGAGCGTTTTTGGTATTAAAAAGAATACCAGATATTTTGTAGCAATTATGATAGTTACAGCTATTGGATTAACATATGCAGCACTGGATGAATATCATCAATCTCTTGTTCCTGGTAGAGATGCTAATATTTATGATTTTATTACAGATTCAATTGGTATTTTAATTTCACAATTATTTATTAAAAAGGTCAAAGATTTAGTGAACACTTTTTTAACTTAATATGTTGAGATTTATTGTAGAAAATGAATCAACAGAATCTAAGGCACGAGCGGGAAAGTTATTTACTGCTCGTGGAATTATTAATACCCCTGTTTTTATGCCAGTAGGAACTCAAGGTGCAGTAAAAGCTATATCGAATCGTTTTCTACAGGAACATGGCTTTGATATAATTCTTGCAAACACTTATCATTTATACCTTCGACCCGGAATGGATGTAATCAGAAAATTTGGCGGCTTACACAAATTTATCAATTGGAGTTACTCCATTCTTACTGATAGTGGTGGATATCAAATTTTCTCATTGAATGAACTAAGCGAAATTGATGAATCTGGTGTTACATTTAAATCTCACATTGATGGATCAAAACATTTTTTCTCGCCAGAAAAAGTAATTGAAATACAAAAAATAATTGGCTCTGATATTATGATGATATTAGATCATTGTCCACCATATACATCAGAAAGAAATTTAATAATTAAATCATTGGAATTAACGAGGAATTGGGCAGAGCGTTCAAAAATCGCTTTTAATAAAATGATTAACCCTGAGATTCAATCACTTTTTGGAATTTCTCAAGGTGGTATGTACAAGGATTTGCGCGAGCAATCACTTTATCATCTACTAAAATTAGAATTTGATGGCTATGCTATCGGAGGTTTATCCGTCGGCGAACCGGCCGAAATAATGTACGAAATTTGTGATTTTTCGACAGATATTTTGCCTAAAACAAAACCACGTTATCTAATGGGGGTTGGAACACCCGAAAATATTCTTAATGCAATTATGCTTGGAGTTGATATGTTCGATTGTGTATTACCTACGAGAAATGCAAGAAATGGACAATTGTTTACAACGAAAGGAAAGATTAACATCAAAAATGCAAAGTACAAATTCGATGATTCTCCTATTGATGAAAATTTAGATAATTATTCAAGTCGTGAATATAGTCTTGGCTATTTACGTCATTTATTTATGAGTGGTGAAATAGCAGCTTTACAGATTGCTACGGAGCAAAATCTTGCTTTTTATAAGTGGCTGACCGAGGAAGCCAGAAAAAAAATTATAGATAATCAATTTATGGTATGGAAAGACAATTTAATTCGTAATTTTGTAGATTACAAAAACGATGTATAACAAAAAAAAGAAAATAATATGATTTTATCTTATTTATTAGCTCAACAACCTACAGGTGGTTTTGGTCAAATGATGCCCACATTGCTGATGTTCGCAGCAGTAATTTTAGTGATGTATTTTTTGCTCATCAGACCACAGCAAAAACGCCAGAAAGAGCATCAAAAAATGATCGAAAGTATTAAAAGAGGTGACAAAGTTATAACATCATCAGGTATCCACGGAACAGTTACTGATGTTGACGATAAAACATTCGAAATTCAAATTGCTGATAATACCAAAGTAAGATTTGAAAAAGCTGCAATCGCTCTTAAAAAGTAATTTTTGAAAAATAACTATGATGAATACAATAGAAGAGGCACTTTTTGAACTCGTTTCCGGCAGAATGATAATAGTTATGGACGACGAGGATAGAGAAAATGAAGGTGATTTAATAGCTTCTGCTGAACTTTGTACACACGAAACGATAAACTTTATGTCCTCAAAAGCCAAAGGATTGATTTGTGTTGCAATTACTCCTGAGCGAGCTAAAGAATTACGCCTTGATGAAATGGTTCACGATGCTTCAGGATTGCATGGTACTAAATTCACTGTATCTGTTGATTATATACACGGAACCACTACAGGTATATCAGCATTTGACCGTGCAGCTACAATTAGAGCTATAGCTGATAAATCGACAAAACCGGAAGATTTAGCCCGTCCAGGACATATTTTCCCACTTATAGCAGTCAAAGAAGGTGTTCTAAGGCGTGCCGGACATACTGAAGCTACTGTTGATTTAATGAGACTTGCTGGACTAAAACCTGTTGGAGTTTTGTGCGAAATAATTAATGAAGATGGTACTATGGCACGTCTTCCACAGCTACTTGAATTTGCAAAAAAATACAATATTAAAATAATCACAATAAAAGATTTAATTGCATATAGATTCCGTTCTGAAAAACTTGTCCGATGTGTAGCTACTGCAAATATTCCAACTGATTATGGTGATTTTGTTTTTAAAGTATATGCTAATGTTATCGATGGACATGAACACGTTGCATTGGTTAAAGGTACGTGGAAAGAAAATGAACCGATACTTGTAAGAGTACATTCAGAATGTTTAACAGGAGATGTTTTTCATTCAATGCGTTGCGATTGCGGTTCACAATTAAAAAAAGCTATGCAAATTATTCAAAATGAAGGGAAAGGTGTATTACTTTATATGCGTCAAGAAGGTAGAGGGATCGGATTGACAAATAAAATCAAAGCGTATGCTTTGCAGGAAATGGGACTTGATACTGTTGAAGCAAATATAAAACTTGGTTTTTTACCTGATCCACGTGATTATGGTATTGGTGCTCAGATTTTGCACGACCTCGGTATAAGAAAGATGAGACTTTTGACTAATAACCCCAAAAAACGTGTCGGACTAGAAAGTTATGGGATCGAGGTTGTTGAATTATTACCAATTGAAATTGAGCCAAATCCACTTAATATCGAATATCTTAAAGTAAAACGGGATAAAATGGGGCATATACTCCATTTGTAATAAACTGACTTATTTATTAATTTTGTAAAACAAGAGCCTTTTCAAGGGCTTTTAATTTTGTTTTTCGCAAATAAGATGGAGTTCGAAATGTCAGATATAGTATATATGACAAGAGAAAGAGTTAAAGAAATCGAAGAAGAGTTATATGAACTAAAAACTAAGGGACGTAAAGAAATTGCAATGAAAATTGCTGATGCCCGATCCCACGGGGATTTATCAGAAAATGCAGATTATGATGCTGCCAAAAATGAGCAAAGTCTTCTTGAAATGAAAATTGCTAAACTGGAAATGTTGCTTGCCAAAGCTCAAATAATTGATCCGAGCGAATTTCCTGACGATAAAGTATATATTTTATCAAAAGTAAAAATAAAAAATTTAAAATCAAACGATATTTTAGAATACACAATGGTTGGTCCTGAAGAAGCTGATTTCGAGCGCAAAAAACTTTCCGTTACTTCCCCAATTGGAAAAGCTTTAATGGGAAAATCAAAAGGAGATATTGTTCAGGTTACTGTACCCGCCGGAAAACTTGAATTCCAAATAATCGAAATTTCCAAATAAAAACTTTTTAAACCAATCTCATTTATTATGTGTCTAAAATTTAGTAATTTAAGTTAGATACATAATAATGAGACCCTACGAATTGACATACTCAGATGATATCGAACTAATTAATGAATACTGTTTAACAGGTAACCAGAAAGCAGCAACAGCATTTGTACGCAAATATCAAAGTTTTGTTTATTCTGTGGCATATCGCTGGTTGCATAATCACGAAGATAGTCAAGATGCTGCACAGGAGGTTTTTATCAAAGCATTTAACAATATTCAAAATTTCAAAAAAAAGAGTAGTTTAAAAACCTGGCTATATAGAATTACAGTTAATGTTTGCTCTAATATGCTTAGAAAAAAGAAATTATTGTCATTTTTTGGGAAAGATGACTTGAATGAACATTTGAATATTCCAGATCATTCAATTAGCCCTGATGAAGAATTTGAAAATAAGGAGTTTCAGGAAAAATTTTTAAAAATATTAAGTAAATTACCTGAAAAACAACGAGAAACTTTTGCTTTAAGATATTTCGATGAAATGAGTTATGAAGAAATTTCAGAACTTTTAGGTACAAGTATTGGTGGATTGAAAGCTAATTATTTCCAAGCTGTTAAAAAAATTGCTAAAATGTTAAAATATGAACAAAAATTTGAGAATAAATAATGGAGAATAAGAAAAAAAAATTGACTTATAAAGAACTACAAGAAATGCTTCCTGATTATGCATTTGGAAGATTAGATAAAGAGGGTATGGAACTTTTCGATCAATCAGTTATTGACTATCCAGATTTACAAAGAGAATTGAATGAAATACGTGATGTATTTAATAAAGTTAATGAATTTGATTTTAAGTCTTATTTTGAACAAAATGCAAAAAACATTTCTGTAAGAGTTCAAAATAATTTGAATAAAGTCCCTCATAAATTCAGTTTTAATTATTTTTCAAGAATTGTAATTCCGACATTAGGTCTCGCAGCAATTGTAATTGTACTGATTATAACAGGAATAGAAAAAGATAAGAAAAATCAAAACATACAATCCCATATAACAAAAGAATATATGCTCAATCAATACGAAGCGATGGTAATTTTTGAAGATTTAGATTCTATCTCAAATGAAGAATTGGTAAATTCTATAATCACAAACTCAATGCAAAACCCTAACTACGATTTAAAAGAAATTATTAAAATAAACGATGAAGAGCTATATTACGACCTGCATTCTCAGTATTTATTGAAGTTAATTGAAAATGGTGATATTACAAATATTTTAAATTATTCAAATTATTTCTTTATAGATTATAATCTTCATAGTATCTTAGACCACATTGACGAAGAACAAATGCAAGAACTTTTAGAGGAGCTCAGAAATGCTAATTTTTCATAATAATGCAAAATCGATAATAAGAATATCTTTTGTGTTAGTTTTAGTCATTACAAATTTTGCTATCTCTCAGCCAGCACGAAGGCATTGGGAACGAATAGAGCAAATAAAAAAAGTCAAATTATTAGATATACTTGAATTGGATGAAGAAGCCTCTGCAAAGTTTCTATCAAAGTATAATGATATAGATCGAAAAATAAAAGAGAAATCAGAAGAATTAGACCAAATAGTTGAGAAATTAAATAATCGCATTATAGAAAATGCACCTTCCCAAGAGCTTGCAAGAGTAAGTGAACAGGTAATAAACACTCAAAGAGAACTACAAAATCTTCATTTAACAAAAATAACAGAGATGAGATCTCTTTTAGATGAGAAGCGCTATGCTAAATATATTGTATTTGAGAATACATTTCATAAAGATTTGCAACGGAAGGTAATTGAAACAATGCGTAAATTTCCGCGTGATGAGTTCAAACCTAACAAAGAGAAGAGGAGTCCCTCGCGATAAGTTCCTATTCAACCGTAACACTTTTAGCAAGATTTCTTGGTTGGTCAACGTTGCAACCGAGCTCAACAGAAATATAATATGCCATTAGTTGCAATGGTACTACGGCTAATATTGGTGTTAACATTGGTAATGTTTTTGGTATATAAATCAATTCATTTGCATAATTTTTAATAACTTCATCTTCTTCGGTGGCGATTGCAATAACTTTTCCTTTTCTTGCTCTTACTTCTTCTATGTTTGATAGAATTTTCTCATAAATTTCATCCTGTGTGGCAATAAATACGACAGGCATATTTTCATCTATTAAAGCTATTGGACCATGCTTCATTTCGGCAGCGGGATAGCCTTCGGCGTGGATATATGATATCTCTTTTAATTTTAATGCACCTTCCAAAGCAACAGGGAAATTATAACCTCGGCCAAGATATAGAAAATTTGAAGATTTACAATATTTTTTTGCTATTGCTTTTATGTGTTCAGCATTCTCGAGAATTTTTTTCAATTTGTCTGGAATGTTTGCTAATTCATTTATGATTTTTTTAGCTTCGATGGCTGATAAATTTCTCATTCTGCCGAGCATAATCGCTAACATGGTTAGAACAGCAAGTTGAGAGGTAAATGCCTTAGTCGAAGCAACTCCAATTTCGGGACCAGCGTGAATATAAATACCCGCATCGGTTGCTCGCGCAATGGAACTACCTACTACATTGACAATTCCTAATACAGTTGCACCTTTATTTTTAGCTTCGTTAACAGCAGCTAATGTGTCAGCTGTTTCACCACTTTGTGAAATTGCTATAACTATGTCATCAGGATATATAATAGGATTGCGATACCTGAATTCGGATGCATATTCAACTTCGACCGGTATTTGTGCTAAATGTTCAATTAAATATTCTCCTACAAGAGCTGAATGCCACGAAGTCCCGCAAGCTGTTAATATCAAACGGCGTACATTTCTAAATTTGTCATAAACCGATCGTAGCCCTCCTAATTTAATTGTTCCCTCATCTACAAGTAAACGTCCTCGAAATGCATCATTGAGTGTATTTGGTTGCTCATAAATTTCCTTTAGCATAAAGTGTTCGAAGCCGTTTTTCTCAAGTTGTTCAAGGTTGAGGTCTAATTTATGAATGATAGATTTTGTTTCCTGGTTATTCATCGTCTTAGTTGTGAATTGGTTGTTGGTAACTATAGCAATTTCATTATCAGAGAGATAAACAACCTGTGAAGTGTATTGAATTATAGCAGTTGCGTCGGATGAAATGATGAATTCGTTTTTTGAAATACCGAGAACCAATGGACTACCACGCCTTGCTGCAATTATTTTGTCAGGTTCATAAGATGACAATACGAGCAAACCAAAGGTACCTGTAACTTCAGATAGTGCAGTGCGGACAGCAATTTCCAAGTTTTGACACTTTTCATAGATGGCGCCAATTAAGACTGCCAATACTTCAGTGTCAGTTTCAGACTTGAAAGTAAAACCTTTAGCTTGCAATTGTTTTTTAATAGAAAAATAATTTTCTATGATACCATTGTGAACAATTGCTATTTTAGAGTTGCAGTCTGTGTGGGGATGGGCATTTATATCGTTTGGTTCACCATGAGTTGCCCAGCGAGTATGTGCGATTCCTATAGTCGAGGTGTATTGCTGGTGGTTGATTAATTTTTCAAGTTCGTAAACTTTACCTGCTTTTTTCAATATTTCTAAATTACCATTTTCCAGTATGCACAATCCAGCAGAATCATAGCCACGATATTCCAAACGCTTCAATCCGTTTATTAATACATTTGAAACTTGCCTATTTCCTATATATCCTATTATTCCACACATTTGATTTTTTTATGAGTTTTTAAAACTTAATTTTTTTAATTAACAAAAATAATCATAGTTTAGTTTAAAATTAATCTAATAAATTTCATCAAAAAAAATATTAAATACTTTTTATTTTGATGTTTATAATATTTCAACAATGATTAATTTTTCAAAAATACCTGCATTTAAATCATTAATTTTACTTTTGTTTTTTATTTTCTCATTTAAATATTTTTTATTTTGGGCTAATGACATTGTTTATTTATTAAGTTTCCTCTTCTTATTAATCATAATAGTTTTTTCGCTTTATAAAAACAGACAATTATTAACATATTTTTCAGTTCTAGCAGTGATTGGTTTATTAGTTACAAAAGATATTGAGTCAATTGAAATCAGGCGCCCTAATAAAGTGATCGATGAAATACCAGCAGTATTCAAAGGTGAGATATTGAAGATTTCTAAAAGAACTGATAAATTCGCAAGATGTATAGCTGTTGGCTCTTTAGATACAAAAATTTTGCCAATGCAAGAAAATACAAAGATTTTGCTCATAATTACAAGTTTGAATGATGACAATAAAACTATCAATGTTGGGAATAAGATATTTGCAAATTGTTACGTGCGATTACCTGCTAAGAAACAGCTACCGACTGATTTTCCTGAAGACATCTATTACTTATCGCAAGATATTCAATGGCTCGTACGTAGTAAAGCAAAAGATATTGGATTTATAAGCCAATCAAAAAATTTAAATTACTTTCGAGCAATTGTTACAGAAAAAATCAGCTCTATAATTTACGATTTATATGATGAAAATATCGCAGGTATAATTAAAGCAGTAACAATAGGAGATAAATCTGATTTGAACAAGGATTATAGAACTTATTTTTCTTTAACTGGAACAGCCCATATCCTTGCTGTGAGTGGTTTGCATATCGGAATAATTGCTGTTATAATTTATTTTTTGCTTGGCTTTATTGAAAATCGATGGATAAAATTTATTACTTTTTCAATTTGTATTTTAATATATGTTTTACTAACTGATTATCAGCCATCAGCAACACGAGCAGCTATAATGGCTATCTTAATTCTGTACATTAAAAACAGAGAAAGGGATGTTAATTTAATCAATGTTGTTAGTTTTGTAATATTTTTAACGATATTAGTAAATCCAAAATTAATTTATTCAATTTCCTTTCAAATGTCGGCAATATCTGTATTAGGAATATCATTCTTTTATACACCTATTTATAATAAATTAAAGGGGTTAGTAAGAATTGATAATATTTTTATTAAATACCTATTGAATGGTTTCTCACTTTCTTTATCAGCTTCAATAGCTGTATCGCCTATTGTGGCTCATTATTTTCAGGTTTATTCTTATTTTGCACCTCTAACAAACTTGCTTATTATACCAATGATATCATTAAGTTATATATGGAGTTTATTTTCATTGCTCACTTATCCATTATATTCTAAAATTTCGGAATTGTTTAAGTATAGTGCAGAATTTTTGATTAATACCAGTTTGCATATCAGCAAATTTATAAGCGAATTTAAATTTACATATTATACTAGTGAAAATGCTGAAATCATCGCAATTGCTTTATCTTTGTCATTAATCTACATATTTTTTTCTTCTAATACAAAATCGCTCATATTCAGAATATTAATTAGTTTTTTAATATGTATGTTGGTTTATTATCAGTTTTTGATCGAACCGAAATTCAAAAACACACTGATTGTAAAAGACAAATACACAGCGATAATCGCAATGAATAATATTAAAGGTGTTAATTTAATTTTAGCAGACAGACGCCCACAACAATATCCATCAAAAGATATAGCTATGATAAATTATATGAAACAACTAGGATGCGACATAAAATTCTTTTATACAGGTGAAGTCAGTCGCCAGATTGCTGAAGAGCTAAGGGATTTGCCTAATGTCTCATTTTATCCGTTAACAATTGAAGAATTAAACTTAATTTCCAATCGTTTAGGAATAAATAAATTACAGCAAATAATTGAATATGATTTAAGAAATGAGTGAAGATTTAAATATTATCAGACCATCTATTTTTGCAAAATACGAAGTTATATCTGGTATTACTGAAAAGATGCAAGACTTATTTCCAAATAATGGTTTTAGTGTTTCAGAAAATAAAAGTATAACAGCTGATGAAGTATTTACGAATAAAAGTAAATTAGCCAGTTTTCTCAATTCGAATTATCGAAATTTTATATTTCAGAAACAAACACATAGTGATATTGTTAGAATAATAGACAAAAATTTTGAAGAGAGTATCTCCGATGGTATGATTACAAAATCTTTTGGGATTTATTTATGTATAAAAATTGCAGATTGCTGTGCGGTTCTATGCTATGATCCCAAATCTAAAGCGATAGGTGCATTTCATTGTGGTTGGCGTGGTGCATACAATGGTATTTTGAGCAAAGGGATTAAAATGATGTCAGATGAGTTCTCCTCTAATCCTTCTGATATACTGTTTTATCTATCTCCATGTGCTTCAAAATGTTGTTATGAAGTTGGTCCTGAATTTTGTATGTATTTTCCGGAATCAGTTACAAAAGTAAGGGGTAAGTATTATTTTGATCTGAAAGCTGAGTTAAAAAATCAATTACTTGCTATTGGATGTAATGCGGCAAATATCGAAATATCACAGTTTTGTACAATTTGTGATGAAAGATTTCATTCTTACCGCCGTGATAAAGATAATTCCGGTAGAATGGTAGCTTTTATTGGTATGAGGTAAAAGTCTAATTCTCAGGTATAAAGGTCATATTTAGAAAAAATTTATTGTTATGTTGGTTATTGTATTTTAGTGTAACATAACCACCACGAGCCCAGATTTGTAATTGATCAGAATAGTGATTGCTAAGTGGGTCACCTGCCACACCGCCGGGAAGATTTATATAGACTATATCATTATCCATATCAGCAATAAATCTTGCAGATGCACCTAGTACTACATCATATGGCTTAAAAATTCTCCATTCAGTGTTGTTTATAGTAGTAATATTACCACCCATTTCAATTGGTCCAAGAGTTACAGTGTGTGTAAGGAAACTACTTCTACTAAATGGATGTTCCAAAGTAAGTTTATGAATCTTACTCCAATTCCAGGTATCAATATCTTCACTTTGAAAACTCTTGCTTAGGTTTTCAATAGCTTCACGGAAACTTTTAAAAATTATAAAGTTTCGGAATTCATTTTCATTAGTATTGACATTGTCAAACCATTCATTAAAAGGGTCTGAGATAATTTCAAGTATTTTTCTTAATGGTACATTTGATACCATGACATATTGCCTATACAGACGTTCGCCAAGCTCGTCAGCAAAAGTTTGATAAATCAATCTTTCAATAAAAGCATTAAAGATAGATGCAGCCGGGGATTTTTCACTCATGAAGTAATCCCATTGGTTTAATATATTTAATGCTTTGAGTTCCAAAGGATTCATAATTTTCTTTGATGCATTCAATGATTCAAGGCAATGACTCATTAATTCAAAAGCATAGTGAGAGTAAAGGTCATACTGCAGAATTTTTGCATCACGTATTGAAAAGTTTTCAATTTGATCAAGTAGTTCTTTTATTCTTTTAGCCCTCGATGAAGGTTCAAAATATGAGCTTATATGAGAACTTACCTTAGGGGAAGTATGATTGTTTGCACTGTAAACATATTTGGAACTGGGATTGTATTTGTAACCGAGATAATTAGGATTGTGATAACCGAGCCAATCTGTATTTTCTAGCCAACCGGGGTTTGGTAGATTAGGATTACAGTTGAAGTCGCGTTTCGGTATAACTCCAGCTGGAATGATCCCGACATTACCATTTTTATCTATATATGTAAAATTTTGACCAGGAGAACCCCAAAGCTCTAAACCTTTTTTGAATTCGTTCCAATTTTGTGCTTTATTTATGCGATACAAAGCCAATAATTCATCGTTAATATTGTTCAAAGTCCAATTGAATGTAATGCAGGTATTCTTAAAATACTTATTATCTGAGAATGTATCTAAGTCAATTATTTTTTGCGGATTATTAAAAATATGGAAATCTGAAATTACAAATGATCGGTGGGTTTTACGTTTGTAATATATAAATGGTTCTTTATTTTTTATTTTTATTGTATCAGCAATAAATTCAAATCTATGCTTTCTCATTTTAGAATCGAGGTAATAATTTCTGTCGATTGAATCAATAAGTTCAATGTAAAAGTCGCAATCATCAATCATAATATTTGTTATACCCCAAGCAATATTTTGATTTCTACCTATAATGGGCAATGGAATGCCAGGAATAGTTAATCCAATAACATTAATTCCGGGTGCAATAATCTGTAAGGGATACCACTTTGGTGGCAATCCTAAATTTAGATGAGGGTCATTTGCCAATATTGACGTAGACTTTGGCGAACGAAGTTTGCTAACAGCCCAACTATTACTACCCGTACTTGATGCTGAAAATCCCAAAAATTCCCGCACTAATTCAATTCTCTTTGATAAATTTTTGAATAAAGTAGTATCATATCTAAAATGACTAACTTTTTTATATTGCTTTTGTTCATTGGGGGGTATTAATGAGTCTATCAAAACATAAGGATCATTTGGATTCCATTTTGCTAATAAATCATTGGCTTTGTCAATACCTATCTTAGAAGCTATTTCTCCTAGAGTAATTTCGGTCCAGAAGGGGATACTCAATTCAAGAGCAATTCCTTTACCAAGTAATAGACAATCATGTGTAGTCCATTTATCCGGTAAATATCCTAATGCATTAAACTCAAAACTTAAGTGTGTGCGATTTTTTTCAATATAGTCATTTATTCCATTGCAATAAGATTGTAAAATGAAAATAGTTTTTTCTGAAGCTTTTTGTAAATTACGAGAAGCAATGTCTTCTAATCCTAGACTTCTGATAAATAAATCAATTTCGATTGTTTCTTCCCCGAAAATTTCCGATAATCTGCCTTTTACGGTGCGTAACGTAAAATCCATTTGCCAAAGTCTATCAAGAGCATGACAATAACCAATTGCATAGTATAAATCTGCTTCATTTTTTGCAATTATTTGAGGAACCCAAAAATCGTTTCTATATATATGAATTGTATCGTGAATACTAGCTACTTTTTGTGTTGAATGTGAATACCTTGGTAGGGAAGATTTCATCAAATTTATAGCGAATACATATATAATTATGAACAAAGCAAAAATGAAAATCAAATAAGCAAAAATTTTCTGAATAATATACATTTTATAGCCAGTGGTTATTTATATACCATTGAGCTGTTTCCGTTAAACCTTTTTCTAAAGTAATTTTGGGCTTGAAATTCAATTCCTTTTTGGCTTTATCAATTGAACATATCCAAAAACTTTGAATAAAGTCTATTCCCTTTTCATAGTTAAAAACAGGTGGCTTATTTGAGAACATACCAAAAAAGCCAGAAATTGCTGCTACTGTCAATATTAAAAAATGTGGGATTTTAATAGAGTAACATTTTTTTATGTTCAAAGCTTTTGCAATTATTTTATTTATTGTAATCCAATCATAAAAATCCTCGGAAGAGATAAAATAAGTTTGTCCAATGGCGACTTCGGAAAATGTTGCTGAAATTATTCCATCCACTAAGTCACTGCTATGGATAAGACTTACATATTTAGGTTTAAAACCTATTAAAGGGCATAAGCCTTTTTTGATTACCTTAAAAATATCGAATGTAGCTGAATCTCTGGGACCATATACAGCTGGTGGACGAATTATAGTAATAGGGAATATATCTTTAAACTTTAGTACCTCTAATTCAGCTAGATATTTACTTTTTCCATATGATGTGATTGGTTTGCATTCCGAATATTCATTAATTGGTGAATTTAGCGAAGATGCGGGACCAGCAGCAGTTTGACTACTTATAAATACAAATCTCTTCAGATTTGGGCAGCTTTCTTTTGCAGCTATTAACAGATTACGAGTTCCGTCACGATTTCCTCGCAAGTATTCTTCGTAATTTTTTGCAGCTGTTAACCCAGCAGAATGTATTATGATGTCAATATTATGTAATGCTGATTTTAAAGAATCAATATTACTGAGGCTTGCATCTACTAATTCGAAAGGTTTATCGTTAAGCCAACGAAGGTTACTCGATTTTCTTATAGTGCATCTAACATTGTGATTTAATTGAATAAGTTTGTCAGCAATATGACTTCCGATAAAACCTGTTGCACCCGTTACTAAAATGTTCATATGAATTAGAATAAAAATTTAAAAATTACGTTTGTAAACACGTTTATATATCAATTTTTATATTTCCTGAATTTTTAAAATTCAAAGATAATAAGGGCTGGTTAATTTGTTCAATTATTTTTCGAAAAAATTATAATTTTAAAGTTATTATACTTATTTTTAACATCCTGATCTTTAATTAATGGAAATAATTTAGTCAAACAATAAATTGATTTTGTGATGAAAAAAGCTGTGATTATGGCTGGTGGTTTTGGTACCAGATTGAGACCATTAACAATGAAAATACCAAAACCAATGGTACCAATTTGTAATATCCCAATGATGGAACATATTATCAATTTGCTAAAGAAATACGGAATTCGTGAAGTTGTCTCTCTGCTTTATTTTCAACCCGATGTTATAAAGTCCTATTTCGAAGATGGTAGTAAATTTGGCATTAACATGACCTATGTTTCTGCAAATGCAGATTATGGAACTGCAGGAAGTGTAAAAAATGGTTACGAATATTTAAAAGAACGCTTTATTATTATAAGTGGCGATGTTTTAACCGACTTCGATCTTAAATCAGCTCTTGATTTTCACATCGAGAAAAAAGCTAAAGCAACAATATTGCTAACACGTGTCAACCAACCACTCCAATTCGGTATTGTAATGACTGATGATAATGGTGCAATAACAAGATTTTTAGAAAAACCCTCTTGGGGTGAAGTATTTTCAGATACCATTAACACAGGTATTTACATACTTGAACCTGAGGTTTTGGATTTAATTCCTTATCAGGAAGAATATGACTTTAGTAAGGATTTATTCCCACAAATGTTAAGAAATAACGAGCCACTTTATGGTTATATCGCTGATGGTTACTGGCGAGATATTGGTAATCTTAATGAGTATTTGATTGGTCAGCAAGATGCTTTGCATAGTAAAATAAATTTATATGGAATAAACTTCTCCGATGAACAAAGAATTATTGGTAAGAACTGCAACATAAGCAAAACAGTCATTTTTAGAGGACCAGTTGTGATTGGCGACAATGTTACTATTGGTGAGCATACTATCATAACAGAATCCGTTATCGGTAATAATGTCTTTATTGGCCCAGGTGTACAACTCTCTGGTACTACGATTTGGGATAATGTCAGTATTGGAGCTTTTTCAGAATTAACTGATGATGTTGTTTGCTCTGGTACCACCATAGGAGAATCTGTAACAATTGCAGAAAATGTATTTATCTCTAATGATTGCAATATTGGAAATAATGTTCAAATCAATTCAAATGTTAAATTATGGCCTAACAAACAAATTGAACATGGTTCAACTCTATCACATTCATTAGTCCAGGAAGAAAAGTGGCAAAGGGAATTGTTTACAGATGCACGAATAACAGGTCTATCAAATATTGAGATTAATCCTGAATTTGGAGCTAAACTCGGAGCATCCTATGGATTGACTTTGGGCAAAAATGTAACAGTTTTAGCAAGTCGTGATCCAGATAAAGTGTCAAGAATAATGAAGCGATCCATAACAGCCGGTCTGGCTTCTGTTGGTATAAATGTAAACGACTTGCAATATACATCAATTCCTCAAACACGTCAAGAAATGAGAACTGGAAGGTATGAAGGAGGTTTTCATGTTCGTCGTTCACCAAGAGACCATACTAAAACCGACATAATCATATTTAGTAAAGACGGAAGGGACATTCCAATCTCCAAAACAAAGTCTATTGAAAGATTCTTTTTCGGCGAAGAAATTAAAAGGGTACATCACGATGAAGTAGGGCAAATAAGTTATCCCGAAAGAACAAATGAAATTTATGTCAATCGATATCTACAATCATTAGATATTGAGGTAATAAAAAGCAGAAAATATAAGATTTTAATGGATTATTCATTTGGATTAGCATCAACAATATTCCCTTCTGTTTTGGGCAAACTTGGTGTAGAAGCTTTATCGTTAAATGATTATGTTGATGCAAGTAAATTTCATCCAGAACCATCAATGGAAGCACCTGAAACTGATGAAACCGGTAAAATAATGCGTTCCCTCGGTTATGAACTTGGCTTTAGACTTGAACCCGGAGCCGAAAAAATTTCGTTGATAGATGAACGTGGCGTATGGAATTCTCCTCTTAGATTACTCACAATCATCACAAAACTTTTTCTCGAAACCAATCGTCACAGAGAACCTTATAAAATAGCTGTAGCGATTGTTGCAAGTAACGAAATTGAAGAGATTGTCAAAGATTATGATGTAGAAATATTCAGGATTAAAAATTCACACTCAGCTATGATGGAAGCTACAAGAGAACCAAATGTTTTATTTGTTGGAGGTGCTTATGGCGGGTATATTTTTAGTGATTTTCTTTTCGCTGCTGATGGCATGTTTTCTGTTGGCAAAATTTTAGAAATGCTTGCCAAAACCGGTTATAAAATTTCGCAACTCGATGAAATGCTTCCCAAAAGATACCAATATAGCATAGAAATTCCTTGCCCTTGGGATTATAAAGGTACTATAATGAGAAAAGCTATGGAATATTCCGAAGATTATCAGCGTCAACTCGTTGAAGGTGTAAAAATTTTCTTTGAAAATAGCTCAATTCTACTATTACCCAGCAAAGAAAAAGGTTCCTTCACTATTTTATCTGAAAGTTCAACTTATGAAGAAGCCGTCAATTTAGCCAAAAAATATAGTACATTAGTTCAGAACTGGATTAATGAAGAATAAATAAGCTTTAGATGAAAGAAAATCGTATTCAATAATTTGATACACAGGATTATAAATGGGAATTGCTAACATATTACATAGAGATTCAATAATGCTAAATTTAGCTACCAATGACAAATATTCTCTACTTGAAACATTAGTCAACTTAGCTGCTAAATCAGGTAAAATCAAAGATATTAACAATGTTGTTCAGAAAGTCATCGACAGAGAAAAGTTAATGTCAACAGGAGTAGGTAAAGGTATCGCACTACCTCACGCCAAAACTAATGCTGTTGAAGACTCAGTAGCAGCATTAGCTATATTAAAAAATGAAATAGATTTCGATTCAATTGATGGAAAACCTGTTAAGTTAGTGTTTTTATTACTTGGACATGATAGTAACGTTGGAAATCACTTACGTTTACTCAGTATGATTTCAAGAATATTAAATAATGATTCTTTCAGAAACAAATTAATAAATGCGTCCAGTCAAGATGAAATACTAAAACATTTTCAGGAAATAGATAACGATTTATAATTATTAATGTCAAATATCTCTTTACCAAAATATGATTAATCCAAATGATGCTTTCATAGAAGAGCTTTATTTTCAATATCTACGTGATAAAAATTCAGTTAGCCCCGAATGGCGTCAATTCTTCGAAAAAGAATATTCAAAAGGTTACAAGCAAAAAATTTTAGCCATTGAAACATCTAAGTCTAGGAAAGAAAACATCCAAATTGACAAAATTCGTGATCATGAAATAATAGACTTAGATGATAAAACTGAGATTACCGTTGGCTCAGATGAATTTGAATATCTTAATTCAATTCAAACAAAAATTTCCGTGAATATGGAGGAAAGCCTTGAAGTACCCACCGCTACTTCAGTAAGAACCATCCCGGTTAAGGTACTTGATGAAAATAGACGAATAATGAACAAATACCTGCAAAAACTCAAAAGACCAAAAGTCTCATTTACTCATATTTTACTCTGGGCTCTAGTAAGGGCTTTGATTAAATATCCTCATATGAATGATGCTTATACAAAAATAAATGGAAAACCCGCGAGAATAAAGAGAAAATCAATAAATATCGGTCTTGCTGTTGATTTAATTAAAAAAGATGGAACAAGATTACTTCTTGTTCCAAATATAAAAGATACACAAAATTTAAATTTTTCAGAGTTTATCATTGCTTTTGATGATTTGATACAGAAAACTCGTACCGGCAAATTGGATTTATTGGATTTGCAAGATACAACTGTAACATTGACAAATCCAGGAATGATAGGAACAACCTTTTCGAGTCCAAGATTAATGAAAGGACAAGGATTAATTGTAGCAACTGGTGCTATAGATTATCCAACAGAATTTGCTGCTGTTCGCCCCGAAGTACTTACAAATCTTGCTGTATCAAAGGTTGTCACTATAACAAGTACCTATGACCATAGAATTATTCAAGGAGCAGAATCTGCAGAATTCCTTGCATATATCAACAAATTACTTATAGGTGAGGATCTATTCTATGATCAAATTTTTGTCAGTTTAAAAATTCCCTTCGAACCAATTCGTTGGGCTGTTGATGTAAACTACAAACGAGGATACAGTCTTTTTGACCCGAGAGAAAACATAGAAAAAAGTGCACATGTTACTCAAATGATTAATGCTTATCGGGTAAGGGGACATTTATTAGCCTCGACTAATCCTCTTGGATCTATTTCATATTATTATCCTGAATTAGACCCTGCCTATTACGGCTTTACAATCTGGGATTTGGATAGAATTTTCCATGCTGATGATAATTGGGAATCAAATAATATACCATTACGCGATATCATAGAAATTTTAAGAGAAACCTATTGTGGCCCGATTGGGATTGAATTTATGCATATACAGGACCCCGAAAAGAAAGATTGGATAAAAAGGAAATTAGAAAGAACAAGAAGTACGATTGAATATTCAGCACAGGAAAAACTAAATATTTACAAAAAACTCGTGGATGCTGAACTCTTTGAAAACTTTTTACATACAAAATTTGTCGGTCACAAAAGGTTTTCATTAGAAGGAAGCGAATCTGTAATAGTTCTGATGGATAAATTATTTGAGAAATCAGCAGAAAGTGATCTGAAATCAATTATCATTGGTATGGCTCACAGAGGTAGATTAAATGTATTAGTTAACAACATTGGCAAAAGTTATGAACAAATTTTTGATGAATTCGATGAAGAATTTGATGCTGAATCATATCAAGGTTCAGGCGATGTTAAATATCATTTAGGCGACTGGGGTTTTTATGTTTCACCTTCAAATAAAACTATCTCAATAATTCTTTCTCCCAATCCATCACATCTTGAACTGGTTGATCCGGTTATAGAAGGTATGGTAAGGGCATATTGTAATGAGATCAAAGATAAAAGTTACTCGAAGGTATTGCCAATATTATTACACGGTGATGCCGCATTTGCTGGACAAGGAATCGTTGCTGAAACGCTCAATTTATCACAACTTGAAGGATATAAAACCGGTGGAACTATTCATATCATAATAAATAATCAAATTGGTTTTACCACTTCAACATTTGCTGCTCGTTCAAGCACTTATGCAACTGATATTGCTAAAATGATACAAGCTCCTATTTTGCACGTCAATGGAAATGATCCGGAAGCTGTATGTACTGCTGCTGAATATGCTATTGAATTCAGAAATAGATTTAATTGTGATGTTATTATTGATTTGCTTTGTTATAGAAAGTACGGGCATAATGAAGCCGATGAACCTACTTATACCCAGCCATTGCTTTACAAAAAAATTAAGTCTATGACTCCTGTTCGTGAACTATATGAAAAAGAATTGATTTTTGAAAAAGTATTAACATCAAAAGCAGCAGAGGATTACAAAAATCTTGTTAAAAGTAATCTTGAGAAAGCTTTCACTGACAGAAAATTAAAATCCAAAATACCAATCAAACCCACACTTTATAAGCCAGGCCAGATATTTCAGACAATGAATACTTCTACTGATTATGAAAAATTAAAGCTTATAACTGAGGCAGTTACAAAAATTCCTAATGGGTTTAATATACATCCTAAAGTGAAAGCCCTATTGGAAAAAAGAAAAGAAATGTTTGAATCACAAATACCTGCAATTGATTGGGCTTTTGCTGAAACACTCGCTTTTGGAAACATATTATTAATGGGCAAAGAGATTAGATTCTCAGGACAAGATAGTAGAAGAGGAACATTTAGCCAAAGACACGCTGTTTTGACAGATATGATCACTGAAGATGAGTATATTCCACTCAATCATATTTCTACCAACCAAGCACTTTTGAGAATTTTTGATAGCCCATTATCTGAACTGAGCGTCTTGGGATTTGAATATGGTTACAGTGTTATTGCCAAAAACAGTTTAACCCTATGGGAAGCTCAGTTTGGTGATTTTGCAAACGGTGCTCAGGCTATGATAGATCAATTTATTGTTTGTGCTGAAGCAAAATGGGGACAGGAATCTAATTTAGTATTATTACTTCCTCATGGATATGATGGTCAAGGACCTGAACACTCCAGTGCAAGGCTCGAAAGATTTTTACAATTATGTGCACAGGAAAATATAATTGTATGCAATCTAACTACACCCGCTCAATATTTTCATGCATTAGTCCGTCAGGTTCTAATGCCATTCAGAAAACCATTAATTTTAATGACCCCCAAAAGCATGCTACGCCATCCATCTGCAGTTTCAAAAATTAATGACTTCACCGACGATAAATTCCATTTGATTTTTGATGAATATTTTGCTGATGACCCGATGTCTGTTGAGAAAGTTATTTTTTGCTCGGGAAAGATTTATTATGATTTATTGAATGAAATATCCCAGAATGAAATCAAAAAAATAGCTCTTATTCGAATTGAGCAATTATACCCTCTTCATTTTGAACTTTTAAATCAATTCGTCGGTAAATATCTTAATGCAAAGGAATTGCTGTGGGTCCAAGAAGAACCACAAAATATGGGTGCTTATAATTATATGTTCCCACATCTTCTGGCAATAAAGAAAGAATATCAGGAAATTATATATGTAGGCAGACCTAAAAGTGCAAGCACAGCTACTGGTTCATACAAGAGACATTTGCAGGAACAGGCATCGATAATTAAAGGTGTTTTTAAAGATTTTAGAGCAACTGAGCAAAATAAATTTATTCAATTTGCTAACCATTAGTCGGGGTGAGTGGATTTGAACCACCGGCCCCTTCGTCCCGAACGAAGTGCGCTACCGGGCTGCGCTACACCCCGAATACGCAAAATTAAGTTTTCTACGTGTCAAATTCAAATTTTTTTGAATTATTTCTACTTTTTAAAAATTATTTGTATCATAAAACGTGATTTATTGCTGATAATCGCTTTTAAGAAAAAAATACGATGACTTCATATTCTTTTGATATATCTTTTTACTGGTTGTTAGCAATTTTGTTAGTTTTAGCGGCAATTATTTTCAATATTTCTTATTATATAAGAACAGTTCCACCAATTAGCAATAAGAAAAAAACAGTTTTAATTGTCTTACGGTCAATTGGAACAATTTTACTTTTATTTGCTCTATTTGAGCCTGTTTTAACAATTACAACTGGGAGGATAATTTCTCCTAAAGTAATTGTTCTATTAGACAATTCTATCTCGGTCTCCCTCCAAGATGCTCGTGTTAATAGAAAGGATGTTTACAGGGAGTCATTTAATTCAATAGATTTTTCAATATTAAAACCTGACGATATATATTATGCTATTTTTGATCATAATATCAGGCAAATTGCTGATTTCAAATTTGATTCTTTAAATTTTTTAGGTCAAATGACTGATTTATCAAAACCATTTCGTTGGGCATTAGAAAAGTCCGAGAAAGATAATATACAAGCCATTGTTTTGTTCTCTGATGGTGCTTTCAATACTGGTAGCAATCCTCTCTATGATGTTGAAATACTTGGTAAACCAGTTTTTATAGTTGGTATTGGTGATACAGCTGAACCCAAAGATATTTCAATACATAGCATAATCACTAATGAAATAGCATATATAAATAAATCAGTTCCAATTAATGTGAATTTTAATGTCTCAGGTTTTGGAAATACTAAAATTAAGCTTGCACTTTTTGAGAATAATTTAAAATTTCATGAAGAGGAAATTAATATTAACTCTGAAAGAAAGGATTATACTTCCGTTGTTGAATATATTCCTAAAAGTGAGGGAATAAAAAAAATTACTGCATTTATCGAACCATTGAAAGATGAAATAACTGAGAAAAATAATTCAATCTCTGAATTCATAGAAATACTTAAACATAAAAAAGAAATTGCAATTTTTTGTGGCTCACTAAATCCAGATGTATCATTTATTAAAAACGAATTCCAAAAAGAAGAAGGTATTGTTGTCAAAACTTATATTCAAAAGAAAGATGCTGAATTTTACGAACCTGCTCCAACATCAGCAGATTTTGCTCGTAGTGAAATATTTGTTTTTATTGGTTTTCCAGTTAACTCAACGCCCAATAACATATTGTTGTCTATTAAAAAAGAGTTGGAAAAAGGCAAACCTTTGTTCTTTGTTGCTTCTGCAATGACTGATTATTCGAAACTGAAATTAATAGAGGATTATTTACCTTTTAATACAATTAGTTCTCGTCCAAATGAGTTTTTAGCAACACCTGATGTTAAATTAGATGCTATAACAAACCCTTTAATAAGAATTTACGGCAACGAAGAGGACATAAATATTTGGAATCGTTTGCCACCAATTTATAGAACGGAAACTTTTGTAAGGGTTAAACCAGAAAGTGAATTAGTTTCAGGTATAAAAGTAAATAATGTCCCTTTAAGAGAACCATTGATAGTAATGCGGCATTTTCAGGACAAAAAATCAGTAGCGTTGCTTGGCTATGGTTTATATCGCTGGAAACTTCTTGGATATTCAGCTGACATTGTAAGACTATCAAAAGACGCTGTTGATGTGGTTGCTATATTTTTACAAAATGTCATTAATTGGCTTTCTATTTCGGATGCTACTAAACAGGTTAAAATTAAGACATCAAAAAATAATTATTCAATTTCTGAAGATGTTGAATTCATAGCTCAGGTTTATGATGCTGCATATAATCCTGTAGATAATGCTAAATTAAATATTAAAATTGGCGGTGAGAAAGAAAAAACAGAAATTTTGCTAACTCCCATTTCAAATGGAAGATATGTTGGTAAAGTAACTAATCTTCCTGCTGGTGATTATGCTTTTACAGGAGAAGCATTTATAGAAAATAAGCTAATTGGTGTTGACAAAGGTAGATTCTCGGTTGGTCAAATTCTTATTGAATATCAAAATCTAAAGATGAATTATCCTTTATTGAAAAACTTAGCTGAAAGAACAAATGGAAAACTTTATAAACCTGAAGAAAGCGTAAATATTATTGAAGATATTCTTAACCACCCCAGATTCATAGAGGAATCTATCAAAATTAGAAACGATCTTTATATTTGGGATATGTTTTATTTTATGGCTTTGGCAATTCTTTGCTTTGCAGCTGAATGGTACATACGCAAAAAATCAAGTATGCTATAATCAAATCTTATTCAACTCATATAATTTTCTATAAATAATATTCTCTTTCATCAGTGTTTTATGTGTTCCAGTTGCTGATATAATTCCATTGTTTACAACAATTATTCTGTCTGCTTTTTCAATTGTTGAAAATCTATGAGAAATAATAATTGTGGTACGTCCATCCATCAAAAGATTTATAGATTGATTAATGAGTTTTTCTGATTGGGGATCAATATTTGATGTTGCTTCATCGAAAATGAGAATATTTCTGTTTGATGCAAATGCCCGGGTCAAAGCGATTAACTGTCTTTGACCAGTCGATAGATTTAGTCCTTTTTCAGGAAGAATTTCATAGTACTTATTGGGAAATTGTTTTATAAATCTATCTGATCCAATCAACTTTGCTGCATATTCTAATAATTCATTGTTATTATAGTCATCAAATAAAATATTTTCGGCTATAGAGCGAGAGAATAAAAAAAAGTCCTGTGGAACGAATGCAATATTACGACGTAAAGTATTTTTGTCTAATGAATTTATGTCGTAACCATCGATAAAAATTTTACCTGAATTAGCTTTATATAAACCGCAAATCAAGTTAACAATTGTAGATTTACCAGAACCTGTGGTACCAACAATTGCAATTTTTTCTCCAGCCTCAATTTTGAAAGAGAGATGTTTCAAAACAAAATTAATTCCGTCGTAAGCAAATGATACATTTTCGAAAAGAATATCACCCCTTAATTGTTTACCATTGAATTTCAAATTAATAGTTTCCTCGGTATTTTCATCTAAAACCTCAAAAATTCTCTCGGAAGCAGCAAGTGCACTTTGTAATGTAGTGTATTTTTCTGTTATATCTCTAATTGGTCTGAAAAGCATTTCAATGTATTGAGTAAAAGCAATCAACACGCCGACAGTTATATCACCAGTACTGATACTTCCGGCACTATACCATAAGATTAGACCTAACCCCAAAGCACTAATTATTTCGATTGTGGGGAAGAAAAGTGAATAATACAAAATAGTTTTTTTCTGTAGATTCATCTGGTTTTCATTTATTCTTTTGAATTCTCGGTTTTTTAAATCTAATGCGGAAAAGATTTTTATTGTAGAAATACCACTAATGAATTCATTGATAAATGTATTGATTTCAGCTAAATTTTTTCTTAATTCTCTGAATATACGCCTTATTTTATTTCTGAAAAAAAAGCTACTTAAAGCCAAAAGGGGTATAATTGCAAAAGAAAGTAAAGTTAATTCCGAATTTGTATAAAACATAAATGCAATTATCCATAAAATCATCAAAATATCGGCAAAGACCATTACTACTCCCGACGAAAATAACTCGTTGAGTGCTTCGACATCATTTGTAACACGGGTAACGACTCTACCAACTGGATTTTTATCGAAATACCTGACTGGAAGTTTAGTTATATGACTAAATAAAGATACTCTGATATTTTGAAGAGTTTTTTGTCCTAACCATTGCATAATATAGTTAAATATGAATTGCAAAAATGAAGTAAGAAGAATTAATATAAAAATCAAACTTGCAAAGAGAGTTAGGCCACTGAAATTATTGTTTGCTATATGAGTATCTATTGCGATTTTTGTCAAATATGGTCGTAAAGGCAACAATGCAGTGGTAAATATGACCAAAAATATTGCTAAAATGATTTGATATTTATAAGGAGAAGTGTATTTGAGCAGCCTTTTTAGTAATTTAAAATCAAATTTTTGTGATTCATTTGAAATTCTGATATTTTTGCTATACATTAATAACTTATTAAAAGATTTTATGGATAATTTAGTTGAAATAATATTAGCTACAAATAACGAAAATAAACGAATTGAGATTTTAGATATTTTCAAAGATAATAACTTAAATAGATTGAATGTGCTCATACCTGAAGAGGTTTTAGGAGTTAAAATAGATACAAAAGAAACTGGCGATACATTAGAACAAAACGCCTATTTAAAAGCAAAAAATCTTTTCGAATTGACAAAAAAAACTGTCATTTCTGATGATACTGGTCTTGAAATAGAATACCTTAGTAATTTTCCAGGTGTACATTCAGCCAGATTTGCAGGCGAAAATGCCAGTGATGAAGAAAATCGTAAAAAAGTACTTGATTTGATGAGAGGCGTCCCTGAAAATATGAGAAAAGCAAAATTTAGAACGATAATATGTTTAATTCATAATGGGATCGAGCATTATTTTGAAGGTATTTGCACCGGTAAAATCTTAGAAAAAGAAAAGGGTTTACATGGCTTTGGTTACGACCCAATATTTTTGCCTGACGGGCATACAAAATCATTCGCAGAAATGCATCCAAAAGAAAAGAATACAATTTCTCACAGAGCCATAGCAATTAAAAAATTAGCTGAGTATCTTAAGAATTATTTTTTAATCGGTAATTCAACATAAAATATTGACCCTTTTCCATAGATGCTTTTGCAATATACATGTCCATTGAGCATATCTACATAACGTTTGACAATTGATAAACCTAAGCCTGTGGAATCTTCGTCTCCTGTCGGTTTGGAGGATAATCTTGAAAATTTCTGGAAAAGTTTAGGCATTTCTTCTTCGCGTATTCCGGGTCCTTGATCTTGAATTGATATGATATATTTATATTCGCTTGTATTAATATTAATAAAAATTTCTCTATTGATGAATGAATATTTAATAGCATTGGAAACTAAATTATCAAAAACTTGAAATAATGCGTTTCTATCACTAATGGTAATCGGAAAATCATTATCAGAATGAAAATTAATTTTTATATTTTTTAATCTGGCTCTATCCTTGTAGATTTCTATTATCGAAAATAATAGTTCTTTTAAATTAATTTCTTCAGGTTTTAATATTACCTGTCCCAAATCAATTTTATTCAAATCTAAAAGATTACTGATTAACACTAACATTCTTTCCGAAGTTGTTATAATATCGCTGGCAAATTCTTCTATTTCTTCTTTAGTCAATGATTTTTCATTTTTTATGACTTTTGCTAACATTGCAATACTATATATTGGATTTTTAAGGTCATGTGCGGCAATACCTAAAAGTTCATTTTTTTCAATATTAAGTCTCTCAAGCTGTTTGTTTTTTTCTACTATTTCGAGCTTATACCTGTTTAATTTAATATGCGTATTAATTCTAACAAGTAATTCCGTTGGATCGAAAGGTTTTATTATGTAGTCATTGCAACCGGCATTGAAAGCATATAAAATTTCATTAGAATTAATTTTTGAAGTTATAGAAATAATCGGTATATCAGATGTTGCTAATTTTGTTTTTAATTCTTTACATATTTCAAATCCATTTGTGCCAGCGGTGTCAGTGTCAAGTAAAATTAAATCGGGTTTTATATTATGACATAAATCAACAACCCCATTAGTTTCAGTTGCAATTGCAATGCGATATCCTTCTTTGCGTAAGAAATTACCAATTTGCTTAATTAAATCAATATTATTTACAATTACTAATATAAGTGGTTTGGTGTTTATATTCATCTCAAACATTAATTAATTCTTATGTTAAATAGTTACATTTTTGTTTATGTCGTTAAGTAAAATCTTGATTTTGTTTATATCTAGTGAATTTGTTGCATCTAATAATAATTGTGCATAATTTATTAATGATTCATTATTGTTTTTTAAACCGAGCAAATGTATTTTATTAGCAAACATTTCAATATCATCAATGACTAAGTTTCGGCACAAAGATTTTGCATCATTGATAATTAAATTTAGCTCGTTTTTTAGTTCTTCATCCAATTTTGTTTTATAGACATTATGGTATGATTTTTCATCGGATTCTTTTATTTTATCAAATTCTTCCATTATACTCCATGCTTTGTCCAAAACGACAATATTTTTTATTACTAATGTTATTGCTGTATTCATTTCATCCGATTCACTAAAAATTATCTCTCCTTCCATTTTATCGATCAATTTTTTACAAATAGATAGTTTTAAATTGTTTTCCCAATCAAAGATGTTATTAATAATATGCTTTAATTGATTAATCTTTTGAACTTTATTATCTATCAATGAATGACTTTTGAAAATCATCTCGATAAATAAGTTAATTAACTTTTGGCTTTTTTTGTTCTTTTCTGCGGAGAAATTAATCTTGACATCTGAATTTATCAGAGAATTCGAATATTGCAAAATGGTTGAAATAATGAATTTTATATTTTCTTTATCAAGAAGTAATTTTGCTGGCATATTTTCTAGTAAATGGATTGTCTCAATTTTTCTCTTGAAACTATTTTCTAAACTTTGCTTCAACTCAACTATAAATAGGTTCAAATCAATTGGTTTGAGATTTATTCTTAAATTTTTGGAATAGACTTCGCTTGTATTATTTAAATCGTAGAGAATATTCTTGATAGCTTCAATGTTTAATTGTAATTGATTCAAATATTTCGTTTGTTCTTCGTTAAAATCAAGATTTTGTATTAGCGAAAAAATTTCCGATAAAGAATTAATTTTAATTAAAATCATTTTTGTGAGATTTTCCTGAAAGTAACTTTTTAAACTTTCTGTATATTCTAATTTTTCATTTAATTCTCTTATTAATTCATTGCTTGTTTTAAGGTTTAACTTATATTCTTTAATTTTCTGTTTAGCACTTTTGAGTTCTTCATAATAAGCTGAGTATTTACTTTCGGTATTGATATGTTCTGTTATATCAGTAAATGTCCAAACTCTACCCAAATGTTGTGTTCGACTATTAGATATGTTGCAGATAAACTCATAAATTTTACCGTTTTTCAAATATAAAACACCGTATAAACCATCTTCAGAAACAGAATTAATGTTTTTTATCAAGTTAGAGAATCCGCTTGGTTCATTAATTTTTGGTAGAATCATTTGAAATAGTTCGTCTTCAGAGGAAATCTCTACATCTTCTTCGAGTATTTTCCACATTTTGAGAAATTGATTATTAAAGATAGATGTTTTTCCATGTGAATCGAAAGAAATTATCCCAATTGAAATAGATTCAAGTAGTTCTGTCATTTGTTCCAATGTCTTTTGATAAGTGTTTACAGTATTTGAAATGAAACTTAATTTGTTATTCTGTTCCAAATACTGAGTTTTTAAATCACGGTAATCTTGCTCTTTAGATGACATTTTTTCTAATGATTAATTAAACCAATTTTTTATTATTTTTCGGCAATTTTACCTTAAAACTTAAAAATATTATAGTTAATAAAATATTGTTTTATATTTTTGCATTTTGTTTTTTTAATTTTGATTAACATTATAACAACATAAATTTTACATATATGAGTTTTAATTCAGATCTTTAACTACATTTTTTATGAAGTATTATGAAAAATCAATAAGTTTATTAGAGTGTTTCATTGCATTAATCAATTAATTTACTATGAACAAATTCATTTTTTCTATTGTAATGGGTATTATTAACTAATATTGTGTGAAGTTATGGATTCGTTAATTTATCTAATTCCGATTTTTGGATTAATATCAATAATCTATATGATAATCAAAGCTGTTTGGATATCTAAACAAGACCCGGGAAATGAAAAAATGCAAAAAATTGCAGGCTTTATTTCTGAAGGTGCAATGGCATTTTTAAAGTCTGAGTATAGTGTTATTGCTATTTTCATAGTTATAATAGGAATCTTGTTAGCTATTCAGGGAGCATCTGTTGAAGGTTCATCACCATTAGTTGCAATTTCATTTGCTGTTGGAGCAATTTGTTCAGCATCTGCTGGCTATATTGGTATGAAGGTAGCTACGAAAGCAAATGTAAGAACAACAAATGGTGCATTGAAAAGTTTAAATACAGCTTTAAGAATAGCCTTTACAGGTGGTTCAGTGATGGGGATGGGAGTCGTTGGATTAGGTATCCTTGGTTTAAGTCTATTGTTTATCATTTACAGTCATTTATTTGGTGCTTTTGCTTCTAATACCAGTGAAGCAATTATAAAAGTTGTTACTGTAGTTACAGGTTTTTCTTTCGGAGCTTCATTAATAGCACTTTTCGCCAGAGTTGGAGGTGGTATTTATACAAAAGCAGCTGATGTTGGTGCTGACTTAGTAGGTAAGGTAGAAGCTGGAATACCAGAGGACCATCCACTAAATCCAGCAACAATTGCTGATAATGTTGGCGATAATGTCGGTGATGTTGCTGGTATGGGTGCTGACCTTTTTGAATCATATGTTGGTTCAATAGTTGGAACTATGGTCTTAGGAACCGCATTCTTTGCAATACCTGAGTTTACTGAAACACCTTATGGTGGTTTATCTGCAGTTATTTTACCTTTATTTTTAGCCGGTGCTGGTATAATCGTATCCATTATTGGTACATTTTTCGTCCGTGTACAAGAAGGCGGTAACCCACAAGCAGCTCTAAATGTGGGTACGTTTATAGCAGCCGCATTAATGATAATAGTCTCCTACTTTATTATTAGCTGGATGCTTCCTGCTGTTTGGGAATTCAGTGATCCTCTTTATAATATAACATATACTATTCATAGTTGGGGTGTGTTTTTAGCTACTATAATCGGATTGATTGCTGGTGTTGGAATAGGTTTGATAACTGAATATTATACTGGACTTGGTAAACCACCCGTAAGAAAAATTGCCCAGCAATCGCTAACCGGAAGTGCTACCAATATAATTGCCGGAATAAGTACAGGTTTTATGTCAACAGCAATTCCTGTTTTACTTATAGCTTTTGCGATAATTGGCGCATTTCATTTTGCTGGACTTTATGGAATTGCAATAGCAGCTGTAGGTATGCTTGCTACTACTGGAATTCAATTATCCGTTGATGCCTATGGACCAATTTCAGATAATGCCGGTGGTATTGCCGAAATGTCCGAACTACCACGAGAGGTAAGGCACAGAACTGATAAACTTGATGCTGTTGGCAATTCCACTGCCGCAATTGGAAAAGGTTTTGCTATCGGTTCAGCTGCTTTGACTGCTTTGGCATTATTTGGTGCCTTTATGACCGCAGCTCATATTCAATCAATCGATATTTCTAAAGCATATGTTATGGCGGGTTTATTTATTGGAGGTATATTACCTTTTGTCTTTTCATCGTTAGCAATGAGTGCTGTTGGTCGTGCAGCTATGTCAATGATACAAGAGGTAAGGCGACAATTTACACAAATTCCGGAATTGAAAAAAGCTCTTGAAATGATGACCAAACACGGTGAAAAGGAATATAAGGATTGGCCAAAGGAGGATTTAGAAGTGTTTCATCAGGCAGAAGGTAAAGCTGAATATGCAAAGTGTGTTGCAATATCAACAAAAGCTGCGATCCGCCAGATGATTGCTCCAGGTTTGATGGCTGTTATTGTTCCAGTTATTGTTGGGTTGCTTGGTGGCGCTGAAATGCTTGGTGGTTTGCTTGCTGGTGTTACAGTTGTGGGCGTTCTGCTTGCTATTTTCCAAGCTAATGCTGGTGGAGCCTGGGATAATGCTAAGAAAATGTTTGAAGCTGGCGTCGAAATTGATGGTAAAAAATATTACAAAGGTTCTGAACCTCATAAATCAGCAGTAACTGGTGATACGGTTGGAGATCCTTTCAAAGATACTTCAGGTCCTTCATTAAATATATTGATAAAATTAATGTCTATTGTCTCTTTAATTTTGGCATCCTTATTATCCGCTTAATAATTTTTTAATCTATTAAAATTGGGAGCTTTGGTATGTGCAAAGCTCCTTTTTTTATTAAAAATAAGTACAAGTAATTTAAATTTATATGTATCTATAGTTGAGTCAAATATGTATTTTTATGTGGCTATAATGATGATAAAAAATATAACCTAATCCAAGCAAAAGTTTTTAATGAATTGAAAAGTTATAGAAAAATTTTAACAATATCACCGATTTTTACATTAAGAAGTTTAGCGGCATTTCCCATATTCTGTGCAATTTCTAAATAATTTAAGCTACCAATGTACGAAAGTAATTCTCCTTGATTAACATCAGAAAAAGTCCGATGTATATTTTCTAATTTAAAGTCTTTAATTTTTATTTTTATTTTTCCATTTCCTAAAAGTTCCCGAATAGAATTGTTGTCAATGTTTGTTATTAAATTACCATAATTGTCGATGTGCATAACTTCGCCGATTATAGAATTCTTTTCGAATTTTGGTTCTAAATTCAATTTTTTTATTTCTTGAGGATTGATTTGTTCACCTAACAAATCTAAAGATAATCCTGATGCTATATAAGCAACATAGTAACTAAATACATCTCTGCCATGAAAAGTTGAACTGATACACTTTGGTAGTAAGCTACTATTTGTTAATTTATATACTTCAGTGTCATGGGTATTAATTGTTAGGAAACTTAATAATCCATTGTCAGGAGCTACAAAATATTTATTTTTAGCTTTAATTCCAAGAATTAATCTATCAGTACCAACTTCGCTATCTACTATTGATAGAAAAATAGAACTTTGTGGGAAATATTGCTGGGAAGACATTAATAAGAACGAAGCTTGTCTGACATTTTGAGGTTCAATGGAATGAGTAAAATCAATAACTTTACAATTTTCTTTTATTGTGTAAATTACTGATTTTATCATTGATATGTAAAAATTATCAGGTCCGAAATCAGTTAATAAAATAATTTGTCTGCAACTCATAATTAATTTTCTTAAATTTTTAATGTAAATATATCAATACTTTAATTGAATGTTTTAAACTTTAAAAATTCAATCTTGACGATTTAATATTATTTATCTACGACTTTTTGGGAATTAAAAAGATAAATTATCAATTCATAAGATCATTTCCGCTGAATAATTATACAAACCATAAGCCATAGCAAATATAGTAAGAATTATCTTTTTAAGCTCTTGGGTGAAATGTTTTATGTACTTCTTTTATATAATCTCTGTCTAAATGTGTGTAGATTTGAGTTGTAGAAATATCTGAATGCCCCAACATTTCCTGAACAGCCCGCAAATCAGCACCACCTTCAATCAAATGTGTAGCAAATGAATGGCGAAATATATGAGGATGCACTTTTTTTTGAATTCCAGCTAAATTGGAGTAAAAATTAATAAACTTCCATATTGCCATACGTGTCAATGGGGTTCCTCTTTTATTTAAAAATAAAATATCTGTTTGCTTAATTTTGTTAACTAATAATGGTCGCACATTTTTTTTATAATTTTCGACCCATTTAATTGCAGAGCTACCCACAGGAACTATTCTTTCTTTTGAGCCTTTGCCAAACACTCTAATTATTCCAATTTCAGGGAGAAAATCCCTTGATTTGAGTGTTATTAATTCCGATACTCGCAGACCACATGCGTATAATAATTCAAGAATTGCTCTATCTCGAATTCCCTTATCACTATTGGTATCAGGGGATTCAATAATTTTGTTTATCTCTTCGTAAGATAATGTCTCTGGAAGCTTTCTTCTGATTTTCGGAGATTCTATTGTTTCTGATATATCATTAGGAATTATATTTATATAACTTAAAAACTTATAGAAGCTTTTAATGGAAGAGAGATACCGTGCTCTTGAAGAATTGCTCAAACCTAGATCAAACAGTGTAACCAAAAATGAATTAATAATTTTTTCATCACTTTTAGTGAAATCATTTATATTCTGTTGAATCAAGAATTCGATAAACCTCATAATGTCATTTTTATATGATGCAAGAGTGTTATCTGATAATCCGCGTTCGAAAGCTATGTAATTAATGAATCGCTCTAAATAGATTATTAATTCAGTATGTTCATTAAATTTTTTTTTTAATTCCATTTTTAAATTTTAACTTTAATCGTTGGTATCCAAATCATTTGGAGGAATTTCCTTATACGGTTTTCTCTGGTGTGTAACTCCCATTAAATTTTTAGTACAAGTTTCAATTATAATTGATATTTCATTCATAGTAATATTGCATTCGTCAAATTGACCGTCCAAAATTCTATCATAAACAATTTTTTTTAGCATATCCTCGAATGATTCTCTATCGATACCGCTAATTTTTGAGATAGCTTCTGCTGTATCGCAAATCATTAAAATAGCAGTTTCTTTAGAGTTAGGCTTTGGACCAGGATATCTGTAATCTTCCTGATTAATTTCATCTTTGTTTTGTTCCTCAAGAGCTTTTGCATAAAAGTGTTTTATTAATGTAGTACCGTGATGCATCGGTATAAAATCAATTAATCTTTGTGGTAATTTGTATTGTCGGGCTAATTCAATGCCATCTAAAACATGTTCTCTGATAGCCGTTGCACTTTTCTTTGGTGAAATTAAGTCATGTTTACTGTCGGAGTCTATTTGATTTTCAACGAAATACTCAGGTTTGTTTATTTTGCCAATATCATGGAAATAAGTTCCAACTCTGGTTAGTAATGGATTTGCACCAATTGCTCTTGCAGATTTTTCAGCAATTATTGCCACAGTTAAAGTATGTTGATAAGTGCCGGGTGCGATTTCACTCAGCTTATTAAGTAAGGGGTGATTTAAATTATCAAACTCTTTGATCCTTAGATCAGTTGCTATATTTGTTGTACGTTCGATAATAAAAAGTAATCCAAATGTTACAAGTGGTGCAATTGCTGAATTAATTAAAGCAAAAATGATTCTATTAATTGTAAGCGATAGTTCGGTTGAACGTTCTAAGCTAAAGGCAAGAATGATTAAAACAAAACAAACTGCTATAAAAACAAATGAAAAATAAATTTGTGTCCGACTTTGTATATCCCTTACAGAATAAGCTGCAAATGAGCCAGCTATGAGCATAGCAGTTGAAGTCTCATAGTCATTACCGCGAATGCCTGCGATTAATAATGCCATTGTAACGGTTGTATAAAATGCCGTTCGTGAATCGAAAACAATTGCAACAAGCATTGATAAAGATGGAATTAAAATAAGATATTCTATTGGTAAATTTGTTGGAATTTGCTGTGTCAACCAAGATTGAAGAGCAACAAATACTATAATTAAACTTAAAATGAGTAATTGAGAGTTATCGTAATATATTCTTTTTCTCAAAAGAAATAAATAAAAAAGCAAAACAAGATAGACTAGTGAAGCGTGAAGCAAGCTACCCAAATAATTAGTTAGAGAATATCCACTTTCCTGGCGGATAAATTGAGAATATATATATGATTTCAGTTTCTCAATTTGTTCATTAGTTAGTTTATCTCCTTTGTTGACAATTATTTCACCCCTTCGTACAATTCCCTTCGTTTTAGGAATAGATAATTTTATAAATTCGTATGATTGTTCAGTTAAAATTTTAGAATAATTAAGATTTGTAAACATAATTTTTGATGCAATCTGACTGACAAGAGGCATTAAAGAATCCCCGAGACGTCTTTTCAAAACAGTATTCACTTCCGATAAATAGGACAGTGAGTCATATAATCCCTGAGTTTGGAGGGCTATTTCACTGTTAGGATGAATTTTTACAACTATGATTGGATTTTGTATGGACTTCACAGAAATATTTATGAACCCTTGATTGTAAATTTTAAATAAAAATTTATTAAGCTCAATATGTACACGTTTTATCTCATATTCTCTTTGATTATAACTTAATCTTTTTATATATCTTAATGCTGATTCAGTAAATATAGCTGATAGATCATTTGTTTCAGGGAAATTGGGGCTTTTGAGTTTTTCAATAAGTGTATCGAGTTTGTTTTTAGCCTCAATTTCTGCTGTTTTATTCAGGGTAAAAACTAATGGCGCTTCGCTTATAGCTTTTTTTATATCTTCTTCTATTTCACTTTTATCACGATAAATTGGGAAAGTGAATTCAGCTTTAATTGTCTGATTATTCCAAATATATCCGGGTAGAAAATTTTGGTAAATGTTCCTTTCTAAATTGTATCCAAGGTGAAACCAGAAAAAAAGTGAACTTATGATTGCGACAGAAATTATTATTAAATATCTTATTTTTGCTGAATATTTTAATCCTTCGCTTTTTTCGTATAGGCCTTGACTGTGTTCTGCTTTGATTTTTTGAAATAGTGTCTCTTTGGATTTTGTCATTCAATACCGATATTGATAATGTTATTTAGATTTTTCAAAATTAAAATAAATTGCTTTCATCTGCAACATTTTATACATTTACTGTGTTATTTAAAAAATAAAAGATTTAATAAAAGATTTTATTAATTAATTATAAAAGGACTTAAATGATGCTTATATCAAAATTTAAAAACGGTTGGTTAGTAATTCTATTTACTTTCTTTTTTCTCCTAATCTTCAAATCGAATGCATTGAATAATGATAGAAATGAGATATTACTGCCAGTGCAAAGCGAAAAAATGGTTTTTTCATCAAATTTTAAACATCTCAAAAATACTGAGCAATGGCAAAAATTTGTTCATAACTATGGTTTATGGAATGGAGTCGTTAACAAACATACAGGAACATTCCAAAGAGCTTTTGGTAAGCCTATCAAAATTACAGGCTACAATTATATTGATGAAAGCAATATTCAACAGGCTGCTGATAAGTTTTTACATGATAATGCATCATTACTAGGGATAGAGCATAGAAATCTAAAATTTGTAAGAGCGACAAAAGTTCAAAATAAATGGTATGTATCTTATATACAAGTTCACGAAGGAATTGATGTCTTGTTGTCGGAAATTGAATTAAGAATCAGCGAATCAGGTAATGTATTTGCTATGGGTATTGTTTACTATAGTGATATAAAAGTGGATACTAAACCCCAGATTTCGATCAGTGAAGCTATAAATTTTGCCACCAAAGGATTGAAAGTATTTGAAAACGAGCATACAATTCAATCTAAACACAAATATTATATTCTTCCTATTGCTAAAGATGGCAATGTATACTATCATCTTGTTTATAGTATTGATATTCATCAACCCTTAGAGCAAGCCCGATATCAGACATTTGTCGATGCACACAATGGTGAGATTTTATGGAGATATAACAAAATACACAATGTTTACACAGAAATAAACGCAAGAGGAAGTATAAAAAAACGATCTCCAATGGATAATTTTGTTACAGATAATTTTGAAGACTTGTATATAGTAGTAAACAAGGACACTTTAAAAACCGATAGCAGAGGAAATGTCAAAGTCAATATAACTCAACCAACTGATATCAATGTTACATTACAAGGACCTTGGTGCAAAGTTATTATTAATGATCAAGGTATGACAAAAAACCAATACCAGGGAACATTAACTCCAGGCGTTAAGCATCATATAGAATGGGATGATAACAATTCACATAAATTCGAGAGAATTTTATTTTATCACACCAACAAAGTCCATAATTGGATAAAAGCAATAGATCCAAATTTTACTGGCATGGATTATCAGGTTAAAGTGAACTTAAGATTTCAAGGTTCAAGCGCTAATGCATTCTGGGATGGTGAATCTATCACATTTATTGCTCTAAGTAATAATCAATTTAAAATGGCTGAAGGACCAGCAGTAATTTATCATGAATATGGGCACGGAATAAATCAAAAACTATATCAACAACTTGGTGCAACTTATGGAATGATTAATGCTACTTGCAATGAAGCAATGGCAGATTTGAACTCTTGCTTAATACTAGACGAAGCTGAAATGGGTTTAGGTGTTTTTGCCTCCGAACCCAACCGCTACATTAGAACCTTGAACAACAAAATTATCTATCCCGATAGTTTAAAGGGAGAATCACACTATGATGGTCAGATTCTTGGGGGAGCATTTTGGGATCTGAGAATGATGACCTCGCTTGAGTATGTCAAAAAATTATCTCATTTTGCAAAATATGGTTTACCTGATGACCCTAACACTGGATTAGCTTTCAGTGAATGGTTTTTTGAAACACTAATTGCCGACGATGATGACGGCGATTTAACTAATGGTACACCAAACTTAATAAACATTTTGAATGCTTTTAATAATCACGGTATTGGAACTGACTTGTATTTATCTACGACCTTTGTGCATGAACCTCTGAATGATACACAAAATACTAAGTACCCATATATAACTGATTTCACCCTTTTTACTTTACCATTTGAAGAATTTACTTTGGACTCCGTTTATCTCGTATATTCAACAGATAATTTATATACATTAAACATGATACCGGCAACTTTTCTGGGAAATAACAAATTTACGGTACAAATACCACCACAACCGGCAGGAACTATAATAAAATATTATTTTACTGCTTTAGATCCATTTACGAACAAACAGATAGTTTTAAGCTCAAAATTTAGTGAGTTCAAACCTTATTCTTTTCTCGTAGGTTATAAAAGACAGATATTCCATAATTTTGAAGATGAAAGTGCAGGATTTACAATCGGCGACGTTAATGATAATGCTACTACTGGGAAGTGGGAAAGAGCTAAACCAAATGAAATTGATTTCAGACCTTATGGCTCTAATATAGTCCTACAAACAGGTTCAAATCATACTCCGGGCGGACAATATTGTTATGTTACCGGTGCTGGTGGTTCCGTACAAAATTATATTCAATTTATGCCAAACGGGAGAACCACTTTAATTAGCAATACTTATGACCTGAGTAAGATGAATAAACCAGTTTTACGTTTTTGGTACTGGATGCAAAACATACCGAGAGTGGTTATACAATTAATTGGTAAATTTGAGGTATATGCTTCCAATAATGATGGAACTACATGGATTTTGATTTTCAGTCAAACCAAACCCTATGCAAATTGGGAGAAAATTGATATTCCAATAACTGACTTAATTAAAGTAACTGATAAAATGAAATTCAAATTTGTTGTAGATGTCCCTGTTCAAGGACAAACAGCTTATTCTATAACCGAAGTACTTATTGATGATTTTGAAATTCTATCGATTGAGCAAGCAACTTCTGTTGCTATGACAAACAGTTTTGATTGCATAAACATATACCCCAATCCTTTTGAAAATCATATTAACATAGAGATCTGCAATATCAACAAGCCAGATACACAGTTATTTGTTTTTAATTCAATTGGGGTAAGAATCGCCACAATATCAATTTCCTCGGGCTTAAATCTTATTGAAGAATTATCAGCATTGCCTGCTGGTAATTACTTTTTGAGAATAAGCCAATTTGATCAAATCTTATCGGTACCAATAATAAAAATGAAGTAATCATAAAATAGGGCAGTATTGACTGCCCTTTTTAATATAATATTGTAACATTAACTGAGTCAATGCATATATATTAATAGATTTCTACTATTTAAATGAAAAACAAATTCAGTACATATAGTGATAAAGAATTAGCTTATTTACTAAAATTCGATAAAAAAAACAGTGAATTTGCTTTTACTGAAATTTATGATAGATATTCACAAAAAATTTACGCATACTGCTATCGCATATTAGGAAATAAAGAAATTGCTGAAGACATTTTTCAAGAAACATTTTTAAGATTTTATCAATACATCGATCCCGAACACCAAAAATTAAACATACAAAGATTTTTAATCAGAATAGCACGAAACTTATGTCTTAACTTTAAAAGAAATTCAAAAATTAATTTACCATTAGAAGAAATTGAAAACTTTATAACTCAGCACAAAAGCTCTGATGACAAAGAATACTTAGATTTAATAAAGTATGGAATTGAATTGCTTGAAATAGAATACAAAGAACCACTAATATTAAGAGTTTATAATGAACTTAGTTACGAGGAAATAGCCGAAATACTAAATATATCTGTTGGCAATGCACGTATCAGAGTACATCGGGCAAAAGAAAAGCTGAAAGATATATTATCTCCATATCTTAAAGATTTAGAAAATAATAAATAATGGTGTTGAATGGAAAATAATGAACTAATAAATGAATTTTTAGATGGGAATCTGAATTCAGAGCTTGAGGATGAATTCGTTTTGAAACTCTCAACTGACGAAGATTTTCGCTCTGAATTTAAAAAATATCTTGTAATGGAAAAATCCCTCAAGGCTGATGCTCAAAGTATAACTCCATCTGCTAAAGCTACAATGAGTATATTTTCTTCTCTTGGTTTTAATCCAAATGCTAATCCCAGTTCGATTTTGTACTCATTGTATAATGTGTTTAATAAATATTCACAAGGTATCATCGGAGGCTTAATTGCAGCAGTTTTAACAACAATGATCTTTACGCTCTATATTAATTTTTTTAATTCTAAGGATAATACCTCAATTGCAAATAAAAATCTAAATACGTTTGAAAAAATGGAGTCTGGAAATACTAATAGCTTAATTCCAGCTATTGAGACTGATAAACAAGACGAAAGACAATTGACGGGAAAAACGAATTTATCTAATCGAAAAAAAACATCTATAGATTATAACAATCAATTCACTGTTCAAAATTTAAAATACAAAAATGAATTTGCTGAGAGATCGATACAAAACGTAGATAAATCAAAAGAGTATTTATCCCCGATAATTTTAAAAGTTGGGAAAGAACCAGCAAATCTTAATCTATCAATTCAAACTGTTGAATATATAAAAATTGAAAAACCTAAAGTAGGTTTATCGTTCAGCTTATTTGGAAATCAATATTTTTCACTTTTGAAACCGGATATTGAATATCAGTCACGTCCTCGGTTCAGTAATAGCGGAATCGGAATGGCTTATAGTATTGCAGATAATATCGAATTGACCGCTGATTTCAGGCAAGAATACTTTTATCAAAAATTCGAAGGCTTTGATTCACAAGGCTATAAAGTTTTGTATTCACAATATCCAAACTTTTATACAATATCCGCTGGTATAAAATATAATCTTTTAAAATTTGATAATATATCTATCAATGCAGGAATGACAGCTGGTGGTAATCAATACGGAATAATCGGAAGAGGAATTATCGGTCTTGATTGGTCTCTGAGCGAGGATTATAAATTCATCTTGGGCATTGAATCAAGTTTGTTTAGATATACACATGATAATAACCCCTTTTACTCATACAAAATAGGGCTGACTTATGGTATTGGTTTCAATTTATAGAGTCCTTATATTCTGTTTACTGTGTTCTGTTCTATTTTATGCCTGCAAAGATTCGCTTGGTATTGAGCCAAATCCTAAGATAACATATATTGACAAACCACCATTAAAAAGCAATAAATATAGGCTTGAGACTATGAACATAACTATCAGTGAAAAATATAAGTTCATTGAGACATATTTTTGGGATACAAATTACACAGTATTAGCTTATGATATTTACATTGACACAACTAATCAATTACCATTTTTATGGTTCAATCTTAATCTGAAAAGCTCTAAAACAACTCCCGGTTTCCCACGTAGAAATGACTGGATTTCTCAGGTTGAATTCAGAGTAGATTCTGTTAATCCTATTGGCACTATACTTTTAAATGAACCTGTATACAAAAACAGGTCTTACAGAGTTTTTATTTATGAATATGTTAATGATAAAATTTATTATTTTACAGAAAATCAGGCTACTGCATTGCTTAAATTTTACGAATTTGAAACAGTGAAAAAAAATATTTCAGGAGCATTTGAAATTACATTTTTTGCAACTTCGCCTTTCGAAACCAATTCATTAATTGTTTTTTTTAGAATTAATTATTAGCTTTCAACTCTTCTGCCAAATATTTAGCAGTAAGGCTATTTTTGTTTTTTACAATCTCTTCCGGTGTACCTTCAGCAATGATATAACCACCTCTGTCACCACCTTCGGGGCCTAAGTCTATAATCCAATCAGCACATTTAATGATATCCATATTATGTTCAATAATTACAATTGTATTGCCTTTGTCAGTTAATCTGTTCAGTAATTTTAGCAGAAGACTAATATCTTCGAAATGTAAACCTGTTGTTGGCTCATCCAATAGGTACAAAGTTTTACCAGTTGCCGTTTTGGAAAGTTCAGTTGCTAACTTAATCCTTTGAGCCTCTCCACCAGACAAAGTTGGTGCCTGCTGACCAAGTATTAAATAATTTAACCCCACATCACTGAGTACTTTCAATTTCCTTTTTATTTTTGGTATATCTTTGAAAAACTCTAAAGCTTCTTCAACTGTCATATCCAGTACATCTGCGATCGATTTGCCTTTATATTTAACCATAAGTGTTTCACGATTGTATCTTTTCCCATTGCATATATCACACTCAACATAAATTTCCGGTAGAAAATTCATTTCAATTTTTTTCAACCCAGCACCTTCGCATGCTTCACATCTACCACCTTTGACGTTAAAAGAAAATCTTCCAGCAGTGTATCCTCTTATTTTTGATTCAGGAAGTAAAGTATAAAAATCACGGATTAGCGTAAAAAGCCCGGTATATGTTGCAGGATTGGAACGAGGGGTTCGTCCTATGGGAGTTTGGTCAATTTCAATAATTTTATCTATATACTCGATACCAGTAATTTGTGAATAGGGTAAAGGTTTGAGTTTTGATTTGTAAAAATGGCGTGCTAATATTGGATATAAAGTATCGTTTATCAAAGACGACTTACCAGAACCACTCATTCCTGTAATACAAATCATTACTCCAAGAGGTAATCTAAGGGTAATATTTTTTAGATTATTACCACTGGCACCTTCGAGAATTAACAATTTACCATTTCCCTGCCTTCGTTGAGGCGGAATAGGTATGTTTTTAATTTTTTTTAAATATTGAATTGTTATGGATTTACTAATTTCATTTTCACTTAAGTGTTCAATTTCATCTTTTGAGGCAGAAATTAATATTTTCCCGCCGTGAATACCTGCACCTGGACCAATGTCTACAATGTAATCAGCATTTTCCATCATTTGCTTGTCGTGTTCTACGACAATTACAGTGTTCCCCATTTCAGAGAGGGTTTTAAGTGAGCTAATTAATTTCCCATTGTCGTGCTGGTGCAAGCCGATGCTTGGCTCATCTAAAATGTAAGTGATACCAACTAATTTTGAACCGATTTGAGAAGCCAATCTAATTCTTTGAGCTTCTCCACCTGATAGTGTTCTTGATGGACGGTTAATTGATAAATATGATAAACCCACATCCAACATAAATTGCAATCGTTCAGTTATTTCTTTTATGATCATATTTGCAATGATTCTATCTCTTTTGTTAAGTTTTTCCGGTAGAGCAGAAAAAAATAAATGTAAAGTCTTAATATCCATTAAAGAAAGTTGATGTATATTTTTATCTAAAATCTTTACAGCTAGATTTTCAAGTTTGAGTCTCCCACCATTACATACATTACATACAGTGGTTGACATAAATTCTTCAAGTTCTCTTTTTTTGGATTTGCTTGGGGTTGTTTCATATAGATGATTAAGAATTTCAATAAGTCCACTAAATGTTTGTTTATATTTAGATACTGTTCCCGTTTGGAATTGATAATTTACATCAATTGTTTCAGAATTACCTCCATAAAGTAGAGAATGTAGTTTTTCTTGACTCAATTCCTTGATAGGTTTAGATAAATCAATTTCCCTCTTGATACAGTATGCCTCAACCAAAGACCATAAATAATTAGGTCGGAATTTACCCAAAGGTGCTATACCCCCGTTTTCAATAGATAAATTAGTGTCTGGAATTAGTAAATTTGGTTCAAAACTTTGAATTTCACCTAATCCATCACATTTTTTACAAGCCCCGTATGGTGAATTGAAAGAAAACATATTAGGAGCAAGAGCTTCATATGCTTTACCACATGATGGACATGAATTCAAAGTTGAAAATGTTTTGTCTTTTGGTAATCCATTGTTGCCATGTGTATTTATAATAACGATTCCCTCACTTTTTTGCAATGCTAGTTCAACTGATTCAGTAATACGCTGAATATGTTTTTTATCCACTGTCAGACGATCAATAATAAGTTCGATATCATGGATTTGATATCTGTTTAATTGCATATCGGGCACAATGTCAAGCAATTGGCCATCTACTCTAACCTTTGTAAAACCAAGTTTTAAAAACTGGTTGAACAATTCTTTATAATGACCTTTTCTACCTCTTACGATAGGTGATAATATCTGTATTGGTTTACCAGAATATTGCTCTAGAATTTCATCTACTATTGTATCAACAGATTTTTGTTCTACAGCAATATTACAATCAATACAATACTGCATACCTATTTTAGCAAACAATAAACGCATATAGTCATAAATTTCTGTGACTGTTCCGACAGTAGAACGAGGATTGTGACTTATAGATTTTTGATCGATGGATATTGATGGTGATAAACCTTCAATTTTATCTACATCTGCTTTTTTCAATATTCCAAGATACTGACGTGCATAAGCTGATAAGCAATCTACATAGCGTCGTTGTCCCTCCGCGTAAATTGTGTCGAAAGCTAGACTCGATTTACCTGAACCCGAAACTCCAGTAATAACTATGAATTTGTCTCTTGGTATTCGAACGTTTATATTCTTCAGATTATGCTCGCGTGCTCCTTCAATTACAATTTGATTCAGCTCAGAAAATGAGCTAATATCTGTTTTTTCAACACTCTTTTTAACTTGCATATCATTTAATCATTGAAAAGCATCAAATATCAAAATTAATCAATTAATTGAAATGTTTTTATGAATAAATTTAAACTTACTTATGTGAATATCATCAAGATTAATTATACCTAATCTAATTATTATATTAAATTAATATAAATTTTGTAAAATAATTGTGTTAATAAATTCTTGATTAACAATCCAATTTAATTTAATTTGTAACTAATCTAATTATTCAACTATATCAAAGGGAAATTTTATGATTCAAAGTAAAACTAATTCAGTATTAAACTCAGAAATAAAAAATTCTGATCTAAAATCATCCAGTCGTAGGAAGTTTTTAGTAAATTCCACAATATTAGCGACTGGAACTTTATTAGCACCGCCTGTTTTAAAAGCATTCAAAGCTAAAACAGGTAATTACGATGCAATACTCGATATTAATGGTAAGTGGATACCGACAACTTGTCAGGGATGTACCACTTGGTGTGCTGTTGAAATTTTTGTTCAAAATGGTAGAGCTACCAAAGTTCGTGGTAATCAACGTTCTTTGTCTAATAATGGATTTGTCTGTCCTAAAGGACATTTATTAACACTTGAAATTTATGATCCTGACCGAGTCAAAGTGCCAATGAAAAGAACTAATCCACGAAAAGGTCCAAATGAGAATCCAAACTTTGTGCCAATTAGTTGGGATGAAGCATTAGATACCATAGCTGAAAAATTAATTGAATTACGCCAAAATAATGAACCACATAAATTTTTGCTTTTACGTGGAAGATATTCCACTTTAAATACCGATTTACTCTACTCAATTTTTCCCAAAATTATTGGCTCTCCAAATAATATTTCACACAGTGCTATATGTGCAGAAGCAGAGAAATTTGGACCCTATTACACTGAAGGTTTTTGGGGTTATAGAGATTACGATTTAATGAACTCAAAATACATTGTTTTCTGGGGTACCGACCCATTTAGTTCAAATAGACAAATACCAAATATGCTAAATAAAATCTCCCATATAAGTCAAAATGCAACATTAGTAACCATTGACCCCCGATTTAGCTCAGCAGCAGCAAAATCACATGAATGGTTGCCCATTAAACCAGGCGAAGACGGTGCATTGGCATCTGCAATTGCACATGTTATATTGACTGAGGGATTATGGAACAAAGAATTTGTAGGTGATTTTAAAAATGGACAAAATCAATTCATAGCAGGACAGGAACTAAATGAAGATGTATTTAATGAAGTTCATACTAACGGATTAATAAAATGGTGGAACCTCGAACTCAAAGATAAAACACCTGAATGGGCTGAGAAGATTACTTTGATACCCAAAGAACAAATCATTAGAATTGCAAGAGGAATGGGACAAGCTGCACCGAAAGTGTCTGTTTGGCTCGGACCAGGAGCAGTAATGACTCCAAGAGGTGCTTATACATCGATGGCTATCCATGCACTTAATGGACTTCTCGGTTCTACTGACAATGAGGGAGGTCCAATCCGTTCAAATAAGATTTCTTTGACATCTTTCCCTAGTGAAGCAAATTATCAGGATGATATTGCAAAAGCGGGTGTAAAGATGAAAAAAATTGACCAAAGAGGTTATAAAAACTTTCCAGCAATAGCTTCAGGCAAAGCTGGTTCCGCTGTAGTTACAAATAACGTTCCAAACGCTCTACTAAAAAATGATCCCTATGATATAAAAATTTGTATAGCTTACTGGTGTAACTTTAATTATTCAGGTACACAGGGACAAAGATGGAGCGAGGTATTAGCTAAAATACCTTTTTTAGTTCATATAACAACTAATGCAAGTGAAATGACTCATTATGCCGATATAGTATTACCTGCTGCTCATCCATCCGCTGAGAAATGGTCTGGATCTAATTCTTTTGCTAATACTTATGCTTTTCTCTCAATACAACAACCCCTAATAAAAAGAATGTGGGATGTACGAGCTGATGAAAATGAATTTGTATGGAATATTGCGGAAAAGTTAAATGAAAAGGGATTTCCCAATTTATATAATTATTTAACCAATGAAATTAAAGATCCTGAAACAAATCAATCAGCAACTAATGCCACTGAATTTGCTGAAATAGTTACAAAAATGAGAACAAAACCCAGTTATGATACTATAGGAGGTTGGGAAAAATTCAAAGAAGAAGGAATTGTTATTTCCAAAAAATATGAATTTAGAAAGTTATGGGGTAATTTTGGTACGATTACTAAGAAATTTGAATTTTACAGTGAAACTTTGAAAAAAGTATTACAAGATCATGCTGATAAACACGAAACCACAATAGACGATATCTTAATTGCTTCGAATTATTTAGCTCAAGGAGAATTAGCTTTTGTTCCACACTATGAACCACCTCCAAGAATTGGTGATAGTAAGGAATATCCATTTTACTTCATTGATTACAAGTCTAAATTTAATCGCGAAGGTAGGAGTCAAAACATCACATGGTACCATGAGTTTAAAAAAGTTGATCCCGGTGATAAATCCTGGGCTGATGTGGTAAAAATTAATCATAAAGATGCAGCAAAATTGAATTTAAATGATGGTGACAAAGTTAGAATTACATCACCTACGGGTAGCATAATAGCAGAAGTCAAATTATGGGAGGGAATTCGAGAAGGTACAATTACAAAATGCTTTGGCCAAGGACATAAATATTATGGTGCAATAGCATCACTTGATTTTAATAATGGGATACCACGTGGTAGTAATAATAATGATATCATACCTGACGAATATGAGCGCTTTTCAGGATCAACTTGTCGAAATGGCGGATTTTTCGGTGTAAAAATTGAACCCGCAACAAGTATAGAAAAAAATTCTGAAAAATTGCAACCGAGCTTAAATATTTCTTCCGTGTATCCAAATCCAGCACGAGAATATACCACAGTTAACATAACAACTTATGTAAATGTTAATATGACGCTTAAAGTCTTTAATGTCAATGGTAGTCTTGTTCTTAAAAATAATCATCTCTTGACAACTGGTAACCATACTTTGAAAATTGATACATCAGAGCTGGAAAATGGCTTATACTTAGGTGTTATCGAAAATGGTTTTTACCGTGAATCATTTAAATTTATCGTAAGTAAATAATTGTAAAATATATAAAGAGGTTAAAATGTCACAATATGGAATGGTAATTGATTTAAATAAATGCACCGGTTGCGGTGCTTGTGCAATTGCCTGCAAAGCTGAAAATAATACTCAGACAAGTACCAATTCACAAACATTTAATTGGGCTGATTATTATATTTCTTACGAAGGAACATTTCCAAATATAAAATATCAATTCTTGCCAGTATTATGCAATCACTGTTCTAACGCACCATGTGTTGAAGTTTGCCCTGTGGAACCAAAGGCCATGTTCAAATCGAATGAAGGTATTACTCTACACAATGATGAAAGATGTATCGGTTGCCGCCGTTGTATGGATGCTTGTCCATATAGTGTACGAAGTATGCAAAATGAAGATGTTCAATATAGTGTGATCAGTTATAATTCAGAGAATGTTCATGATTTCTGGAAAAATAGAAAACAAGTAATTGCAAATTGTACATCTTCTGCTAATGAAATATCAAAAATTACAGGTTCTATCCCACCTAATGCTAATTTATATGAACATCCCGATTATGAACCGATCAGAAGAGAATATGTAGTTGAAAAATGCATATTATGCGACCACAGAAGAAGAATTGGTTTACAGCCCTTCTGTGTTGTTTCATGTCCAGCTGGTGCTAGAATTTTCGGTGATTTTGATGATAAGGAAAGTGAAGTTAGCAAATTAATCAAAAATAATCCATTTAAACGTCTAAAGAACAATAGAGGAGAATTTTTAGGCGACTCTGAAGAGGGAACCAAACCAAATGTTTATTATATCGGGGAATTTACAAAAAGTAAACTCTAATGAATGACGAATTAGAAAAAATTAGCTTTTTATACGATTTAACTAAATTTATTAAAATTATTTTTTCTCCGATATCAAATTTAGAAGAGTATAAAAAAAGCTTCTCTATCATTTATGAACGATTACTTAATTCTAAGTTATTTGAAAAATATAAAATCAATGCCCAAATATTGAATGAGTTATTAAATAATTCAGAAAAAGATCAACTTTTGATTGAATACTCGAGGCTTTTTATTGGTCCCTATCATGTATTGGCTGTACCATATGGCTCACATTATTTGGAAAATGGCAAATTAATGGGTGAATCTACCAATGAAGTAGAGCAACTATATGCGAGGGCAGGTCTTTTGATGAATGATGAATTCAAAGACCTACCTGATCATATTTTAGCTGAATTGGAATTTATTGAATATCTTTTATATAAGCAGTATGAAGCTATAATCAATCAAAACGGGCAATTGATTGATTACCAGAGTATTTTTAAAAACTTTGTATTGATTTATTTCACAAGTTGGATGAATGATTTTGTAAAAACAATACTGGGTGCTACTGATAATCATTTTTATCTAATTGCATCAAACATCTTGTTTGAATATTCAAATGATATAAAGAAATTTTCAAAATTGCAGCAAAATTGATTTATGTATCCATTAAGCGAGTAAAATCAAATGACGCTAAACTCGCAGTGGAAAATTATATTATTACCTACAAACCAGCAAAATTATTCCAAATAGAATAATTTATTTAACAAATATATAGATTTTAAATTCACATAGAGTTCCCTCCCTGTATTTTTGTGATATTTTTCATAAATTTGCAGTTTTCAAAGTAAGTCAAAAACTAAAAAAATATGGTAAAATTAGAAACAATAATATCATTAGCTAAACGACGTGGATTTGTTTTTCAATCATCGGAGATATACGGCGGACTTAATGGTTGCTGGGATTTCGGTCAGCTAGGTGTCGAAATGCTTCGTAACATTAAGGAATTATGGTGGCGTTCAATGACTTATCGTAAGGATATTGAAGGAATTGATGCTTCAATTTTAATGCATCCACGCACCTGGGATGCAAGCGGTCATACATCAAAGTTTAGTGATCCAATGATTGACAATAAAACAAGTAAAGCAAGATATAGAGCTGACAATCTAATTGAAGATTACATTGATACACTTAAAAGAAAAGGGAAAAATGATTTGGCTTATGAAATTGAAACTAAATTGAACTCCGCAGAAGAACCACTTGATTATTATAAAATAATTATTGATTATAAAATACCTGATCCTATATCCGGCACTTGCGATTGGACCGAGGTACGGAATTTTAATCTAATGTTTAAAACTTTTATTGGTCCTGTTGAAGATCAATCAAGTGTTGTATATTTACGCCCAGAATCGGCACAAGGAATTTTTGTAAATTTTAAAAATGTATTAGATAGTAGCAGACAGAAAATACCTTTCGGTATAGCCCAAATTGGTAAAGCTTTCCGCAATGAAATTAACACGAAAAACTTTCTGTTCCGAACAAGAGAATTTGAACAAATGGAGATGCAATATTTTATTAAACCAGGTACCGAAATAGAATGGTTCGAATATTGGAAAGAAGAAAGAATGAAATGGTTCGTTAACTGCGGAATCAAAGCTGAGCGTCTTAATTTTAAAAAGCATGAAAAATTAGCCCACTATGCAAATTATGCCATCGATATTGAATACGAATTTCCATTTGGTTGGGGAGAAATTGAAGGAATTCATTCAAGGACTGATTTCGATTTAAGTAATCATCAGCAATTTTCAGGTAAAAAACTTGAATATTTCGATGCTGTTACAAACGAAAGATATATCCCTTATGTTATTGAAACTTCTGGAGGAGTTACACGCTCATTTATGGCATTTTTATGCGATGCATATGATGAAGAGGATATTCAGAATGAAGATGGTAAGATTGAAAAACGTGTAGTTCTTAGGTTACATCCTTTGATAGCACCTATAACTGCTGCGGTTTTCCCTTTGGTAAATAAAGAGGGTATGCCTGAATATGCAGAAAAATTATTTTTGGATTTACAAAAAATTATACGTGTCCGTTATGATTCAAGTGGTGCAATAGGTAGGCGTTACCGCCGTCAAGACGAAGTAGGTACACCTTATTGCATTACTGTTGATGGACAAACTTTACAGGATAATACAGTAACCGTGCGTGATAGAGATTCTATGTATCAAATCAGAATCAACGCTGATAACTTGAAGCAATTTTTCTTGGAAAAATTAACCGGGTACACATTTTAAAATTTTATTAAACATGAAGAAATTCAATATATACTTACTGGGAATATTGTCTGTTATTACATTTCTGACTCTAACGTCTTCCATTGATAAAAATATCTTTAACATAAATAAATCTTTCGAAATATTTGGGTCTGTATTTAAGCACGTTGCGCTAAACTACGTTGAGGAAATAGCGCCTGAAGAATTGATCAAATCAAGTATAGATGGATTACTTGAAAACCTTGACCCATTTACTGAGTATTATACTCAAAGTGAAGTAGATGATATAGATTTTCTTATAACAGGTACATACACCGGCTTAGGGATTTCGGTTGGAATACGTGATAGCATGATGACTATTGTTGGTTTACGCGATGGGTACTCAGCAAGAAAAAGCGGAATTAGAATAGGAGACAGGTTATATAAGATTGATACAACAATTGTAATTAATAAATCAACAAAAGAGCTAAGGCAATTTACCCGAGGGGAACCAGGTAGTTTTTGCGATTTTTACATAATAAGAGATGGGATTACAGATACACTTAAATTCAGATTAGAAAGAGAAAATATTCAAATCCAAAATGTTTCATTCTCAGGATTTATCAAAAAAAATGTAGCCTATATCAAACTTGAGCGATTTTCTAGAAACTGTGAATCAGAGCTTAGAGCTGTGATTAATAAATTGTCCGATAAAGATACAATCAAATCACTCATCTTGGATTTAAGAGATAATCCCGGAGGTTTACTTGAATCTGCAATATCCATTTGTGAATTGTTTGTACCTAAAGGGAGTGTAATTGTAAAAACCAAAGGAAGAAATAAAAGTGATGAAATTGTCTATCGATCACATAAGGAGCCTCTATTGCCTTACCAGCCATTAGCAATACTTATAAACGAAAATAGTGCGAGTGCAAGTGAAATAGTAGCTGGTGCTATTCAAGATTTAGATAGAGGCATTATTATTGGACGTCGTTCGTATGGTAAGGGACTTGTTCAATCTGTATTTGATATCCCATATAAAGGAAGTATCAAGTTAACGACAGCTAAATATTATACTCCATCCGGTAGATGTATTCAGAAACTAGACTATGTAAAAAATTCAAGAAAAAATGAAACTTTCCCAAGCCATGATACAACTATATTTTACACTCAAAATGGAAGAAGAGTATATGAATATGTCGGTATCATCCCTGATACAATTATAGAACCGAAGGAAAAATCCAATTTCATAAATGAATTGTTAAATACAAACAAATTCTTCAATTTTGCTAATATTTACACCGCAAAACTAAAAAAGCTCGATGAAAATTTCTCAATCGATGAGAGGATCATAAGCGAATTCGAGGCATATTTAAAAACTCAAAATATTGATTATACTTTCGGGCTTAACAAAAAACTCGAGGATATAAAAACTCAAGCAAAAATGGATAAATATAGTGATAGAATAATCAATACTATAACACAATTGCAAAATGAACTAAAAAAAGAAAAGCCTGAGTTAATTAAAAACAATATTTGGGATATAAAAAAATACCTCGAATTAGAAATAAAAAATCGATTTTTAACAGAAGAAGAATACATAAAACACACGCTCATAACTGATGAAATTGCACAAGCAGCATTGAATTTAATAACGTCCGATAAATATTACACAATATTAGCTTTGAATCGGATAGATAAAAACAAACAATGAGACAATTATAGAAGTAATACAATAGACAAATAGCAGAAACGTTATTAATTGGTATTGATTATTTCAAAAAAAGTGGTAGCAATTTATGAGGATAACTAAACAGTACACAAATCGAGAAAGTCAATCTCTGGACAAATATTTGCAAGAAATTGGGCGTGTCGAATTGCTCAATCCCAAAGAAGAGATTGAATTAGCTCAAAAAATCAGAAAAGGTGGTTACGAGGGGCAAAAAGCCTTAGAACGCCTTGTCAATGCTAATTTAAGATTTGTTGTATCTGTTGCAAAACAGTATCAAAATCAGGGATTGTCGCTCGGCGATCTAATCAATGAAGGAAACTTGGGTTTAATAAAAGCTGCTCGAAGATTCGATGAAACACGTGGATTTAAATTCATTTCCTATGCTGTATGGTGGATAAGACAATCTATTTTGCAAGCTCTTGCTGAACAATCACGTATTGTCCGATTGCCACTAAACAGAGTTGGGGCATTAAATAAAATTGGGAAAAAATTCAGTGAACTTGAACAAAAATTTGAAAGAGAACCAACTGCTGCCGAGCTTGCTCAGAATTTAAATATGTCTGATAACGAAATTGCAGAAACAATAAAAATATCCGGCAGGCATTTATCGGTTGATGCTCCATTCGTTCAAGGTGAGGACAATAGATTACTTGATGTTTTACCTAATGAACATCAACCACCACCCGACCATGAATTAATAAGAGAGTCATTAAGATTAGAAGTCCAACAAGTCTTAACCACTTTGTCTCAACGAGAGGCTGAGGTTATAAAACTATATTTTGGATTAGACGGACCACCTTTGACTTTGGAAGAAATAGGTGAAAAGTTCAACCTTACACGTGAAAGAGTAAGGCAAATTAAAGAAAAAGCAATAAGAAGATTAAGACATGCATCACGTTCTAAATCTCTTAGAACATATCTTGGTGCATTATAGATTATAACATATAATGGGTAAATAAATGCACAAAATAGATAGACCTGACGATTTTCAGGATTTACAAAGAAAACCCTACTGGCTAAAGGTGAAAGCCCCCGGTGGGGTTAATTTTTCGAATATTCGAAAAATGATGCGCTCCAAATCTTTGCATACTGTTTGCGAAGAAGCACACTGTCCAAATATTAATGAGTGTTGGAATAATGGCACTGCAACATTCCTTATTTTGGGTGATATTTGTACACGTTCTTGTGGGTTTTGTGCAATAAAAACCGGTAGACCTTCAGAATTAGATTGGAATGAACCAAAAAGAGTGGCTGAATCGGTAATGAGGATGGGCGTTAAACACGCTGTAATTACTTCAGTTAATCGTGATGAGCTTAATGATGGTGGTTCTGCTATTTGGGCTGAAACTATTAAAGCTATTAAAGAACTCTGTCCAAATACTACCATCGAAGTTCTTATTCCTGATTTCAAAGGTGATATTGAGGCTTTACACAGAGTCATTGATGCAAAACCTGATGTTTTAAATCATAATATAGAAACTGTACCTCGCCTTTATCCTAAAGTAAGACCACAAGCAAAATATCTACGATCACTTGATATTTTAAAAGAATCCAAGCATTTAGGAATGAAAACAAAAACCGGTATGATGGTCGGATTAGGTGAGACTAAGCAAGAAGTATTCCAAGTAATGGATGACTTAATTGCAATTAACATTGATATAATCACTATTGGTCAGTATTTACAACCGACAAACCAACATTTACCTGTTGCACGTTACGTCCATCCCGATGAATTCGATGAATATAGAAAGGTTGGTTTACAAAAAGGCTTTAAAATTGTTGAGTCAGGTCCACTTGTTAGAAGTTCTTATCATGCTGAAAAACACATAAACCTATAGCTATGGAAGACTACAAAGTAAAAATATTTATTGAATACCTCGGCGATTTGCACTGTTCCGTCACGCATAGTTTATCAGGACAAACATTTTTAACAGATGCACCGCTTGATAATCAAGGTAAAGGGGAATATATTTCACCAACTGATTTAGCGGCCGCTTCAATTGGCTCATGTGTTGCAACAATTATGGGAATTGTTGCACGCAACAATAATATTGATATAACAGGAATGAAAATCAATGTCACAAAAGAGATGACTAATGTCCCGTTCAGGAAAATAAAGAAATTAACATTGGAGATAATTTATCCTAATGTTCTCAAAGATGATGATTTTAAACTCCTCTCTAATGTGGTTAAAACTTGTCCCGTTACAAGAAGCTTAAGCAACGAAGTGGAATTGGAATATTCCTTCCATTTCCAAAACACATAAATTTTAGCCTTTAAATATTTTCAATGAAATGACGAAATTTTATATAAACTTTTAGAAAATGAAAAATGATTTCGCCAATTCATCTAATATTGGTATTCAATTTTTTTATAATTACAATCAATTCCCAAGAAGCTAATTTTTATTACAATCAGGCAATTGAAAAGCAGGAAGCTAGCAAATTTGATGAATCAATTGAATTTTTTAACAAAGCAATCGCTCTTGATTCTCTTAATTCATTGTATTATTACAAGAGAGGTAATTCCTATCTAAATAAAGCATTTTTCGATTCAGCACTCAAAGATTATAATAGAGCAATTGAATTAAATCCCTGTTATTCTGATGCATTCAACAATCGAGGGACAATATATTATTTTTTAAAAAAATATGATTTAGCTTTACAAGAATTTCAAAAAGCTATAAATTGCGATAACTCATATCATCGCTCCTATAATAATATCGGCTTAATATATTTAGAACAGGGCAGATTCAGTGATGCAATCGAAATGTTCAACGAATCACTTCAATTCAATACGAATGATTTTAGAACTTATGTAAAAAGAGGAAATGCACATTTCATTTTGAAACAATATGAAAAAGCAATTGCTGATTATACAAAAGCACTCGAAATAAGCGATAATTTAATAGAAGCAATGCTAAGCCGAGCTTTTGCATATAAATTCATCGGGCAAATTCAAAATTCAATTAATGACTTCTCTAAAATTATATCTCTCGATAGTAATAATTTTGATGCATTCTTTAATCGAGGATTATCTTATATTGATATTAATGAAAATCAATTAGCTCTCAATGATTTAATTATCTCTGATAAAATTTTACCGAATAATAAAATTGTAAAAAATAAAATTGGTATTGTCTATTCAAATTTAGGCGAATTCCAAAAAGCCATTGCAGAATTCAGCAATGTAATTGCCCTTGACCCAAACAATATTGAAGCTTATGTGAATAGAGGTTTAGCATACAAAAACTTGATGAAGCCTGATTCAGCTTTACAAGATTTTAATAGAGCCATCGCGTTAGATTCAAATTATGCGAATGCCTATTTCAATAGAGGGATGCTTTTTCAAAATTCAAAATATGAGCCACTAGCTGTTATGGATTTCACAAAAGTAATAAGTCTAAATCCATATGATTATGAAGCTTATCTTAATCGTGGTAAGTCTTATATGAGAATGAAACGATTTGATTCTGCTGAAGCTGACATTAGCAAATCCATTGAAATTCGCCCAGATAATGCTGAAGCTATATTTAATTTAGCATATCTATATTATAATATGGGAAATAATGATACAGCTATCGAATTAGCAAATAAAGCTATATTGATTGATCCTACACTTCCTGAACCTTATTATATCTTAGGACTAGCTCATCATAATAAAAATGAAATCGACAAAGCACTCAACTTTTATGAGCAATTTCTTGCCAAAGCTGAAGGCATTGAACGAGTTGCTGAGTTTATTCAAATTACCAAGAAAATAATACAAAGAATTAATAAAAATTAGTTTTCTATGCTATATTTTTCGATTTATTCATATATTCGAGCATTTGTTAGCTGTTAAAATAATTAAATTATCAAATGCTCCCAGAAAAAATACTTCCTCTTCATATTCAAATCCTAATAGCTTTATTACTCGGTTCTATATTTGGAATAATATTTAAAATAGACTATCATTCAATTAATGTCAAGTACTCAGATCATGATTTTATTAGACAATCAAGGGAAATTAATAACTGGGATACTATCACTGTTTTTATTAATGAGGGGGCTGAAAAATACGCATTTTCGAATAACGAAGTTTATTTGCTTCGCCAAAAAATAAAAAAACATATTAATGAGAAAGACAGAGTAGATATTCTCATAAATTATCATGAAAAGTCTGAGTTTTTGCACAATTTACAATCAATCTCAAAAGATGAAACAATAGCAACTCAATTAAAGCCATTAGGAACTCTTTTTATCAATCTTTTGACTTTAATAGCTATACCTTTAGTTATTGCCTCTTTAATCATTGGCGCTTCAAGCCTTGAAGATGTGAAGAAGCTGGGGAAAATCGGTGCTAAAACACTTGCCTTATATATTTTGACAAGCATTATAGCTATCAGTATCGGATTAATTATTGGTAATTTTGTTCAACCGGGTATGAAGGTACCTTACGAAACAAGTGTCAGATTAATGGCTGAATTTCAGGAAGAAACGCCAATTAACATAAGTGAACATTTTGAAATTAATATATTTGATTTCATAGTTTCAATCGTACCAAAGAATCCCATTAATGCTATGGCTAATGGAGCGATGTTGCAAGTAGTCTTTTTTGCTTTAATCTTTGGGTTAACAATTTTATTTATTGATAAGAGCAAAGCTAATTATGTAATAGGTTTCTTTTCCGGAGTGAGTGAAATAATGATTAAAATGGTACAAATTATTATGAAAATTGCTCCGATAGGAGTTTTTGCTCTAATTTCTGCAACAATTGCTGAATTTGGATACGAGATATTATCAACATTAATCTGGTATATACTTGCAGTATTGCTCGGTCTTGTTATTCATACATTTGTTACATATAGCTTAGTGGTTAAATTTATTGGCAGATATAAAATACTCGATTTTTTTAGAAATCTCCGTACTGCTCAAATTATAGGATTTAGCTCAAGTTCAAGTGCTGCAACATTACCAATTACATTTGATTGCGTTGAAAATAAAATTGGTGTACCAAAGTCGGTATCCGGTTTTATTTTACCTCTTGGGGCTACTATAAACATGGATGGCACCGCTCTGTATCAAGGTGTTGCTGCTGTTTTCATTGCACAGGTATATGGACTTGATTTGAATATAAGTCAACAACTGACTATTTTGCTCACTGCTTTACTGGCTTCTATTGGAACGGCTCCTGTACCAGGTGTGGGAATAATTATGCTTGTTATAATTTTAGAATCTATTAACATACCTGCGCAAGGTATAGCATTGATTTTAGGTGTTGATAGATTGCTTGATATGGCAAGAACAGTTACAAATATTACTGGTGATGCAGCCGTTTGTGTTGCTATTGCTGGTTCAGAAAAAATGATTACAAAAAAAGAATATTGAGGGTAATATTATTTTCTGACTGGCTTGGATTTGATATTTTTCTGTAATCTACGATTTCTATCATTGATATATTCAAGAGTAAAGTTTGTGCTTATAAAATGCAAACCGCCTTTAACAGTACCATCCGGAAAATTAATTGTTAACTTCTGTTCCAATGTAGCAAAATAATGAACAGGTATGCGTTCCAGACTATCTAGAAATAAAAAACCAAAGCCATTTGCAATTAATGTCACAAGTATAAAATCATTGTCGGTTTTTACCCAATTACTACCCTGAGCAGTTTTTATATATTCCAGTTTTATGCACTTTCTTCCTAATGTGTCACCATAGTCATTTGCCCTGAATAAAGATGCCTGATTTATTATTGGCACTGGTATGCCATTTTCAGGTAGATCATCGAGTGATTCAACATTCCACGATTCATTGACTCTTTTACAATTTGCGCCTAAGTAGAATAGCAAATGGGGTGCAAAAGCACCCCCTGGGGCTATAGATGCTATTGTCGAATCATCAAGAAAATAGGAAAAGCGTTTGCCTAAAGAATCTATTTCATAACCAATTGTGCGGTTTATCCATGGACTTGTAGTTCGCTCTATATTTCTGTATTCTCGCGTTGATTCATAAGCTAAATAATTAACTAAATTCTGGCGTAGAAAAAAGTGACCCTCAGAATTGATTGAATCGCATATTATGCGGATTCGTTCGAATCTCTCGCGAAGTAATGGACTATCATTATCTATAATTATACTGTCAAAAGAATGGATATAATACAATAGCGTATCACCTGGATAAAATCGATATGAAAAACAGACTGTGTCTCCAATTCTTAAAAAGTCGGATTCATATTCATAGTCATTATCGAAAGTATTTTCAGTTTGCAATAGATGAAGTGCTGTTATAATAATTAATATTAGCCTGAACATATTTATTTCCTGCTGTAGAAAATTAATACAAAATTACGGAAAAAGCAGTTAGAATCGTGTAGATCCACCAGCTATTTGTTTATTTTAAATGATTTTTAGAGGCTCACTTCAAATTTTATTACTAAATCAAATCGTGCTGCAATATATGGGAAGAATCGTTTAGGTTCGATTTGTGGGTTTTGATCAGACATATGGCTATATTCTGTAATTATAAAAAACATTGGTCTATTTTTAACAGCATCGGATATAACTCGTGCAACATCATCGCTGACATCAACTATATGATATGCCTGCCGAAAATAATCTTTAATGTCAACATTTAAAAATTCACCAAGTAAATACATAGTAGTATCAGATTTGCTGAATTCATAATTTACAGCATCAAATTCGTCCCCATTGACGGGGAACTTTTTTTTATCGGCAAACCTCAAATAAAATCTAATATGATTAAATTTAATCTCGGGCATATTTGGTACTTTTGGATTAAAGTTGACTTTATTTCCCCCTTTATCTATATATACAAGTGAATCAAGCCAATAATTGAATTGCAGGATCATTGCTTTCTTTATTCTTTCTTTATTGTCTTTGTATTCTTTGTATTTATTAAGATTAGTGAAATCTACTGATGTGTCTGGCACAGTTTTATCAACGTGAGTTGAGTGGAATGGTGCAACTAATTGGAAATTAATTGTCGAAAAAGCATCAATTGTTTCAGTAAAACATGATGATAAAATCATAGTTATTAATATAAATGGTAAAAATATTATATATTTCATCTTCTTCTCCTTTAATTAATCTTGAATAATCTCTTTTCTTTTGATACGTTCGATTCTTTCGATTTCTTCAAATCTTTCAATTTTCTTAGTTTCTCGGTATTTTCTACCCCACTCAGCTATCCAGATTGTCAATCCGACGGTAACGACAGGTTGAGCAGCCCATGCAGCGTCAGCATGTAATTCAAATATTGATGCTCTATAGCTTATACCTCCGAGAAATCGAAAATTGTTAAAACTTTCAATCTTAAATTCTATAGGTTGACGCTCTCGGACTTCAATGTAGGGATTATTTGCAACATCAGTAGGCTTAATACCTGCAGTATCTCGAATAGCCATAAAATCGCCTGATAAATTTTCATATTGCAATCCGCCATAAAGGTTAAATCCGATATCCCAGCTTTTGCTGAAGTGAAGTCCTAAAGCAAATGAATTTATATTGAATCCTTTGCCTCTATCTAAATTGTGATATGCAAAGTTCAAAGCTATTCCCATAGTTGTATCTGGATAAAAAAGATCAAATATGTGGTCAATTCTCTGATTGAGTATTGCTGCCCAATAAGTCATCATTTGGTCTTGAAGCGGGAAAGTCCAAAAGCGTAATCTTAATTCTGTGCCAATTGGAAAACCTGCTATTAATTGAATTGTCGGAAGACCAGCAAGAAAATCAATATTATTACCCTCAGCAAAAGCAACGGATTTAAAAGTTGAATCATAAATGATATTGCCATTTGAATCTTCTCCGAATGTTGAACCAGAAGGATTCTGAGGAGCACTGAAAATTGCATTTGATGTTCCTCCGTAAAGTGTTGGTTGGGATATACTTTTTCCTATCTGCCGATAGAGTTTTCCATCTTTAAGCATTGCATTATCAACAACATCAGTACCATAAGCAATAGGAAGTTCGGCATCAAAGAACTTATGTGCATCTGGTATGAACATACCATTTATGGATATATCGAGGCCTATCCTCCATTGGTTCTCATAAAGCGCGGTGCTATAAAGATTTGAATTAAAGCTTTCGCCTATTGTAGTGAATAAAGGCTTTAAATAACCCTGTAAATTTTTTGATGTGAATAAAGTAAAATCTTTACTAACCACAATATATTCATCTGCTTTTAAATGATAAACATAAAATGAGATAAATACTAAAAATAACAAAGAATTAAATTTTAATAATGTTCTCATATATAACCTATTTAGTTAGTGTCAGAAAAGTCCAATTATTGAAATTACAAATAAAAACTTTATATTTGTAAAATAACAAAAATAAATGTTAATTAACAAAATTTTTTAATTTGGCGCATTCGTCTAGCGGTTAGGACGTAGCCCTCTCAAGGCTAAAACAGGGGTTCGATTCCCCTATGCGCTACGCAAATCTATTTTACTTGATAATTACCAATTTTTTCTTTATCACTTGAGTTGGTGTCTGCAGTACATAAAAGTATAAACCGGAGTTCAAGTTTTCAGACTTAATACTAATATCATATTCTCCAGGTTCAAGGTAATTAGCGAAGACAACTTTTTCTAAATTCCCATATAAATCAAATAGAAGCAAACGTGTGAAGCCTTTTTCAATAACACCAAAGCTTATATTAGTTTCATCTGAAAATGGATTTGGGTGGTTTTGTGATAGGAAAAGCATCCCTTCGCTATCGAATAAACGTGAACCGCCTTCGGAGCAAATTCCATCTAATTTAAATTTCCCGGAATGTTCGATTATATGGATTCGTTCACTATGAATAGGTTTTGAATTAAGTATTTTAATTTGTGTTATACTATCGTTGCCAAGTCCAACTTTGAATTTTATCTTACCAAGCAATGTATCATTTTCTTTATTGTATGGCAGTTTTAAAGTAATAGTTCTAATTGTACCATCTATGTAATCATTTAATATTTCAGAACCAATTGGCTCAAGTAGGGTAGAATTAAAACTGCAATCTGCTAATATTCCTCTAAATGAATCACTCAACTCTTTTCCTGATGGATTCTTGCAAATTAGAGGAATTTCAATTATTTCTCCTGGTTTACCAACAGAAGAAACTACTGCAATTAAAACTGTATCAATAACCGGGTTAATTCCTTTACCAATTACAGGTATTTTATTGGGTGAACCTCGTCCGTTAGAATAAATATTAAGCGTTGAGTAGAACAAAGTATTGCTATCAGGTATGAATCTAAGGGAAAGAGGAAAATTATCATCAGGATTTAATTTAATTGGAAATGAGACATTGAGCATTTTAAAATGATAATCTTCAGGTTGGCTGAATACGATAGAATCAATTCTGATTTGATCGAAAAATCTATTTTTTAGTAATGGATTTATGGTGGTATCTTTGTGTTCACCTATAACAACTTCACCAAAATCTATGAACTTGATAAACGTTTGTAAATCAGTTTGATATCCTTCACCGGTTAGATTTACATAGATTGTTTCATTTGGGATAACAATTTTTATCTTTGCTAATCTAACGCCTTGATTCAAAGGTCTAAACCTAATTTCGAGAGCATATTCTTCATTTGAATTAAGTGTAAAAGGTGCGAAATTGCTCAGTATTGTAAAATCATTTCGTGAAATTCCTTCAATTTTTAATTCACGTATCGTAATTGGAGCATTTGTTTGGTTAACGATGAAAGCAGTAACTGAAGTATCAACGACATCAGCAAGTGCTACTTGACCAAAATCTATATCTTTAGCAATAATTTTAGCCCGTGTAATTTGAAATGGACAAGCGATTGTATCCATTTGTATATCACGCTTACCCCTGTTCCAGAGCTTAGCAGTAGAATCGAAACTTGAGGTAAGAACCCGCATTCCATCAAAATTAAAGATACCAGTTTTTACTGAACTTCGATGTTCCTGTAGGGTTGCAATATATTTACCTGTTGGTGCATGCCACATTATTGATTTATGCTCGAATCCTGAAGTCAGCAATGTATCACTTGTATAATCAAAACTTGCAAAAAAGATAGCACTATTACTACCAGAGGAATCGATATGCTCAACGGTAGCTAAAGTATCCCCAGATTCGATATCCCATATAATTGATTTGCCGAACCAACTTGATGTAGCTAATCTTTTATCATCGGGAGAAAAAGCACAATGTACATTAATTCCAAGTCCCTGTTGTACGATTCCTGTATCGAATATTTTTTCGAATCTGCGTGTCACAAGGTTGTATATTTTTACATTTCTATCATTGCCTGAAATAGCTAATAATTCACCATTATTGCTATAATCAGCGAACCATTGATGAATAGGTGAGTAATCAATAGTATCAATTATCCTTCCACTTAATAAATCCCATTCGAAAACGTATCCGTCTTTACTAACTGATACGATTGTATCTTTAAATGGATGAAAACGTACAGCTCTAACTTCGTCTTGGTGAGCATACAATCTCTTGATAATGCTACCGTTATTAGCATCCCAAATTATTATTGTTGAGTCCTGAGAACCAGTTGCAATTAATTTGTCATTATGATTAAATTCTGCCCATAGAACAGGTTTTGTGTGACCTACAAGCCTAATTAATTCTCTACCATTATTTGCATTCCATACCCTAGCTGTTAAGTCCTGACTAGCAGTAACTACCAAAGTTTCATCTGAATTAAACATTGCGGAATTGACACCACCATTATGAGGTAGGTCCATTGTTCTGCCAATATTATTAGGCCAAAGTTGAATAATCCTAATCAGGCAAGAATCCGAAACTTTGTCAGGTACAATCCATTCATATTTTAGACCATTAATATCATAGACTAAAGTATCCCATGTTGCACCATTATTTGTTGAAAATTCAAGTTGAACAACATCTTTTGGTAAAATACCGCTCCATTCAATCATTACAGTATCGCCAACAATAAGTTTATCAGAACATTTGGGATTTTCTATTTTTATTGTCCTTTGATAGGGAATTGTATTAGGAAATCCAGCAGTAATAGGAATCTCATTGCCATAACATGAATTCGATGAATAAATAATTAATTTGGTGAAAATTAAGGTCGAATCGCTTGGGGTAAATCTCAGCCTTATTAAATGTTCGGTATTTGCTGGTATATATATATTTTCTGAAATACCTGAACTTATTGAAAAATGCCAATCTTTAACAACTATTGAATCAATTATTATATCATCGTTTTCTGCCATAAGAGAAATATTTATTTCTTTGTAAGCTGGAGGTAATACTCCGCCAAAAGACAAAAACTCTGGTGTTGGCTTGATATGCGTAAGTTTTTCTTTTGGTGGTTTATATGTTATACTATCGGAAATATTAAATTTCGAAATGGACATTATAACTTTATGAATATCATCGCAACTGTGCTGTGTTTCATAAAATAATTTACACGGGCTATAATTATTTAAATAGGCATAAATGACTTTAGCCCATAGCGATAAATCATATCCATCTAGAATATTAACAAAATATTTTCCACCACTTGCTATAACTGCATCTTTTATATCATCAGATAGATATTGGCTTAAACTAACTACAAACAGTTTTATTTGATACTGATTTAATAGCTTAACAATACTATCTTTATCAGCAGAACTGGAAGCATCAGTTATCAATAATATAATTTTGTTACCGGGTTTATCTTTAATTAGTTCAATTGCTCCTGCAGGTTTGGATAATAAACCAGCATTAAAATAGGAACCACGAGAACGATTCAATCTAAGTAAACTATTTTCTAGTTGAATTAAATTAGTAGTAAAGTCAGAAAATATATAACTCAAGTTGTCAAAACCACTGAGGGCACATTCATTTCTTTGTGTAGCAAGTTTGAAGATTTCATAAGTTAAACTTTTTGCTTTGTGAAAATTAGGCTTAGCCAAATCATCAGAAATAGCTAAATCAAGCGATATAAGCAAAGATAATTTTTGAGGCTGAAATGGCTCACAGTAAATTTCTATTGGTTCAAATTGATTGCTGTTATCATTAATAGTTATTAAGTTAGTTGGAATTACAGTCATTATTTTATCTGTCGAATCAAAAGCAAGAAATTCGAGCTCAAGCTTTGGATAATTGCTTGCATTATTGCTGATAATTTTCAGTTGAGCATATGAGTTGTATATAGCTAACAATACAAATGAGATGATAAATATATATTTTTTCATATAATCTATGTCATAATTTTAAATTATGCTGCTTTGCAATTTAAGAATTATTTCATTAATGAATGTTAAATTGTTATAAAATTTGAAATGAACTGATGTTATTTGAATTAATCAATTTGTTCTGAAATTGTTGTAATTGATTAAAATTTATTATTTCTAATTCAGTTAGGATTTGTGCTATGTTATTTTTTATTATTCTTTCTGTTTTTGTTATTGTGATTTTCAATTCATTTGTTTTTTCTATTAATTCAGTTAGCATTTTTTCGTAGTTTTGACCAAAAATTTTCAATCTGACTGTTTGTTTAGATTCTGTATCGAGCCATTCGGCTTTTCTCAGTCGTTCCTTATCTAAAAATTTACTCTTAATAAAGGGACAATTAAGTGAATGTATTTTGATTTTTGAAGTTTTTGTAATATAAGCAAGGATAGGCTGTCCTTTTATCGGATTGCAACATTTTGCAAGTTGTGTCTCGATATTAAATATACCTTCAACAGATATTTTGGGCTGGAGATTCAATAAATCATTTGTTTTTTTATCAATAGATTTCGATTTTTTGTCTTTTGTGAAGGCTTTTGGATAAAGTTTTCTTAGTAAAGAACGTGTTAATTTAATTGATTTGATGGCTATTGCTGAATAAAAATCTTCGTCAGATTTGAAACCAATTTTATTTAGATTGTTTTTAAAAATATGATCGTCATCAAAGCCTTCCAGTTTTTTCTTGAATGTTTTTTTGAATTTTTCCCAAATTCTTTTGCCCTCAAAAATAATTTTTTCGCTTTCATTTTTCTTAATCCAAATAAGTATTTTTGAACGGGCTTTTGTTGTTTTTACATAATTGAGCCAATCTCTCGAAGGCTTGGCATTTTTATTTGTAATTATTTCGATTACATCACCACTATTTAATTTGCTTTTAGGTTTTGCATACCTTCCGTTTATTCTAGCACCAATTATTTGATTGCCTAGTTGTGTATGAATGTGATATGCAAAATCAATTGCTGTTGAACCTTCAGGCAAGGTAATTACATCACCCTTAGGTGTTAATACATTTATATAATTCCTTTTTATTTCATTACTTATTTTATCGATTATGACATAGGGGTTGTCAAAGTATTCATCATTTTCTAGAAATTCTTTGAGTCTGATTGTCCAATCATCAGCTTTTGAGATACCCTCTTTGTATGCCCAATGAGCAGCGGAGCCATATTCTGCCTCTCGATGCATTTCATTTGTTCTGATTTGAATTTCAAATTTTTCACCTTTTTTGGTTGCTATTGTAGTTTGAATTGAACGATAACCATTTGGTTTAGGGTAGCTAATCCAATCCCGAAAACGTCCTTCGATTGGTATCCAGTTTTGATGCACTAAACCAAGCGTATAATAACAGTTTTCAATTGTATTTGTAATTACCCTTAATGCCATCAAATCATATATCTCATCAATAGTTGTATTCTTATTTTTAAGTTTTAGGTAAATGCTGTATAATCTCTTTACCCGTGACTGTATTGTAGCTTCAATTTGATTTTTTTCAAGTAAATTTTTCAAATCGCCCTTAATTAAATTTAGCTTTAGCTCATATACCTTGCGGTTTTTCTCAATGATGTTATTGAGTTTTTGATAATCATTTGGGTATAAAACACTAAATGCTATATCTTCCATTTGTGTATATATTTTCCGAATCCCTAAGCGATGCGCTATCGGGGAATATAAGTAAAGGCACTCCTCGGAAATTTTCCCTAAATCATCTAATTCCATTTCAAAGCTGTTTTTTAATTTTACAAGTCTTTCTGCAAGCTTTATAATTATAATTTTTAAATCGCTAGTTATTTCAACAAATAGTTTTCTTAATTTTTGAATTTTTTTTCCCGTGTCAGGTATATTAATGCTACCGATTCTTTGCAGAAGCTCTATCTTTTCAATAAATTTATTGTCAAAATTATCCTTTAAAATGTTGATTTTTGATGTGTCTTTTAAATCTACATTCATCAGAAAACTTAAAATGATTGAATGCTCATCTAATTGAAGATTTTTTATGTAATTAACCAAATCGAGAGCAAATTTTAATTCATTTTCTGTGTATAATTTTCCCCCAATTAATACTAATTCTTGAACAGGAAAAGAATTCATAATATTAAATACACTGAAATATTAGTTATTTTTGTTATTACGTCAATGAGTAAAACGAAAAATATTTAAAATTGTTTAACTTATTCAAAGTTCAAATGATACAATCAATAAGAGGTACAAAAGATATTTTGCCAACTGAAATTAACAAATGGCATTATATTGAAGATATATTCCATCGTGTTTCAAATTTATTCGGTTACAATGAATTAAGAACACCGATTTTCGAGAAAACTGAAGTATTTTCAAGAAGTATAGGTGAAACATCTGATATTGTAAATAAAGAAATGTACACTTTTACAGATAAAGGTGGTGAATCAATTACGCTAAGACCCGAGATGACTGCAGCTTTGGTTCGTAGCGTCATTCAACATCAATTGGCTGAGCAATCATCTATTTTACGCTTATGGTATTTTGGACCCTTTTTTAGATATGAACGCCCACAAAAAGGCCGTTTGAGACAATTTCATCAATACGGAGCTGAATGCCTTGGTTCACCTTATCCCGAAGCTGATGCAGAGGTTATAATTTTAGCTGATTTAATATTGAAAACTTGTGGCATATATGATTATGATTTGCTTATAAACACACTCGGTACAAATCAGACTCGAATTAGATACCGCAAGGCACTTGTAGAATATTTTCAAAAGTTCAAAAATGATTTATCTGAGGATAGCAAGTTTAGATTGGAAACTAATCCACTTAGAATTTTGGATTCTAAAGATACTGGTGATTTAGAGATAATTAAAAATTCACCAAATATTCTGGATTATCTTGATGAAGAAAGCTTAAATCACTTTAGCAAAGTTCAGGATTACCTTAAATATAATAATATTAGATTTACTATTACATCTCAATTAGTCAGAGGTTTAGATTATTATTGCCATACCGTTTTCGAATTTCGTAGCAAAAAACTTGGTGCACAAGACTCTTTTGGTGGTGGTGGGAGATATGATGGCTTGTTTGAACAATTAGGCGGTAAGAAAACACCTGCTGTTGGATTTGCTATGGGGGTGGAAAGATTGATTTTAATTCTTGATAACTTATTTAAACAAACTAAAGATAGTTGTGACTATTATATTGCTTGTTCTAATCCTGAGTTTATAAAAGTTGGGATCGGAATACAAAAAAAACTCATTGAAAATAATTTTTCCACAAGAATTGACTTAATGCGACGTTCACTTAAGGCTCAATTGAGAGAAGCTAATAAGTATAATGCTAAATACGTTATTATTATAGGTGACCTTGAGTTCAAAAACCAAAAATTTATCTTGAAAGATATGCAAAACGGTACTCAAAAGGAAATCAGTTTCGATGATATTGAATTTTTAGTTAAATAGACTATATATAAATTGCTCGAAAATTTTTTCAATAGAGTGATTAAGATTTTACTTACTAAAAATAAGGTAAAATTAATTCTGCTTACCTTTTCAGTGTTCATCTCTATTACTGTTATTTTATATGCCAGATATTTATCTACAGAGTTGATTGATAGAGAAACACGTACAATCAATTTCTATGCTGAAATTTTCCGTCAATATACCGACCCACGAAATCAGAATACATCGGATATTGACTTCTACTTATATGAAATAGCTCCTACAATCAAATTTCCCGTTATAATGACTGATGCTGAAGACAATCCCCTATATATCGTTGATGAGTTTACTAATGATACCATTTACTCAACTTATCTTTTAAATATTGATTTAGATACCAAACTTCCACCCTATAAACAAAGAGAATATCTAATTAAATTGATCAAAGAAATGGGAGCTATATATGAGCCTATAACAATCGAAATAGAGGATATGGGGATAATTCTACAAAAATTATATTATTCTCATTCTAAATTAGTTGATTACCTGAGATATTTTCCCATCCTTACAATTATTGTTATGGGTATATTTGTATTTATTGGGTATATGGCTTTTGATTATTTTAGAAAAAATGAAGAATCGAAAGTTTGGGTTGGTATGTCAAAGGAAGCGGCTCATCAACTTGGTACTCCTCTTTCAAGCCTACTTGCTTGGATTGAAGTTTTAAAAATAAATATTAATGACCCACAAAAAATAGATGAAATATTAAATGAAATGCAAAAAGATATTAATAGACTTGAAACTATCACCGTTAGATTTTCTAAGATTGGTTCATTACCTGAAATGAACGTCAAAAATTTAGCCTTGATTATTGATGAAGTTTGCAACTATTTTGAAAAGAGACTACCACATCTTGGGACTAAAATTGAAATTAAAAGATTTCTCGAAAGCAATGTCTTTGCAGAAATTAACGAAGATTTATTTAAATGGGTCATGGAAAACCTTTTTAAAAATGCTGTTGAAGCCATTGATAATAAAAAAGGGCAAGTAGAAATTCATCTGACAAAAAACAACAAAAAAGTAAGTATTTTAGTTAAGGATAACGGGAAGGGAATGAGTTTACAAACGAAAAGACAGGCATTTTATCCTGGTTTTACGACAAAAAAAAGAGGATGGGGTTTAGGCTTGAGTTTAACTAAAAGGATAATTGAAGATTATCACAAAGGTAAAATTTTTATCAAAGAAACATCTCCTGGAAAAGGTACTGTTTTTCAAATAGATTTACCTGAACATTCTTTTGAAACTTAAAGTAAATAATTTTAATTCCGATAATATTTTAGGGGCAAGTTGTTTTCTATCCACAAACCAAAAAATTCGCAACACATAAATTATTTATTAATAAATTTGATAATTGAAATATTTTAGGAGTAGATTAATGTTGTTTATCAGAGTAATAATTATACTCGTAATAGGGACTAATTTTCTTTATGCAGCTGTACCATTGATAAAGGTCAGCCAAATTCCACCTGACGAACAATTAGAACTTTATGAAGAAAGTGAAGAACTTTATGCACTTAAAGTTATGGAGTATTTCTATTCTGCCGCTGTCTTACGAACTCAACTTGTTCTTAGTGGACGTGAAAATGTAAGAGAAATTTTTCCACCAACGCTTGAAGAATTAACTGTACCTGATATAGAAATTATTAAAAAGTATTACCGTATAGCTTGGGACTTTTATAATCAGGTCTTAGCTGAGCCAGAAAGAAAAATAGTACAGCTACAACAGCAAATAATTACAAATGAAAAAAAACATATCCAGGAAGTATTAAATACATTACAAGATAATTGGACACAACTTAAAGATTGTCAACAGGAAAAGCTAGATATTATTAAAAAACTTAATAAAGACTGTTACGAGAGAATAAGCAAGTTATACAAGGCACTAGAAGAACAAGATATTGATATGATAACAATTCTTTCTGTTTCAATAAGCGAAAATCTTTTCCTCAACAATAATGGTCAAAAAGTTACAAATGATCCCTCACTTGGTGTCCGAATTAACTTGAACGTATATAAATTATTTGGTTTCTGGCGTGGACTTGACATTTGGTATGAATATGTTGCTCCACGTATAATAACAACAAGCATTATACAAGGTATGCCAAGTTATGAATTAAAGGAAGTATGGAATTCAAATCTACATTCCATTGGATTCAGCGGTAGGATTATGCCAATAATTAATTTAGATAATTATACAGACGGCTTCAAATTGGGTTTAGGATATTTTTGGGCTAACGGATATATATATAACAAATCATTCACTGATTATGATTGGTCTGGTCTGCGTGGTGATGTCGAATATTTTGCAGGTAATTTCGCTCGCTTTTTACCCATTGAATTATATATTTCTTTTTCAGTATTTCATTCTTTGAACAAAGAATTAATCCTTAGGGCTGATAATTTTAGAGACAATGAATTTAATCTCTCTCGTACAAACTTTGCTCTGACCTTAGGATTAAGATATAATTTTTGGAGAACAATTTTCTAACCTTATAAAAGAACAATAATGAAAACAATTTTTACTGCCATATTCATATTACTAATGATTTTTAATCAGGAATATCTATTTTCTCAGCGAAACTCATTCGAACTTGGAATTAGATTTATCAAACTAAGCAATAGTTACAGAGAAGCAGGCTATTATGACAAAGCAATCGAATACATCGAAAAAGGCAAAATATTAGTTGGTAATAGCGATTATTGGTTGGCTGTTGCAAAAGAATATTACGGCTATATTATGCGTGATATTGGACGCAGTAAAAATGATTTAAATGAAAAAAAATTATTTTATCAAAATGCTATAGACTCATTTAACGAAGCCCTTGCCATTTATAAAAGAATAATATTCCAACCTGATGGCTCTCCGATACCTATTGAAGCTCTTTTAAGAAGTATGAATGAACTTGTTGATGAAATTGAAGGGAACAAATTACTAATGGCGCAATCCCTTAATTCAAATACTTATAATGCTATTGCCGGGGAAAAATCGTTAAATTTCGACAGGCAAAAACTAAAAAATTTACCTGCAGATATTCCTGAAAATACTAAAAGTTTAAGTTTGGCTAACAACAGATTCAATCAATTCCCAGAAGGTATTACTCGCTTCAAAGATCTTGCATATTTAGACTTATCAAACAATCGAATAAAAAACTTACCGGCATCTATCTCGGGATTAAAAGAATTACATTATCTTGACCTTGCCAACAACAGAATAGCTCAGCTTAGTCCCGAAATAGGTAAATTAGAAAAATTAACAGAATTGAATCTTGAAAATAATCGTTTGAAAGACTTACCAGCGACAATTTGTAATCTAAAAAATTTAAAAATATTGAACTTACGGAATAATAAAATACCTTTCGAAAAAATATCTAATATTATCAAATGTTTACCTGAATGCAATGTTTTGATTGATGAATATATATTAAAGCCAAGGCAGAATCAGGAAATACAAATGCTTGAAGAAACTCAATAATTAGATTCATCTCTCCAAAGTATAATTAACCAAGGTGAGTTTGTATCATTTCTTTTAAGTCGAAAAATGGCTCTCCCTTGAATTTTGACAATGTCTGAAGGATTGAAAATAATTGTAAGTGTAAATCCGCGAGAAACTTCTACAAGCAAGGAATCACCACTTGGAGTTAGTACGTTATTCCAAAGTAATTCAATATTTTGAGTTGCATTAAATAATCTATAAGTCGATATCATATCTTCGCTTCTGCCCCAGGATACATCTATACCTTTGTCGTAATTACGAAATACAAACACAAAATCCTCAGCTAATAATTTGCCATAGACAACAGTATCTTTGAACATATATGCATAACGAAAATTATCGAAAACACCTTCTATGGTTTTTTGATCTGAAAGAATATTTTGAGTTTCATTGTCAACAATTTTAGGAGCAAAAGGATTGATACATGCTTGAAATAATACAATTGTTAATAATGCAAAAACAATTATAAAAAAGAATTTTATTTGATTAAATGAGTTCATCAGATTAATTTGAAAATAATGCTTTTGCCAAACTCCAAGTTGAATTAATCGAATCAGCGTGTAATTTAGAATCAATCCATCGAGAGATACTCCATAAACCAGATTTATCAATAGTAATGGTTAATTGAATACGACCTTTATATTCATCTGGAACGGAGTTGCTTTTTGTTCTGATTTTAAGATGATAATCAGAAATAAATACCGCTGAATCTGGTAATTTGGAATGAAAACTATTTGCAAAAAATGTAAGTTCGGGATAAACTTCGTTTGCCATTGTATTAATCATTGAGCTGAAATATCTTTTTTCATTTTCAATTGACCAATTTTGAAAAATTGAAGGATATATAGCCATCACTTCAGCTGTAGGTATGAAATAAAAACCCGTTTTGTTTCTATTTGAATCTGAGAAGCATTGCAAATAGTTTTGCATATTTTTCTCGTTCACAGCCGATTTGAAATTGTTTATTACTGTTTCAGGCTCTAAAGGAACATTGAAAGAACTACCACCAGTATCTGGTATTTCTGGGGTTCGTGTTGTTAAGAAATCACAACTTTGGATGATTAAGGCAAATATAAACAATATAATGAATTGCTCTCTCATCTTATACCTCGACCCTTCCTTGAATTGCTCGGGAGAGGGTTGCTTCATCGGCAAATTCTAAAGATAAACCCATTGGGACACCGCGAGCAATCCTCGTAACTTTTATACCAAGTGGTTTCAGGATTTTTGTTAAATACTGAGTTGTTACTTCTCCTTCAGTGCTTGGATTTAAAGCTAATATCACTTCTTCAGTGTCACTTTTGATTCTTTGTAAAAGCTCTCTAATTTTTAAATCATCCGGTGATATGTTTTCCAATGGATTAATAACCCCTTGTAATACATGATATAAGCCGTGATATTCGTTTGTTTTTTCTATTGCATTCACATCTGCTGGTTCTTCTACAACACAGATAATCGATTTATTTCTTTTCTCAGATCTGCAAATTGGACAAGGATCAAGTTCAGTAAAATTATAACATTGTGAGCAATATTTAATATTTTGTTTAAGATTAATCAAAGATTGTGCAAATTTTTCAATGAAATCACTATTTTGATTTAATAAAAACATAGTCAGTCTGTAAGCCGTTTTACGACCTATGGAAGGCAAATTTGAAAAGTACTCAACTACTCTTTCTATTGATTCAGAAGTGTATATCATATCTATATAGAAATTATTCTCAAAATGGTAAATTTAATCCTGGAATATTAGGAAGCATACCAGTAATTTTTTTCATTTCTTCGCTTGCCATGTTTTGTGCTGATTTTATTGCATTATTAACAGCAGCAACTATTAAATCCTCTAGAAATTCTTTTTCTGATTCGTTCAATAATTCCTTACTTAATTCTAAACTTACTATTTGAAGATCTCCTGTAATTTGTATTTTGACCATACCTCCACCGGATTCCGCAGTGATAACTTTCTCGGCGATTTCACTTTTAATTTTTTCCATCTCTGCTTGCATTTTTTGAGCCTGCTCAAGCATTGATTGTATATCGAACTTCATTTGGTCTCCAAAAAATAAAATAAAACGTCAATTTAGTTGTTATCGAAATTAATAAATTCTTTCGCATTCTCGAAAGTATATTTTAAATTTGTTATAAGCAATCGATTCAGAATAATTTTTTTAATAGAAACGAGGTTTTTATGGGAATATTTAATCGTATAGCTGATATTTTCAAAGCAAATATCAATGATTTACTCGATAAAGCTGAAGATCCAGAAAAAATGATTAAAGAGATGATAATCGAGATGGAGGAATCAGTCAACAAGACAACCCTGCATGTTGCATCAGCTATTGCAAACGAAAAATTGCTCGAACGTAAAATCGAAAAAGCAAGAAAAGATGTAATTGATTGGGAACAAAAGGCTATGCAGGCATTATCCGCTGGAAGAGAAGATTTGGCAAAAGCGGCTCTTGAGAAAAAAGCTATAAGTCTTAGAAATGTAAATGATTTACAGCCTGTCCTCGAACAATCTAGAGCTATGACAAATAAATTAAGACAGCAACTCGATCAATTGAAGGCAAAACTTGAAGAAGCTCGAGCAAGGCAAAGTACATTAATAGCCCGATCTCAAGCTGCAAAAGCACAAAAGCAAATTGCTCAAGCTTTTAGCGGTGTTGGCTCTGATGCTTTTAGTAAATTTGAAAAATATGAAACGAAAATAGAAAAACTTGAATCAGAAGCTGAAGCTTTTCAACAATTAGCCGGAGAAAAAACATATCTCGATGATGAATTTAAGAAGCTTGCAACGAGTTCTACAGTTGACGATGAGCTATTACAATTAAAAGCTAAAATGGGATTATTGCCTAGTTCAGATGAATCCGGTGATAAATAGTATTAACAATCAAACAAGAGGTTAAAAATGAGTGACGATAAAATAAAAAAATCTGATACAAACGCTATATATACTCCACCTGAATTACTGGAAAAAACTATTACCAAAGTTAAAACTATTCTTGATAAATATTTTCCCGACCATTTATCATTTACCGATGGTCAGTTTACGATACCTTTCGGTTCAACACAGATTATTATAGTTGTTCGTCCATTTACAGATGAGGATACTTGCGTCGAATGTATCTCCCAATTAGTAACCGGCGCTAATATCGATTTGGATCTTGCTAAATTTTTATTAAGAAAAAACGCAGAATTGCATTACGGTGCATTTGGTTTACTTTTTGATGATACTATAACATTTTCTCATGCTATAACTGGTGCTAATTTAGATGAAAATGAATTATTGACAACGATTAATTCAGTTGCTACTATCGCTGATTATTATGATGATATTATTGTGGAGATGGCGGGGGGCAAAAGAGCAATTGATTTGTTGAACGAAGACATTTCAGAATAAGTTTTTTAGAAAAATAAAGCCCCAAAATTATCTAAATAATGATTTGGGGTTTTGTTTATTTTGGCATTTAAAATAATTATCTTTTTAATTTAATTCTAATTGATCGATTTAAAAATCTTCCTTGTGGAGTTTCCTCGCTATATTTATTAAAATATTCTGTAATACGTTCAAATTTAAATTTTTTGGGTGTAATACTTCGGATATAATTTTCTGCGGCGTCTGCTCTTTCTCGTTCGAGTTGAATATTACGCTGTTCGCTACCTAATGCATCTGCACTTCCAAACAAGACAATCGTGAAACCATCTGGAAGAAATTCAGCTAATTGTTTGAGTAATCCCTTGTTTGAGTTACTCAGTTCACTTCGGTCATAATCAAAGGTTAATACAGCCTCAAATCTATCATAACTAAGTTCAACCTGTCTTCTGGATAATTTTGATAATTCAATTAAATTTTTATGAATTGCTGTTAGGGTATCAGATTTTAGAAAGCCAAAATAGTGATATAAACCTTTGTCATCTTGAAGTCGCTGTTTTACCTTTAATGGAATAATCTTTGGCTTTTCAACCAATACACTATCTTGAGAAAAGTTACTTTTAAAATGAACAAAATGACCAACTGGAATATTTGTAAAATCGGCAAAAAATTCGATAGTACCATTTAATTCAGCATATTTTTGCACATTCATATATTCTTGCAAGGGTGCATCAATTACTAAAATATCTACTCGTTGATTTTCTATAACCCCTTTTTCAAATTCCTGATTGGATGGTACCCTTGGAAAAATTCTTGGTTCTATTGATATAAGATTCTTGGCAACTCCAAGATCGATAAAAGCTTTTTGAACAGCCTCAGCTCTTTTTCTCGATAATGAGAGTCCTTCTGGTTCATACTGACTGCCTGAGGTAGTACCTTCTAATATTATCCTCGAGTTTGGATTTTTTTTAATAATATCAACTATTCGGGGAAGTATGTATTTGTGTATATATACGGGGTCTTGGTCGTAATAGCTTTCTAATCCTTTTTGTAATTCATAAAATTTTGGAATTTCAGCAGAATTCCTTTCGAAGAAAATTGCGTTAACAATTGGAGGAGTAGCTAAAAGTTCGTTACCTGTTAATATTTCCAAATTTCGCGATTTTTCGCTTATAGCCAATTGTGGCATAGGGTAAATTTGAGGTATAGTTGATTCTTCGGCAGTAATTTCTTCTTTAGTTATTATAGTATCCTCAATCGTTTTTTCAATAGGTGGAGTTGTGATTTTCTCAGAAATTTTACTAAATGAAAATCTCAAACCCAGCTCTAAACGCAAGGCGTAAGTTTTCCATTCTACATCTCTGGTTAAGTTATTAAAGCAATAATCAAAACCTAATTTCTGAGTTAAAAAATTGTTATTTCCAATATCTAACATATTTTCCAAACCAATTCCAATACCAAAAACAGGGGATGATATTGTTGAAATATTGCCATTGGAGACAATTCGATTTCGTGTCCTAATTCCATTTATATTAAATACAGCATTTTGAGGGGACAAAATTGTTTCCTTTTGTTCAAAATTAGGTTCCAAGGGTAAGGACATTCGTAAACTAAAAAAGCTTCTTAATGGACCATTAAATAGATTTTTCATCAATAACATATAAAATTCTGATTGAATATCAATGTATAGCAAACGGACTTTAAGTCTGTTTTCAGTGTTTATAACTATTACTTCCTTAAGAGTTGTGTCATATGAGCGAAATGAACTATTCAATTTTAATGTACCTGAGCGGTCTGAAATAAATACTGCTAATCCCAAATGGGACTGGGAAAGCAAAGGATATTCTAATCCTACACCAAGAACATAGCCTAAACCATTGCCAAATTTAAATACTCCACAGTCAATAGCATCCTGGAAATGAGAAAAATTTGCTGTATAAATATTGTGTTGAAAACCGCCGCGTGCATTTAATCCGAATTCTTCAATTGAATTTATAACTCTAAATTCATCACATAAGGATTTGGTTATTGAAGATATAAAAAGGATCGAAATGATTAAAATTCTAATATAATTCATTTCATTTCAAATCGTATTATACATTATTCAAAAATATTAAAAAAAAGTTAATTAAATATATGATAATTAAAACTGAAAAAGATTTAATTAAACCTTATCTAAAAGATGCCTCTAATTATGAGGGATATGCTGATATTGTATATATCCCCGAGACTATAGCTGAAATTCAAGAAGCATTCGAAAATTGTATTAGGAACAAACAAAAAGTTACTATATCAGGTGCTGGAACAGGCTTAACTGGTGGTAAAGTCCCCGAGGGTGGGGCAATTATCTCTATGGAAAAGCTGAATAAAGTTGTCGACTTCGATTTAAATCAAAAAACAATCAAAGTACAACCCGGCATCACTTTAATTGATTTGGAAAAATTCCTCGACGATTACAACTTATTTTATCCGCCTAATCCAACTGAAAATAATAGTACGATAGGGGGTAATATAGCAACGAATGCATCCGGCTCGAGAACATTCAAATACGGTGCTACTCGTGATTTTGTCCTATCTCTTGAATTAATTCTCGGTGATAATGAAAAAGTGAAATTAAGTAGGGGTGAAGCCATAGCAGATGGATATTTTTTGAAATTTAAAACTAACTCGGGCAAGCTCTACTCAATTGAATTCAACGATATTAAGATGCCATACACTAAAAATGCCTCCGGGTATTATCTTAAAAAAAATATGGATGCTATTGACTTATTTATTGGTAGCGAAGGTTCACTTGCAATAACTACTCTTGCTGAATTAAAATTGCTTGATAAACCTGATTATGTCATAGGCGGAGTAATTTTTTTTAATGACATTGTAAGTCTATCTGATTTTGTTGTGACAATCAGAGATTTAAGTAAGATTAATAACCAAAAGCATTATTCAATTATAAATACAATTGCTGCACGATTAATAGAATATTTTGACAGCAGATCTTTGAATTTATTAAAGCCATTTTATCCCCAAATTCCGGAATCAGCTATAGCTGCTATCTGGTTTGAGCAAGAATACATAAAAGATAATGAAGATTTGATTCTCAATGAATGGTATAAATTGATAGATAATTATACTTCACTTACACAACATACATGGATAGCATTAAGCGACAATGAACATAAAAAATTAGCTGAATTTAGACATCGCTTACCACTTGCTGTGAATGATATTATTTCTCAAAAAAAACTATTAAAAATTGGCACAGATACAGCTGTTCCAGATGATTATTTGAAGGATTATATACTTTTTATTAACAATTTGCTTACTAAAAGTAATATCGAATATGCAATCTGGGGGCACATTGGTAATAATCATTTGCATTCAAATTTATTCCCTGCATCTGATAATGATATGAAGAATGCTTTGAATTTATATGATATAATTATTGATTACTCTTTAGATAAGAAAGGCACTGTATCTGCTGAGCACGGTATTGGTAAATTAAAGAAAAAGTACTTTTACAGGATGTTCAACGCAGAATCAATTGAAATAATGAGAGATATCAGGAGATTATTTAATCCAGATAACTTGTTAGGAACTGGTAATATTTTTGATTAAATGGTTTTGAACTTAATTTCAATTTCAGTGAAAGAATTAGGAACGCTATTGATTGCAAATTCTCCACCATAGTAATTGCATAATTTAATAACAATGGCTAAACCTAAGCCTAAACCTTGTTGTTCGTATAGGTTTCTGTCGAATTGTGTATAAGCACTAATCTCTTTAATTTGCTTATAGGTCATACCTCTGCCAAAATCTTTAATTTTCATTATTAATTTATTGTTATTGGAATCAAGGCTGACTTCTATTGGGGTGCCTTTTTCAGAAAATTTAAAAGCGTTATCGGCTAATTCCTCACAAATTTTATAAAAATGCTCCTGTTTGACATTAATGTAATTGCTTCCCTTAGATAAAAAATGTAAATCTTCATATCTATTATTCATAACAGCGTATTTATAAAACACAGCATAGGCAATATCCGATGGTAAATACATAGGGGGCGAGTTTTGCTCATTTTTTTCTAAATCGGTTTGATTTTTGAGAATATTAATTTCTGAATAAAGTAAGAAATTAACTATATGCCTATGCAATCTTGAAGCTGAATTATGAATATTTAAATGTAATTGTTTAATATCCTCAATAGGTAAATTGTCATAATATTTTATTAGAAATTCAGAAGAAGCCAAAATACCATTTAAGGGTGTACGAAATTCGTGAGGGAGCGATGTAGCTAATGAGGATTTAAGTATATCAATTTTTTTATTCATTGCTTCAAATGTTTGCTCTTTTTTTCTGAGTCGTGTTTCTATTGCTTTTTGTAACTGATTAGGAGTGAATGGTTTAGTCAAATAATCATCAGCACCAAGTTCCATACCATAACGAATTGATGGTTTATCTGCTTTTGCTGTTAAAAATATGAATGGAATCGAAGCTGTAATTTCATTTTCCTGTAATTTTTTTAATACATCGAGACCATTGATTCCAGGCATTAAAATATCGCAGATAATTAAGTCTGGTGCATTCTCAATGGCTAATTTTATACCTTCATTACCATTATCAGCTGCTATTACATCATAACCAAACGTTGTTATTATTTCGATTAAGTTCTCGAGAATAGCTAATTCATCTTCAATTATGAGAATTTTATTAGTCATATTTTCATTTAAATTTAATATATAATTAAATTTAAAAATTTCCTTTCATATTTCAAAATTTTTGTTAAAAATTATTAGAATTATCTATATAAGTAACTACTACGTCGCTCGAATTTTAAATCGCTCAACATAGATGATTTAGCAGCAAATTTAAGATAAAAACCTTGATTAAATCCGCTCGGATACCAAGTAAAATTAAGAGACCAGCAGTGTAAATCTTTGCGTATATTTATTAATGGTGCTAAAAATTCTTTATTAATTAAATCATATTGAGTTGAAATATCTGCATTGAGTGATGGGGTGATATAGAAGGAGGCTGTTATTCTTAAATTGAAGTTTCGATCAATTCTTTTTATCGAAGGACTGTTATAAGAATAACTCAAAGCAAATGATAAATTCCAAGGAATATTAAAAGGAGTATAACCTGGAGTATTATCACCAAAAATATCTGCTTCTTCGTATTCTTCTTCAATTCTTTTTAAAAATCTTTCTCCGATTGATATTGAGTCTTTGGAGGTATGTAGGGGAGTGGTTTGACTGCCAAGTCCTTTTGAATTAAATGAAGTAGATAATTCCATACCAAAAGTGGTCATTCTCGCAAGTCCTTTACCGGTTTCGAATAAAAATTTGTTTATTGGCTGGTAATTATCTGTTGGTAAACCGGTTTTCGGATCTATTACTGGGGCTTCGTCGTAAAGAGTGAAGCTAGCTCGTGAATTGAAATTAATTACATCTAATGAAGGTATGCGTAAAGTAAGATTTAGATTGCTAAACCTAATCGAATCAGCTGCAAAGTTATAATTAGTGGCAAATGTTAGTTCGAAAAGTTCTATATTCTTGTCCGGTAGTGTATCGATGCCTGGTTTTTTTATTTCGAATCTGTGCATATCTCGATAGGATAAACTTTGGGAAAGAAATCTTGATGCAATACCACCACCATCGTATTCGAATCTTGAATAGGTTATTTCTCTATTCTGGTTTAGGTCATAGTATTTGCCATAGAAACCAAATTTTGGGTCGGATTGATCAGGAGTATAGGATAAAGTTAATCTCGGTTGCCACATATGGCGTAGTGCTTTTATTCCTATTGATGATGGCTTTAAAATCCAAAACAGTGGTTTTCTATCATCAACTATTCCATATAATGTTGTCTGAAGTGATAGATTAAAAGAATAATTATATTCAGTAAAAAAACCATCTTGTAATTCATCAATTAATGAGGAATCCTCAGGATTAAACTTTCTTGTTAATTTCCGAAAATAGTTATTTGCTGAAAAACTAACTGATGGTTGTACAGTAAAGTAACCAAATTTAGGGGAGATTGATAAAACAGGCGAGTGGGTTATTAATGCTTTAAAAGTTTTTTGATAATTTGTATCCTTTATTTCTTCAATGCTTCGTATTATTCTTCTGTATTGCTCATCTCTTCGGAATGATGTATTATAACTGAATGTTATGTCTCGCATCCAATTAGTAGTTGAAACTAAATTTCTTAATGGGTACAAATTTGGAATAATATAACTCAATCTTGGTAAAGTCTGTGTATATTCATCTGTAATAATATTTTGGTCCCTTTGGAATGAAATAGAAAAACTCGAACCATCTTCAAATCTTGTTGAATAAGATGCATTGGAACTGATATTTTGTTGCGTTGTTTCAAAAATATTAAAACTGGTATTTCTGTTATAATCTTGAGATCGGAAGTCTAGACTTGCATCAAATTTTGTAAAAGGGGAGATTTGATGATTATGTGATAGACCTATACTATATCTTTGTTCAAATTCCTGGTCTGGTGAGAGTCGCGTTCGTCCCCACTCAATACGTGCATTACCTGAGAATTTATTGACAAGGTGCCACTGTGTATAATTTTTGAGAATAAAACCACCTTTTGAAAAAAAATCCATGGAAAATTTAGTGTCATAATAGTCGCTCAAAGCTAAATATATTCCTAATTCATTTAAAACAACACCTCTGTTTTGTGAGAAAAAAAATGAAGGTACTATTATACCTGATTGTCTACCACTTTTACTCGGGAAAAATAAGCCAAAAGGCACTCCAAAAATTGGCATGTCCTCTATATAAAAAATTATTGGATCTATAAATATTCTATCCCTCAAAGCAACCTTCATTTTAGGAGAACCAAAATAGAAATGTGGATGACCAGCATCACAGGTAGTATAATAACCATTCTGCACAAATAGCTCATTTTCAGAAATGCGTTTGATTTTTGAGCCAAAGTAAAAACCTTCCCCTAATTCCGTTTCACCGAATGTGATTGTACCTCTATTTGTACTGAAATTGTAAAGTATGTGTTTCCCATAATATTCTTCACCTTCTTCTGTAAAATGAGGTATTCCAATTAGTTTATTATTTGAGTCTCTGATTCCTTCAGCTTTTAGAATTGACCTTTCAAAATCAAGCTCGATAAGTTCAGCACTCAACTTCTGATTTTTCATTTCAATAGATGAACTGCCTCTTAAAATCATTATTTTTTGTTCAATATCAAATATAATGCTATCGGTAGCACGATAAAATACTATTGTATCAATACCACTTCTTTTGGATTCAGTCAATAATAATGTATCTTTAAGAGAATTTTTAGTATCTATTTCTTGAATCTCTTGGCTAAAGCAGTAAAAATATTGTGTGAAATATAATAAGAAGGTAATTTGTAGAAAAAATTCAATATTTATCAATACCTTCATTAGTCAGTGATTTGTACTCTTTGAATACTTTTTGGAATAGTAAAGCTAAATGGTGTGGTGAATACTTCAACTTTCTGGGCTGAAAGTACGTTTATATCAACATTTGCATTAATCAGTTTAATTGAAATTTTTGAGGGGTAATAAATATTTTTAAAGTCTTTGTAATTAGCATAGCTAATGTTCGTAATAATTGAACCATCATATGCTTTTTTTTGATATTGAATAATGCCAGCTTCATTGATAGAATATAGGACATATTCCAGTTTATCAGTGATCCTCGAAAATAGGATATTCATCTCCTTTTCGTTAATTCGTTCTAGAATGTATTCATCTGCTGAAGAGTATGGTTGACACATTAAAATATCAATAAAATTGTTTAAGGACACAGGAAACTTAAATATTTCTTGTAGTGATAGTTTATTTGGATTGCCTTCGTAGATAAGCTCCTCAAAAAAATTATAAAAAGCAAAGTATGTTTTTCTGGAATATATTCTTGCAACTGGTAAGTTAAATTGACTTGATATTAGCATTGACAAAGAATCATAACCAGCAATTTTTATTTCTGCATTTGCTTTGTAATTATTATTATCAAAATTAATATTCATTGAAAGTTTTAATTCCAAATTTAATTTATTCGTATTTTTGGTAGGTAGCTCTTGAATGAATTGTGATACTTTAGTTGATTTGCTACTGCTACAAGAAAAAGTCATTAAGGAAATGAACAAAATTATTAAATTTATATATTTTGACATTGTTTTAATTAAGTATATCCTAATTCCAAAAACAAATATAATCATAAGTTTGACGTCAACAAATCTGTTTTATGTTTAATCATTAAGCAATTTGTAATGGTATATGTAACAAAACGATTAACATTTTCAGCATCGCATAGGCTACACAACCCAAAGTTTAGTGACGAATGGAACAAGGAAGTATTCGATAAATGCAATAATCCTAATGGACACGGGCATAATTATGTTTTGGAGGTTACTATAGCTGGAGAACCCAACCCCGATACCGGATATGTTATTGATTTAAAAATTCTAAAAAAAATTGTTGAAAATATTATCATTGACAAAGTTGACCATAAACATTTTAACACAGATGTAGATTTTATGATAAACATAATTCCATCAGTTGAAAACATTGCAATTGCATTTTGGAAAGAATTAGAAGATAAAATTCCTAATGGTAAATTATACAAAATAAAAATTTGGGAGACAGAGAATAGTTACGTTGAGTATTTTGGAAATTAGTATTAAGATCAATGGAGTTAATCTAAATGGATTCAGAATCAAGTAATACACATATGAAAGATACGAAAATCAAAGACTTATTCGCTTTAAGTGAAGATGAGTTGCAAAAAGAATTTACTGATAACGTAACCAAATACTACCCTGATTATAATTCCTTAGGCTATAAATTATTTGATGCTAATGGAAATATCCCAATAAGCGAATCAGAACGAGAAGAAATGATTCATTTATTGGAAAGGAAGTTTATTGAGGTTCTCGAAATTCTAAGAATATCGCGTCTTGATCCAAATTCAACTAATACACCTTTACGTATTGCAAGGATGCTTGTCAATGAGCTTTTAATTGGCAGATACACAAAAGGACCAAAGATTACAGTATTTCCAAATAGAAAAAAAGTCGATGAATTGATAATCTCAAAAGGAATTGAGGTTATGTCATTATGTTCCCATCATTGGCAGCCAATTACCGGCAAATGTGCCATTGGATACATTCCAGGTGATTATGTCATTGGTTTATCCAAGCTATCCCGTGTTGTAGAATGGTTTTCCAGAAGAGCTCAGATCCAAGAAGAATTAGGTGAGCAAATTGCCGATTATATTGAATCATTAATTAAACCACGGGCTTTAGGTGTAGTAATTAAAGCTAAGCATTACTGTATGATTGCCCGTGGAGTTAGAGGTTCAGAAACTGATTCTTTAATGATTACATCTGTTATGAGGGGATTGCTTCTCGATGATCAAAATTTGAGGAATGAATTCTTAAAACTTATAGAAGACAAATAATTCACAATGCCTAACTTCGATTTAGAAAACCTTTATTCTAAAAAATACAAAATAATAGCCGGTATTGATGAAGCGGGTAGGGGAGCATTAGCCGGTCCAGTTTTCGCTGCTGCTGTTATTTTCAATAATAATATCAATTATTCAATTAAAATTAAGGATTCTAAGAAATTATCCAGCAAGCAAAGGTTACGATCTTATTATGAAATAATAAACTCTTGCAAGGTATCAGTGGCCTATGTTGATAATCTTCAAATTGATAAGATAAACATATTAAATGCTACTTTTGAAGCTATGAAGAAGGCAATTGATACTCTGGTGCCACAACCTGAATTCTTACTCATTGATGGAAATCGTTATAGAACAACAGACAAACCTTTTAAAACAATCGTCAAAGGCGATTCGAAATCATTGTCAATTGCAGCAGCTTCAATTGTTGCTAAGGTCTCAAGAGATAATTTTATGATAGAAGTTGCTGATCGCTTATATCCTAATTATGGATTTGCAAAACATAAGGGATATGCTACATTGGAACATATTCAAAACATTTTAAAATTTGGTATTACACCAATTCACAGAATAAGATTTCTTAAAAACATCCTAAAAGAACCCCAATTATTTGTATCAAATTATTAAATTATCTATGCCCATACGAGCTAAGCTCATCTTTCTTATTGCTATGACCATAGCTTGTAACACCAAAGGGTTCATCACATTCGAGATGATGAACACCATAATTTAATTGTAGACTACCTACTGAATATTTAGTATCAGGAACTTTCTTAAAAATATTTTTATCAACTTTTTGCCCATTCCAAAATAACTTATCAATAGAAGATGTAGGGATATAAATATTTACAAAATGTAACCATTCTTTGTCAAAAGGGGTTGCTAATGTATATTTTTTTTGATAATGGTTAACAGGGCGTATTGTTATCATAGTTGGGTCACCAATAGAATCAATATCCATAAATCCATGAGTATATTGCATAACTAATGTTGGTGATGAAGTTTCAATATGTACATAATCACCTTTTATTTCATCATCGAACACTTGAAAAGCATTTATATTGCCCACCCATTTTGAATTTTTGCGAATATCAATTCCATTTTCTGTCGTGAGAATGCGATAAGTAAATTTTGTACGTTTTTGAATTGAACCAAGAAAATATTCATTCCCCCAAAATTTTATCGGTAGTATTTGTTCAATAAAATAATCGCAAGCAAGAGTTTCCCTCGGCACAAAACCACATTGATGTCCAGAAAATACTGCAATATTTTTATTTGATTTAACTATCGTACCACTCAATTCTTGTTGTGGCATTCCTTCCATTTCTTCCGCTGGAACAATTGAAAAGATTGAATATGTCTCGCCTTGATTTAGCTTAATTTCTAATGGACGAAACATAGGTTTACCGCCACCAGTTAGTGTTGTTGGAATGATTGTAACTTCTGTGTCATCTTCAGTTGCTAAAACTGTCATTTGACCAAAAAGAAGAAATGCCATTCGATTGTAATATGACATTATGTTATAATCCTTACCTAACATTTCTAATGGTAATACAGTGTAGGAATCTGCAGAATTCGGTATTTCACTTGTTGCCCATACGACTATTGGTTTTTCACTTTTCAATCTGAAGGAATGTTTTAAAGGCTCTTCATATTTTGTAATTTGATTCTCCTTATCTAATTCAATCACCAACATGCTATCCTTTTTAACTAAATATTCAGTTATTTTACCTGTTCTAAATTCAGTCAAAAAAATTTTTGTGTCCTGAAGTGGTACGATTATTACTTTCAATTGAAGGTTTTGAACATATTCAGGATTATTCATATAATTTTGGTTAAAACAAAACCAAAATTCAGTACCAGAGTCAGTAAAAGCAGCGAATAATGTGAAGATTAAAATATTGTAAGAGACAAAAATAGATAAAATTAGTTTTTTCAATTTTTACTCCCTAATAGATTTAAAAAAAATATAAGTTCAAATTTAATCAATCTAATTTAGTCAAAATAAACGTATAAGTCATTTTTTTCTTAGTCAAAATCTAATTAATTTGCATTTAATAACAAAATATTGAGGTAATTATGAATATAGGATTTTTAAATATTACAATAATTAACCCAGCAGTAAACATAACTAATAAAGTTAATTTATGGATTAAAAATGGGATTATTGAGCATTGTGATTTATCAGAACCAAACTGGGATAATGATACAGAATTGATAGAGGCATCTAATTGGGTTTGTTCGCCTGGTTTATTTGATATGCATGTTCATTTAAGAGAACCAGGATTTAGTTATAAAGAAGATATTAAATCAGGCTCTTCAGCAGCAGCAAATGGGGGGTTTACTGGAGTTCTATGCATGCCCAATACAAAACCTGTAATTGATAATCCTGTTGTTCTTGAATACATTAAACAAAAATCCAAAAATCTGCTTGTTGATGTATATCCTTCTGCAGCATTAACTAACAATTTAGAGGGCAAACATATAGCACCAATGATGGATTTATATAATTCAGGTGCTTTGATGTTTACCGATGATGGTAATTGCGTTCAACGCTCGGATGTTATGAGAATTATTTTTGATTATGCAGCAACAAAAGATTTGTTGGTTAGTCAACATTGTGAGGATATCACATTAACTCATAACTTTGCTATGAATGAAGGAGCCTTATCAGATAAATTAGGTTTGAAAGGTTTTCCTTACATTGCAGAGGAAATTATCATAGCACGTGATATAATGTTGTCTGAATATTGTGGTAGAAGACGTTATCATGTCTCACACATAAGTACAAACGGTGCTGTTCGTTTAGTTCGTGATGCAAAAAAACGTGGACTTAGAGTAACTTGCGAAGTAACACCTCATCATTTCACACTTACCGATTCTCTACTTGAATCTTATGATACTAATTACAAAATGAGTCCCCCATTAAGAAGACAAAGAGATATTGATGCCATCTTAGAAGGATTAAGCGATGGAACAATAGATTGTATTGCTACTGATCACGCTCCGCATGCACTTCATGAAAAAGATGTTGAATTTGAGTCTGCTCCGAATGGTATAATTGGTCTTGAAACCGCTTTAGCTTTATCACTGGATAGGTTAGTTCATAAAGGGATTTTATCACTCCAAGAATTGATTATGAAAATGTCTGTAAATCCAAGAAGGATTCTTGGTCTTCCTGATATAAAAATTCAAAAGGGGGTAAATGCTAATATTTCAATTTTTGATCCAAATGAGGAATGGACTGTTGATAAAAATAATTTTCTTTCTAAATCTCTTAATACTCCATTTAATGGATACGTTTTAAAAGGGAAGCCAAAATATGTTATAAATAATAATCAAATTCACAAATCAACTTTATAATTTCTCTAAATATGATGTAATATCTTTATTATTCTTTCTAAAGTAAATTTACTTATCTACCGATAAAATTTATAAAGTAGTTATAAATGAAAATTTTAATAAGTAAATAATTATGATCTCGAAAAACAAAAATAATGTTGATGAAGAAAATAATGTTTTTTATAAAGAGATATTAAAAAAAGAATATGTAAAAAAAATTTCAGAAAAGACCGATTCTAATTTAGAATTAGTAAAACGTTTAATTCGCTCGTATCTGATTGAGGATAATAAAACAGATAAATTTAAAAAGAAGTAATTTGATTGCAATATAATCTATATTATGTAAACTAATTATTTTAGCTACATCTTATACTTACCTTCAGAATTTAATAAGATTTTAGGATATTTAGTTTTTAATTCATAATTTTGCAATATAAAAATAAAAATTAATTGGTGCATATATGAAAAATATTCTAAATACAAAATTTATAATGGTGTTAGCCATAATTTTAGTTTCTGTAATATCACGTTTTTTGCCACACCCACCAAATTTTTCGCCTATAATGGCGATAGCTTTATTTGGAAGTGTTTATATTAATGATAAAAGATTAGCTTTTTTTATACCTATTTTTATACTCTTTTTAAGCGATCTTTTTCTTGGATTACACCCTGATATACCAGCTGTATATTTGTCTTTTCTAATTGTTGTTGCTTTAGGCAGGGCAATAAGAAATAATTTAAACATAACCCGAATATTTGGAGTTACTTTATTCTCCTCTTTCTTATTTTACCTTATAACAAATTTTTCTGTTTGGTTAACAAGTGGAATGTATACAAAAGATTTAAATGGTTTATATGAATGCTACGTGATGGCTATCCCCTTTTTTAGAAACTCACTTTTAGGCGATTTTATATTCACTACAATTTTATTTGGTGCTTATTACTTGATTGAAAAAACTTACACAAATATGAAACTAAAGTCAATCGATTAATGGATTAGCTTTATTTGAGATAATAAATCAAGAATTTTTAAAATAAAATAGACAGTCGCAAAGAACAGGTTAGGTGATTAATAATTTTTCTTTGCGACTTATTAATAATTTAAAACTTATTCACCATAAACATAAACCGTATATTTAGCATAAATACCCAAAATGCTCATAGTATGGTAATCGATATAACTTATCTTTGTAATCCCTGCACTTTTAGCAGCAGCATTAATGCTGGCATCTCCTGTAGCTATTATACCTAAGATTGATGTGGCTCCAGCTGTTCCAACTTTTGAGGAACCTGTGTGTGATGTAGCTGTTAAAGGTGCTTTTACATCTGTATATAAGGCTCCCAAAACAGGCGATATTGCATAAGCAGCCCCACAACTGACCAAAAGAGTTGCTCCTAATATTAAAATTACAATACTTGTGACAAACCTTTTCATAGTTTCCACCTGAATGTTATTGATTAATAAATATTGTTTAATGTATCACCTAACCTGTTTGAAATTATATTTATTGCAAAATTAATTTGGTAAATTAATTTTTTGAAAAATTTTTTTTTAATATTAATTGAAGATTTAACATCAGTCAATCATTTTATAGCTTCATATCAGCTTAAAATAATAAAATATTTTTTATCCCGTTGATTAAAATTTTATTATAAAATTTAATGAAAGATGATAAAACATATAAAATACATCATACTTTTATCAATTCTAATAATATCTAATTCATATGCACATAATACAGTTAAAGGCACTATTAAAGATTCACTTGGTAATCCAGTTATTGGTGCAACAATAAGGTTAGAAAATACCACTTTAGGAGCTATTGCAAATAAGAATGGTGAATTCATACTGAAAAGAATCCCCCCAGGTATTTATAAAATGCGTGTAAGTGCTGTAGGATATGAACCTTTCCTTAGAGAAATTGATTTTTCCCACAAAGAAGATATTACTGAAGAAATCTTGGTAATTTTAAGTGAATCGAGCATACTATCTCAAGATGTAGTTATATCAGCTACCAGAACAGAGAAAATTTATGAGGATATTCCAATCAAAGTGTCAACTATTGATAACAGAGTATTTGAATCAACACTAACTGCGTCAATCCAAGAAGGAATTAGGTTCTCACCGGGATTACGAATTGAGGCTAATTGTCAAAATTGCGGTTTTTCGCAGGTGAGACTTAATGGATTAGAAGGTAGATATTCACAAATTCTAATTGATGGAAAACCGATTTTTTCAGCTCTGAACTCGCTGTATGGTTTAGACCAGATACCAGCTAATATGATTGACCGAGTGGAAGTAATAAGAGGTGGTGGTTCTGCTCTTTATGGTGGTAATGCTATTGCCGGCATTGTCAATATAATCACAAAAGCTCCTATTGACAATAGCTTTGAATACAATTCCAGTTACGGTTTGATTGGAAATAAGGCACTTGATTACTCACATCAAATTAATGGCTCTGCATTAACAGAAAATCATCAAATTGGATTCTATGTTTTCGGGAATTTCAATAAAAGAGATGCGTTCGATTCTAATTCAGATGGATTTTCAGAAATTCCGACAATCAACAATACCTCCTTTGGTGCCCGAGCATTTTACTCCCCTACAATAAAATCTAAATTTATTTTTGATTTCCAAAGTATCAACGAATACAGACGTGGCGGAGATAGTCTCCATCTTCCACCGCATGAAGTAATGATGGCTGAAGACTTAACTCATAAAATTAATGCCGGTAGTATAAGTTATGAACAATTTCTTGATAATATTAACAGCAAACTTTCTTTATACGCTTCAATTAATAATACAAACAAAAGAAATTATACAGGTACCAACAAAGACCCAAATGGCTATGGTTTAACTGATAGCAAAATATTCGTATCAGGTAGTCAGTTTTCATATAATTTAAACAATGGTTACTGGGGTTCAGCTATCTTTACATCAGGGATTGAATATTTGTATGAGAGAATTTTTAATGAAGCTACCGGCTACAGAAGCACGTTTGACCAAAATGTTCATCAATTCGGATTTTACTGCCAGATGGATTGGATAATTAATGATCATATAAATATTTTAAGTGGTGTGCGGATTGATAAACACAACTTCATTAAAAATCTAATTTTTAACCCGAGAATATCAATTTTATTTAAAAATCCCAATGATTTATCAATAAGAACCTCCTTCACCACTGGATATCGGGCTCCTCAGGCTTATGATGAAGACCTTCATGCTGAATTCCGTGCTGGTCAAAGAATGTTGATTCAACTTAGTGAAAATTTAAAAGAAGAGCGATCTTATTCCTTGAATTTTGGGTTAGATAAATACTTTTCGATTTACGAATATCCATTTTCTTTATCCGGTGAGATTTTCTACTCAAAACTAATTGATGTTTTTGTTAATGAGGATTCAGGTCAAGATGATTTAGGGAATATCATCTACATTAAAACTAACGGTGATGGAGCAAGTGTTTACGGAGCTAATTTTGAACTTAGAACATCTTATTCATACTACTATCAATTACAATTTGGAATAACATTGCAAAAGGCTTTATATGATTCACCTGTTATATGGTACCTCGATGAATCTGAAAATGGTTCAAAAAATCTGACCACCTCCGAAATTTTACGCACTCCAAATAGTTATGGCTATTTAACTGCATTTATAAATCCAATTGAGCATTTAGAATTTGTTATTTCAATGATATACACTGGCAGTATGCAAGTACCACATTTTGCCGGTGGTATAGGTATTGATGGTAACATAAATAAGGAAAATTTACTTAAAACAACATCCAATTTTTTAGAAATCAACTCTTCAATCTCTTACATTTTTTCTGATGTTCCAGAAATTAAATTAACTTTCGCGATAAACAATCTGTTTAATAACTATCAGAAAGATTTTGATAGAGGACCAAATCGTGATTCTAATTACATTTATGGTCCATTAAAACCAAGGACTTATCGAATAGGTATCAATGTAAGATTATAGTAATTTAGAATTATTCTTTCTTACGGGTTAGAAAATTCATAAAAACAGAAACAGCTTTGGAAGTTGCTGATACTATGTTGGCTGTCTCTATCAAAGGTGGAGCTATTTTTTTATATATATAATTAGATAAGTTGTTAAAAGGTTTTACAATTAATGTAATTTTCTCTGCTTGTTCTTCGATCCTATTTACTGCAAGCTTGAAATTATTGAATGAGTCTTCTGCACTTTTCATAAGAGTTAAAGTCTCGTCTTTCACATCCCTTAAATCGTCCACGGCAATCATAAGTTTATCCTGTAACTTATTGAATTCATTGAGTGTTCCAGAGATTTGACCTTTTAAGTCTTTAATATCATCAAGTGAAGAGATGAGTTTATTTTTTAACTCTTTTATATCCCGGGAAAGTTCTTTCAAACTATCCCGGGCATCTTTAATAAGAATCGAAAAATTTCTTAAAGTGAACATTACTATAATAGCTAATATTGAAAATGAACCTAGAGCTATTAAGGCAAAAATTCTAATTGCAAGTTCCATATTCTCCTTCTATACATTGTGTTCCGAAGATTTCATTTCATCTTTAAAGGCTTCAGTTCCAGCTTTAACTGCCTCTTTAATGTTATCGTATTTTTCTTCGATTTGTTCTTTTGTGTAGAGAGCTTTAGATTTTGCATCCTGCATAATTTGTTCTGCACTACTAATTATTTCTTTAGCTTGTTTTCGGGCACTTTCAATAATGCTTTCCGCCTTGATTCTTCCTTCATTGATAGTTTGAGTAACTTTTGAGCCTACTTTGTCTTGTAATTCATCAAAATAATCGTAAGCTTTGTCATATAATTCACCTGATTTACTAGCGATTTCGCGTCTTAACTCGGCACCACTTTTGGGAGCAAACAATAATGCTGTAATTGCACCAATAGCTCCTCCTATAATTGCGCCTAATATGAATCCTTTTGTGTAGCCCGAACCATTATCATTCGATGTCATAATATAACCCTTTCTTTATGTGAATAAATATTATTTATGATTCAATATTAAGTCAACTATCTCTCTGATAGCACCATATCCACCAGGTTTACTACAAATATAATCGGCAACATTAAGTACCTCTTGAACTGCATCCACTGGACAAGCACCTATTTCAGCCCATTTTATGGCTTCAATATCATTAATATCATCACCTATGTATAAAATTTGTTCCTGTGAAATTCCTGATTTTATGGATAATTTCTTTAAATCGTCTAATTTATTTTGTGAATTTTGAATAACCCAATCTATTTTTAATTTTTTTGCTCGATTTGAAATTATATTTGAATTTTCACTTGTTATGATTGCTGTTTTGATACCAGCCTCATTTAGCAATACAATTCCCATACCGTCTCTTGATGAAAATCTTTTTACCTCTTCCCCATTCGAAAGATAATACATCCCCGAATCAGTCATTGTTCCGTCAACATCCATAACAAATAGTCTTATATTCCTCAGACGTTCACTTATTTTTTTTAATATACTCATAAATTACATATTTTTGTATCGCCATGTCTGTTAAAGTATTCAATAAATTGTTGTAAATATATCCAAATTTACGGAAATTTAATCATTATTACAATGAAATTGACTTATGACTTATATTACAGTTGAATTTTTAATACCTGAGGAATATTTCGATCTTGCTATTGGAATATTGAGTTGTTATCCTATTTGTGGAATTGAAGAAAAGTATGATTTATTAGCTGTTACATTTGAAACAAAAAAATTTAATGTTAAAATTAAAAATAATATTCTCAATGACTTGCAACGTATTTACAAGGAAGTTAAAATAATTAATGAAATTACAATTCCTGAGAAAAATTGGAATGAAGAATGGGAAAAAAGTATTGAACCAATAATTATATCCGATAGATTAGGTATTGCACCTTCCTGGAAGATAGACGATTTAGCTACTGACTTAAAGATTATAATAAATCCCAAAATGTCTTTTGGAACTGGAAGTCATGAATCAACGAGATTAGTTTGTAAGTTAATGTTGGAAACAGATTTTAAAGGAAAATTTTGGATTGATGCTGGTACAGGTACAGGTATTTTATCAATTTTAGCTGCTAAATTGGGCGCCTGTAAAGTCATTGCAATAGATAATAATCCTTGGGCTATTGAAAATGCTCTAGAAAATGTAAAATTAAATAATTGTGAAGATAAAGTTGAAATTATTGATGCAGACTTATCGGATTACAAAATGTCTGACTGTAATGGAATTTTAGCAAATTTGAATTATAATTTACTTTATGAACAATTTCCCAATTTTTTCTCAGCGTTGAAAAATAAGGAAGGTGTTCTCATTTGTTCAGGTTTGCTTATTACTTCAAAAGATGAAATTATTAAAAGGTCTAATGAATGTGGATTTCAAATTAAGAAAATTTTGACAGAAAACGAATGGATTGCATTAAAATTGGTAACTATATAAATGGAAAAAACAAGAATTGCATCTATTGATATCGGCACAAACACTATACTTATGATGATTGCTGATAAATTTCCAGATGGTGAAATAAATGTAATTGAAGACCAACACGCATTAGCCAGACTTGGTGAGGATCTATCAAAAAATAATAAAATAAAGAAAACTGCTATCAATAGAGCTATTGACATTTTGCAAAGGTATAAAATTTTAATTAATGCATTGAAAGTAAATCAAATCCGAGCTGTAGCTACTTCTGCTATGAGAGATGCAAGTAATGCTGATGATGTAATAAAGCTATTTGAAAATATTCTTGAATCAGAAGTTAGAATTATTAGCGGCGAACAAGAAGCATTTTTTAGTTTTATCGGCACTATTGAAAGTGAACTTCCCTCTATTGTTGTTGATATAGGAGGTGGAAGTACTGAGATCATTTATGGAGAAAATCGTCATATTATATCAGCTAAAAGTATTAATATTGGTGCTGTCAAAATAACGGAGAAATTTTTTGCCTCACAACCACCAGATTTAAAACAAATTCTAAATGCCGAGCAATTTATCATACATGCTTTGGAACAAAATTTACAATTCAATCTTTTTAAAAGATTTTATGGTGTTGGAGGTACATTTACCACGATAGCTTCAATTTCACGTAATCAATACGATTTTGAACGTGATAAGATATCTAATACTGAATTATCATTTTCTGATTTTATTGAGGTTTACAATATATTAAAGTCTTCCAGCATTGATGAAATTGTTAATAAATACAAAGTCCATCCCATGCGAGCTGATGTTATAACTGCTGGTACATTAATTGCTTTAAAAACACTTGAATACTTCCAGGCTGAAAAATGCACTATTAACTCCTATGGTTTAAGATATGGATTGATTATTGTTGATGAATTCTAATATTATTTTGACATAAAAATAAGGACATTTATTTTTGAAAATTGATTTTTCACATTTGAGGAAATTTAATATGAAAACTAAAACCGCTATTCTGACTTTAATTATTTTTTCTTTCACTTTTAATAATTGCACGAATGATAAACCAAATTCAAAAATACTGAATCAGGTTATAACAAGAGACAATATAACAAGTCTAACTGAGCAATTAATTTCTGAAAATTTAATAAGTAAGGAGGAAATTGATTTAATTGCTATGGGCATTACAAGATTGACTCTTTTAAATCAAGATACATTAGTCGGAAAGACATTAGCTGATGTTATCAAAATTCAAAAGGATGCTGAGATTGAATCGTCCATAGCTGGATTAAGGCTGGCTTCGACAAAGAGTGAAATTGTATTGAGCCACAAATTTGAAATGCTACAATTCCTAAAAAATGATTCTGCTGATTTCAAAACTAATTTAATAACTTTCAAAGTAACAAACCTATCCGATAATAACATTAAAAATTTACAGGGCTACTTAAATATTATGAATCAGCAAAATAAGATTATCAAAAAATTCCCAATTAACATAAAAAAAGAACTTGTAGCTCATCAAAGTTATACCTTAACAACTCCCCCCTATATACACGATGAAAACAACGAAAATGACAGGGAATTACGAATTGTGGGCAATATCTTAAAACCAGCTTGGCAGCCAATTCTTGTTGAATTTTCAAATGGGAAAAAATTAGGTCCCGTTCAATAAAATTGCCCGAAAAATACGCAAAATGCAAAATCTTATATTTTTTATTTGTCAACTTCAAAAATTAAAAGGTTTACGTATTTTTTAATTTACGGACATTATTTACTAGGATTATCGAAATTTTTTTGAGCTTATAAAAAAATAAAAATTGTCTATAATTGTTCATAGTTTATAATAGTATAAATAAACAATCTATTAAGCAAAAATTTATGAAAATGCAATACTTAAATATTGATTAGTCAATGATTTATATTTTTCCACCCCTACCACTTTAAAGAACATTGCAAAGTACAAAAAGTGATTAATTCTAAGTAAATTAATATTTCTTCAACATTTTTAATTCTTTTGCTAAATCATTTTCGATTTTGGTCATATTTTGCATATAATAAATTCTGTCTTCTATGTCTTGCAACAAATTATCAGGACTTGTAAAACCTGACTGGATAAAGCGGATAAATCCCTCTTTATCAACAAACACAAAAGATGGTAAACCGGTAATACCAATACGATATGGTAGTATATCATCTTCATCAATAAAAATTGGAAAATCAGGCTTTTCCTGCTGTATCAATTTATAAACATTTTTTAAATCAGATTTATTTGCTTCCCAAGTTAATATTGAATAAATAAAAATATCGCTACTATCTATATAAAAATTAAATATTTGAGAATATGATTTTATGATATCTTTGCAAGGTTCACACCAACTTGACCAGAAATATATTACCGATATTTTATTCCTTGTTTGTTCAAAATCTTGAATTAAACCGTCAAGAGTTTTAAAATACGCATAAGTAAGTGGTCTTTCCATCTTATCAAAAAAAAGACTAACCAATCTATTATTTTTAGCTGATTCTAAAATTGATGATAATTCAGAATCTAAAATCGAGGTATCTCTATTAAGATTTTTATATGCTTGTTTAAAATAATTTAAAATATTATCATTAAAAGAATTGAAATTGATTGCATGAGATGAAATCTCAAAAGCATCCTGATTATTACCTAATTTTAAAAGCAAATCAATTGTCTTTTCTAATAAATCTTTTGGTATATTTTTATCAAGTAATTTAATTGAATAAATATAATTTTCAATTGCTAAATTTGTGTCATTTGATATTAAATAATAATCGCCTATTATTTCATATAACTCGGATTTAATTTTGTTTTTCTCATAATTCCATTCAAATTTCGAATAGTAATTAGGTTTATTAAAAGTTATATCAAAAATTTTATCATCTCTAATTATATTAATTAATTTATCATTTATAATTTTATCTGCCAATATTTTTCTATCAGATTCAGAAATATTTTTAATTTTATTATTTTTTAAAACATTTATTGCAAATTCAGAAAAGATTAATGCGGGAACGTTTTTTAACGTATCTAAAACTTGTCGTAGTTCTATTACCTTTGATTGTTGTAAAAATGATGAAATTAAAGCAGATAAAACTTTATTTCGATATACTGATTCAGGAAATTTGTTTACAAAATCAATTGCAGATTTATCAAATTCTTCCCTTTTAGTTATGTTGGATAGATTTTTAAAAGCGATATCTTCAGCAAATTTACTTATAGGATGCTTTTTTATGTATTTTAAGATTAAATCATCTGCTTCTGCATTTTTTTTAAGAGTTCTCAGTGCAGTTGTTAATGCATTTAATTCCCTGTCGTTATTAGGTTCATTTATTTTTTTCAAAATCTCTGTAACTCGTTGTGTATAGGTGCTTTGATTTATTCTGCGCAATTCAAATAATAATGTAAAATATGCCAATTCTGCTATGAAATTATCTGGATAAAATTTAATTTCCTCTTCCAACCTATCAATTGTGTACTGATAATCGGTCACACGGTATAAATTTGCTGTAATATTAGTTAAAGTTGTAATAGCTGATAAATAATTGCTATTTTTTAAAGGTTTATTGTTGTCATCGTACAATAAAATTTCCCAAAGTTTACCATAATTTAAATCGTAATAATATTTTTCACGGAAAATTCCTCTTATTTTGATTAAACAAAATATTGCACTAGATGGTAATTTTATAACATTTTGATAAATATTGCTATTATCTAATTTATTTAATATAATTTCATAACTATCAATAATATCGCAATCTTCATTAAAGATATATATATCCGCAATTATATCTCTGAATTCATTAAATTTATTTAAATTATTATATTTCAATATGATATCATCTTTTACTTTAGGAATTTTTGGCAATATTTCTAATGATGAAAATGATAAATAATTAGAAAACAATATTAATAATGCTATTAACTTAATAAATATTTTCATATCTAAATAAATAAATTATTAAAAAATAAATATTATAATTTGTGTATCTCAGATAATTGATTTTTAATTATTTCAAAAGCTTCATTTGGCTTATCTGCATAAAGAAAAAGATTTATGTCATTAGATGAAATCATTCCCATATCAATAAGATACTGAAAATTGATTAGATTATTCCAAAATTCACGTGAGTAAAGTATTATTGGAATTGGTCTTGAGACTTTTTGAGTTTGTCGTAATGTAAGAATTTCCATTAATTCATCAAGTGTCCCAAATCCACCCGGAAAGACTATAAGTGCCTGACCTTTATAAACAAACCAAAACTTTCTCATAAAAAAATAATGAAATTCAAAATTATGCTCTGGAGTAATGAATAAATTTGAGTCTTGTTCAAATGGTAAGCTAATATTAAATCCTATAGACAATCCGCCAGCGAGTTTTGCTCCCTTATTAGCAGCCTCCATCATCCCGGGACCTCCACCTGAACAAACATGGAAACGATCTTTTTTAGGTAATGTTAACGACCATTGTGTTATTAAACGTGATAATTCAACTGCATCCTCGTAGTCATTAGTAATGAGTTTTCTCATTTTATGCAATCTTATTTTTTCTTTTAATATAATTCGTTGGTCGTTGTCAACTGTGTTTGTAAGTTCGTTCTCAAGCAAATGTAATTTTTTTTGCCATTCATTAAGGGACATGGAACGAGCGGAACCAAAAAATATGATTAATTTCTTAATTTTATGCTTTTTAAAATGTTGTTCAGGATACAAATATTCTGCTAAAATTCTAATTATTCTTGCATCTCGACTATGCAAAAATTCTTTGTTATCATACGCTTTAATGGGTTTTGAGTTTTGCATTTTAACATCAGTTTATTTTACTAAATTTAATCCACCATCAACGGCTAATATTTGGCCTGTGATATAATTTGTGGCTGTTGCAAAGAAAAATACAGCATCACAAATATCGGAAATTTTTCCATATCGTAGCATTGGAATTTTCGATTCAGGTATATCGATTGGTTCGCTTCCAAGTTCATTTTCAATAGATATAACACCGGGACTAATACAATTAACTGATATTTTGGGAGCTAAGTTGCGTGCAAGTACCTTAGTAAGGTGAATTACAGCTGATTTTGAAACATTGTACGGAATACGATTTTTCCATACTTCAAGACCACCTAATGAAGAAATATTTATAATACGCCCTGAATTCTTACAATTCTTTGCATAAATCTGACTGGTAATGAAATATGATTTTAGGTTTATATCGAAAGTTCTATCCCACTCTTCAGTTTTTAATTCTTCAAATTTCCGTTGTTGGGGATAAATAGCTGCATTATTGACTAATACGTCAATTTTCTCAAATTTTGAATAGATTTTTTTAAAGCCATCTTCGATTTCTTTTTCATTAGCTAAATCAGCTTTTATTGCAATGGCTTCAATACCCATTTGATTAAATTCATTTAATAAATTTATTGCTGATTGATGAGATTGATTATAATGTATGGCGATATTCCAGCCTTTATCAGCAAAAAATTTAGCTAACCCCTTACCTATTCTACGTGCTGATCCAGTAATTAATATTGTTGGCATCAGAAATTCTCAAATTACATTTTCTTCACTGTCTGATGTTTGGGATTCTAAATTCGTTATATCAATGATTTTTTGTTCTGCTTCTTCTAAAAATTTTCGACATTCACTGACTAATTTTATTCCCTCTTCATAGAGAATTAACATTTCCTCGATCGATGTTTCTCTATTATCTAATAATTGTACTATGCTTTCTAAACGTTTTAATTTATCTTCAAATTTACTATTTTCCATTACGGTTTCTAAAATTTGTTGAACAATTTTGGAGGTAAAATATCTAGTAATTTTGCCTCTGCTGTTTCATTTGCCCTAACGATTTCAAATATTTTATATTTTGAAAGCGATTCTTTTGATTTAATATATTTCCCTTTGTATTGCAAAAGTGCGTAACCTTTGTTTAATGGATTTAGTGGATTTAGTGATTTAATCAGTCCTTCATAATTAATAATTTTTTGTTTAGTTAATTGAAACTTGTAAATAGTTATTTTTTCAATATTGTTCTGCAAATCATCAAGTCGATAGTTATATTGGGCAATTATGTCAAAAATCGTTTGTCTCAATGATTTTTTCCATAGGAAGTCAATTTCTTCGCGGGATTCTTCAATAATTTTAAAAGCATGTTTTTTCATCAACAACATTAAATCATCAATGAATTGAATTAATTCAACTCTTGTTCGTGGTGTTACAATTTCGGCAGCTGCCGTAGGCGTAGCGGCTCTTAAATCTGCAACAAAATCAGCTATTGTAAAATCAGTTTCGTGGCCGACAGCTGAGATGATTGGTTTATTGCAATTAAATATTGCATCTGCAACCGATTCAAGATTAAATGCCCATAAATCTTCGATAGAACCACCACCGCGCCCTATAATGATTACTTCTGCAGGTGAATTTTCCAATTCCTTGATTGCTGATATCAAGCTTTGCTCAGCCTCATCGCCTTGTACAATTGTGGGTCGAAAATAAATTGTAACAACAGGCATGCGTCTTTTTATCGTTGATATTATATCTCTTAAAGCCGCCCCTGTTGGAGATGTTGCTATTCCTATATTCATTGGTAAATGAGGAAGTTGTTTTTTCCTTGAAGTATCAAAATAACCTTTTTCCGAAAGCTTTTTCTTTAATGCTTCAAAAGCGAGATACAAATCACCAATACCATAAAGTGTCATTTTAAAACAATCGAGTTGGTAATTTCCTCTTTGAGAAAACACGGTAATTATACCTGTAACAATAACCTGCATACCATCTTTGGGTATGAAGTCTAGTTCGCGTGTTTTCCACATTGTACAGGAAATCTGAGCATTTTCATCTTTTAAAGTAAAATAACGGTGACCAGAACTATGAATTTTGTAATTGGATATCTCACCTCTTACTGTAACTTGACCTATATTTTCGAGCGAAAGTCGAATTTCTTCAGTCAATTGAGATACAGTTATAATTTGATTCATATCAAATATTATATTTTATCCTAAAAAATAGCATTTTTTTACTAATTAGTTAGTAATTAAAACTATATCAATAATTTGAAAAAATTTATAATTTTCCTATTTAAAACAATAATATAAAGAAAAAATCATACTTTTATAAAATTGCAAACTCTTAAATTAATCAATTTGTTAAAAGATTAATTTCATTAGTTAATTTAAGATTTGATATTGTTGAAGAAAAATTTATTTAATTGAGGAAGTGCGGGGCCGACGAGGCTCGAACTCGCGACCTCCAGTGTGACAGACTGGCGCTCTAACCAAACTGAGCTACGACCCCAAAAGTGGACCCAAGGAGGATCGAACTCCTGACCTCTTGAATGCCATTCAAGCGCTCTCCCAGCTGAGCTATGGGCCCTTTAGTGCTGGAATATGTTAAAGAACTTTCTAAATTTTTGGAATACAAAATTAAACTAATTTTGTGATTTTTGCAACTTTGAGCTGAAAATTTTTATTAAAATCTTGATTAAGAACTGTTATTGTTTAGTTGTGTTTATAGATAAATCAGGAGGTGCATACTAATTTATTTGATGTTTTATTCCTAATGCATAAATATAGCATCTAAGAATGGATTGTATCAAAATCCAATAATTTTGCCAATAAATAATATCGTTCCCGAATGATTTTCTCGCAAAATAAATAGGAATGGACGGTTTATTTTCATTATTTTGACAGGGGAATAAGATGTTTCTCTAATTTCTACGGAAGTAACAGCAGCAGCTTCAGTTCCATTTTCATCAATCTCTATGAAAGTTTTATGAATTACATCATGTATATATATACAATTGCAATTGTGCATATTTGTAAAATCTGCTGTACTACTGAAGGCTATTCCCATTCCCAAGTTTGATAACGTTTTCTTTAATGATATTTTGTATTCATTTTTAAATTTTGGCAACCATAATAATACTGAATCAATTTTGAGATTATGTAGCCATTGATTGAGCAATTCTAATGATAACTTTTCTAGATTTTCATTAAAAGAATCAATATTTTTGGGTAATATAATGGTCATACTATACTTTCTATTACTATATGGTAAATCAACTATTTGTACATCTTGATCCTCGTAATATTTCAAGTTGGTTTCTAAATTCATCAATTTACAATTTTGAACATCACCATTAATCTTATAAAAGAAATCATCTTTAGTATTTTTAGGATCGAATTTATATGTCCATAACGCTTTGAAATAAATAGCATTAATTAAAAACATAATTGTGGATGGATCAATTTCCTCAACAATTTCTTGAATTTTCCCTCTTGTTTTATCTTTTATCCAATTGTTTATGATTTTTTTAGTATTTTCGACATCATTGAAATCAAGCGAAGTGACAAGTGCATCGTAATATTTATTACAAACATCAAGAAATCTTTGCTCAAATTGCCAGGTATTACGATACCAAATCGAATTATATATTTCTGAATTTACTTTATTGTCTAAATTCATGAGTAAATCCTTTAGACTATAATATGATTGATTGATTTCCTCAATTGTTAATCCATAAAGTTCGAGTGTTTTGAGCATATCATCTCGTGTCTGTTTGTTTGCTCCATTAACAGTCATCCCTAAAGCATATGAGACGCTGAGTGGTGAAATAACAATGTTCTTTTCTTCTTCTAATCGATTAACTTCTTTGAATAGCTTAATTGCAAAAATACTGTTTGAGCTAACAATCTTTTTTTCAATCTCGTTCAAAGGTCGTGTTTTTTCAATATTGGGATCGTTGGAACCCGTACAATTAATAAGTAAAATAAATGCCATAAATAGGAAAAGGGATTTTATTCTCATTGAATACCCCCAAAAATTTTTAATAATATAAGTGAAAACAAATTAAAAAGAAAAAAATTACAAGCGATTTTTATTCTATTCGGTTCTGTAATCGTTCATACTCGAAAACTCAGATAATAATATTCCGATTTGATTTTCTATCTTTTTATAAAAATTAACATTTCCTCCATTGAAAATCAACGAAAAGGATATCAATTCCCCATCAGAGGTATAGACGTAGCCAGCTAATGATGAGACATTTCGAAGTGTGCCAGTTTTCCCATGTAAATTATTTTCTGCTTTTGTGGATTTCATTCTTTTAATAAGTGTACCATCAGTTCCAGCTACTGCAAGTGATGAATAGAATCTTTCAAAATATTCTGAATAATAAACCTTTATAAGTAAATCAACTAAATCCTTCGAACTAATTCTATTACGTCGGGATAATCCAGAACCATCATTAAAAGCACAATTTTCACATTTTATACCATTGTTTTGCAATATTTTGAGCATTGCTTTTTTTGATAATTCTGATTTTGTTTCGTTTCTGTTATTTATTTGCTTATCAAATTCAGAGCCGATAATCTTAAACAATATCTCTGCTAAAAAATTATCACTATTTTTATTAACTAATGTTATGATCTCATCAATATCTCTTATTATCGTGGAAATAATATTTTTACCAGAGGAGTATTTAATCATAGTATCAATAACACCATAAGTTCCATTTACAATAATGCCGGCACTTTCCAAACGCAACTTCAATGCACCAGAAATGGCAAGTGGAGGATTATGGATTTGATATTTATAGGTATATGTTGAATTTGGATTTAAACTACCATGGATATGGAAATTTTGAGTTAATTTATTTGTTTTTGGACTCGATATGGAAATTCCTACTGTAGATTTTGATGTAGTTTTGCTATACCAAAATTTATCTCCATATTCTTGTGCAATAAATTCAGATGATGTCAATTCGAAATTTGAATCGATGTTGAAATACTTATGTGTTTTCCTTCTGCTTTTTGGCTTTTTTGGTATGTTTTGCTTGATTCTGTTGATTTTAAGGTTTACACTTTTGGTGAAATATGGTGATTTTGGTATTATTTGCACATTTACTGATTTCGATGGATTATTTCCAGCACTTACTATTATTGTAGCAAAATTACGCTCGATACTTAAAGGAGTGATTGGTTGCAAGTCTTCAACCCTGTCCAAATCCCCACTATAGATAAATCTATCGTATATTGAATCAAAATAACTAACATCGGCGTAAATATTACCTTTAATTTGTTTTATACCAGTTTTTTTAATGCTTTCAACAATAACATCCAAATCTGAGCTATTGAATAATCCATCTCCCCTGCCTGCTATATAAAGATTACCTTCTAAAATACCTTCGCTGTTGATTTTATCATCGCTATAAATCTTTGTTTCAATAGATTTGCTCCCTTGAAACAGATTAAAAAGTGCAAATGTTGTTACAAGTTTCGTACAGGAAGCTGGTGTTAAAACTAAATTTTCATCTTTTGCATATATTAATTCATTTCTTGAAATTGAATATATATATATAGAAAATTTAGTTCCCTTTAAATTATTATTTGAAAGTAAATTATTCAGATTTTCTCTTAAATTCTCATAGATTTTACTTGTGTCTTCAACTGAAGCATAAGCATAATGTATTGTAAATATGGGAATTAGAATTATTAAAATTAATATTAATTTAGGGTACGAATGTTCTTTAATCATTGATTTCTCTAATATGAATAAACCAGCTTTTCAATATATGAACATATTTATTCAAATTCAAGTAGTGCAAATATAGTCATTATAAAAGCGAGCTATTTTTTCAGCTATTTTTGTGGTTTCTCCGCTCAGCCATTTTATATTTATTTTTCTGAACCAGGTCATTTGCCGTTTAGCATAATTGCGTGTATTCTTTTTAATAAGTTCAATGGTAGCTTTTTCATTTAATTTTCTTTTTAGGTATTGTATAGTTTCTTTGTAGCCAACTGTGTTTAATGAATTCAAATTTTCCGTATATCCCATATCTAATATGCTTTTAACTTCATCAACTAATCCCATTTCCCACATTTGTTCTGCTCTTTTATTAATTTTTTCATATAATAATTCTCTTTCTGAATGGATACCAAAATAAATTGGATTATATTTCATTCTGGAAATATTTTCTCTGTGGCTTAATGAAATTGGTTTGCCTGTCAAATAATAATATTCGAGGGCTCTTATTAATCTTCGTGGATTCTTATCAGAATATTTTTTTGCCGATATTGGATCTATTTTTAAAAGTTCATCATATAGATCATCAATACCTTTAATATCAAATTTATGTTGTAATTCTTCCCGAATTTGCATTTTTTTTTCATCATCAATTTTTTCTTCAGTAAATAATCCATCGAATAAAGCTTTTATGTATAGACCGGTGCCACCGACAACAACAGGTATCTTATTATTAGATAATATACTATCTATTTTTTTTTCTGCTTGTTCTGCAAAAAGACCTGCACTATAATAACCATCGGGTTTAATTATGTCAATTAGATGATGTGGAACCTGTTTCTGTTCACTTTTACTTGGTTTTGCTGTGCCAATGTTTAAATATTCATATATTTGTCGGGAATCGGCTGATATAACTTCAATATCTAAAATTTTTGATAATGCAATAGCAAGCGAAGTTTTACCTGAACCAGTTGGACCTACAATAGCTATTATGGAATTTTTAATTTTATCAGGGAAATTATTATCAGACTCTATTCGCTTTCCCATCCTTCTTTGCCAATCAAAGGAACAAATTTAAAATGGTCATTACGAAATTCCTTAAAATCATTCTCAGAAATGCGTTCTAAAACACACATTACTTGTGAATTTTTATTACCAACAGGTATTACCATTCGTCCCCCGATTGCAAGCTGTTCTTTTAACGAAGTTGGAATCCGAGGCGAGGCAGCAGTTACTATTATTCGATCATAGGGTGAAAATTCCTTCCAACCTAATGTGCCATCGCCGTAACGTGTATTAATGTTATAACCAAGTTCGCGAAATTTAACATTAGCTTGTTCGTACAATTCTAATATTCTCTCTATAGTAAACACTTTTGCCCCCAAAAGATATAACAAACAAGCTTGATATCCGCTACCTGTACCTATTTCAAGCACTTTGTTACCAGGCTCCACTTTCAGTAAACTGGTCATGAAAGCGACAGTATAAGGCTGAGAAATTGTCTGATTACAATCAATGGGTAGTGCAGTATCTTCATAAGCTCTATTGTGTAAAGATGGATTAATGAATAGCTCACGTGGCAATTCTCCCATTACTTCCAAAACACGCTTATCCTCAATACCTTTTTGCCGTAACAATTCAACCATTGAACGGCGTTGTTCCCGAAAATAATCGTTATGAAATTTCGAAATCAAGTTTAAATTTGCAAAAATTATTGTTGTCAAATATATATATAAATAGCTTTTCCTTTAAGAATATTTTAAAAAAATTATCAAATTTTTGGAGTATAAAATGTTTGTATATCAAGTACAGGTTACTATTGATCAAAATATAAAGGATGAATGGATTGAATGGATGATTGAAGAACATATTCCCAATGTACTAAAAACCGGATTATTCATTAATGCTTTTTTTTTCGAAGCTCTGGATAATCCTGAAAGTAATTCATTTATTGTTCAATATCATACTAAATCTATTAGGGATCTAAATGATTACAAAGAGAAATTTTCAACTCATTTGCAAAAAGAACACTCTGATAAATTTATGAATAAATTTAAAGCTTTTCGTTCAGTTTTTAAATTGTTAAAATCATTTGAAGTCTCAGGTAAATGAAAGTAAGTAAATTAAGCAAAGATGAAAAAGCAAGAATGCTCAAAATTATTGGAATTTTAGAGAAGCATTATCCAAATGTAACTATTCAATTGAATTTCCATACACCACATCAATTGTTAGTTGCTACAATTTTATCATCCCAATGTACAGATGAACGTGTAAACAAAGTTACCGCTCAACTTTTTAAAAAATATAAATTTCCTGAAGATTACCTAAAAGTGCCGCAAGAAGAGCTAGAAAATGATATTTACTCAACCGGATACTATAAAGCCAAAGCTAAGCATATTAGAGAAGCGACCAAAATTATAATAGAAAAATTTAATGGGAATGTGCCTGATAATATGGACGACCTTTTGACCTTGCCCGGTGTTGGTCGCAAAACTGCAAACGTGATTTTAGGGCATTGTTTCAATGTACCCGGTATTGTTGTTGATACTCATGTCTTACGTTTGAGTAACAGACTTGGTTTTGTTACTACTAAAAATGCAGTGAAAGTTGAAATTATATTGAATAATTTAGTTCCAAAAGAAAAATGGGTAAAATTTACTCATATTTTGATAAGCCACGGTCGCAAAATATGCACTGCTCGAAATCCAAAATGTCAGCTATGCCCTATTGCTGAGCTTTGCCCTTCGGCAATTCAATTAATTCAGAAATAATATTCAAATGTTAAATAAACCGCATCATTATAATACCAATATTCTGTAAATTTTTCTCCAAAAGTATATAGAATTCCCGCTGATAAATAAAAAGATTGTAAAAATTCGTAGCGAGTGGATAACAAAATTATAGTACTCAAATCATTGAAATTAATAATTGATGTAAAATTGCTTGTAAATAATGATGACAATTGATAAGTTGCGATTGCAGCAAGGTAATTACAGCCAATGTTTTGAATTTCACCCTTAAATAATTTTTCAAAATATTTCGGATATTCAAATTTATCGGTTGTACCAGAGCCATTGTGCTGGTATTCGAGTGCAGTATATAATTTTTCAGTGAATTGGTAATCAATTCCTATAATTCCACGGATGTAATTATAATCTTTTCTATCAGAAATTGAATAGATTCCTTCGGCTCGAATGCCAGACTTAAATACATTACCCGCAAGACTAGCACCCAAAACTATATTCTGATCAAATTTACCTACTATTGCAGCTAAATCGTTTTCTGAAATATTCGTTCTGATTCTCCCTCCAAAATTGACGTTTTTGAAATTATTTGAAAAATTAACTAAAATATCAAAGTCGCTAAATGAACCGAGATATAATTTGCCAGAAATTGCATCAGCTCCATCTTTTTCGACCTTACTAAAATTTGCTGGATTAATGGGATTAAATAAATCTGTTGGTTGCCATACCCTACCAACGCCCCAAGATATATACTGCCTACCAATAGATATTTCGCCAATTTCAAATAAATGTTTAAAATAAAACAAGTCAATAAAATGATTAACTTTTATGTATTTGGAATTATGTATTTGCCAATTCAATTTTAATGCTTGACGATTTGTTATTTGTATATTTGAAACCATAGGTAAATATTTTTCGGAAATTAGAGCGTCTATTTCGTAATTGACTTCAATCCGTGAATTTTCAGAAAAATAAAAAGCTGGTTTTAACCTTAATCGAGTCAAATTAGTGAGAATATTGCTATAATCATCACCCAAAAGATTTGTTTCACTATTTATTACTTGTAAAGATGGGAAATTATATATGTATCCACCGAATTGGAAATATGAATGAGATTGATTTGAGAAGAAGATAATTGAAAGTATTGTTAAAAGATAAGACAATCTCATCTCAATTACCTTCTATTATTAATATCTTCTAAAATGAAACCGTCTTTGAGAATTATTAATCTTTTTGCTCTTTCAATAACCTTTTGGTCGTGTGATGAAAATACAAAAGTAATATTCTTTTTTTCATTCATATTTTGCATCATGTCCAAAAGTAATATGGCTGTTTTAGAATCTAAGTTAGCTGTTGGTTCATCAGCCAGTACAATTAACGGAGAGTTTACTATAGCACGAGCAACTGCAACCCTTTGTTGTTGTCCTCCGCTCATTTGATTTGGACGTTTATTTGCTAGTTCCTCTATTCCTAATTCTCGCATTACTTTCAAAGCTTTTTCTCTTCTTTCCAATTCTTTAATCCCCTTGATCATCATTGCAAATTCAATATTTTCCAGTGCAGTAAGAACAGGAATTAGATTATATGCCTGAAAGATAAATCCAAGTTTATCTAATCTTAATCTTGATAATTCACTTTTATTTTTATTTGAAATGTCTTCATTATTAATGAAAACTTTTCCTTTGCTTGGTTTATCTAAAGTTCCAATTATATTCAGCAAAGTGGTTTTTCCAGATCCAGATGGACCTGCGATTACTGTATATTCACCTGAATTAATGGAAAGATTAATATCATTCAGAGCATTTACCGAAACACCGTTGCTTGAATATATTTTGCTAACATTTTCCAGTCTTATTATTTCCATAATGACACTTTCATTCTTAAACATAACGCATTGCTTCAGTTGGCTGTAGCTTTATTGCTTTAATTGATGGATAGATTGCACCTAAAATAGCTGCTATTGGCATTACAAATAAAGCGTTTAAAATTAATCCTAAATCAATCTCTGGATAAATGACATTTTCAATACCATACATTTGTAATGCTTCTGAGAAGGTACTTAAATCCAATCCATAAATTGATAATGGAATATATGATATAAAAGCAAACAATATCCCTATTAAAGTACCAATTGTCCCTAAGAGAAATGCTTCTAATACAATCATAATAAAAATCTTGCTGTTGCTCATACCAATGGACATCAGAACTCCAAATTCTTGTATTCTCTCAAAGACTGACATTAACATAGCATTGATAATCCCCAATAGAACCCCGATACCTATTATTACATAAAAAATTACCATTGCACTTTTCGATGATTCAAGCATCGTAACAAAAAGTGGAATTATATCTTGATATGCAAGCACTTCATATTTAGTTGTATCTATTTCTGCAATTAATTTATTCTTTGATTCAAATACATTATCTCTATTATCTGTCTTTAAAACAAATTGATGAATTTTATCCTCTAAACCGAGTGTGTTCTGCAAGCTCTCTAAATTTGTGAAAACAATCATCTGGTCAATCTCTGTTGATGGGCTTCTATAAATTCCGCTGATAATAAATAAATTCGTTGAGACACTACCTTCAATATCAGAAGCTACGGCAACAACTTTATCGCCGATTTTCAATTCGAGTTTTTCAGCCATTTTTTTACTAATTATAATTTCGTTTTTTTTACCGCTCAAATATTTCCCTTGTATTATATAACTCGACAAAGTAGTTACTTTTGGTTCCAAGTGATAATCTACCCCTATAATATTAGCACTAACTGAATTATTTGCACTATTAAGAATACAAAAACTGATTATCCGTTTTGAATATGATCTAACATAATCTTTACTTTTTATTATTTCTTCGATTTCTGAAGGTTTTGGAATATACGATTGTATAATTTTATCGTCATTAAATCCCTTTTTATTTATTTGTATTTCACACAGGTGTACATCAATTTGATTTGAAAGCATCTGATTTATCATACCTCTTGAAATTGAATCATAAATGAACAAGGCAAAGACACCAACAGCAGCAGATAGTATAATTAAAAGTGAGCGTCTTTTATTTCGATTTAAATTTCTCCAAGCTATTTTTAATAGCATTAATTTCTCCTTTGAATTTTATGTATAGCGAATTCCTTTTAATGCTTCGAGCTTCATTACTCTATATGCAGGATAAATGGTTGAAATTGCAGTTATGATAATGATTGAATAAACCGTTGACAAAAAAATTGAGATATCCATAGTTGAATGTATTTGTGGAATGAAGCCAAATTCCTCATATATTTTTGCGAAATCACCCGACAAATTTATAGGATTCAAATAAACATAATAATTTATAAGATAGGAAAGTCCTGTACCCACAATGATTCCAATCAGTGTCATTAAAAATACTTCTAAAATTAAAATGAGAATTAATTGTTGATGCTTTATTCCAATAGCTAATAGTACTCCGAATTCTCTAAAACGCTCTGTAACCGACATCAGTAAAGTGTTTAATATGCCAAATGCAACTACCAACATCAATATTGCTAAATAAATTACAGCACTTATATCATCGAGTTCCATCAATTGCTTTAAATCGGGCATCAAATTTTTCCAATCCAATGCTTCGTAACCACTAATTTTAAACTTATTATTTAGCTTTTCTTTAACAATAGGTATATCTCTCAAATTATTCAATGCAATGGCAATTGATGAAATCCTACCGTTCATTGATAGAAGCTCATCGGCACCTTTAATATGCATAAATACAGCTATACCATCAAAATCAGAATAACCCATTGAAAATGCTCCACAAATGCGAAATTTATAATTTCCCATTGAACCATCATAACCCGATGTCAGAATTACTACTGTGTCTCCAATATTTACATTTAAATTTTTTAGCATTCGTTTCCCGACAACAATGTCGAATGTGTTATCTGGTGCAATAAATTCACCGTCTTTAATTTTTGTATGGAAGGAAGAAACTTTACTTTCATTGACTGGATCAATCGCGAATATTATAGCCCCAGTTGAATTTGATTTTGAGTTAATAAGCCCGCCTGAATATATTCTTGGACTAAACCCCTTTATTTGAGGTATATCTATTAATTCTTTGATAATTGAACTATCTGGTTTAAAAGTTCGATGGAGAGATGGATTGTCATTATATCCTTGTAACTGCAATTGTAAATAGCCGGTAAAAAGCTCAATACTAGTTTTTATATTAAATTCATATGTTCCGAGTTGGATCCCTCGCATTACAACAGAGAGCACAATTGCAAATATTATTGCTATAAGTGTAATTAAAGAACGACGCCAGTTACGCCAAATATTTCTCCAAGCTAATTTTAATAGGATTTTCATATAAACTTTTTAGCGTTCTAATTCCCTAAATGAAAAAATTCTATCAGATATTTTGATGTCGAATTTTACTTCATCTAAAATCATTTCAGTGTAATTTCCGGGCTTTTTGTTATTAATTACCGACCATTTTCTTGGTATGAATCTACCACCAATGTTCCCATATTCAGAAAATTTCATCGTCCTGATTAATTCACCTGATTCGGAATAATATTGAACAAGAGCAGGTAAATAATCTTTTTTTCTAACCCAATAATAAATCAGTCCCCAAACTACCGGAGTTTCTGGTTTAGGTTTAAGCTCAATTTTCCAGCAATCCTCACCAGCAATTTTTTCTTCAAAAAGCAATTTTATAAAATAATCTCTATTTAAGTTAGTTTCTCTGACTAAATCATCGTTTGTAAAATCAGAGCCATTCCATGACTGTAACATCATAGAGGGCGGAATTTTGATTGTAGTTTGAGTATTTTTCAAATAGCTCCACATTTCATTTTTTATTTTTAATGTTTTATTACCTCTATCTTTTGGTGGTGATAAAATTTCGATTAGAGCCTTTTCGTTTCCTACCCACCAACTTTTCATTTGCAATTCACGTGTATAATCTGGAGTAACTATTTTCATCCTTATTGTTGCATAGCTGGTTTCACCTTTGATTGTATTTTCCGCTTTACTTATAATTTCTTCAGCAGTCTGAGAATGTGAGATCAATGGTATTAATAGATATATTTGCGTAATTATTATAGTAATTCTTTTTAACTTTGCTTTATGTGGAAAATTATTCATGACATTCTCTAAATTATTGTTGCTTGAATTTTATTTCAGAATACGAAATAACATAAGTTTATTTTTTTTTGTTATTTATTCTGTAATTTTGAGTGTTTAATTGATTAAAAGTAAAGATTTAATACAAAATTAGCAATCATCTCTATTTATAAAATTAGTCAGTTTAGAATATAATTATAAAAGTTGTTGATACTCACCTCAATAAATAATGGATATGAATAAATTGTGATTTGTAAAAGAAAATTTTGCAATATTCGCTTGATACTTTAATTTTTTCATATTCATTTATACATAAATGAATATTTCTCTCTCTAATTGTTTAATGGATTAATTTTATAAAATGAATTTTAAATTCATATTTATTGAATTTTAATTATCAACTCAAAATATTAATAGAATGAACTCTTTTTACTAAATTTGAAGATTATTGATAAGCATTTTTTTATTATGATAAAAGTTATAACAATAGATTTTTGGAACACAATTTTCGATTCAAGCAACGGTACCCACCGCAATAAATATAGGCAACAAGTATTAATTCAAACAATTGACCAACACAGAGTAATGGTAAAAGAGGAAGAATTTAATGAAGCAATGAGAGCTTCTTGGGAATATTTTAATACGATTTGGCGAAATGACCACAGAACGCCAACTCCAAAAGAAACTGTCGAATTCTTCTGGAAATTTTTAAAATTACCTCATGATGAACAAGCAATTGATAAATTAACTATTGAATTTGGCGAATGTGTGCTACAATATCCACCTTCTCTTATGGATAGAATAAAAGAAAATTTAACATTACTTGTTCAAGATTACAAGCTTGCAATCATCTCAGATACAGGCTTTTCTCCCGGTTCGATTTTAAAAAAACTTCTCGAAAAAAATGACATACTGGAATTTTTTGATGCATTTAGTTTCAGCGATGAAACTGGTGTAGCTAAGCCACATAAATTTGCTTATTACAAAGTTTTGAACGAATTAAATTGTAAACCCGAAAATGCAGTTCATATTGGAGATATTGAAAGTACTGATATTTTGGGTGCAAAATCAATCGGTATGAAAGCCATACGATTTTCAAGTGATACACCAAATATTTTTAGTAAAGAAAATCCAGAAACATCCTTAGCTGATTTTATAGCAAAAACTTGGGATGAAATACCATCTTTGATCAAGAAACTTGACAAAAGATAAATAATTAAGAGCATTATGAAAATTAGTGTCGTTATCGCAACCCGAAACCGTAAAAATGATTTAAAGAGAACTATAGAAAATTTTAAAAAGCAGACATACAAAAATTTCGAAATCATTGTCATAGATAATGCTTCTGATGATAATACTCGTTCTATGATGTTAAACGAATATCCTGAGATCAAATATTTTTGGTTACCAATTAATATTGATATTTTGGCAATCAACATCGGTATTGAATTTTCAACCGGGGACATAATTTGGCGTACTGATAGTGATTCTAATCCTGAAGATGAATATGTTTTTGAAAAAGTAATAAAAATTTTCGAGGCTAATCCAGACATACATATAATTTGTGCTGAAGATATTGAGGTTAATCAAAATTATCAAATCTGGGATTGGTATCCATATAAAGTTGATAAATTGAATATTCCTTCAAAAGGTTATCCTGCACATACTTTTGCTGGAACCGGTGCTGCAATCCGGAAAGAAGTCTATAATAAAATTGGTGGTTTCTGGGGATTTGGTTTTGAAGAAATAGAATTCTCAACGAGGGCAATTTTAGCCGGTTTTAATATTAGATACTTTCCGAACATACGTGTACATCATTATGCATCAACCAATGACCGAATTCAATCTGAAAGATGGATTACAATTTCTAAACAATTCATGCGATATAATTGGAAATATTTTCCTGTAAAAATTTCTTTACCAAATACATTTTATATCTTTTTTTTTCAGACATTAGCAGCAATACTGTCTCGTTTATCAATATTTGTTTTAATCGAAGGTTGGTTAGCTATGATTGTCATTATTATGTACACAATTCGAAATGAACGTCAAGTCGTTCCAATAGAAAAAATTAAGACAATTACTCTTAATCAGACAATATTAAAACAGCAATTGAAATTCTACTATTTGAAATTTAAAAACATCATTAATCGTTGGCGAAAAAAATAAAAATACTTCAAATTTCTCCTCGCAGTCCATTCCCAGCTGATGATGGCGGGAGAATCGGAATTGCCAATATTTTTATTCAATACACAAAACAAGCTGAAAAGGTTAGCTTCCTGTTTCTCTCTGAAAAAAATGAGAAATTAAGTGAAATTAATAAATACAATGATATAGCAAACATAATCAGACTACCATTCGAACCCAAATATACTGCTTTTAAAATATTGAAATCAATTTTTAGTACCGAACCTTTGTATATCTCTAAGCATATTGAAAAAAAATTAATCTCATATATCCTAAATTTTATTGGAAAAATTGATTTTGACGTAGTTCATATTGATCATACTTATTTAGCACCGCTTGGAATAGCCATCAGAAATGCAACTGGAAAACCATTTGCAATTAGAATTCACAATATTGAATCAAATATCTGGAAAAGATATACTCTCAGGTTTCCGATTTATCATCCGTTAAGATATTATTTTTCCAGACAAAGCGAACTTTTGTTGAGAAAAGAATTGGAATTCATCGAACAAGCCGATGTCAACTTTGCCATCACACAAAATGAATTAGATGAAATTCGTTCCAATGCTCCTGAAGCAAAAATAATTATTGCTGGTGCTGGCATTAATCCAAATGATTGGACCATTGATAATAAAATTAAAAGGAATCAATATGAAGCTATACTGGCTACAACTTACAAATGGATTCATAATATTGAAGCCGTCAAATGGCTTATTCAAAAAGTTATGCCTATTGTCAAAAAGGAGCTTCCTGAAGCATCTCTCACACTCATTGGGAAATCACCTCCTTCATGGTTGAGATCTTATTCAAATTTAGGTGTTAACGTTATTGGTTACGTACCTAAAGTTCAAACCTATTTAAATAGAGCTGCTTTGTATGTTGCACCTTTATTTGTCGGAGCTGGCGTCAGAATAAAAATACTTGAAGCTATGGCTATGGGTTTACCAGTAGTTGCAACTTCAATATCAGCTGATGGTATAAATGCCTCACAGGAAAATGGAATTTTCATCGCTGATGATCATCACACATTTGCTGAAATTATTATTTACTTAATGAAAAATCCAGATATTTCTGAGTTAAGCGGTAACAAGGCACGTAGTTTTGTATTTCAACATTACTCGTGGGAAAAAAGTGTAAAATTAATGATTGATGAATTTGAAAAGTTGATAAATAAGTAAAATTTAGTTATCCAACGTTAGTGCTTTCAAAAATTTTATCTGCTGATGTTGCAATAAAACCTGTAAAAAGTTTACCATTACGATCGGGGTAGCGCTTTGCAAATTCATAATAGCAACCGGGCACAGCATATTCCCCTTCTAAAAATTTAACTAAAATGTTTTCTGCTTTAATACTTGATTGCTCAAGTAATTGTGAGCGTGAACCTTTGATTTCGCCACCAGAATCATTAATTTTAAAACCATTTTGCTTTAATAATTCATTAACTTTTTCCAGTGTATCATATTTCTTAAGGGCATTTACATTAATTGTAAAATGGTTAGCACAAAATCCTGAATAATATAACCATGAAGCAAATTCAGATTCATCTCTAAGCCGTCGGTATGTTTCATATGAAAGATTTCCCCAGCAAGCACCAGCAAAAATTAATTCATCTGAATTGATAATATCCTCTGGGATTGCTTTGACAATTTTATTCACTGTTTGCTGAAGAAATGTACTAAATTCCGATGTTATTAGTTCGCTGATGAAAATTTTTGGTAATTCGGGATTACTTTTATGCTCATAGTGCTTTGCGTTCAACTTTTTATCAGGAAAATAATATTTGTCAACTGCTTCATAACCATTTTTTACAAATACTCGTGCAAGTATGTCTATATTAATTGCTGGATGGTCAAAAGTACGGAAGGCAATATGGTCGTTTAAAACAATTTCGCCCTCTTCTATAAATAAATCATAGACTCTTTTTACGTATGGATTCTGGCTTGTATAATCTTGCCACAGCCTTGAGAAAATATCTCTTAATTGCATATAGTATCAAATAAAAATTTAAAAAGATTTAATTTGATTAACCCAACAATTAGTTATTATGATGAAAAATTATAAAAAATATTTTTTATGTCATTAATAATTTTTAAAATTATACCTTTACAGTATTAAATATTTAATGATTTATCCAAATATTAATCATTAATTTATACAATTAATTCCAATGCTCTTGAGTTATTAATAAAATTTTACTAATTTTGTTTTTTTAAATTTAACCAAGAGGAAAAAATGTCTCGAAGATGCCAATTAACAAATAAAAGTGTAATAACAGGAAATAATGTTTCACATGCAAATAATAGAACTAGAAGACGTTTCTTACCAAATTTACAATTTAAAAGAATTTGGATCCCTGAAGAGAAAAAGTGGATAAGAGTTAAATTAACAACCAAAGCTCTTAAAGCTCTTGATAAACCGAGCAAAAAATTGAGGAAAAAATTATTAGAATTAGCAAAATAGTTATTTTATATTCAATTCTAATTAAGCTACATTAATTTGTTTTGATTTTAACGAAGTTATAAATATTTTTATCATTCGTTAAAATTGCAAAATGAGAAAAAAGTGAATAAAATATATATTTCTGTAATATTCTTCCTTATAATTTTCGAACTAAATTCCTGTTCAATTACAACAACCAGCAAAAATAAAGACAACTTAGCAAATATCGAATTTATTTTTAATAATAATCATTTTCAGCTTGATACTGCAGAATTACCTCAGAAAATTATACCTTACATAGTTAATGCCTCCGTTTTTGAGCAGCAAGGCAATTATGCTCAGGCAATTATTGAATATCAAATGGCTTTAAAATTTTATAAATCTGCTTCTCTACATTATTTGCTTGCAAAAAATTATTATGAGTTAAATTATCCTGAACTTGCCCAAGAACATGCCGAAAACGCTATTGAATTGAACAAAAATTTTATTGAACCTTATAAACTTTTAGCCAATATTTATTTTGATAATCTAAAATATGAAGAGGCACTCAAAATTTATCAATATATAAATGAAATTGAGCCAAATGTAACTAATCGAATCTATCTGGCAAGATTATATGAAAACAAAAATCCCGATACTGCCATTACACTTTACAGAAGTATCGCTGAAGAGCAGGAAAATATTTTTGTAATAAGTCGTTTAGTCAGATTGTACGAGGAAAAAAATGATGCTGAGAATCTCTTATATTTTACTAAAAAGCTATTCAATTTAATCCCAAACTCAGATATTAGTAACTCGCTTATAAAACAATTGATCAAAAAAAATGATTTTCAGCAGGTAACAGAAATAATTGAAATAATTTTGGAGAAATTATCCCCTGATAATGCCTATATATCATTTTCAAGAACTATTGATTTTTTCCTGGACGATACAACTGATATTTCAAAAATTTATATTCCAAAACTTTTGCAACTTTCAAATAGATATTACTTTTTTGATTGGCGTATAGCAATTTTATCTGGATTTTTAGCAGAAAAAATCAAAGATACGAATAATGTCGAAAAGTTTTTTAAAAGAAGTTTGAATTTAGCTGATTCAATTCCTGATGTACCTTTACAAATTGCACTTTACTATTTCAGAGCTGAAAATTTTCCCAAAGTAAACCAAATTCTATCCACCTATTTACCTAAGTTCCCATCAGACTTCCGATATTATTACTATTATGGCTTATCTCTTAGCTTTATAGAAGAGTTAAATATGGCACAAAATGTTTTAAACAAAGCATTAGAATTAAAGCCGAATGATGTAAATACCTTAATACAATTAGCTATTGTCTATGATAAACTTGGTATAGTAGACAGTTCTGATAATTTTTATGAAAAAGTACTATCAATTGATTCGCTCAATCCGCTTGCAAATAACAACTATGCTTATTCTCTATGCCTTCGCGAACAGCAACTTGACAGAGCTTTACAAATGAGCAAAATCGCCCTAAAAGCCAACCCGGAAAGCGCAGCTTATTTAGATACATACGGTTGGATACATTTCAAAATCGGTGATTACATTACAGCTTATGAATATATTTCCAAAGCTGCTGAATTCGAAGGAGCAAGTGCTGAAGTTTTTGAACATTTGGGCGATATATATATAAAAATGGGTGAGCCACAGAAAGCTCTCGAAGCTTGGCAAAAAGCCCTTGAATTAGAACCTAATAGGGAAACAGTCATAATGAGATTGAAATCAATAAAATAAATTAGGATCAGAATATGTTTGTAATCATTGGTATTGTATTGGTTTTTGCAAGCCTTATTGTCGGGTACACTATGCATCACGGCAATCTATTGGTACTAATACAAATCAACGAATTTATCATAATAGGCGGTGCTGCAATTGGTTCATTAATAATTTCGCAACCTCTGCCAATGTTGAAAAAAATTATTTCTGGATTAATTGCAACATTAAAACCACCCGCTGTCAATAAACAATCTTACATTGAATTACTACAATTACTTTATGAGCTATTCCAATTTGCAAAAAGAGAGGGATTAATAGCTCTCGAACAACATATTGAAAATCCACAAGAAAGCTCAATAATCACAAAATATCCATCCTTTCTTGCTAACCATCACGGTGTAGAATTTCTTTGCGATACATTAAAAATTGTTCTTAGTGGTGGTGTACCAGCTCATGACCTTGAAGAATTAATGGACATTGACCTCGAGGTTATACACGAAACCGAGCGTATCCCTCCATCAGCAATCTCTACTGTTGCTGATGCTTTTCCAGGTCTTGGAATTGTTGCTGCTGTTTTAGGAATAATTATTACTATGGGTTCAATTAGTGAAGGTGCAGAAACCGTTGGTGCAAATGTTGCTGCTGCTCTTGTTGGAACTTTTTTTGGTGTTCTGATGTCTTACGGAGTTGTCGGTCCACTTGCAAGAAAAATGGAAAGCAATCTATTCATTGAATCTAAATATCTTTTGGTAATAAAAGCATCATTGTTGTCATTTGCAAAAGGAGCACCTGCTGCTGTTGCAGTCGAATATGGTCGAAGAGCCATAGATCCTGATAATAGACCTTCATTCAAAGAGACCGAAGATTCTATAAAAGCTGTAAGATCTTAGGAAATAAAAATGGCTGATCAAGCACAGGAACAAAAGCACAAAGAAGAACCGATAATCATAAAGAAAAAGCGTAGCCACGGCGGACACGGTCATCACGGTGGTGCATGGAAAGTTGCTTATGCCGATTTTGTTACTGCTATGATGGCATTTTTTATTGTTATGTGGATCTTAGCTTCTAGCGAACAAGTTAAAGAATTGGTTAGCTCATATTTTAACAATCCAGGTGCATTTAATTTTATTACTGGTGAGAGAACGGTACCAATTGATTTAGATTTACAGCCAAAGAGAGGTAAAGGCGACGAAGGTGGTCAACTTGACGGCAAAAAGTTTATGATTTCCTTTACACCCGAAATGAGAGATTCAATTGTTGATAAATTACGCCAAAAAGCCATCGAAGACAGTATTAAAGCTGCTGAACGTGTTAATCAGATGCTTAGCGGATTGAACAAACTCTTTGAAAATATATTAAGCCAAAGACCAAATTTTAAAGACTTATTAAATTCCATAAAAATAGAATTAACTCAGGAAGGATTGAGAATCGAACTGATTGAATCCGGCGAATCAGTCTTTTTTGAAATTGGAAGTGCAAATTTAAGACCACAAGCTATCGAGATCTTGAAATCACTTGCTAATGAACTTGGGAAATTGCCAAATTATATAGAAATTGAAGGTCATACTGATAGTAGAGCTTATTCAGGCAAAACAACTTATTCAAACTGGGAATTATCGAGTGACAGAGCTAATTCTGCTCGTCGAATTTTAGAGAAAAACGGTTTATGGGAAGGGCAAATAACTAAAGTAACTGGCTATAGTGATAGAAAATTAAGAACCCAGGATAATCCATTCGATGTTAGTAATCGAAGGGTTAGTATTTTAGTCCGCCATATGAGTGTCAGCGAATTCATCCCCAAAGGCGATTAATAAAATGAAAACTTCTGCAGACATATTAATTGTCGATGACGAACAGTCAGTTCTGATTACTCTCGAAAAATTTATTCGCAGAGCTTTCCCTAATCTAAAACTTAAAGCTGCAAACGACGGATTACAAGCGTGGAACATAATAAAAGATGAACAAATACCTATAGTAATCTCCGATTTGCGAATGCCCAAACTTGATGGTATTCAACTTTGTTGTAAAATACGAGCCAATGAAAATCTAAAAAAAACCTATTTTATTCTATTAACCGCTATAACTGACCCTGAAAAAAAAATTCAAGCCCTTGAACTTGGTGCTGACGACTACCTCAATAAACCTATACAAATAGAAGAAATAATAGCACGAATAAAAACAGCCCTAAAAATTGTCAATTTACAAGAACAACTTTCTGAACACAATCAATTAATGATTGATTTATCTGACAATTTAGAATCTGAAATAATGACAAATTTAAAACTAGCATTGAAGTTTCAGCAATTTCGACATCCAGCTTTAGGAGATATGATTATTAGAATTGCTAAAGCAACAAATTGGATTGCTCAAAAACTTGGTATTGACTCTGAAACAGATCTACAGAATTTAAAAGTAGCCTCCTTTTATAGCCACTGTGGGAAAATATTTCTGCCTGATGAATTAATTATAAAACCTGTCCTGAAAGATGGCCAAGCTGTAAATAATCTTGTTTATCAAATTCCTGTGGTTGCACGTGAAATTCTATGCTGCAGTGAGAGGTTCAGTGAAGCTGGTAACATTTTATATCATCTCTATGAAAACTTCGATGGAAGTGGATTCCCTGATAGATTAAAAACTTGGCAGATTCCAATCCTATCAAGAATACTAAGAGTGGTCTATGATTATGAAGAAATAAAAGAACTAAACGACCAAACACCTAGAAAAACATTAAATATAATTAATAATGCCTCGAAAAGATTATACGATCCAAGAATTGTCATACTACTAAATCAGTATATCAAATCTATTGCAATGGAAGACTATGATCCAAATGAAAGAGCAGTAAAATTGCAGGAATTAAGAGAAGGTATGATACTTTCGCAAGATATTATTACTGTAAACGGATTATTATTGCTTCCAGCTGGTGCCATCCTTAAAGTTGATGCAATACAAAAATTGTATGCTCATAATATTTCTGACCCTATTTTAGGCTCAATTTACGTTAAAAAGCACACAAAACAACAAAACGATATTGAAACAAACTAATTTCAAATTCGTTTAAATTTAATATCTAATCAAATTCAGTGAAAAGTGAAATTGATTTTATTAATACTCCTTTTTTGTATGTATTTAGCTGAAGCTGAATTCAACTATGTTACCGTAAATATAGGTGAAAAATTTACGATCGATACTACAATTTCTTTTAAGTCTTCTGACAAATCTCTATATATCTCTGGCGAAGTAATAAACACAAATCCATCAATACTATATGTTCTTGAGGTTAAAATAAATGGAACTTATGCAAATTTATCAAGAAAAAACAATCTTATAATGTTTGAAACATCAATTGATGCAAATATTTCCACACAAATAAATTTGTCTGTCAAAATAATTTCACTCGCTGGTAATGATACTTTCGGTACAATCATAATTCAGAATCTGAAAATAAACGAAGAACAAATTGAAAATTTATTATCAAACATAACCATAAAAAATCCATATTTCAATGATTATTATGTCAGGTTAGCTTGGATTGATAATATTTATCCAGTACCGATTTCAACAAACGAAAAACTAAACATTATTTTCAACATAGATTATGCTTCAAATTGTGAAATTTATTTATTTGACATTTCTGGCAAAAACACAAATTCATATCAATTAGGTTTATGTCCTTCTGGATTGAATCATAAAATTATTTATTTAGATAAACAGATCCCAGCAGGATTGTATTATTTATTTCTCAAAACTCCAACAGGGGAAGATTCCAAAAAAATTATGCTTATAAAGTGATGGTAAAAAGACTACTCATATTAATTTGGTTTATACTTCTTGTGATTCCTATGTTTGGAGAAGATGATGATTTTTCAAAATTGAAAAATCTCAATTTAGAAGATTTTGAAATCAAAATTGATGAAATTATAATTTATAAAAGTACGGGATTATTCCCAAATGATCGCATTGGAAATTTCAATTATTCCTTTTTTACTGATTTAGCTTATAATTTCAATTTAGCATCAAATTTAAGATCAAGTTATTTAGTTGAAACCAAAAATCCTTTTTTTGGAAGACTCTGGCTTGAGGATGATGAAAGGAAAATAAAAAAAGCATTTAGTTATACAGAGGAAGATGAATATCCGGAATCATATTTTTTAAATTTAGGTTTATCTGCCGAAATTTCCACAGGATTACCAATGGTTGTAAAATTTAATTCCGGCATTTCCTGGACAAATAGTTTCTTAAATTCTATTGATAATTCAAAACAATACATTAATAAATACGGAGAATTGAAAGAATTAAAAGAAGCCTGTATCTTCTATCTCGAAGAGATTTTGATTAACCTTGGGACGGGCTTGCTTATCCCAATTTATGGGGCTTATTTTGAGGGATTAGGTTACAAAACCTCTTCTATATATTATTTTTACATCGGCTTCAATTATAAATACCCCTTGAAAAACACTGCAATACAATATTATCAAATTGCAAATGCAAAAGACGATATAAGATACTCAAATGGAGTTGATACAACAGTTGTATTTTCAAAGAGTTATCCAAAAGGAATAAATTTTAATAGATATAATCTTGAATTAGGATTAGGCTATGATTTTAAATCAATGGATCAAGGATTATTTTTGCAACTATTCTTTAATTATCAGTTAAATTCATTTTTGTTGGATGCAAATTGGCATCAATATCAATTTGGTTTAAAAATAGGTTTGCATTTAAAAAGCTTTTTTGAATAGCCAGTTCCATTAGCTTTCAAGTGAGTTAGCAACCAAACTTAATGTTACTATAGCAGCTGTCTCTGAACGCAATATCCTCGATGATATTTTCCATAACATTGCATTAGGTAAATCAATAAATTTTGACATTTCATTATCAGAGAATCCACCCTCCGGACCTATAATTACTAAAGAATCTGATTTGACAATTTGCTTGGGTCTAATGCCATTAAAATCAGATATTATAACATTATCCCACTTACAAGCAAGTAACAGCAAATCATCGAATTTCAATGAATAATGAATATTCGGTAGTTTAGATCTACAGCATTGTTTCAAAGCAGATATGACTTTTGCCATCACTCTTTCGGGATTAATGTTAATTTTTTGTGAGTATTTAAAATGAACTATATAAAAATCAGTTACCCCAAGCTCAATAGATTTTTCTAAAGCAAATTCAAATCTACTTTTATTATCAAGAATTGGTAGAGCTAATCCAATCTTATATTTGCTTTCGTTCATATTTTCGACAAATTCTAGGCAATTAAAAGTGTATTCTTTTGGTTTCAGATTTGTTAAAAAAGATATAGCGGATAGGCCTTTGCCGTTTGTTAATATAATCTTCTCCCCTTTTTTAATTCTTAAACTTTTAACGTGTAGTAATTCATCCCCTTCTATGGCAATAATTGACTGATTCTTTTGTAGATTTGGTACATAAAGACAATGCATAATTCACATTGATTAAAAGTCATAAATCAAAATATAAATAAAAAAGCACGCCGGACAGGATTCGAACCTGTGACCCTCAGCTTAGAAGGCTGATGCTCTATCCAACTGAGCTACCGGCGCATTTGAAGACTACAAATTTAAGTGTTTTTATTTTTTTATACAAGAGATTTGCAAAAGCAAACTTAAATTCATAATTTTGTGAAGAAAATTCAAGGTCAAGTCCCGTGCGACTAAATTGAGCCCAACCCCGTCAGGTCCGGAAGGAAGCAGCGGTCAGCTCATATTTAGGGTGCAACGGCAAACTTGACCTAATTTTATTTAAATATAAAATTAAATTTTCATTCGTCTATTAAATATTAAAATATCTTAAAGATTACTATGAATAAAAAAATTATAATTAATTCCACCATTGACGAAGTTCGAATTGCTATTACTGAAGATGATAAATTAGCCGAATATTATATTGAATTGCCTGATAAAGAGAGATTTGTCGGTAATATATATTTAGGAAAAGTTAGAAAAATTGTTCAAGGATTAAATGCAGCTTTCATAGATATCGGACTTAAACAGGATGCCTTTCTCCATTTTTCTGATGTTGATGAATCCTTAGAACAATTCCTTTCAAAAGAAGAAGAAGAATTGGATTTCGAACTCGATGATGAAGAAGATGATTTATTAAATGATGAATCTAATTATAAAAAAATTTATGATAGCAAAGTAAACGTTGCATTAAGAAAAGTAAAACCAGAACAAATAAAAAATAATGGAAGCTTTGCTACTTTTTATACAAAAAAATTCGGTGAAGTGCAGATAAATATTCAACCTAAACAAGATCTTATTGTTCAGGTTGTAAGAGAAGCTTATGGAAATAAAGGTGTAAAAGTTTCAACAAAAATTGCAATACCCGGAAGAAACTTAGTACTATTACCATTTGACAATTTACTTGGTATATCCCGCAAAATCAACTCTATAAACGAGCGGAAAAGATTACGTTCGATAGCAAAAAAGATTATTCCTAAGGGATTTGGATGTATTATAAGAACTGCTGCAAATGGAAAATCCGACGAAGAATTAAAAAAAGATTGGAATAATTTACTCGACATATGGAAAGAAATCGAACTAAAAGTAAGAAAATCAAAAAGCCCTTGTCTGTTATACCAAGATATGCAATTAACATCTAGCATTATCCGAGACTTATTCAACGACCAAGTTGATAGATTAATTGTAGATTCAAAAAAAATATACAAAGAAATTTTAAATTATCTCAAAAAAAATTCACCCGATCTAATTGACAAACTTGAATTTTATACAGGCGATAAACCCGTTTTTGACTTTTATGGTATAGAAAAAGACCTGAGACTTACCTACAAACGACGTGTTCCGCTAAGTAGCGGCGGTTCAATAGTAATTGACCAAACAGAAGCAATGACGGTAATTGATGTAAATTCAGGTAAGGCAATTGATAAGGAACAAGAAAAAAATGCACTTCGTGTTAATTTAGAGGCTGTAAAAGAAATTGCAAGGCAACTTAGACTACGTGACATTGGTGGTATGATCATAATTGATTTTATTGATATGGAAAATGAACAAAATAGAAAAAAAATATATTTAGAAATGAAGTCACTTTTAACCAAAGATAGAGCTAAAACTGTCATTTATCCACTCACCCAATTGAGTCTGATGCAAATCACGCGTCAAAGAATAAATCAAAATATAGTAGAAAAAACAAGCGAAATATGCCCTCTGTGTAATGGTTCTGGAAGAGTTACTTCGAAAACCGTCCTGATTAATTCTATTGAAAGATGGTTAAAAAATTTCCGTTCAAAATCCCGTGAATTCAGACTATTATTACATCTTCACCCTTCAATTGCTGATTATATTACAAGCGGAACTTTATCCAAATTAACAAAACTGATGTTAAAATACTTTATAAAAATAAAACTGATACCTGATTATAATCTTGGACTAGATGATTTCCGTTTTTTTTCCGCTAAAACAGGTAACGAAATAACAAGGGATTATCTTTGAGATAATTTTTTATTTTATCTTAATTAAATTATATTGCAAATTTAACGTCTTGTATTTTCTGTAACAACATTGATTATTTATGGAATTTTTTAACAGCGTATTTTATTTTATTTTAGTAGTCGGAATCCTTATATTAATCCACGAATTGGGTCATTTCATAGCAGCCAGACTCACAGGAATGCGAACGGAGGTATTTTCTATCGGAATGGGTTATAGATTACTTGGATTTAATAAGAGATTCGGCTTTACTTTTGGTAATTTACCCAAAAATGTACCTCAATCCGATGAATCATCAGAAAATTCCTCTGAAAACGACTGGTATTGCGATTATAGATTAGCAATTTTGCCTATTGGTGGTTATGTCAAAATTGCAGGAATGGTCGATGAAAGCCTTGATACAAAATTTACTAGATCTGAACCTAAACCTTGGGAGTTTCGTTCTAAAAATACTCTACAAAAAGCATTTGTTTTGAGTGGTGGTGTTATAATGAATTTTTTACTTGCTGTCTTTATTTTCAGCATACTATCTTTTTCAAAGGGTGAAATTATGACAGAAGTTAATGAAATTGGTTACGTCAGACCAAATTCATTAGCTTATGAATCAGGTTTCAGAGTCGGTGACAAAATTCTTGCCATTAATGAACACGAAGTCAAATATTGGCAGGAAATTCGAGATAAAATTACAATTGAAAATTTCGGCGAAACAAAAACTGTAATGATTTTAAGAAATAATCAGCAATTGAACTTAAAAGTTGACGGTAAAGCAATTCTCGATACAATGAAAAATGTCGATACTTTTGAAGCTGGTTTCGGTATTTATCCAATCAATTTAAAAGTTTATGTTTCTGAAGTAATGACCACCTGGCCTGCTGGTAAAGCCGGCATTAAAGCCGGGGATACAATTGTTGCAGTCAATAAAACTTCAATAAATAATATCAATCAATTTATATCCATCATTGAACGTAATGCTCATAGAAAGTTATATATAGAGTGGAAAAGAGGCGATAAAATACTTGCTGATTCAATTCAACCAAACGAAGACAAGAAAATTGGTGCTAAAATTACTGATGTTTATGTTGGAAATGTTATAATTCGACAATATAACATTATTGAAGCTTTTGCCGCAGGATTCAATCAATCAATTGGCGCTTTGAATCTTCTTATAAATTCCATTTCAAAAATGATAGAAGGCAAAGTTTCTGTTAAACAATCAATTGGCGGTCCCATATTCATTGCAAAAAACGCATCACAGCAGGCTGAACTTGGAATTGCAAACTTCCTTACATTTACAGCTTTATTATCTATTTCACTTGCAGTTATTAATATTTTGCCATTCCCTGCTCTCGATGGTGGTCATCTATTAATGACTTTAATAGAAGGTATAATTCGACGAGAAATTCCGCTGAAAATAAAATTAGCTTTCCAGCAAATCGGTGTTTTCCTCCTAATAGCATTAATAATTTTTATCATATTTATAGACCTTACTAGATAATTCTGGCATACTTATTGTTTCATCATATTAATTGTTTCATTATATTATAGAAGTATAATACACAATTTCAAATATTAGACTTGATTTTTTGAAATAAATTAATTATTTTTAATGAATAAATTTTAATGTAATTGAAATGACTTACATACGCATTGATAAAATTAAGTCTGGTATGAAATTGGCTAAGCCACTTGTGAATAAATTTAATCAAATTTTATTACCTGCTGGCACAGTACTTGATGATAATCATAAACAATTATTAAAAAAATGGAATATATATTCAGTTGAAGTTAATATTGAGGAAAGTGCTAACGATTATATCCCTGATGAAATAATGGAAATAGCTCGTGATAAAATAAAGAACAAAATTTTATGGCAACCAAGAAATCATATTGAAAAAGAAGTTATTGAAATTGCTACTATAACATTAGCAAAAAAATTATTAACACAAAAAATAAAGTAATAATTGAATCATATTCAAAATATTATCAATAAAGTGAATGAATTCCCAACACTACCGACAATTTATATTGCATTGTCGGAAGTTATGGCAAATCCTCGTTCGACAATAAATGATGCAGCTGATATTTTATCGAAAGATCAAGCTGCTACTGCTAAAATTCTCAAAGCAGCAAATTCATCTTTGTTTGGTTTTCGTATCAATATTGATACAATTACAAAAGCTATATTTTACCTCGGTTTTGATGAAGTAAAAAATTTAGTCAGTACTTTGAAAATTATAAATCTTTTCAATAATAATGGTAATTCACACATAAGTGCAATTGATTTATGGAAGCATTCTATTGCTGTTGGTGTAATAAACAGGAATTTAGGTGCGTTAATGGCAATAAAAAATCTTGAAAACTATTTTATAGCCGGAATTTTACACGATATTGGAAAATTATTTTTTTATAAGTACTACCATGATGAATATCAAAAAGTTATTGATTATGCTATAACTAATAATTTAGAAATCAGACAAGCGGAACAATTGATTCTTGGGATTACTCATACTATTGCCGGTCAAATGCTTGCTGAAAAATGGAAGTTGCCCCGTTTATTGGTTAATGCAATCAGTTATCACAATACCGGTATGGTCAATGGTAGAGTAGATTTTTTAGTTGCTACATTACATATTGCAAATATTATTGCCACTGCCCTTGAATTTGGTGTTAGCTTTGAAGAAATTATACCTCAACCGAATATATTGGTATGGGAAAAATTGAACTTCCCTGAAGGTGCGATTAAAAACGCAATACCTAAAATAATTCAAGATTATAATGAATATACAGAAATACTTTTATCAAACTAATTTTAACCATAAATGAACACAAATTCCAGAAAAAATGAGTTAATAAGAGAAGAATGGAAAGATTTTTTAGAAAGTATTGATAACTATATTTATTCCCGTTATTCTACGATAAGAATACACGAAATAATAAAACAGGGACTTAATGTTTATTTACAAATTCCAAATATAAAATCAGCCTCTGTATTTTTATTGAATAAAGAGACTCTTGCATTTGATCACAAAATGACTCTACCAAATGAATTAAAAGATATGTCCATTGATTTATTAAATAAATTAATTGATAAAGGGGCTTTGGGTAAATCATATCAGACAATGTCTGTGAAATCACATAAAACTGAAAAATCCGCCAAATCTAATGAATATTGCATTTCAATTCCACTTATCGTCTCAAGCGGTGTTTTCGGTATTCTGTTACTTGTATTCGAATATTTACCGGAAAAAATTAGTTCGATTTTTCTTGAAATATGCCTCTTATTTGGAAATTTATTTGCTAGCACTATTGATAATTCTTTGTTAATAAAACATCTCAATCAAACGAAAGAAATATTAGAACAAAAAGTAGCTCTCAGAACAATGCATTTGGCACAAAGTAAACGTGAGTTAAATGCTATTTTTGATTCTGTACATACAGGTATTTTAGTAATTGACAATAAAACCGAAGAAATCATTAAATCGAATCCAGTAGCAGCTGAAATGATTGGTGACAAAGAATTCAACATTATTGGAAATAATTATAGACAATATCTTGATTTTGATGAGAATAATAACATCAAAATCGGTCAGCTAATCGAAAATAAAAGAAATTTTGAATCTAATTTGAAAAAGTCAAATGGCAAATTAATTCCAATACTGAGAACCGTCTCATTTATTAATACAGGTAACAATTATTATAGGATAGAGAGCTTTATCGATATCAGCGAGCGTAAAAAAGCTGAATTAGCTCTTAAACAAGCAAATGAACTATTAGAATTAAAAGTACAGGAAAGAACCGAAGATTTGCAATTATTAGTTCATAAATTGAAAAATGAAATTAAGGAAAAGGAAAACGCTCAGAAAGAGCTTATCAGAATGCTTGAAAGAGAAAAAGAATTGAGCGATCTAAAAACAAAATTTGTATCTATGGTTTCCCATGAATTTAGAACACCACTAACAATTATCCGCTCCTCTGCTCAATTAGTAGAAAAATTCTACTCTGCTCTAAATGACGAAGAAAAGAAAGAGTATCTCGATAGAATTATTAAAACAGTAGATTTTATGAAAGATTTAATTGAAAATGTAATTTTTATTGGAAAATCTGATATTGATAAAATAAAATCAAATCCAATAAAAATTAAAATTGATGAATTCTGCAAGAATGTTATAAATGATTTTCAATTAACTCTTCCCGCGAAGCGTATTATAAATTACAATTTCGAGGGTAACAACTCAGAAATTAATATAGATAGCAAATTATTAAGACATATTATAGTTAATTTGGTTTCCAATGCTGTTAAATATTCAGATGATGACAAACCTATTGAAATTGATGTAGCCTTAAAAGATAATCAATTAAATTTAAAAGTTAAAGATTATGGCATTGGAATTGCTGAAGAAGAACAAAATAGAATTTTCGATTTATTTTTCAGAGGTAAAAATGTCGGGAATATATCTGGTACAGGTCTAGGAATGTCAATTATTTTAAGAGCTTTAGAAATATTGAACGGGAAAATTTCCGTAAAGAGCAAATTGAATCAAGGTTCTGTTTTCACTGTAACTATACCTATTAAAAATTAGGTTTGAGTGATGCCCAAAAAGATACTAATTATCGAAGATGAATCAGAGATCCGTAGAGATTTAATAAAGGCACTATGTTTGTCTAATTACGAGACGATATCAGCTTCGGATGGTTTAGATGGTTTAAAAATGGCATTTAAACATAAACCGGATTTAATTATCTCTGACATAATGATGCCTAAGCTCGATGGATTTTCATTATTAAAAGAACTGCAAAAAAATCCAGAAACTGCCTCAATCCCCTTCCTTTTCCTTTCTGCTAAATCTGATCGGAATGACATTCGTGATGGTATGAAACTGGGTGCTGATGATTTTATAACTAAACCATATGATTTAGATGACCTATTGCAGGCAATACAAATCAGATTGAAAAAATTTGATAATAATGAAAGTCTCCATAATAAAAAGTTTCAGCACCTTACTACAAGCATTCAAAAAGCTATTCCACACGAAGTTAGAACACCATTAAGTATTATACTTGGCTATTCTGACTACATTCTAAAAAAATTCGAAACAATTAGTCCAAAAGATACCTTGGAAATGGTTGAAAATATTTATAATGCAGCGCAGAGATTAAATTCCTTATTTGAAAAATATCTTACTTATTCAAAGTTGGAACATCTATCCATAAATAAAAAGGAATTAGAACAGTTAAAATCGAAAAAAACATTGATAACAGAAATTATTATTCAGGATACAGCAATTTCACTTGCTCAAACCTACCAAAGAGAAAAAGATTTAGATTTAAAAATTTCCAATTCCGCTATAAATCTCCCGGAAGAATATTTTACAATAATAATTAGTGAATTAATTGATAATGCTTTTAAATTCTCTTCAAAAGGTTCACCAGTCGAAATAAAATCTGATAAGGATACTGAATCTTATCATTTATTGATTGTGGATTATGGTAGAGGTATGAGTGAAGAACAAATTAGAGAACTCGATGCATTTATTCAATTTGAACGGAAAATATATGAACAACAAGGTAGTGGCTTGGGCATAGCAATCGTTAAAAAAATCCTAAATTTATTCGATTGTGAAATGAAAATTAATAGCTTTCCACATAAGTATACTAAAATTTATTTGAGATTTCCATTAACTACAGCTGATTTATAATATTTTTTCAACTGCATCTAAAATCTTTTGAGTATGATTATCCCAACTATATTTTTCGATAGCATCCTTCCTTGCATTTGAAGAACATTTTTCCATCAATTCAGGATTTTTATAGAATTTTAGTATTGCCTCGGCGAGTGATTCCGGTGAACGCTCTTCGCAAAGTATTCCATTATAGCCATTAATTATTATTTCGGATTGCTGACCAACATCGGTTGCTACAATTGCCTTTCCCATAGCCATATATTCAAAAAGCTTAACTGGTGAATTAAACAAATCAAAATCAGGATTGCTAACACATGGACTGACTAGTACATCACACAAGGACATATATTGTGGAATACTCTTGTAATCGATCATTCCAGTCAACAGAGAAAAAGGTCCAAGGTTATTTTTATTTATAATCTCTTCTACCTGTGGCCTCATAACACCGTCGCCAACGAAAAGCACAATGAAATTATTTAAATGATTTTTTAAAATTTTTATTGATTCAGCTAAAATATCTACACCATGCCAGTGTCCAAATGTTCCAAAAAAACCAAGAACAAATTTATTTTCTAATAATAATTTTCGTTTTAAGTTATGTGTATCAATATTAGGATGGAACTTGTCAGCATCTACTCCATTTGGATTAACTAAAACTTTTCCTAAATCAACAGAACTGTATTGGGCAATCATTTCCTTTACTTTCACTGATGGCACATCAATAATATCGGCTGTATCCCATTGAATCATCTCAGCCCATTTTAAATGGTTTTTCAAAAACAACTTTCTTCCCCAGTTTTGTTTTGCCCAATATTCGACTCCATCAACGTGAAGGACAAATGGTAATCCTAACTTCCTTTTAATGAGTGTTCCAGAATAATTCATAATTGAATGAAATTGAAATAATAAATCTATATTATTATCCTTTATGACTCTAATTGCAGTTTTAGCAGCTTTATGAGTATATGTAAGATTGTAAATCTCCGGTAAATTGAGAAGTAGATTACTATGCTTAACAAAGAAATATTTACATTGTGGTGGAAAATAATTAATACCACAAGACTGAAAATAACATTCTATACCTTTTTTTAAAAGCGAATTTACCGGTCCGAGAGAAATTGTAACAGTCCCACCTTCTCTTAATGCACCGTAATAATCAGTGCGTAGTATTAATACCTTTTTTATAATTTTGCCCGCCATTTGTTATATAATATTCTAAAAAAATAAATCACAGTAACTAACAAACCAAGAAGAAATTGAAAAATGAAAAAAGGTACTTCAAATAATATGGTTTTAATATTTAATATTTTTATCCTATTACCCTTTTCATCTATAATTGCGCCCTTTTTCATTCCAGATAAAAGATTAAAAAAATGCATAAAAAAAATAAATCTTTGAAATTTAATATCTAGACATCCATAATATATTCTATGATAATTTCTTTTCTTTAATTTTTTTAGAAAATCCTTATAATCATAAAAATCCTTTTCGTCAACTTTTATAATTTCAATATCATTGTGCAATGAATTTTTTTCAATTATTTTATCTGCATTACCACTTAAAAGTACAAGTAAAATCATCTTGTTCCTATTCTAAGTCTGTATAAAAACATTATTCCAATTAAAAAAAATATAATCAAAGAAAGTATTGCTAATCTATATGAGTTAGTTAATTGCAAAGATATACCAAATAATAATGGACCTATCCAACTTGTACCTCTATCACTTATTTCATAAATACTAAAGTACTCAGCTTCTTTGCCATCAGGAATTAATTTTGAAAATAATGAACGACTTAAAGCTTGAGTTCCTCCTAATACAAGACCAAGAAAACATGCTAAAATAATAAATTCAGTCTGATTGGATAGAAAGCTAAATGAATAGATGACACATAGGGACCAAATAATCAAACTTATAAGTATTGAATTTTTTGTTCCGCTCAACTTGGCTAACCATCCAAATAAAAGAGAACCAATGAAAGCTAAAAATTGTACCAATAATATAATTACTGTAATGGTGTCCATTCCAATATTTAATTCCATCCTTGCAAATTGTGCTGCTATGACAATTATTGTTTGGACACCTTCATTATAGAAAAGATATGCAATTAAAAACTGCAAGGTAATTGGATTTTTGAAAAGATCTTTGATATTTTTAAAAAAATATTTATATCCAAATAATAAATAGTTTTCTCCAGTTTTTAATTTATTGGTAATGCCTCTTGTTTTTAGGTTGATAACAGGAATTAAGGTAAATATTGCCCACCAAACACCAGCAGAACATAGACTAATTCTTATGGCATAATTTTGTGTAATGCCTAAATTATCAGCATTAGTATATAAAAGTAAATTTAACAGGAGCAATATTCCACCTCCTAAATATCCCATTGCCCAACCAATAGATGAAATTATATCTCTATCCTGAATAGTGGAAATTTCATTCAAATATGCATTATAAACAACAATTGAAGCACCAAAACTAACATTAGCTATGATAAATAGAATTACACCAAGCAAAAAGTTATTTCCTTCGAGAAAATACAATCCCATTGTCGAAAATGCACCTATATAAGCAAATAATGCTAAAAGTTGCTTCTTAATATTGCTATAATCCGCGTAGGCACCGACAGCAGGCAAAATTATGAACTGCAAAAAGACTGATATCGAAACTGAATAGGCAAAAACTGAGTCAGCGAAAATTGCCATACCCCAAACATATACATTCCCTTGTGAATCAGCTGCATTATTTGAAATATATGTCAGGTAGGGACCTAAAAAAACAGCTATTACTGTTGTATAAAATGCAGAATTAGCCCAATCATAAAAATACCAGCTAATTTTTTCTTTTTTTGTTGATATATACACCAAATTATTTACAGATTATATTTTTAAATTAAACTTAGAATTATTCATACCTTAGTGCATCTATTGGATCTAATTTAGAAGCCTTCCATGCTGGATAAGCACCAAACACTAAACCAACTAAAGTACAAATTATTAAACTGAAAATCACCCAAAACAAAGGGAAAATAATATTAACATTTAATAATCCCCCAAGTAAATTTGCAGAAAAATAACCCAGAATCATTCCAATAATTCCGCCAACTTGGCATAAAACTATTGCTTCAATAATGAATTGGTTTAAGATCCATATGTTTTTAGCGCCAATAGCTTTTCTTATCCCAATTTCTCTTGTTCTTTCTTTAACTGATACTAGCATTATGTTCATAATACCAACTCCAGCTGCTAAAAGTGCAATGAATCCTGAAAATCCTCCGAAAAGGGATAAGGTTGTTGTAAATACACTAAATTGGTCCGATATGGTCTCGCTTGTTATCACTTCAAAACTATTTTCCTCCCAAGGTTTATCATTTCTGATTGTTCTCATTAAACCTATTGCTTCATCCATAGCAGGAACTAACATATCTTTAGATTCGACACGGAAAATTATGTTTAAAGATTCATCCCAAAATGTAGCAAAATATTTTAAAAAAAGCGTTACTGGTATTAAAACAATATTATCCTGACTTTGACCTAATATAGCGCCTCGTTTCTCCAGTAAACCTATAACAGTGAATGCTTGATTTTTTACATATATTTTCTGACCAATCGGATTAATATCCGGGAAAATTTTCGATTCGACATCTTTACCAATTATGGCAACATTTCTGTTAAATTGTATGTCTTCATCAGTAAATGCTCTACCACTTTCTATGTTAACATTATTCATCACAAGGAAATTTTCATCGCAACCAATAATCTTAACATCAGAATCAGTTGATAAATTGCCGGCTTTAATTGTATATTGACGCGAAGAACTTTCCATAGAAACTATTTGTGGCAAAGTCAAGCTCCGTTTCAATTCCTTTGCTTGTGAATAAGTAATGGCTTTTCTTTTCATATACTTATTCCAAGACGAGCCAATAGTGATATCAGGAAATTTTTTAAATTTAAATGAGTTATCCCCAAGATTTGCCATTTCGTTTTTAACCGCATTATCTATTGAATTTACTAGCGTACCAGATCCCATAATCGCAAACACTCCAATGGCAATGCTTAATAAAGTTAAGGCAGTCCTTAGTTTATAATGACCAAATGACTTGAATGCCATTACTATTGCTTCTTTTAAATTTTTCATAACTTATTCAATTTCAATTTTCATATCGTAACGCATCAACTGGGTTCAAATTAGCAGCTCTAATCGCAGGCATAATTCCAGCTAAAATGCCTATTATAAATGCTATTACCGCTGAAATTATAAATAATTTAAAGGGTAATATCTTAGGCACAAAATCCAGTGCAGGATAAATGTTTTGTAATACAATAGCTGCAATAAAAATAATGATTGAGCAAATTATAAATGCAACTATTGCTCCAATCATACACAGTAGAGTGGCTTCAATGATAAATTGTATTAAAATGTTTATTTTCTTGGCACCTACAGTTTTTCTTATACCTATTTCCTTTGTTCTTTCGGTAACTGATACAAACATAATATTCATTATCCCAATTATCCCTACTATAAATGAAAGAGCAGTCATACCAATTCCAATGCTCCATATATAAGTTGCAATATTATCAATTGAACTTCTGAACATCTCTGTCTCATTTATTGAGAAATCATCTTCCTGATGTGGCTTTAAATTTCTGATCTCGCGCATTAGACCTATAGTTTCACTTTTGACATTTTCTAAATCTTCAACTCTCGGCGATTTTATTGCTATTTCAATTGATCTATTGATTTCACCATATATTGAAATAAAAGATTTTAATGGTATAAATATTTGATTATCAATAAAATCTATAAATAAAACACCCTTTTTATCTAAAACACCAATCACCACAAAATTGTGATTTTCAATTTTTATTATTTTACCAAGCGGATTATCATTTGGGAACATTGTTTCTGCTACTTTTGAACCGAGTACTGCTACGTCCATCCCATAACTATCCTCAAACAAAGAGAAAAAGCGTCCCTGATTAATTGTACCAGCCGGTGTCAAAGCATATTCATATGTTGTGCCAGTTGTTATTAATCCCGAAAATTTTTCATTTTTGTACTTGACGTTTGGCATCCATTTCCTACTGACAGGAATAGCTAACTCGGCTGATTGAAGTCGATTTATGAGTTCAAAAGCTTGTCTTAATGTAATGTTTTTTCTTTGTCGAATTATTTTCCAGCTTTTCCCACCAGACCAATCATATTTATCTACGTAAATCATATCCGTACCAATGATATCAAGTGTCTTTTCAAATGCGAGGTCTAATGTTGCCAATGCCCATCCCATTAGAATAACAAAAGAAATTCCTATTACTACTCCTAATGCTGATAATATTGACCTTAACTTGTTTGCGATTAATGAATCGAATACTTCTCTTAAAATCTCTATCAAAGCAGAAAGTTTCATTCAATTTTAAACATTAATTGGAATAAGCTAATGGATTTGGATTGATTATTTCTTTTTCAATTAATCCATCACGTAACTTTATTATTCTTTGAGCATTTTTTGCAATTTCTTCCTCATGGCTAACTAGAACTATAGTATGACCATTATTCCACAGTGAATTTAAAAGACTCATTATTTCTTTTCCAGTTTTAGAATCTAAATTACCTGTTGGTTCATCTGCTAAAATTATACTGGGATTGTTCACCAAGGCTCTAGCAATAGCAACCCTTTGTCTTTGTCCACCAGATAATTCATTTGGTTTGTGGTTCATTCTGTCACCTAATCCTACACTTTCGAGAGCTTTTTTTGCTCTTTCTATACGTTCTGAATGGGATATACCAGCATAAATCAAAGGGAGTTCTACATTTTTCAAAGCTGTTGCACGGGCTAAAAGATTGAAAGTTTGAAAAACAAAACCTATTTCTTTGTTTCTGATTTTTGCTAATTGATTATCATCTAAATTACTGACATCTTGGTTATTGAGATAATATTTACCAAAAGTTGGTGTATCTAAGCAACCTATTAAATTCATCAAAGTTGATTTTCCAGAACCTGATGGACCCATTATAGCTACATATTCGTTTTTGTAAATATCAAGGGAAATATCCCTAATCGCAAAAACTTTTTCTTGTCCCATCTGGTATATTTTTGCGATATTATGCAGGCTAATAATTTTATTATCTTCTTTGTCCATTGATTATAAAGCATTATTTCTTTTTAATACTATTATCAATATTTAAATCTATTTTAATTAAAGCTCCATCTTTGAGCAATTTGCTTATTGCCATAAAACTACCACTAATAATTTCGTCACCTTCAGATAATCCTTTTTTGATTTCAATAAAACCTTTATCGCTTATTCCGGTTTCAACAAGAATCATTTTGGCTTTATTTCCATCTTTAAGAAATACAACTGTATGTGGTTTTTTTCTTTTTTTTACTTTTATATCATTTTCATCATTGTTTTTATCTTCTTCAAAAAAAAGTGATGTATCTCTTACTGTTACAGCTTGCAGTGGAACAGAAAGTGCATCATAAACTGTCTCAGTCATTATTTCAACGTTACAGCTCATACCGGGTCTTAGTCTCGGCTCTTTATCGATAATCCTGATTTTAATTTCAAAATTAGTTACTTGGTCCTGTGTTCCCATTTGGCTTAATTTAGCTGAATGACCTAATTCCACAACTCTTCCTGTAAAAATTTTATCAGGAAAAGCATCAATTTCAATACTTGCTGTATCACCGATTTTTACAAAAACAATGTCATTTTCGTCAACATCTACAACTGCGTTCATCATTGATAAATCTGATATTCTTAAAATTTCAGTACCTTGCATTTGTGCAGTTCCAACAACCTTCTCCCCTTTTTCAACATTTAATTTAGTAACAATTCCGTTGATTGGAGCAAAGATAGTTGTGCGATCGGCACTTCTTTGAAATTGTTTTAGTGTAGCCAAAGCTTGTTCATATCTAGCAAGCGATGCCATGTAGCTCGACAGTGCCTGGTCATAGGCTGCCTTAGCTCTTTCGAATTCCTGTTTCGAAATAAAACCTTTTTCAAATAGTTCGGTATTACGCTGTAAATCGGACTGGAGTTTATCTTTTTCCGCTTTTCTTATATTTATTTCCATGCGTGTTGCATCGGCTGCAGCTTTATATTGTTCGAGTTGAGTTTCAATTATATCAGGTTTTATACGAACAATTATCTGACCAGCTCTGACGGTATCGCCTTCCTTAACGTTTAAAAAAATTATTTCACCACTTGCTTCGGATGTGATTTTTACTTCAGTTTCTGGTTGAATCCTACCTACAGCAGATACTGTTTGTGTTATTGTCCGTTTAGTAACTTTTGTCGTTGTAACTATTATCGGTTTATCTTTAGTTGATTCAAAATATTGATATGCAATAGCAGATATTAACAAAAACAATATCAAAATAATTATTAACCATTTTGCTCTATTCTTTTTCTTTGCCATAAATTACCTTTATTTAAAATAATTCACTCTCGATTAAATCATGTTTTTTAAACACGGCGGTTTTACATATTAAATCGTGTAATGCCTGCTTTTTCTCTTTTAGTGTAAGGAAAAATCCTAACAAAATTAATAGACTTGCAAAATTTCCAATGAATTCAAAATATGCTACAGCAGTTAGAAATGTTAAAAGATTGAAAATATAAGTAATATGTTTAAGCGAAAAACGGACAAGTAATTTTATTAGAGTTGCTTGAGTTCGGTTATCATTAGCTATAACCAAATTTAAAAACAATTTACCCGGAGAAGCTGCTAAAAATATTTCAGTTGACCAAAAAATGGGTGTCAAGATTAATGTCAGAATAGTCAATCGCTTTGTTAATTCATTCAATATTGCCGGATTTTGTAAATCTTTTAAATCATTTATATTTTCCTTCAGCCATTCATAATTGCCGGTGAATATCATAATTGCAAAGAATAATACTAAAAATAGTATGTTGTCTATAATATAAGCAAACAAGCGTTGTCCAAATCCAATCCTATAATCGAATTCACTTTTCGCTGGAGGGGTATTCATCAAAGAATAGTAATATTCCTTTTGTTCGGGTGGAAGTTGGTTGAAACAACTGGTACAAATTGTTGGTGTTGTGAAATAATATTGTGATGGATAATCATTATTACATATTTGACACTTCATTTTTATCTTAAAGTTTAATTATAATATTCCAAGAATGAATAATATATTTTTCTGAGACTTGATATATGTATAAGCAGAATTTATTGAGTTTATTCGAGCATTAATATATTGATTTGCTGCTTGCAAAACTTCTGTCATCGTAGCAGCTCCAACATTGTATCTTTCTTTTAAGGCATTGTAATTTTCCTCTGATGATTTAAGATATCTTTTACTTGCTTCAATTTGTTTTTCACTTGATTCGAGGTTGTAGTATGCTATTTGTACATCTTTTCTAATGTCCTGTTCAAGCCTTTTTAGCTCCATCTCAGCCTGCGTCGATCTCAGCTTTGCATTTTGGATATTCAAATTAGCATTGAAATTTTCAAAAATAGGGATACTGAGATTTAATCCTATAAAATATCTGCCGTATTGCTCAAAATCTTGAAAAAAATTATTACTCCATGACCAGCCACCTTGTGCTGATAAACGTGGATAGTATCCACTTTGAGCTAATAAAATTCCAGCATTGGCTTTTTCTATTTCAACTAAAGCTCTTTGATAATCATTTCTATTATCAAATGCAGTCTTAATAGCCGCTCCAGTGCTTCCTATTCTTTTTCTGAAAGAAATGATTTCGTTATCGCTAATTATTTCAGGAATGGTATTATCAATAAATTGAGTTGATAGATCGGGCTGTAACCCCATCGTAGCCAAAAGGGTTGCCTTTGCTACATTTAAATCGGTTTCTGCTCGTATTAACTCAAGTTCGTAGTTACTGAGTTCTGCTTCTAGAGCTAATACGTTGCTAAGTGGGATAATCCCGGCATTGTATAGAGCTTGATTGCGTTCTAATTGGGCTTTTGCAAGTGTTACATTTTCTTGACGTACTTTTAAGATCTGTTGATATCTTATAACATCAATAAATTCATTTATTGTCTTTAATTCGATATAGCTTTGCACATATTTAGCATAACTTACTGTTGATTCATAATTTAACTTTGATTGATTATAATATGCTTCTCGTCCAAAACCATCAAAAATGTCCATTGAAGCAAATGCACCGATGCTATAAGAATTTGGTTCTTGCTTACCAATAGTGATAATTTGACCACCTACGTTTACAGTTCGTCCACCATCGGGATTTAGCATTCTGCTATATCCCATATTAAAGGATATTGTAGGCAAATAGTTACCAAAAGCTCGGGTTACATATGATGACGATGCTTCAGCCTGTGCCCGTGCAATTATAATATCTGAATTATTCATTTTCGCTTGCATTATACAATCAGCAAGTGAATAAATTCGTTGAACCCCTGCAAACTGTGAATCTGAAGAGTATATTAATATTAGCGATAGGCTCAATATCTTTAATAAATAATAAAATGATTTTTTCATTGCTTCTTTACAATTACTCAATTACCTTACGTATCTTACAGAAATAAGTTTCAAATTTATTCATTTTCTATTTAAATTCTGAATATGTTTCAAAATTAGATTTTTTACCATAATTATCAATACACCTTACCCTGAATTCGAATTTTTCCTTAACATTTTTAGGTACAATTTCAAAGAATTGTGAGTGTTCCAATTCATTTGAGGATACCGGTAAGGTACCAAATTTCTGAAAATATTTGGCATTACCATCTATTTCAAGATACTGAACAAGGTTTTCTTTACCTTTGTAATATCCGAAAGAACGCGTTTCCAGTTTTACTTTTCCCGGACTATCCGACACTAACCTTATTATTTTGGGTTCAGGTATAGATTGAATAAAAATATTAAATTTATCTCTCAATGTTTGGTTAATGTAACGTTCAAGAACAAATGTTTTCCCCGTATCATTCAGTTCTGGAACGAATTCAATCTCACTTATACCATCGGAGACAACTCTTTCATTTTGTCCATCTTTTAGTATTGCTTGTGTTGTTATACCTTTCAGGATAGGTAAATTAGGTTTAATATAATATTTGGCACCAGGGTACATACGGTTTGCAAATTCAGGTTGGCGTATTGGTCTAGGCGAAACAGTAAATTCGAGAGAAATTTTCTGACCGTCATACTTTCTAATTAAGGCAAATTCGACTTTCATGTTCCCACCGAAAGGTGTGCGGCCACCTAATATTATTGTACTTCCTTTTAAATCTATAATTTCTGCTGTTCCTCCATTATTCTCTGGATTTCTCAATATTCTTAAAGGTAAAATTTTTTCTATATCTCGACTGATTGTACCATTGATAAAAATCTGATTTGACCAGTTTTCATATGCTAAAGATTCAACGATACTGGAAGCAACCAACAATTCAACTGGTCGTGCTGTGGATTCAAAAGTTGGTGAACTTAAATTATTAAGCAGCGTTGTATCTGATTCCTTGATTGAAATAAGTTGTTGACTACTAATAACATCTCTGATAAAAAGTAAATTCAAACTGAATTTTATTCTTGCCTTGACTTCATTGCCGGTTTGATTTTCTTTAGCATAGGCAATTACATCAACTATATAGCTTTTATTGGTTAGTTCATCAAAGGTAGGATTCCAATAGAAATAAGTTGCTTTTTCATTCCTTGATTCAACAATTCGAAAAAATTTACCTTTGTAATTAACATCACTTACATAGGAATATAATCCAAGATTTTGGTCCTGAATTGTAAATTCCATTCTTACATTGTCAACATTGCCGGTGTAATATATTGTATTAATTGAATCGAATGATATAATGTTTATTCCATTTGAATCCAGTGCAGCAGTACATATTAGTGTTGTTTTATCTAAATATAAATTAAAAGTTTGTTCTAATATAGGTAAGGAAGATTCATATTTGTTGCCCAATTCTTTTTTTTCGCTATCGGGTAGTAAAAATAATAATGCTGCGAGATACAACACAAAATAAATATCTATTTTCCTATTTCTGCCGATAGTCATAGTTTAAGTTTGTAATCATTGATTTTTTTGTTTAATAATTAATTCGAGCTCGGCATTTTTAATTGTCTCAATCATATTTGATAATTGTATTATACCTTCTTTAAATTTGACGAGTTCCTCATTAGTTTGTTTCAAGATGGGTACTAATTCCGGATTTGGAGAAATTGCATTTGCAAAAGCTTCTCCGATATGGTTCAATTTATCAATAGATTCTTTTTGCAATTCAATCAAATTATTGACCTTTTCAGATAAGTTATCGATTGCCATTACAGCAGAAGCAAATTCTTTTGCAATTTCTCCAACTTCGGTCAATAATTCATTAGCTTCGTCTGTTTCATCTGTATCAGATTTAAGTGAAATGTCTTCAGAAGGTGAAAATAGCATAACAAAAAACATAAACAATAGCATTAATGCCTCAAAACCGACACCTAAAAGAACTATACTATCATCAATGATATCACTGAATCGCCTCAATCCGACCAAGACAAGCAATACTGCCGCACCGAAATAAACCAATGAATTAATTGTAGAAAAATAATATCGATTAACAATTTCACCCAGCCACAAACCTGTGCCACTGAAAAATCCAAGGGAGTGCAATATCTCAACATTACGTTTTGTTAATCTATTGATATTTTTCGCATTAATACATAAACTCCACAATCTCAATAAGGTTGTAAATGTAGAGAATTGTTTTTCAAATCTTAGTTCTTTAAAAATTTGATGTAATAAAATTCTTCCCTCAATCGATGATATCGTATTGATTGTTTTCATTCAATTAGCTCCGAGTTTTAAGCAAATTAAAAAGACCAACAATAAAAAAAACAATATTCGCTAACCATGCTGAAACAATTGGACTTAAATTATAAGCATAACCTATAGATTGTCCAAGCTTTGTAAATAACAAATAAAAAAAGGCGACTATCATAGCTGCGGCAATCTGGATAGCAATTCCACTTTTGCGTCTGATAGAAGAAAATGGAACTGCAAATATAATTACAATTACATTTGCAAATGGAAATGCATAAGCACCATAGAGATCTATCCTTTGTTTTCTTACGTCTCTACCACCTTTTTCAAGTAGATTTATATATCCTTCAAGCTCATCGAAAGTCATCTCGTCGGTTGTTTTTCGTATATTTACTATCTGTTCATGTGTAAAAGATATTTCAGCAAGTATTGTATCGAATTTTTGGAACGTAATTTTGTTATCTTCAAAATCCCGAATTAATCCATTTACGAGCTTCCAATTCCCCTGAGATGAGTCCCATATTAATTTTTCGCTCTCGTAACGTTTAACTATTCTTGGATGTATTTGATTATTAAATAATTCAATTGTAATATTTGTTCCATATTTTTCTTCTGGAATGTAATAAGCCATAATGACATTTTTTGTTGGACTGTCTCTAAAATATAAATTGTAAAGTGGTCCTCCACTTGATATCTTGTTCATATACTGATTTTCTATAACAATCTTTTTTTGATTAACTTTAGGGACTATCCATCCGTTGAAATATAAATGAATAAAACTAATTAATACGCTTACCAGAAGAAATGGCATTAAAATCTGATATAAACTAATACCACTTGCTTTCAAAGCAGTTATTTCATTATTAACACTTAAGTTCCCAACTGAAAATAATGCCGATAAAAGAACTGATATTGGTATGGTCAATTTGATTATTTCAGGCAAAAAGTATAAGTAATATTTGATAATAACATCTATTGTTGCATTTTGATCAAGAAAATCATCGAGGTTTTCAAGTAAATTAACTATAACAAATATGATGCATAAAGCAACTAAAGAAAAAAAGAGTGAAGAAGTAAACTTCTTTAATATGTAAATGGTTATTATTTTCAAAACTGAAATTTTAGTGACGATATAAAAATAACATACTAACTAATTTAATTATAATAACATAACATAATATTACTAATATAGCATAGATGGTTGGAAAAGTAAAGTCAATGTTAATATTAATATTGTTTAAAGCTAAGAGTTGCCATATAACCGAAATAATTAATATACTAACTAAAAACCCAATTATTATTAAAATCAATATATATTGAATAGAAATGAGAAAATTGTAAAATTTACTAGATCCAAACGTCATCAACAATTCGAAATTCTTTCTCAATATAGAATAAACATTTTTGATAGATTGTATGATAACTGTTGTGGCTAATAAAATTAAAAAAAATATGATACCTAAAAATATTACAGAAAATTCGTCAACAATTTTAAAAATATTGTTAATATATGCTTCCTTATATAAAACCTCGTCAATATAGGGCTTAGTTCTCAAATTATCTATTAAATAAAAAAATTGGGTTTGATCAAAGTAATTTAATTGTAAGGTCAATAAAATGACTTCAGGAAAACTGCCGTCCAAAAGAAGTTCTTCTTCGCTAAAGCCATGATTATTTAAGAATTTTTTCAAAGATGCGGTTGATTCCTGATGTTTAGCTTTTTTGACGACTTCATATTGCATTAATTCAGTAATAATTGAGTTTATTCGAGTGTTAGTTATATTATCTTTCAAAACAATAGCTACAGTAAATTCATCTGATATTTCTTGAAGTTTTGAATTTGTGAACTCCCATAGAACTATGGCTAAAGTAATGATGATAGTAATTGATGCTACTGAAATAATAAAATTAATATGAGATGCAATATTTTTTTTGAGTAATTTTATGATAAAATCATAAATGAAAGCTATTTTCATAATTATTTCACTCTCTTAAAAAAATTTTTTAAAAATTCCTTCGAATCATATAGAAAACGAAAAATCATATTTATCGGGAAACCGTAATTTTTTTTAACGTAAATATAAGTTAAAATTGCCATTGATAGATTGTACAATATAATACCAATCGGTATTAAATCAGAATTATTTATTATTCCAATAAATACAAACCCAACAGTAGAAATTACAGCTGATATAATGGAAAATATCATAGTTATTTGTGTTTTCCCACTTGCCGTAATTATTGCTGTCAATAGTAAAAAAGGTAGAAAAATTGCACCGATTAATGCTACGTTGAACTGTACAATTGTTGCATAGTATTTCTCAGGGAGAAATGTTGTGATTAAATATTCTGATAATCCAACTTGTAAAATTATGACCAATATAAGGAAAATGACAAATGTAAAAGAAACTGATTTGGTCATTATGGCAAATATTTCCTCACGATTTGATTGTACAAATTTTTTTACAGTTGCAGGAAATATTAAACCATAAACAGTAGAGATAGCATCATCAAAGAATCTATAAAGATTCTTAGTTAATGAATATATCCCAACAGTTCCTGTATTGAAAAAATATTGAACAATAAATACATCAAGATATTTTGTCAATGAATGGAATATCCCCTGTAGCATCAATGGTGTACCATAGCCAAACAATTTTTTTATACTGAATGCTCCAATAAAACTAAATTCTAATTTTTTATATGCTAAAAGTATAGCAATTATTGAGCTTGACGCGGTTCCAATTAATAAAATATTTACCATCAGTTGAAAATTTAGATTCTGATAATTTAATATGTAATAAAATGTCAGGATTGTCATTGACAAAAAATAAATCAAATCAATTAAAAATACTTTTGATAGGAGATAATCCCGCCACAGCAATTTTATAATATAATTACGTGGTATCGATAGAAAGGTAAGCAAGGGTAAATTCATAGCCATATTGACTAAATTCGGTTCATTAAATAAAATTGATAATGAATCTTTTAAAAAATATATTAAAATAGAAACCGAAATTAATATAGCTGAGTACAAGATTAATGTTATTGTATTGACCTTACCTCTTTCCTCTTCAATCATTCCAAATTGAATTAATCCCTGTAAGATTAATGAATCAGTCAATCCTAACATCCAAATATTTAAATTACGTAGTAATTCAAACAATCCATAGTCAGCGGGCTTTAATACATTGATTTGAACGAGCAATACAAAAAAATAAAGAAAATATAATGAGCGGTTGGCTAATGTCCAAGAAATTTTACCGATATGGCTTTGTATCTGCACTTCAGAATATCACAAATTCTTTGCACTTAAGAATGAAAATTTAAATATAAATTCATCGGGTAAATCTTTAAAAACAATTTTTTTGGATAATGTCTTGACTCCATAAAATCGGGAATATTCATATTGCATAATCTCAATTGTAGCATTTTCATATTCTAATTTGACAGTTATATCATCAATTTTTAGTATTGCACAATCTTGTTGTATTTCGATATTGGTATCGGGGTGTAAGTGAATATGAACTTGTTTAGGAACATCAATTTCATAAAAATCTTCGATAGTAAAATAGTCTCGACGGAAACGGAATATTCTTGAATGTGGTAGTTCAAAACCATAATGTTCACCAATAAAAATGTTATTTTCCGCTTTTAGAGCTTTTGCTCTTGATCGCTCTCCAATGTACCAAAATAAATCATCAATTGTTTGCTCAAGCCATTTGTTTTGCTCATTATTCGGAATAACAAGTGTATTGTGATATTGTGTTGACCTAAATTGATTGCGTTTATCTGGTAACGCGGTATATACATAATTGCCAGGATCAACTATTATGAATCGCCCATCTATACTTAATTCAAATGATAATTGATCATTATGGGAATGCCCACCTTTACCATTTTGTCCAATCTGACCGCAACGGATAAATACTTCATAAATAGTATTTCTGTAAATATAAACACCAAAATCAGGATAAAATATATTTAAAAATTTATTGCCAGTATCATCAATAATAATACGATTAAATTCAAAGAATTTTATATTAACATGCCTAACTGGTCTTTTCAAATTATATTCAATGTAATCTGATAAAGAATCATCGTTTATATTGAAAATTGTTGCAAATAAAGCTAAAACTGGATTCATTGACTCATCATGCTCAAATATAGTATCTTCAATGATTAATTTCGGTGTGAATTTTACAAATCTACCATTATCAATATCCCCAATCCTACTCATTAAACAACCTCGATTTTGAAGATCATATGAAAATTTTGCAATGTTGGTAATCCTATTGATGAATTCATCTGGCAAAATAAGTTTTCCATCCTCGGATATTATTGATTGTTTATCACCTTTTTTTAACTTTTTATCAAATTGCCACTTTTTAATATTCAATTTATTAAGTGCTATATATCTTTCTCTATTCAAACTGAAAAGAATATAAAGAGAATTAAATAAAAATTCAGTTGAAAGACGATGATAATATATTGATGCTTCGAAATTTCCACCGTCTTCATAAAATTGATAAAGAGTTTCATTAATTAACTCCTGTATCCCGAAAAATAAAGCTGTATTAGACTCATCCGATATAGGTAAGTATGATGATATGATTATGATTGTAGCGATATTACAGAAATAGTGATTTGCTCTCAGCCCGTGTGACCATTCCAAATTCCATAATATATGAAGCAAACAATCATATATACTTTGGCGGAATAATACGCTGGTTTTCTCATCGAAATCAAAATTTAATTGTTTGAAAAAGTCATAAGAAATAAGCCAATTCACAGCCCGAATGCCGACATCCATTGAATTCATCCATTGTACACCGAAACGTGGTGGATTGAAAGCTATAAAATCCAAAATTTGATTTTTAAATTCATCAAAATACCGCTGCGGTTCATTAAATTCGTCGGAATATTCCTTGGCTAAGTTTGCTGCATATGCTAAAACTGGAAGATGTTGCATACGTCCCAACTCCCATGGAACTTTAATATCAACCCCCTTAATTGTCCCGAATTTTATATCTTTATACCATTTACTTTCATCATATCGATAGCCTGAACGAAAATCTATCTGCCAATCAATCAATTTATAGTCATTGCTTATAAGAGGGATAATTGTGGATATAATTTTACGATTTGAGCTATGGAAGTAGAATTCTAAATATTTATCCAAATCAAAAATTTCGTTTTTTGAATAATTAAATCCATCAAATCCTTTAGCATTCATCCCATGATAAACATTTACCCAACCAGAACCTAAAAGATTGAATTTATGATTTAAATAATTATCAGATAAAAATTTGATTTCATTCTTATATTTAGATAATATATTACAATCCGGTATCTTATAGAAACTGTAAGAAATTCTATCGAACCATACAGGTAATTCTGAATATGTAGAGTTTTCTAAATCATGCAATCTTTCTCTTTGCAACTTGAATAAATCTATTATTCTATCCCTTGCTTTCCGAATCGCAACTTCTGGTGGGATATTTAATATTTTGCCAAATAATGATTTTAAATTCAAGGTATTTTTTTAAATTTTTAAGTTGACTTTTAAAATTTTCAAAATTATTTGTCATTTGAACAGTCTAAATACATTTAAATATAGTAAATTTGTTATTATTGAATTAATACAATTATGGAAATTAAAAAATCAACAAGTACCGAGCCATTCGACTATGAAATCCTCATAAGAAAAGTTGGCATTAATCAATACTCAGCATATTGTCCACAACTAAATTATTTAATAAAAGGTACTGAACACGAAGAAGTACGTAACAAAATGGCTCGATTTATAGATGAACATATTGAAAAGATCAAAAAAACTCAGGTTGAATAATTAAATCTGCTATTTATGAACCTTAATCTAATCCACCTATACAGGGTAACCTCTATCTGGTGGTTAAGAATAGTTCTTTGGTTAGTTTTATTCATTTTTGGAGTATTACCTGGATTTTTAATAACAACACCAATTTTAATTACTTTATATATTCTATTTATTCTCTTCTTGTCATCAATTATCATCGAATCTATAAGAGCCGGTGGTTCCATTATTACTTTTGGCTTCTATGTCAATAAAAAAACTATTTATGATTCAGCAATATTGATTTTAATTACTATTAGCGCATTTTCTCTTTATTTTGCAATAAATTTTATTTTAGGTGCTGAAGTAATTGGTTTCGAAAAAATTAATTGTAATTATTTTATAAATATTTCAATGTTAATATTTATTTATGCGGCTTCTGAAGAGCTTATTTTCAGAGGTATCATTTTCCAGGCATTAATTGAAAAATTCAACCCTATAATTGTTTCAATTTTCATTTCATTCATATTCTCAATATCACACTATTTCAATCCAAACTTTAGTATTATAGCTTTTTTTAATATTTTTCTTGGTGGCATGCTTTTATCAATATTATATCTCCAGACTTTTTCATTAATTCATCCAATAATTTTCCACTTCTTGTGGAACTGGCTGCAAGCAGTTTTGTTATCATCTCCAATTAGTGGCAATGATTATAATATTGGAATTCTCATCTATAAAAGAAATGAAAATTGGATTTCACAATTACTTTTAGGTAATCAATTTGGCATCGAAGAAGGGCTAATTTCAGCTGTAGTCATTATTATGATTACTTTTATTGTAGTAAAATATTTCGAACCAAATCCATACATTGCATCAAAAATTTTTTTTAGGAAATACAATGAAGCAATAATTACCTGGAATAAACATAATTTAAAGTTGTAAAATGCCTGACTATTCTATCATCAAAAAATATTGTATTAAAGCTATTTTAATCACATTTTTATCAATTTTGATATTTTCCTACTTTACTCCAATTTTGGCTTATTACATTGCTTTTTTCTCAGGAGTAATTTTTATTTTTGCTCTCAGGACAACTTATATTAAGTTAGGCTTGCTAAAACTCACATCTTTTGGCAAACTTTTATTTCTCATATTGCTTATAATCCCATTCTATATTGCATTGTACATATTTTTTTCAAAAACATTTGCCTATTTTTCAATATTTATAGCATTATCAATGGGTACTATATTTTTTTATATAATTTTAGGACTATATACTATCAAAACCTATCCAAAAGATTCAATTATTAAAATTATAATTTACTCGGTATTTATACCATCTCTAGTTTCCTATGTTTCATATTTGATTGATAATGGAAGTGGTCTTTATCCTATACTTGGCTTAATATCTTCATTAATATGGCAAATAAGCTCCTCTATAATTTTATCCGATGCAGAATTCTATAGTAAAATTTAAATTCTTAAGTTAATTTTTCGTCAATATTTTCGGTTTAATTCTAATTAATGATAGCAATGAGGAATTGGCATACTATAATAATCTTAACTTCCATTTTATATATTTCCTACACAGCACAAAGCCAATGGGCTATTATGCGTAATGATGCTGATAGCTTGGTCAAATTAGGCTCTGATTATATTTATAATATCGAATTCGATAAAGCGGAAGAATGTTTTCAGGAAGTAATTAGACTATATCCTGAACACCCTGCAGGTTATTTCTTGAGTGCAATGATCGACTGGTGGAAAATATGGCTATATAGAGAAACAGATGAATATGATACTGGTTTTCTTGAAAAAATTGAAAATGTTATAAAGATTTGTAATACTTTGCTCGATAGTAATGCCTACGATATAAATGCACTTTTTTTTAAAGGTGGTGCAATTGGTTACAGGGGCAGATATTATGCAATAAGACAAAGCTGGGTTAAGGCTGCCCGTGACGCTAAAGAAGGTCTTGAAATTTTACAAAGATGTCAAAAAATTGCTCCCAACAATCACGATATTATGCTGGGTACAGGCATTTATAATTATTTTTCAATTAAGTTTCAGGAAGAATATCCTTTACTTAAACCGTTAATGGTATTTTTACCTCAAGGAGATAAAGTAATTGGGTTACTTCAATTACAAGCAGCATCGCGCCACGCTCGTTATGCCACAATTGAGGCTAAAGTTGTCCTTTTACAAATTTATTACCAATACGAAAACAATTATTCCAAAGCACTCGATTTAGCTGAAGAATTATACTCAAAATACCCAAATAATCCCTATTTCCATAGATTTCTCGGACGTTTATATGTTGTTATGGGCTTTAGAGAAAAAATGGAAGATACTTGGAGAGAGGCGTTGAATCGTTATATCGATAAAAAGCCAGGATATGAAATATACACAGCAAGAGAAGCTCTTTACTATATTGGTATGGCTCTTATGTATAAAGAAGATTACGATAAAGCTCTTCAATATTTTTATAAATGCGATGAAGCTAGCCGTAGAATTGACAAAGAACCATCTGGATTTATGGTTAGACTTAATTTAAAAATTGGAAATATTTATGATTTACAAGGTAAAAGAGATTTAGCTCTGAACCAATATCGAAAAGTTCTTAAAATGAAAGAATATCAGGACTCACATCAACAAGCAAATAGCTTCATTAAAACACCTTACGGTCAGTAATACTCAAGATTCAAACTTTTTGATTATAATATCCAGTGTACGAATAAAGTCATCCATTTTCTTTTCAAGGGTTCTATGCTGTGATAAATATTGCATCTTCCCTAAAAAATCATAGTAAAGCAAATTAGCTCTCGTTTCTGCCTCTTCTTGGCTAAAACCATCATCAAGCAAAATATTTATTAAACTATTAATTTTTTGCTTATCTAATCTTTTCAAAAAGCTATTTACATTTATGTTCTTGCGGGCAAAATTTCTAATTGCTATATCAAATTTTAAATCATCACGCTCAATATACCTTAAGAAAGCAAACACAATCTTATCTTTAAGGGTTCCTTCTAACTTTTTTAACATTTCAATATAGTATCTATGGTGACGTTGATGATAAAATCGTAAAATATCATCAATCAGTTGATTAATGTCTTGATAATATTCATAAAATCCCTCAACTGGTTCATTTAAATACTGAGCTAATTCATTTAAATCAAATTCATCAATCCAACCTGTACTGCAGATATAATCAATAACTCCACTGAGCCATTTGTTTAAATTAAAGTTGCTATCGAATAAATCATTGCAAGTACTGTATAAATCGTCCATTATTAATCTATCTTTTTTGTTTAATTTTATATTTTAAAAGCATAATAAATAAAAATTTTTTATAATAATATTTTAAAATTAAAAAAAATCAAGAAAAATCAACAAATGAAATTTACACATAAAAAAGCAAATACTTTATTATTAATTAAAATTCTATTCATCATTCAAATTCATTATACTTTTCCTCAAAATATCAAATTAGGTTCCGAATTACTTTTTGAAAAAAAATATGATGAATTAGCCAACAAAAAAATAGGGATTTTATGCAATAATGCGAGTAGAGATTCAAAAGGTAATCATATTATAGAAAATTTCCTCGATGCAAATATAACACCCAAAAAAATATTCACACCTGAACATGGATTTCACACAAATTTCAAAGCAGGACAATACGTAAGCGACGATTCTGTATTTGGCATTCCTGCAATTTCTCTATACGGTAAATACAGAAAGCCTACCAAATCTATGCTTGAAGAATTGGATTTAATCATAATTGACTTGCAAGATATCGGAATTCGTTCATATACTTATATCAGTTCAATGTATTATATGATGCAGGCATGTGCCGAAAACAATAAAAAAGTAATAGTTCTTGACCGACCAAATCCATTGGGTGGTTTAATTATTGACGGTAACATACCAGAACCCGGTATAAAATCATTTGTTTGTATTGTACCTATTCCCTATGTCTATGGTTTGACAATTGGCGAACTTGCTCTAATGATAAACGATGAAGGATGGCTATCACAAGACTTGGGGCAAGAATTGAAATGTCAACTTGAAATCATTAAACTTGAAAATTGGAAACGTTGGATGCAATGGGAAGATACAGGGCTCGCTTGGCACCCAACTTCACCTAATATTCCCACTGTTGATGCTATTCGTGGTGCTGCTATGATCGGTATCTATGGCGAATTACAAATATTCAATATTGCTATCGGCAAGGCTGTACCATTTCAGTACATTAGTTATAAAAATATGAAAGCTAAAGAAATAATGCAATATTTTAATAGTTTGGATAATTATGGTGTTGAATGTACGGAAACTTACAATAATAGATTTAATTTATCCCAAGATTTAAACAATCCAAACTCTTTATTTCTGATGTTTAATATCACTAATTTATTCACCCCTTATAAAAGTGGTATTAAACTCATTTATGCTATAAGAAAATTTAATCCAGAAATCTTCAAAACAAATATGAAAAAATCCGCTGTATCTATGTTTAAGAAAGTAACAGGAAGCAATACATTTTTTGACAAACTACTTGTTGCTGAACTCAATGAACTACTTGAATTTGCTTCAAATGGTATTGAAAATTATATTCAGATAAGAAAAAAATATCTAATTTATTCTCTTTAAAAATTTACTAATTGCTAATCCAACAGAAATTCTCCTCCCCTCCAATGAACTAACTTTGTTAATTTCACCGTTATTTATAACCATAACGGATGAGCCTCCACCATCTAAATTCATAGCATTATAAGCACCAAGCCTTTTCATAATAATTGATAATTGTGATAAATTAGCACCAAAATTATATCTACCTGTACCCGGCTCAATACAGACCAAAAATAATTTTTCACGATTCTTATCAGTTCCAATAGCTGTTCGTGGAAGCATCCTATAAATAAATCTTCTACCCTTCGAACCTTCTTGATAGGCTTCATGTTTTGCTACACCATTTCTAACAAGCCTTGGAGTACCGGAAATACCATTAATGAAAACTATCTTTTTATGTACATTTGTTTCAAAATGAATTTCAATTGTATCATTCTTAATCGGTAGTAACTCCAAAGGGAAATCATCGCCTAAGGATATGATACATCCATTTTCAGGCATATTAACAGAACCATTCACTATATTCACAACACGGCATTTTATAGGTTTATTTACTGCTGGTGGTTCGATATATTCAACAAGAATTTTATTTAACCTGAATTCAAGGTTCGACAAAATCTTTTGCGATAGAATTTCTTTTCTAAGCTCTTCAACATCAATATCAAATTCAGTAGAATCATTGAAAATAGTTGATTCAGATAAAATTTTTTTAAATTCTTCATTAACCTTTTTTTCCTTAATGAATGGTAGTGAATTACCGTAATGTCTATTATACAATACAAGTCCAATGGAATCAAGTCTCCGATTTACCGAATTAATTTTAAAAGATTTTTTTGAAGGGAGTTTTATTTCACCTGAAACAAAAAAATTATCAATATATAAATGATTGTTTTTATCAAAAAAAGCGCTACTCCACTTTTTATAGGTAATCATCTCAACTAGTTCACCGTTGATAATTGTAGGTCCAATGGGTAATAAAGAATATGCCCGCCAGAAACTGGCATTAATTGCTGCCAAAACTTTTTTCTCATTTTCATTTTGAAAAACATTTACTGTATTAATAAGCTTATCTAATTCACCTATTGTATTTAAACTCAATAAAATTTCCGGTTTCAAAGTAGAATCTCTTAAATCAACTGTGACTGAATGAATTTTATGACTATATCTTCCATTCTTAAATATATATTTTGTGTATTTTACATTTAAATCAAGATCTTGCTCATTTAATTTTGTAAAGCTGACTGAAACTTGTTTTTTCTTGCTTGCTAAAAGCTCTTGGTTGTAAAAAAGTATGCAGAAAATGAATAAGAATAAAATAAATCTATTTGTAAACATTTTTTTTATTAAGAATTTTTATTTTCCAAAGATAATCAAAAACTGATTTATACTAAAATCTAAGAATTTTCGATTTGTGATGTCAATTGTAATTGATATATTGCAGTTATTTTTTTCTGAACAATATCAGGTGATAGTTATGAATTACGAAACAATTTTAGTAGAAGAAAAGCAAAATTATATTATCGTGAAACTAAATCGCCCCGACAAGTTGAATGCCCTAAATTCTCTTATGTTCAACGAACTCGATGATATTATAAAAAAAGTAGAACTAAATAGGGACATACATGGTATAATTTTGACAGGTAGTGGAGATAAAGCATTTGCAGCAGGTGCCGATATCAAAGAATTGCACGAATCCGATGATAGAAGTGGTAAATTATTTTCTGAACACGGCTCGAAAGTTATGTCTCGTCTAGCTCAATTGAAAATTCCAACCATAGCAGCTGTTAACGGTTTTGCTCTTGGTGGTGGTTGCGAGCTTACTTTAGCTTGTCATTTAAGATTTGCCTCTGAGAATGCTAAATTTGGCCAACCAGAAGTAAATCTTGGAATTATACCCGGTTATGGTGCTACTCAAAGATTAACTCATCTTGTCGGATATGCTAAAGCTATTGAGCTAATCATCAGCGCCAATATTATTGATGCGTATGAAGCTGAAAAAATTGGTTTAGTCAATAAAGTTTTTCCTCATCAGGAATTAATGCTAAAAACAGAAGAATTTTTGCAAAACGTTTTGACTAAAGGTCAGATTGCTGTGTCTGCTGCTATTGATTGCATTAATGCCTCATTAAATTTAAGTATTGCTGAGGGACTTAAATACGAATCAAAAATATTTGGACAAGTTTGTGGTACTAAAGATTTCAAAGAAGGCACTTTGGCATTTTTAGAGAAAAGAAAGCCTAATTTCGTTGGTGATTAACAACAAATCAGAAAATTTTAAATATCACGAAATTATGCTTTTAATAGATAATACAAGTTTGGAACCCTACTTTAATATTGCTTTAGAGGAGTATATCCTTCACCAAAAGAAAGAAGATTATTTCTTAGTCTATAGTAACAACAGTTCAGTTATCGTAGGAAAACATCAAAATGCAATGTCCGAAATTAATTATCACTACATCAAAAAAAATAATATACCAGTGATAAGACGCTTATCAGGCGGTGGAACTGTGTACCATGATAAAGGAAATTTAAATTTTGCCTTTATTTCAAGCGGGCAACCAGAAAAATTATCTGATTTTATTAAATACACCCAACCTATAATCAATTTTTTAAAAAAGGAATATGATTTAGAAACAAGCTTTGATGGTAGAAATAGCCTTGTTTACAATGGTTATAAAATTTCCGGTAATGCTGAACATATTCACAAAAATCGAATAATTCATCACGGTACTTTGCTCTTCTCAACTGACTTAATCGCTTTGAACGAATCATTAAAAGTTGTTCCCAATAAATACAATGATAAAAAATTAAAATCTGTCAGAAGCAATGTTACTAATATATCAGAAATTACTGCTACAAATGATACAATTGATATTTTCAAAAATAAATTAATTAATTTTGTTAGCAATTTTTATCATTCAGAAACTTATTATAACCTAAATCATAACGATATCGAGAATATTGAAAAATTGGTATTAAAAAAATATTCAAAATGGGATTGGAATTTTGCATATCACGCCGATTATGAATTTACTAATAATATGAAATTAAAGAATGGAATTATTAATATTGAAATGACAGTTGATAACGGTGTAATTAAAAAAGTTTATATTATTTATGAAAATCACAGAATTAAACAACTTGAAAATTTATTGATTAATCAAAATCATACATTAGAAAATATCAAAGAAATGATTTCAAAATCTGATTTTGATTGGCAGAAATTTAATTTAGAATCTGATGAATTTATTAACTCATTATTCTGATCCAAATGCTACAATTTTGGATATATAATCTGATAATCATACCCTTTTTTAAATTTGTATCAATTGTTATGCAGATGCTCAACCGCAAATACAGAGAACGTGAAAGAATATCCAAAGTACAAATCAGACAAATTAAACTTATTCCCAAAGATTACTCAACTAAAGTATGGTTTCATGCCTCTTCAATGGGTGAATTTGAACAAGCAAAGCCAATTATAGAAATCCTGAAAAGATTAAGACCCGATGTTAAAATTATTGTCACATTTTATTCCCCATCAGGATATTTAAACCAGAAAAACTATCCGAACGCTGACGAAATTTATTACCTGCCTTTCGATTCATTTATAAAAGTAAAATTATTTGTTAACAAAATAAATCCATCGCTGATTGTTTTTGTTCGTTATGATTTGTGGTATAATATGGTTTATTACGCATACAGAAAAAAAATCCCCTTGATATTAATTTGTGCCACTCAACCAGCAAATACAAACAATTTTCTTGATAAATTTTATTTCAGTAAAATTTATAATTTTTTAACCCTTATTCACACAGTTGGTAATTATCATACCAATTATTTTAAAAGTTTGGATCTAAAATGTGAAATTATAGAAGGTTACGATACAAGGTATGATAGAATAATTGAAATAGTTGAAAATCAATCCAAATCAACTAACTTTCTGAACCTAATCAAAAAACCCGATGATTTTATACTCATTGCTGGTAGTACTTGGTATGAAGATGAAATTTTGATTAGTGAATTTTATCACTTTATCGAAAAAAAAGACTATATCAAGCTAATTATTGTTCCTCACGAACCTACCAATGAAAATATAGTAAGATTAAAAAACCAGTTCCCTCGTTCAAAGATATTATCATTAATTGGTTCTGAATATAAAGAATTCCCCAAAATCCTTATTGTTGATAAGATAGGTATTTTGTTACGTCTCTATTCTTATGCCGATGCTGTCTATATTGGTGGCGGTTTTGGTAAAGGTGTCCATTCAGTTGCAGAACCTGCTGGATACGGCTTGCCAATTGCTGTTGGCATTAAATATAATAATTCACCTGACGCTATAAAACTGAATCAGCTCGGTTTATTATATTCAGTAAAAAATTCAATTCAACTTTACGATTGGGTTGATAAACTTATTTCTGATAATATATTTTATAATGAATTGTGTGCAAAAACAAAAGCTTATATTTACTCTGGTAAAGGTGAAAGCAAAAAGATAGTTAAAATAATAGAAAATTTTTTAAAACTGAAAAATTCTGAACCTGATTCATAAATCTTGCTCGAAATTCTCTTCTTCTATTATATTATTTACATTTTTGATATGTGCAGTCAATTCTTTGACTTTTTGAATCAGCAAAGGCTTGCTGAAAGGCTTAACTATATATCCATTGACATGAGCTTTAAAAGCTTCAACTAAATCCTTTTTACTTCCTCTTTCAGTAACCATTATGATAGGTATATGCTTGAAATTTTCATTAAGACGAAGTGTTTTGATCAAAGCTAAACCGGACATTTTAGGCATATCCCACTCGGTTAAAATACAATCTATCCTTCTTAATTTCAACTGTTCAATTGCATCAAGACCATCAACAGCTTCAAAAACACTGTGGTAACCGCCTCCATTGAGGGTGTTCTTAATTATTCTACGCATGGTAATTGAAGGTTCAACTACTAAGATATTCATTTAATTTATCATTCAATAAATCAATATTGCAAAAATACTTCACATACTTGAAACGAAAAAGGGATTGTTCCGAAAAGAACAATCCCTGGATATTTATTCAATCAGCACCTAAACCCATCCACGCATCTTACATGCTTCGGCAACTCTTGAAATTGCAATCATATAAGCAGCATCACGCATATATAAATTACGGCTACGTGCAAGTTCTGATACCGAGTGATAAGCTTTTGTCATTATATTGTCCAATTTTGTCAAAACTTCATCCAATGGCCAATAGTAATTCGTATTACACTGTACCTGTTCAAAATATGAGCAAGTGACTCCACCGGCATTAGCTAAAAAATCAGGTATTACCCAAATATTTTTACTTTGAATTACTTGATCAGCTTCAATTGTAGTTGGTCCGTTAGCCCCCTCGGCAATTAATTTTACACTAGGTTTAATTGAATTTACTGTATTAGCATTTATCTGATTTTCCAAAGCAGCTGGTACTAAAATATCAACCTCCTGTTCAATCCATGCCTCACCTGGTAACACTTCATATCCCAAATCCATAGCTTTTTGTCGGTCAATTTCTCCAAATCTATTGGTAATTTCTAACAATTCATTAAGATTTAAACCATCCTTTTTTCTATAAGTGAATGATTTTTGCTCTTTATGATCCCAGCAAGAAACTGAAATTGCAGTACCACCATAATCCATATACAATTTTATTGCATATTGGCTGACATTACCAAAGCCCTGAAAAGAGGCAGTTGTATTTTGAATATCAATATTTAATTCTTTCAAAGCTTCTCTGAGAGTATAAATAACCCCAAAACCAGTGGCTTCAGTTCTTCCGAGTGAACCACCCATTCCAAGCGGCTTACCAGTAATGAAACCAGGATACTTCATGCCTGTAATTTTTTCGTACTCATCCAACATCCATAACATATGTTGTCCACTTGTCATAACATCAGGAGCAGGAACATCTTGAATTGGACCAACATTCCGCGCTATTTGCCTAACCCAACCACGACATATTGCTTCTTGTTCACGTAAGGATAGATGATGAGGATCACAAACAACGCCACCTTTTCCACCACCCAATGGTATATCAACTACAGCTGTTTTCCATGTCATCCACATAGCTAAAGCTCTTACAGTATCAACTGTTTCCTGTGGATGAAAACGAATTCCGCCCTTACAAGGACCGCGTGCGTCATTATGTTGTACTCGAAACCCTCTAAAAACCTTGTAAGAACCATCATCCATTCTTATCGGTATATTGAAATGATATTCCCGGTCTGGATTCCTTAATAAATCACATGTAGCTTGATCTAAACCTAATTTCGCTGCTACTGCATCAAACTGCTGTTGAGCCATTACAAAAGGATTAAATGATGTGCTCGCCATTTAATTTCTCCTAAAAAAATTACTTAAATTAGTTGTTTATCCAAATTTTATTTATATTTAACATTAATTTCCAAAATTATGGAGATTAAAATTAAGTGATAATTCATATCCATTTACTGTAATTGGCTTGTTGCTTCATAAATATTCTTGAATCATAATATTTATAAAGGCGGAAAAATTTTTGCAAATTTAGTCCAATTTTAGATTATACAATAAATCAAAATAAAATGCTTTAATATATTTGGAAAATTCAAACTACTAATAATTATTATTATGAAACAGGCAAATGAACTGAACAGAAAGTTTGTTGAAACGCTCAAAGAGCGAGCTAAAGAACTAAATTGTCTCTATCAAATTGACGAGGAAATAAAAAATGAGAACCTAACAATCGAAGAAGTTATAGAATCGATAATCAAAATCCTTCCAATTGCAATGCAACATTCAAAATATGCAAGAGTAAGAATAGTTTACGACAATAAAATTTTCCAGAGCGAAGATTTTCATGAAACAAATTGGATGATGAAATCCGATTTAATAATAAAAAGAAAAGTCATCGGAAGCATTGAAATCTTCTACACCAAATCTTTTCCTGATGTTTATGAAGGTCCCTTCTTTTTTGAGGAACGCAAGTTATTAAATGCTGTAGCTGACAGACTGAGCAGCTATATATTTAAATCAAAATACTTTGAATACGAAGATAAACTATTTATTTCCAATGAATTAAGCCCACATTTCAGATATGAATGGGAAATAATCCTTGATTTATTAAGAAATACTGATCCAAATCTGATCCCAATTATTTCAAAAAAAATGATAAATGTTTTATTCTTTCGTGGCTGTCCGGAAGCCACTGATTTGTTTGCAAGTTTGGTCAACTTACAAAATCCTTTCGATACTGTTTTATACCAGCAAAACAAGCCTTCTAAAAAAACAATTTTAGAGCACTCATTCAATTTAGCTATTGATATTGTTAATATCGCTTCAAAATATCTCGATAATCATGAAATTATATCATTGATACAAAAATGGATTTATGAAGACCGAGCAAGTGATTTCCTTAGAGTTTTAAGTAATCCTAATAAACCTCTTACCGAGGTTTCAGAAGCTTTAAAAAAGTTTTATAATATCAACCCCGCATATCAATCTGATTCTCCAATAATGATTGGTATAAAGGTTTCACTTATTAGACGCTTACTTTCCGACCAATTACAGTATTTAAATATCGCTAAAAATTTTATAGATTTCAATGATTTATATCATTTAATTGATAATATGATTTATTCTTCGGACAGCCATGGGAAAATAGGCGGTAAAAGTGCTGGTATTATACTTGCCAAAAACATTCTTAAGAAAAGACCCGAACACAAGGAGTTTTTTGAAAATATCAAAGTTCCAAAAACTTGGTTTATTTCATCCGATGGTATGACAAATTTCATTTATCACAATAACCTCGAAGACGTACTTGACCAGAAATATAAAGATTTAGACCAAGTCAGAAATGAATATCCCTATATTATACAACTCTTTAAAAATTCTACATTTCCACAGGACATTATAAATGGATTATCAAGAGCATTGGATGATTTCGGAGATAATCCTATCATTGTTAGAAGCTCAAGCTTATTAGAAGACAGATTAGGTTCTGTTTTCGCGGGTAAATATAAAAGTTTATTTTTAGCTAATCAAGGTCCAAAACATAAAAAATTAGAAGCTTTAATGGATGCCATTGCTGAGGTTTACGCTTCTACAATCGGTCCTGAACCAATTGGCTATAGATATGAACGTGGTCTTATTGATTTTAATGAAGAAATGGGTATAATTATTCAGGAAGTTGTTGGCAAAAAAATTAGTAAATACTTTTTCCCTGCTTTTGCAGGAGTAGCATTTAGTAAAAATGAATTTCGCTGGTCACCAAGAATAAAACGTGAAGATGGATTAATCAGAATTGTTACCGGTCTTGGTACGAGAGCTGTCGACAGAGTAAGCGATGATTATCCAATGCTTATAGCTCCAGGTCAGCCTGATTTAAGAGTCAATCAATCTTATGAAGATGTTTTAACATATTCCCAGAAATATATTGATGTCATTAATTTAGAAACAAACTCATTCGAAACAATACCACTGAAAAAACTTTTGGAAGAAGTCGGGAATGATTATCCGATGTTAAATGAGATATTTTCAATTGATGATGGTCAAAATCTCAAAAAGCCTGTTGCTCTTGGAATTGATACAAAAAAACACAATTTGGTTGTTACTTTTGAAAATCTAATATCAAACACACAATATATAAAGCAAATCAATTTAATATTGAAAGATCTACAATATACCTTGAAAACACCTGTGGATATTGAGTTCGCTTCTGATGGCGAATACTTATATCTCTTGCAATGTAGACCACAAAGTCATTTAGTCGAATTTGATAATCCATCAATACCTCAAAATATTGAGAAAGAAAAAATAATTTTTACCGCTACAAAATTTATTTCTGCAGGAAATATTTCTAATTCTTCTCATATTGTCTATATCGATCCAAATCAATATTTAAATTTAAAGGAATACAATAAATACAAAGAAGTTGGCAGAATAATAGGGAAATTAAATAGAATTTTACCACCTAAAAAATTTATATTAATGGGACCTGGTAGATGGGGTAGCAGAGATGATATAAGGCTTGGTGTTAATGTAGCTTATTCCGATATTAACAATACTTCTGCCTTAATAGAAATCGCTAAAAGAAAAGGAAATTATGTTCCAGACTTATCCTTTGGTACGCACTTCTTTCAAGACTTAGTTGAATCTCAAATTAAGTACATTCCACTATATCCAGATGAAAATAATAACATTTTCAACGAAGACTTTTTAGTTAATTCAACTAATATACTTTTGGATTTAATCCCTGAAGCCATTGAATTTTATGACATCATCAGAGTTATTGATATTCCTAAAGAAACAAATGGTAATGTTTTGAAAATTATAATGAATCCTGAAGAGGAAAAAGCTATTGCATTTATTAGCGAATACGATAATGAAATAAAAATTGCTGATTATGAAATCAAATTTGACAATTATGTTTTTAATGATTTACCTAATTGGAGAAGAAAATTAATTCAAGTTATGGCAAAAAATATTGACCGACAAAAGTGTGGAATTAAAAAAATTTATGTTCTGACTAGCTCTATTGCAACAAATTCACGTCCTTATTCTGATATCGATATAATAATTCACTTCGACGGCTCAGATGTTCAAAAGGAAAACCTTTTACTTTGGTTATCTGCTTACAATGATTGTTTGAGTGAAATCAATTATCTTAGGAGTGGTCATAAAATCGAAAATTTTCTTGATGTAAAAATTATTACCGATTTCGATTACGAACATAACACTTCGATAATTCGACAAATGAATTCTTTAAAAGAATCTTATATTGAATTATAAATCAGTTTATTACATCAATAGCTTACAAGGAAATAAGTTACTATAACTGTTGAAGCATTTTTCTGGCTTTTGGGATAAACTCACTTTGGGGATATTTTGTTATAAGTTCTTGATAAGCAATTTTTGCCTCGTTTAGTTCCCCAAGCCTCATTAAACACTCTGCAATCATTGCTTGTGCTATATCTTTACGTTTATTATTAGGTGATGCCGAAACTTGTCTATAATGAATAAGAGCTGAATGATAATTCTGAAGTCTATAATAATTTTCTGCGAGAAAAAAAAGTACTTCTGAATTAATTTGCTGATCTCGATCTCTTTCCAAAATTGATTTTAACTTCTGAATACTTGAATGATATTCTTTATTATTGAAATCTTTAATTGCGTTTTCTAAAACTTCATTTGTAATCATTGTATTCTTTGTTTCTGCAGGTGGTTGTATTTTGCTATCCAATTTTTTGACATTACGAATGCTTTGCCTTGTTTCATTACGTTTGAGTGGAAATTTGACATAATTATTATTAGATTGGTTTTTGTTTTTATCTTCTTCATCGGATAATATGACTGTGCCTTGAATTTTATTTTCTTGCATACCCTTAGCCGCGAATGATTGTTTGCCGTTTTTAATATAACTTAAATCCTCACTAATTACTTGAAGCATTCTTTTTATCTCATTTATATCGTAATTTATTCTTTCAAGTTCACTATTCAATCGGACCTGCTCTTCGCTGATTGTATTCATTTGCTCCCGTAGAGTTGGTAATCTGTTAAAAGAATTATTAATTACCTCCGAGTTTGTGATTTGCTCATCTGATGGTATAAAAGTGAAGTTTTGGCTAACTGCTTCATTTTTGTTTTCAGCAGGCGAAGATTTTATCTCATCTTTTGGATTATTATTTTCAGTTTTAATTTTGACAAACTTTTTACTATTTCCAATACTTCTTGGAGCTGTACACGAGACGATAAAAAGCAGGAAAATGGCTAATATTAGTAAATTGCTTATTATTATACTCAAAATATTTATTTTTGGGCTGGATAACTTTAGAAACATTTTTATTTCAATGAGTTAATTAAACATTACAAATTGATATTCTTTTAATCAATTAGTATGCCATTAGCTCATTTTAAAAGGAGCATTTGTTTTGTTTCTGAATAAACACCAGCATTTATTGTATAAATATAAATTCCGGAAGGTAAATTCGAAGAGTTCAAAGTGAGCTTATATACACCGGGCGAGAAAATTAGAGAACCATCGAGAATTACATCTACAAGCTGTCCTAACCCATTATAAATTGCCAATTTTACTGCAGATTTCTCCATGATAGAAAATTCAATTGAAGTATATTCCGACCATGGATTGGGTGAATTCTGTTTCAAATAATTTGAATTTGTTGTAAATCGTAAATTTGTTATTTGACATTTACCTATGCTAACAAAAATTGTTTCCTCAGGTATTGGAATTAATTCTAAAAACATTATTGAGTCTGTTTCGAAACTATGTGCATTAATATTTATACTAGATACAATGGAATCAGGCACTACAACTAAAAACTTCAAGTTTGCAATCTTTCCTGCTTTTAGTGAATCAACGTTTTTAAACATCAAATTAACATGGCCGTGTACATAATCGTAACGCAAATTGGATTTTATTGCAGGATCAATCTGCATAAATTTCAGTGAACGCGGATTATAAAAAACATCGAGATTGAAGCTAATATCCAAAAGCCAGTACTCAATTCCATTTCGAATATCGGAAAAATCTTTCTCGAAATAAATTGGTAAGTCAATTATATCTCCAATGCTTGCATAAATTGTATCATTAATAGTAAATGTTTGGCTGAAGTCAATTCCAAAAGGTAACTCAGGTACATAAGCAATTGCTTTAATAATTACATCTTTAGTTAATTGACATGGATTTTGACTTACCGCAATAATATTTGTATCAATATTTCTTTTACGTCTTGGACAATATTCAATTGTTATTTCAATAATTTCACCTGTATTAATTAATTGATTTAAAGGTGGGCTACTTGAAACAATACGAAAATCTTTGGGCAAATTGATTATATCCCAAATTGCTATAGGTACATCACCGTTGTTTTGAATTATCAATTGTCTTTGAACACAATCCAGCACACGAACGCTATCGAAATCAAGTGAATTTATTACTGTAAATGATGGTTTTAGTATTATAACAATAGCATCATCTGGATCAGCTATTAAATGATACAAAAGAACCCCTTCTGTATCAAATTTTATACTATCCACAATTATGGAGGTTGTATCCGGACCTGTAATTTTTGATATGAATTTAGCTATAATGAATGGTTTAGTCGAATCTACATTGCATAAATTTTTCAATATAACATCAGAGCCACCATATAATGAGTTTTTAAATGAAATCGCTGGCTGGAAATTGCTGCAAGTATCTTTTAAATATGGAGAATCAGCACCAACCAATGCAAGTTTCGTGGTATCATATCCAAACCTAAATTGAATATCAATTATATCTGCTGGAATTTCCCTTGATGTATAAACTGGAACTAATAAAGTATCGCAATTTATAAGTCTAAATGTATCTTGGCTTACGCGAAAATTGTCAAAATTGAATGATAAACCATAAGCAGGAGCAAAGCTACTACCTGTTACAAGTATAGTAGTGTCAATCCCTTCGCATGGTGAATTTGTGTGAATTACCATTTTCGCACTGTAATTTCTAACTGCGCGCGGTTTGAAATAAACTACTAAATTTAATTCATTATCTACGTCGCATATTAATGGAAAATTATTACCCAATGAATCGTAAACATAGAAAACACGCTCATTAGGTTGAAATGTAATTGAATCTATTTTTACAGGTAATCTATCAGGGTTTACAGCTGTTTCAGGTATGGTTATCTTTGTAAAGAGTGGTACCGATAAGGTATCAACCCGCGTTGGTGAAAAGTTTAACTCTGTTGGAATTGCTTCTAACATAAGAGTCTGCTTCCCAGCCAAATATGTATAAAAGCTTCTCTCCCATCCGATACCACTTGCATTTATATTTAATTTAGCGGAATGATCCAGAAATTGTCTATTTGATATTGATCTTGGGCAATAAATTACTTCTAATGTATCACGCGACCAAGCAGGAATTTCAAATGGTAATGTACTATTTGGCGAAAAAAAGGAACGCCAAGAAAAAAATTCAGGATAAGGATTAACAACACCTTCACCATCTATCCAAAGACTATCAATTACCATTTTATTGACAAATGATTGATTTAAAAGTGGTATTTGCCTGGTAGAACAATCACAAGGAAGTATAAAACCGAAGCTCAAAACAGAAATTGGAACTTCAAGAGGTACAATAATAGATTTCCCAATTAAAAGCGTGGAGAAATCAACAATACAAGGCTCACTTGAATGGACTAACAGAAATTGACTATAATCATTTTCAATTTGTGGAACAAAATCAACAATTAAACGTAGTGTGTCACGTGGTTTGAGTAACTTGTTGAAATTACTTGTTGATGGATAAATAAGTTCAAAACCCAATGGTAAATTGATACTATCAATCTTGACTGGTACCGGAGAAATATTTTCGATAATTATCGTTTGACGTTTCCTATTACCAACTTCAATTGTTCCAAAATCAACAGGATCAGTTATAAATATTTTTGGTGAAAACGAACTGCCGTATAATTTTGCAGCCCATTGAACATTTTGTTCATCTCGAAAATTTAGAAACGCCCAATCGGCACGATCTGTATATGAATCGGCAGGGGTATATCTGAATTTAAATTTTATTGATTCATTATTTTGCAAATACAATGTCTTAGGAAACTGATCTGGTTCTACTAATGTAAATCGGTTGGATGGATCATTTATAATAAAATTTGTCAGAGTTTGCGTTTTTCCAGAAATATTTTTAATTACAATATCTTTTTCATCATAGCTACAACCTACAACATTATTTATCTCAAGAATTTTTGGAATAAAATCAAATTTTTCAATAATACCTTTACCATTAATTGGGATACAAAGAGACGAAAAACACCTTCTTTCATACAAGCATATTTCATCGAAATAATCAATGCCATTAATTGGACGAAAGGTCAACGGAATATTTCTAATCTGCCCTGGAGCAAGTATGATTGCTTTTGCACCGGTTAAAAAGAAGACTTCACCTTTTCTCAAATAGAATGACAAAGACAGAGTGTCATCACAAAAATTTTGTACTGTGAAATTTTGGGTTTGTTCCTGACCAACAACAACATTACCGAAATTAAGCGAATTTTGCAAAAATCTGACATCAGCTAAAAAACCCTTGCCTTTTACGTACACAGGCCTATAAATAGTACAAGCACCGGCTTTAACAACAAAAATTATTGAATCTTTGATAATTCCAGCTATCTTGGGAACAAATCTCAAATAATTTGGTAAATATCCAGTATTTGTTTTTAATGTTATCGGATATCTAAATGTTCTGCCAGTGAAATTTTGTGGGAAAATAATTGAATCAACTGTTATATCTACATTGAGAAGATTTCGCCAATTATAATTAATTACTTGTGAAGCGAAATTGACACAAATCGTCCCGAAATCGATTGAATCAAGTTTTGTTTTGCCGTCTGGATAGGTAATTGCTATTGCTTCCTGTACTCTACCAATAAGTGGAATCTTTCCTGTTCCTGAGCATTTATCATTTGATATTATTGTTAGAGTATCAAAATATGTATTAGTTTTACCTTGAGAAAGAAATCTGACAGTGATATCAGTACATTCACCGGGTTGAAGGATAATCGGCAATGGTTTAGAAATTATTTGAAAAACTTCTGGGAATTTAGTTAGAAGCTTATCAATTCTAATTACTTTGGGTAATGATGATTTATTGGTTACATTACATAAAGAAATAATTGAATCAATGTATGGCTTTTCAATGCAATGAGCTATTAAAGTATCCATATCCAAACTTATTTTTGAATATGATAGTTCTCCAATGCGGGTGATTTTTAATGGGATGTTAATTATTGTTCTGCAATTATTATAAGGTATTATTTGCAATATGCCATTAACTTGCCCAGTAAAATTTGCATCAATTGTAACAGTGAATGTAATTGGCTGATTTGGCTGAAGATATGTACTACGAGGTGTTATGGTAAATATTGGGATCTCTTTGTAATTATTATCAATTATGCGCATCCAAATACGATTAGTACAAACCGAGGTATCACGCACTGTAAAAGTATATGTTTTACGAGTGTCACATACAATTGTATCTGATATGGATAGTGGCGATGCTATAAGATTGCTTCTAAAAATTCTATCGGACTTTTGACAGGAAGCTCCGCTTCGTGCTTTACCGAAATTGCTATTCCCTGAAGCATCGCACAATGTAAAATTGCTCGGTACTTCATTACATCTATAATACAAAATAAGTCTGTCCTCATTTCCAGTAAGAGATAAATCTTTTTGACAATAGATTTCTATTTGTGTTAGAGATTTAGCCCAGATTCTAATTTCATCCATCTGTCCTAAAAATGCACGATTTTGATGACTATCTGATAGTGCATTTGTACTGCCTATTTGAATTGATAATTCAGGATTTGCAATGCTACGTAATCTATAAGCAGGGTATAGACTGTTTCTCGATGAAGCAACTAATACACCATTAATAAACAGAGAAGCGCTTTGTGTTGAACCATCAAAAACAGCTGCCACATGATTCCACTTATCATAAAGCTGTATTGCATAGTATGAGACTATTGTATTATCAGTCCTTTTAAGATTAACATCCGGATGATTAATTTCAAATACTAAACTATCTTTATCTGAAAAATACAAAACCCAAGCATCATTTTTATCAAATGAAGGTCCCCATAAGCCTGCTATAAATTGGGTAAAACCAGCTTGTCTTTGTGGTTTCATCCACAATTCAAAAGTGAAAGCATCATTCATTAATTTATGCGACTCTGTTTTCATTACGTCTACATAATGAACACCTCTACCTGTAGGTACTGTTAACGTTAAAGCATTACCTAAGCAAGCTCTTACTGTATCGCATTCTTCAAAGGAGAGAAGAATTGATTGTTGAAATATTAATATAGATAATAAAACAATATATTTTGTCATTTATATAAACTAATTTTTAACAATAACTAATTAACAGTTAATGAATGTTGTTAATTTCAGAAATTACTACTAAAGGATTAAAAACAATTATAACTATTTGTTAACTATAAATTTTGCACTATATTTCTTATTACCTATTGTTAGAAGGCAGTAATATGCATTTGATTTATCAATAGTTATGTTGAATCGATGAAATCCCGAATCGGCAAAACCATTATATAAAGTACTGACTTTAAAGCCCAACAAATTATAAATTTCCAAATTTATTTCTGCACTTCTCTTAAGTACGATTTCGGCAACTGCTTTGCCAGCAGAAGGATTAGGATAAATATTAATTGCTAAATTATTGTTAAACTCGATTGAATCATCAACCGATACAGTTCTTGGATTCAAAACTCCAATAGGCATAAATTTTTGTCCAAATACTGCTTCAATATCATCATCAGTAGCACCCATCCAGGATTGAAGAAAATCAACAAATGTACGCCGATAATCATATTGAAACTTAACATTACCGGCATCATCTAAATCGCTTAGATCAGGTTTACCTTGTTCGCGATAATATGCACCATTTACGTAATTATCATGTCCAAAAACGAATTGCATAGATGCAGCTCCATGATCAGTTCCATTACTACCATTGTCATAGGCACGACGACCGAATTCAGAGATTGTCATTCCTGCTATTCTCTCGGCATAACCCAATTGAATAGCATCTTCCATAAATTCAGATATTGCATTTGCTACCTGTCTTAATAAAGTCGGATGTTGCCCAACATAATACCCACTTTGCTGTTGTGCATGGGAATCAAAATTACTAAGCGATACATAATAAACTTTGGTTTTCAAACCTCCGGCTATAAGAGTTGAGATCAATCTAAATTGTTGTGATAAACCAGAGCTATAATTAACTTTAATCAGTTCTTTGCCTTTATCATAAGCTTGTTTCACAGCTTTTGAATATATCTCGGATTGTTTTGCAATTGTATGAATAAAATTATATTCTTTATCATATTTTGAAATTCCAGTTCTCAAAGGTTCATTGGGTGTCAAACCATTTCCTAATTCATAAAATTTATCTGGATCCGTCAATGCTATGCCCATATCTCCAACATCGGATTTTAGCAATAATGATAAAGTGCCACCAATTTGAATTGCTAATGGATGTTCTGGGATTTCAAGTGGGTAACCTGGTAATTTACGTGCTAAAAATCTACCTAACCAACCTTCTGTTAACTTAACGCTATTATTGGAGTTATTGATTCCACTCAACCAGATATCTTGAGAACGGAAATGAGATAAATTAGGATTTTCATATCCAACCCCCTCTATAATTGCGAGCTTGCCTTCTGCAAACATTTGAAGTAATCCACCATTAAATATACCATCAACCAAATTCGGATTAAAATATAAATCCGAATTTTCAAATCTTCTACAAAATTCAACTGGATACGACAAATTTGGACGCAAAGTATAATACAAATCATTATATGCAGGAATAATTGTATTTAGACCATCATTACCTCCGAATAATTCAATTAATATCATAATACTGTCATCCTCAAATGAATTGATTGTATCATTGGGATAAACTTTTATTTTGGGTTCACCTGTTAAAATATAGGGAGTTACTATAGTTGCTGCTGTTATTAAAGACGTTTTCTTTACAAAAGTTCTCCTGTCCATTTCTCTCTCCTTTTAGCATAATTGGAAATCTGGTGATAAGATGAATGATTTAATTAAATTTCTTATGCCTTCTACAACTTTCGGATCACTATCCTGAATAGCTTGACTCCAATTGCTCTCTGAAATTCCGTTTGCTAAAATATCTTTATATCTATTTTGCCGTTCGATATCAATTTTTGTAATATCAGGCAAGAAAAATTGAATTAAATTAAAATTCAAACTATCTAAATTTGTATAATCGCTAAATTTTTTTGCTAAATTCAATAGATTTTGTTCTGTTGCAACTGAAAGAATTTCATTGGCATATTTGATTCTCAGAGGGAATGTTTTTGTGCTTATCCAAGTTCTGTATCCTTTCCAACTTCCAACATTGGGAGGATCATATAATTCCTGTTCCAAATCAAATATAGCCTTGCGAGAATTTGGATATTTTACTCCCAACATTATTTCAAAGCCGATTATATAATCAGGAGGTGTTTTGAATTGTATACCTATATTCTCTTTATCGAAAAAGTGGCTGCTTGTAAACAAACTTTTAAATAATTGACGCAAATTGAAATCACTATCGGAAAAAATTTCAGCAAGCGAATTGATTATATAAGTAGAGGCAGATTTAGGTTCAGCATATACAAAATATTTATAAATTTTATCGCTTATAAATCTTGCAACTGACATTTTTCTCTCTTTTAGAATAATATCAATAATTTTCCTCACCTCTTCATTTCGAACTTGATCTTCTGTATTCTGATCCTCAGTACGCGAAGGAATTATATTATTCAAAAAGGATTTCGCTTCAATAATATGGTCATGAGGCGAAAAATATGTATTGAAATAACCTTTCGGAGCAGGTTCATTAAGATAAGCTCCATTTCTCCAACCTGTTAAAGCCTTAGCTCCCTCTTTCACATCACTTTCATAATAATTTGGATTACCTGTTAGGATATCTCCTGTACCCATCATGAATAATTCCATCAATTCACGCATATAATTTTCATTTGCTATTCGCCTATTGCTATAAAATAAACTTTGATATAAAAGCATTGCACCATCTAATGTAACCGCTTCAGCAAAATCACCATAATTACCAAGAGCATATTGTCTCAAAATCTGATTATTCCTATAACATAATCCTGGCGGTATCAATGCCTCAGTATCATATGTAAATTCAATTGTCCAAACTGTGGACCAGAAAAGTACAAGTTTTTCACGTAAGGGAAGTTTTATTTCATTTCTCATCAAGTTAATCCACCAGTCAACAAATTGATAATAATTATTTTTAATCTCGGCTTCAATTTCAAATCTTAATGCCGGATTACCAGCTTTTAAGGGGTCTTCGTTAGGTATGTTTATCCATTTTTTATCCGGTGCTGTTGGTAATGCTTGAGTCTCAACAAAAATATCGTCAAATAATTCTACAACAGATTTACCAACTAAACTATTAGCTAATTCTGGTGTGGGTGCAAAGGATATTCTTCTTAACAAATGGTATGCTTCATGAATCGACAATGGTTTAGTATACGGCGTTAAATCTGACTGCACTCGATCATCTGAATTTGAGATACTTTGTAAAAATTCTCTTCTTTTCATAAAATTTTCCAAACATTGAACAATTAAATTTTAATTTATGAAAATATTTTAAATAAAAAACAATGAAAAGTAAAAAAAATTTCATTTATTGAAGTGGAATTAAAATAAATATTAAAACGTCCCAAATGGCATGAGAAATCAAACCCGGTAAGACATTTTTAAAACGCATAAACATCCAGCCCCAAAAAAAGCCACAAATAAGGGCTGCGAAGAAAAGCATCAGATTAAACGCCCAAATATGAACAAAAGCATAAACAAGTGAGTTTATAATCAATGCCTTTAGTGAACCAAATTTTTGTGATAATTCATTTTGGGCGTAACCTCTCCAAAATATTTCTTCAGCCGGACCTATCCATATTAATAAGGCTATGGCGATAAAAAGATTATTTGCTTGTTCTTTGGTACTATAAACATTCTCAATTTGTATTTGAACAAAGTCAAAAAAATATTGGGAAATTATATTTCCTAAATAAAATAACAAATAAAGTAACAAAGCTGAGAACAATCCAATGATAATCCATTTAAATTTAAATTGAAATAAATTTCTCAAAAATCTTTTTCCGAAAATGATTGACCATATAGTCAAAATACCCGTTGCTGTTAACATTGTAAACCAAAAATTGAAATTACCTGCTGTCCATTCCGAAAACATCAGAAACCAAAACAGCAAGGCAATTAAATATCCAATAATTACTTTAAACATAAAAATTATATTAGTCCAGAGATAAATATACCAGCAAATAATAATAGTCCAAATAACATATGATGTTGAGCTGTCTTTACATCCAATATAGCTATTTCATGAGGATTGTTAACATTTGCTTTTAAAACAGATTTTAAATTAGAAATAGCTTGTGGTAAACTCAGAAATACTAAAAGTGTAGCTGGTGATAACAGATTAAAAATTACAAGGATAATTACTGTTACATATGCAAGTAAAACAAGCGAAAAATATTCAATTTGCGAAGCCTTTGGTCCTATTAAATTAGCTAATGTTTTGATTTTTGCTTCAGAGTCATGCTTTATATCTCTTAAATTATTTGCGTTAAGGATTGCTGCAACTAAAAAACCTACAGGTAACGATACAAGTAGAACCTGCCAATTATAATCAGAGGTTAAAGCAAAATAAGCCCCAATTACCATTAATGGTCCCATTAATATAAATACTAATAGATCGCCTAATCCTAAATATTTATAATTGACAGGAGCTGAGGTATAAAATATTCCACCTAAAATACCTATCATTCCTAAAACAAACATTTCCCATCCACGGAAATATATAAGTATCAATCCGAGTAAGAATCCGATAGCAAAAGCAACGTAACCGCCAAAGAGCACTTCTTTTGGCTGCATTAAATTTTCAACCAAAATACGGCTTGAACCGTATGTATCAATTCTATCTACACCTCGTTTGAAATCCCAATATTCACTGACAAGATTTGTTCCTGTATGTAGCAAAATTGATGCAATTAGCACAATAGGGAAAAGAAACCAATCAATAGCTCCTTGATGATAGGTAAATGCTAATGCTGTACCAATAAGTACAGGGATTACTGATGCTGAATAAGCAAACGGACGTACTGCCTGCAACCAGAGACTAAATTTTGAACGAGATTCGACATTGGTTCCTGCTATCATAATTTATCCTTTACAAAGTGAACAATTAAAATCCTTCAAAGATAATAAAAGTTAATCATTTATCAATTGGTGTTTTAATCTCTATTAATACAGTCCGAGAATAAAACCTTCCCTCAGGTGAATTATTATTGTAAATATCTGATTCACCAATACCTTCTACTCTTTTAAATTTTGCATTTGGAATTATTGATTTTATTAAATCCCTGACATTTTCAGCCCTGGTACGGGATAAATTTAAATTGTAATCACTAGCTCCTAAACGGTCAGTTGAGCCAATAATATCAATGCTGGATTGAGGCTTAATTGAACCAGTTAAAAAATGGGTTATAATATTACGGTTATAATCAGAGATATCGGCTTTATCATAGTCAAAGACAATTAAGTTTAATCGTCCAATTTCAAATTCCTCTAATTTTTTTATAAATTGAATTGAAAAATAAGCTCTTTCAATCATACCATTTTTAATCACTTTCAATTCCGCACGCAATTGATCTGTTTTATTCGCTTGTTCGATTAATTTTTGTCTCTCAAGATAACTCAATTCCAAAATAAAACTGCCTGCGGCTAATTCCCTTTCAAAAAGCAACTCTCCTTTACTGCCATATACATATAAGAACTGTTTCAAATTTTCATAATCATTAAATTCAATCTGAGATGAGATATGGCTGTTAAGTAACTCGTATTCATTGAATTGCTTATGAATAAGAGGTTCCAAAATTTTATTTTCATTTGAATATATTTCAACTCGTCTATTTTCTTCAAAACCTTCTTGATATTGAGTACTAGTTGGAAGGCGAGGTAAATTCCTCGAAGAAATTTTAATTTGTTTATCGCTTATTTTCCAATAATTAGTTAAATAATCTTTTACGCTCATAGCTCTTTGCTTAGCTAAATTCAAACGCTCGCTCTCTGATGGCAATTCACTTCCATCAGTAACACCAACAATTGTTATTTCAGCTTTGGGATTTTTCCTCAATCTGTAACCAATTATATCTAAAATATGATAATAAATATCAATTGCAGACTTTGGTAAATTTTCTTCTGAAAAATAATCCAAATCACCTTTGATATATTTCATAGGTAAGATTGATGATGCGCTATCGTAGAAAATATATGGTAATAATGGATACGATTGTGTTACTATTGTTTCAGTAAAATATAAAGGCTCGGTAATAATAGTTTTTATCAAAGCAGTGGTTTGTTCGCGATTTACAGCTAACACTTCTTCATCAATTTCGATAGGAATTTTAATTTTTTCAGGTTCAGGTTTAATCTTGCCTTTTTTCTCTGTAAAATCAGTTATTAACTGTACACAAAGATTTATAGATTGCATTTGCCATTGTGTATCACTAATAATTGAATTTAAACCTCTTCTGTAACCTATTTCGGGTACAATCAATAATCCATTATTTAATTCAAATTGATATTGAAATGCAACATTAAAACCAATAGCAGTTGTTGTTGTATTCAGTTTTCCCCCACTGATTGTTCTTAATCTGGTACCATCAGGGAACAATACGCCATTGGGTGACTTTATTTGTTCAGTTATATTATAATCTTTTTCGATTAGAGGATTACCAATATCAAAAAATATTCTAAAAAGAATCGGATAGTCTAATAGCAGTTTATAACACAAGCCTAAATCCAATGTAATGTATTTCAAAGAAGAATTAAATACATATTCACGCTCCAAGGGTGCATATTTATTAAATATCGGATCTAAAACCTCGAATTCAGAATTTTGACGAATCAATGTTGCTGGTCGGACATCATAATTTAAACCACCAGATATAGATAAATTATCCAAAAGTATAGGGCGATAATAAATAATTCCAATCCTATAGCCAAAAGATTTCCCATCTGAGAAAAATCCACAATCACTACTTCCTTGAATAATTGAAATTGATGATTTGTTAAATATTTGGTTAAAAGCAAAGTTCAATCCAAAAAAATCTTTTGAACTATCTATTTCAATAGTATAACTTGCACTTGTAGATATAATTACAAAAATGAGGTAGATAAATAATTTCAATTCCTACTCTAAAAATTATAAAATATTAATCATGCATACGATTTGCAAAAAAAGAAATTGTATCTGAATAGCAATTAAAATATAATCCAGACACAACCAAATAAAATTTTAGGCATAATAAAGGATATAAAAACACGTCGATAAAAATAAAATTGTTCGATATTAAAAGCTAAAGTTAATGCATTTATCTAAGCCGAGAGTTATTATTATTGGAGCTGGTTTTGGTGGCTTAAATGTTGCTAAAAATCTTCGTAATACAAAATATGAAATTATATTAATTGATAAATCTAATCATCATTTATTTCAACCGCTTCTTTATCAGGTAGCAACTTCTGCTTTGTCGCCCGGCGATATTGCTATACCTATTCGCACAGTTCTGAGAAAAGCACAAAACATTCAGGTTATAATGAATGAAGTCTTATCTATTGAATTGCAGAAAAAAATTGTCCATTTAACCGATGGAAGTCTATATTACGATTATTTAGTCATTGCTCCCGGTTCACAGCATTCCTATTTTGGAAATGATCATTGGCAACATTACGCACCTGGTTTGAAAAGTCTTTCAGATGCTTTAACTATTAGAGAAAAGATACTTACATCTTTCGAATTTGCTGAAAGAGTTTATGGAACTCAGAATATGTACAAATATCTGACCTTTGTCATTGTCGGGGGTGGACCGACTGGTGTTGAATTAGCTGGTGCAATTGCGGAAATAGGTAGAAAAACAATGTTAGCTGATTTTCCTGTTCTTAAAGATGAAGATATTAGAGTTCTTTTAATCGAAGCAGGTAGTAAACTACTTGCTTCTTACTCTGAAAATTTATCAAAATATACCGAAGAAGCTCTAAAAAAATTAGGTGTTGAGGTTTTATTTAATGAAAAAGTCATTGATATTTATCAATCCAAAGTGATTACTAACAAAAGAGAAATAATCAGTAATAATATCATTTGGGCTGCTGGCAATTCCGCCTCAAAATTGCTTATTACTCTTGGAGTTGAACTGGACAAATATGGTAGAGCAATTGTTAAAAATGATTTAAGTTTACCTGGACATCCTGAAGTTTTTGTCATAGGTGATGCTGCTTGTGTTTATGACCAAAGTAACTTACCATTACCTGCGATTGCTCCTGTTGCAATTCAACAGGGTAAATTTGTTGCAAATATAATAAAATCCAAAGTACCTACTTATAATCGCCCTGCATTTAAATATAATGATAAAGGAATGATGGCTACTATCGGACGGGCTAAAGCAGTTGCAATGATTAAAAAATTCAAAATTGCCGGATTTTTTGCCTGGGTCTTATGGAGTTTTGTTCATATTTTCTTTTTGATTGATTTCAGAAATAGATTCAAAGTAATGCTTGAATGGATTTGGTATTATATTACATATAAACCCGGTGCAAGAATAATTGTATATAACAAATATCAACATAAAGAAAAAACACCCCTCAACGAATCAGTATAAAGATTACGAAAATAAAATAATTGTAGAATAGGGCAGGTTTGGAACCTGCCCCTACAATTTCAATATTTAACAAATGGCAGTGCTTTGTTATTAAATCGCACGAAATACACCCCTGCCGGCAGTTGCGATACATCAATTCTAAAATTCCCCTCCATTGGAGGGGTGGCATTGCGAAGCAATGACAGTGTGGTCATAACACATCCCCCAAGGACGGAGTATATTTTTATATCGGAACTAGCTGGACTCCACTTAGAAGGTGGAGTCCATCTATCGAGATTTATTTCAATAAAATCCGAAGTGGGATTCGGCGAGAATAAAATATCACTCTTATTATTTTCTACAACGGAAAGATATCCTAACTCCTGCATTAATCGTACACCTTCCTTGGGAGCATTTTCATAATTATAATTCAAGCTAGTACAATTTTTCACTGTATTTGTAAGAGTA
>CALHGZ010000009.1 GCA_938031175.1 Candidatus Kapaibacterium sp. | reverse complement strand
GCGTAAGGACGGCAAAAGAATGTGTTTTAAGGGCAAATTGAATTGAATTAATGGAAATATAGATTTAATTAACGGACTTACAAACTAATTTAAAGGATTTTTTTGCCTGCAAAAGATTACATCCCTTCAAAAGAAGGCGATCTCGTACCTTGGACTGAAAATTTTTTCTCGCTCGCAATAATTTTGCTTAATGCAGTTTCAACAGCTTCATTAAATAATCTTTTTACTTCTTCTTCGTTTATAGTTCTTGTTCCAATCTGCAATTTAAGTTCATCTGGCTCCTTTTTAGTTATTTTAACAAGTTCAGCAGTCCCGGAAAGAGTATCATTTACAAGTTGGTAAGCGATTTCTTTTTTCAGTCCTTGTTTGATGGCAAAACCGAGAATCGCTTGAATAGCCGGGAACCAATAGGTTGGTCCAACAGCCGTTAATGAGGTTGCAATATTCATCAGTGATTCATCAATTTTTACTGCATGCCCAAAGATATCAAGAATTTCTACAGTGTCTTGAATTTGCTCTTCACTAAGATATTTACCAAAGCAATAAGGATTTACACCTTTACCAATTTGTGACGGTGTATTGGGAATAACCCGGACTACGGCAAATCTCTTGTTCAGGGTATTTTCAATTAGCGATATTGGAATAGCAGCAGCAAGTGAAATTAAGATCTGTTCTTGTCGTAAATCCTGACCGTTTTCGGAAATTATAACCTTAATTTGAGATGGTGGCACTGCAAGAAAAACAAAATCACCGAATGCCAAAGCTTTGCTATTATCTTTTGTTACTCTGATACCATATTTCTCCTTTAAGTAATCAAGCCGCTCATTATTAATATCAGAGACTATAATATTATCAAATAGAATAAATCCGCTATCGATTAGGCGTATGATAAAAACCTCGGCAATGCTCCCTCCACCAATAAAGGATACTTTTCTTTCCTCAATGCTTTTCATTTTAAACCTCCTTATATTTATAATAATTTTTGTGTTAAAAATAGTTCAGACTAAACTTTTATATTTTTCCCTTAATTCCTGCAATATTTTTACAAATTCTTTTTTATCGGGGAATATTATTGCACCGCTCGGGCATTCGTGTACGCAGGCGTTACAACCAACGACACAGTTATAAGGATTAGAAACTATCGTTGTGAATTCACCTTGAGCAAAAACATCATTAGTGCAAAAATTCATACAGGCATTGCAATTTGTACATAAATCTGCATCTATTATAGGATACCAGGGAATTTCTTCCCGTGGTATTCCCATATAAGTTTGGCCTGCCATTTTTATACCTCCTCTAAAGTTTTCTTTATATCATTAAAGGCTGTATCTGTATTTTTAAATGATATAGAAACTGGTTTCCAGTTGTGATTCATTTCAATACCAGCTTTTTCGAAGCCATCTCTTAAAAGTTTTTTTTGTTTCTCTTCCTTGCAAGCTGGTGTTATATATATAACACCATCTTTCAATAAATCTCTCATTAAATTTTCTCCATTTTCCTCGCACAATCTGGGATGCAAAAGTATATAATCGTGTGGAAGTTCAAGGCGAATCCTTTCAGTCAATTCTGCAAAATTTATATCCTTCATACTTGGACAAGCAAAGCTACAAGTACACATTAAAATGGCTTTCTTCTTGTTTTGGTTAGATGTTTCGGTTTCCATTTTATCCTCCATATTGTTTATTAATTCATTTTTGTATAATTATATGATTATATGAGCAAATAATCATATTTTTTGAGAAAAAAATTTTTTAATGTTGCTCGTATATAAATTATCCATCACGATATTTTCGGCTAAATCAATTAAATTACAAATTCTTTCGTCGGCAATCTCATAGTTCATTTTGACACCTTTTTTCCAAGCTCTAAGTACTCCTGCTTTTACAAGTGTATTTAAATGTCGGGATAAGTTAGATTGTTCCATTCCAAGTTTAGAAATCATTTCACATCCACAAAGAATTTTTTTTTCTCTTAAAGCTTTCAAAATTCTGAGTCTGTTCGGTTGAGAGATGGCATTCAATATTTCAGATATTTTTAGTTCCACCATAATAATCTATTTTATCTATGTTTAACATGTTAATAATTGATACAACAATTCTGCTTAATTATATCAAAATATAATACTTATGAAAAAAATCTTCTCAAAAGACCAATTGGACAAACATTATGTATATATTCAAGATTTAATTCCTTAGCTTTTTCAATCGAACTATCATCATAACAGTTTGGTGGCAACCAAATCTTATTAACCCCGATTTCCTTAACAATTGGTAAAACATTTATTGTATTCTTAGGTGCAAGAGCTATTAAAACAACATCGGGTTTTTCTGGCAATTCTTTTAACGATGGATAGCATTTAATTCCTTCAATTTCTTCATATTTAGGATTTATTGGAAAAATTCTGATTCCATAATCCTTAAAAACGCACACAAGTTCATATCCATACTTCATTATCTCATTTGAAGCACCAACTATAGCAAATGAACTTTCTGATTTTAGGATTTCTTCAGCTATCATTTATAATTCTGATTAATTTTCATATTTTTTTATTCAATCTGAATCAAAATTACAATTCTAAATTATTAATTTTGCTATAACTTAATATTTGGATAAATTTTAGCTTCTTTTATTGTCAAACTAATAATTTTTAAATTCTACTTAATTCATTTCAACTGTTGGTGGTTCGAAAATTTGTATGGTCATATGTAATTCCTCCTGAATAATTTACGTATAATATCTATCTAATTGCTGGTATTAAAAGTACCGAAATGTTAGCGTTCCTAGTTATATTATGACTTACACTTCCAATAAAAATTTCTTTAATAAATCCACGCCCTTGGCTACCCATTATAATTAAACTATAATCATTTTTTGACTCTTCTAAAATTTCTTTTGTTGGTACACCGTATGATATTTTAATCTGGACATCGGTTGCTCCCTGTTCCAAAAGTGCCGTACGCATCATTTCAAGTCTTTCTGTGTCAATTCTATTGAATTCATCTAATTTGCTTTTAAGATATTTATCAATTTTGGTTTTATCCTGAACATGCATCAAAGTTATTTTTTTAGCAGCCCTCTCAACCACTTTTTTTAAGTAAGTAAAAGCCCGATATGCAGTTTCGGAAAAATCTGTTGGGAACAAAATTTTTTTAAATAAATCCTCGCAAGAGGATTCAACACATTTTTCTCCATTCAATTCTGTAACTACTGTTCTGACAATAAGCAAAGGTTTTTTATGACTATGCAGGATTTCAGAGGTGACTCCGCCGAATCTAAAAAGAATGTGTTGTGCTAAACTTTCACCGTGAGTGCCTATAATTATTAGAGATATATCATTTTTCTCAGCAAAATTGTTTATTTCCTCTGATGGGATCCCGGGTGCTATTTCCAACTTAACATTTAAACCGTATTGTTCAAGTACTTTCATTTGACGAAGTAATGCTGGTTCAACTTTTTCTCTTATAATGTACTTAAGTGCATCAATATGTCTTACTCCCAGTGCATAAAATAAAATTATTTCCTCAGTACCAAGATTTTTCAGTATGCTACCGCATGTTAGTATTGCATCCGATGCTTTTGAAATATCCGTTGCAATTAAAACTTTTCTAAACATTTTTGTTCTCCTTTATATTTTAATTTAAGTTTTCACTAATGACAAGTCTTTTTCTCGTACACTTAAAAAATTTCGAAATTGCATTATAATTTTTGCGATGATTAAAAGCAAAGGTAATTCTACAATCGGACCAAGTATAATTGCCATATAAACTAATGGATGCCCTGGAAAAGCAGCTATTGCAACACCAATAACAGCCTCAGAATTTCGTGCTGTGGTTGTGAATGCCATCGTTACTGTATCAGCATATCCTAAATTGAATAATCTGCCAATCAGAACTACAAATAAGAAAAGTACAAAGAAAAAGATTATCAGAAAAATTATTAATAATCCTACTTTACTTATTTCTGAATAAGTTAAAGATTTCTGTGATATAAACATACTAAGTATAACTATAACTAATGCCCAAAGTTTAATTTCTCCAAGTGTTTTTTTAAATTTAACGTAAAAATAGTCTTGCCCTTTGAATTTGATAATAAATTTTTGTATGATAAATCCAATTAAAAATGGAGCCACGAGAAATAAGATAACACTCCTTAAAAGTGCATAAAAATCAATCGGAATGACTTTGCCGACAAGGAAATATAAATACAATGGCATTAAAACAATTTGCAAAGTTATATTCCAAGGTAGAAGTGAAATGCCCCAGGCAACGTCTCCTTCTGCTATATCGGTAAATATTAAATACCAGCCGATGCACGGGGTAAGAGTATAAAGAATAGCTCCAACCCAAAAATTAGGATAATTTTTCAAAATAAGCCAGCCCATTGACCAAGAGAAAATGGGAATTAAAATGAAGTTTATAATTAGAACTATTATAGTTGGCTTTATTTTTTTGAATGCACCTCCTACATCTTTTATTTCAACAGGCAGCATTACTGCAAGTATGACTAAAAATACACCTACCTCGACTAAATATGTCATAAAAGGTAAATCTGTATTCAAGATATTCTGAATAATAATCCCCAATATTGCAGAACCAATTAATATGAAAGGTTTCTCTTTATCTTTTGTTGATAATGCTGCCACTGAAATAACCTCTGATTAATTTATTTAATTCTTTCGGTGACTAAGCTTTCGTCTCTATAAAACTTTTTCTTAAACCTCAAAGCAACATTAACGAGCAATATCAGAATCGGCACCTCAACCAGTGGACCAATAACCGTAGCAAATGCAGCAGGTGAATTAATTCCGAATACAGCTACAGCAACCGCAATAGCTAATTCAAAATCGTTACTGCCTGCAGTGAAAGCAACTGTTGTTGTCTTTTCGTAAGGGATACCTTGCCGCTTAACAATGAAGAAAGTTACAAAAAACATTAATGCGAAATATATAGTATAAGGTATTGCTACTCTTACCACTTCGAGCGGTAGTTCGACGATTTTTTCACCCTTGAATGAAAACATTACAAAAATTGTAAATAATAGTGCAATCGGGGTTAATAAGGATATTTTGGGTATAAATTTTGTATGATACCATTCTTTGCCATTTGATTTTACTAAAATTAATCGGGTTACAACTCCCCCCGCAAATGGGATCCCTAAGTAAATTAAAACGGTTATAGCAATCTCCAATATTGATATTTCAATCAATTGTCCTTGCATACCAAATATCGGGGGCAGAATTGTAATGAAAATGTATGCATAAAGTGAGTAGAATATTACTTGAAATATAGCGTTGAAGGCAACCAGACCAGCTGCTAATTCCGAATCTCCTTTTGCCAAATCATTCCAAACCAGAACCATTGCAATACATCTGGCTAAACCAACAAGTATTACACCTACTGCCATTTCCGGTTTATCTGGCAATAGAAAAATTGCAAGAAAAAACATCACTAAAGGTCCAACTATCCAATTCTGTATTAGAGATATACCCAATAGTTTAAGATTTTTAAATACAATTGGTAATTCCTCGTATTTTACTTTTGCAAGTGGAGGATACATCATAAGAATTAATCCAATAGCAATTGGTATATTTGTAGCTCCGACGCTAAATGAATCCCAAAAATTCGCTATTCCGGGAAATATAGAACCTACCGCAACGCCGATAAACATTACAATAAAAATCCATAATGTTAAAAACCTGTCAAAAAAGCTCAATTTTTTAGATACTGTTTTCATTTAAACCTCTACTAAAATTCATCCTAAATTATTATGTTCGACCAAAAATAATTTTCCTCACATAGATCTATAATTTAAATTAAATTAGATTTAGTTTTATGTAGTATTATAATTAAATTTTTTCAAGTAACTTTATTTTTATATTTGGCCAAATGTCGTAATATTCAAAAAAATTACATTTTGCATACTTCATTAATACAAAGCCTATTGGCTTTCTCTAAGTCCGATTTAATCTGCTCCTCATCATGTAAATTTATTTGTAAGAAAAGTAAAAGGTGATTTAAAATTATATCTCTGGAGGCAGTATTTAAACTATAATACACCCACTTACCATCCTTTTCATCAATGATAAAACCAAGATCTTTCAATATTGAAAGATGCTTCGAAACAGTTGAAATTGTTATGCCAAGGATATCTCTTAATTCACAAACGCATAACTTATTCTTTGTTAAAAGCATTAATATTCTAAGCCTATTTTTATCGGACAACACTTTAAATATTTTTATGATATTATTCATCATTTTTTCAAAAAGTCATTTCGACCAACAGCGAAATTAAACAAAATTATTTTACCTAAAAAACAATATTTTCCATAACTATAAAAATGTTTTGTTTTAATGATTAAACCAAGCGCTTTCTCCAGTTATTGTTTAACCTATGCGATGTGGGTGATGTATAAGTACTATTAAAACAAGGGAATAAAATCTTGAATTTCTGTATTTCGCCTAAATCCAATTCTCTACATTTTTTGATTTTATTTTGATATTGGAATCAAAAATCTTTTTATTACCTAAACTTTAAATCAAACTAATTAAAAATGTTTGTAAATTTATCGAAATATTTTGCAAAATATAATAAAAAATTTTATTAATTTTTATTTAATTGCTAAGGTCAAAGTCAATTAAGCATTCAAATTGTTGAAGTGTAATCAGGAAAATTATGGCGGCATAGATATTTTACAATAAAAGAAAGATCTTAAAACATTTAACTCCCATAGGCTCTTGTACTCTTGCTACCGCAATTTTTAGGCAATGTAATTAAGGAATCATCATCCAAATTAATTGCAATAAGTAAAAATATAATATCATTAATCAAAATGTATCACAACAGAATGGTAATTGATACACGGCGTTGCGTATAGTTTTACGTGCCTGTGTACTTGTCTGCAAGGCATAGAATAAGACACCTCTTTGAGTAGCATATACAGTCGTATTCGAAGATATTTTGGAAAATCGACTTAATATTAAATCCGTATTTATGTCCCAGCCTTGCTTCCATTGCGAAAACCCTTTCACACAGACGTTTGTCCAGCTTCAGCAACTTTAAAAAGAAAACTTGACGGAATTGTTGTTGACTACGAAAGATGTATCGGCTGTCGTTATTGTATGACTGCTTGTCAGTATTAAGCGCGCAGGTTCGATTCTGGCGAAAACTTTCCAGCAGTTGAACAAAGTACAGATTGGACAATTGTTCCATCCACTAAGTACAAACAATTTAGGAAAAAAGAACACAAATAATCTCCTAACGGTAATGTCCGAAAATGTACTTTTTGCATTAATCTAAAAGATGAAAAGGAACATTATAACAAAGCTGAAGGACGATAGCCAGCTTGTGCGAAAACCTGTACAGGTAAGTCAATTCATTTTGATGATTTTAACGATCCAATCAGCGTAGTTTATATTCTTCTTCGTGAACGTCAATACATTCGTTTAAAAGAAGAACTTGGTACAAGTCCTAATATTTATTACTTAATATCGGAGAAGTTTAAATGAACTTTATATTTGAAATTTTAAGCGATAAGGATAAAATTTCAAAAAATCTCAAAACTATTTTCAGGATTGTAGGTAGTTTACTATTTGTTCTTGGCTTTTATGTTGGGCTATAGGATTGATATACCGACATATTCAGGCTAATAAAGGAAATATTGTTACTTGGGGACTTTGGGTTACTTCATATATATATTATATTGGTCTATCCGCAGGTTCTTTTCTTGCTTCATTAATGCTCTATGTTTTCAATTATAAAAAATTTGAAAAAATCTGAAGATTGGCAGATTTTACTGCACTTGTAATATTGATAATGGCTTAATTATCAATATGGGCTGATTTTGGTTATATGGATAGGGAGTGGCACGTAATATTTTTCTAAATTTTTAAATCATCAATGGCTTGGATGATATTTTTGTATTCTACCTACATCCTATTACTTATTGTTGAAATTTTCTATTAAGATATGATTTCATTACCGGTTCAAATAAAGAAACATTAAAAGGTAAAATTTACAGTTTACTTATCCTTGGTTCAAAAGATAAAAGCGAACAATCTAAAATACGAGAACAAAAAATTGTCAAAATACATGAAAGAGCATGCATACCAATTGCGATTTTATTTCATGACGGAGCTGGTGCATTATTTGTAGTCGTATCTGTGCGACCTAATAGTTATAGCGGTTTATTACCGATTTTATCTTTACTCTAAGCACTTGCCAATGGGAGTGCTTTGTTAACTTTAATTTCCTCTATTTTTCGAGGGGGCTGGACAAAAAATAAAACCATTATTAAAGAACTTGCCAAAAACTTTTTAGCCTTACATTTACTGGGCTTTTTCTTCCAATTATGAGAATCTCTTGTAGCATATCGAGGTGGAATTCCGGATCACGTAGCTGGATTTGCTTTAGTAATTTCACGTCCTTATATCTGAATATTTTGCTGCTGGCAAGGTTTTATAGTTTAAAAAAAATGTAGGAGATGAATGACTATTGGCATATTTTATACAATCAAAATATATACTTCTTTTTGATTGAAATCCAGTTAGTGCAATCAAATGGGTTTATCTTCCGAAAATTTTAACAAAATCAATTGAAAAAGGTGCTAGATTAGTTCTCGTAGGTCCATAACTTTCTGATACTACTGCAAAAATCCACGATTGGCTTGTGATTCATCCTGGTAGCAATGATGTTGTCGCACTCGCACTGACACACTGCATTATTCGCGATGTATTATAAGATAAAGATTTTATTGCCCACTGAACTATTGCCTTTGATAAATTTGTCGTATATGTGCAGGATAAAACAAAAGATTGGGCAGAAAAGACAATAATTATTTCCAATTTCAAAATAGAAGAAGTTGCAAACAATTTGGCAATTATTAAACCAGCCTGTATCGATACCTGGCGTGGTCCCGGACAGCATACAAACGGAGTACTAAGCTGTAGAGCTATAACCGCATTCGAAGCTTTAATTGGCGGAGATGATAAACTGGATACACTTATATTGCCTGAAACTGTTGGGAATAAACATATTCAAATAGAACTAACTAAATTTACTGAAAAAACTTTAATAATGCCAAGATCCGATGAACTTGACAAATATCAACTTGGTCATAAATCAGTAATATACACACAAATTTTCAATATTATCAATGATGGTTCTGGACTATACAATGCTTAAATATTAATATGCGTATTTAAAAATCCGATAATGAGTATTCCAGGTGCTACAAAAAGTGTTATTGAAACTTTTAGGAAACTTGGTATGTCAAAAATAACTTTTGTCAAAAAAAGGCAGTAAAATATAATAACTCAGAATTTTTGGAAATTTCTAAATTTTAACAGTTGAAATTACTGTAAAAAAATTTTAGCTTTAAATTATAAATATAAACCTTTCAAATTCAATGCTTTTCATAAAAATTTAATTCTATATAGAATTTTGACCAATATTATTTAAGACAAACAATAATTAATAGTAATTTAACACTCAATCAATCCATAACATTTATTTTTAAAGAATATTGTAAATTTAATTAAAAATTATACTAATAAGATCATCTCACTAAAATATTATAATTGTTAAGATTATAATTTGATAAAATCTATACGATATCTTTTTAATTCTCTATCTATAACTAAATAATATAAGCCATTAGTAAGTTCAGAAACATTAATCATTGGAATTTCGGATATTCCAAACATCATTAATTCGCCTTTTGTATTATAAATACGATAACTAAATTTATCAATATTTAATCGAAGAATATCATTAACCGGATTGGGATTTACTTGTAATTCATTTAGTATAGATTGTAAATTATCCTCAACATAGACTTTTTGTTTATTAACCCATAGCTTTATTAGAAATTTTGAAAGCCCGATATTAGTATTCACAGCTTCCTGAACTTCTAACATATTAATCCTGAATAAAGTACCTAAAATGTTGTCGGACAATATAGCCGAATCAAGAAATTCAATTGGTAATTTTTGCCATCTGAATCTTAAAGTATCAAAAACATCTTTTTGAAGATTGATTGTAAATGTTACTTCAAAACGCTCTTCATCTGAAATTGGCCTTATATCTGTATAAGACCAAATTATACCTTGATTATTTTTTTCAGGAATTTCGAAAACAGCGTGTAATCCCGATGGTGGATGCGATGGGAATAATTCAAGTTCACCTAATGCTGTATCCAAATAATTAGTTGCCTGCTCATCAAGGCCAAAAACTAGTTTATCAAATTTTTTATTTAAATCTTTTGGATAATTTTGATTAGTGATAATAATATTATTCCGAAAATTTAGTTCATTCCCATAGGAATTCTGTATAAAAAGTACTAGTATCATTAATAATACTGATATAATTTTCATCTTAACACCTATAGACTTATGATGAAAAAGGTCAGCCTGAATTAACAAGCTGACCTTATATAATTATTTTGCTAAATCAATTATTTGACAACCGAAACTGTTCGGATTATACTTTCACTACCTTGTGTCATTTTAATTATGTATCTGCCTGCAGATAGTTTAGTAGCATCGAATTGAATATCATTATATTCACCAGCGCTCCTATATCCATCAAGTAGAGTAACAACTTCGTTACCCAAAATATCGAATACTTGAATTTTGACATCTCCACTGACTGGTATGTTGTACTTGATGTTTGAGAATGTTGAAACAGGCATTGGATAGCTTGTTAGATCAAAACCGCTGAAATTGTCAGATTTGAGTACTTTAATTGCGTTTGATTTGCAAAGGTCAATCTTTACAGTTCCACCAGCATTTTTGTTAATTGTTCCGAAAACCTCACCTGTTGCAGCATCTACAAAGGTATAGTCTGCATCCGGGTTCTCCATTAGTATTGTTAATGGGTATTCGACGCCCTGGAGCATCATTATTGTAGAGTTATTGTTTTCAATGTAAGCATCATTGGCAAATCTAACATCGAATAAATCAAATGGTGGTCTTGGAGGGAGTGTAAAGTTACCTAAATCTATATTATCATCAGATATCATATATAAAGTACCTTCCTTCTGGTCATTATCCCGAATAGTAAGTTTTGAACTGCGAGCTAATATGTTTTCTTTTTCTCTGTTAGGATTATCAGCACCAAATTTACCTGTACTAATCATTTTAAGATAGCCACCTTTGTTAGCATATAACCAATAACCAAGACCCGGTTCAATGATAGATACTTCAACATATCCCTTATTAGTAACATAGCCATAGATACCTCTAGCAAGTGTGATTGTTACATCTGGAATATTGTTATTATCAAATCTGTCTAGTTCAAGATTGCTGATATTAAATGGTACCGATAGTGAACCGATTGTATTCCAACCTGTGTATAATCTGACAGCATCACCACCACCTAATATATCTCGTTGAATGCGGAATATACTGGTACCTACGAATGTTGTATCAACAACTTCATTAGGATATTTAACAAAGTATCCTACACCAGGCCTCAGGTATTCTTCTTGTTGATATTGATTTTGTGAGAATTGGAATGGTACATTTATCGCATTTCGATAAAATACTTTCCAGAATGTATTCGTAGGTCTTACAGGCATGGATAAGAAGTTCCAACCATTTTTGATCCTTGGTTTGCCTTCTGAATCAACATATCGAATTACTCTTGGCAAAGTATATTCGATTATAAATGACTTCCATCTTGGGTCACCAATAACATATGAAAATCTACCTCCTCCGAGTGGTGTAGCTTGGCGCATATTTACATTGAAATGACTTCCATTTACTGAATCCCGTAAGAATAATTGAGCACCAGGAGGGAAGTCCAATGTATCCCATTCAATTATAATAGGATAGTCTGCATCATTTGGTGTTGAAAATCGGCAATAGTACAATATTGATTGTGTTGTATCTGTTACACTACGAATATCACGAGAGCCATTGACATACAATGGTCCGTTTCTTACTGTTGTACGGCTAAGTTCATCATTCGGAGCCCAATCACCAAATCCAAATGGTACTATTTGCTTAATTTCTTCGTTTAATGGGAAGAATCTTGCATTAAATATATTCGTATAAAGCGGTTCACCATATGCAAATTCACCAAAGAGTGAGTCTACTCCATCAGTAGCTCGATAACCAGTTCCGAATATAACTTTTGCCGAATCACCTATTGCGCCCCTTGAATTCTTTAGGGTAAGAGTTATACCAAAGTCTCTACCACGTAAACCACCTTCTATAGGATTTCTAAAGTAAATAAATGTAACTTTTATTCTAATTGGCGAAACTTGAGCTACTGGTGACGAAAATGTCAGGTATCCAACATATACACCAGCTTTTTCCGAACGACCATCGAGAGTAAGTCTTTGCGGTTGGCATATAATTTGAAGTTTGACCGGTAAATCCTTGTCAGTTGGTCTATCAAGTGGATCACGTTCATCGCCAAGGATATTATTGTCAATGAAATCAATATAACCTTTACGTGTGATATTTCTGATTGGATTTTTTTCTGAACCTGATGGGGCACCTGGTGTACCTGTTCTAAATTGCAACCATTCCTGATCAGACTCTATTGTAATATCTGTAAGTCGGGTTCTCGGTTCACCATTATAAATGCCCATCAATCGATATGCAAAAGTTGGATTTCTTGAGGCAGAATCTATAGTTATTGGATCAGTAACTTCGTACAATTCCTCGCGAATTTTTCTTAACTGTTCAAATTGGCCAGTTCCTCTATTTATGTCGAAGTCAAACTTAGGAATACGGTCTGAAATCCAGACTGTTACGGAACCGGGAACATATTGCTCAACTAAATTAAGATATAGATTATCAATTCCACCTAATCCATGGAAACGATAATTTGCATCGAATGGATAATCTGAAACATAATCAGGATCGTATTCTCTTTGTCTTTTGAATGGAGGTTCTTTTGCTACGTTCCAATCGTTGTATCTTATTGTATCATTCTTAATATATATTGGGGTTCTCGGAGCTAAGTATCCGGTTCCAACTTCCGGTACAACCTGGAATCTTACATAAAGTAAGATTTTGAAATCCCCTTTATCTGTTACTGGTAAATGATTCGATGTTGCTGTTCCTATAATTCGGATCATTCTACCTTTGTTTCTTTCAATAAAGGGTGGATTTTGTGGATTGGGATTTTCAACGAATACTTCTTTATATGATAAATCTTTGACGTCATACCAACTAATATTGAAGTGTTTTGCTAATGGTTCATAACCTTCCCTTTCGTCCAAATAACCAAATTTTTGAACACCAACTGCACGTATTGCAGTTGCATCATATACAATTGCGAAGTTAAAGCTTGTAATATCATATGGCACATACTTCGGAGACTCAGGATAGTATCTCCAGCGATTATCAATCCATACAGGGATCAAAAATTCCCTTGGTGAACCTGATGATGGTGGAATATGAATTCTGCCATCTGGGTAATAAGCCTTTTTGTATGCTCCGTCATCTCCAATGAGTGATAATAACGGAGCTTCTGGCTTATTCAATGTTTGTGAATAAGCATTATTTCCTAGTATCAAAAAGAGCCCAAGCAGCATAGTTAGGAGAATTATGCCTTTGCTCTTCATTTGTAAATAGTGTCTCTTCATGAGATCCTCCAATAAACATTAAAAAATAATTATTTAGTATTTTATGTTAATTAAACTTTTAGTTTCTTTGTTTTTAAATTTTACTACCACAAAATAAACTCCTTTTGGCAAATCAGCTGCTTTTATTCTATTTGTACCAGTCATCACACGTAAATCAACTCTTTTTAGTAATAAACCCCGCAAATCATAAAAAGACGCAAAATTAATATCTTGTTCTGATTCAATTATAAATTCATCATTAATTCTGTCATAAAATGAATTTATATTTGAATCACTTAGATATTCAGAATATATGGCTGTGGTATTTGTATCTATTGTATCTTTTGTGCTATCAATTGAAGTTATAATTTTTAATTCACTGCTAATAAGGCGGGTTACACAATGGTCTGGATTAAATTCAATATTATTTACTGATAAACTCCCTTCACTTTTAATCTCTGAGTTATTTTTGATAAAAATTTCAACAATCTCACCATTAGAAAATGATTCCGATAAAATAGTTTTCAGTCTAATACTTAAATCAGCTGATTCCTGTTCAAATGATATAATATTTTCCGGATTATGTAAAATTTTTGTTATTGTGTAATTTTGAGGGTTATCCAATAGTAAATCGAATTGTAAATTTCTAATTTTTGTTTCTGAACCGGTTTTGAGATAAATCTTGATCGAGGATAAATTATTTTCTTCATTATCAAAAATGAGTGAATCTGTATCAAAGTAAAATTCTGCATATCTTTGAGGTTTGTCAATGAATTCAATTTTTAATTGACAAGGTTCGTAGCTAACAATATTATTCTTAAATTCTTTTGTAAACTCAATATAATTTATAAATAAGCTTGTTGTATCAGGGCTATTACCTAAATAATCAAAGAGAAGGGCAATTAACGGTTTGTTACCCCAAACTGGTGGCAAACTAAAATTCAAATGTACTGCATAACCTCTAATTGTTCCAGGTTCAAATCCTACTGTTACATCTCTTGTTAATTCATCGAATGCTTCTGATAATGTATTGAAATATATAGGACGATTAAATTGCAACTTTGTATTGTCATAACTTACTTCGAAATTAAAACCGAATAATGAATCATTCTTTTCAACATTACCTATATTTATTCCGAATAAGGCTTGCTTTTTTGAAAAGTCATTACTGCAGATATCAACACCCTGTAATAGTTCTAGACGGGCAATAATATCTTTTTTTGCAAAAATTTGCATACTGCCGCCGATAAGTAACGGCAGCAGTAATGCAAGTAAAGTATTTGTAATTAAATTATTCATTAATTTAATATCATCTTCTTTGTTGCTGAATAATCTTTGCCTTGTAATTTTAATACATAGATGCCACTGGATACCTTACTACCTGATATATCTGTTCCATTCCAATTGAAAGTATATGGTTGAGATAATAAGCGACCACTATAAATAGTCTGAACTTTGTTCCCATAAATATCATATACATCAATTGTATAAAAACCTTCTGAAGGCACATTTACTGTAAATGTTGTATAACTTGTAAACGGATTGGGAACATTTTGTTCCAATATTTCGAATTCGACATTATCGCTTAACTTATTCAAAGTAATGTTAATAGGTGACAATTCTACATCGTTGAATCTAATATTATTTAACGTTAGTTCATTAGATTCGGTTCTCACGGTTACTAAACAAATCGGTGATTGATTATCGAATTCCCCTGAACCAGCAGCGACCAATACATTAGTACCATTCATTAATTGTAAAGCAGATGTGTTGCAAACATCTAGTATCTCACCGTTAACATCAAATTTAAAACCGATAGGACCACTAAAGTATCCATTTAAATATACTGGTATTGTATAAACATTATTACCCAGTGAATTTATTTCACCGTTAACAATGTTTGTGGCTATTAAATCATCAACTCCAAATTTCCCTTTTCTTGGTATTGTATCCAAAATCCAGGGTAAAGTTGGTATTCGAGCTGCTAGATAATGTAGAATCATACTGGCATCATACTCGGTTACCTGATATAATATTTGAATTTCGGGATTATAAACATCGTCTGGCATATCTTGCCAATAATATTTTGAGCGCCACGGAATAAATGTCTTAACACCAAAACGGTTATAATAAAATCTTCCATTATGATTTACATCTCCATGAAATGCTTCACGTCCCCGAACGCTATCAAGAGGAACACTTGTTGCAATTGAATGCATAATTACACGTGCGTCCTCAATAGTAACAAATCGATTCTGGGGCATTCTAAAATGTTTATTACCTGCTGCTTTTGATAAATTAGCATCACCATCGCCCCACCATAATGTATCACCTTTTCTAATGATTGCTGTAAACCTAATTCTTTTATCAGTAGCTCCATCTGATGGTGGCCATTGATCTGTTTTCAAGCGTGATATTCTCATGCTATCAATATCGCTATCATACCACAAACCATTTACAAAATCGGCATCATCGCCTCTAATACCTGAAGCTTCTCCTTTTATACCAACTGCTGCTCCGCGTATTACTACTGTTGTGCCAACTGATGGATCAAGATTAGGTGAACCGGTTCTTGAATATGCAAATTCAATGCTTCCTTGTTTTGAAAAATCTACTTGTGATTCATAAAGTCTCAATTGGAATGTTGCAACACTTGATTGTAATGTCTTATCCATGATATTCAAATCAACCCATTCTACTATAAAGACTCTATATGGAGGATCATATACTTCCCAGCCGACTCTAATACTTGATCTAATATACTTATCTCTTATATCTACTGTTGTACTTCTGTAATAGTGATCACCCCAAAATGGTGCTATAACATTATTTGGAAAAGAAGGCGATTGAATAAATAGACCATTATTAACATTTGGTTTAACGTTTGGTGGAAATCTTCCTGGTTGAGTAAAGCATACGAAACCATTCACGTTTACCCATAACTGAGTGTATTCAACACCATTATATTCAAATGGAAATGGCAATTGAACAGGATATTTGTAATAACCGTCGTCCCTATCTGTTGGAGAAAAATTCGGCGGTAAGGCAAAATCCGCCGCATTTAGCTCGGTATATACTTCAAGTGGCTTATATGATGCCTGAACAATTGTTACAGGTTCATATAAACTGTAAACCTGGGCTTGTGACGTCTGTGATAGTATTGCAGATAGTATCAGCAATGAAATCACAGTAAGTCTGAAGTAAAGTTTCATAATACACTCCATTTTGTTTATAATTTATTTTACTGTTTCCTATTTTCAAATTTCATTCGGGTGGGTCATCTAAACCCACCCGAGAATTTAATTTATTTGATTATTACGAACGGATATGTAGAAGTTACATTACCAGATACTAATCTACAAGTATAAGTACCGCTCGATATTTCATTGCCATACATATCTTTACCATCCCAAAGTAACAGATGATATCCTGCTGAATATCTGTCAGAAGCCATTCGTTTTACTACATTACCTAAAGCGTCAATTATATCTATTTGCACATTATTATCTTTTGGCAATCCAAATCGTATTTGTGCCTGTCCGCTTGTTATTGGATTAGGTGAAATATCAATTATCTTGGCTTCATTTGGTAATCCGGCAATTGGTTCAACTGGTGTAGCCCAATCGTAAACTATATTGAATTTGGATACTGTATTAGACAAAATCGTAATCTTAGCGATTGATCCTGTCTGCTCGAGTGTAATATACGGTAGTAACCAACCTTGCAATGTCTTCATGTTCACGCTGAAGATATTACCTTCTGAATGACCATCACGAATATACCAAGATGCACCAGATGGATTTCGGCTTGCATCGGTTCTGTCGGGTATTATATCTGTATCCCATTCTATTGTAACTGGATATGCAACGTTATTATCACCATTTACACCTCCGGATTGGAATTGACCGCGATAAATTGTGAAACCTTCTAAACCAGGAGTTACTCTTGGGAAGATATTTCTCAATGTTCCTTGCCTTGTTGGTATATTCCAACGAGCATCGAATACATCCTGCGGAGGTATTGGTGGAAGTTCGAATTCACATAGATTTGCATCTAATCTACCTAAATCATCTGCTTCATCGCCTGTTGTCGCATTTAATGGTGCTGTACCCCACTCTAAAACTTGAGAAGCACCCATTTGGTTTGTGATTCTCAATCTACTGACGAAATCTGTTGCATCAGATATCTTCAATCTGTATATCATTTCAGTCTGTTCTTCACCATCATCGACTACTATCTTGATAGTTACTTTACCGTCTGGATCAACAGGTAGATCAAAGTTTGACATACGAATCTTTACTTTTACGGTATCGCTTGTTCGTATTCCAGTTATTGGTAAAGTCGGATCGAATGTAAAGCTACCTGTTATTTCATTGTTATTTATATCATATATCCTTAGAGTTAATGATTCAGTTAAATTTTGAGGTTCTCTTAAAAGGTCCCTGTCAATGATAGTTATTTCATCTTCATAAACCCCACCCCTGTCTATACATCGTACAACAGGGAATGATGCAAATCTCGGTTTATGGTTGGTTGAATCAACTCTTAATGTATATGTTCTAATGTGGCTTAAACGACCTTCATCATAAACTACAACTGTTACTTGTTCTTCTCTCGGTGCATCTTTTATACGTGGTGTACCATATAATAATCCACTTTCTGAGTTGATTTTAAGCCATCGTGGTGTTGTCTTCAGTCCTTGTAAACTCCATGATCCTGCTTCTGGGAAGCATTCATCACGTGGTATTTCATCACGTGGATCATCTGGATAAATCAATTCAAATGTATGTGATTGATCGAAATTGGGATCAAAGACTTTGATCATCCTCGATGAATCAAGTAATTGTGGATTATAATCATAATCCTCTTTAGCAGGCGGCAAACTTTCTGTTATGATTGTTGGTCTAACATTTATGTATACTGGTACTGTCTTTGTATTTACTCCACCATGACCATCATTGACAACTACTGTAAATACTGTATCCAAATTTAAAGCATCATTATACCTTTGTTTCGGAGTCAACAATTGGAATGCTTCCGCTGCTGGAATTCTGATATCAATTTTTCCAAATGATGTAAAGTCAATCACAAATTCATCTCTTTCGGGATCTGTTGCGCCATCGCCATATTTATGTATGTATTGATTTGACATCCAAATTGGTCTTGTTTGAGTTATTGCCATATTATAATTACCTGTGGGATAATTGTCATAATCGCCTGGATCCCAAACTGTAGTATCTATTACTGTTGTGTCGTTTCCAGGTCTAAGTGCAATACTCATAAATCCATAGGATGTTCTACCATAACGGAAGTCCCAATTTTTAAGGCTTGCATAATAGTCTTCCCATTCGTCATCAGTATTAAAGTCCGCTTTAAATCGCAGCTTAAATGATCCATCGCTATCATCACCTGCGATATTAGCAACTAACTTACCATCCTCAGTGAGTGGACAGTTATAGTCAGATGGTTCATAAACTACAAATAATTCTTGGTTGCCTTCCCAATTAATTTGCCTGTAGATTTCCTCTCTCGGTTCATCTGGTTCGATAAATCTCGGTGTACTATCCACAACAAAAATCCTGAAATCATAAGGTCGGCTTTGATATGTGTAGCCTATATTAATAGTATCTTGCTGTAAATATCTGGCGTTTGTAACATCATATTGCTCTGAACTGAAGTATGGTGGAAAGATATTTATTAATTTATCAATCTGCTCTTGATCTAAATCATATTTCTTAAGTGAATCAATAGTTCTAAAATGAGGTGGATAATTCTCTGCCCAAACTCTAATCCATTCACCTCCGGGAACTACGTATGGATTGATTGGTCTGCCAGTAAATCTAAGGTATCCATAAGCCTGCCATACTGGAGTTGGATTCTCTGTATTTCCAGCTGCTCTTGCTGTATCTACATATAGCCAACGGGCTAAACTTGATTGTCCACCTAATGGTCTGTTATTATCTTTATCCCACGGTATCCATCGGTATGTTAAGTATGGATATTTTGTAGGATCGTCAATTGCACGTGGATCGTAGTACATATTGGAATCAATTGCTGTTACCGTTAGGATCGAATCTCTACCTCTTGCATCATAGCCAATTGCTGGATTGAGCGGTATACTGTACCAACCTGGTGCAACGGGATAATATCTATCTTCGGTTACAAATATTGTGTTCAAAAATTCCGTAATTGCAATTATTGTATCTTTTGGATATCGTTCATGGGGTACTTTCTTATATATTGTATCTGTTTGCAATTTTATAATATTACCCGTATAAACAGGAGGCTCTGTTGAACGTGTTATTTTGAAGGTTATACCATCTTGGAATGCAGGTATAACACCTTCTCTCCATAGTACTGTTCTTGAGATAATTCTTATTTGGTCACCGACATTGACAGGTAATGCTTGATACTTTTCGCCTGCATAATGTGTTGCATTACCCTGATTGTCAACTGGCCAAGTTGGATTTCCATTTCCATCTCTATTAAAGTACAGTTCAACTGCATTACCCATTTGTGTTCTTGGTCCGTGATATCGTCGCCCTGGCAAGGCTCCACCATCTTCTTTATATGGATCGCGATATAAATGGCCTAATAATACATTGCCGACTCCCAGATTAAACAATCCCTGAGCTGTTCTTCGGATTAATGTATTAGGATTCCTTCGGCTCAAGTCAGGTACCAATTCAACTCTTGCTCGGAATGTTTGCCAATCCGGTGCAACTTCGGAAACCTGCTTCAGATTAACTCTGATATAATCTAAAGTAGTTTCATTTATAATGAAATAAACTGTTTCATTTAAATATCTTGGGTCATGATTGGAACGTTCATCAAGACCAGTGTAATCAACATGCGCTTCGAGATATAATGGATAGCCAATTGGGTGGAAGTATTCACCATTTGAATTTGGTCTAAACTCATCCTGCAAGAATTTAACTATTGGATAATATGGCAAACCAGTATTTGGGTCAATACTGTCAGCTGCGAATGGATCTCTTGTCCAACGTTTCACATATTTACCATAAGAAGGCATATTTTGATTGTTGAACCTCTTGATAATTGGTGGAATACCAACTGCAAAGTCTTCTATTGGACTCAAGCGTCTGTTGTAATAATCAGCTGTTTTGATGTCAGTTCCTTTGTCATAAATATCATAAATATGACCTGAGAATGCTAATTTTTCTGGAATTGATTCATCGTGTGGAGTATTTTCATCATTATCTGCATTCTTGAGTGGTATCGGCCTATATGTGTATCGTACTATTTCCTCACCAAAACCAGCATCCCGAGTTCCAAATTGCTCAAATGGTCCTTGCTCTCGTGGATCTGATGTTGGTGTTGTTGAGAATAAGAATCGAAGATGTGTTTCTCCATCGCCTGCCAAAAAGAATGTCTGCATTATAGGATTGTCATATCCAGGATGGCTTATACCTATTTCTAGTGTAACATCCGCTTCTGTCCTGCCCCAGTAATTGCCACGAAGTGTATCTGTTCCACCAAAGCCAATACCCGTTGTTCCTGCTAAGACTCCTTTTGTATTAGGTGCATCAGGTAATCTAATTAAGAATCTGGCTTTATTACCAAATATTGAGTTTGCAGCTTCGGAATATTTGTATGAAGGTAATGGACCTTGTATTTCGCCATAAATTATTGCTCCAACCAAATCGTGCGATGCCATATTTGCAACTATATTACCATTATTGTCGCGTACGACTGGACCTGAGATATAATTTTGTTCCATTCCAATTTCAGAAGTTGCCTCATTAGCTGTAATTAGCGAGCGATTAAAGATTAATTTTAGATCGAAATTATCTGAATAGATAGCTGCACCTGTATATGCCTTGTTATTTATAATTCTAACTCTGTTAAAGTTGATGGTATCAATTCTTCCTAATCTATTTACTGTAACACTATCTAATATATATATAGCACCTCCAAGCCCGACTCCATTTTCTGGTAATCGAATTTCCTGGTGCAATCTCTTGACGTCAACTAAACTTTCATCTGCTGGTCGGATTGAAGTCCAAGTTGTGCCAGCATCTGTAGTTCCAATTAGCAAACCATAATCACCAACAACATAACCACGGCTGAGATTTGTAAAGAATATATCATACAAATGATTTGTTGTATTTGAAGTTAACTTTGACCAGTTGTTGCCACCATCCTCAGTCTTTAATATTTCGCCAAATGTTCCTACTACAAATCCAGTTGTTTGAGCTGTGAAAACAATATTAAATAGGTCATTTGTTGAACCTGCATTCACTCTTACCCATGTATTTCCGCCATTTGTTGTTTTAAATAAAGTTCCCCCATTACCTACTATGTACCCATTGCTTGCATCAACAAATGCAATGCTATTTAAATTAGCTAATGTATTGACTAATTGAACACTCCAAGTCGTTCCACCATTTGTTGTTTTTAATACTAAACCTCTATCGCCAACGATATAACCTACTTGAGTGTCTGTGAAAAATATTGATCGTAAATTAGCAATTTGTGGTCTTGTTGACTCCCAAGTATAACCAGCATCGGTTGTCTTCAATATATATCCATTATCGCATACTGCGAAACCAACATTAGTACCAATGAATCTAATTTTGTTTATTCTAGAATCAATTGGGGTGGTTATTCTATTCCAATCTCTTCCACCATTTGTTGTCATCAGGATTATACCTCGGTCGCCACCGACATAACCAGTGTTGGTACTCGTGAAATAGACGCTAGTTAAGCGGAAGCTAGTACCAGAATTTTGATATTCCCATCTATTACCGCCTTGAGTGTATTTAACTATTGTACCATTATAACCCACTGCATATCCGATGTTATTATCCAACCAAGTAGTACTATAAAGTGCTGCTGTTGTGCCTAAAGTACCATGTCCTATCTGAGTTGTGCCCGAACCTGAGCCGTAACTTGAATTTAAGACATCTTCTTCAGCAAATGCTTCATTATCAAGAAATCTTGTTAATGAACGTGCATCTGGATCATAACCAACATTTGCAAAAGTAAAAACATCATTTACAGATGTATAATTGTGTACTATACCGTTTGCATCGTAATGAGCGATATCAAGGTCAGTTATAAAGTAACGTTTCGCTGAAGTAACCGGATGCACCATTGCAATTGCGCCACCGTTACCATTTTTAACTTTATTTCCGCGGAATTCGACGCCTTTAACAAGATTTAAATCACCATTAAGTGAGTATATGGCACCTCCACCACGAACTTCCTGTCTGTTATCACCTGTAACTCCTTCACCAACTGAGTTTTCTCGGAATGACGCTCTAACGATATGAACAATTCGTTGTGCCGGGGGTAATGGTGGATTTGCATTTGGAATGCCTATATAAATAGCACCACCGGCATAATCAGCTGTGTTATTATTGAATTCGATTCTGTATTTTTCGCCATAACCAATCATTTCGCCGGCTACTACACCGCCCGAACCAGTTATAAATGTATTACGTTTAGTATAAACAGCTCCGCCCCAGGTTACAGCTTTATTTTGTCTGAATCTTATATTGAAGCCGTAATCTCTTGTGTTTACAAAGGCATCGCTGCCACCTATTACTGGTGATGCCCATGGTGATGTATTGCCATCGCAAAAGATTGCACCACCAGCACCGGATTTGTTCTGGTAGAAATCTGTTGGATTATTTGTCAATTCTCTTGAAGGACCACCTCGTACTTGTAATCTTCCTAAGGTATTTTCGAGGAATATGGCTCCTCCCATCGAGTAGTAACCACTATTTGTTCCTGAATTCTGATCTTGCAGGAATTTTGTGTATGTTTCGTTGCTATGGAATTTCCCTGCCACTATAAGTGAAGTATATCTACCAACATAGATCGCTCCACCTCTTGCTCCAAAAGTACTGGCAGCGTTTTGGTAGTTATTGGCGCTATTACCCATAGCTTCGAATGTATCGTCATCATTAAATTCAACTACCTGATTGCCTATTGTTATACTTTTATTAATACCAAATCCAATTTCAATCTTTCTATTTTCATCTTCATAAGCACCAGCAATATAAATAGCACCGCCTAAAGCGTGATTATTTAATCCATAGGGATAAGTTGCAGGATTATCTAAATCATCTTCAACCTTTCTAAACTGGCCGATTTGTGTAAATTTAACATTGGATAGTCGGACGTAATTCTGCTCAAATGTTAAATTCCTCATTCTACCTAAATATACTGCAAGCCTTCCATCATCAAGCCCCATTCTATCATCATCGGAAAGTGGTTCACTGAATGATTCATCAATAGCATCAATTAATGGAATCGGATTTTCAGCTAATACTGTTGAAGGTGAGCCATCTGGATTTGTTATATTTGGGTTCTTTGTTAGTGAATAGTAACTTAAGTCTCCAGTATATCTTGGGAATCCAAATGGAGCTTGTAGTATCTGTAATGCTCCGCCACGATGACGTGCCATATTGGATACAAACTCACAATTTAAAAGCCAGGTTCTGGATGAAAAGGTTGTTAATGCTCCACCGCCACCATTAGTTAATGAATTCATCTTTGCGTTCAATGCTCGAATTTGATCAGCAGTCAAACCTGGTATATAGTTCGGAAATGCTGGATTAGATGAATAGTAATCTGTTCGGTCAACAGTAGTATCCTTTCTGAATCCTTCGAATGAGCAATTTCTGAAAAATGCTGCTCTTGCTCCTGGCAATACAACTATATGACCCCATTCTCTCGAGAATTCATTTACTGGTTGGCCAATAAATTTGATCTGACTTTTATTAAAATCAGGGTCTGTATTAGATAATCTACGCCATTGTCTAATGTTGAGCATATTATCATAAAGAGGATCTACATATAATCGTGCATTAACAAATATAATTGCCATTTCAAAGGGTATTTTTATATGGTTTGGATTTGAAGGATAGCCAGGTACACCTGGATTTTCTAAATCAATTATTCTTCTTGTACTTTTATCAACTAACACATGAAATATATAGTCATATTTATTCGGATGTACAGTTACATCTCGTGCTGTCTGGACATTAATTGTTTTATAAGTTCCCGTATTATAAAGGAAATAGTTTAAATCAGCATAGCCTGAAAAACTGAGAGGATTTGTAGAACCACCAGGTAAACCAATCGGGTCAATATCGTACTGACCATTTGGTGTCCTCGGTCTTGGAATATACTGGGCAACGGCATCACCATCGGCAATAACACGCCCACCTTTTGCTATAATCAAACGACCGTTGTCATTAAACTTTACAACAGTTCCCGGTTCTATAATCAACGTTCCGTAAACTGTGTAATCTCTGTTAAAAACGTATTGAGAATCACGAACGAAAATTCTCACTTGCCCCTTCGGTAGCTCACCGGATACATAAACTTTGTCTTGAGCAAAGTTTTCACCGATTGCTAATAACATAAGAAGAAGCATAAATAAGCTCAAACGAAGCAATCTTTGCATAAAACCTCCAAAAAATAATTGTTACTTAAAATCTATCATTTGTTTCATAATTTATTTCTAATTACTTAGATATATCAATCAAAATAATTATTCAATTATCGTGCCAAGCCTAATTAAACCTGCCTTAGCTAATCCTAAATATTCCGAATATTCATTATTGCCAATTACTAACCTATATAATTCTTCTGCACGCACCTTGTCGTTATCTTTTTCGTAGCATAAACCAGCAAAATAGAAATAGCGAAACTTTGCACCTGATTCACCGGCATATTCTCCAGCTTTTTTGTAATTATCTCCTGCTTGTCTGTATTGGCTCTTTGTTTCGTAATATAAACCTAATCCAGCGTAAGCACCGGTTTTAATCAAATCAGAATCTGAATTAGATGCTATTTCAAAATATCTTAGAGATTCATCTATATTTTCAAGCTCGACATAACAATTTGCTGCATAAAGTGCAGCTACTTTACCCTGGTTTGTGTTTTCATATTTTTCAACGATTTCCTTTAGTCCGATGATGTCTTGACCTCTTACTTTTGTATTCGGATCTCCATCTAAAGCCAATTGATAATTACCTTTTTCAAAATATGGTAGAATTCTGGATAAAGCTAATGAGGCTTCTTTTGAACTGGTCATCCTCGTTGCTTCGAGATAAATGTATAGCCCTATGATTGCAATGATTACGATACCTGCAGTTATGAGTAGTACCTTATTCTCAAGAATAAACCTTTGCAGTTTCGATTCTTCTAATTGTTCAGCTGGTTGTTCGCTAAGATTATCTAATTCTTCATCTTGTTGATTTTTCATTTTTGCCTAACTCTAATTCTATCAAAATTATAAAGTTATATTATTCAATTAATATTTTCTACATTTATAGCACAAAATTAATATATAGTTAATTCCTAATCAATTGAATATTGAAATTTATCAATGCTAAAATATTGAAAAGTATTAATTTCTTTAACATTATTGTAAAAAAATAATAACACTGTCAGATTTTTTAAACACTTTAATATCTGACAACTTTTTTTACACCCTCAATAATATCCTGCACACTGAGTAGAATTTCTTTTTCATAGTTTTTTGCAAACCCAACAGGACAATCTTTTGATCCCAGTCTTAGAACAGGTGCATCAAGATACTCGAATATATCCTGCGCGATTGATGAAGCTATCTCCCCACCAAATCCACCTGTAAGGTTATCCTCGTGGGCTACCACAACTTTACTAGTCTTTTTAATTGATTCATAAACTTGTTCTTTATCCCAAGGGATTAATGATCGTAAATCTATAATTTCCAATGATATACCTTCCTTTTCTAATTCTTTAACTGCATTAAGTGCAGTATGTACAGCTGTGCCATATGCTACTAATGTACAATCAGTACCGGTATGCCTTATTTTTGCCTTTCCGAACGGCACAATATGCTCAGGTGGTGGCTTCAAAGTAGACGCTGAACGTAAATTATATAGATACTTTGGTTCTAAATATAGTGTAGGTCCTCTCGAGCGCATTGCATTTCTGAGTAAACCGACAGCATCATCAGCAAAAGCTGGTTGCACAATACGAACTCCTGGTATTGCCGACAATGCACCTTCTATATTTTGTGAATGGTATAATCCCCCCTGAATATAACCACCGCTTGCAAGTCTTATCACTACATTAGGTGTATACTGGCCTTTTGTTCGCCAGTATTCATGGGATATCTCAACATATTGGTCCATTGCTGGCCAAAAGTAATCAGCAAATTCTGCACCCTCAATCACAACCCAGATATCCTCCCGATAACGGCAAAATCCATCTGCTGTTCCTACTATGTTATTCTCTGCTATCGGTGAATTAAATATACGTTCATTCCCAAATTCTTGAAGCATTCCTTTAGTCACATTAAATACCCCTCCCTTATCTTTTGAAGCAACATCTTGACCCCATAGAAACGTATTCGGATTACGCCTGAATTCCTCTTTAAGTGTCTCATTTATACCCTGTAGATAAGTAATTACTGCTGCATTTGGATCAGTTTGAGCTTTTTCAGTATTATCTTTTGGTCCAGCAAAAGGTTCAGGAATTATAAATTTATTCCATTGTGTACCATCGGCATCAGGTGCTGATTCAGCTTTTTCTGCTGCTTCTCTTAATATTCTTTCATTTTCAGCTTCAAGTTCAAGTAATCTTTTCTCATCTATTATTCCTTCTTCCAACATTATATATCTTAATTGAAGCATTGGATCACGTTTGTTAGCTTCGGCTATTTCTTCATCAGTACGGTATAGTTTATGTGGATCTGAATTAGAGTGGGCACCAATTCTATCGCAATCAGCGTGCACCATTGCCGGACCGTATCCGGCTAGCACGTATTCTCGTGCTTCAAGTAATGTATTATAGGAATTGAAGGGACATCTACCATTGCAATTAAAGATTGCCAGATTTTTCATCCCTTTATAATTATCAGAAATTTGTGCATTCGCTGTTTGTTCCCAAACTGGTACAGAAATCCCGTATTTATTATTTTGTATTACAAAAATAACTGGTAGTTTTTCTAATGTTGCACAATTGAGTGCCTCCCAAAAATAACCTTCAGAACAAGCTGATTCTCCGCTCGAATAAATTGCTATCTCATCGCCTCCATATTTTTTTATTGCTCGGGCAACACCTGCTGCGTGCTGAGCGTGATTACCTGTGCAGGATGAAACATTTTGTATTCTAATTGATGGTTTGGCAAAATGATTACTCATATGACGACCACCGCCAGCTACGTCTGTCTCTTTGCTTAATCCGTTTAATATGAGTTCCTCTACAGTAATTCCAGCAGAAAGACATGTCAACATATCACGATAGTAAGGGAAAAGAAAGTCTTTATTGCGACGAAACAACTTACCAATTGCTATTTGTATACCATCATGGCCGCCAAAAGGGGCGTGGTAAGACCACCCTTTACCCATTTTCAAATATAGTGCTGCTTTATCGTCTAAAATTCTTCCCAAATGAATTTCTTTATACCAACTTATTACGTGCTCTTTTGTGTATTTTCGAGCATCGAATGGGCAGTTGAGAATAATCTCACGCTCTTCGCCTTTGTAATACATTTTGACGGTTCGAGGTTCGACATTTAGTAATTTCCCAACAGTTAAATCTGTCTTTTCTATTGTTTCGTTTTTTTTCTTTGGTGCCATATACTTTTATGATAAAGAAATACAAAATAAGAATACTAATTTACAAAAAAAAACGGAATCTTATTGAATTGAGGTGTATTTTAATTATGAAGATTTTAGTTGATAATTGCTAGGTTATTGACTTAAGATTATAATATTCGATTACCATATCTCATTAATATTTTAATTATTTCAGATTGATCAATGTTCTTCAAGATACTTTTTAATAGTCATTCTAAGTCCATCGCTGAGTTCAATTTTATGTTGCCAACCCAACTTGCTTATTTTGCTTATATCTAAAAGTTTTCTAGGTGTGCCATCAGGTTTAGATGGATCAAATATTAATTCACCATCAAATCCAACTACTTCACTTATGCTTGCAACCAGCTGCCTGATTGAAATTTCAATCCCTGTTCCGATATTTATAAATTCACCAATTTCTTTAAAAGAATAATTTTTCATCAAAAATATACAAGCACTTGCTAAATCTTTTACGTGCAAAAATTCTCTCATTGCATTACCTGTTCCCCATATTTTGATTTTGTGTTTTTGAATGCCAACTTTATCTAAAATTGTTTCTATTTTTTCTCTATTAAGCCTATCCTTGGTTTCGTCTAATCCAAATCCTATTTTATGTAACAGAAAATCCTGCCTAATCCAATCATAATCCCCATCAGCAAATTTTTTCGCTAATATAAATTTTCTTACCAAAGCTGGGAGAACATGAGAAGTCTCAAGATTATAATTATCATTACCACCATATAAATTTGTCGGCATTACCGAGATAAAGTTAGTACCATATTGTTCATTGTAATATCTACATAGTTTGATTGCAGCAATCTTGGCAATAGCATAAGGTTCATTTGTTGGTTCAAGAGTACCTGTTAATAGTTGCTCTTCTTTTATTGGCTGATCTGTTATTTTCGGATATATACATGAAGAGCCTAAATTTAATAACTTCTTTACTCCAAATTCTTTAGATGCATTTATTACATTTGCTGATATCATCAAATTATCATATATAAACTCAGCTTTATATGTATTATTTGCCAAAATTCCACCGACTTTAGCAGCTGCAAGAAAAACATAACTTGGATTAACACGTTCAAAAATTTTCTGAGTTTCATATTGTTTCCTCAAATCTGCATCTTTGCGAGTTATGCCAATAATATTCTTATAACCATCTGCTTTGAGTTGTTCATAAATAGCAGAGCCAACCATACCATTAGCCCCAGCAACAAGAATAGTTTCAGATAAGTCCATAATCAACAAAAATCATTGTTTATATCATCTAATTCTAAAAACTTATGTTCTGTCCAATTCAATCCCTTGTCCCTTGCTACCTTTATACCTTCCATCGGTGCTTTAATATTTAGTAATAATAAATCGTAATCAATCATAATTTTTACCAGTTCATCGAAATAAATTTTGGGTTCCCAACCGAGTATTTTTTTGGCTTTAGTTATATCTGCCTGAAGAAAATCAACCTCAGTAGGTCGAAAATATTTAGAATCTATTTCAATAACTGTATCGCCTGGTTTGATTTCACAATTGGGATATTTTATAATGCTTTTAACTATACCCTTTTCATCAATACCGGTACCTTTCCATTCAATTTCAATACCTGCATACTCGAAGGCCTTGATCACAAATTCTCGAACTGAATGACTTTCCCCTGTACCTATAACAAAATCATCAGGCCTATCATGTTGTAATATCTGCCACATGAAATCGGCATATTCAGGTGCAAATCCCCAATCTCGTTTTGAATCAAGATTACCAAGGTAGAGTTTCTTTTGTTTATTTGCTATAAGATGGGCAACAGCTCTTGTAATTTTTCTAGTAACAAATACTTCACCTCTGCGTGGACTTTCGTGATTGAAAAGAATACCATTCGATGCAAATATGCCATAAGCATTGCGATAATTAATTGTCATCCAGTACGAATAAAGCTTAGCTATTGCATATGGGCTTTGCGGCTCAAATGGTGTCAATTCATTTTGTGGAGCAGGTGCCTTACCAAATAATTCGGATGAAGATGCCTGGTAAAATTTAGCTTTCAAGCCACTACGTCTTATGGCTTCTAATATCCTCGTGGTACCCAAACCTGTAATATTACCTGTATATTCAGGCATATCAAATGAAATTCTTACGTGGCTTTGGGCACCCAAATGGTATATTTCATCCGGTTTAATATTATAAACAAGATCGGTCAATAAACCTGGATCGGATAAATCACCATAATGCAATATGAGACGGACATCCCTTTCGTGCAGATCCTTATATATGTGGTCAATTCGATGTGTATTAAATGTGCTTGCTCTACGAATTATGCCATGGACTTCATAACCTTTTGATAATAATAATTCAGCAAGATAAGAACCATCCTGACCAGTAATTCCTGTTATTAGTGCTTTTGTCATAATTATAACTAAATTTATCGATAATTTTATAAACTAATCTTTCGATATTTAGGATTAAGCTTAATCTAAATAATTTTTTGATTTATTTAAATAATTAATTCAATGCTTTGAGCCGTTCTAAATAATATACAGCCGAATCCTTTATCCCGATTTTGTTATAAATAGCAGAAAGTGATTGAATTATTGATTTATTGTTGTTATCATATTTCAATGCCTCACGAAAATATTTTATTGCTTCGTGATAATTTGCCCTTTTGTAATATACTAATCCTAAATTAGCTAATGATATAACATTAACAACACCAAGAGCTATTGCTTTATGATAATAACTCAAAGCTGAGTCCAATTGACCATTTTCATTATATTGTGTTCCTTTTTTTAAATATATTGAGCCTAAATTCAACTTTGCCTGTTCAAAATCTGGCTTGTTAGCAAGAACAACTCTGTAAAAATGCTCAGCAGTATCCAATTTATCCAATCCATGAAATATTATTCCAAGTTGGTAATTCATCTCAAGGGATTGCCGTTTTAAATACTCATAAGGTTTTATAAAATCATAAGCTTTTTGATATTCACCTGATTTAATAAATTCTTTTACATTACTAAATACAACTAATGCAATCAAGTTCTGAGCTTCTGGTGTGGCTGGATTCATTAATCCACCTGAGTCTAATTCAACAGCCTTACGAAGATATGTTAAAGCTGCATCATATTTATTTTCCAAATACTTATAATATCCTACCATTAGATTCAATCGTGCGTGATACGGATGCTCATTGAGTAAATTTATTAACTGTTTACCACCATCTTCGAATAGTTTAGATTTTTTTTGTGGATCGGTTTCTTTTTGGGAAGAATCAATAAGTAGGATTGCTTTTCTCCAAGGATCATATACCTCATCAAACGGTACAAAGAAAATAAATAAAAATAAAAGTATAAACAAGATATATATAATTAGAGCCACGTCAATTTTAGCTTTTAGCTGAAAATTTTTATTGGATGAAACTATATTTTTACCCATTGATATTTCAAAGCTCCTATAACTCAATATTGATTAAAATAAAATAATATCCATATTTATTTTTTATATTTGTAATAATGCAAACTTAATAAATTCATCACGTAAAATGTTATTATTATTAATACTTATTTTTTCTATTTTTATTAATATTTATGAATTAACTGAGGACATAATCATAGACAGTAACTTAACCCTAGAGGAAGCTTTAAAGGGAACAAAGGCTCCGAAAGAAATAATTGAAAATTTAATCATAATTGATGTTAGATATTATTCAACCGACAAGAAATTACATCAAGGACAATTGGTTATTCATAAAGATATTAAAGAAGATATTGAAGCTATTTTTGAGATAATTTTAAAAGAAAAATTTCCTATTGCTAAAGCTATTCCAATCGTCAAGTATAATTGGTCCGATTATGATTCAATGTCCGATAATAATACATCAGCTTTTTGTTACAGAAATATTGCTGGCACTAATAGATTATCTAATCATTCATTTGGTAAAGCCATTGATATTAATCCATTTTTTAATCCCGTGGTCTATCCCGATGGAAATGTATCTCCCAAAGGAGCAAAATATGATACAACTCGTCCTGGCACTTTAACAGAGAATACCCCTATTGTCAAAGAATTTATTAAAAGAGGTTGGCGATGGGGAAGATATTTTTCCAGATATGCTGATAATCACCATTTTGATAAACCCTAGCAAAATAAGATATTACGGCTAAATAGAAATAGATTAGAATGAAAAAAGTTTTTTTAATCCACAAAATTCGATATAATTTTGACAATCTGATGTCAAAAAGTTCATTTGCTCCTATAATATTATTAATTATATCTTTTGCACTTATTGTTATTTTTTTAGCAATTGTGCTTTTTATGGGAAATCTTTTGCCCCAAAATTCAAGTATTTTAGGGCTTAATAACGGCAATTATGATTTCATTAATGCATTGTGGATAACGATACTACGAATGTTAGACGGCGGTGTTATTTCTGAAGACCCAATTGAAACTGGTTTTCTAGCAGTGATGTTTCTCGCTACAATTAGTGGTATCTTTATGATCAGTATACTTATAGCTATTGTTAACAGTGGCCTAACACAAAAAATCACCAACCTGCGTAAAGGTAAATCATTCGTAGTTGAATATAATCATACTGTTATCTTAGGATGGTCTTTTCAGGTCTTTCCGATTGTTTCCGAATTGGTTATAGCAAATGAAAATCAAAAAAATCAATGTATCGCTATACTGGCTGAAAAAGACAAAGTCGAAATGGAAGACGAAATCAAATCCAAAGTCCCAGATACAAAAACTACTCGAATTGTTTGTAGAACGGGTAACCCAATTGACCTGCATGATCTAGAAATTATTAATCCACATCAGGCACGCTCAATTATAATCATAGCTCCTGATACAAAGGATCCCGATTCAATCGTGATCAAGACCATACTGGCAATTACCAATAACCCACACAGAAAACCCTTACCCCATAAATATCACATTGTTGCAGAAATTCGAGATCCAAGAAATGTCCCAATTGCACAAATTGCTGGTAAAGATGAAGTTCAACTTGTTGTGTTTGATTATTTAGTCTCTAGAATTACTGCCCAAACCTGTCGTCAGCCGGGTCTATCTGTTGTTTTCACCGAACTGCTTGATTTCAGCGGTGATGAAATTTACTTTCAGGAAGAACCTCGGTTAATCAAGAAAACTTTCGTAGAAGCTATGTTTTCTTATGAAACTTCAACTGTTATTGGTTTGAGAAAACAAAATGGAGAAATTTTGCTCAAACCACCTATAAATACAATTATCGAAAAAGGTGACCAAATTATTGCCATCGCTGAAGATGATGACAAAATAATTTTATCTAATATTAAAGAATTCCATATTGATCACTCTGCAATCCGTTCGGCTCCAAAATATATCCAACCTAAACCCGAAGCAACACTAATCATTGGATGGAACAGAAGAACACCTATTATAATTAATGAATTGGATAAATATGTTTGGCCGGGGTCAACTATCACTGTAATTTCCGATGATCCTGAAATTGAACAAAAATTATTCGAGGAATGCCAAAACACTGTAAATAATAAACTTAATTTCAAAATTGGTGATCCTACAAACCGAAAAACGCTCGATGAAGTTAAAGTTACAAGGTTCGATCACGTTATTGTATTAAGCCAAGCCGAATTGACAGATGTTCAATCATCCGATGCCCGAACTTTAAGTACATTGCTTCATCTGCGTGATATTGCTGATTCAACTGGCCATACTTTTTCCATTGTAAGCGAAATGTTAGACGACAGAAATAGGGAATTAGCTGAAATTACCCACACCGATGATTTCATCGTTAGTGTCAGGCTCGACAGCCTGATGCTTTCACAAATTTCTCAAAACAAAGAATTAAGAATTGTTTTCGAAACCTTATTCTCAGCTGGTGGTCCTGCTATTTATATTAAACCAGCTGAATATTACGTCGAACTTGGACGTCCTGTCAATTTCTATACAGTAATTGAATCTGCTCGTCAACAAAATCAAATTGCAATCGGTTATAAACTTGCTAAAACAAAAAAAAGATATGAAGGCGATGGAATACTTGCCTATGGGGTAATTGTTAATCCACCCAAATCTCATGAAATTTTCTTCAATGATGGCGACAAAATTATTGTTTTAGCTGAAGAAAATTCTGGAACGAATCACTAAACTGTTTCAAAATATAACTTATTCTTCTGTTCATCTTCTTCCAGAATTTCCTTGATTAACTTATGTGACTCTGATTCCAGATTTGGGTCTTCTTTCACAATTGTAAATGCCTCACTTCTCGCCAACGAGAGTAAATCCACATCAGCTACAATATCAGCATACTTAAAGTCTGGTAATCCAGATTGCTTGGTACCCAAAATATCCCCCGGTCCTCGAATTTTTAAATCAATTTCAGCTATTTTGAATCCATCATTTGTTGCCTCCATTGATTTCAATCTTAACATTGCAAGATTTCTCTCTTTTTCTATATCAATTTCTTTTCTAAATTGATAGCGGAAGTGATCTTTCGTAACAAGAATACAATAAGATTGCTCTGAACCACGACCTATTCTACCCCTGAGTTGATGTAACTGTGACAAACCAAATCTTTCGGCATTTTCAACTACCATTACAGTTGCATTTGCTACATCTATTCCAACTTCAACTACTGTCGTAGCTACTAATACATCAAACTTACGTTCAAGGAACTCACGCATAACACTTTCTTTCTCATCCCATTTCATTTGTCCGTGAAGTAAACCACATCTGAAATCACTAAATACAGCCTTGCTCAGATGTTCATAATATTCTACAGCAGATTTTAGATCTAATTTTTCAGACTTTTCCACTAATGGATAAACTATATATGCTTGACGACCATTCATTAATTGGTTTTTTACAAATTCATATACCTCTGGTAAATTACTTTCGAATACTACTTTTGTTTTTATAGGTTTGCGATTTTTTGGCATTTCCTTTAAGACTGATAAATCTAAATCACCATAATATGTCATAGTCAAAGTTCTTGGTATTGGTGTAGCTGACATTAAAAGAAAATGTGGACTATAGCTCTTATCTATAAGTGATTGGCTTGCTGATTTTTTTAATTGAGCCCTTTGAGCAACTCCAAATTTATGTTGTTCGTCAATGATAATTAATCCAAGATTATAATATTTCACACGTTCCTCAAAGAGTGCATGTGTCCCTATAACTATATTGGTCCGTCCGCTTGTTATTTCATCGATTATTAGACTTTTCCGTGAATCCTTTATACTGCCTGTCAATAAAGTACAATTAACGCCAAGCTCTTGAACAAAACCATTTATTGTCTTAAAATGTTGTTCAGCTAAAATTTCCGTCGGTGCCATTATTGCTGTTTGATATCCATTGTCTATTGCTATCAACATTGCCAGGACTGCTACAATAGTTTTACCGGAACCTACATCACCCTGTAATAATCTGTTCATCGGTTTACCACTTCTAAAATCATTGGCTATTTCACGAATAACTTTTTTTTGGTCATTAGTCAACTCGAAAGGTAAAGATTCATACAATTTTCTCGCCAAAAGGCTCTTCCGCTTAAAAATAATTCCCTTATCTTCTATTTTATTTCTATAATACTTAGTTGCCAAAATTATTTGATAATAAAAAAATTCCTCGAACTTTATTCTTTTTTGACTTTTTAGCAATAAATCTTTGCTTGGCGGAAAATGAAGATAGGCAATTGCATCTTTTCTATTTGGGAACTTGTATTTCGAAATAATTCTCTCGGGTAAATTCTCTCGTATATCTACCACTTGATTAATTGCTTCACTAACTAAATTCCTAATGAGTTTTTGGCTTATACCATAGCTAATCATTTTCTCGCTGAGAGAATATCTGGGAAGTATTTGCCCCTGCACATAGCTCTCCTCATCATTGGCCTCTATTAAATCAATTACAGGATGATTGAAAGTTAACTTGTTAAATTTATCTAACTCCGGTCTGCCGCTAATTACAATCGTTTGCCCTATTTTGAAAAGATTTTTAAAATAATCAACCGAATTCCAAAACAAAATTTGTGCTGAATCAAAGCTATTATCAGATACTAATATTTTTAGTAATCTCTTTTTTCTACCATAATTAATTAAATTGATGCTTGTAACTTTAGCTATTATTGTATGTTCATTAATAATTCTAATATTTTCAAATGATGCAGAATAAAAGTTCCTCTCAGTATTAATGAGCTCGATCTTTAATGATTTTATGGAATTAGAAACATTTCTATCTAAATAAGATTTTGGAAAATACCATAATAAATCATCCAAATCCTTAATTCCAGCTTCAGCTAATGCTTTCGCACGCTTTGGCCCAACCCCTTTAACATAAGCTAATGGATACTCATAATTTTTGCTTGCCTTTGTCATAAAAAATTATAATGCTTATTAAACAAACAAATATAGCACTTATCTTCAAATAAAAAACCCGCTCTCAATATGAGCGGGTAAAATATCTTGAAATGAATGATTCAATATCAAGCACCAGGAATTTCAAGTGCTATAATTCTGAATGTATCTCTGTATTTAACCTGCAAAAGCAGTCCTTCACCAGCTTTCTTTGAATTTATAATTTTTCTTAAATCTTCAGGACTTTTTATATCCTTTCTATCAGCTTTTACAATAATTCCATTTGGCATCAATCCCCGTTCAGAAGCTATACTAAATCGCTCGACACGCGTAATTACTACTCCATTTTTAACATCAAAATCTTTTAACTGATTATTAGTAGCTGATTCGACAGTAAAACCTAAATTATCAAATTTAACCACATTTACTTCAGTATCCTGCTTTTTTTCACCTTTAGGTTCTTTTACTTCAGCTGTAGTTTCTGATTTATCTCTTGGTTTTAATTTTACGTTTTTATAAATCTTTTTATTATCTCTCCATATAGTTAATTTGACGACATCTCCAGCTTTTCGGAAAACTATCATCCCTTGTAATTCATTGGCAGTCCTTACTGGCTTTCCATCGAGTTCGAGAATAACATCACCAATTTCAATACCAGCATCTTCTGCAGGGCTATCTTTTAAAACTTCCTGCACAAGTACACCTTCGACTTTACTCAAACCGAGTGTTTTAGCTTCAGTTGCATCAATTGATTTGATACTCACACCAATATATCCACGATCAATTTTCCCATCTTCAATTAAGTCTAAAGCGACCGCATGAACAATATCAACCGGAATAGCAAACCCATAACCAATGTAAGTTCCTGTACGTGTAGCAATAGCTGTATTTATACCAATCAAGCTCCCTTCAATATTAAAAAGTCCACCACCACTATTACCAGGATTAATCGGTGCATCAGTCTGAATAAAATTTTCCACTGAATAACGGTCACGATTCATTAGATTTAATTGTCCCCTACCTATCGCACTTACTATTCCAGAAGTTATTGTTGAATTCAGTCCCAATGGATTACCCACTGCAAATACTATATCACCAACTTTTACTTTTCCCATATCTCCAAAATGTGCTGGCTGTAAATCCTTTGCATCAATTTTAATAACAGCTAAATCTGTCAATGGGTCAGTTCCAATCAATTTTGCTGCTTTAAATACCCGCTTATCATGTAAAGTTACAGTAATGCCATCTTTCACAGCATTCTCAACAACATGGTTATTTGTTACAATATATCCATCGCTGGTTATAATAACACCGGAACCACTTGCTTCTGATCGACGCCGTGGCTCATCTTCGAAATCAGGTCCACCGAAAAATCTGAAAAATTCTCTAAATTGCTCTCTGAATGGACTTAAACTTGCTGTTGTTTCAAATTCAACCGATATACTGACAACTGTTGGATTTACAGCTTCACTAACAGCATTAAAGGCTTCATTTAATGCCTGTACTGTTGGATTAACCGATACTGGTGCTTGCGATAAACCTATTTCCTTTGGGGTATCGGCAAATAAGGATTTTATACCATCAGCATTGAAATTAGTTACAAGCAAAACTCCCAGAAATATCCCCAAACCAATTAAAGCAATTGCAGCTATGATATCTCTCTTCATTTCTTAGCTCCAAAATTTTTTTTAAAAGCAATTTTATAAACGAATTTTTTTGAATTATCTTGTTAATTAAATTGAATTAATACCTATTATTACCGATAATCTTGTCAAAGTAAGTTTAAAAAAATTGTTTTATTTATAAATTATTATTATTTTTGAAATCTTTAAAAATATCAATTATTATTTTCTTTAATTTTATCAATAAAGAGTTATGAATTATACCGGACCAAAAGTTAAAATTTCAAGAAAACTTAACATTTTACTATCACCAAAAGCTAAAAAGGTAACTCAAAAGAAACCCTATCCACCCGGTCAACATGGGAACATAAGACGCAAAGTCAGACTTTCTGACTTCGGTCGTCAATTGCTTGAGAAGCAACGCCTTCGATTACAATATAACATTTCCGAACGACAAATGATAAATTATTATAAGAAAGCCTCTAAATACGTCGGTAATACAGCCGACCTGTTAGTTCAACTTTTGGAAACAAGACTCGATGCCATTGTCTATAAAGCTGGTTTCGCACCAACAATTTGGGCTGCCAGACAATATATATCCCACGGTCATATTTTAGTAAATGGGAAAAAAGTTGATATCCCATCATATCAGCTTAAAGTTAATGACGTCGTTACTGTTAAGGAAAAAAGCAGAAGACTAGAAGCCATTCAAAATGCTATTCGATCTTCAGCACCACCAGCATACCTCGACGTCTCAAAAGCTGAATTCTCAGCAAAACTACTATACATCCCATCAAGAGAAGAAATTATTACACAATGCGAAATACCTTTAATCGTCGAATATTATTCAAGATAGTTCTCATTTCTCTTCTCCTTCATACCCTGACCTTTCGCATAAATGCGAAAGGTTTTTTTTATTAATTAATAAGTTGTATTTTCGCAAAAATTCTAAAATAGAATAAATGATTATTCGATAATATATCGTGATAGTTTATTTTGAAATAAGTTATAAATTATCAAATAGAGCCGATAATAATATGCAACTTTTAATTGAATAAATCTTAAAAAGGAGGTAATTAATATGTTCTGGACACCAGAATTAGCACAGTATCTCGAAGATGCTCCATGGCCTGCAACCAAGGAAGAACTGCTCGATTATGCAAATCGCACCGGTTGCCCCCAGCAAGTAATCGACAATATTATGGAACTCGAAGATTCTGATGAATACCTCGAATCAATCGAAGACCTTTGGCCCGAATATGAAGATGTTATGGGAGAAGAGTATTTCTATAACGATGATGAAGAAGAACAATACTATTAAGTTTAAAGGCTTATAAAGTCATTACTTTATAAGCCTTTGACTTATCATTAAAATAATATATATTTGACTTCTATTTGATTACAAATTATGAATGAGTAAAACTATTAGTAAGCAAAACATCAAGCTAAAATCAATTTTTATCATATTTTTTTTTATTCTAACTCAATCTTTTGCCATTGGAAAAATTCATAGCGGATTATTCCCTTCTGTCGTAGATAATAGATTATACGAAATCGGACGAATTGAATTTATTGGTAATAAAACTTTCTCTAATTCCGAACTTGCTTCTGTCATCTCATCAAGACCTACCGAAAGGACTTGGCAACATCAAATTTTCCAATATTTAAGTAATGAGATCAGTAAAAATAAATCGGCACCAAAATCACTTAAAACTAATCTCAAAAGAACCGTTGAAAATTATTTCAATGAAATTCGATTTTTCGATGAAAATAGAATCTTCGCTGATACTTTATCCCTATGGCATTTTTATAATATGAACGGATTCCATCAGGCACGTATTAATTTTGAATTTAAACCCGATTCTAATCGACGCATTAACGTTTTAACTTTCGTAATAGAAGAAAATTCCAGATTTAAAATTTCTGCACTGAACTATCTTGGATTAGATTCAATTCCAACTTATTTGTTAGCCCGGATAAACAAAATACGAACTATCAAGCCAGATGCATATTTCAAAGAAGAAACCATCATTGATGAAATTAGAAAAATCAACAGATTTCTTCTCGACAACGGTTATTATTCCTCAAGATACGAAGACCCCCCATTAGTTCTAATGGATACAACAAAAAAGACCGATAGCATAATAATTACTTTCCAGCCGGGCAACAGATTTAAAATATCATCTATACATTTTACTGATAGTACACGTGGACAATATGCAATCTCTCACAAGACAAAAATTCAACAACTTGAATTTCAAAATGGAGACTGGTACTCGCGTACTAAAATCCAACAGTCTGAAGAAAACTTGCGTTTTCTTGGAACATTTGACATTGTAAAAATTGATACCATTAATTCTTTATACTCAACCGATAGTACACTGGCTATAAACGTATTTTTACAGTATAAAAAACTGCAAGAATGGAACTTAGGATGGTTTATTAATCAAACAACATTTGGAAATTTTATAAACTCGGGTATTGAAGGAGCTTACATAAACAGAAACCTTCTGGGAAAAGCTCAGGTTTTCAATCCTTACGCACGAATATTAATTAAGGATATAACAAATTGGATTAGCAATCCCTTCAATAATCTAATCGAATTCGAAGGGCAGGTCGGTATATCATTTGGACAACCACTGCTATGGATTTGGGAAAGTAGTCGTATTGGAGTATTCTGTAATCCAATTTATTCATATAGATATGTAAGCGGTAATTTACCATTAGTTACTTTCTCCTTACCTATCAAATTTCCTGTCAAATTACCTGGTATTACATATTTCAACAATATGTCAGTTGATTTCCTTTTTGAATGGCAAAAGCCTCTTAAATACGAACAAACGCGCAACGAAGCTCTGTCAAATGCTCTTAATCATACCGACTCACTAAAAGTAATTGAATCAATTATTTTATTGGATGCATTATATAATTTTTATGAGGATAATCCAATCTTCTACCCAGCTGCTAATATAATTGGTCTCGGGCTTTTTGCAGACCATAGAGATAATTTCTTTACCCCATCGCGTGGCGATTATGCTGTAATTTCATTAGATGGTGGTATTCCAATTGGCATTGCCAGATATATTAGGTTTCAATTTGCATACAACAAATATCACAGCTTTAACAGATATACTGTTTTAGCGCTCAAATCCAAAATCGGAATAATATATCAATGGGATCCTTCATATACTTACATACCTTTTGAACGACTCTTCTTCAGTGGGGGAGCCAACAGTGTACGCGGATGGCCCTCACGTAAACTCAGATACTCTACTATGCCTCTCGATACCACAAGTTCTAATTTATTCCTTGAATTTATTGAAAATTTCTTAGGGAGTAAGGGTATTTTCGAGGCTTCTCTTGAAGTACGGTACAGATTTCAAAAAACTAACAGACTCGGTGAGTTTTGGGACGAGCATATAGCCAATATGGGAATGGCTGTATTCTTAGATATTGGTAATGCTTTTCACTGGATTGCTGATAATTACACCGAAATTAAATTTACTGATTATTTTACAAAACTTGCTCTTGCTGCCGGCTTAGGATTAAGATACAACACTCCCGTTGGTCCCCTAAGGCTTGATTTTGGTTGGCCCATTTACGACCCAAGCGCTTTAAATAACAAATGGTTATGGCAAAAAGAAAAATTTTTGACTAAATTTGCTTTCCATGTAGCTTTAGGAAATGCTTTTTAACTTAAATAAAGGATTAAAAATGTTAAAACTTATCTCTTCTTTTTTGCTTATGCTTATGTGCTCAATTATTTACGAAACATCTGCACAATCACAAGATACTGCAAAAACATTTACCCCTGGACCTATTAATTTCTCAGTCATTTTAAAAAATGATTCCCTTGCCTACGAACAAAAAGTCCCAACTATTACTTTAACTGGCGGATTTGTAAAACTTTTTTATCATTCAGATGTATTTGATGGCAAACTGGCTGATATCAACTCTTACGAAATTAATATATCCAGCACAAATTTAATTGGAACACCCGAGGACACCAATATAGTCATCCTACGTAGTAATGGATTATTCTTAAAATCAGTATTATCTACCTGGAAATCAACAAGTGATGCCTCGCAAGGACTTAGATCTGACACTTGGACATTCGGCACTAACGATTGCAAGGGCTACGGATATAAACTCGGAAAATATTCTTATTTAATATTCCACAACACAGGTGGATTGAATTGGAACAAAATTACATTTTTGGACACCGCTGAATCCACTAAAAATAAAGATGCTATTGAAATATTCGGAAATGCCATTAGATTCGGTGAATATTCCGAAGCTGGAATTAAGTTTAGATTTGTAAAAAATCTATCTTTAAATGCCGGTTATGAACGTTCAATGATTTATCCACGCCACCTATTCTGGAAATGGACCTGGAGCAAGATTATCGAGGGAACAGGACACGTACTACTTGATTTGCTTATTAATGAAATTCATCAATCTATACCAGTTGCTACCCCTATTATTTACTTTATATTAAAAAATGCTTATTCTTATGGTTTTTACGAATTATATAGCTCAAGAATGAATTGGCCCTCTGAAACTATTCCCCCGATAATGTTCAATTCATTCAAAGTTGGTTTGAGTATGTATTTTTAAGCGCTTTTGATAATGACTTACAACATTTCTTTCTTAATACTAATATCGGGTATATATCTTTTTGCCCAAAATGTAAATGAAGACGAAAGAAATTTTACAAAGCTTCTTTCGAGAATATTCACAAGCGAAATTACTGCTGAATCTACTCCTACAATTAGTTTTCTCAGCGGCTTATCATATATCAATTATCCTGATCTAAATTATTCTGATAAATTTGCCCGTTCATATTCAGCCGAATTTTTATACGGTTTTCAACGCTTCGAGAAAATTCTACCTGAAGAAAATCTATTAAGACACGCCCGTGAATTTATCTCATTAACAAATATTTCTTCCCATTTAAAGCCTAAAACTATTAGAACTAAAGGTAACACAACCGATTTATGGCGTGGCACATTTGGATTAACCAATGGCTATGGTTATCAAATTAACGAAGCTAACTTATTCCTATGCCACACTTCAGCCATAACTATAAATAGAATAGATATTGAATTAATTGCTTCAAATTCATTTAATCAAGAAATTAATGATAAATTCGATGAGCAATATCGTCTTGGTTCATTATTTCAAAGCAGCATAAATTATCAGTTATACAAAATACTCTATGTGAATTTTGGTTTTGAACAATCTTTAATCTACTCAGATATTGACATTGCTAAATGGTCCGTCAGTTTCCTTTTCGACAATATTAGTCAGCGTTGGATTGATATTGTCGAACCATTTATTTTTGATTATAATAACAAGCTATTCCCAGTTATTATTTTCGCTATAAAATCTTTAATTTCGATTGCAAGCTATGAGTTAAAACAAAGCAAAATGTACTTTCCACTAGAATCAGGAAAGCCACTTAATTACTATTCCATCAGATTAGGAATTAATTTTATTTTTTAATTTTTATATCTTTCAAGAAATTCCAGCACAACGGGATCCTTTGATTGATTAAAATCCTCAGGGGTACCAGTAAATTGAACCCTACCTTCATTGAGCATACTCACAGTATCAGCTACCTGCCATACTGAGAACAAGTCGTGGGTAATAACAATTGATGTAACTTTAATTTTTTTCGTTAAATCAGCAATCAATTCATCAATTTGCTGTGAAGTAACAGGATCAAGCCCTGTTGTTGGTTCATCGTAAATAATATACTCTGGATGCCCTACTAAAGCTCTTGCTACACCAACTCTTTTCCTCATACCACCTGATAAATCCGACGGTTTTTTATTTTTCAAAATTTCCCATTCCCTTTTTAATTCTGCACCGTTCTCCTCTGGAAGCATTGCTACTGCTTGTAGAACCCGTATCGCTTCGCTTTCCAATACTTTCATATCTTTGGTACCGTGCTCATACAAACCTAGCACAATATTTTCAAATACATTATATGAATCAAATAGTGCTGAGCCTTGAAAAACAAATCCTATCTTTCTTCTAAATTCAAATAACTCTTTTTTGTCCATATTCAATATACTTTTCCCATCGGCAATTATGTCTCCTTTATCAGGTTCAAGTAATCCCACAATATGTTTTATAAGCACACTTTTACCACAACCTGATTTACCTATAATACACATCGTGGTACCAGTTGGAATCACAAGATTAACTCCATCAAGCACTTTTTTCGGTCCGAATGATTTATGTAAATCTATAATTTCTATCATATCATATTATATGTATGCAATTTGAATTTCAAATTTACGAATTAATTTTATGCTTATTCAATTAGATCATCTAAATTACAATAAATCCTTTTTTAAAAAATGAATCGTTTCATTATTCACTATAGGATTTATTGATCATCACTAAGTACATCAATAAATTGTTTGATAGTTTTTAATTCAATTTTCAAAATAATAGAATTTTCATTAGCATTTTACAATCTTTTCTACGAAATATATATAAAAAGCCCGCCACTACTGATATGGACGGGCATTAAAACTATTTTACCAAGTTTTTAATTTCAATACCAATTAATTAAGATTTGCCTGTATCATAAAATAAGTCCAAAATGCTGGATCAGCATTACCATTATCTAAAACAGCACGGAATTTTTCCTTCATCAAATCATCAGCCAAGAATAAACTACCACCCCATACAAGATTAATCCCTTTTAAAATAACATAATTCAAAGTAATATCTATCTCTTGACCCCAATTTTTATTTCCGCTCGAACTTATCTTATCAGCCATAAAATAATGATAATTTAAAAAGGCTGAAAATTTTGAGTCCTCCGGTTTAAAACCAAGCATAAAATATATATTTTGCAACCCCAGATTGTTTGTATTGAGCGGTATATTGATAAAATAATCCATATAACCATAGAATTTATGATTTGTACCATAATCCTGACTAAATGTATTAAACTTACTGGTTTCAGCAGAATGAGTTCCGGAAAGAATATCTATACCGCCCCCAAAAGTAAGTGGTTTAATATTATAATTTGCTGAAATTGATATCAAATATGCAAAAATATCTTTCCCACTGATTTTACCGGCTTGTGTTATCAATTCAATTGCTGTTGCAAGATTACTGAAATTGAGATTTGAATTCAATCCAATATTAATTCGTTCTAATAAATTATTTCCATTAAAATCTTTTTTATCATTGAGTTCAAAAAAAGTAAAAAATGAAATCTTATCTTTATTTCTTAAACTCTTATCCAGCCAAAAGCCATAAAGTGAGAATGAACTATTTGGAACTGAAGTTTGATATCTATCGGATGTTGGAAATGGTATATAGGTTTCATCATTCGAAATTGTCAGTCCAAAGAAGTCAATATCGGCAATACCTTTATAAGACAATTTAGCTCCATCGAATGACCTTCCTACATAATGCCATCCTAAAGGTCCAAAAATTCTTTCCGTTCCATAATTCATCTCAAATCTACCAGCCTGAAATGAAATTGGTAAATTAAAAGGCAAATTAAAAAACACATAAGCTTGATGAATATCTACATTTGCAAGAGAGGTAACAGTATTACTTTCCTCTCCAAATAACCGTGAGTCTTGAAATTGAACAAACAAACCAGCTTCTTTACCTAATAATCTCTGTATTCCAGCCCTCGTTCGCATACTTGTATATATACGTGCCGGGGTCTTATGATTAAAATCTCTCCCATCAACTTCAGTTCTTATTTGCATTTGACCACTAAAATTCCAATTGCCCATTTCCTCTTCGGCTATTAGGGATAAAGGTAATAATGTTATAAGAAATAATAGATTTAATGCTGTTTTCATATTCAATCCTTTAAATTAGGTCTTTAAAATTTGAACATTATTTAGTATTCATAAAGCGTACCCTGTCGTTCCTTTGCTTCCCTGTCCCATTCTGGGATAACGGTGCGAATAAGTTCATTTTTATCTTTTATTATTTTATCCATATCAAGCCCGATGTATGCTTGCGCTTTTTCTTTAGTAGAGATATCTGGCATCTTGATAGGTAATTTTACTCCCAACTTTGTTAAAACAAGAGCAATTTTAGCCCTGGCTTGTTCAGCTTTTTCAATTGCAGTTCCTAACACACGCAACGCCTCTACAGGTGAGTGGAATCCTACTCCATTAGCAGCTGCTACCCAATCCCAGCGCCATTGTGCGTGACGAATTAGTCTCAATGCTTCAGACATATCCTGTTCTGTAGCTCCATTATCCCAGGCTACTTTTGCTTCTATATGAGCTTTTGCAAGTGATTTCTCTACAATCCGTCTTAACTCTAATATTTTATCCTGCCTTGAATATACATCTTTCAATAATTGGGATTCACTTTGCCGATGGCAAATCTGACAAGAATTAGCAATATTATTAAGCGGGCTTCGTATGTGATGGTCAGTAAATTTTCTTCCCCCCTCAACTTTATATGGCATATGACAATCAGCACAAGCTACCCCACGACTTGCGTGAACTCCCGTAAGATATAATTCGTAATCCGGATGTTGAGCTTTAAGCATTGGCGCTCGACTTAATTTGTGAGTCCAATCAGAAAATTCATAACTATCATAATATGCTTCCATCGAATCAGCGCTAAATCCTTTGTCCCAAGGAAAGGTTAGATAAAAACCGGGTTGTTTAAAATAATATTCAACGTGGCATTGAGCACAAACCAGCGAACGCATCTCCTGATGCGTAATATCTTTTATCTTCTTACCCTGACGTTCTAATGCTTCAATCAATGCCGGACGTGTTATACGTAAATTCATAGTTTTGGGATCGTGACAATCCTGACATCCTATTGGATTTACACATTCCGAACCTAAATCTTTCCATTTAGCTGAATAAAATGCTTCTACACCCATTGTATTCATCAATCTCGGTGCATCAGTCGTCTTACAACTCCAACAAGTGCCGGGCATAGGACTTTCTTCAACTCCACCCGTTCTCAGCGTCAATCTAACGTCTTTTACTGCATATGCATGACCTCGGCCCTGTTTATAGTCTTTTGAAAAAGCATAACCAGCCCATAGTATCACCAGTTCAGGATACTCTTCTAAATAATCAATGGTAGATGAACCACCATGAGCACTTCTGAAAAGTGTATCACGTGTTCTCATATAACTTTCATATTCTTTTGGATAGTTTTCTCCCCAAATTTCATTTCTTGGCTCCCATTCGGGTATCTCTCGCACAGGTTGTAAACGGGCTATTGTTTCAACGCGTCGCTCGACTATACTCGTTGTGAGCAATACAATTAGTATGACAATTATGATTGTAGCGATAAATAGTAACCAATTTACTAGGTTACTTCTTTTGTTTTTTTCTTCATTCATAATTTATCTCCTTTCTTAATTTTCTTCAGAAAATAATAAACGTATCCATTGAGGAATTGCCGGATTTAGTCCTGGAATGATTGCGTTCGGAGTTGAGGCAAGGCTATGGGTTCGTCCGTGGGGTGTTTCCCGATGGCAATCCCAGCATAGCTTACCTTCGCCGTGCTTATAATTCTTATATGTTACGTTCGCTATTGAGACAGGATTGACTAATTCTATGTGGCATCGTAAGCAATTTTCCTGAACAACAGCTTTGCCAGATTCTTTTATTTGAATAACCTGTGGCTCAAGCCTTAGGGTAAAAACGCTTGCATGTCTGAATCCATCTTGGGCTTTAAATAGATATTTTCTGATAATATTATCTTGAGGTACATGGCAATCATTGCAAGTAGCCCATTGTCGATGACTACTATGTTCCCAGGTTGCGTATTGCAATGTCATCACATGACAATTTATACAAGCCCTAGGGGAATCTGATAAATATGAAGGAGCATTTGAAATATGCAAAATAGATATTACTAATCCAATAATTATGCCTAAAAGTAAAATTACCGGGCGTTGCCAATTACTTGGCGGTATTACAAATTCAATAATTTTTCTCATAATTACCAATCCTTTGCATTACAATGATTCGATTTTTGAAATTGCTCTATCACGAAGGTCACCCAGTGACTGTTCGCTTAGCATTTTATAAGTTTTTTCACGTAATTCGCCCCATTTCTCATGAACAGGGCAGGGCTCTTCAAAGCTACAACCCCTAAAGCCAAGTACGCACTTGTGAAATATTTCCAATCCGTCAATGGCAATGACTATATCTATTAATCTGATTTCATTTGGATCTTTGGCTAAATAAAAACCACCAAACTTACCTTTTTTAGAACCAACAATTTGACTATTCGTCAAAGTCTGCAAAATTTTTGCAACGAATTCCTTTGGAGCTTTTAACTTACTTGCAATTTGGGCTGCATTAAACAATTCATCTGTTCCCTTTGCGGATAAAAATAATACTGCCTGTAGTGCTAGCTCGCACTTTTTAGAGAAAATTACTGTCATGTAAGTTTTTTTCCAAATTTATTTTAAAATATATAGAAAATTTCAAGATTATTGTATAAATATTGAACTAATTTAAAATTTTTTTTGCAAATCAGAATCAAAAATCTTATTTTTATATTCAGATTATTTTATCTGAATATAAATGGTTTGATATGATAAGAACAATAATAAAAATAGACGAAGAAAAATGCAATGGTTGCGCACTTTGTATACCAGAATGCAAAGAAGGCGCTATACAGATCATAAATGGAAAGGCTAAGCTCATCAATGATATGTTCTGCGATGGGCTTGGAGCTTGCATTGGACATTGTCCAGAAGGTGCCATTTCGTTCGAGCAAAGAGAGGCAGAACCATATAACGAAAAATTGGTTATTGATAAAATCGCTAATGAACCCGCGGTTTTGAAAGCTCATCTTATACATCTCATTGAGCATAACGATATTAAACATTACAGCGAAGCTGTCGATTACTTGGAAACATTGAATATACCTAACCCTCTTGGTAAAAATTTTATGAAAAAAAAGATTGAAAAAATATCACCGCAAAACATCAATTCCTTTAGTGCTTGTCCAGGAAGCAATCCAATTGTTATAAACGAGACTGACAATGAACCGCAAAATAATATTCGTATAACATCGCAGCTAAAGCAATGGCCTATTCAATTACACTTAGTGCCACCAGTGGCTCCTTATTTTCAGAATAAAGAGCTTCTGTTGCTATCAACATGTGGTCCTGTTGCTTATGCCAATATACAAAATGATTACATTAAAGATAGAGCTATTGTTATTGCATGCCCAAAACTAGATTACACCGAGCCATATCGGGATAAATTAGCTTCTATCATTTTCAATAATAATATCGAAAATGTTATCGTTCTTATAATGGAAGTACCTTGCTGCAAGGGATTAACTAAATTTGCTATTGATGCTGCTATTTTAACCGGAAAGAAAAATATTTCGATTGAAGAGCATACAATTACATTAGATGGGAAATTAAAATTTAAACAGAAAGTCTATGAAAACTAAAAGAAAAATTTGTGCGAGGCAGGTTCAAATTATAATGCTAAAAATCTCACCTTTATTACCCTGATACTCCGGAATTACAGCAGATTTTTCATACCTGCTAAGCATTTTACCGACAGGTTCAAACCTGTCGGTACTTTTTTGTCTTGCTTCTTGGATAGCTTTTGCTTCTTTAGCGCTCGCCGTTTGTGCTACTGCCAAATCCTGAGGTGATGGATCCGAAGGTGCCAATGCGGCTCGCCTTACCTGTTGCATTTTTCTAATTGTTGCTTCCGGATCATCGGGTACCTCTGAAATATCTATCTGCACTTCACCACTGACCGCATATTGCTTGCCATCTGGACCGGTTGTGTATTTAAAATTAGCTCCACCTCTCACCAAATGTCCTCCTGAAGCTATATGAGCAGCTTCATGAGCTCGTACTTTTGCATCTATTCTTTTTAACTCCTCAATTCTTTTCTTATCACTTTTGTTCTGATCGGAGTTCATTTTATTCTTTTTGTCACGCTTGTTAATTGTATAATTAAACGATTCCTCCAAATCAGAGATTTTTTGAGATCTAGTCAATATATTATCAGATATGATCATTTCAATATATTTTTCGGCAAATATCAATAAACACTTTAAATTCTATATTCTAAATGCCTTAACAAATTTATTTTTTTATAGTTTTTGTTTTTTAATATAATTATGCTTAAGAGATTTTCTCGGTGAATTTGAGACACTTTGGAGGTTTCAAATGCGAAATCTAATTATCTCCAATATTCTCTATCCAAACTTCTGTATTGAATTGCTTCGCTAATGTGGTATACTTTAATTTCTTCGGATTCATCCAAATCTGCAATTGTTCGGGCTACTTTTAGTATTTTATCATAAGCACGCGCAGATAAGCCTAGCTTAGTCATAGCCGTTTTCATTAATTCATTACTTGTATTATCAAGTGTGCAATATTTACGAATCAGTTTGCTCGTCATATCTGCATTTTTATAAATATTCTTCTGTTGTGCAAACCTTTCAGTTTGGATTTTTCTTGCTCGAATAACCCTTTTTCTTACTTCAGATGATTTTTCACCACTTCTTACAGAGCTTAGTTCCTGGTACTTAACAATAGGTACCTCTATGTGAATATCAATTCTATCGAGTAAGGGTCCTGATATTTTCCCTGTGTATTTTTGTATTTGCGATGGTGTACAGGTACATTGATGATGTGGATTACCATAGTGACCGCAAGGGCAAGGATTCATAGAACATACAAGCATAAAATTTGATGGATACTCGACCGTTAGCTTTGTTCGGCTTATTGTTATATTTTTACTTTCCAATGGCTGACGTAAAACTTCCAAAACATTTCTAGCAAATTCAGGCAATTCATCTAAAAATAACACACCGTGATGTGCAAGCGATATTTCCCCAGGCCGTATTTTATTCATACCACCGCCAACAAGTGCTGCATCTGAAATTGTGTGATGTGGAGACCGGAAAGGACGAATAGTGATCAATGGGACATTATCTGGCAATAATCCTGCTACTGAATGAATTTTTGTCGTCTCAAGAGCCTCTTCCAAACTAAGCGGAGGAAGAATCGAAGGAATGCGCCGGGCAAGCATAGTTTTACCTGATCCGGGTGGTCCTATCATTAAGATATTATGCCCACCAGCTGCAGCTACTTCCAAAGCACGTTTGACATTTTCCTGCCCTCGGACATCGCTTAAATCAAGTAAATACTCTTTTTCTCCATCATCAAAAATTTGTTTTATATCAACTTGGTATCTTAGGATTGTCAGCTCATTATTTAAATATTTAACAACATCTGATAATAAGTTTACCGGAATTACCTCAAGCCCATCAACAAGTGCTGCTTCGCCGGCATTCTCTTTTGGTAATACTATTTTTGTAACCCCATTATTTTTTGCCATTATCGATATTGATAAAGCACCGTGAATTGGCCTGATATTGCCATCTAAAGAAAGTTCACCAAGAAACAATTTACCTTCAAAACTTTGAGGATCGAGCATTCCTGAAGCTGATATAATCCCAAGAGCAATTGGTAAATCGAATCCACTACCTTCCTTCCTAATATCAGCTGGTGCCAAATTTACAGTTATTTTTTTATTTGGATAATTCAAACCGCTATTTTTTATTGCAGCAGCGACTCGCTCCCTCGATTCTTTTACAGCCGAATCTGGTAATCCTACGATTGAAAAGGATGGAAGGGCATTATCAAGATGAGTTTCTATTTCTACCAAAAATGCATCTATTCCATATACTGATGCAGATAAAATACTCGAATACATAATTCTTTATCCCTAAATTTTAGCTAATTCTTCCAGCAACATCTTCCTTATATACAGAAGTACATCATAACTTGTAATTATTCCGACTAAATTATTTTGCCAATCAACAACAGGCAAGCAATCAATTTTGTATTTTGTCATTAATTCTACAGCCTTAAGTAAACTATCTTCAGGAAATATTACTTTGACATTTTTAAGCATTATTTCACGGAAATCGCCAATTGTATTAAGTGCCATTTCGTCCAAATTATCTTCAAAATCATACAAACGCCTTAAAGTATATTCCATAATAGTACGCTCTGTTATTAAACCTATAAGTTTATTATTTTCTACTACCGGCAAATGTCTTATGTTTTCCTCACGCATCAATAAATCTGCTTTACGTACTGTATCTTCTAATGTTACAGTAAATACATCCTTTGTCATTAATTCTCCAATCGTTATTGGTTTATTCATTATGGTCTCCTAAATTATTTAACACAATTTGTACTTTTGTATATGACTCAATTTGCATTTTAATGCTTCTACAAAATAATAATTTCAAACAAAATCTTAACATAATTTTTAAATCTATGTTTTTCATAAATTAATTCAAATTTTAAGCATAATAACCGGCTTGTTCTATTAATTATGTTTTAAAACAATAAAAAATAATAAATTAAATATTGTTCGTTACTATAATTTTAAATTAATATTTTAAAAATGCCGAAACTCATTACTTTAGAAGAATTAGCTACAGAAGATAAATTATTAATAGTTGCTCATCGTGGTTCAACAGGCTCATCGCCTGAGAATACAATACCTGCATTTCAAGAAGCAATTCTTGCTGGTGTAGATATGGTTGAAGCTGATGTCCAATTTACACGCGACCAAAAAATAATTATTTATCACGACAGAATTGCAAGCAAATTCCATAAAAGAATAGATTTGCTTGACCTAAAAGAAGTTAAATCTATTGATTTATACACTACTCAAAATTCATCATATTTCAAAATTCCAACACTTGAAGAATTAATTGAATTAATAAAGCAAAAAGTGTATTTGCTTATTGAGCTTAAAAAACCAAATGAAAATATTCAAAATCTAAATAACCTTATTCAACTTATAAAAAACAATAATTATCTTGAATACACACTTTTTGCTTCTTTTTTTTACGAAAATCTGGAAAATTTAAAAAAAATTGAGACTAAAATACACTTAGCATTTATTAAAAAACCAGGCGATGGAACATTACCCTCACAACTTGCACGCAGACTTAACGCACAAGCCTATATTTGCTCACTCGATGAAATAAATTCAGAAATTAATCACGATGCACTTGAAAATAACATATTTCTTGGTGTTTACACAGTTGATACAAAATCCGACTTACAAAAAGCACTCAAATATAATTTAAAAGCCATAGGTACAAATCACCCAGCTGAATTACGCACTTGGTTAAGCGATAACAAATAAAAAAGCCGGATCAAATTGACCCGGCTTTTAATTGTATGCAGTTTTTTATCTTATTTCACAATGACCATCTTCATTGTGGCAATAAATCCTTTTGCAATCAATGTATAATAATAAACACCGGAACTTACTCCAAGATTATCTACATTGAATTTAACCTCGTTTAGTCCTTTTTGAGTTACATCATTGAATAGCACTGCGACTGTTTTGCCATATGAATCGGTCAAGACAATTTTTGCTTCGCTGGCTTCTGGTGAAATAAATCTAATCAATCCTACTCCATTGATTGGATTTGGTATAGTACCAAAAAGAGTATATCCATTTCTGCTAACTTCTGTTATACTCGAATGTCCACCTACATTAACTGTTACCTGGGTTTCAATTGACCAAACCTCACCACACTCATTATAAACTTTAACTTTGTAAACACCCTCATCAGCAGTAGTAACAGCAGGATTTGTATAAGTGTCATCTGTTTCGCCAGGTAATTCATCCCCATCTTTATACCATTGATAGTAGAGAGGTTCATAACCTGTTGCCGAAACCGTTAATGTTAGTTCACGTCCCTGTTCAACTATCATTGATTCTGGTAAATCTGCAGTAATTCTTGGCAATTCTTTCATTATGAGTGATGCTGGATTAGACAATTTATATTTACCACTTGGATAGACTGTTACTTTAACCTGATAATTACCTATATCCGCTGCTTCCACTGCTGAAATAACCAATGTGGATGTATTCGAACCAATAATTCTAAAGTCATCGTTCAATGGATTTCCATCTTTGTACCACTGATATTCAAGATAATCCCCGCCACCTATAATATTTGCTGTAACAACAAAGGTAGCAACACTTGATTCACAGACATTTTGGTCAACTGGCTGACCAACGATTGAGACATCGGCCGGCTTCAATATTTTAACTCTCATTGATGTTGCTGAACCGCATAGTCCTGTGGCAATAACAAAGTATTCATCATTGTAATCGTTTTGATTAACGTGGCGAATTGTTAATATAGAAGATTTTGAGCCAGCTATTCTATCATCATCGTTTAAGGGGTTATTAAGATTATTTTTATACCACTGGTAGGATAAACGGGCAATAGGCTCACCAGTGTGTTGAATATGAGCTTGAACCTCAAATACTGCAGTTCCACCAATATCAACGACTACATCAACCGGATCTCTTGTTATCTCAGGATCAGAAACCACATATAATAATACCTCATTGGTTGTAACTGGTTTAGCTCGTCCCGTTCCGCTCACTATACAGCGATAAACTCCTGAGTGATCAAACTTCAATTTTGAATTATCAATTGTATATACGGCTGAATTTGCACCAGGTATATCTTTGCCATCTTTTTGCCACTGATAAATCGGTTCGCCACCTAAACTCACATTAGCAACAACTACAAAAGATGGGGAAGATGTTGTTCCATTTATACAAGCAACGTATGGCTCTGGTTGAGTTATAATTGATACTATTGGTCTTACATTATCCACACCATAGTAGAATATATCATCTCGCTCTTCATTATCCCAGTCATATCTTTCTATTTCTTCAAATAATGGACTTTCAGGATCAAATAATGGATATTCTTTATAAATGTCTGGATTGTATTGAGTTATGTGCAAATCATCGGGATTTTTGAAATTAACCGGTACATTCGATGAATTATGATCCTGGCCTGTATTTGTTTTCCAATTATTAAATGTTGGATAAGAATCGCTGAAATATTGACCGCTTGTGTACCAGTTATTTTCATCGGATGTGACATCTGATGGATCACCACTGAATACATAACCACCACCAGTATTTATAAATAGATTTCGCATTAATTTAATGCCATAACTATATGTACTTATTTCATCGTTCGCATTTTTCTTTTTATTCTCATAAGTATTAATTAATGCAGGTTCATAATAATAATCAGGATAAATAGTAAGTGCAGCATCGTATTGACCCGTGCTATGAACTGAATTGTAATATAACTCCAATCCCATTGGTGAATAAATTTGGATACCACTGGCTTTTTGCCCGATGCACTGGTTCATTGCAGTTAGTCCTGCCATTCCATTAGAATAAAGGGCTGAAAAACCAGAGCCTGAATATGCTGTTATTGAATTTAAATAATTATGAGTTATAATAGCACTCCCGTATTCTGCATAAATACCATAAGCATCTGTTGCATTAACCTTATTGCCTCTGATTAATGGCATATTGGGTAAATTACCATTATCGAAAACAAAGTAACCTCCCCATCCTACATTGAATAATTTTATACCCGCATTGAATAATTTTATACCCGCATTATAATAACCGTTGATAGTTATATCATTATTCATTACCTCTGCATCATAGACACTTTCAAGATGGATTCCATCAGCAGAAGTAAATCCAAGCATTCTATTTGAATTTACGATTATTTTATCTAAATTGCTAGATGTATTGCTAACAAAAATTCCAGCGCCATTTCTTATGCTCGAGAAGGAATTTTCTGTAATATGATTTATTGCATCAATTGAATATATTCCATAGTGTGGAATCATATTCACACTAGCACCAAACGAATTTTCCTTAACTATAAAATTGTTTGCTTTAGTTGAACAATTGCTTGTATTGAAACTGTAAATTCCAGCATAATTCTGACCATTAAACAAATTACCCTGGATTAATACGTTTTTATTGCAATCATTTGTTGTTGCATCGAAAATAGCATAAGAACCAAAGTTCAATTTGCAGTTCTTTAATACATAGTTATTACTATTATTGATATAAAGTAGTTGATTGTAATTTAGATTAGTTGGATTTTGAACGCCAATGAAAACAACATTTTCAAAGGAGATATTTCTGGAGTTTGTAATATCGAATATACGGCCTGCATTAGAAGTGCTTGATGCATTATTTCGAATCGTAACATTCATAAATTTTATATTCTTTGCTCCATCCAGCTTTAATACATAGTTCTTTGCTATTGTTGGAGTGTATTGTATAGTTACATCATTCGGATTGCCTGAGGCTGATTGAATAATAACTAAATTATTATTGCCAGCATAATCAAACAATTCATTTTGGCAATCATAAGTACCATTTCTGATTTCTGCTACGACAGTACCTGTACCAAAGATACCACTCCCTTTAAGATAATTAATGAAATCACATAATGTGCTAAAGTTAGAACCAACACCACCAATTGTGTAAGTTCCTGATCCCAATGAAGGTCCAAAACCACCTATATATTCATCATTTGATTGGACTTCATCAGCTACTCCATTTGGATTGACTGTTTTGGCTCTTATACTATAAATCCTAGGTTGACTAAAATTGTATTGCCCTATAGTGAGATCAATAGTCTGCCCATTTTGAACATTAAGACCGGTAAAAGTCCTTGGAACTTGTGGTGTACCTTCAACTGACCATTCAATCGTCACACTACTTAGTGGCTTAGGTGCATAATTATAGACTCTTACTCTTACATCAGCCAATCCTGGTGCAAATCCTTCAGGAGGACCAAAGATACCCACGACACCAGCATCGTTTAGAATTGGCGACACACTTTTCGTGAATAAGTCATTGTCAGGATTTGCATCCTGACCACCATTCGGATTTGATGTCCATACAGCTATTGTAAATGGATTAAATGGACCCTGTGGTGGATAATTAAAATTATAAGTTCCTAATGTTACATTTTGAGTCTCATCCTTTGCTAAATTCCCTGTCCAATAGTAAGACGGCTGTGTTACACCATTGACAGACCAATTGATTCGACAACTGGTCAAATTTATTTCTTCGAAACTCTTTAAAGTTACAGTCACATTTTGGATTCCTACGCTGAATGGACTTTGCGGACTGACTATTGCCGTAATACCAGCATCGGGTAATAAAGGTGAAGCTTCAACTCTAACTTCATCTATACAAACACCATAACCATACATTGTTTCGCCTTCAAATGCAATGTAATAAGTATTACCAACATTTGGCAGGTCAATTTCGCGTAATGTCCAGCTACTTACGTCACTTGTATAGGCTACAATTTGTGTCCAAGTACCTGTAGCTGACGTTTTGTAAAATATTCTGAGTCTATCTTGATCTCCAGCCCAATTTCTCATAAAATGATAAAATTTCAATTTTGGATTTTTCTTATAAATACCAAAATTTATAACAGGCATTACCAAACGGGTTTTACCGCCATACCAATAATTTTGCATTTTTGCATAATAAGTCCCGCTATAAGCACCAGATGGATTGGAACCACCTGAAGTGATATACCAACTGATATAATAACCATCCCAATCAGGTTCTACATACTCCTGTGTCCAACCAGTAGGCCAACTGCCACCACTTTCAAAACCTGTGTAATACAGCGTTTGAACCTGGCAATTTGCATGTCGGCTAAATAATAAGAAACCTAATGCAATTAGAAAATAAAAAATTTTGATATTTGATAATTTGATATGAAGAAAAGTCATATAGCCTCCTATGAAAAGTTTATTGATTTATCAATGTAATTTGTGCTCTTCTTGTGTGGGCGTAATTCTCTATTAATAAATATTTTCTGAACTTTAAGAATTTTATTATTTACTTCATTTTCGATATCTTTCTCCATGCAATCATTTCTCTAAAATTTTAAAGACAGCAATATTTTAACAAAATTAAAAAAAAATTATTTAAAATCAATTTTTTAATAGATTAACAAATAAACTCGATTTCTGTTACAACCTAGTTTTAATTAATATCTGAAACTAAAGTATATTTCAATGAAATAGTCAACTAAGATTATTTTTTTTGTTTCATTTCGAAACGCAAATCTACTTTTTTAGTTCTGAAATTAGTACTAAATCTCAAATTTTCCTCATTTATTTCCAGCAGTTCCAAAATAGAAACATTTTGAGTACCTGAATCAAGATATAATCGCCTGCCATCATCAGAAACAGTCCATTTGCCGACTCTTTTAATATCTTCGAACAGAAAAGAATAATTCAAATTTCGCTCGAAAATTATAAAGGATTCACTTACTGGTTTTCTTGTGTATCCATATTCGTTTATTCCTGTTAAGTCCCAGCGGGCTGTAATCATTTCATAAATAGTCGATTGAATGTCATTGTAATATTCCGGAGATCTATTTTGATTGCAGGATAAAATAAATATAAAACTAAATAAAATCATTCTTTTGACCATAATTTGCATTTTTGAGATTTATCAATTATAAAATTAATTCTTGATAATTCCTTCGTTATGGAATTTGACTGACACAACGCTTGATACACCTTCCTCAGCCATTGTTATACCATATAGAGTATCAGCTGATTCCATTGTCCTTTTGTTATGTGTTACAATAATGAATTGTGTTTCTTTGCTAAATTCCCTGATTAAATTTAAAAATTTGTCAATGTTAGCATCATCAAGTGGTGCATCCACCTCATCTAATATACAAAAAGGTGACGGTTTTACTAAGTAAATCGCAAAAAGTAAAGCTATAGCAGTTAAAGTCTTTTCACCTGTAGAAATCTGCTCAATTGAATGTGGTTTTTTACCTGGCGGAATTGATATTATCTCAATTGTTGACTCAAGTATGTTATCACCAACTAATTTTAAGTCGGCAGTTCCGTTTTCACCGAATAGAATCTTATAAAGTTTTGAAAAGTTGAGACGTACCTTTTTGAATGTCTCTAAAAATCGCTCTGTTGCACTTATATTGATTTCATTGATAGTCTCATTTAGGTTTTTTTCCGAACTTGTTAAATCGTCAATTTGTTCTGCAAGAAATCTTAATCTTTCATTCTCCTTTTCGAATTCTTCAAGTGCAAGAAAATTAACATTTCCAAGACTTGATAGTTTATCTTTCAACATATTCATTGTTTGTTCTGCATCTTCGATTGAAAAATTCGGTTCAATTTCTATTTGATTGACTTCGGGATCGAATCCATAAAGCTCTTTTGCTTTTTGTTTTAAATTATTTATATAACTTCGATATTCCGTTAAAGATATTTCCGCTTGATGTATTCTATGTTTTGAACTTTCCATTTTATCCATTGCAAGTTTAATTTCATTTACAAGGATCTCGAGTTGACTATTAATATTGTTCAATTCATTTATGATAAGATCAATTTTCAACTTGGATTTATCTATTTCTTCATTTATTAAAACTATTCTATTTGCCAATTCTTTTTGCTTGATTTCTGTTTCGTTCAAAGTTTTTCTTATCTGTTCCAATTGATTTACTTGAGAATTATTTTGTTCCCGAATCTGATTAAGATTTCTTTTTATTGAATTGATTTCATTATTTTTTGAGGATATTTCAATTTGTATTTCGAGAAATTTATGTTCATAATCATCGATTATTTCTTGTTTACTGGCAATTTGACACTCCAGTTCTTGCAGTTCAGAGTTGGCTAAATCATAATTCATCTGCTCATCTGCAATATTATTCCTGATTTTTAAAATGTTTTCATCGATTTCACTTATTTTCAATTCAATTTCATTTATCTCATCATCCAATCTTTTGATATTTAACTTCTTAAAATTGATTTTCTCAATATTAGACTGAATTTTGAAATTCAAATCCGAAATTTTCTGATTGCATTGGGAAAAAGACTTTTCAGCAATGATTAACTCATTTTGAACTGGTTCAATGGTAATACTTTCATACTCAGTTTTATGATTAACAATTTCAGTCTCAATAATGAGCTTTTCGGCAAGTAAATTTTCAATTTCTTGACCTATTCTTGCCACCCTTTCTTTAAGTGCGATTGAAGAAGAAGTACTGCTTTGTGATTTTCCCCCAGCAAAAATTCCATTTTTCTTTAAAATAGTACCGTCAAGCATTATAATTGCATCAATGCCTTCAGTATTAATTAGCTCAAATGCCTCGCTAAATTCAATTTTCTTGGTGATGAGAGCATTCCGTAATATTATCCTTAAAATTTTACGTAGTTCCTCATCAACCCGAGGTATTTCACTTGCCCATCCTATGATATTGTCATTAAATGGCAATTCTTTAATATTTTCAAAAACAGTTTCAATACTCTTCGCATAAATAAAACCTGCCCGTCCTTTATTCAATTTTTGTAAAATATCGATTGCTTTTATTGCCGATTCTTCATCATTAATCAAAAAATAATCAGTGTATTCACCTAATGCAGCGCTATAAGCTGTTCGATACACTTCATCAATACCAATCAACTCGCCTAAAGTAACTTTTTCGCTATTTTGATCCCAATCGCTGTTATTTTTAAGAAATCTTACACTTCCCGTAAATATTTCTAAACTGGTTAGGAGTTCAAACTGGGTTTGTAAATTTCCTATATCTATATTTAATTTCGATAGTGTGTCTTTCAGTTTATCTATTTCATTTTTTATATTCTCTCTTTTTGCAATTCTATTATCTATCTCATGCCTTTTTGTCTTTATATCTGCTTCAAAAATCTTTTTTATATCAATTTCATCTTTCAATACTGATTTTAAATTTTCTGTTTCATTTTCCAGTTGACTTAAATTTTTATTTTCATCTTCTTTACTTTTAAAGAGGGATTCTCTTCTTTGTTTTAACTTGATGATTTCATCTTCAAGATGTTTTAACTGATTTTTTGCTAATGCCAACTCATTAGAATAATCAGAGACTCTATCTTTTAATTGCTTCCATTCGTTATCTAGTGCTTTTAATTCTTCTTTTTGTCCTTCCAGATTTATTTTAAATTCTCGGTATAGTGTATTGTTTAGTAATTCAAGTTCTTTTTCAAGTTGCTCTAAATTCTTTGAATAGATAATTACTTTTTCTTCATTTTCTTTTATTTCAATTTTGGATTTTAGATCTAAATTTTTTAGATTTTCTTGTTTTTCAGCCAGAACCGCATTCTCTCGTACCAGGTTATGATACTTTTCAAGTAAATTTGTTTCAATTTCTTTAGCTTTTTGTAACTCTTCCTCTTTAAGATTTTTTTGTAAATGTAATTGCTTATGTTCCTGATTCAATTTTTCATACTGCTTTTTTATTTCTATCAGCTCTTCATTATGAATATTGATTATTTTTTCAATTTCTCCAGCTTTATTTAAATATTTATTATAATTATGTAATAAACTTTTCGTTTCAAGAATTTTTAATTCTTCGATTAATTTATTGTATCTTTTAGTTTTTGCAGCTTGCCTAGCAAGAGAAGCGACATTTTTCTCAAGCTCAATCTTAATATCCATTAATCTGGTAATATCTTGCTGAACCAAATCAAGCTTAGTAATAGCTTCTTTCAATCTGGATTTATACTTATTTATTCCAGCAGCTTCTTCGAATAAACTCCTTCTATCCTCAACTTTGCCGTTTAAAATAGATTCTACCATTTTAAGTTCAATTACTGAATAAGAATCCGGTCCCATACCAGTATCCATAAACAATTCGATTATATCACGACGGCGGCACCTGACTTTATTAATATAGTACTGACTTTCTCCATTCCTAAATAATCGTCTGCTTATTTGTACTTCGCTATATTCACTCGGTAATATATTTTTTGTGTTTTCTATTGTAATGCTTACTTCAGCCATTGACAGCGGTTTTCGTTTTGCCGAACCATTAAAAATTATATTTTCCATTTGCTCTAATCTAAGTACAGAGGTTCTTTGCTCACCAAGAACCCAACGTATGGCGTCCACAACATTTGATTTGCCACACCCATTGGGACCGACAATTGCAGTTATTCCACCATTAAATTTAAAAATGATTTTATCCGTAAAGGATTTAAATCCATATATTTCTAATTTTGATAGATACATAGCACATTAAATAATTTGTTATCTATTACGAAACACTGACATAAACATTGGGAAAATTGAAAAAACCGTTGTGTATAAAGAACTAGCTAAGCCATTAATTAATATCATATTAATATATGAAGCTCCGCTTGGATTAAAGTAAAATAGAAAATAAACCAGATTATGAACGATAGAACAAATAAGTACAATTAGAGGAAAGCGTAAAGATGACAATTGAATATCAGATTTAGCCTCTTTATAAAACAAACCAGCAACAAATGCTACTATGGTCTTTGTCAAAGCATTCATGCCCATTAAATCATTGGACAAAAAATCAAAAATGATCCCATAAATAAATGCAGCAAACAATATCCATAATCTACCTTCTACAAGTGCTATCCAGACAATTAAAATTATAAGAAAATCAGGTGTAATTGAACTAACAGAAATAAACTCGAGTATACTTACTTGTAATATGGATATAAGTAAGGCTATTATTGTGTAATAAATAAATCGAATTGTTCTCTTTTGCTTTTTATGTTCATTACTGTAAATAACCTTCATTTATCTACCTGCTTGTCCTAATTTAATTCTTAAACTTTCCTCCATCTCCTTTAACAGTTCGATTCTCTCTCTGTCTGGGATATATCTTACTACAAAAACTTGGTCTAATGAGTTAAAATTGGCATATGGTTCAACTAATATTTTTTTAAATAGAGAACCTTTATCTGCTTCTACATTTATAACTTTACCTATTGGTATATAATTTGGGTATCTATTGCTGTAATTTGAAGTTTCAATAACATCTCCAACAGCTACATCGAAGGATTGAGGTATATTTTTTACAAGTAAATGCTCTCCCCCTTCCCAAGTAATTATTCCATTAATACCTGTCCTCTGGAATCTACAAGCAATTCTGACATTACGATTAAGGATAAGTTCTACAAGAGAAAAATTATCTGTCAAGCCAATAACAATTCCTACCAAACCAGCATCTGTTCTAACCGACATTCCATAATCTATTCCTGAATTTCTACCTTTATCAATTGTTATATAATTTCTTAATTGTACTGTAGATTTCCCAACAACTTCAGCAATAACTAAATCCTCTGTTGTTTTCTCTTTTAATTCTAACATCTTTCTTAATCTCTGATTTTCATGTAATGCTTCTCGCATTCTCATCACTTCCTCGGAAAGCTGAATATTCAGTTCTCTGATCGCCCGATTCTCTGATTCAAGTGCGCCCGGGTTAGGTATCCAGGCAAATAACCTTTGAAACCAGCCGACCGTACCGATTACAACCGTTCTAAAACCACCAATTTTTGATACATCATCAAGTGATATCAATGAAAGACTTATTATGACTAATGCTAAGAAAACTATTAATTCTTTAAACTGGCTTACAAAATTGAGGAATTTCTCCAAAGTTTTGCCCCCAAATGCTGTATAAGAAAATAAAGATATTAATATCTTGTGCTTTTAATTAGCACTGATGAATATTCAGATAAATTTTCCAGAACTTTGCCCGTTCCTCGTACAACTGCAGTGAGGGGTTCTTCAGCTACGTGAACTGGGAGGCTTGTTTCCCTTCTCAATCTTTCATCAAGACCTTTTAACAAAGCACCTCCACCTGTTAGCATAATTCCCCTATCCAATATATCAGAGGCTAGTTCGGGTGGTGTGCGTTCCAACAATTTAAGTACTGCTTCGACAATAATGGAAACTGACTCGGATAGTGCTTCACGTATATCAACGGAACTTACAGTAATCATTTTAGGGATACCTGATACTAAATCCCGCCCTTTGACCTCTATTTCAAGCTCTTCTTCCAGTGGATATGCTGAACCTACTTGACATTTTAAAACTTCTGCTGTCCGGTCACCAATTAAAATATTATGTGTACGCCTGAAATATTGTACTATGGCTGATGTCATCTCATCACCTGCAATTCTTATTGATTCATCGCTAACAATTCCAGAAAGTGCAATAACAGCGATTTCAGTTGTACCTCCACCAATGTCAACAATCATATTTCCTACAGGTTCATGAACATTTAATCCAATGCCGATTGCTCCTGCCATTGGTTCGGCTATTAAATGAACTTCTTTTGCTCCAGCATGTTCACAACTATCTCTTACAGCGCGTTTTTCGACTTCAGTTATGCCAGAAGGCACGGCTACTACTACCCTACGAGCCGGTTGCCAACTCATAGATACTTTTCTAATAAATGCACGAAGCATTCCTTCGGTTATTTCATAATCAGCAATGACTCCATCTCGCAAGGGACGAATTATTTTAATATCTTTATGTGTTCTGCCAAGCATTGCCAAAGCATCTTTGCCTATGGCAATTATGTGTTTTGTCGTACTGTCAAAAGCTACTATTGATGGTTCATTCAATACTATATTTTTGCCTTTCATCCAGATTAATGTATTGGCTGTACCCAAATCAATTGCTACATCATTTGAAAATAAGTTTATAAAGCTCATTGATTGTATGTTTAATTATTGATTTTAAACTAATTAATTAAATTCTTACAAAAATAGCAGTTTTTAGGAGATTAATATATATATAATTTTGAAAATTAATTATATGCTAACATAAAATTGAATCAAGATTGAATTTGTAAGTCTTACTTATCATTTTTATCCGGTTTAAAATTTAAAGAAGCTGAATTAATGCAATATCTGAGACCAGTGGGCTGTGGACCATCTTCAAAAACATGACCTAAATGAGCACCACATTTACTACACTGTACTTCCATACGTATCATTCCATGGCTGTAATCAACTTTTTCGATTATATTTTCACTTTTAATCGCCTGATAAAAACTAGGCCAACCACTACCCGAATTATACTTCGTTTCTGATGAAAATAGCTCATTGCCACAACATACGCAAACGTATATGCCCTTTTCATAAAAATTATAATACTTACCCGTAAATGGCTTTTCAGTACCTTTCTGACGAGTAATATAGTATTGTTCTTCTGTCAATTCACATTTCCAATGTTCTTCGCTTTTATTTATTTTGTTTTCCATGGTTCCCTTTAACTGCTTAGATTGTTTTTGGCTAAAATTTGTTTTGTCTATTGCAAAAATCGCAAAAGAAAATAAAAATAAAATTAACATAAAAATAATTAACAAAGTTTTTCCCATATTATTCAAAATTTTAATCTGAATTAATATTTGATTCCAATATTTTTAAAAGACGATAAAATAGTTATCATCTTATTCTTGCTCAAAAGGAATAACTCTGATGTCTTAAATTAAACAGAAAATATCGTAAGTCCATCTTCCAATCTGGTATCGAAATTCCAAGATCTTTTTTAATTTTTGTATTATCCAACACTGAAAAGTCAGGTCTTTTGGCAGGTAATTTGAATATTTCTTTATCAACAGGTTCAATTATGTTATCCATCGCCATTTCGTCGATGATGAATTTAGCCCAATCAAACCTGGAACAAAATCCATCGTTAACTAAATGATATAAGCCTCTTAATTCACTTTTCATTGCCTTTTGAACTAACCAAACAACTGTTCCTGTATATGTCGGTACGGAAATCTCATCTTTTGCTATTTTTAATAATCTTTTATTTTTTGCCCAATCAAGTAATTTACTTATAAAATTTTGCTTGCCTGTCCCATAGAGCCAACTTAGCCTAAATATAAGATAGTTTTCAGTGACTTCTTTAATATATTTTTCCCCAGCCAGTTTGCTTTTACCGTAAACATTAATTGGCTGAGCAGAGTCATCTTCTTTATAAGATATTTTACTTGAACCATCAAATACATAATCAGTACTAAAATGGACAAACAAAGCCCCAATTTGCTTGCATAAAACTGCCAAATTACCAACAGCTTCAGAATTTACTTTATGTGCAAGCTCTGCTTCTGATTCTGCTTTGTCAACAAAATTATATGCACTGCAATTAATTACAATCTTGGGCTTAATCTGATTGACATACTTATTAACTTCACTAAAATCCGTTATATCGAGTTTATCAAGATCAAAGCCTAATACCTCAACTCCCTGACTTTCGAGTATTTGCTGAAATTGTCTTCCTAACTGCCCTTTATTTCCAATTACCAGATACTTCAATTTTCACCTATCAATTAAATTGAGACACGAATCATTAAATACGACCAGAAACCTATATCATTTCTTATAATTTTCATATCTCCAAGATTAATCGTGTAAATCTCTTGCATCAATTTACCGGGGAAATACAAACTACCGCCCCATTCTAAGTATATATTTTTGGTAAACATATATCTCAATACAAGGTCAAGTTCAGGACCTAAATCCGACAATCCACTTTGACTTTTTTGGTTGGAGGTAAAATAATGTAATTCAAGGATACCTACCCAGGGATTATTATTAACTTCATATTGAGCTCTTAAAAAATAATCATTTAAGCCCAATCCCATTGTACTTGGCTGTATTCGGGAGAAATAATCCATATTAGCATTGAACATATGCTTTGCGCCAAATGTTGCGTCGAATAAATTAATTTGCCCTTCCTCACGATTGCCGGATTGAATATCTATTCCTGCCAATATACTGATTGTATTAAGTTTGTACCTTGCTGTTAAACGAGCGAGATAAGCGTTAACATTAATACCTCTTATTTTCCCAAACTGATAATCTAACTCGGCAAATAGATCAAAATTGTAATTTCTAAAATTATAATTTAAACCTGTAGTATATCTTGCAACATTCGGATTGCCATTTGTTTCTTTACGATTGATTTCATAATATCCATAAATATCGAGTCCATTATTTTTCCCAAAAAGTTTTAAATTCGACCAGAAACCGTAAATACTGTGACTTGTATCCGGATTTGCTGGGAATGAATATAAATCAGGAGTTGCATTGCCTATAAATTCATTGTTCAAGGTATGCACAAGATTGAAAGCATCTAATGTAAATAAATTCGTCTTGTAGCCAATGCGTAATCCATCAAATGCTCTACCAATATAATTCCAGGGATTGATTCCGAATATCCGTTGGTTTCCATACGGCATCTCAAATCGTCCGACCTGAAACCAGAAGTTCTCATCAATCAGACTATCAATTTGAACATAACCTTGATGTAAATCAATGTTGCCAATTGACCGAATCGTATTTTTGGTTTGGCCAAACATTCGGGAATCCTGCAACTGAATGAAAAAAGTTATTCTATCTAAAACTGTTTTCTCAACCGAAACATTGATTTTTATATGAGAATACAGGAGTGGGTATGTCTTATTGGAAAAATCCCTTCCGTCTATTTCTGTTCGCATTTGAGTATAACCATTTATTTTCCAGCCATCCAGATAATTAGAATGATTTTCCTCAGATCGAACAAAGCAAAAAAATACAAATAGCAATATTAAAGTAATCCTAAACATAATTATCAATCTTTTTAATTTTAATCGTTAAAATAATAACCTCCCAAAAGAATAGGGAGGTTTATTGCATAATCAAACTCTAAAACGAAGCCATCAATCGTTCTTTCAACATTTTGTATTCTTCTTTATCGAAATCCGTTTTAAATTCATTTGCAATTTTCTTTAATTCTGTTTCAGCCCAATATCTATCCTGAAAAATCTCTACAATGCCTTTAATCCATTCAATGCGATTATTTCGCTGTGTTATTCTCTCACCAGCTTCCTTATAAATAGATTTGACCATATCATCACTATATCCAAGTGCCAGCAATCGTTTTGTCAGATTAATAACTTGATCCATTACTTGACATTTAACAACAGCCTGATTTAGGTAAAGGCTTGCTGCAGTTCTATCACCAAATAATTCAGCTAATCGACTCAAATAAACTAATTCCAAATACGAGCATTGTAGCTTTGATGCTTTCTCGATTAGTTGCAGAGAATAATTCGATTTACCAAGCAAGTTATAAGTAGAAATTGCCAGATCTGTATAATCATAAATTGATTTTGAAGCTTTAGAATCAATACGATACTCATACTTTTGGATATAATCCGAAGCAAGAGTTAGAGCATCTTCTTTATCATAAAATTTAAATAACAACTCAATAAATTTATGAAAATCAAAATGGAATATAATTCTTTTATAGAATAATTTTTCTAGAATTTTCTCAATCCAATTATCATCAAGCTTATATTTTTTGATTGATTCTATTAATCTTTCATATTTCCCAATATCAAAGAAGGAATTGTCCAAAAAATTCTCTGCTGTTTGCAAAATCTTTTTAGCATAATATTTATCCTGCAATTCAACCATCATATCATCGAGTAAAACAAGGTAATCCTTGAAAAACTTTGCGTTTGTTTCTCTTCTCAGAAATTCCTCATATTTAGATTGATTCTCTTCGCGCTTCTTGAGCTTTTCCTGAACCCTTGCAAGCCATTCTTCATTTTCAGAAAAATATTGCTCAACAGCGGCAGTAACAGATTGCATTTCTTGTAGATTAGTTACTTCCTCTTCTGCTTTTAAAAGTACCTGTTCAGCAAAGGCTTTGTCATTTAATATTTCCATTGCTAAATTGGCTGTCTCAATCAGTTCATTCGTCCCTGAAGCAAGTGATAACAGTTTATTTATTACAAGTCGGTTAAATTCATTATCTCGCAAAAATTTCCCGGTTGATTTAGTTATATTCACTAAAACAGTAAACTTTTCAGCCTTACTTAATGACTTTGTATATACTTTCAATGCAAAATCTTTATCAGCTAACTTGTTGAGAGCGTTTTCAGCCACAATAATTAATTCATTTGGTTCATTTATTGAAGCCTCAGCACGCTCATAAATCTGCCTAGCAAACTCTTTGTCAGCAATCTCATTCAAAATCGCATCTGCTAAATTAATTAACTCATTTGCCGAGTTCATTTTGCTTTCAGCTCTCTGGTAGAACTTCTTTGCAAGTTCGTTCAAATTTAACTCTTTGGCAATAATTTTAGCAAAATCAATCAATTGTTGCTTATCATTAAGATCTTTCAGCCCTTTTTCGAAAGCATTTGCTGAAGATTCTTTATCCCGGAGCAATTGCCAATACGCAAGCCCAAGAGCAATAGTTTCCTCGCCTGTCATTGCAAATTCCTCAGCTTTCTCAAGCATGGTTTTGACCTTTTCAGTACAATCAGGTAATTCCTTATACCCACTCGCAAGTTTTATGAATTCCTTTGTGAATTGTGCCTCCTCTTCTTGTTCTTCTAAAATTGATAAAACGATATCTTTTTCACCAAATAACTCATAGTATTTAAGAGCATAATTCACAGTCTGTTCAATACCATCAATTTTACTTTCAGCTTTCTTATAGATTTCTTTTGCTATATCCGATTGACCTTCACTGACAAGCGAAGCGGCAAGTTTTGAATAATCTTCAAATTGCTTACAATGAGATTCTACCTTGCTAAAAAGTTGTTGAGCAAGCTCTTCATCACCAATATCCTGTAATACATAATTTGCTATTTTTAGTATTTCTTCTGTTTTTTTAGCAGAATCTGAAGCACTTTCGAGCAATTGTTTTGCTTTGTCTTTATCTCCTAAATTTTTGGCAATACTGTGTGCAAGTTCAGCATATTCAAGGGATTCGAAACAGGCACTTTCTGCTTCTTCATATAAATCAGCAGCATAATCTTTATCATTTAATTGCTCGATATATATTTCTGCAATTTTGATGTAATCCAAAGGTAATTGACATATACTTTCGGCTTTATTTAATAATTCTTTTACATAATCCATATCTTTTGGTTCGATCAATGCCTCATTTATTAATGTGATATAATCCATAACCGTTTTACAAGCCGTTTCTTTATTTTGCAATTCACTTTTTGTTGCCATTTTTGAACTCCATTTATTTTAAATTTACATTTCTTTATATGGATTAGGACCTATTTTTTCGATCAATTCAGCAAATCTGTTGAAAATACCAGGAATTTTATCGTATTCATCAATCGAAAGCATATGTAATTCAACTCTTTCGGGTTCAAGAGCTAACTGTTTCAATTTTTCCTGAACATTTTCCATTCTTGTATTTGCAATTTCGCTACCTCTTATGAAATGGCATTGATAATCATCTCCATATTTACAACCGAAAAGAATTACACCGTCGAAGCCTTGTGAAAGTGAATCAGCAATCCAACTTATACTTGTCGAACCTAAACATCTCAATGGTATTATTCTAACGTATGGAGTGTATTTAATTTTCTTAGCCGCAACTATATCGAGCGATGGATAAGCATCGTTTTCGCACATAAAGCAAAGTATCCTTGGTGGAGCTTCCCCATCCTCTTCTTCGGTCGGTATATATATAGATTTTATCATTTCGGAAATCATTCTTACTGAGTAATTTTTGAAGCTGATTATTCTCTCGGGACATGCTCCCATACATATTGCACAGCGGCGGCAACGATTTGGGTTTGGCTTTGGTGTTCCTTTATCATCTTCGTCTAAAGTACCAAAGGGACATTCCTCGGTACATCGCTTACATTGGGTACAGCGTTGCAAAAAGAAATCGGGAAAAGACATATCACCAGAACGTGGATGCAACGCCGTTCCTTTTTTAATATTTACTAAGGCCTGAATAGCTTTCAGTGCCGCTCCATAAGCATCTGATTTGGCTGAAACACTATCCATCGGTGCTCGTACTGTTCCGGCTGCATAAATACCCGTTCTACGAGTTTCGTATGGAAAACAGATATAATGTGAATCTGGGAAACCATACTTGAGTAAAGGTAATTCAGGTCCTTGCCTGTATGTCAGATTCAATATATTTGAATGAATTATTCTATTGCCCGAAAGCGGTATCTCCTGGGGTTCTCCTTCAGATTCACTCTTGTTGCCATTTTCCTCTACAGCAGTCGTTGGTACCATTCCAGTTGCAAGAACTAGTAAATCTGCATCTATCGAAATTTCATCGCCTAATAATGTACTGCCTACGGTAACATTTAAATGACCATTAACCTTTTGGACAAATTTGATTTCTCCCTTTGTCAAAAATATATTATCTTCGCTTTGCACTCGCTTATAAAACATTTCATAAGGTCCGGGCGTACGTATATCCTTATAAATGATATAAATTTTAGAATGAGGATATTTTTCCCGTATGTATAAAGCCTGTTTTAATGATGTCATACAACAAACCGAAGAACAATAAGGAAGGTGATTCTGGTCTCTTGAACCTGCACATTGAATAAATACCACATTCTCAATTACCTTATCTGTCTCAAAAGTATTCTTTTTAAATTGTTCTTCTAATTCGATATTAGTTAATACATTATCCAAACCGTAACCAAGATGTGAGAGTTTTGTAGCATCGTAAGGTATCCAACCTGTAGCTTGAACTATTGTACCCACCTGGAATCTTATTTCCTCTCCATTTGATTTCGCAATAACATCAAACATCCCTGGCTGACCTGAGGTGCTAATTATTTTTGTATTGGTTAAAATTTCAATTTTAGGATCGGATTTTACCTCCTCGATTAATGCTTCGCATGGATTAATCATTAATTCATTAAACGGTTCCTTTGTCGGTGTCAGCCTGTACAATTTTCGATAAAAGCCACCAAGTTCCGCCTCCTTTTCAACAAGGATAACATTAAAACCAGCTTTTGTTGTAGCTAAGGCAGCATTCATTCCCGTTACACCACCACCAATTACCATTACAGTTTCATTTATGTCTAAAATCATTGGCTCTGGTGGTTCGAATGTATTCAACTTGGCAATACCCATCATCATATAATCAAGTGCCAGTCTTTGTGTTTCTTTATGCTTTGGTTCATGGGTCCAAGCTACCTGCTCCCTTAAGCTTACTCTATCAACTGCAATTTTGGGGTCAAATTTGAAAATTTCTGTGTGAAATCTTGGTGAACTTGCTCCAATTACAATACCTTCAAGATTATGTTCAATAATATCTTGTCTAATTTCATCAGCACCGGATTCTGTGCATAAATCTTTTCTAACTTTACAAATAACTACATTTTCAATTTTTTTCAAGTCCTCGGCTAATTTTTCACAATCAATAGCTTCGCCAATGCCATAAGCCGAGCAAATATAAACACCCAATCTTTTATTTTCTGCCATATCAATTTCCTCCCTTAATATAATGAATAGCTCTCATTACTGCACCAGTTGATTCCTGTACTGTAGAAGCTACATCCTTTGGTCTTGTGCAAACTCCACAAGCAATTATACCTGTATCTATATCTGTTCGGACAAATCCATTCTTATCAAGCACTTCGGGCATAAGCAATTTAAGTTTTTGTGTATCTGGTTGCATACCAACAGCTAATACGACAAGGTCATGTGCTCTTTGTACTAACTTCCCGGATAATGTATCCTCTGCTTCTACTATTAAGCCATTATTATTACCAATAACTTTAGCTACTTTTCCACGGTGGATATAGATTTTCTCATCTTGTGTATAAGTGTTATAAAATTCCTCAAATACTCCGGGCGTGCGAATATCAATGTAATAAATATGTATTTCACAATCTTGATATAATTGGCGAATATATTGAGATTGCTTTATTGAAGCAAGACAACATACTGATGAGCAATATTCTAAATGATTTTCGTCTCTCGAACCCGCACATTGTACAAATGCCACACTTTTAAGAATTCCATTGTTAAAACCATTAAATTTTGGCTGTCCTCCATAAGGACCATTAGAAGCGAATAAACGTTCAAGCTCCATATTTGTCAATACGTTTGGGAACTTACCATAACCTAAATTATCCAATTTTTTTGCATCATAGGGTTGCCAACCGCTTGCCCATATAATTGAACCTGCTTTGACATAAATTTCTCTCTCTTTTTGATTTATATCAATGGCTTCAGGAAAAGCTTCAGATAAAAATTTTAATTGTTCCTCTGTAAGGCTAGATCTGTCTAAGACATATTTGTCAGGATAAGCATTATTGTGTGCTTTGTATATAACCTTTGTGTTGCTCAATCCAAAATCAAAATCATTTTTACGTTCGTATGGGCATTTTTCAATTATTTCATCAATATTTTGGCAGTTATCTTTTATATATGTCGGTTTTATGGCTATTTTCACTTCGAAATCGCCCTTCTGCCCAGTAATATCCTTCACTTCTGCAAGTGTATAAAGCTTGATTAATGGATTTTCCCTTAACCTTTTTATATTTATCTCCAATCCACAGCTTGGTGGACACAATTTAGGAAAATATTGATTCAACTGCGTCACTCTTCCACCAATAAATGGACTTTGTTCAATTAGTATTACATTAAAGCCTGTTTCAGCTGCTTCAAGTGCCGTTGATATACCTGCTATTCCTGCCCCCACCACAAGTATATCAGTATTTAATACTTCTTTATTCATAAATTACTGCCTATTAATTATTTCAAAATATCAATGTATATTTTATGTACAAATCAAATTAAATTATTGATTTTATTGAAACAAAATCATTATACCAATTGTATTTGCATTGTTGTTAGTAGGATCCAAATACGTTTTAAAAAGAATTACTAAAAACACTATGATTGCAAAGTTTAGTCAATCCAGTTTGATATTACTCTTGAAATTCATTAATTTTGAATTATGTCAACTATTAAACCTATAAAGATTTATAAACCCAAGCCATATCTTCTGGCTTGCGAATTTAGTGATGGATTTAGTGCTACAATCAAACTAGAGCATTTAAGGAAGGAATGTCCCTGTGCACTATGCACAACCGAGCAAAAAAAGTCCTCTTTTAGTATGGATGTTCCTTTACTTTCGACATTCAAAGCAGGTATGAATGATTTGAAGAATATAAAAAAAGTTGGAAATTATGCTATTGCTGTTGAGTGGGGAGATGGACATAATACAGGTATATATACTTGGGAAAATCTTAGAGAAATTTTCAAAAAACACGCCCTCGAACAACAAGAATTAGAAGAATTAGAAAAAAAATTTGGTTAGTAAAATGAATATTGATGAATTCCAAAAAGCCATTCTAGAAGGCATACCTGATGAATTACCAGAGCCTCTTCCGTATGACGAATCTGTAAATCACGCACCCAAAAGAAGTGATACTCTAACTAAAGATGAGAAAAAATTAGCCCTTAAAAACGCACTTAGATATTTCAATGAAAAGCATCACCAAGTTTTAGCATTTGAATTCGCTGAAGAACTAAAAATCTATGGTAGAATATATATGTACCGCTTTCGTCCCAGATACAAAATATATGCACGCCCAATAGACCATTATCCCCATAAATCTAAACATTGTGCTGCAATTATGTTAATGATTTCCAATAACTTAGACGAAGCTGTTGCCCAGCATCCACACGAGCTTATTACTTATGGAGGCAATGGTGCTGTATTCCAAAATTGGGCTCAATACAGATTGACTATGAAATATTTAGCTGAAATGACTGATGAACAAACCCTTATTATGTATTCCGGTCACCCCCTCGGAATTTTCCCATCACATCCAGATGCCCCAAGAGTTGTCGTTACAAATGGCATGATAATACCAAATTACTCTGATAAAGAAAATTACGAACGCTTCAACGCATTAGGAGTTACCCAATATGGACAAATGACTGCCGGATCATATATGTATATTGGCCCACAAGGCATTGTCCACGGTACTACTATCACTTTGTTAAATGCAGGCCGACTCAATGGATATGATAGTTTAAATGGTAAATTATTTGTAAGTTCAGGATTAGGCGGTATGTCAGGTGCTCAAGCAAAAGCTTCAGTCATAGCTGGGGCTGTTGGAGTAATTGCAGAAATTAATCCCAAAGCTTTGCATAAACGCCATTCTCAGGGGTGGCTTAACGAAATTTACACCAATTTAGATAAATTAGCCATCAGAATTGATAAAGCCCAGAAAAATTCCGAAGCCGTCTCAATCGGATACCTTGGTAATATAGTTGATTTATGGGAATTTCTGATTTCAAAAAGCATAAAGGTTGATATCGGCTCTGACCAAACCTCTCTTCACAATCCTTTTGCCGGTGGATACTATCCCGTTGGATTAACATTCGAAGAGTCGAATGAATTAATGGCAAAAAACCCAACAACTTTCAAAGAAAAGGTCAAATACTCCCTCATTAGGCAAGTTGAAGCCATAAACAAATTAGCTTCCCAAGGAATGTACTTTTTTGATTATGGAAATGCATTTCTACTTGAAGCCGGTCGCGCCGGTGCAAATATTTTCGACGATAAAGGTAACTACAAATACCCATCCTATGTCGAAAATATTATGGGACCTATGTGCTTCGATTATGGATTTGGTCCCTTCCGCTGGGTTTGTACTTCCGGTCAAAGTGAAGATCTTGAAATAACAGATAAAATTGCTGCAAATGTTCTAAAAGAACTTCTCAAAACCGCTCCCGATGAAATAAAAACCCAGTTAAGAGATAACTTAAACTGGATTATCAATGCAAAAGCAAATAATTTAGTTGTTGGTTCACAAGCAAGAATTTTGTATGCTGATTCTAATGCAAGAATAGAAATAGCAAAAGAATTTAACCGCGCAATTAGAAATGGCGAAATTAAAGCACCAATAGTTTTAGGACGCGACCACCATGATGTTTCCGGAACTGATTCCCCATTCAGAGAAACTGCCAATATTTATGATGGCTCAAAATTTACAGCCGATATGTCAGTACAAAATGTCATAGGTGATGCTTTCCGTGGTGCTACATGGGTTTCGATTCATAATGGAGGTGGCGTAGGTTGGGGTGAAGTTATAAATGGCGGTTTTGGTCTTGTCCTTGATGGAACTGACTCAGCTGATAAAAAACTTCAAATGATGCTCTATTGGGATGTCAACAATGGTTTAGCAAGACGCTCATGGGCAAGAAATCCAAATGCAATTTTCACAGTAAAAAAAGCTATGGAAAAGGAACCTCTTTTAAAAATTACAATGCCTAATTTCGCTCATGATGAGCTTATTGATGATGCAATCAACCATACATTCTAATCTGGTGTACAAAGCTATTTCTTAAAGCTAATATCCCAAAATGACGAAAACTTAAGTAGTATTAATTTATTTAAATTCTATATAATTATAACAATAACAATAGTAAAAATGAAAAAAACCATATTAATCGTATCTTTAGTATCTTTAACTATCATTTTTATCGGATTAATCATCAATTTCAATCCATTAAATGGTCAGAATATGCAAAAATCGAATATTGAAATGATTCAATTACCTGAACCAAGATATGATGGAGAAGTATCTGTCGAAAGAGCAATTCATAATCGCCGTTCAATCAGAAGCTACAGTAATGCACCATTGACTTTAGAAGAAGTCTCACAACTACTTTGGTCAGCGCAGGGAATAACAGATCCAACATGGAATTTACGCACTGCTCCATCTGCTGGAGCTTTATACCCTCTCGAAATTTACCTAGTTTCTGGCAATGTGATTGACCTTAAACAAGGAATTTATAAATATGATCCAATAAAACACGAATTAGCATTACTACAGATAGGTGACAAAAGAATGGATTTGGCTAGCTCAGCACTTGGTCAATCAAGTATCATAGATGCTGCCATTGTAATAGTTTTTGCAGCTGTTTTTGAACGCACAACGATTAAATATGGCGAAAGAGGAATCAAATATGTGTACATAGAAGTTGGACATTCAGCTCAAAACATCTATCTCCAAGCTTATACTTTAGGGCTTGGTTGTGTCGTTATCGGCGCTTTCTACAATGACAAAGTCAAAAAAACTCTCAATATCCCTGTTAATGAAGAACCCATATATATTATGCCAGTTGGGAAAAAAATAATTGATTAGCAAAAATTAATATTAGTTTGGCATAATTTTTTATTATTACACTATATTAAGACGATTTTTTAAATTAATCTGACATTTTGACATACTAAATATTTAAAATTTTCGTAATTTTGAACGTATAGTAAAAGAAATTTTGAAACTTTTTGAAAAAATAAGTGTCTATTACATTAGAAAAATGGTACAAAAAAATTTTATTAACAAATTTAAGGTTTTTATGACGGATTTATACCTGATGATATAATTATTGTTCACAATTAGGTATAGAAAGAGAGTTTAAAATGAAAAAAGAAAAAGGTAAAATCCGTTCAAATCGTGTTGCTAAAAGCAACGAGATGAAGAACAAAAAAGAAAATTCTGCTCAGATCGATTTAGCGAGCCAAATTGAGCATCTTTTCAGAACCGATAGAAAGAAATTTCTTGGGTTTATACGCCAACGTGTGCGCAGCCAAGAAGAAGCTGAAGATATATTGCAAGATGTTTTTACTAATGTTCTTGCAGCCTCAAAAAATGTACAAAAACCAATTGAAAACATTGCCTCCTGGGTCTTTACAGCTGTTAGAAATAGAATAATTGATTCTTATAGAAAAAAACGCGCTGAAACTTTCTCAGACTTACAAACCCCAGGACAAGCTGAAGAGGGCGTTGATACTTTCGAACACTTCCTCGGTGATTTCACCTCCACACCTGATAATGATTTACTAAGAAAAACAATTTGGGAATCGGTGCAAGAAGGATTAGCTGAATTACCTGAAGAACAAAGAATTGTATTTGTTAAAAATGAATTTGAAGGCGTCTCCTTCAGAGAAATGAGTGAAGATACAGGTGTCAATATAAACACATTACTCGCCAGAAAAAGATACGCTGTTTTACACCTAAGAAAACGATTAAAACATCTCTATGCTTCATTAAACGAAAACTAACAAATCTACCCGCAGTTTTACTGCGGGTATTTGCTAAATTTTCGACCTAATGAATCTCTTGATTTAGATTATTAAATCAAAAAATTTCAACAAATTTTACAAAATTCAGATATAATTTAATGCTAAGTTTACGGTATAATTTTCTTGTTAAAAATTGATGCCCGAGAAACAAAAGCAAAAATTTATAGTATTCTTTCAAGTAACTGCTTAATAATGGTATGTCAGAAAGGCATTCGAAAAAAAGAATTATGTCAGGATTTTATGCAATAATTTAAATTTTGTCAGATTTTTTGCACAAAAGTTTGTATATTTCGTTGCAGCATAGTCATAAATTTCGCAAATTTAATTTATTTTCGATATAATAGCATTATCACGATATGTTAATTATATAAACCAAACTCGAAAGCAATAAAATGAATCAAAAAATAATATTGACATCTTTATCACTATTATTAGTTTTTACATTTATTACCCATTCTCAGGTAGTCAGTCCACTTTACGATTATGGCACAAAATATATAGAAAATGCTGAAAATTGGCTCAATTTCGGTATTTTAAGAAAATCCGAAGAAGATATAAACAAATCAATAAGCCGATTCCCAAATAATCCCTCAAATGATAAAGCAATTTTAATTAAGGCTCAAATCTACCTTTCCTCAAAAAGCTATAAACTTGCCGACGTTACATTGTCCGAGTTAATAAACGATAAACCAAACTCACCATTCATCGCTCCAGCAGCACTATTACGCTCATTTATTGCTCTTGAACAAAGAGATTATGCTTCTGCAGAAAAAATACTCGCTTTTTCATATAAAATATCTACTATTGAATTTCAAAATCGACAAGATAGCCTTTATCGTGATTTAGCTCATATTTCGCTGTACTGGCAGGCTATCTCAATGGCACATCAAGGTAAACATCAGGATGCACAGCCATTACTACTCGAATGTATTGAAAAATTTCCCGATGGTAAACTCACTGACGATGCACTATATGCACTCGGTCAAATTGCCGAGATTAATAGAAAATATGAAGAAGCAATTAATTATTACGCGCAAATACAAAAGAAATACCAATTCAGCAATAGCTATTTATCCTCTTTAATAAGGGAAGCTAATAATAGATTGATACTTCGCCAGCCTCATGCAGCTATTGCTCTACTCGAAAAAGCTAAAATTACAATAGAACATATAGAAGCTAAAGATTCAACAGGTAAATTATACGAAGATCAAACAAATTCTGAAAATATAAAAGAAGAAATTCACTATCTTAGTGGAGAAGCAAATATTTTAAGCGGTAATTTCAAAAATGCAGAATTAATCCTTACATCATTTCTTGAAACCTATCAGAATTCAAGGCTTATTAATTCAGTTAGATTTAGTCTCGCCTGGGCTATGCTCAATTTAAATAACTTCAAAAAAGCTATAGATCTATACGAGCTAGTAATCAACGACAATTCTAATACCCCTGATGAACTCAGAATAAAAGATATCTCAAAACTTTATAAAAGCATTGCATTCAAATTAAACGGGGATACAGAACAAGCAAAAATTGAATTATCTACTATTACTGTCCAGCCCGATTATCAATTTCTCGGAGCTGCCCTACTTGAACTAGGGCAAATATACTATGAAGAAGGCGATTACGAACAAGCAAAAAAATATCTCGAACGTGCAGAAAGAGAGTCCACTTATGGTATAACAACTGTTAGAACACATATCTTGCTCGGAGCCACCTATCTCGAACTTAAACAATGGAATAAAGCTATTAATGAATATGATGCAGCTTTAAAATTAGCTCAACATAGCGAGGAAATATTTTTACCTGGCAAACATAAATACATTGCAGAAGCACGCTTAAAACAAGCTATTGCATACATAATGACGCATAAAAGTCTAGATGCAATTAATTTATTAGTTGCTTTTACTGCTGAATCTCCGGACCATCCACGCATTGACGAAGCAGTATTCTGGCTTGCCGAGGCTTATTACCGTGCAGAAATGCTTAACTTAGCCGCGGTTACTTTTGAAAATTTCATTGAAAAATTCAGGTATTCTCACCGCCGAGAAGAAGCACTTTACAGTTTAGGTTGGACTTACTTGCGAATGAAAGAATTTAGTAAATCAGCTAAAACATTTGACCAACTTATCACGGAGTTTCCGAACACAGAATTTGCTGCAGAAGCTTTATCGAGACAAGGGGATGGGCATTTTTATACAAAAAATTATAGGGCTGCAGCTAATGCATACGAACGTGCAAAAAAATTAGCACCTAACACAGAACATGGCCAATATTCTGCTTATCAGCTATGCCATGCACTATATAGATTAGGGGACTATGAGAGAAGTATTTCTGCACTATTAGACTTTGTCCGCCGTTATCCAAAATCACCTTATGCACCGAATTCAATTTATCTAATCGGATGGATCAGATTTCAACAAAAAAAATATAATGAAGCTATTGATAATTTCCGTTTTCTCATAAGCTCTTATCCACAAAGCGATTTAGTTCCAAGGACACATTATGCAATTGGTGATGCTTATTTTAATCAGGGGAATTATGAAAAAGCAATAGAATACTACAAAATAGTGATCGAATCATATCCCGGAAGCGATATAGCTCCCGAAGCTATGCGAAGCATCCAATATTCACTAATGGCTCTCGGCAGAGAAGATGAAGTCATAAAGGATATCGATACATATATCTCTTCTAATCCAACCTCTCCATTTGCTTTGGATTTTCAGTTTAAGAAAGCTGAGTTAGTATATACAGGCAGGAAATACAAAGACGCAATTAGCGAATATGAAACAATCGTGCAGAGATTTCCAGATAGCGAACGTTCAGCTGAGGCACTTTATTGGATGATCAAAAGCTATCTCAACCTTAATGACGAAGAAAATGCAAACAAAACTTTCCAAAGACTTGAGAAAAAATATCCAAAAAGCGATTATACACCGCTGAGTTTACTCGAATTAGGTTTATACGCAAAAAAAATAAATGCAATTTTCAGAGCTGAATCACTTTTCAATCAGATAGTACAAAAATATGCCAACTATCAATCCGCAGCCCAAGCAAGCTTTGAAATGGCACAAATAAGATTAGCTGTTGGCGATACAATTTCGGCTTTACAAAAATTCAGGGAAGTATCGGAAAATTATCCAAATACAGGCTATGCAAGCCAAAGTATGTGGAAAATCGCAATGTATTACAGATTTAAGGGCAATTTTGAAGATGCAAGGCAGGAATTTGCTAGAATTATTGTTAATACTAACGATATCATGCTCGCCGCAGAAGCTCAATACAGTATCGGTGAATTATGGATGCGTGAAAAACAATATGAAAAAGCTATTGAAGCTTTCACAATCGTAAGAGAAAAATATGTTGGAATTGAAGATTGGTATTCTCTTGCTTTATTAAACTTAGGAGAATGCTATGAACAAATCAATAACTATGCAGAAGCAAAAGAAGTATATCAGATCCTCGAATCAACTCGACCCGATGATGATTTTGGAAAAACATCAAAAAGAAGATTAAAAAGATTACCAAAATAAAATGATATTATTATGCTAAAACATCATGTTTTTATAGTTTTGATTTTTCTTCTCCTCAATATTATATCAATTTATAGTGAGGAAACCCGTAAACAGCCAGATCCTATTGAATTACCCGCTTTTATAATCGAGGGAGTTGAAAGATTATCAGTAAGAACTGGCATAAAGCAAAATCCTGTTCTAACCTCACCAATGAATAAATCCGAATTGGATAGTTTAAATAATTTGGAGAAGCATCCACCTCAAATGCTTCCTCTCAACGCACTCCCTGAAAATTTACCAAAAAGGCAGTATTACAATGGTTATATTTCAGCTGAATTCGGGAAATACACTACCGGCAATATTGACGCAGCTTACAATTTCAATATTAATGATTACAAGATTTCAACTTCTGGAAATATTAACTTCAGTAATGGTCATCAAATTAACGCTGAATATTTAAAAACAAATTTTGACCTTGCTCTCGAATACATAGCACCACAAAAATACTGGATTTTTGGAGGAAGCCGAACTATAACACATCTTAATTTTAAACTTAACGATTATTCGCTTTATTCAATAGCGGAAGCCCCAAGCCGGGAAGTATTAAATATTAGCCTTAATGTTGATGTTGATGGTAATTATGAAAGTTACAGATACGAGCTTGGCGGTAATTTATCTACACTTAAATTCACTAAATCACCCAATTCTCTTTCTGAAAACATATTGGGCGGGTATCTCCAAATCAAAAACTTCTGGCATGGAATATTAATAGGCGGAGATGTATCAATTGATTTACAAAATATACATAACCAAGCCGCCAATTTTTTCCAAGGGAACATTTTTGGTAGCTATCAAATATCTGATCTAACTATTAATCTAAAGACTGGGCTACAAGGTGCTTCTAATACAAATGCTATAGCCAGAGGAGGCTTTCTCATAGATTTCATAGCTGTATTCAGAATAAATAAATCCTTCACAATTACAGGCTCAGCCTCTTCCGGATTAGAAAAAAGGAATCTCAGTTATTTCCATGAGATAAATCCATATGTTACTAATTTTCCTAATATTGATTTCCCATATAACACATTAAAACTAAACGCTGCATTAACCTATCATCCACTTACAAATCTGGGAGTTACTGCATTAATTGAATCTAATTTACAGGAAAGAACACCATATTTTAACTCAAATGATAGTGCTACTTTTGAAATCAAATATACCAAAACTCAACAATCGAATCTAAGCCTCGAAGCATTTTGGGATATATCAAACAATGATAAAATTATTGGTAATCTCTCCTACCAGTCCATTTTTAGCCCTGATATCAACGAAAAATACAACCTAAGTAATGCAACGATAACTCATATACCTAAAATTAAGGCTGATTTAAGCTATAAAAGAACCTGGAATGATTATTTTGGCACGTTTATTGGTATCACATATATAGATTCAAGATTTGCTGATGAAGAAAATAAAATTAAACTCGCTCCATATGCAAATGTTTATGGGGGTGCTTATCTGAAATTATTAAAAAATTTGACACTTATGGGAAAATTTGATAATCTTTTAAACTCAAATATTTATATTTGGAGTAATTACAAAGAAAGAGATATGTTTTTCTCTCTTGCACTTATGTGGAACTTTTAAATTCTAAAACATGGCTGTATTCGCGGATGAAAAACTTCGGGATGAAGAAATAAAATCAGGATTCACTCCAGGATCCCCTGATGACGATTCCTTCCAGCTTGAAAAGATGGATAATTATCCCGGTGAAATTCGATTCCCTGAAAATTATTCTGAAATTGACGACCTAACGACAGATAAATCACAAGAATCAACTAATGATTACGAATCCAAACAACTTATTGATTCATCAGAAGAATCACCCGGAGATTTACTAGCTGAAAAGATTAGCCAACCCGAAGAAGTAACTCAAGCTTTTATCGTCGATGAACCCATAATTAAAGACTTTGAACTCTATGAAGATGAAATAATAGAAAGTCCAGAAATAATTGCTGAAAATTCTGAGAATTCAGACCAAGAAATCAATAATTCCAACATAGAAGCTTCTGAAAATTCAATTGCTGGTATCAAATCAGAAGAAGATGCAGCAATCGCTGTTGACGATGAATTAAAAGCATTAATACAAAAAGAATTAGAAAAAAGTAAATCAAAACAGATCGTTGAAACCCAAGAGGATGAAATATCAGATGAACAACCACTTGAATTACCCGATATTGACTCTGAAAAAGAATTCGAAATAATCAATATTTCAGAAATTGATGCCGACCGTCCGAGTACATATTTCCCAAAAGAAGAAGCATTCGAAACTCTTGAAAACAACAATGAACCGCCTCCGATTATGGATATAACCAAACCAACAAAAAAACCTGCGGTTAAACCAGACGATTCCGGTGAAATAAAAGAGAAAAAACGGAGAAAACCAATACCTTGGAAATTGTTAATTATACCAGCAGTTGCTGCTCTTTCATTAATCATTATCGGCTCATTATCATATATCTTCTTATTTGATGAAAATAGCGATTTTTATTTATTTAGGCTTACAACTGATACATTGATTTCAACAACTAAAAAGTTAGACACTCCTAAAATAACGAGCACAAGAACTGAATCAACAATTAGTGACACTTTAAAAACAGCCCTAACCAAACCTGAAGTGAAACAAGATACTATAATCAAAAAATCTGATACTGCTAAAACCATCATTTCCCAAAAACCAAAAGAAAAAGTATCAGAAAAAATTGCAACAACAGAAAAACCAAGAAAAGAAAGAATTGAAACTAAAAAGCCCGATTATGCGTATAAACCAATAGATAAACCAGTTGTACCATTACAACAAACTAAAACAGAAATTTACACTATACAGGTTTATGCATCTCCATCGAAAGAAGATGCAGAAGAATGGCTCGAAAGACTAAAAGCTATGAATATAGAGAATGCTTTCATATCGACGCAAAAAATCAGAGACCGAATCTGGTACAGAGTCAGATTTGGTAACTTTAATACACGTGAAGAAGCTCGTTCAATGGCTTTGAGATATGGTTTTGCTCAAAGTTGGATTGATAGAGTACAATAATTCCGGGGGGGATAAAATGTCTTTTCAATCAAGATATGACACTCAAAAGACAGTAAATATCAAAATACCTTGGGAAACCAATACAGCCCGGGGATTCGGTATATCCCTAACATTATGTTTCCTTGCTCTTTTACTTGCACCATTTATTGAATTAACTCCCGCTAATCCACGCGTTATACCAATAAATACTGTACCAATTACTTTGCTCAATTTTGGTGATGGAGACGGTACAGGTATGAGCAAAGGTAACTTAACACCTGAAGGAACTATTCATAAAGGACAAAAACCAAGATCTGATTTAGAAGATGCCAAAATTGCTTCACTTACAAAACCTGGTATTGCTCCAGAAAGCTCAGAATTAACCTCAAATATAAAACCGGTAAATCAACTAACTTCGGATCAAAAAAGTAATACCACAGCAAGCGGTAGTGATTCAAAAAATATAGGTTCACCAGATGGTTCAGAAAGTGGAACTGGATTGGGCGATAGGGGATTTGGCCGTGGCAAGGGGTCCGGTTTTGGTGATATTGAATGGGGCGGGGGAGGAAATCGAACCGTACTTTATAAAAAAATTCCTGAATTCCCTGAAGGCGTCAATACATCAGCACAAATCAAGATGAAATTCACTGTGCTCCCCGATGGCACAGTCGGAATGGTTATGCCCATGCAAAAAGCTGACCCACGGCTGGAAAGGGCAGCTATAGAAGCTTTGAAGCAATGGCGATTCAATCCTCTAAAAGAAGATATTATTATGGTCGGAATTATTCCACTTAATTTCATGCTCAGATAGAGCAACTAATTCAAAAATTTCGAGAATTCATCAAATTCTATAGCACTACTTAATTTACGAGCTGCTTTTATATATTTTTCTGCCATTGCTGGAGAACTTTCTTTTAAAATTAAACCAAGATTGGCTATTGTTAACAATTTCAATTCGCTCGGAAGGTTTATCAATAATTTTGCTGCTTCTTCAAGTGATTTTAATGCTTCTGTGTTTCTACCCTTTTTATAATGCAAAAGAGCTGCTGTATTTAAAAAAAGACAAGAACTAATCTCATCTTGGTTTTGCTCATAAATTTCTTTAGCGGAATTGTAAAGATCTTCAGCAGCACTTAGATTATTTAACTCCACTGCTGACCGGATTGCAAAACAATACAATTGCAGTAATTCAGTAGTACTGAACTGTAAATTCTGATTGTTAATATAAAGTGTAGCAAGGTTGTAAACTGATTGAAGCTCTCCCGAATTAAAATCATGAATTATTGCTTTCCTTAATGTAATGAAATCAACATAATTAAACTTTACTGAATCATCTGAATCATTCGGGGTATCGTTTATTCCACCACTATAATTACTTGACAAATTAAAAAGACTTTGAAAAGCCAATTCATCTGAGTCAATACCTTCTAAATTGCCATTATCTTCAGCTTTTCCTTGCTTCAAACTAATATAATCATTATACACTTCTCTAACAATTTCAGAACTACCGTATTTACCGGCTAATTGTGCGGTCAAAAGCATCATTTTCCTTGCCGATTCATCATCACCTGATTCTGCCGAATGTGCAGCGATATAGGGAGCGATTTCCTCACGTACCTCGTCAGATTCAGCATTATTGAATTGCTCTTGTAATATATTTGCAATTTGACTATGTAATGCAACGTATTCCTCGTATTCAAGTTTTTTTGCGAAAAACGAATGGTAAAATGCCTGTGTAAATGTATAAGTCGTAGTTTTGATCCCATATCTCATTTGTGCACCTAAACTTTTAATTATCCCTGTGCGATTCTGGATACTGCGTAATTTCTTAATAGTTGTTAAAACATCTGTATTCAGCAATTTTGATACTACTAATGCAGTAAATTCTTTACCTTCTGCACTGCAAACAGATAATATATTCTTTTCCTCTTCAGACAATCTATCTAAAAGTTGTGCGAAAACAGAACTAACTGAACTATCAAATAATTCAAGTTGATTTAATAATTCGCTTTTGAGAGTCCCATCAATATTAAACGGATTGTTAATAGCAAAATATTTTAAATACTCCGTAACAACCGAAGGAACACCCATTGACTTATCAAAAAGCCAATCTTCGAAAGTCTGATTTATTTCATATTTTGGCAGGTAAATTCTACATAGTTCTCTTATACTTGGCTTGTTTAAAGGCTCAAGCTCTATTTTCCAAATTGATGGGTACTTGCCTACGAAATTATCAATAAATTTCAATAATGGATATGCACGGCTTTGTAGTAAATTCTCGCGATAAGTAAAAGCAATAAGTATTGCAATATTGTCAATATTTTGAGCTATATATGAAATTAATTCAACCGACTGTGCATCACTCCAGTGAAAATCATCAAACAACAGTACAAGAGGTTTTTTGTCAGTTATAGCAAGCAATGTGTCGTAATAATCTTGAACAGCACTGCTAACCTTGATAATTTTTTCGCTTGTCTTTTCTTTTTTGTACTGCCGCCAATCCTTTGCAGTTTCTTTAACAAAATAAAATACATCGCCTACTATTGGCATAGATGCTAATGTAGTCATAAAAATGTTTTTAGCTAATTTTTTTTCTGGCGTTGCCTCTTCACCACTAAAAAGTTTTTGCAATGCTCTCGAGAAGGGAAGCATTGGTTGGATCAAGCTGACATCAAATTTACCAATCGGAGATTGATTTTCGACTAATACGCTTTGGTATAATCCTGGCTTCTCTTTGACAAATCTATTAAATGATTCAATCAAGAATGACTTGCCATAGCCTGTATCACCATTAATACAAATGATCGTTCCATGTCCACTGTTTAATTTAAGAAGTCCATCATTAAGCAACTCAAGTTTATCTTTAATATTTACTACTGATTTCATAATAATTTTCAGTTAATATTTTTATGATTCAGCAAATATAAATAATTATACACCCCGTACATCAGCACCCCAGATAAATTTATGTAATTGAAGTTGCAACCTAACAGGTAATCTTTCCTCAATTATCCACCGGGCAAATTCTTTTAAGTCAATTTGACCAAATACAGGTGAGAATAATACAGCTCCGACACGTTTATTGAGTTCATATTTTTCTAAAATTGACTTAGCCCAATCAAAATCAGCTCTGCTGTTAATCACAAATTTAATTTCATCTTGTTCTGTTAAATATTGGATATTTTCATAATTGTTGAATTTCGACATTTTCGAATCGGGACATTTTATGTCCATTATTTTTATTATTCGCTTATCTAATTTACTTATATCACAATGACCATTAGTTTCAATAGCAACAATATATCCTAAATCACAAAAATATGACATCAAAGGGATAACATTAGCTTGCATTAGTGGTTCACCACCAGTGAATTCGATAAAAGAACAATTCAATGTTTCTACTTTTTCTAAAATCTCTCCGGCATTCATCTTAATTCCCCCTTTTTTTACATCCAGTGCATAAGGTGTATCGCACCAAACGCATCGTAGCATGCACCCATGTAACCTAATGAAAGTGCATAATTCGCCACTCCGTAAACCTTCGCCCTGTATTGAAATATATATTTCAGATACATTTAATTCTAATTTGCTTATTTCATTAGGGTGTTTAATCATTTTTTCTTGTTAACAAGGCTAATGATTCAATATGATATGTATGAGGGAACATATCTATTGGACGAATTAAATCAATATTATAATTTTCGAGTAATAAAGAACAATCCCTTGCCTGAGTTGCAGGATTGCAACTTACATAGATTATCTCTTCTGGAAGAATCTGTAAAATTGTATTAATCGTATTTTTATGTAAACCAGAGCGGGGTGGGTCAAGTATCAAAATATCTGGTCGGGGAAATTCATTCAAATAGCTTGACAACCTCTTTGAATTTAAATCTATCTTATGAAACTCAACATTTTTTATATTATTTATTCTTGCATTAATATTTGCATCTTCTATTGCACTTGATGAAAGCTCAAATCCATAAACTTTTGATACCCGCTGTGATATCGGTAAAGTAATTGAACCTACTCCACAATAAAAATCCCATACTATTAAATCTTCTGATAATTGAGATAAATCTATAATTTTATCAATAAAATTATTCAGTTGATATGAATTAGTTTGAAAAAAAGAATATGGAGAAATTTTAAATATTAAATCACAAATCTTTTCCGTAATATAACCAGCACCGTAGCTAAAGACAATTTCTCTAAAAGCTACAGGTGAAGAACTGTTATTTATCGAATGTACTATCGTTGTATCTCCATTATACATTTTTGTGAATGATTCCATGTACCAATTCAAAAAATTTATCTCATTTCTTTCCCTGACCGAAGCTGTAATTAGATTCACAATTAACCCACCATTAAGTGATGTTCGAATCACTAAATTCTTCAGGAAACCACTATCATCCCGACTGTTGTATGATTTGCATCCATACTCAAGTGCCTTATGATATATAGTATTGAGAATTTTATCCCCTACCTCCGATTGTAGAAGACAACTATCTATATTCAGGACTTTATCGTATCTTTCGGGTATATGAAATCCAAGAGCAAAGTTTTTATTTTTAATTTCAGCATTAGATTGTATCTCATTAATTGTTAGCCAACGTGATGATCCAAAAGAAAATTCAACCTTATTCCTATATCTATAAATTTTAGGGGATGGAAGTGTTGCCAAAACCATAATTTGTTCAATTCGTGCAATCTTTGTAAAAACATCAATAATTTGATCTCTTTTATATTCCAATTGCTTTTGATAACTTAAATTTTGCCAATTGCAACCTCCACAAACACCAAAATATTTACACTCCGGTTCTGTTCTTGATTCCGATTTTTTGATAATGTTATTAACCTTTGCAATTGAGTAATTCTTCTTTTTTTTTACAATTTCAACTTCTGCAGTATCACCGGGCACTGCTCCCATTACAAATATTACATAACCATCCTTACGCGCAATAGACTTACCTTCGAATGCTGATTTTTCAATTTCGAGTGTCAACCTTTGATGTAATTTTATTTCACTCATTTAATGAATATGCATAGTTTAACAATGATTTTACTGCTTCGAACACTTTTTCCGGGTATAAAGTATCCATACAAAAATACCTTTCATTATGGCAAATTGGCGAAAAATAGCATTGACATTGTTTTTCGGGTTCTACAATAACGCCTCTACCATATAATTCGAATTCATTTTTGTTAAAAATATTATTCATTAATACCACAGGTTTTTTCAAAGCAATTGCAATATGCAAAGTCATAGTTACAGCAGTTACAATCAGTTCACATTGATTTACAAGCGAAATAAACTCGCTAAGTGAGAAATGCCCCGGATAAAAAATACCTGACTCGCGGGAAATCGTTAAATTTTTATCATGTTCAGGTTCGCCACCCAATAGGATCGGATAATATCCATCACTTTTAAGCATTTCTGCTAATTCTATCCAATATTCATTTTTCCAAAGACGCGTACTCCAACGTGAACCACAACCAGTATTTAATCCAACTATTCGCTTGCCATTATTAGCTATTTTCCAATCATAATTTTCAAAGTCAATTATATATTCTTCTCCAGAAAACTTCCAGCCGCAAATTTCGAATATCTCATCTAAATAAGATTTTGTATTTGCTTTACTAATATCATCAAACAAACCTGTTAAAAATTTGTATTCCGCAAGATGATTGAAAGGCGCTGGTTTGCCATCTTTAAGTGTATACCCAAATTTTTCTTTTGCTGATAATCTTTTAGCTAAAGCACAAGCATAGTAATCTTTATCGAGATTAATGATTAAATCGAAATTTATCTCATTAATGATTGTCAAAGATTCAAGAGAAAAATCCAGTATTTTATCCACTTTTTTAGGCACAAGGTCGGGAAAATTTGTAAGCCACCAAATCAATTTCGTTGGATACTCTTTATTGATTCTATGCAATAATGGCGTTGTGCGAATAACATCTCCGCCTGCACCAAGTTTAATAATCAATACATTCCCATCAGTTTTTATGTAATCGGAACAATTTTCACAATGGATTCCCTTTTCTTTATGCGGTTTACAAGGTAGATCACCTCTAAAATGTCGACAATCAGGATAATAAATGGGATAATTCATATTACAAGGCTTATAATCTGTACTGCACAAGAAAATTAAAGTTGAAGTTATATGAATTGTTCTCCTTACCTTCCATATCTATATTTGGTGTAAATAATTCACCACGTGAGTTATCTTTACCTAATAAATTCATTAGTGACAATGACCAGCTTGCATTTATATACCAAGGTTCGACAATTAACCCTTCAAATCCAAGTTTAAACCCTGTTCCAAATCTTACTGCATTTGATTTTGATGCACGTAAAGTCTCTCCACTTATATTGGGATCAGTTGAATGAATTAAATTTGCTGTATAAAGATTATTTGTGAAAATATTTACAATAAAATCTATTCCAGTATAAATCTTTGTTTGGGCTAACTCAAGATTCAAAAAAGCATAATCAAGCCCTAAGCTAATTGACCATAAATCAAGCCGATGCTTGAGAAAATATGTATAATGGCGTGTATATGGTACTCTTTGTAAACCTTCATAATAATGATACTCGACTCCAAGAGGAATCCGGAAGATCCCCGATGTATCAAACCAAAAAGTCATTAATAATTGAAACCCAGGATTTGAACTTGTGAAACCGCCTCCTATTATACCTGGTTTGTTTGTGTCCCGTTCAAGGATTGGAAACTTGCCCCAATCGTTCCCAACAATTTCATTTGAACTCAATCCTGCACCAATAAAAAATCTATTTTCAAACTGTGAATATGCAATGTACATATTCAAACTGCCTAATGTAAATATTAAAATTAATAATTTATTCATTTTCCTGTATATATTTTTGCAACAAATAACTTAATTACAAACGTTCTTTTATTTTGTATGTAGAAACTTTAATTGAATTTTTTGCTATAATTTCGCCAAGTAATCCAAGTGATATGAATTGAACACCAACTATTATTAATGCTATTCCCAGCAATGCAAGTGGTCTGTTACTCAATGCTGTCTTACCAAATGCCCATTCAATTGTTAAAACTAAATTTATAACTAAACCCACAATTGCAAACAAAACTCCAAATGTTCCAAAAAAGTGCAAAGGTCTTTTTAAATACCTTGTTGTAAAAAGAACAGTCAACAAATCCAAAAAGCCCTTAATATACCGAGAAAATCCAAATTTCGTTCTGCCATATTTTCTGGGATGATGATGAACGGGTAGCTCAGTTACCTTGAAGCCTTCCCAATGAGCCAATGCTGGGATATATCTATGCATTTCGCCGTAAATTTGCAATGACTTGACAACTTCATTTCTATAAGCTTTTAATCCACAGTTGAAATCATGGATTTTAACACCAGTCATAAATCTTGTAACGAAATTGAAGAATTTTGAGGGGATGGTTTTGTTCAGAGGATCATATCTTTTCTTTTTCCAACCGGAAACTAGGTCATACCCCTCCTTTAATTTAGCTATCAAATTTTTTATTTCAGATGGATCATCCTGCAAATCAGCATCCATTGTAACTACATATTCACCTCTTGCTTCTTTGAAACCTGCGGCTAATGCTGCTGACTTTCCGAAATTGCGTCTAAATCTTATGCACTTAAATCTGGGATACATTGATTTCAGTTGTTTCACTACCTCAAAAGAATTATCCGTAGAACCGTCATCTACAAATATTACCTCATAATTGCCATGAAAATTATTCTGCAACTCGTTTTCAAGCTGGATTGCTAATTCATAAAGTGATTCTGCTTCATTATAGAATGGTACAACAACTGATATTGACAATTTCCTGATATTCTTTTTCTTTTGCTCTGACTTGTTTGATAAGCCTTTGCTTATATTTCCCTCAATATTTTGCATCCTTGTGCCAGTTTTTTTGGGATTATTTCTTCCTTTCGAATCAGTGGCTTCTTTACCCAATTATAATCTCCAATTTAAATCTAATAACAAATTAACCCATTATTAATTACATAATAGAATTAAAACTTTAATATAATAAAAATATTGTTCTTGTATCATTTTTAAATAAATAACCGTGTCATACAAAAAACAAATTTCAAAAAATTTTTAACCTCTGTACAAAAACTATGAATAGATTTGACGCTTAACAATCTTTATTTGAGGAGAATAATTTAAATTCTAGTTAGTGATTTATTGCCAATTTAATACTTTGAATTTTTTTAAATCAAATTTTACCTATTAACCATTTAAAGTTTATAAACTGAAAACAACAATATGTATTATTTAAAGATTGGATATTTCATCTTTTAAGTTAAATTTAATCAGACCTCGATGTGTAAAATCCAACCATGAGTATCTTCCAATTCACCATATTGAATACCAGTAATTGCATCATAAAACTTTTGTGCATAGGTACCAATTTTATTATCATTGATAATGTAATCTTTGCCTTTATATCCCAAAACTCCTACTGGGCTGATAACAGCAGCTGTACCTGTACCAAAAACTTCATTGAGCTTACCCTGTGAATGGGCGGATATTACTTCCTCAATACTTATAGCACGTTCAATTACTTTCATACCCCATTCCCTTGCAATCGTTAGAACTGAGTCTCGTGTAACACCGGGTAGGATAGTCCCATTTTCTAATGATGGAGTAATAAGTTCATCATCAATTACAAACATTATATTCATAGCTCCAACTTCATCCACAAACTGATGCGAAATTGCATCGAGCCAAAGAACCTGTGAATATCCGAGTTCTCTTGCTTTTTTTGTTGCTAAAAGCGATGCCGCATAATTACCTGCAACCTTAGCACTGCCAGTACCACCTTTAGCAGCTCTAGTATATGTATCGGATACCATTATCCGAACTGGATTCAAACCCTCAGGATAATATGATGCAACTGGCGATGTTATTATAATTAATCGATATGTATCCGATTCATGGACACCTAAAAAATTTCCCGTCCCAAAGGCTACCGGGCGGATATACAGAGCATTTCCCCTCTTAGTCGGGATAAATTTATAGTCAATTCTACACAATTCTTTCATCGCTTCAATTAAACGTTCTATATCAAATGGCGGGATACAAATTCTCTCTGCCGATTTGTTCAACCTTTCAGCATTTTTATAAGGCCTGAACAAATTAACTCCGCCTTTCACTGAGCGAAACGCCTTTAGTCCTTCGAATAATGCTTGTCCATAGTGAAGTGTACACATTGCTGGCTCAATTTCAAATGGCCCATAAGGCTTGATTTCTCCTTCCGTCCAAGCACCATTTATATAATCAGATACATAAATATGGTCGGAAAAATATATTCCGAATCGTAAATCATTAAAATTAATACTATCAAATCTACTTTGTGTTGCTAATGTTGTTTTGAATTTTATCATTTGATACTCCAAATTTTAACTCAATTATTTTCAGCAATTTTACGAAAAAAAATCCTTACCAAAAAATGATTTCCTTTTTTTAACAAATTCTATATAAAAAAAATTATTGTCGATTTTATAAATTTTTAGATATTCGTAAAACATTACATATCAATATATTACTATAATTATAATATGTCATTAATTATTTAAATCTATGTTTTGAATGACTACATGTATTCATAACGTGGTATATAAATATCTATAAGTAATTGAATATTAAACAATTAAAGCGCAATCATAGATAAACAACACCGATTATACAATTTCCCCTTAATTTACAAAAAATTTAAAAAACAATTTATGGTTTTAACTATTGCGAACAAAATTAAGTTAAATCCAAGTAGAATTAATCAATACATTACTTCTCTCAAAAAAACTTATCGAGCAAAAATTGAAAAAGAGATAGAGTAAATACTATCCTTTCGATTAACAAAAAAGCTTACTCTTGGTTGAGCAATCTAAAATAAAACACATTCAATTACATGAAAAAATACTATTAAACATTGATGAATGTATTCCTGAGGGGGTATTAATTGCAATTGAAGTTTTTCTCGATTCTTTAAATGAATGCTCTAATAAAATAACCTCAAAAAAATTAGGAGGTTAGAAAAATGTTAGAATTATCATTAACCTTCAAAATAAAAAAGCTACCCGACCAAGGAAAAATTATTTTTAAAAATTTATAATTTATAAAAAAATTGACTTAAATTTGAATATTAATATATATGCTTATTTGTAAATATGGATATAATTGATGGAATTTATATTAAAGTCGATGATAATGCACTTTATACAAAGATTACCGGTAAAGGATTTCCAGCAATTGTTATAGAGCCAAGCTGGGGTACTCTTTCGGCAGAATGGACAGAATTACAGTACAAGCTATCGAATTTAACAACTGTAATTAGCTATGATAGAGCTGGCTACGGAGAAAGTAAAAAAAGCAAACACCCACGAACTGTTGAACAAATAAATCATGAACTCAAGGCTCTTTTGCTGAACACAGGTGTCCCCTATCCCTATATTTTTATTGGAAATAATGCTGGGTGCATATACATAGACTCATTTATACGTAATTTCCCAGAAATGGCTTATGCTGCTGTTTTTCTTGACCCTTATACTAAAGACTTAGATACCTTTACCAATGTTAATGCACCGGTTTATCAAGAGTATTTCTCAATCAACAAGCGAATGCAAAACCTTAAACTATATTTAGACATGAGCGATTTTCAATTCATCAATGTTATGAATTCTATAATGAAAAACCTTTACAACGATATGCCGGAGGAAATTGCCTACCAATTAAGGATTTATCAGGCAAATAAACAGTTTTTTCAAACAATATCTGATGAATACTATACTTTTCTTGAAAATCGAAGCTATTTTGATAATCTCCCTCCATTTCCAGATATACCATTGATCATCATTAACCGAGACAAAGAATTAATGATTAATCTCTCCAAATCATTGAAATTACCTCAAGAAGAGGCTGAATTAATTGAAAATCTCTGGCAAAAAAGAACTTCATCTCTTGCTAATATTACAATAAAAAGTAGAGTCATTAACACAGAAAATACTGATTCAAACTTGCATTTATCTGCAAAAGATACAATTATCGATAATGTTTACGACATCCTGCAAAGAAATACAAACATAATTGAATTGGGCTGAATTAATTCTTATAGCAATCTTTACACAAGCCTTCGGCAATAATTTGAATAGATTCAATATAAAAACCGCTTTTGATTTGTATCCCAGAGATATCTGTATCTTCTTCACAATATATCTTACCGCATTTGTAACAATAAAAATGTAGATGTTTCTCATTATGTTGCTCGGCAGGACAATTATCGGTGCAAATAGCATACCTAACAATCCCATCAGGACTTGATATTTTATGTATTATTCCTTTTGTTTCAAATGTTAGAAGAGTGCGGTATAATGTAATTCTGTCAAACTCGATTATTAAATTTTTTTTGATTTGTGATGCACTTAATGCATTTTTTTCTGTGAGAAAAACATTTAGAATTGCAATTCGTGTAGGGGTTATTTTTAAATTATGACTTTTTAATATTTTTTTTGCTTGTTCCATTTTATTATTTTGCAAATGCAATATTGTTGCATTAGATTAGTCTTTGATTCAAAATTACAAAAAAATGAAAATTAAAACAGAAAAATTAAAAATAAAAGCTGATCACATAGGAATTGCAAGTTCAATTCTATGTTTAATCCATTGCCTTGCACTACCTGTAATAGCCTCAGTTTATTTCATTACAGATAATTTTCATGACTCAGACCATACTCATCATCATCATTCAGGGTTTAACTGGGATTATGTTTTTGCTGCTCTTGCAATAATCGCTGCAACTATTGTTATTCGCAAAACACCACATCGATGGATTAAAACTTTTCTTGGCATTGGTGCTTTACTCTTTGCATTAGGAGTTTTGTTACACGAAAGCGGTAGCTTATATTATCTTATGCATACAGGTTCTATTATTCTTATTATTACTCATACGGTTAATCTCATTATGCATCGTGGGAGGTGTACAATAGAGCATAAGCATTAAAATTGCATTTGTACCAATTTAATTTCTTTCTCTCGTCTATAATAAAAAATTTAGTTTTGCTATGACTGCATTCGATAAAATCGTTGATTTATTTATGTTTAGGGCTCAAAGTGATGAAAATCTATCAGAAATGCCCAAAATTACACAAGGTTCAATAGTATGGGGTTTGATCTTACGGGCATCTGTCATAATAATCTTAAGTATGATAGTTATCGGTTTTTATAAACTTTATAACTATTGGTGGCTTGCTTTTTTTTTACTCTGGTTACTTGCTGTCTATCCGGCATATCGACAATTCCAGATATTTAACAACAGGATAAAAAAAATTGAGGAAGCAACACTCTGCGGTACCTGCAAATACTTCGAACCTACTGGCCAACTATGCAAACTCTTCGATGAACACGTTAGTACTAACTATATTCCCTGCGAAGGTGAAAATTGGGAACCAAAATCATTTGAAGATTAAGCATCATTAATTTCTACCAATCTATAATTACCGACTGATAATAATTCAAAAACAAATTGTTTCTTAATATTTTGATAGTACCATATTTCTTTTGTTTTCGATGGTCCTAAATCTCTGACAGTATTTGTTGGTGGACCGTATAATATGTATATTTTGCCCCTGTCTGTCATAGCACCATCTTTTTCAGTAACCGTCTGATAATTAAAATATGCAAAATCAACACGCTTGTAATATTCAGCCATTGCCTCGTTAAAAGGTGTATCAGGGGTAGGATCATGTTTTTTCCAAAAATCCAGTAATTTTTTCAATTTCTCTCTCTCCGAACCTGAGTTAATCGAACTGTATTCTTCATCCGTCATAATATAATATGCAGCTTTAATAGCATAATCAACCCTCATTAGTGATAGGGGCATCATATCCCAGATGACTTCAAATTGGGTTTGAAAAGTATCTAATTTGCCTGATTGAAACAAATCGAGTTGATATAAACCAGGATAAAGCCGATCAGGTGGTATATCAATTTTTAATAAACCGGTAACTCGGTTAACCATTGTATTTTTTGCATCATTTAATATTGCTATTATTTCTCCATTTTTCTCATCGAATGTTATTTCTTTATTTTTTAAAAATTCAGCTTTACCAATGAAATTTATATCAGCATCCCAATCAAAAATAGCTTTATCAGATTTCAATTTTTTTATACTATAGTATGTAATTGTTTCAGTTGATTCACTTGGACAATACTTCATAAATATTACATTTCTACTTGAGGTAAAGGAGACTTTGCGAGCCAAAATTGGTGAAATTAGCTCATTATTAATATTATATTGAAGTATTGTCATAAGAGAATCAGACCTACATTCATTACGGGTTCCTTTATAAGCTAATGGCAAGTCTGTTGTAATACTTTTGGAAACATTATTACTAGTCAATTTAATTTTTATCAAATACTGACCCGAAAGTAAATTTGTTTTGATTAAACCTTTAACATAGTCTGTTTTCGATTGTGTGGCTTCATAATTATTGACAATGAAAGGTTTATTCCAATATGCGCGCCTTCTGATTATTCCTTCATTATCCCGGCATTCTACTTCTATTGATATATCTGTTTTATATTGAGACTCACCAGCCAGTACAAAATCCAAAGCATTATATTGAATTCTAAATAGAATAAATAATGCAATTGAATCAGTTCCCGGAATGTCGTTATAATGTAACTCTGATACGATTTTTTGTCCGTAACTATAATACTGACGACGGTCAATCTGTAATAATTCAGAGAATGCTGATAATATCAGCATTAAGAAAACAAGTATATAAATAATTAATTTCATCTTTTAACTCTTATTATCTTCTAAATATTCTTTTAAAATGATTGCAGCGGAAATTTTATCAATTTCAGATTTTTCTCTTCTTTTACTTCTTTTCTTTCCAATTTCTTGCATTGTCTTGACAGCCTTTTTTGAAGTAAACGATTCATCAAATAATACAACTTCAATTCCGGTTTTTTTTTCCAAATCTGCTTTAAAAGTCAAAATTTCGCTTTGAAATTTAGCATTTTTATCATCATTTCTGTAAGGCATTCCTAAAATCACTTTTCTAATGTTTAAATCAGATATAATAGTTTGAATTTTTTCAAATATGTTTTGTTCATTTAATTGTGTCTGAAGAGGAGTTACAACTATTTGCATCTCATCGCAGACAGCTAATCCTATACGCTTCCGACCATAATCTACAGCTAACAACCTCCCTTTAATTTTATTTTCATTCATTGATTATTTCTTATGGAATAATGGTATAATCAAAGTTATCTCAGTACCAATATTTTTTTCTGAATTAATGACGATTTTCCCACTATGTAATTCTAATACTCTTTGTATAATCATTGTTCCTATTCCGCTACCTCCTGTCTCTTTTGAGGTAGTAAAATAAGGCTGAAGAAATTTACGTTGTGTTTGTTCATCCATACCAACACCATTATCACGAACTGAAAAATATGCATTTTTCAAATCTTTACGGCAGGCAATCTCAATCTTGCCATCTTCTCTATCTTTGACAGCTTTAATGGCATTTTCAATTACATTTCTTAAAGCTCTAACCAATTTTGGCTTATCACATTTAATCCTGAAACTATCAGAATTAAGGCTAAACTTAATATTATTGAATAAATTTTCATCAAACTCAGAAAGTGCTTGCTTGCATATTTCATCAGATAAAAAGTCCCCAAAATCAGCAAAATCCGTCCTTCCAACGGTTACAATGTCACGTACCCTGTTCATTAGAATATTTACCTGATGCAAGATTTTGCCCTGCCTGTTTGCATCCTGAGGATCAAGTAAGTTTAGTTGTTCAGCATTAAGTCTAATTGTTGATAAATTAGTCTGCATATCGTGTAGCAATTGAGCCCAATTAAACAAACGTCTCCTTTCGAGTTGTTCTGTAATATCTATACCGGTGAAGATCAAACCCCTAAACTGTCCAGCAATGTTACGCATAGGTACCACTGAACATAGCCACTCCTTAGATTCACCATTTACAATCATACTTATTCTCTTAGAAATCACTTCCTTGTTTACAAAACCTAAATCAAGTAATTCTTTGATTGGTGCAAATTCTTCCTTTACAAAGTAATATTCGAAATTTCTGCCTAAACGGACATTTTTATCTATTCTGAATATTAATCGGGCAAAATCATTTATAATGAATAACTTACCTGATTTTTTCAACACAATGACAGCACTATTTGCGGGAAGTTCAATCAATTCTTGAAGCAATCTTCTTTGACGCCGTATAGTCTGCAATAATATGAGTATTATTAGTATTAATGCTATTGGTATAAGATATTTACCCGAAGAAAAAATAAATCTATTAAGCCACCATAAATAATTTTTTTCGCTTTTATAAATCACGGAATAGCTATTCGATGATAGTATCAATAAATTATCATTAACGTATATTGCTGGAAAACCATTGAAAATATCCGCTATTGGTATTTTATCTGATGATTGAACATTACCATTTTTATCTATTTGAATGATTCCATTCAAAAATAAAATAAAAAAATTCAAATTATTTTCATATAATATTCGTGGAGATACAAACTCAGAACTGATCAATTGCTCAGCTTCAATTTTACCCAATGTTAAGTCTTTAAATTCAAATATCTGGAATTTATAGACATCATTTTCTTCCAAAAGGCAATAGAGCTTTATTTCATTATTAAAAAAGATAAAATCTATTTTATCATATTCAGATTCTAACCAAAAGCTCGAAACAATCCCCTTATTGATATGAATAATATTAATTAGGCTATTAAAACCAGAATTCGAAGAAATCAATGCTATCAAAGAATCGTCAATAAAAATACATCTGTTTAAATCAAAAATTGGAATACGGGCTATTATGTAATTGATGCTATCCAGAACAATTAAATTACTGCCAGTTGATTTGTCCAGTAGATAAATAATCACATTTTTTTCTCCAATTTTCCTTATCGCTGCTGATAAGACCATATCAGAAATGAAATTTACCTCTATATATGTATTTCTTAAGTCAAACTCGTATAATTTATCATCCACTAATATTAAATTTTCTGAATTACCACTTAAATACCATTTTATGTTTCTTGGTTTTGTCTGCGAATCAAATGGAATAGCAGCAGTGTTAATTATATCACCGTTTTGATTGATTTCAATTAGTTCTAACAAGCGATTTCTCCAAGTCAATGATAGCAATTTATCACCGATTACCTTTGAAGATAGAAAATCTGTATCAGGAAAAACATTGCCAATAGCAGTTTCACGATTCAAACCTTGCCATATAGAAAGATAGGTCGAAACATTTAGCCAATCATGCTTGATAAAGTAAAATGTTGGCAAATTATTGACATTTTCCGATACTAAAAGTTCCCCACTATCGTATTTCTCGAATAGTTTGTAGGAAAATGGATAAATATTTTCAGCATTTAGACTTGCTGTGAGTAGAAATAATAATATAATGTGTAGTGCTAAGTAGTGCAATCCTGCATTTAATTATTGTTTAAGAATATATAACTTCCCAGCCAGAAAATCGGTTACCCATAATGAGTTATCACTTGCAATTTTCATTTTAACTATTTCGTAGATAGCATCACCGAATTGTCCTGTCAAATAAAATGAGTTATTTATAGTCGAAAACCTTGTATCGCCGTATGGATATGGATTTTCAAAAATTACATTGAAAGTACCCTTGTCTGGATTATAAGATATTAATCTGAATTTATCCTCTGAATGTTGAGATATTATTATTACATTATTCCAACTTATTAAATTATTTGCTAATCCATCAAATGGTATTTTCTTGACATAAGATATAGGCTTAATTTGTTGAATCGAATTTGAATTATGATTTAGAATGAACACATTTTTGTAATGGATACAAATTTTAATTGGACCATTTTCAGTTTTTTGTTCTTGGACATCGAAATTCTTTTTATTAATTGTGCTAACTGAATTGGCTAAAAAATTTGCTGTATATATATTTGATGAATCATATTCCAAATCTGTAATCCCTTCGCCAACTTCCAAGCGTTTCACAATTTGCTTCGTTTCAGCAGATATAATGTGCAAAACTGATTTTGAAGTGTCAAATTCCCCAACCCGGCCTAAATAAATATAATTTGTTTCATCGTCATACTTCAAAACACGTTGTGTATTTTCTCTCTCAATTGTATCGCCGGTCAATATTCTTTCTCCGACATCGAAATATCTAACGCCATCTTTTAATAAACCGAGAAATTGTGGCTCTCGTCCCCAGCAATTCTGAGTGAAATAAAGTGTACCTGACTTATCTGACACTATTTTCATTGCTTGTCTCGGAATCCTTCTATCATAATAGCTATTAATGTTATAATTACCTGACTGCTGTTTTGCAACCATAATTCTTCCCTTTGAAGCAACGCTATTAATTTTGATCGGTATTTTTAAAATACCATTTTTCGCACCCCAAATATACACAGTAGGCCAGTAAGATTGATGCGCACCATAGGATAAATATATACTACTATCGGGTCCGTATTCGCAAACTATGGGAAAATCATAGGGCAACTTATAATAATGAAGATCCCCATTCGATGTAACTTCTGCAAATTCATCCTCATTATTAAATATCAAAAAGCTGTTCCTACTCTTTATTTCAATTAAATCTACTGGTGACCAACCGAGATAAATTTTCCGCTCAAAATTAAAAAACGGATTCAATTTTTTAATAGCTGAACCAAATGTACCATTAACAGCTGTCGCACCAACAGGAAAATAAAGGTTACCTTTTTGATTTAAATAAGCAAATGCAAACATATGCGGAATTATACCGAGATTATCAATTTTCCTGATGAATTTTTCTTCTTTGACATCAATTAAGAATATTTCGCCCATATTCCAGCTTCCTATAAATAGCAATCCTTTGTCTTCGTCCAAGGCTGATGCATTATTCCCGAAACTTGGTATAGCAATTTCTCGTACCTGTCCATTTTGTTTGAAATCCACAATATGAATAAAAGGATGATTATCATAAGGTATATAAATTCTATCCCGTACTGAATCATAAATCATTGATACGCCTTCGGTATATTCAGGTAAATGGACTATTTTATCATTTTTGCCAAAAACATCTATCTTAGCAGCTTCAATCACTTTTCTGTCAGCTTTTTCTACGACAAGGTACAAGTGCTGGCTGTCAGTATTATATCCAGCTAAATGCCAACGGGCTCCCGAAGTTAATGGTAAATTTCTTGCATTTTCTATTTTACCCCTAACATGGTCAATTATATATAATTTAGATTCGAAACCATCTATAGCAATAACACGATTTGATTTCTTGTCAAATATAACCTTTCTTATAGGCGGTGGAGGAGTTTGATTTAGGTTTATTAGTTTTTCTTTGTGCCAGACCCAATCTATATATCTAATTTCATCTTTTTCTGGATTAATTAACAATAATCTTGAATCTTCACGACCGCATAATACGGCTATACCTGTGTTGTCATCTATTGCTATTGACTCAAACTGAACCTCCGTTATAAACTTTTTCGTAGATTTAGAACTTACTCCGATAATTGCAACAGATTTATCACCAATGTAATACACATTTCCATTTTTTTCATTTATGACTACAGCCTCATTTTTCAAATGTTGATACCCTCTAATACCAGTTGGGATATTTAAAACTTCATCCGTGAATCCATCAATTATGCTAATTGTAGAGGACAACGTATTTATAGAAATTACACAATTCCGTACATTATCTGCTTTAAGTAGTAGAGCGCCTGATGAATTATAATTTAGATTTAATGGTTTGATAAAATCAACTATGCGAACCGTTGGCTGACTATAAGTTAGAAAATTTAGCAAGAAAAAAAAAGTAAATATTTGCTTTTTCATAATAAAATTTTTAAATATGTATTGATAAAATTTCGAAACAAATTTATAAAATTTTATAACAAGTATTTATAAATACAAAAATGGATTTAAAAATCCCTTTAATGAATTTAAAACTAAGAGAAATTAACGGTACTAAGCAGGTCTATGATATTTTCCGCAGCAAATGGATACCATTGACAGAGGAAGAATTTGTACGACAGAACTTTTTGCATTGGTTAATGAAAAGCAGAAATTATCCAATTAGCAGAATTAAAACCGAAGTCTTTTTCAAAACAAAAAATAATACAATACGTTGCGATGCTATTATATATGACAAAAGTTTAAATCCATTGATGATTATCGAATTTAAATCACCTTTTGTTAAAATTTCTCAACAAACTTTTGACCAAATTGGAATATATAATATTGAGTTGAAAGTTAAATATCTTCTGATAAGCAATGGTATTGACTACTACTGCTTTCTCTTAAATCACTATGAAAAAAAAATTGAACAATTATTGGATATTCCTCACTACAATGAACTTTTATAAAAAAAAGTGTATAAAATTCGAATTTTTATTTTTTCAATTTTGCTTATTAAAAAATCTCTACAATTGTATGAATCATTTTTAACCCAACAATGTGTTTGGTTGACACCTTGTCTTCAAGCAAGATATAGGTAAAGGAAATAAATACCGCGGAAAGGGTGGGATTCGAACCCACGGTACCCGTTAAGGTACACACGCTTTCCAGGCGTGCCAGTTAAGCCACTCCTGCACCTTTCCAATAATGCAAATTTAAAAAATTTATTACTCAATTAACTTATTCTTGTTTATTTAGCAAATTTTTTTCTATAAATTGGTAAAATTTTTGCAAATAAAATTAATACATTATTCAAATATAAAGTCATGGAATTAGAAAATATGGATAGAAGAGGTTTTTTATCATTGTCCTTATTACCAGTTTTAAACGAATTAACTAAAAGTATTGATTCTGTAAAAATTAGCAAAACAATAAATTCTGAAGATAATTTTATAAAGATAATTCATGAAAAAATTTTACCTCCTCGCCCAGAGAGAAATTCAACTGTTGCCATCACAGCTCCTGCAAGTCCCACAAGTGAATGGGAAATTCGAAATACAATCAAAGCTATGAAAAAGCTTGGTTATAACGTCGAAGTCGGTAAAACAATTAATAATAAAGTAAGCAAATATAAGTATTTTTCCGCTCCTGACGAAGAGCGAGCAAATGAATTTATGGAATTTATATATCGAAAGGATGTTAGTATAATTCTTTGTGGTCGAGGCGGTTATGGTTCAATGAGAATTCTAAATTTAATTGATTATAATGCTATTAAAGAAAATCCAAAGATAATCATTGGATTCAGCGATATAACCGCACTTCTAATTGCCATTTATATCAAAACTGGATTAGTTTGTTTTCACGGTCCTGTTGCTATATCCTCTTTCGAATCAACTATAATTGAAAATATTACTAATTTATTAGTAAACAATCCCCCTAAAAATTTCAGAATTTCTAATCCCCAATTTTCAGTACTTGTTCCCGGAATAACTCAAGGTTACTTGATTGGTGGCAATTTAACGATGATGACTTCCACTTTGGGAACCCCTTATGAAATTGATACAGAGAATTCGATTTTATTTATTGAGGAAATCTCTGAACACCCTTATAGAATTGATCGTATGATTACTCAACTTATGTTATCTGAAAAACTTCAAAAATGCAATGGAATTGTAATCGGCGATATCAAGGGAGCAAATACTAAACGATCCTTTTTTCCCGGGGGTTCATATACAATAAATGAAGTATTGGAAGCTAATCTAAAACCACTTGGAATACCAATTATGAAAGGTTTACCTTTTGGTCATACAAAAGGCCAAGTGATAATGCCAATTGGTATAAATGCTGAACTGAATACAAATAAAAAATCACTCACTTTCCTTGAAGTGCCAGTTGCTTAAAAAACGAACACTTAATAATGTAACATTATGTTTCAAGATCTGAAATACAGAAACTTTTTCTTTTTTGAATTGTTTATCTATTATGGTAAATTGCAAGACTTTACAGTCAAATCTTAATAAGAAATTAATATAAAATAAGAGGTCATATATGAATAAAAAATATTTAACTTACCTGATAGTAGGAATTACTTATTTGCTCCTCTTCACATATTATTCGTTTTCTCAGGTTTTTTCCGTCAGCGAAATCGATGCCTTAAACTACCCTTTGTTAAAAGTTGGGATAAAAGCTTTAGATTTAAATGAAACAGAATATCCAGATTTGAATGTAAATGATTTCATTGTAAGAGAGTTTGTTCCTGGAAAGCCACAGTACATTCCGAATGATCTTGAACTGTATTGCGAAAGCAAGGAAATTGAACCAGAAGCAAGTATTCTTCTAATTCTGGATCAAAGTTCCTCTATGAATGAAATTGACTCTGTATCAGGTCAAAAAAGATGGGACTGGGTAAAAGAAGGTGCAACAACTTTCATAAACACAATAAAATTCGTCGGTCGTACAAGAATTGCAATCACTACTTTTGGAAGAATCGTACAATTAAAATGCCCATTTACTAATAACAGACAAGAATTATTAGACTCACTTAATAACATTATAGTCAGTGGTGGAACATTTTACGATCCACCCTTTCTCGATCCAATTGCTGGTGCAGCAGCTTTATTACAGGAACGACCTGTTGATATCAGAAGGATAGTCGTATTCTTAACTGATGGACGCCCCGAGGTTTCACCAAAAACTGATTCTATCATTAACGTAATGAGACGTTCTAATATTCAAGTTTATGCAATTACTGTTACCTTACCAATGGAACAAAATTTAGCCAGAATCGCTAGTTCCACCGGAGGCAAAAGCTATGCAGTTTTTACAAAGAAAGATTTAGCTGATATATATCGTCTGATTGCTCTGGATATCCAAACAAAACAATTCTGCTACCTTACTTGGACTAGCCCATTTGGTTGCGACGAACTCAGCCGTCTAAGAACAGTCGAATTTACATTCAAAAGAATTCCTTCTCAAAAACATACAAAACAATATATGGCACCTCCGCAAAGCATTGCTTTTGTTGAGGTTCAAAATTATGTCAGTTTTGGAGATCCCGATCCAGGAGATGCTAATGCAGTTGTAAAAGATATTGAACTAAAGCCAATCAATTCATCGTTAAAAGTAACAGGTATAAATTTTAGCCCACCTATTAACCAGTTTAAAATTATTGACTGGGGTGGCACACCTCCTCCTTTTACAATTGATGTCGGAAATTCCAGAAAAATTAAAGTCCAATTTACTCAGGTTTCACCCAAAAATTATTTCCACGTCGCAACAATGATTTTTGAAGGAGAACCCTGCCCACCAATGATTACTTTAGTCGGTGGATTATCACAAGTGATTATATTACAACCCAATGGTGGAGAAATATTCTCCACATGCGACATAATTACAATTGAATGGAATGGAGTTGACCCATCCGTTCCAGTTAAACTTTCATATAGTACTGATAATGGTACTACCTGGATTACGATTACCAATGCAGCCACTGGTTTATTTTATAAATGGAAACCTCCAAAGGAAGGAACACTTTATCGCTTAAAAGCAGAAGTAGCTGACAATAACTCCTATTTATGGGCTAAAAGAGCAGGAGGTAAGGATAACGATGAAGGTAAAAGCATAGCAGTTCAAAATGATGGACTATATTTTTACGTTGTCGGTAAATTTGAAAATCAGGCTATTTTCGATGATAAAACACTCGAAGGGCGTAAAGGAACTGATGGATTCATTGCTAAATATGGTAACCAGGGTAATGTCATCTGGGTTGAAAGAATTGCAAGTATGCTCAACGATTCAGCTAATGGGGTATGCGTTGACGAACAAGGTTATGCCTATGTAACCGGTACTACATTTAAAGGAGCTGAATTCGGACTCAACACTCCATATATGCAAGAACCTGATAAAGCATATTGTTTTGTTGCTAGATACCATCCAAACGGCGGAACACCTACAATAGGATTAATAGGAGCTACAGGATTCCAAACCGGTTTTGAAGCATGGGGATTAAGAATCCGACACGAAAATGGCACTACTTATGTCAGAGGTGGTTACCGTGGTGAAATCAGATATCCGGATGGTAAAGCTCTTCCAAAAGCTGACCCCGGAGTATTTACTGCTGAATTTGATGCAGATATGGTCCTAAAAAAAATCGAACGTGACGGCACAATATATCCTGATTATTCATCAACATCTTCTAGAGATAAGGATAACAATGTTTATCAAACCGGTGCATTCAGCGGCACTAGAAATTTTGGTAAATATTCTGTTACAAGTCAGGGTAAAAATGATATTTTCATCTCTAAATTTGGGAATGTTCCCGGTAGTCAAGACATTAACGATGGTCCTTTCACTGTCCAAGAACCAAAATATACATTCAATCCACCATTAGCCAATATGGGTGACTGTGTTTTAGGTAATTCTGTAACGAAAGTATTTACGGGTATTTTGAAAAACATCGGAAATATCCCAATTTGGATTAAAAGTACAGAAATTATCGGTCCAAATAAAGACGATTTTAAGGTCATCTCAGGTATTGATTCAGTTATAAAACCCGGTAATTCTATGAGTGTAGAATTTTCATTTAATCCAACCGGTATCGGTCAACGTCGTGCTCAATTTGTTGTATCGGATGTATGCGCCGCCCCTATTACCCTCGAATTAAGTGGTAATGGTATATGTTCGGGCATCGTTGTAAGTCCAATTGAATTTGGTAATGTCAATGTCGGCAAAGATGTGGAATTACTAATAAACTGCATATTCAAAAATACAAATAACACAATCATTAGAATAAACCCAAAAATTGAAGGAAACGATGCCTCAGACTTCCAATTATTAGATCCTCAGACTAAACAGCAAATCACAGGTTCACTACCTGTTAATCCTGATGGATGTATTGATTTGATAGTAAAATTTAGTCCCACATCACACGGTGAAAAAAAAGCTGTCATTAATTATCAGCTCCCACAAGGATGCGAATATATAGAAAGTGTTCTTTCAGGCTTCGGTGTTGATACTGATATCGAAATATCAGAGATAGATTGGGGGAAACGTAGAATTTTGACAACAAACGATACGGTCCTAGTTATTACAAACAATAGTACCTTACCGGCAAAATTAATAAAAGCTGAATTTGAGAATACCTCCGTTACAGAATTTACTTTTGGTAATATAGATATTACCATACCTGGGAAAAGCTCCGCTAATCTCTCTATCAGTTTTAAGCCAAAAGACGAAGAAATTTATGAAAATCGTTTATTACTAACTTTTGATGTTCTTGAACAAACCATTCCTGTTAAGCTTTCTGGCTCTGGCTTTCTTCCCAAAATTCAAACTGAATGGATTTGCGAAAATCCTGCTAGACCCAGCGAAGAATCAACAGCATATCTTGTAATAAACAATAGAAGTACAACAGCAGATTTGTTTATCTCGAGCATTGATTTCTTGATACCTACTGAGAACTTTAGTTGGTTCGATGATACTCCTCCAAGCAATCTTATAGTAAAAATGTTCTCAGAGCTAATAATCCCAGTTCGTTTCCATCCCAAAAGATCAGGAACGATAATCGAACAAATTAGAATTTTATCCGATGCTTCACCCGGACCTGAACAAAATCCATTGGTTGAAGAAATTGTGGAAGCTAAATGCGATGCTTTAGGTATTTCAGTCGATACTCCAATAGATTTTGGAAAATGGCTACTATGCGAAACCGGATACCGGCAAGTCCAAATTTATAATACTGCTGGATCAACGCCAATTTATATAACTAATTACTACTTTGTCGGTGAAGATTCTGTTGCTTTCACGCCTGCAATACCACCTAATTTCGAGGTTCCAGCACGAGGACAAAAAGCATTCTATGTTTTATTCACTCCCAAAGAAAAAAGACTATATCGCACTGAATTACATCTGGAAAATTCAATTAACGAACAACTTGTCGTTGAGCTATTAGGCGAAGGTTCAATAATTCATCTTTACACAAATGAAAAGAAAATTGAAAAAGAGCCCGGTTATTTCCATAAATTACCTATATTTGCTAAAATCGAAGCTCTCGATAAAGGAATTGTAACTGATATTGCACTCGAAATATTATACAATAAAAATATGTTGAGATACCTGAATACTGCAAATTCAATTACAAATAAACTAAATAATTGGACTTGGCAATTGCCAACTGTCAAAGATGGCATTATCGAAATTGTTGGTAGCGGTTCATTACAAACCCCATTTGATGGTGAACTGTTTTCCCTTGATTTTGATATCTACTTGGGTGAAGTTGAACAATCGGAAATTTATTTCAGACCAATACTTGAAGAATGTATTACTGCAGATACATTAGGAACGACAATCCGACTAACAAACGTTTGTTTCCTCGGAGGTAGACTGATCAAGATGAGCAAAAATATGTACAATTTATCTTCACCTGTTCCAAACCCAGTCACAGATCTGACAAAAATTGACTTCAGCGTTGCACTCGATGGTTATACCCGAATCGAACTCATCAACTCTCTCGGACTAATCCAGAAAGTTTTCATTGATGAATATCTATCCTCCGGCGTATATGAACTTGATTTCAATGCTTTTGAATTCCCAGCTGGTATGTATATATTGAGAATGCAATCCGGTCCTTTCACTGATTCTAAAAAACTAATAATCGCAAGATAATTTTGATTTAAATAAAACAAACCCGGCTCATAAGAGTCGGGTTTAATTATTTTCCTGTTAATTATTCTCCAGTAAGAGTGAAATAGTCATAAGTTGATTCATTATGAATTTGCAAAATCCCCATACGCACAAGACGTATCATTAATCTTTCTGCTCTTCTTCGGGAAATGTTTGCTATCTTAGAAAAATCGTTTACTGTCGCTCTATGATGTGCCTCTAAATATGCAAAAAGTCTTTTTTCGTGATGCCCAATCCCAATACGCAGTTCCTTACTATTATTTTGATATTTCAACAATCTATACATTTCTCTACTTGCTATAACTGATTTTTCGCCCACACGTATATAAGCTCTTTTCACAATTTTATTATCTTCATTTTTAATTTCAATAGTATGTGGTTTAGCCGTGCTCTCTGGAATTTGAACAACTACTACATCACTACCATTCAAACTAAATATTTCAATTTTAGGATTTATCGGTGGCGATATATAAAATTCGCAAGCAAGCTCTATTATTCCAATCTCAGTTTTTTCACTATTTACACCAACAATTGAACCATCATCATCAACACCGATAAATACATATCCACCTTTTGTATTAGCAAGTGCTGCTATTTCTTTAGCTATTTTTTCTGGATTTGTTACTTTTCTTTTAAATTCTACTTGTGAGGACTCCCCTTTTTCTATGATTTCTATAAATTCGGAAGGATTCATTTTAATACCAAAATTTTCAAATTAGATTGTATAATTATAATATAAGTCTGTTAAAATTTAAAATTATTTTTGTTAATCATTTATGAAACTAAAAAGCTTTAGCATTCATTGATAATATTATTGTATTTTTCATTAAATTGCTGAACATAGCATTTTAAATACAGGAAAAATTATGTTCATCAATACATTACGATCCGCTTTAATCATTTTGATTATATTGACAACATCTCATTATAATCTAATACCTCAGGTTTGGCATAAAATTGATTTAGAACTTGGATATATCACTGTATTGAAAACTCTTGAAAGTTCACCCAATACCATTATTATGGGTTTAAATGCTTTTCCAACCGATTTTAAAATAGCAAATGTTCAATTTAATACCTTTGGACAGGGCATAATAATAAGTAACGACGGGGGCAAATCTTGGAGCGCTCCCCTTCTCGATGGCTATACTGTTTTAGACATTGCACAAAGTCCTGATAATCCCGACTTACTATTTGCTTCGGTCACTCAATTAAATCGCGGTGGAATTATTAAATCAACCGATGCCGGCAAAAATTGGCACGAAAATATTCTTTGCGATGCACAATATAAAATAATGAAGATAGCACCAAAAAAAGATAAAAACGGTGTATTCTACTCTTCTGCTGTAGAAATACGTGACTTCATATACACCAGCGATTATTTTAACAAATGTACAAATATAAAAAGCTTTGATATCCAATCCCGTGCCTTAGCTATTTCAAAATTAAATCCTGATTATATATTCATTGCAAGTGATGGATTATATGAAAGTGGAGTAATTTATACTACAGATGGTGGCAATACGTGGAAAAAAAGCGAAAATGGATTAGAGAACAAAAGAATACATACAATATTAGCTTCTTCTCATAGAGTTGGATTGCTTTATGTTGGATGTGATTCGCTTGATATTTTCAAAAATGTTCACGGCAAAGGAATATTTCGAAGCGAAGATACTGGTAGAACCTGGCAGCCTGTCATTGCTGATGGTGCCATTGTTTGGGATATTGCAGAACACCCTCGTTACCCTAAATTTATAGCAGCTGCCTGCGGAAATCAGGGGGTTTTCGTTAGTGCCAATCTTGGTGCATACTGGGAACAGTTCAATAACGGATTACCTGAAAACAGTGAAGTCAACAAAATATTAATACCTGATTGGGATACGACTGCCTCTGGATTTACTGCATTTGCTGCTGTTTGGGGCGAAGGATTATATGTAACCGAAGGTTTGAATACATCCATTGATTTTTCTTATCAATTGAAAGAATTTGCAATGCAGGTTCAACCATTACCATTCAACAGACAATTAAATTTGTCAATCGTTTCTCCAGTGGAAGCAGTTTGTAACATTAGAATATATGATATGTTAGGAATAAATGTGCTGGATTATCCTAATTTAATTGTAAAATCAGGTTCAAATTTTGTCCAAATTGAAAATGTTGCTGAATTACCTCCAGGTGCATACATTTTGATCTTAACTAGTGATAAATTCTATAAGAGTCAAATTATTTTAAAAAATTAATCTTACTTCTTCTCTAACTCTGGTTCTATTAGAGTTCCATCGGGTAGAATCATTGGATAATCAGCAAGTATCTCGCCTGCTTCAATTTTCTTTAATTTAGATTTGATTAGAGCTTTTTTTATGATATTCAAACGATCAAAAAACAAAATCCCTTGCAAATGATCAAATTCATGTTGAATAACACGTGCAAGAAAATCTTCAGCTTCTAATTTATGTTCTTTTTCTTTCAAATCATAAAATGAGACTAATATAGACTTAGATCGAGGAATCTTTTCATAAAGCTGTGGAATACTTAAACATCCCTCTAAATCCTCAACTACTTCATCAGAATAATATTCAATCTTAGGATTAATCAATATCAAAGGATTTTTTTCATTTTCATCCCCGCTCGCTGATAAATCCACAATAAAAATTGATCTCGAAATCCCAACCTGGTTAGCTGCTAAACCAACACCATTTCCAGTACCGTACATCGTTTGGAACATATCATCAACCAACTTTTTGATTTCTCCATCAATATTTGTAACCTCTTCAGTCTTTTGCCTCAAAACAGGGTGAAAACAATTATATATAGGAAGAATTGCCATAACTGAAAATATCATTTTTAAACAATGTTGAGAAAAACGATTTTCCAATCTATTTATTACAAGAGTAAATTATTTCATCATAAACTGAATTAACATTAATTTTGACAAAAATTACAAGAACCTATTATGAATATTACTATTATCGGAGCTGGAAAAAGTGGCATTGCTGCCAGTTTACTTGCTAAAAGAAAAGGAAATAAAGTATTTTTGACAGAGTACTCTTCCTTTGAAAAACACAAAAATACTATTGATTTATTAAATCAAGAGGGAATAAGCTATGAATTTGGTGGGCATTCTGAAAATGCTTTGAAAAACACAGATTTAATTATCACTTCTCCGGGTGTCCCTCCACATTCAGAAATTATTCAAAAAGCCGAAAAGATAGGCATTCCAATTATCAGCGAGGTAGAGTTTGCTTATTCTTACCTTAAGAATCCGATCATTGCAATAACCGGAACAAACGGAAAAACTACTACAACTGCTTTAACTGCACATATTCTCAATTTTAGTAGGAAAAAAGCCATTGCCTGCGGGAACATCGGACTTCCTCTATCTTCACTTGTTGGGCATGTTAATGATTCCGATATACTAGTTGTCGAATTAAGTAGTTTCCAATTAGACAGAATCATACAATTTCGACCTCAAGTCTCTGTAATTTTAAATATCTCGCCCGACCATTTATACTATCACAGCACAATGGAAAATTATATTGCTGCAAAATTCAAAATTGCCAACAATTTAGTTGAAGAAAATTTTTTATTTTTGAATAATGATGATGAGATAATAAAATCATCATCTTTTCAGACAAAAGCTTTAACAGCCTGGTTTTCTCTTAACTCTGTTGAACGGGGGATTTACATTGACAGAGGAATAATGAAAATCAGGATAAATGAGCAGCATAATTGGGAGGAAATAATGCATACCGATGAACTACGATTGCCCGGTATTCATAATATCTATAATTCTATGGCAGCAGCTCTATCTGCAAGGGTTTTTGAAATAAAAAATGAAGATATTAGGGACAGTTTGATGGCTTTCTCGGGCGTTAACCACCGCCTCGAATTCGTTAGAAATATTAATGGTGTAGATATTATAAATGACTCAAAAGCCACAAATGTGAATGCAGCTTGGTTCGCTCTCTCAAGTTACGATAAACCTATAATCTGGATTGCTGGCGGAAGAGCCGAAAATAATAACTATAGTATACTTGATATTTTGGTAAAACAAAAAGTTAAGGCAATTCTTGCTATTGGTGAACAAGCCAACGATATATTCAATCATTTCTGTACCCTGACGTATTGCAAAAGATGCAATAATCTCGAAGATGCAATACATTCAGCATTAAAATTATCCTCTACTGGCGATGTCATTTTATTTTCACCCGCCTGCAAATCGTTTGACATGTTTATAAACTTTGAACACCGAGGTGACACTTTTAAAGAGATTGTAAAAAGTATTGATGCATAACAACAAAGGACATATTGACTGGTGGATTTTCATACCCGTGATTGCCCTGATGCTTTTTGGCATATCATTTGTCTTTAGCGCCAGCGCACCTATAGCTGAATATAAATTTGGTTCCCCGGATAATCTTTTTCTAAAACACCTTGCAAAAGTGTTGATAGCTATAATTATCCTCTTTATTTTTTCAAAAATTGATTATCATTTCTGGATGAAAATTTCCAAACCTTTAATTTTTATTGCTGTTACTTTATTAATAATTGTTTTATTCACCGGCAAGGTAAACGAAGTTAATCGTTGGCTATACCTTGGACAATTCAGTTTCCAACCTTCTGAATTAGCAAAACTTGCACTAATTCTACACTTTGCAGTTTTATTATCAACTAATCAAGAAAACATAAAAAGCTTCAAACACATATTTCTACCATTAATACTCTGGACTCTCCTTATTTGCATCTTAATTGCATTACAGCCAAATTTTTCTACATCTCTTGTCATCTTTATAATTGCCTTCATAATGATGTTTATAGGAAATGTCAATTTCTTATATCTTTTGTTTACATTATCTGGGGGAGCAGTATTTACATATCTATATCTTATACTGAATGCAGATTACCGACTCGAACGCATTCAGGCATATATCAACGAACAAAGCGGCACAATCACCGACGCTCACTATCAGTTAAATCAGGCATTAATTGCTCTTGGCAATGGTGGATTATTTGGAATTGGTCCCGGTCAAAGCCGTCAAAGCCACCATTTCCTACCTGAATCTTATGGTGATTTCATTTTCTCAATCATTGGGGAAGAATATGGTTTTCTCGGATTGTTTCTCATAATCGCTTCGTTTATAACTATTTTCTGGCGAGGAATCAGAATAGCAAAAAACGCACCAGATTTATTTGGTTATTTTTTATGTTCCGGTATTTTGATTACATTTGCAATCTATGTATTTGTAAATGCAGGTGTAAATTGTGGATTGTTACCAACTACAGGCTTACCAATGCCATTTATAAGCTACGGCGGTACGGCAATCATTTTCTACGCTGCTGCAATCGGAATAGTATTGAACATTTCTGCACAAGCCGGTATATATCCAATTATTAATCAAAAAGATAATAATAACGATGATTAAATTTTAATATGAATCAATTACATCCATCAGTTAAATCAGTATGGGCTTTAGGTATCCTTATCAGAGCTTTCTTTATTGCCTTAACTTTTCTTGTAATAGAACTATTATTTATCAGACCAAATATTAATTACGATATTCCAATAGGATTTACAAGCCTGATTATAATACTTCTAGGGGTTGTAATTTCGATCTTATATCCAATACTTAAATATAAGTATTGGTATTACGAAGTTCGTGAAAATGAATTATTCCTAAAACGAGGAATATTACTTCGCATAACCACTATTGCACCATTTAACCGTATTCAGCATATTGATGTACATCAAAATCTGTTCGAAAGAATGATGAATTTAGCTAGATTAGTTATATATACAGCAGGTACCAGAGGTGCCGACATTATTATTCCCGGATTACCGCTTGATTATGCAGAAATGCTACGTGATAAACTTAAAGAATACGCCATAGAAGATGCATTATGAGTCAAGTACAAGCTTTAGATATTGAACAAAGATTACACCCTTTGACAATCTTCTATAAATTAATCATTTCAGCTCCACAATTATTATTAATCCTTTACCTAACTGTAATTAGAGGTGATGTCACTCAACTGATAAATATTCTCATCATAGTGCTTTGGGCTTTTATTGCATTTCCCTTCATTTTCTTAAATTACTATTTTTTTACATTTAGTATCACTCCAAAGGAAATAAGAATTCGCTCCGGAGTATTATCAAGACGCCAGCGAATTATACCAATTGATAAAATCCAGAATATCGAAGTTACCCAAAATTTTCTTCAAAGATTACTATCAATAGCCAAAGTTACAATCGAAACTGCAGGCGAATCCGGAGTCGAAGCTAATTTTGAATTTGTTAGTAAAACTTATGCTGAATATATAAGAGAAACAATCAAAAATTATAAAAAACTTTCAGATCTACAAAACTCTCAAATTCAGGATGGGGAAATAAAACAAGACTTTAAAGAAGATTCGGTCACTGCTAATCCTATTTTTGCAATGTCAATCAAAGAATGCATTATTTATGGTGCATTAAGATTTCGTCCAGTCCTTTTTGCTATAGTTATTTGGTTAATGGGGACAGCTCAACAATTTTACATATTACCAGAATACTGGGATATTGACCTAAAAGATTTAAGCTCTTTATTTGACAATATAAATGAACTTGAACTGATTTTTTTAATTGGCGGTTTGATTATTGCCTCTTCTGTATTATCAATTTTACTTGATATTATTCTTACAATTAATCAATACTATGGCTTTAAACTCTTTCAGGAAATCGATAAATTACAGGCTGAACACGGTTTGCTCTCTAGAAGAAAATTTACAATTCCACTTAAAAAACTACAGATGATTGTAATGCGTTCAAATTTTATAATGAGAAAATTCAATTTATGGGGTCTAATGCTCGAGACAGCTGGATTTCAAGAAGCCCATAAATCATCAAAAACAGCTTTGCCATTAGCAAACATTAATACAATTATAAATCTTTCTGACAAAATTTTATCTATCAATTTCGACAATCAATTCTTGCAAGTATCCCGTAAAACAATTCGACGAGCTATGGTACGATACGCTTTTATCTTTCTCTCTTTTATTTTACCCTTGACATTTATTTCTATACACTCACTCTGGCTCTTCGCGCTAACACCCTTTTTATATTTTGCTGCCGTTTTAACCTATAAAAACCGTGGATATATGATTTATCCCAATAAACTTCAAATTAAACAAGGCTATTTCTTCCAGAAAATTTCTATAATACCAATTCAAAAGATTCAAACTGTTCACGTTGTAGAATCCTTTTTCCAGCGAAGACTCGGTTTAGCTACCTTACATATTGATACTGCTGCTTTGCAATCATCTGTTGATGCATCAATAATTGACCTTGATAGACAAACTGCTTACAATTTAGCTAAAGAGATTATGTACCATTTTCACAATAAAACTAAATTAGATTAATACTTAATCACTGACTTAAATTTTCTTAACTAAAAAAAATGTTATATCTTTATGATGCAAAAATTTTAACATTTAGAAAATTTATCTGGAGTATTTAATGACCTGGTTTTTGAGAACGAAAAAGAATATTGAGGAAACAATACAAAAAGAAATGCCGGACGGACTTTGGACTAAATGTCCATCTTGTGGCGAAATTATATATAAAAGACAATTAGAAGAAAATCTATTTACATGTCATAAATGTAATCATCACTTTAGAATTGGAACTAAAGAATATATAGATATAATACTTGACCCCGGCTCATTTGAAGAATTATTTACAAATATTAAATCAGCCGACCCACTTAATTTTGTTGATAGTAAGCCATATACACAAAGACTCGAATCAATGTACAAATCTACAGGACTTAACGAAGCAATCACAACCGGTAAAGCAAAAATAGCCGGTAAAGACATAGCGTTTGCATCTATGAATTTCAATTTTATAGGCGGTAGTATGGGCTCTGTTGTAGGTGAAAAGTTTTATCAAATAGCCAAATACGCTCTTGATAAAAAAATACCTTATATAATTATTTGTGCCTCCGGTGGCGCCAGAATGCAAGAAGCAGCTTACTCACTGATGCAATTAGCAAAAACATCTGCAATTTTAGCTGAATTAGCTGAACATCAAATACCATATATAGTTATCCTTACCGACCCTACTACCGGCGGAGTTAGTGCCTCCTTCGGAATGCTCGGCGATATAATTATCGCAGAGCCAGGGGCACTTATTGGATTCGCTGGACCTCGAGTTATCGAACAAACCATACGCAGAAAACTCCCACAAGGATTTCAAAGAGCTGAATTTGTCCTCGAACACGGTTTTCTTGATTTGATTATTCACAGAAAAAATATGAGAGAAAAACTCATAACAATACTAAATTGGTTCTAAAAATCTAAAATTAATTTTTTACTTCTTAACCCAATGCAAACTTAATTTTTCGAGAAAATTAATTTTTTTTGCTTTTGTTTTTATTACTTCATAAATTATAATAGAATGATAGTAAAAATAGAAATATATTTTGTTTTCTTCTTTTTAACTTTATCATTTACTCCATCAAAAGCATCCGAAAATGACATTAAAAGGCAAGATACTTTGAAAATTAATAGTTCCCTGATACTAAGCGCCGGTTTGGTTTACGGTGGTTATTCCGAGCAATTCTTCAATGGATATACCAAAACACTCGGGGGAAGCAAAACAGAATTCGACAATTCACCAACTATAGGAGCTACTTTAAAATACCAAATACTTAATTCTTGGAGAGTCGGCATCAATGCAAATTATTTACATTCAAAACTACTTGAAAGCTATACGCAAAACGTTTATCGAACACAACTAATCGGAACCCGTTCTATTATTCAAAATTTATTCATAACAACATCAAATCTAATAGCCTTAATTGAAATTATGCCCTACAATCAGCAATTCAGAACTTTCTGTGGTTTAGGCTCTGGAATTTCAATCAGTAATATTAACTGGAATGAACAAATAACAACAACAGTAATCAATGATATGCGTAAATCAGGGAATATTATTACTGAAAAATCACTTTATCCAGCCTTCAAAATTTACGCTGGAACCGAGCTAATGTTCGATAAAACTCGATTTAATTCACTTAGTGCAGGTCTTATTATCGAGATTTCTTACACATATATTTATAGAAAAACTGGTATTTACAACACAATAGCTAAACAATTTGAAAATCCACCCGAATATTTTTATAAACAGATATTGGTTTTGCCAAGTTACATTAATTTCAATATGGCTTTATCATTCGAATTTTTAACTTTGATAATTAGATAAGCTAAAACAGGGCATATTTTCGTTGTAAAATATGTCATTGATTGGCTGAATTTTTATTATAACTTTTTTAACAATATAAAAGAGGTTGTTATGAAAACAAACATCACCTTCAGACATCTGAAAACACAACCAGAGCTTTACAATGCAGCATTAGAAGCTGCTCAAAGCTTGAACAAATTTCACGACCAAATTATTAGTACAGATGTCGTCTTTAAAAATGATAATGACAAAACAGTTGAATTCACCGTAAGAGTTCAAGGTAGTACACTTATTGCAAAAGAAAGTTCAGATGATTTTTATAAATCTTTAAATAGTGCCTCCGACAAAATTGTTAGACAACTCAGAAAATGGAAAACAAAAAGAATGAAGATCTAGTTATTTTCCTTTTTTTAATTTCTATTTATTTATAATTTTAAGGAGGTCACAGAGACCTCCTTTATTAATTATTAATAGCCCGGTGAGAAAATGAAATTTTTAGAACACCTGCAACCTATCTATAAAGAAAGCATACCTGTCAGCTTTTTGTTGCAATCTCCATGCAAATTGGTATCATTACTTGAAGAGACTGGAATGAATAATCTTATCAATAATAAAAATGTTTATCGTCCTCAACTTGCTTTGGCTGGATACATAGACTTTTTTAATCATAATCAGGTGCAAGTCTTTGGAAACACTGAAATCCACTATCTCAAAAGTCTAACTAAACAAAAGCGAATAAAAGTATTCAAAACACTTTGCCAGTTCCCAATCCCCTGCATATTAATTACAAACAATAACAAATTCGACGATTATTTATGTGAAATAGCAGCCGAAAAAAATATTGCTATACTTCGAACTCCATTTGATACAACACGCGCTACATACTTACTATCTGAATTTCTCGATGACCAATTTGCACCCCAGACCGTGATTCATGGTTCCTTTGTTGATGTTTACGGTGTTGGAGTTTTATTTGTAGGTCGAAGCGGTATCGGTAAATCAGAAATTGCACTCGATTTAGTTGAACGCGGGCACAGATTAGTTGCTGATGATATCGTGATGCTAACAAAAAAACGTGAAACAATTTTAATGGGAACCGGTACCAGTATGATCCAGCATTTTATGGAACTAAGAGGATTAGGAATAGTTGACATCAGACAAATGTTTGGTATTCGCTCTATTAGGTTTCAAAAAAGATTAGAAATAATTGTCGAACTTGAAGAATGGAATCCAAACGAAGAATATACAAGGACAGGACTCGATGAAGAACCAATCAACATTCTCGATGTTGAAGTACAATATGTTAAACTTCCGATTTTCCCCGGAAAAAACATTACTGTCATCGCTGAAGTTATTGCCATTAACTATTTACTCAGAACCTATGGCTATAATGCTTCAAAGATCTTAACGAAAAAACTTGAAGAAACAATTCAAAAACGCTCAAAATTAGAATCTACATTCACCGACCAAAGAATTATTTCATATTTTCAAGGAGATAATGAATAAAAAACACTTTTTGTTTTACTACGTCAACTATATTACTGTTTGGTAATTTATGGAGGCAGTTTTTAATGAAAAAACAATTTCTCGGTTTTCTGGTAATTACTTTTTTAGCTCTTACACTTAATCTGTTTGCAAACGATAAGCATATAACAATTTCTGCATCAACTTCATCTGAAAAGGTAAAAAAAGGACAAGAATTCACAATAACACTCAAAGTTAATCTTACTAAAGGTTGGTATATTTTTTCCTTATCGGAACAAATTAACAGTGAAGGAATAGGTCCTACTACTACTGAAATAATTGCCGATGACAGATTCTACATTATTCAAAAGAATAAATTCAAAGCACCAAAAACTAAAAATAAATTTGATGAGGGATTTGAAATGAATCTCGATTATTACGACGGCGAGGTTATATTCTCAATTCCCGCTATAGCAAAAAAAGACATAAACTTCGATTCAGATAGACCATTGATATCATTTTACTACCAGCTATGCACAGATGGTAAATGCATACCACCCGAAGAAACAAAAATATTGATTCACAAATCTCTTGAAAAAAGTCAAGAAAAAAAAACAGGTAAATCATTCAAAAGAACCTTAGAAGGGAATTTACAATTAATATCACCTGATAACTCAGTTATTCAATTCATTGCCTATCCATCCAAATTAAAGGTTAAATCTGGCGATGAATTCCATATAAAACTTGAAATTGCCCTCGCTAACCATTGGTACACATACAGTTTAAAAGAACAATTAAACGATGAAGGAATTGGACCTACTCCAACTGAATTCTACTTCGACGAAAGTAGCTCCATTACTTTAAACGGGGATATCTTCTACCCTAAACCTATCATCAAATACGATAAAGGATTTGAAACAGAGATAGAAACTTATGAAGGTATAGTTAATTTCATCCTGCCCGTCAAAGCTAAAAAAGATTTGAATTTTTTCTACGATGAAGAATATGTTATAACATATCTACAACTATGTGACACAATCCGATGTCTGCCTCCTGAAGAATTTCATATTTACATCACAAATGAAATTTTTGAATACTTACCCACAACCGAAACAACCCAACTAACTGAAAGTCAATTAGAAGTTGAAGAACGCAAGAAGCAAGGTATATTTTCATATCTGTGGTTCGCAATGACAATGGGAGCTGTTGCATTACTTACTCCCTGCGTTTTCCCAATGATACCTATCACTGTATCTTTTTTCACCAAAAGAGCTGAGAAAAATCCAGGCAAAGGGTTACGGGATTCAATCATATATGCAATCGGAATAATTTTGACATTCACTGCTCTTGGATTTTTACTTGCAATTATTTTAGGCTCTACAGGAATACAGGATTTTGCCACTAATCCCTGGGTTAATCTATTTATTGCAGCAATTTTCATTATTTTTGCACTCAACCTATTTGGCGCCTTCGAAATTCAAATACCCCCTAAACTGCTTAATATGTTAAACGTCAAATCTCAAGGCAGTGGAATATTTTCTGTTTTATTGATGGGCTTAACCTTCTCACTTACATCATTTACCTGCACAGTCCCATTTGTAGGTACTTCGCTCGTAGCAGCTTCCGCAGGTGAATGGTTTGCCCCAATAATTGGAATGCTTGGTTTTTCTGCTGTTTTCGCTGCACCTTTTTTCCTTCTAGCACTTTTCCCATCTTTCATGCAAAAACTACCAAAATCTGGTGGTTGGATGAACAATGTCAAAGTAGTTATGGGATTTCTTGAAATAGCTGCTGCTGTAAAATTTATCAGCAATGCCGATCTGGTTTGGAAATGGGGCATCCTGCCGAAAGAAGTTTTCCTTGCAATTTGGATTGGTTGCTCAATACTTATTACCCTCTATATTTTAGGGCTATTTCGATTCCCCCACGATACACCCGTCAATACAGTTTCAACTCCAAGAATTCTGTTCGCAATTTTCTTCACCTCGATAACCGTTTACCTTTGGACGGGATTATACGGCAAACCACTTGGGGAACTCGATGCATTCCTGCCACCAAAAGATTACGATGAATTAATGAGCGAAGCTCCCATATTAACGACACAAAAAGTTAAAGATTTGGCAATCAAACCCATTTCTGAAATAAATGAAACTGAATGGCTTAAAGATTATAACTATGCCCTAGAAATTGCTAAATCAACAAATAAAGCAATTTTCATTGATTTTACTGGATTTACATGCACAAATTGCCGATGGATGGAATCAAAAATGTTTACTAAAAAAAATGTGGCTGAACTATTAGACCAGTATGTCAAAGTTAAATTATTTACTGATAGACCAGAAGAACCATATAAATCAAACAAAAAATTACAAATGCAAAAATTCAACTCAATTGAACTACCTTTGTATGTAATACTAACACCAGAGGAAAAATTAATCGCCACAAAAGCTTTTACTCGTGATGAGCAAGAATTTATAGATTTCCTGAAAAAAGGACTCAATTAAGGTACATTAACTAACATATTATCAATCAAACGAGTTGAACCAAGATAAGCTGCAATTAGCAAAGCAACCTTATCATTACTCTCGAAATCTGGCTTTTCCTCCAAATTTTCGGCACATACAGCAACAGCATAATCAATTCTTAATTCGCGCACCCTTTCGAGGTTATTTCTCATAAATTCAATAATTTTATGTGCGTTTTTTTCGCCTGCAATAATTAAATCCTTAGCTTTGGTCAAAGTCTCAAAAATGATTGTGGCTTTTGTACGTAAATCCTCCGAAAGGTAAACGTTTCTCGAACTCATTGCTAATCCATCATGTTCGCGAAAAGTAGGCAGCACTATAATTTCAATATCAAAATTCAAATCTTTGACTAATTGCTTAATTACAAGTGTTTGCTGATAATCTTTTTGACCGAAAATGGCAATATGTGGATGAGTGATATTAAAAAGCTTTGCAACAATTGTTGCAACTCCATTAAAATGAGTAGGTCTTGATTTACCCTCAAATTTTTCGGAAATCCCTTTTATATTAATAAATGTATTAAATTCAGGAGGATACATCTCCTCATTAGATGGTAAGAATAAATAATCAATTCCGGTTTCATCAGCAAGCCTAAAATCCCGATTAATATCACGGGGATATTTGCTGAAATCTTCATTCTGAGCAAATTGTGTAGGATTTACATACAAGGATGTTATTACTTTATGAGCTTTTTCCCTCGCATATCTCATAAGTGATAAATGACCTTCATGGAAATATCCCATTGTTGGTACAAGAGCTATTTTCAGACCATTATAACGCAAATCATTAGAAATTTTTTGCATTTCGACAATTGATTTAATTAATTCCATATCTCAACCATAATTATTATTTCTTTCAGGTGGCACTTTCTCCAAATTAGCATATTTGAGCATCAAGTGTTTCTTCCCACCAACAGATGGGAAATATACTACTGCTCTTCGATTATCCCCTTCTCCAGCTAAACCAGTTATCTTCCCTTTACCAAAGTATGAGTGTTTAACTACATCCCCGACTCTGAATGTCATTTCAGTCTGGGGCAATTGACTATAATAATCCGCATCTGCTAATTGACTGTAACTGTTTATTTGCAACTGATTTGATTTACGTACATTTGTCACATTCATAAATTCGCCAAAGTCAATTAATTCCTTCTTTATTTCTGACAAAAACCTTGATGGATTCTGACTGTAATAAGAACCAAAACGCATCCGTTCTTTAGCATAACTAAAAAATAATTTCTTTTGTGCCCGTGTTATTCCTACATAAAATAAGCGACGTTCTTCCTCTTCCTCATCGGGATTTTGATTTGCACGACTAAAAGGCAGCAATCCCTCTTCAATCCCGCTTATGAATACTATCGGATATTCAAGACCTTTTGCTGAATGTAGTGTCATCAAGGAAATTTTACCACTACTAAAATCAACATTATCTATATCAGATACAAGTGTGATTTGCTGTAAATAGTCATTAAGTCCACCATCCGGATTCACCTCTATGAATCGGGCTATGTCATTGACAAATTGTTCGATATTTTCTAACCTGTCAATGGCATCATCGGTATTTAACTCTCTGTACATATTTAAAAGCCCGCTTGCTTCAAGATATTCCAAAATTAAATCAACAGAGAGTGATTCATTAATAAGTTCAGAATATTTTATTATCATTTCATAAAATTTCTTGCCTGCTTCTTTCGCATTATGAGTCAGATTTGGTACTTCATCAGCATTACCAAGTGCTTCAAGAAATGGAATATTATAGTTTTCTGCATAATCTAAATAATGCCTTATAGATACATTTCCTAAACCTCTTGGTGGTTCGTTTATTATTCTAAGCAAAGATGTATTATCTTGGGGATTTATCAAAATTCTCAGATAAGCAATTATATCTTTTATTTCTTTCCGTTTATAAAATGACATACCACCTATAACTACATAAGGTATATTTGCTTTCCGAAGTTCATTTTCAAATGGTAAAGATTGTGCATTTGTTCTATAAAAAACTGCAATATCGGAAAGCTTAGTGCCTGTATCTACAAATTGTTTTATTCGACTACATATTTTTTCTGCTTCTTCAGACTCATCCTCGCATACAAATAATTCAATTTTTTCGCCTTTGCTATTTTCAGTCCACAATTTCTTTGGAATTTGATTCTTATTATATGCGATAAGTGAGTCTGCCGCTTCAAGTATTATTTTAGTTGAACGGTAATTTTGCTCTAAGCGAATTAATTTTGCATCAGAATAATCTTTGCTGAAATCAAGAATATTTCTGATTTCTGCACCGCGCCACCTATATATACTTTGAGCATCATCCCCAACAACGCAAATATTTCGGTGCTTAGATGAAAGAATTTTAAGTGCTTCGTATTGCGCCCGATTTGTGTCCTGATATTCATCTATCAATATATGTTCAAATCTATTACAGTATTTCGATTTTATTTCTTCAGATGATTTTAGCAAGGCAATCATATTTAAAAGCAAATCATCAAAATCCATTGCATTGTTTAATCTGAGCCGTTTTTCATACTCTGCAAAAACATTTGCAATAAACTTATCGAATGGGGTCTGAGCCGATGCAGCATATTTTTGCCAGCTTATCATCTGGTTTTTTGCCCAACTTATTTTTGATTGTATTGATTGAGGTGTTAATTTCTGGAGAGAAATATTCGATCGATCAACAATTTGCTTGATTAATCGTATTGAATCATCTGTATCATATATTGAAAACGATGATGTATAACCAAGATGATTAGATTCAATTCGCAAAATTCGAGCAAAAATCGAATGAAATGTACCAGCCCATACTTTCATTGCTTGATATTTATCCACAAGTGTTGCTATTCGACTTTTCATCTCTTCGGCAGCCTTGTTCGTAAAAGTCAAAGCTAATATTCTCTCGGGTTTGACACCAAGATTTATTAAATACGCAATACGGTAAGTTAGCACTCTTGTCTTTCCGCTGCCAGCTCCTGCAACTATTAATAATGGTCCGGCGGTATATTGAACAGCCTCCTGCTGACGAGGATTGAGATTAGATAAAATATGTGCATTTAATACTTTTGTGTCCTCTTTTTTGATTAACTTTAGTGTCATATTATGTTATTATGATTTTAAAATAAAGTGCAAATTACAAAAAGCAAAATGAAATTTATAACAATCAAAAATATTATAGCTTCGTTAATAACTCATTATAGTCCATTATCATTATTATTGTTAAAATGATAAATTACACTAAACCAATAAAACTTGCTTTAATTGTGATCATTTCATTCATTAACCTCTTCCAATGTAGAAATAGTAATTTTCTTGAAGTTAAAGTTAAAGAATTTCATCAAAAATGGATTCACTCTTATGAAGAAGACTTTGACGAATATATAGTTTTTCGCAATTCCGATTTTGAACTTCCTCCAGCAAAAGATAGAGTCTTCTTTGAATTTTTCCTAGATGGGACATTGAATTATGGTAGTATTGAACAAAATGCTGAGAAGCAAAGCAAAAATGGTTCGTGGAAAAAAATCAGCCCTAATACAATTGAAGTTATAGTTAATAGACAAACTATCAAAATTCAAATAATTAATCTCGAAAAAGATAAATTAATTATCAAATATATAAATAATTAGATTCAATGACTTTCTCTCATAAGTTATGAAAAATGAACGTAGAATTCATTTGCTTTACTTATTAAAAATAAAAAAACCACCCTTTCTCGGGTGGTCCTAAAAATCGTGTTTTGATCATTTATGCTACATTTTTGCTAACATTTGACACACAAGCAGGACAAGAAGAATCAGCAGTATTACAAGTATTTTCTGCTGACTTCTCCTTTTTGTGAACGTAGTCAGTTAAATAAAATCCATTACCATTAAAAACAAAACTCACATTTTTACTGATCTTTCGCATGACCAAGCCTTTGCCTTTTTCCAGACTGGGACAAATTTCAGCTGGACAATGCGTAAGTGCTGGTTCGCTTATTTTTTGTTCATAAGTAAATTCATTACCACAGGTTTGACATTTGTACAAATATGTCGGCATGGCTCTACACCCAATTATTTTATATACTAAAAATTTTCAGTGCTATAAACGAATAATATAAAATTTATATTGTTACTCAACAATAAAACCAATTTTTTTGTATACTTTTCTCAATGTTTTATTTGCAACTTTTCTGGCGGCATCAGCACCACTTGCCAATATTGATTTCAATTCTTTCTGGTTTGACTTTAGCTCCAAATATTTATTCCTTATTGGAGTTAAATATTCAACCAGCGCTTCAGCAACAGCAACTTTAAATTCCCCGTAACCCTTATTAGCAAATTTTTGTTCAATTTCAGGTATTGACAAGCCAGTTGCAATATGATAAATAGCTATTAAATTTTTAATACCTGGCTTTTTATCTGTGTATTTAACATTTGCACCTGAATCAGTAACGGCACGTTTGATTTTATTTTTGATTTCATTCTCGCTATCGCTAATGTATATTATAGATTTTTCATTCTCATCTGATTTTGACATTTTTTTTGTAGGATCTTGTAAACTCATAATTCTCGCACCAACCTCAGGTATCATTGGTTCCGGCAAATTAAATGTATCAGGGAAATAATAGTTAAATCGCTCAGCTATGTTTCTCGATAATTCCAAATGTTGCTTTTGGTCTTCACCAACTGGAACTAAATCGGCTTGGTACAATAATATATCTGCAGCCTGAAGAACTGGATATGTAAAAAGCCCGACATTGATAAAATCTTTCTGCTTGGCTGATTTGTCCTTAAATTGTGTCATTCGGTTCAATTCACCCATCGAAGTGTAGCAGTTCAATACCCATGCAAGTTGTGCGTGTTCTGGTACATGGGATTGAATAAACAATACACTTTTATTTGGGTCAATACCGCAGGCGATAAGCATTGCTGCCAAATCTAAAGTCTGCACTTTAAGTTTTGATGGTTCAGTAGGGACAGTTATTGCATGCATATCAACTATAGCAAAATAACATTGATATTCATCCTGTAAACGAACCCAGTTCCTTATTGCCCCTATTAAATTACCGAGATGTAATTTACCTGAAGGTTGTATTCCGCTTAATATTATTTTCCTTCTTCCGATTTTTTGTTCCATCTGTTCCTGTAAATTTATAGTTTAAAAATTGTTTATTTAAAGATATGATTCTTTCTAAAAACAATTGCAAAATTAATGATTTCAATTGACTTAAATTTTAGTAATTTTATAATTTAATTATTTGATAATTTAAAGTAAGATATATGAATGAAGCACTAAGCAAGATTCTTGGTAAAGAAATTAAATGCCTTGATAAAGGATTTATCAGATTGATAGATGCTATGGGCGATGACTCATCAATTGTTCAAGCTGCCCGCGTATCCTACGGCAAAGGAACAAAAACACCAAGTGCAGATCGCGAGCTAATTAGATATTTAATGCGTCACCGTCATACTTCTCCCTTCGAAATGGTGGAATTCAAATTCCATATAAAATTACCAATTTTTGTTGCAAGGCAATGGATAAGGCACCGCACCGCAAACGTAAACGAATATAGTGGAAGATACTCAGAGATGAAGGACGAATTTTATGTACCTGAAATTGAGCAAATCAGAACTCAAAGTACTATCAACAAACAAGGACGCGATGAGGAAAGATTACCTGAAGAAACAGCTAAGCTTATTTTGCAAATTTTACAGGAATCACAATACTTACTCTATAGTCAATACCAAAGTATGCTCGAAAAAAACCTTGCAAGAGAATTAGCTCGTATCAATCTTCCACTTTCAACTTACACCGAATGGTATTGGAAAATTGACTTGCATAACCTACTGCATTTCTTAAAGTTACGATTAGATTGGCATGCTCAATATGAAATTCGTGTTTATGCTGAAAAAATTGCTGAAATCCTTAAAATTGCAGTTCCAATTACGTGGGAAGCTTTTGAAGATTACATACTCGGTGGTATTAATTTGTCAAAGCAAGAAATCAATGTTCTAAAACAAATAATTAATTTCGATAGACTTTCAGATGAATTAATTGAAAATTCTTCACTTAAAGGTTTAGAAGCTAAAGAATTTATGATGAAATTAAAAAAAATTACTCTTCGATAGTAAATATATTACTTAATCAAGCGTTTATAAACAATATTTTTAATTAATTAAAACAAGGTGTTATATGAAATCCAAATCAGCAATTTTTACGGCATTAATTTTTTCTCTGTTCATTAATGTTTTTGCCGGCAAAGAAGAAGATATAGTTGAAAAATATTTTGAAACAAATGGTATTGAAAAACTAAAAAATATTACTTCATTATTAGCAAAAGGACATTTGAATTATATGGGAACCGAAGTGAAATTTGTTAGCTATTACAAAAATCCACAAAAATTCAGAAATGAAACTTATGTTGAAGATCAAACCTTCATCGGAGTTTTTAGTGGTGAATCAGGTTGGGCTTCCCAGCAAGGCCAAATTATCGATTTACCTCCTCAAGCTAAAAGACAAGTTGCTCAATTCGTTGAATTACTATGGGGTCCTCTTTATAATTATAATAAAGAACAATCTAAACTTAAATTAATCGGTAGAGAAAAAATTGAAGGCTTTGATGTATTTAGAATAAATTACCTACCTGGCATTGACCAAGAACAAGCAGATATCTACATAACAGCCAACGATTATAAACTCATCCAATTAATTGCTAAATCAGATGAATCTGGTGAAATTAAAATGTCATTCAAAGATTTAAAAACAATAAATGGTATTTCTTTGCCTCATACAATACAAATTAACGTTCAAAACTTTGAACAGATAATCTATTACGATTCAATCGAAATTGATCCACCAGTAGAGGATTCCTTATTTGTTAAGCCCTAATTTTCTTTGATAAAATATCAACCTTCAAAGTTTTTTAACATATTTGAACTTTGAAGGTTTTTTTTCATCAGGTTGATTAATCACTTAATTTTTGGTAATTTGCACTTTTGAATTATTAAATGAATGAGAAATAGTGGAGTCATAAAATGATTGTTGAAGTTATAATGCCTAAAATGGGCGAATCATTGCAGGAAGGTACAATTATCAAGTGGCATAAAAAACCGGGAGATAAAGTAGAAAGAGACGAAACATTACTCGAAATTTCTACTGACAAAGTTGACACCGAAGTTCCATCCCCTGCATCCGGAATCATTGTCAAAATTTTAGCTAACGAAAATGAAACCATTGAGGTTGGCAAACCCATCGCTGAGATTGAAACCGAAACCGATAAAGCACAAACAATTAAACAAGAAACTAACCCTGACCAGCAAAAATCCGAAATAAAAATAGAAATGCCAGTGCAGAAAGAAACAACAGCACCAAGCAATCAATCTATTATAGAAGTTATAATGCCCAAAATGGGCGAATCCCTCCAAGAAGGAACTATTACCAAATGGCTCAAAAAACCCGGAGAAAAAGTTGAACGCGACGAAATGATTCTTGAAATCTCAACAGATAAAGTTGATACCGAAGTTCCATCACCTGCAAGTGGTATTTTGCAGGAAATCATCGCCAAAGAAGGTGAAACAGTCGAAGTTGGTGCTGTTATTGCAAAAATTGCAACTGCCGGTACATTTACTACAACTACAGAGAAAATCGAACAGATTCAAACTCCAATAACAAAACCACAAGCAAAAACTGAAACCCATATACAGGAAAAAGTAGCTAAAAACATTGGCAAAAGATTTTACTCACCTGTAGTGCGCACAATCGCCTCAGAACATAATATCACTGAAGAAGAACTTGCTTCAATTACCGGTACAGGAATAGATGGTAGAGTTACTAAAAAGGATTTACTTGCTTATATCGAGACAAGAGTAGCAAAGCCACAAGTTGAAAAAACTATAACTTTAGAAGAACCCGCAAAACCAACAGTCAAAATAAGTAAAACTACTACACAAGAAAAATATTTACCACCAACAACCGGTGACGACATAGAAATTATACCAATGGACAGAGTACGTCAGATTATCGCTGAACATATGGTTTATTCTAAACATACCTCAGCACACGTTACAAGTGTTACGGAAGCCGACGTTACTCAAATTGTCCGTTTTAGAGAGAAATTTAAAGACGAATTTGAAAAACGTGAAGGTATAAAATTAACCTATACACCATTTTTTGCTCGCGCTGCAATCGAAGGTATATTAAAAAATCCAATGATCAATGTCAGCGTTGACGGGACAAACATCATTAGACATAAACGAATACATCTTGGAATGGCTACTGCATTACCTGATGGCAACTTAATCGTCCCCGTAATTAAATATGCCGAAACCTTAAGCCTTACCGGTTTACAAAGAGCAATAACTGACCTAGCAAACAGAGCTCGAAACAAAAAACTTAATCCCGATGACATTCAAGGCGGTACCTTTACGATAACAAACTATGGTACTGCTGGCACTTTATTTGGAACACCAATAATAAATCAGCCACAAACAGCTATACTCGGTCTGGGTGCTATTCAAAAAAGGCCTGTTGTTAGATTGATAGACGGCGAATATTTAATTGTAATTAGAGATATGATTTATTTATCCTTGACCTATGACCATAGAGTTATAGATGGATATTTAGCCGGTACTACTTTGCAAGCCATTGTCCAAAGTTTAGAAAATATGAACCAAGAAACGATTATGCTCTGAATCTATCTAAAATGAAACGTTTTGAATTACTTCCACACACGGCTGATGTAAGAATTCTATCTGAAGCAGATTCCATTGAAGAGCTTTTCATCGTCTCTTTAGAAGCAATCTGCTCAATTCTTTATAACTCAGACTTCACAAAAAAAGAGTTTACAATTTCTGAAAATATACAAGTCAATTCATACGACCAAACATCTTTACTAATTGACTTTCTTTCTGATGTTCTAAATCTAATTCATAGATATAAAGCCATTTTTCCACAAGTAACTTTCCAAAAACTAGAACTTACAGAACTAAAAGCCTCAATTTACGGCTTTTATATTGATAAACTCGATAAGGATATTAAAGCAATTACCTACCATGAAGCTGAAATAAAAAAAATTAATAATATCTATTCCACAATTATTGTTATTGACATTTAAATTAAAAACATGAACGTACCATTATTAGATTTAACCCTCCAATATAAACAGATTAAAGATGAAGTTGAGCCTGCAATACTCTCGATAATCCGATCACAAAAATTAATTTTAGGTAAAGAAGTAGAAATATTAGAAGAACGTATTGCTGAATACAGCGGAGTAAAATATGCAATAGCTGTCTCAAGTGGCACCGATGCACTACTTGCAGCTTTAATGGCTATAGGTATAGGAAACGGAGATGAAGTTATTATACCAACTTATTCATTCTTCGCTACTGCAGGTGTTGTCGCTCGATTAAATGCAACACCAATATTTATAGACAGCGATCCACTCACTTTTAATATTGACCCTTACCAGATTGAACAAGCAATAACTCATAGAACAAAAGCTATAATGCCCGTCCATCTGTTTGGACAAATTTGTGAAATGGATAAACTCACTGAAATTGCAAAAAAGTACTCAATTCCATTAATTGAAGACGCAGCTCAAGCAATCGGTTGTCAATTTAAAGACAATCGTCGTGCTGGGGCTTTTGGACTAATGGGATGCTTTTCATTCTATCCAACAAAAAATTTAGGTTGTTTTGGCGACGGCGGAATGATTGTTACAAATGAGGATGAACTAGCAAAAAAATTAAAGCAAATACGCAACCATGGAATGGAACCAAAATATTACCACCATCATATTGGTGGAAATTTCAGGCTTGATGCAATTCAGGCTGCTGTATTAAACGTCAAATTAAAATATTTACCCGAATGGCATAGGAAAAGAAGAAAAAACGCTCACCTCTATAATCAACTCTTCATTAAATTCGCCCTTGCTGAAGACACTACAACAAATGAATTCAATGAAAAAAATAAAGTACTACTACCAAAGGCGGTTTACAAATCAAGTGAAATCATTGATTATCATATTTATAACCAATACATTATTCAAGTTGAAAAGCGTGATGAATTGAGGCAATATCTCAATTCAAAGAATATCGGAACAGAAATATATTATCCAGTGCCTTTTCATCGTCAGCCCTGCTTCCAAGCAATTATTGACAAAAACAAAACATATCCAGTTGCTGATAAATTAGCAGCCCATTCTCTTGCACTACCAATCTTCCCAGAACTAACAGAAGAACAAATTGAATACGTCGTCCAAACAATCGCAGAATTTTTCTATAATAGTAAAAAATAAAAAAGAGGTGCTTTACAGCACCTCTTACAATTTTTTTTGTTTATTACATTGATTTCAATTCCCCTCTCACAGTTAGGGCTATTTTATATAAACCTGTAATTACTAAAATACCCACTGCAAACACACCAATAGAAATCATAATTTCTGGCATCGTAGGCCAATAAGGTGTAACATATCCTAATGGATTTGGAATAAAACCAGTAACAACCATAGCCAACCCTTTATCAATCCAAATTGAACTGAAAACAAATATACAGCCCCAAAGTAAAGTTTTATCAGATTTTCTCAATGAAGGTATCAAAAGAAATATAATCGCTAAAATTGCCAGAAATGTAGAAATCCACATCCAGGGTACAAGTGTATAATTCCCATCTAATCCAAAATACATAAATTGAAAATGTTCAGCATGGTGATGAATTCCGCTATAAAGAGCTGTAAATAATTCAAGTAAAATGAAAAATACGTTCAGTAACATCGCATAGGTTACTATTATAGCTAAATTTTGAATCGGTTCTTTACCAACATCAAATTTGGAAATTTTCTTTAGAAATAAACACAAAATTATAAGCAAAGCCGGACCAGCGGCAAAAGCAGTAGCAAGAAATCGTGGTGCCATAATAGCTGACATCCAGAATGGCCTCGCTGCAAGACCAGAATATAAAAATGCTGTAACAGTATGAATACTAATAGCCCATGGTATTGAGATGACAATTATAGGTTTTATCCAAGATGGTGGTTTAATCCCTTTCTTTTCTGCATCGAGAGTTACGATACTTATAATTACATTCAAAATTAAATAACCCAGCAAAGATACTGAATCCCAAAACATTGGTGAGTTAAGCGTTGGATGAAGAAATACATTAGCTATTCTTAGTGGCTGTCCCATATCAACAAAAATAAAAAGCATACACATTATAACTGAACCAATTGCTAAAAACTCTCCCAAAATTGTTATTTTGCCAAATGCTTTATAATTATGTAAATAGTAAGGCAAAACAACCATTACTGCGGATGCAGCCACACCGACGAGGAAAGTAAATTGAGCAATATAAAATCCCCAGGATACATCTCGGCTCAATCCTGTTATTCCTAAACCAGTGGAAAATTGCTTCAAATAAAAATAAACACCTATAACAATCAACAGGAGAAGAAAGATGATCCAGGTCCAATATGTTCTGCTTCCTTGAAATGCTTTTTCTAACATATCATACCTCCTCGTCTTCAATTATGTAATACACTTCGGGTTCAGTACTCAATTCGGGTTTCCTTCTGATTGAAAACTTAGTTGTCAACAGTTTATATACTTCAGAATTTTTATCATTTAAATTCCCAAAAACTATAGCTCCTTTCGAGGCAGCAACACAATCCGGTTGCTTTATATACTCACCTTTAACTATGTATTCTGCACAAAATGTACATTTCTCAACAACACCTCTCGTTCGAGCCGGAAAGTCTTCAGTAATATTATGTATATGTGGCTTGGGTTCGATAAAATTAAAACTCCTTGAACCATAAGGGCAAGCTGCTATACAATAACGACAACCGATACATCTGTGCCAATCCATCATTACTATTCCATCACTGCGCCGCCAAGTTGCCTTTGTCGGACAAACATTTACGCAAGGTGGACGGTTACAATGATTGCATAAAAGAAGTACTGGCAAAGAGGTAATTTTCTGCGGTAAATTTTTATGCTCTTGCTCAATAAATGCATGCTTAAAATTCTCTCTCCAAATCCATTTTATTTCGTGTTTTTTATTCAAAATTTCGGGAACATTATGAGCATTATGACAAGCTTCTATACAAGCAAAATAAGTATTTTTCTTCTTTAGTCTAAATAAATCAATTGCCATAGCCCATCTTTTATTTCCAAGACCTTTCTCGGCGCTGTTGATTATTTCACCTTTTGCTGTTAATTCGAAACCTACTTTACCAGCAATTCCCAAACAAGCAGTACCACTCAATAAGTAAATAAATTTACGTCTGTCCATTTTTCACCTCCTCACCGAATTATTGTTTTCTGTATCTTCATTCAATCGGTTTAGATCTTCTCTTGTTGCGAACTTTTTCTTAACCTCCTCAGGTGCAACGTGGCAATCCCAACAATATGGTTTCACGCCAAAATAGTTATGGCATCTATCACAAAAATTTTGTTTAGAATCGTGGCACTTCATACAGGTTTTAGTCAAACTCATTTCCACCACTTGGTCTTTAAACTTAAACATTCTTATATCCTGACGCACCACCTTATCACGCCACTCATCTAAAATATCCATATGATATGCTCGCATATAATCTCTTGGTGCTATGCATTCCTTGTAATCAGTAGGCAACACGAGTTCAGGAATTGACGTATCGGCTTTATTTGCTATATTTAGCCATAAAGGTATGGTAAATACGACTAAGAAAATGATTATACCTAAAATTATCTTCCATCCATCATACATTTTTACTTTCCTCCTCCTTTCCATGTAATGGTTGTTGTCGCATATCTAACTCGCGAGGTTTTTCACCTTTCATCACCAATGCATTACCAACAAATTCGTGTACACCAGCCACTTCAAGTCCTGGAACCCAGTAATTAAATAAAGGTACCAAAGTAGCTTTGTCAATGGCACAGATACAAGCTACCACATTAACTCCGTACTTTTCATTAACATATTTAGCTGCATTAGCCCTCGGGAAGCCACCACGCATTCTCATTTCGAAATTTTCTTCAGTACCCAATCCAGCACCACTTCCGCAGCAAAATGTTTGTTCACGTATTGTATTATCAGGCATCTCCGTAAATTTATTCAAGACATGCTTAAGAATATACCTCGGTTCTTCAAATAATCCTATTGCTCTTGCCGGATTACACGAATCGTGGAAGGTAGCGTGCCAATGATCGTTGCGTGAAGGGTCGAGTTTTATTTTATTATGGCGTATTAAATCTGCTGTAAATTCTGTTATGTGTATCATCTTAGTTGAGCGTGCATGCTCGAATTTTGTACCTGTAATTGGAGAAACTGGGGTTTCTAAAAAATCAGCTGGACCATTCAATGTATCCATATATTGATGTAATACTCTCCACATATGTCCGCATTCTCCTCCAATTATCCATTTCACCTTTAACCTTTTAGCCTCAGCATATATTTTAGCATTCAGCACTTTCATTAACTCATGAGAAACAAATGAACCGAAATTACCACCTTCGGAAGCATAAGTACTCCAAGTGTAATCCAATCCTACTTCATGAAATAAAGCTAAATAACCAAGCAAAGTATAGTAATGCGGTTCTCCAAAATAATCAGCCGAAGGGGTTACAAATAAAACCTCTGCTCCTTTTTTGTTTATAGGGGCTTGGACACGAATGCCCGTAATTTCCTCAAGGTCATCGACTGCAAATTCAATACTATCAACAAATCCGTGCGGTTGAATACCAAGGTGATTACCTGTGCGATGACTGTTCGCTACAGGTGTCATTACCCAATCAATATTCACACCGATTAAATTCATCAATTCTCGTGCAATAAATGTTATTTCAGCTGTATCTATACCATAAGGACAAAATACTGAACAACGCCTACATTGGGTGCATTGATAAAAATAATAGAACCATTCTTTTAATACATCAAAAGTCAATTCTCTTGCACCAGCAATTTTGCCCATTAACTTGCCAGCAGTAGTAAAATCTTTGCGATAGACTGCACGCAATAGCTCAGCTCTTAAGACTGGCATGTTCTTAGGGTCACCCGAACCGAGATAAAAATGACATTTATCAGCACATGCACCGCATCGCACGCAAATATCCATAAACAATTTTAATGAACGGAACTTATGCAAACGTTCTCTCAAACCTTCGAGTATAATTGTTTGCCAATTTTCTGGAAGCTTCCAGTCATCCTCATAAGGTTGCCATTTACGTGGATTTGGCTGATTAACATAGGTGATACTATCTGGAACAGCTGCATTATTGTAAGTCCCTTTTTTAAATACAACAGGTGTATCCATCCAATTTGTCTTTGGAAATTTATAATTTATGGATGCTGCTAATTCTTCTCGAGTCATTTTAATCGACATTTTTCTCCTCCTTTTCTAATGGCAATCCAACATCCCTCATCACTTCACGAAATTCATCTTCATATTCTTCGTAAGTATGGTAATGCATCTTAAAATCACTATTCCAAGGATTTATATGCCTTTTTGCCCTATTATTGTTTGCAAGATTACGGGTTGGACTAAGAAATATACCCGGCATATGCACCAATTTGCTCATCGGGAAATATATAAGCAAAGTGCAAACAAAAAATAAATGAATGTAAAATATAGGATTGACATCGGCTGGTAATATTGGTTGAAAGCTCAATATGCTTAGGGTCAATTGTTTAACGGGTGTCAAATCAACTTTGAAAAAATGCCGCATCAATATTCCTGTTATAGCAATCGATAATATTAGAAACAAAGGCAGATAATCCGACGCTAAGGATATATATCTTACTTGATTATCAAAAATGCGCCTTGCAAGCAAATACAACAGCCCAACTGTTATTCCAATTGTCGTTAGATAAATAATAGGCAGACCAATTTGAAAAAAGCCGTCTATTTCCTGGATAAATGGCACAAACGATGGAACTGGCTCTGTGAAAAAACGAAAATGCCTGAGTACAATGATTAAAAATGAATAATGAAATACTATACTAAATAACCAAAGCCATTTATTAGCACCATAGGTCAACTTGTTCTCCTTTATACCTGCTTTGGTATTTCTAAAAAGTGACCTGAATAGAATAATTTCAAAAAACATCCTAATAAATGTTTGCAATCCTGTAAAAGGATTATCAATCTTGTTTTGCTTGATAAAATCAAGTGATCTCTGCTGTCCACATGTAGTTGTTATTCTGAAGGGAACGGGCGATTGAGCCCATTTAATTATACGAACTACTATGCCTATTATAAACACAGCAAATGCTATATATGGCAATACTATACCAAAAAGGTAATGCAAGCCCTCAACATATGCTCCGATGAAGGCTATTGCCAAAAGAATTATAAATGTAAATATTGAAAATAATAATCCCATAGACCAACCCTAATGTTTTATTTGTCATTACTATCAATTATATCATTGTCTTGAAATCTATATTTTTCATTCAATCGTTCGATTATGCGAAATGTACGATTTCTGATTTCATTGGCTTTAATTTCATATATTCGTTCACGCATCTGCATAAAAATATCGAATGCTTTGAGCATTATAGCATCAACCCGCTCATCAATATCGGATAAAAAACTTGTGTAATTTAAATCACCAGAATTCAATACATATCTAAAGGCTTTTTTCAAACCAATTATGAAACCAACTGCTTCGGATGACGAAAAATCCTGAACTGCCCTAATCTTAATAATGTTGATGAGAGGTTTCTCTATTAATTCCAGATATCTATCTTCAAAAATTGCTTCGAATATAGCTTTCGATTCAGAATGTAGATTATAAGCAAGTGGATTAGTAAATTGTTTTGTTGTATCATAGAGTAAAAATTTTGAATCTTGCGGATAAGTTCGAACTATATCCTGATACCATTTCTCAAATATTTTACTTTTCTGCTCGATATCTATATTAATATTTAACATAAGCAATCTGTTTAACTATTAGTCTATACTAAACATTATTATTGTCTAACCTTATAATTTATAAATGCTTACAATGATCAGATTATTATAATACAATTATTGTAAATTTAATTCAGGAATATAACATTATCAATATTTCAATCATTAATATTAACTTTTTGTAAAATTTATGTGGAAGAATAAATTTTGGCAATTATAATTTAAACCTTATTAAAACGATTAATCAATCAAGGCATAATTTTGTAAGTTTAAACTTTGGTAATACAACAAAATGTTTATATTGTGATTTAAAGCACGTGAAATATATTACATACATTTGTCAAACAAAATCAACATATTGCCCGAATTCATTGCAAATCAAATAGCTGCAGGCGAGGTCGTTCAACGCCCCGAATCAGTTGTCAAAGAATTAGTTGAAAATTCACTCGATGCAAATGCTACTGAAATCGCTATAATTATAAAAGATGCTGGTAAGCAATTAATACATATCATTGATAACGGCACAGGAATGTCGCGTGAAGACTTAGAACTTTCTATAAAGCGTCACTCAACAAGTAAAATCTATACTCTTGAAGATCTTGAAGAAATAAAAACATACGGCTTTCGTGGTGAGGCTTTAGCTTCTATATGTTCTGTAGCTCAGGTCGAAATTCGTACCAGGCAAGAAGAGGATAAAATCGGTTGGAAACTGATATCTGAACCTTTGAAAGATGCAGTTATCGAACCTGTTATTTGCGATAAAGGTACTCAAATTTTCGTTAAAAATCTATTCTATAATGTTCCAGCCCGACGTAAATTCCTGCGCACGAATTTAACAGAATTCAGATACATCGCTGATACTGTTATTAAATTTGCTATCAGTAACTACAACAAAAGATTCACATTCTATGATTATGACCAACTGATATTCGACTTAATCCCTGATACATTTGAAAATAGAATAATCAAAACACTTGGAAAAGAACTTATTGATCATCTTATACCCGTAAATTATTCAAATAATTACTTAAAAATTTCCGGTTTCATTGGTACCAAAGAAATTGCTCGTAAAACAAAATCTAATCAATACCTTTTCTTAAATGGAAGAAGTATAGTTAATCGTTCAATAAACTTCGCAATTTATTCCTGCTACGAAGCTATTCTTGATAAAAATAAGCATCCATTCTATATTCTCATGCTCGAAATTGACCCCAAAAAAGTAGATGTAAATATCCATCCACAAAAAAATGAAGTCAAATTCGACGACGATAAAATTATTTTCAATAGCGTTTTCGAATCAATTATAAAATCCCTGAAAACATTTCACCAAATACCCGATATAGATTATTTTGAGAAACTTTCACAATTCCCTTTACAAAAAGAACTCTCAACCCATCAATTTCCTAACAAACAGCAAATATTGGTCAACAAAATTACTGGTGAAATCATTGATAATCAGGTATCCAAACAAAATTTTATTCAACCCCAAGGAAATTTCATACAAGGACAACGATTTAAAGAAAATCCAAAAACATCATACACCAGAAATTTTTCAGCCTATGATATATTATTCGGTAAACCAAATATTATCGAAAAACGAGAAAATATCAAACCTGAAGAACTCATTAATATCGAACCACAAATCAAAATACTCGGCTATTTAGCCCCAAAATACTTATTTGCATTAAGTCAAGATGATTTGCTAATTATCAATACATTTGCTGCAACAGAAAGAATTTTATATGAAACATTCAGGAATACAGAAAATACTGAACGCTTAAGACAAAATATGCTTTTCCCAATTAAACTAAATTTGCCCCAGGATCAAATTGCAACACTCAGGATGATAAACAATGAACTGGAAAGATTAGGTTTTGAAATTGTTATAGAATCCAATAGCACCATAAATTTAATAGCTATCCCCTCCGAAATTAAAAGTGGAGACGAAATTAACATTTTAAAGGAAATCATCGAAGAACTTGAAAATCAAGAAATCACAGAATTTATTTACGATAAAATTTCACTAAAATTGGCAAAATCATTAGCCTTACGCAAAGGTCCCTTGCAAACCAAAGAAGAAATGGAAGAATTCGTTAACAAACTCTTTACTACAACAAACCCTTTTTTTAGCCCATCAAAAAAAACTATAATTAAAATCCTGAAAAATTCTGATATAGACAACTACTTCGCTTAATTTCAGCCCCAATTTGTATCTCAAATAAATTTGTCAAAATAAAATTTTTAATTTATTTTTGTAAACTATACTTTTTTAAAAAATAAGAATTTGGAGTGTAAAAGTGGAATTAACAGCCAAGATAACAAAATCGCTACGCAAAGAGGATGTACAAAGAAAATGGTGGCTAATTGATGCTGAAGGTAAGCACCTCGGACGTCTTTGTTCACAAATAGCTACACTACTAAGAGGTAAACATAAACCTGAATTCACACCTCATGTTGATTGTGGAGATTTTGTGATTGTTATTAATGCTGGAAAAGTTCTCTTGACGGGTAAAAGAACCGATAAGAAAGTATACTTTCATTATACTGGCTATCCTGGTGGAGCTAAATACAGAACTTTTAAGGAATTAATGAAAACTAACCCAACTAAAGTCATAGAACATGCTGTTTGGGGAATGTTACCTAAAAACCGTTTAGGTCGGCAAATTATAAAAAAACTCAAAGTATATTCAGGCTCAGAGCATAGCCATATAGCCCAAAAACCCGAAATTTACGAACTTAAGTATTGAAAATTAATAAAATCCGGAGTAAAAATAAATGAAAGTCTTTACAGCCACAGGAAGAAGAAAAACATCAGTTGCACAAGTGCAATTAATTTCTCCCGGTACTGGAAAAATAACAATAAACAAACAAGCTTTCGAACAATACTTCCCCATCGAATTTCAAAGGATCGAAACACTTAAACCACTTGAACTAACCAAATTTTCTGGTAAAGTTGACATCTCGGCCAACGTCCACGGCGGTGGTAAAAGCGGACAATTTGGCGCACTTCAATTAGGAATATCCCGCGCATTAATACAATTAGACGAAAGCATGCGTTCGCAATTAAGAGCGGCTGGTTTATTAACCCGCGATCCAAGAATGGTTGAACGAAAAAAATATGGACAGAAAAAAGCACGCAAGAGATTTCAATTCTCTAAGCGATAATTTATTAACAAACATGCTCCTGGATTGGTTGTGTGTGGCTCAAGTTTTGAGTTGGGCAATCAAGTTGAAAGGAGCAGATGTATAACACAAAGGAGCTAAATATGAACAATGTAACAATCGAACAACTGCTCGAAGCAGGTGCACACTTCGGTCATTTAACACGCAGATGGAATCCCAAAATGCAACCTTACATCTTTACCGAAAGAAACGGCATCCATATTATTGATTTGCGCAAAACACTTGTTCTACTTGAAATAGCTAGAGATGCTGTTTATGATTTCGCCTCACAAGGAAAAATTATTCTTTTTGTCGGTACTAAACCTTTAATTAGACCTTTTATCGAAAATGAAGCTAAAAGATGTGGCACATTTTGGGTTTCGGAACGATGGTTAGGCGGTATGCTTACTAATTTTCAAACAATCAGGAAAAGTATAAAACGACTCAACACAATTGATAAAATGGAGGTTGACGGTACTTTTGAAAAATTGACCAAAAAAGAACGTTTACTCCTTCAAAGAGAAAAAGATAGGCTCAGAAAATTTTTTGGCGGTATAGAAGAAATGACAAGACTTCCCGGTGCCTTATATGTTGTCGATATTAAAAAAGAACATATAGCCGTTAAAGAAGCTAAAATTCTTGGTATTCCAGTCATTGCTATTGTTGACACAAACACCGACCCTGAACTTGTGGACTACCCTATACCTGCAAATGACGATTCAGTCAAAACTGTTGAATTAATCACAAAAATTATGGCTGATGCCGTTTTAGAAGGTACAGAACTAGCTCGAATAAGAATGGCTGACCTTACCGCTGACTCAGATAGAAAAACCAAAGAGCAAGAAATAACACAAGACGAGGAACAACCCAAAGTTCGAAGAAAATTAAGACAAAGAACCACCAAGCAAGACATAAAACAAAGAAAAGCCACCGGTAAAAAGTTGCAAGCCGAAGTTACAATCGAAACTGAAGATATTAGCGAAGAAAGTATAACCGAAAATCAAGAAAATTCCGATATACAACAGGACAAAAATACATTATCAACTAATCAAGAGTGAAAATAAATGGCAGAAATATCAGCACAACTGGTTAAGGAACTAAGAGACAAAACCGGAGCCGGTATGGGTGAATGCAAAAAAGCCCTTACAGAATCAAACGGAGATATCAATCAGGCTATTGAATTGCTCCGGAAAAAAGGAGCAGCTATGGCTGCTAAAAGAGCTGACCGATCAGCAAAAGAAGGTATCATTACCGCTAAAACAAACTCTGATGGTAAAATAGGTATCATTCTTGAAGTTAATTGCGAAACTGACTTCGTTGCACGAAATGAGCAATTTATCCAATATGTCAATGAAGTTGCAGATGCAATCTTAAATAATGAAGTCAATAATATTGATGAACTGATGAATCTAAAAACATCCAATGACACAATTGGTGGCTTACATAACGAAATACTTGCTAAATTCAGCGAAAATATACAAATTAGACGTTTCGAAAAAATTAAAACCGATGGCTTCATAAGTGAATACGTACACGCAGGAAGCAAACTTGCTGTATTAGTTGAGATTTCAGCAAATGATTTAAATCCAGTCGCAAAAACTCTACTACGCGATATTGCTATGCAAATCGCTGCTATGAAACCAGATTATATAGACAGGGGACAGGTACCACAAGATACTTTACAAAAAGAAATTGAAATATATAAACAACAAGCTATCGAACAAGGTAAAAAGCCTGAAATTGCCGAACGAATTGCTACAGGCAGACTGGAAAAATTTTATCAAGAGCAATGCCTTGTTGAACAAGTTTTTGTCAAAGATTCAAACAAAACTGTTAAAGACGTCTTAGATGAAATTTCTAGGGAAATTGGCAAAGATGTAAAAATCTTATCTTTCAGGCGCTACTTTCTCGGAGAAGAATTATAAAAAATGCAACCGGTATATTCGCGTATATTACTAAAATTAAGTGGCGAAGCACTTATGGGCAACCAAAACTTCGGTATTGAACCAGATACACTCAAAAGCTTCGCCAGTGAAATTGCAGAAGTTCACCGAAATGGAATACAAATTGGTATAGTCATCGGAGGCGGTAATATTTTTAGAGGTATCCAGGCAGCTGCTCACGGTATCCATAAAGTTTCTGGCGACCATATGGGTATGCTCGCTACAGTAATTAATTGCATAGCATTCCAAAATGCACTCGAGTCCCTCGGAATACCTACCAGATTGCAGTCAGCGATTGAAATGCGCGAAATAGCCGAACCATTTATTCGAAGAAGGGCTATCCGCCACTTAGAAAAAGGTAGAATTGTATTGTTTGGTGGGGGGACAGGCAATCCCTATTTTACTACCGACACTGCTGCCGTTTTACGTGCAATTGAAATTGAAGCACAAATAATAATCAAAGGCACTCGTGTTGACGGCGTCTATGATTCCGATCCTGAGAAAAACGAAAATGCCCGTTTATTCGACAATTTATCATATATGCAAGTACTTGAAAAAAATTTACGTGTTATGGATCATACGGCTATTACTCTTTGCCAAGAAAACAGACTACCTATTATAGTTTTAAATATTGCCAAAAAAGGCAATTTGATCGATTTTCTATCCGGTAAGAAAATTGGTACATTAGTAAATTAAATACAGGTAATTCAATGATTACACAGGAAATACAAAATGACGCCCGTTCCCAAATGAACAAATCATTAGAATTTTGCAAAAATCAAATATCAAAAGTTCGTACGGGTAGAGCCTCAGCTGCATTAGTAGATAACATAAAAGTTGATTATTATGGCACAATGACACCCATATCACAAATGGCTACAATTTCTGTACCCGATGCCAGAACAATTGTAATCCAACCATGGGATAGAAATACTCTCTCTGTTATCGAAAAAGCTATACAGCAAGCTGACTTAGGCTTCAATCCCAAAAGCGACGGTAGTACACTTAGAATCCCCGTACCACCTCTTACCGAAGAAAGAAGAAAAGAATTCGTTAAATTGTGCAAAAAATATGCAGAGGAAGGCAAAGTCGCTATTAGAAACATCCGAAGAGAAAAAATCGAAGCTCTCCGAAAAAACGAAAAAGATAAAAAAATCTCCGAAGACGAAAGGAAAAGCACTGAAGAAAACATTCAAAAACTTACTGATGAATTCATCAAAAAAATTGATGACATACTCACTGCAAAAGAAAAAGAACTAATGGAAGAATAGTTCTTTGAAATTACAATAAAATTCTATAAATTTGAATATCAAGGGCTCTTAGCTCAGCTGGTCTAGAGCGCTTCCTTGACGCGGAAGAGGTCATGCGTTCGAATCGCATAGAGCCCACAAAAATTTAAATTATCTCCAAAAGTTCAATTTCAAAAGTTAAAATCTGCCCTGCCAAAGGATGATTTGCATCAAATGTAACTTTTTCATCATCAATATCAATGACGGATAAATAAAACGAATCACCCTCAGGACTACGAAATTCTACTTCTGAACCGATTTCAGGTATTTCACCATCAGGAAAATCCTTTAAATCAACTTGAAAAGATAAGTCAATATTATAATCACCATAAGCATCTTTAGGCTCGAGTACAACTACTTTTTTCTCACCTTTTGTCATACCTATCACCGCATTTTCAAACCCGGGAATCAATTTACCCTCACCAATCTTAAAATCGAGTGGTTGGTGATTTAAAGATGAATCGAATATCGTACCATCCTGTAAACTTCCTGTATAATGAACTCTTACTCTATCTCCTATTTTTGCTGTATTCATATACTACCCCAAAAGATTGTTAATATATTATTTTTTCTCTAATTTACTAATAATAATACCAAATATAACAAAAAATAAACCAATTAAAGTAGAATAATTAATTTTTTCCCCGAGTACAAAATTTATGAATATCAACGACAAAAATGGAGTTAAAAAAATAAGATTCGCTATTAACTCTGTACGCTCAGCCAATTTTAATGATGTAAGCCAAAATAAAAACGTCAAACCCATCTCGAATAAACCAATGTAAACAGCTGCAAAAAAATGAACTGATTCAAATTTTAAATCAAAATCATTAAAAAATTGAAAAATAAAAATATAAAATATGCCAAAGGTAAAATTCATAAATAAAACAAGAGTTCTGTCAATTTCCAGCTTTGCACTGAAAAGCCAGTAAAGCGACCATACAACTGCACTTAATAAAGCAAATGCTATACCTACAGTATTTTTAAATTGCATAGATAAAACTTCACCGTTTGTTGCAACAATAATTACACCTATAAAACTTACCAAAACAGACATAATACCATTCCATTTTATCTTTTGTCTTAAAATCGGCACCGAAAAAATCACCAACATAACAGCCCAGGTATAGTTCAATACTAATGCTTCTTGTGCTTTAAGCAGTGAATAAGCATTAAACAATAAAACATAGTATAAAAAAGGATTTAAAAACCCAAGTAAAGCAAAAGGCAGTAACTCCCTAACTGATAAACACATAACTGATTGAAATCCGATACCAAATATAATTGCAATAAATAAAACCAACCATGAGGTAATCGAAGAAATTAAAAGCAATAAGAGGTAATCTAAGCCTCCTAAAGCAATCTTAAAAGCAGTTGCTACCGTTGACCATAGAATTACAGATAAAATCGCATAAAGTATTGATTTACTTTTATTTTTCAAGATATTCTCATTCAAAAATTTGTCTATTTGTCATTTTTATGAAAATTAATTCGATTTCCCTTGATTTTTATGAAAAAATATTGTATTATTACACACTAAAATTAATAACAATTTAAGAAATCAATTATAATTGATTATATATTATTAACAATTTAATGGTGTATTTATGAATCTCAACAACTCATTTCCACAACCCTCTTTCAAAATTCATTTCATTCTCGCACTAATTTTCGGATTAATTTTCTTAAATTCAGTTAATTCCTACTCACAAGTAAGAATTGGAACGACAAACTACACAACACTCAAAGCTGCATTCGACGCAATAAACGCAGGTACACATACTGGTAATATTACAATTCAAATTACAGGCAATACAAACGAAACATCCACAGCAATTTTAAACGCCTCTGGCTCAGGTAATGCAAATTACACTAGCGTAACAATATATCCAACAGGGACCTATAAAATTTCAGGTAGCGTTTCTCCAGCTTTAATACAACTAAATGGTGCTGATAATGTTACCATTGATGGTCGAGTAAATCAAAGCGGAAGCACCAATGCATTAACCTTGGAGAACACATTCACAACCTCTACCCACGCCGTCATTTGGATTGATAGTGTTTTAACTGGCACTGGTGGTGGTGCTCAAAATAATACAATCCGAAATTGTATTATTAGGGGTGGAACTATGACAAACAGCTATGGTATAACCGCTGGCTCAAGCGCATCAATAACTTCTTCCGGCGGCGGTAACCATAATCTAAAAATTCTTTATAACCAATTTATACATCTTTACTACGGAATATATGTATATGGTCTATCTAATATGCTTATTAGAGGATTAGAAATTAAATACAATCTCTTTGGCTCAACCGATGGCTCTGGCTCCATAGCATATATGTCCATGTATTTATATTACACTCGTGGCGCTATAATTGAAGAGAATCAATTTTTAAGAATTTCCGGTACAACCACGTTCTATGGTGTCTATTGCTACTATGGTGATTCAACTAAAATTATCAACAATACATATAAAAATCACAATCATCCATCGGCTTGGTATGGGATATTTCTAGGAATATCGCACTATTCAACTATTCAAGGTAACACGTACGATAATATTATCACAACCTCTACTATTTATGGTGTATATCTTACAAGTACCAATTATTGCAATATAACTGAAAACTTTATGACTGGCATACAACCTCCCGGTACTGTTACAATTTATCTATATTTTCTTACAAGCTCAAGCTATAATAATATAACGAACAATAGAATGATAGATCTAAACGTTGGTGGTACAATATACCCAATTTACTTATCAAGTTCGCATTATAACAAAATTGAAAGCAATGTCATAACTGATATAAGGTCCTTCTACCACAATTATGGAATCTATTTTACAAGCGCAAACTATAATTTAATTGCAAAAAATACTATAGGAAATTTCTTTTCTTGGAACAGCACCACAGCTTATGGAGTTTACGGCATTTATATAGCAAGTGGAACTGCTGATACATTATATAATAATGTAATTTATAGATTGCGCTCAACTAATGCTAGTGCAACTTCGACACTAAATCCATTTGGTATTTATATTGCAGGCGGTACTGGCCATAGAATCTACTATAACAGTGTTAACCTCTATGGCTCACAAGAAGGGACAAATACAAGCGGAACATTATCAGCAGCAATATATATAGCTTCAGCAGCTTCCTCCCTCGATATGCGAAATAATACTTTTACTAACAGTCTCGAAGGAAGAACAGGTTCTTCATCTTATGCAATTTATTGCACGGGTATGCCAGCTTCTTCTACATTTAACTATAATAACTATTTTGCATCAGGTACTTACGGCATACTTGGGTTCTTAGGCTCTAATCGAACAAGTATTACCGATTGGCGAACAGCTACTAGCCAAGACGCTAACTCATTCTCCAGCAATCCATTATACAATGCACCTAACAATTTACGCCCAACAGCATCGTCCCCATTAATCGGTTCTGGAGTTGCAATTACTGGTTATAACCGCGACTTTTTAGATGTTACTCGTTCTTCTACTGCACCTACTGTCGGTGCTTATGAACAAGGGGGTGATTTTCAGGGTCCGACAATTACTTTCACTGCATTAAGTAATACAACATCAACCTCAAACTATAATGTTAGTGGCATTGGAATAACTGACCCTGCGGGCGTTAATACCACAAGTGGAACACGTCCAAGATTATATTATAAGAGAAATTGGGATCCAAATGAATACAATGATAATACAAACAACACCTACGGCTGGAAATGGGTTGAAGCTACTAACACTTCATCTCCATTCTCCTTCATTATTGATTACAGCAAACTAAAAGATGGTGTTGCTCCAGGAACTACGATTCAATACTTTTTCATCGCACAGGATTTAGCTTCTACTCCAAATGTAAATGTTGAATATGCTATTTTAAATCAAAGACCCTCAAGTGTCAATTTATCCTCTACCCATTTCCCAGCACGTGGTCAACTAAACCAATACATTATAGAAGCAACTTTATCCGGAACCGTTACAGTTGGCTCCACTGGAACTTATAAGTCCCTAACCAATCTGGGTGGACTATTCGATGTTATCAATACTGGTAGATTAAGTGGCAACTTAGTCGTCGAAATCGTATCTGATATTGAAGAAACAGGTGATGTAGCGCTCAATCAATGGACTGAAACAGGCGGTAGTGGATATACTTTAACAATTCGTCCTAACTCAGCCACAGAACGCAAACTATACGGCTCAAGGCCCGGTGGACTTTTCCGTCTCAACGGTGCTGACCGGGTAACTATAGATGGTAGAGTCAGTGGCTCTGGTAGATTTCTAACTTTAGAAAATAGAGCTGCTTCAGCCAATACTGCTGTTATTCATATTATAAGCTTAGGTAGCGGAGCAGGAGCAACAAATAATACTATACGAAATTGCAACATTATAGGTGGTTCTAACACAATTACTTCAATATTTGGTATCCATGTCGGGGGCCCTACTATTTCTATTAGTGCCACAGGCCAAGATAATAATAATATAACTATCACAGAAAACATTATCAAGAAAACATATTTTGGCATATATGCACGTGGATTAGCAACTGCTAATCTTTTACAAAATCTATCTATAACAAATAATATCATTGGCTCCAGAATTCCATCTGAATACGTAACCTATCGTGGCATTGATATTATGAATTGCAATGCACCGGTTGTAACAGGTAATGAAATTTTCAACTTAAAACTCACTGCAATCGGCACAAATATATCTGGCATTGAAATAGGTCAATATTGCGCTAGCGCCAATATTAGTAGTAACAAAATTTATGGTATCTGGCAAGGCAATACAGGTGGCTGGGGTGCCTATGGTATAAATATTTCGAGCGCTACTGGCAATACAAGCATAAGAATAGCCAATAATGTAATCTACGATCTAAAGACAATTCAATATACAACCGGTACTACTTACAATCCTTATGGTATAAGAATTTTAGGTGGTACTGGTTATCAGATATATTACAATACCGTCAATCTGTATGGTCCACAAATAGAAGTCGGAACAGGTCCATCTTTAACTGCATGTCTATTAATTACATCAACAGCAGTTAATTCAATTGACCTGAGAAATAACGTTTTTGCCAATAGTATGACAGGCTTAACCGGTACAAAGTCATATTGCATCTATCTACCCGGAACAGCCACACTAACCGGTAGCACAATGGATTATAACTGCTATTATCCATCCGGTGATTACGGAGTACTCGGATTTTTATCAACTGATAGAGCTGGTTTGAGCGATTGGCAAAACGTTACATCAAGAGAGAGTAATTCAATTTCTACTGATCCCGGATTCAATACCAACACTGTACTAAGGCCCTTACCTAATTCAGCACTACTTCAAGCAGGTACTCCAATAGCAGGTCTAACTACCGATATACTTGGCACAACCCGCTCCTCAACAGCTCCAACAATTGGTGCTTATGAACAAGGTGGAGATTTCACAGGACCAACAATTACTTACGAACCTCTTGGTACATCAACTTATACCATTTCAAGAACAATAACTGGCTGGGCTTATATAACTGACTATTCTGGTGTTAATACAAGCTCAGGTACAAGACCAAGATTATATTACAAAAAATCAACAAATGTTAACGCATACAACGGCAATACAAATGCAACTGATGGATGGAAATGGGTTGAAGCTACCGGAACCGGTGGTTCTCCATTCTCATTTGTAATTGATTACTCAAAATTATACGGTGGTTATCCGCAAGTTGGTGACATTATTGAATATTTTGTCGTTGCACAGGATTTATCTTCTGCCGTTTACGTCTCGATCAATAAAGGAGAATTTAATCAACAACCTTCAAGTGTTAATTTAACTTCTTCGGCATTCCCAATTGAAGGTGAAATCAATTCATTCCGAATCGGACGTGGCTATGCTGGAACATATAATGTTGGTAGCGGACAAACCTACACATCACTCACAAGCGGTGGAGGTATATTCGAAGCTCTAAATGAAGGTGTGCTTACCGGAAATGTTATTATAAATGTTACAAGTGACCTTACAGAAGCCGGTGCAATAGCATTAAACCAACTACCCGAAGAAGGAGGTTCAGGATTTACTATTACTATTAGACCAAGTGCCGCTTCAACAAGAAATATTACCGGCAGCTCTACAACAAGCCTTATTAGATTCAACGGTGCTGATAATGTTATCATTGACGGTAGCTTCAATAATAGCGGAAGATATTTCTTTATCAGAAATACCAGCACGAGTTCCAACACTGCAACAATTCACCTTATAGGAACTGGAAATGGCTCAAGAAACATAACTATTAAAAATTGCATAATTGAGGCAGGTACCTCGAGTACTTACACATTTAACTTTGCAATTTACGCTGCTGGCACTACAATTAGCTCAGCTGGCTCTGGAGGCGACAATGATAATTTGACTATAGGCAACAACATAATTAGACGCTGTATGTATGGCATCTACATTCGCGGAATATCTGGCGCTTTGAACGATAACCTTAAAATTACAAATAATACAATCGGTTCCAATACCGCAGCCGAATATATACAGATGAAAGGTATTGAAATAGGAGGCTGTTCATATCCTGAAATAACAGATAACACAATTTTCAACGTCCAAGGAGCTTACTATTATGTCAGAAACGTTGGAATCGAAGTTCAGGCTAATGTAAATAATGCATTAATTGCAAGAAATAAAATTTCTGGCATTTATAATACTTACTACTATTGGGATGACTATTATTACGACAGAACACAGCAGTATGAAGAAGCTTCTGGTGCTGTTGGTATTAATGTTGAAAGCGGTTCTGGCGTATCAAATATCAGTATAATCAACAATATGATCTGGGACATTTCAAGCTATGGTGCTAATGGAGCTGGTAAGGGTAATGATATTTATTACAACCCATTCGGGATTAGAATTATGGGTGGCTCTAACAACAAAGTTTACCATAATACTGTGTTTATGGGTACTGACTTTTTAGGACGTACTTGGTATAGGGATGGAGCAATATCAGCTGCTCTATGTATCGGTTCAACTGCAGTATCCAATCTGGATGTCAGAAATAACTTGTTTATAAATAAAATGCAGCCAAATAGTGATGCACGAAATTCATGTAAATCCTATGCCGTTTGGTCTGCAGGTAGCGGGGTATTCACAGCTATAGACTACAATAATTACTCTGCTGAGGGTAGTTACGGTACGCTTGGATATTTAAGCACAGACAGAACAACAATTGCAGCTTGGAAGACTGCAACTGGAAAAGATACTAATTCAGTCAGTAAATCTGTTACATTCAAATCATCAACTGATTTACATCTGGATGGTGCTTCAGCTTCAGATACAACTCTGACTTGTCCAAATTTAGATATTTACGATGACATTGACAAAGAACCCCGTCGAACAAGAAATAATAATATGGGAGCCGATGAAGTTGTACCTATCATCAAAATTGATCCAGATATCACAAAATACAATAAAATTTTCTGTGAAAACGAATCAGCAACACTTGAATTCACTGCTTCGGTCATTGGTTACCAGGATCAAATTTCCAGAAATTCAACATTCAATTTTGATTATCGTTGGTATAAGAATAATCAACTAATCCCCGGTGCAAAAACTAACCGCCTGACATTTACAAATCTTAAAGTTTCCGATAGTGCTGACTACCAGGCCGATGCTCTTATTTTTGGTTCAGGTCCTTCAACCTCTATCAGCACGATTAGGGTTGAGGCTCCAATTGAAGTTATTTCAATTCCTGAATCACAAGATGTTTGCGAAGGCGACGCATCAATTGTATTCGATGTTATTGCAATCGGCACAATAAAAGGATATCAATGGCAAAAAGAAATATCCCCCAACAACTGGGTAAACATCCCTGGTCAAACAAGAAGTACAATCGAATTATATCCTGATAATCCTGAAGAAGCAGCCGGAAACTATCGCTTGAGAATTAGTGGTCCAGGCAATTGTGGTCCAGCAACAATTTTTACACCCACAGTTAATGTTACAGTTAATTTCCCACTGGAAAATATCCAAACGCAAACAAGTGCTGATATTAGTAGTATTTGCGTTGGTGATCCAATTGAAATTTCCGTATCAGCAGAAGGTACAATCAAAGGATTTCAATGGCAAAAATTCACCAGTGGTACATTCAAAAATCTTGACATTGATGAGTTCCCAACAGCTCAAACTAACAGATTAATCATACCACAAACAAAAATTGAACACACTGGCTTGTATCGATGCCTTGTATTTGGAAGTCCAAAATGTAACACAGCCGAAGTTCCGACCGAAATTTTAGAAATGATCGTCTGGCCCGAAATTGAAATCACCAAACACCCAGAACATTACAATATTTGCAGAGGCGGTTCTGTAACCCTTGAAGCTGATGCTGAAGGCACAGTTTATTCCTTTAACTGGCAAAAAGATGGAGTTGACATTGATCCAGCGACAAACCCATCTGCTAAAGAACCAGTATTCCAGCTAAACAATGCAGATTTTGAACATTCTGGTGTCTACCGTTGCCGATTACATATCCAAGACTGCCGTGGCATACGCGATGTATTCACTAAAGAGGCATTAGTTTACATACACACAGAGACAGAATTTTTAATTGACCCACCGATTGCCATAACAAACGTTGGACAAACCGTATCATTCAGAGTACGTGCACACGTTGACGGAGAGCATCTGAAAACCATAAAAGTACAGTGGTACAGAGGTACTCAGCAATTAGTTGACGGTCAGTTACCTTGGGGCTCAAACATAGCCGGTTCCCAATCAACAATATTAACAATACGAAATGTACAAACGCAAGACATTGGCAATGATTACTGGTGCAGAATAGAAGGTATCTGTGGTGTTGATGAGCTTAGAAATATATCAATATTGATACCTGATATAAATATTACCTCCCAACCACAGAATGTAATCGAATGCGAGGGAAGAAACGTAGCACTAAATGTCAGTGCAGTTCCTGTTGGCGGTATCTTCCTTGAATATCAATGGTACCGTGGAACTACTAAGTTAATGGACGATGGAAGAATTACCGGTACAACAACTAACACTCTTCAAATCAATAATTTGACTATGGTTGATGAAGCTAATGACTACTATGTTAAGATAACTGTACAACCCGGCGGTAAAACAGTAAATTCAGCACAGGCAGGAATTGACGTAAAAATGCTTCCGATAATTACACTACAACCTGAATCTTCAATCGAAGTACAAAGCGGACGCTCGTTATCTATCTCAGTTTCAGCAATAGGCGAAGAACCAATTTACTACCAATGGTTTAAAAACGATGAAGAAATCCCCGGAGAAACACAAAACACCTTTGATATACCTGCAGTAACTCAGACAGACGAAGGTATATATAAGTGCAAAGTTTGGAATGAATGCGGTGAAATCTTCTCCTCTGAATGCGTTGTAACAGTAACGGGCACAGGTGGCACATCAGTTATAACAAGTGCTGATGGCAAATTTGCACTATACAATAATCAGCCCAACCCATTCAGCGAACAGACAATTATCCGTTACGCACTCAAAGAAGCAACATTCATTAAACTCAGCTTGCATGATTTATATGGCAAAGAAATCATTCTCTACGAAGGTTTTGCTCAAGCTGGGGAAAGCTCCATTATTGTTAATGCTATGCAGCTAAACCTAAGTTCAGGTATTTACTACTACTCCTTGAATACCGGCTCAACAATACTAACACAGCCAATGACTATCATCAAGTAATCAAATCACTATGAATTCCGTAGGGCTATCCCGATTCCGGATAGCCCTTTTTTTATTTAAAATCCAACTTTATACGTTTTAATACGTATTTAATTACTATATTCATTAGGAAAATTCAAACAATATTTGAAAAATTATGAAGCCATTATCATTAATAATTATTATCTTACTCTCAACAATTGAGTCCTACTGTAATTCACTAATAGGTGATTGGGAAGGTGAATTCAAAGTTTCAGCTACTGGATTAACGATGCGAGCTAAATTCAACGAGCGCGAAAACAAAATTATTGGTTATTTAGATATACCACAACAACAGGCTTATGGCTTAAGATTATCAAACGTCTGGCAAGTTGATAATGTCATAAACTTTGAATTAATTGTTGGCGAAGGCAATATAGCTAAATTCAATGGAATAATCGAAGGTGACTCAATCCGAGGCAAATTTACTCAAATGGCTTTCGAAGGTACATTTTATTTAAAACGCATTATCAAAAATATTAATCCAGATGATATGCTTTATACAGAAAAAGAGGTTACATTTAACAGTGGAAATATCACATTAGCCGGAACATTAACAATTCCAAAAGGTGAAGGTAAATTCCCCGCTGTGATATTAATTACAGGGAGTGGACCTCAAAATCGTGACGAAGAAGTATTCGGATTTAAAGTATTTGGTGTTTTAGCCGACCATTTGAGCAGCAACGGTATTGCAGTATTGCGATACGACGACCGTGGTATAGGAGGCTCTGCAGGAGATATGGATACATCTACTACTGAACACTTTGCCGAAGACGCCTTAGCTGCTTTTAAATTTCTGGAAAAACATCCAAAAATTCATACCAAAAAAATTGGTGTACTTGGACACAGCGAAGGAGCTATAGTGGGTGCTATGCTTGCAGCAAAACAAAAAAATGTTGCTTTTTTAATATATATGGCTGGACCCGCCGTTAAAGGAAAAGAGATTATTCTATCACAAGTGAAAGCAATGATCGACAGTGTCGAAATGAGTGAATCAGATAAAAAATCTGCACTTGAATTGCAAAGAAGAATTTTAGATGCTGTTATACAAGGAAAAGACTTAGAACCTTTCAAAGAAGAAATATTAAATTTCAGGATTCAACAACTTAAGCAATACGATAAAAGTGGTGCCCCCATAAAACCCGAATTTATTGATAATATTAAACAAGGAATTGATCGAGAACTATACACACTCAGCGGTCCCTGGTACAAATTCTTTTTATCTTACAATCCACAAGATGCTCTTAAAAAAGTCAAATGCCCAGTTTTAGCATTATTTGGTGGAAAAGATCAGCAAATTCTGCTTGATTTAAACCGAGCTCCCCTTGAGAACGCTCTTGCAAAAGCAAAGAATAAAAATTTTACTATCAAAGTATTTCCAAATGCTAATCACTTATTCCAACTTGCCAAAACCGGCATGGTTAGCGAATATGCCTCATTAGAAAAAGACTTTATACCTGAATTCAAGGAATTGATTGTAAACTGGATTAAAGAGAAAACCCGTTAATTTTGTAATCATTAAGAAAGCTAATATGTGCGGAAGATTTGCTCTTTCACCAAAAACGAAAGACATTGAGAATTTGCGTCAATTCAACGTCGATCCAACTTGTATTTATACAAATTATAATATTGCTCCAAAACAAAAAATTTCCTGCATCATCAACGATAAAGATAAAAGACTAACAGAGTTGATCTGGGGATTGGTACCATTTTGGGCTAAGGACATATCAATTGGCAGCAAATTAATTAATGCACGTGCCGAAACAATTTCCGAAAAACCAGCTTTTAGAAATTTATTTAAAAAAAGACGTTGTCTTATACTTGCTTCTGGCTTTTATGAATGGAAGAAATTACAAAATGGCAAAAAAATTCCCTATTTCATCAAATTGAAAAATACTAGCATTTTCACTTTTGCAGGATTATGGGACGAATGGACTTCGCCAACAGGCGAAATCATTCAAACTGCAACTATAATAACCACTGAATCAAATGCACTTATCGCTGATATTCACAACAGAATGCCTGTTATACTTTCTCCTGAGAATTCACTTATATGGCTTGACAAATCAAGCTCAGAACAAACATTGAAATACTTATTAATACCATACAATCCCGATGATATGCAAGCTTATCAAGTATCGCTTAAGGTTAATAACCCAAAAATCAACTCACCAGAACTTATAGAGCCATTATCTGAAAGCTCACTTATTTAATTGAATTTCCTCAATTACTTTACCATACAAATTAATAGCCTTCATTGTAATTCTACTGTGAGTTACTTCAAATATCAAATAATGATAGTCCTTTTCCGATTTGATTGTAAACTCACAATATGATGGTTCAGCAAGAGGAGAACCTCCACCTCCTGTGATTATATATCTTACACCATTTAAAAAATTGTGCTGATAAAAATGCGAATGCCCTGATAAAATTATATCGAACTTATTGGGTTCAAATAATTTCGTTGAAATTTCTTGTACTGCTTTTGAACTTTTATGACCACCGCAACTATACGGTGGATGATGTAAAGCAGCAATTTTCCACTTTTTATTCGTTGACAAAATTGATTTTTTTGCATATTCGAACTGCTCGCTACCTTCTTTTAATGGATGCAATGAACTAAGCACAAGAAAATATACATCACCACATTCAAAAGAATAATATGGCAAATTACCTTCTGGAGTATTTAAATCAAATGCTTGCTGAAAAGCTCTTGTATTCTTTTCCCATCCTTCGTGGTTACCTATTGCATTATAAAAAGGTACTTCGGAAATCAAATCTAAATTATTTGAAATAAAGAAATCCTCCTTCCAAGTGGAATATTTGGAATCAAAGGAAAGATCACCCAGACAGAGCAAGAATAATGGATGATGCATTTTTATTTTCTTTGTTATATTTCCAAAAATCTGAGGACCCGACCTATTATCCCCCATAGCTGCAAAAATATAATCGGAACTTTTTCCGGGAAAAGTTCTAAATTGTTTCCATTGGCTTGTATCATTTCCGTGAATTGCTCTGTATTTATATTTACTATCCGCTTCAAGATTACTCAAAAGAACTCTATGAAGATATGTTATCCTTCGGTTTTCAGTTTTTATTGCAAACCTTGTTTGACTTGTCTTACTTAATTTTTGTTCGATATCAGCAAATTCAACAATCACAGGTGACTCAGAATCACATTCTATCATAACAACAGCACTACTATCGGTTAAAGCTTGCAAATAAGGTTGCATTAAAATCTTTGCAAATGAAGAAACACTTATTAATATTATCAAGAAAGTAATTAAACTAATCCTCAAGCCTATCTTTTTCATACTTTTTCCTTATTAATAAACAACTTTTCACAATAACGCTTAAATATTGATTTTAATTGATATTGTCGCGATATATTCAATATTTTTAATAATTATTAGTCTATCTTCAGAATTAAATATGGTAAAATCGTTATATACTAACTGTTAAATATGAATGAGAAAAGTAAAAATCAATCTTTTGGATAAATTTTTAAGTATAATTGAAAAAGTAGGAAATATACTCCCCCATCCCGCAACTCTTTTTGCTATTTTTTGTTTTCTTGTCATTATTATCTCCTGGATAGCATCTTTATTTGACCTATCTGTTACTCATCCGGGTACCGGCGAAACAATTCGCTCAGTAAACCTTTTATCTGAACATGGTTTACATCTAATTTTAACACAAATGGTGCATAATTTTACCAGTTTCGCTCCTCTTGGGACTGTATTAGTTGCTATGCTCGGTATAGGAATTGCGGAAGGTAGCGGTCTTATTGGTACCACACTTAAACTTATCGTTCTCTCATCACCAAGAAAATTACTCACATTTGTAATTGTGTTTGCTGGAATAATCTCCAATACCGCATCTGAAGTAGGCTATGTTTTGCTTGTACCTTTGAGTGGTGTAATTTTCCAGACCCTTGGCAGAAATCCAATTGCAGGCATAGCTGCTGCTTTCGCCGGTGTTTCTGGTGGTTATAGTGCTAATTTACTGCTTGGTACCATTGATCCATTACTTGCCGGTTTATCCGAGGAAGCTGCTCATATTATTGATCCTACTTATATTGTTAATCCTGCTGCGAATTACTATTTCATGTTCGTTTCAACTTTTTTCATTGCACTTGCTGGCACCTGGGTTACTGAAAAAATTGTCATACCTCGGTTACCTAAATATGAATCCGAGGAAAACATAAATGGCATAGAAAAACTTACCAACTCCGAAAAACGTGGACTTATATTTGCTGGTATCGGATCTTTAATATTTATCCTACTTATTCTAACCGGAACCGTATTCGATGATGGATTTTTAAGAGACCCAGAAACCGGCAGTTTACTCAAATCACCATTTATGTCTGGAATAGTTGCCTTAATTTTCATCGGAGCAGCAATAGCTGGAATTGCTTATGGCATTGGTGCCGGCACTTTTAAAAATGATTCCGATGTAATGAAAGGTATGGGAAAAGCTATGGAAACTTTGGGGATATATATTGTTCTTGTTTTCTTTGCTGCCCAATTTGTGGCTTACTTTAAATGGACCAATCTCGGATTAATTTTTGCAATAGAAGGTGCTGTCATACTCGAATCATCTGGATTAGGACCTATACCTCTACTAATTGCCTTTATTATTCTATCTTCTATCATCAATCTTGTTATGGGTTCGGCCTCTGCAAAATGGGCAATTATGGCTCCTGTTTTTATCCCAATGTTTATGCTTTTGGGCTACTCTCCAGAGTTAGTACAAGTAGCCTATAGAATTGGCGATTCTACAACAAACATTATATCCCCTATGATGTCCTATTTCGCATTAATTATTGCTTTTATTCAAAAATACGATAAAAAAGCTGGTATTGGGACTGTCATTGCCACAATGTTACCTTATACAATAGTATTTTTCACCGTCTGGACTTTACTTCTTATAGTCTGGTTTTTACTTGAATTGCCTATTGGACCTGGAGCTAAACTTTTTCTCTAACTCTTAATGAAGCGCCGAACATTCATATTATCACTCTTATCAATAATTCCATCTCATTCTCTACTTCGATTTAATAATTCCGATAATCAAGTTAATAACTCTGAAATTATTTTCAATAAAATAATACAAAAAGCAAAAAAAAATAATTGGAAATCAAAAACTATTGGAGATTTGATCATTGAAATCGCAAAAGAGTTTATCAATACACCTTATGTAGCTTATACACTTGAAGGAGATACTGAAATCTGCCGAATTAATCTCGAAGGTCTTGATTGTGTTACTTTTTATGAAAATGCCCTATCTATGGCACGATTATTAAAAAAAGGCTACTCATCTTATGATAAATTAATTGAAGAAGTTACATTTATTCGGTATCGAAACGGAATCATTGAAGATTACACCTCCCGATTGCATTATACTTCAGAATGGATTTTAGACAACATCAAAAAAGGTGTGATCTCAGATATTACAAAAAAACTCGGAGGAAATAGCATCCGCTTCAACTTAAGCTTTATGTCACAGAATCCACAATTTTATAAATCATTAAATGACAACCCTGAATTTATCAAATCAATAAAAAAAATTGAACAGGAAATAAATAATATTGAATTTTACTTCATCCCAACCAGCAAAGTCAAGCTTATTCAGGATAAATTAGCAAATGGAGATATAATTGCTATCGTTACAAACAAAAAAGGACTTGATTATTCTCATACCGGTTTAGTCTATAAAAAACAAAACAAATCTTACCTTTTACATGCATCATCAAAACTTGGACGTGTATTAATAGACAAACAATTATCTGATTACCTCAAAAACTCAAAAAACTCTATTGGAATAACAGTTTTACGCCCGCTCGAAGTATAATAAGAATTTTATTATTAATACGTCAAATCGTTTTAGTTTAATCTAAATTTAAAATATTATGCTCCATAATATTACTAAAAGAGAGAAATTATTAATAGTATTAAGCGGAATCTTTATTACAAACGCAGTTTTAGGTGAACTTATCGGTGGGAAATTAATCCAGCTAGGTCCATTTTCTATGAGTATTGGAGTCATTCCCTGGCCAATTGTATTTTTAACAACTGACTTAATAAATGAATATTTTGGAAAATCGGGCGTCAGACGATTAACTTTTCTGACTGCAATCCTCATCACTTATGCCTTTGTAATACTTTATTTATCAATAGGTATTCCTGCAGCGGGCTTCTCACCAGTTGGAGACAAAGAATTTGAAATTGTCTTTGGTCAATCTCTTTGGATTATTGTCGGTTCTTTGGCAGCATTCCTTGCAAGTCAACTCATTGATGTTATTGTTTTCTGGTTCTTTCGCAAAAAAACCGGCGGTAAAATGATTTGGCTGCGTGCAACAGGTAGTACCGTTGTTTCGCAATTTATTGACAGTTTCGTAATTACTTTCATTGCTTTCTGGATTCCCGAAAAACTTAATTTCACTGAATTTATCAACCTTGCTACTACTAATTATTCATATAAACTAATCATCGCTATTTTACTGACACCACTTATTTACCTCGGTCATAATATTATAGAATCTTTCTTAGGTGAAGAAGAAAAAGAAAAATTAATCAACAATGCACTCAAAGATTCTATTAATAAATAAACTATGCGATAATTGAATATCATCAAAACAATATATTCTTGAAATAATTATTGAACTACTATTCAAACAATAATTATTAAATTGAATTCCAAGATTTATCTAAAAATCAAAGAAATAGCAATACAAAAAAGATATAAATAAAAAATGCCACACGATTATTATCGTTTAAGTTATAAAAACACTGAGATTTAATACTTCGTCACTATGAAATTTATTTATCCAGCTATTTCCTTAGATTATAGTAACCCTATTTTAAATAACCAATTGCAATATTTATTGAACGCTTTAAAACAAAATGGAATCGATTATACAATTGCTCATTACTATAATTATTATTTGAAATATTTTTTTGGCTATAGAAAATTAATTAGCAAGTATATCAGCCATAAGAAATACCTGACATTACGTGATCCGGATATAATAAAAATCTCGGCAAAGAAAATAAATCATCTAATCAATCAAAATGACGCTGAATTTATATTTTCTTTCGGTACTATACCTGTCGCATATTTGGACACAACAAAACCTATCTATATCATTACTGATGCTACATTTCAAAATATTTTAAATTACTATCCTGACTACACTAACTTATGCTCAAAATTCATTAAAAAATCAAATGAACTTGAAAAACTTGCATTTCAAAAAACTAGACGAATTTTTATGCCAAGCCAATGGGCAATTCAATCAGCAATAAGATATTACTCAGTACCTGAACATAAACTAGTTATGATGCCACTCGGTGCGAATATCGATGAAGCCCCTGACCAAAATGAAATCAAAAAAATTATCGCTGATAGACAAAACAAACCACTGCAACTTACATTAATTGGGAAAGATTGGTACCGGAAGGGTGCCGATATTGCAATCAAAATTCACAAAAAATTAATAAATAATGGTATCGACAATATTCTTACCATCATAGGATGCAAACCAGAGCATAAAATTGAAAACAATAATATTAGAATAATTCCTTTCATCGATAAAACTACTAAGGAGGGTAAACAATTATTCAACCAAATCCTTACTAAAACCCATTTTCTGCTTTTCCCTTCGCGATTTGAAACTTTTGGTCACGTAGTATGTGAAGCAAATGCTTTTGCAATACCTGTTATCGCAAATGATACTGGTGGTATTAGAGGTGCCATCGAAGAAGGGAAAAATGGTTTCTTTTTTGATTTCAAAAATTCTTATCAAATTGATATGGCTACAAACTTAATTAATAAATTATATAAAGATTTTAATTCATACTGCCATTACGCTTGCAAAGCCTACGATTTATACACAAGCAAGCTCAATTGGAATACTATTGCAAGAAATATTATCAATATTATCACTAGAACAATTTCAAACGAAAATTAATAAAATCATATCAATTTCTCAACTAATAAACAATAAACATTTAACCTCATTAAATATTATTGAATTTAAAAATACATTCGAAAATTTTGAAAAGAAAGGTTTTGAAATCGTAATTTAAATTATAATTTTTTTACTAAAATTATTTATTTAGATTTGCAAAAAATTCAGCACTTAAAATTCAATATTCTATTGAGATCATACATTTACATAAATTTACTATTATTTTTATGTTTCATATCTTGTGAACAAAGCTTAGAAAAACCAATAGCCTATGGCATTCTAAGTCCGACCATAATCACAGTTACGAGTCAATCATACGGTAAGATTTATTTTTTCCCAGTATATGTTAATGAATTTATCGAAACAGGAAGAATTGTTGCTTTGATTGACACAAGCGATCTAACAAAGGAAAAAATGAAAAAATTAGCTCAACTTGAAAAATTTACAACTAAAATGAGTAATTTTTTCTCTAATTATGCCCTACTTCAAGAACAATTAGAAAATGCATACAAAGATAAAAAGAGAATTGAATTTTTATTCGCTGATAATGCTGCTACTCAAAGAGAAATTGATGATATCAATACTAGAATAGAATTAATTAAAAATCAAATAAAAGTGTTAGAAAATTCAAATAGTACTATTTTTAACGAAATACGTTACCTGGAACATGAAATAAAAGCCCTCGAAGATCTGATTGCAAAATGTATTTTAAAAAATCCTGAAAACGGCATCGTTATAAAAAAATTTATTCAAACAGATGACACTGTACAAATCGATTCACCTCTCTATCAGTTAGAAGATGTAAATTCTATGACTATTAAAGCATTTGTTAGAAATGAACATATAAAGTTTATCAACAAATACCAAAAACTAAAAATCAAAATTAAACTAAAAGAAAATAATTATTTAACTACTAATGGCAATGTAATTAATATTAATGATAAAACCCAAAAATTGCCTGATGAATTAAAGAATTATATCAAAAATTCGGACGAATTTTATCCCATTGAAATCAAAATTGAAAAAAGTGATAAATACTTACCTAATATGATTGCAGAAATTTATTTTATTTATAAAAAATGAATTACCGAACCTTAACAAAGCCACTTTGCCCATAATACAGGGAATTACTGATTGTGATCCAATAAGTACCGCAAGGTAAATCATTTATATCTACTTTCATCTGCTTACTTTCTAAATTGTGAACAATAAATGACTTATAGGTCTTCCCATCAAGTCCAATTAGTTGAACAAGAATTTCATCAGTTGGATTAATTTCGCTAATTATGATAAAATTCTTTGCTGGATTTGGGTAAATTTTAAAATCACTTAATTTTTGCAAACTGTATGTAACATCTGTGTAATAATCATAGAGATTTCGCTCATAATTACCCCATTGATCATTGAACCAAACATAAACGTAATACTCCTTCACACGTCCATCATCTCCATATTTCCACTCCTCCTTCCTCTTAGGTGACCAATCATCAGTAATCCATACATATTCGGTAATTACAGAAAGCTTATCATTCATCGTATATTCATAAACATACTTATTATTATAGATCCATTGATTATTACTCCACCTGTAATAGATAATTTCATCATTCTTACCGCTTTCAGTATATTTGTACTCAATTTTTGAATTGTTTTCCCAATTCTCATTTTGCCAATATTGTTGGATCTCATTCATCAATTTGCTATTTTGATATTCATAGCTAAACCTGAACTCATAAATCCACTGGTTGTCTTCATTCATTTTAGTGATTTTTTCTATCGGCAAACCCAATTCATTATTTATGATTGAATCAAGGAATATGTGCTTTTTAATTTTGTTTTTAAAGGTATAACGATTTACATTAATTAAAAAATTTGATTCATCATAGAGATATTCAATTTCCTGATTCGGAACCCATTCATTTTCCTCCCAAAAGCTAAGCATAGTTTTTTTAATTTTACCAGCTTCCGTATATTCATATTCGGTTAAACGTGCATTTTGCCATTGATTGTCAATATCATTCATTATTAATTGTTCTACTATTCTATCTTTTTCGTCATACTTATAGAACATTAATGAATAATTAATGTAGTGGTCTTTATCCCAAATTTCCCAGTGTGATTTTATCGGTAGTCTCTGTTTAATATATAGCGTAGTTATCCGAGTATAATTAACCCATTGATCTTGCATCCAGATTTGTTCAATGTTTACCTCTCGTAATGTATCATTGCTATAGGATTGATGGCTAAAAATAACTAATAATAAAAATATTGATAAAATAGTTTTCATTTAGCTACTCCTTTTATTTATGTATTAATTACAAAAATGACAATAAAATTTATAATTTTCAAATAAAATCGAATAATTTTGTAATTTGATTTTTCGAGAATCTAATAATTTAAGAATGGAAAATTTTAAAGAAATTGATAAACCGAAAAGTAACTGTGCTGTTGTTGGTGTTTACAATCACCCGCAAGCCTCAATAATAACTTATTATGCACTTCACGCTTTGCAACACAGAGGACAGGAAGCTGCCGGAATAACTTCAATTTATTACGATGAAGTCAAAAAGAAAAAAAAATATGCTTATACACGCGGATCTGGATTAGTTCTTGATGTATTTTCTGACCCAGACATTTTAACCAATGTATTAAAAGGAGATTGTGCAATTGGCCACAACAGATATTCGACCACTGGCTCTTCAACCAAAGCTAATATTCAACCTTTCAATATGATTTACCATAGTGGAATACTCTCAATCGCACATAATGGTAACCTAACAAATACCCTCAATTTGCGAAAAAAATTGCAAGAAGAAGGTGCAATTTTCCAAACTACTACCGATACCGAATTGTTTCTTCATTTAATAGCCCGTAGTAAAAAGAAAAATCAAATCGAGCAAATTATTGAATCATTACAACAAGTTCACGGAGCTTATTCAATTGCTATATTAACCGAAAATGCACTGATTGCAGCTTGTGACCCTTGGGGCGTCAGACCACTGAACATTGGAAAAATAAAAACCGAAAATGGTTGGAGCTATATCGTAGCTTCCGAAACTTGTGCTTTTGATATCGTAAACGCAGAATATATAAGACACGTAAATCATAATGAAGTTGTAGTTATTGACCAGCATACCCTCGAAACTGGCGAATTTAAAAGCTATAAAATTTTTCAGGAAACTCCAGAAGCCAAGCATTGTATTTTTGAATATATATATTTCTCACGGCCTGACAGCAAAATTTTTGGGCATAATGTTGATAAAGTCAGACGGAAATTAGGTAAAAACCTTGCTGAAGAAAGTCCCGTTATTCCGGAAGCTGATGAAAAAATATGCGTAATTTCAGTACCCGATAGTGGGAACACCGCAGCTATCGGTTTTGCTCGTGTTAATGAAAAACTCAATAATCCATCAGTATTCGAAATAGGCTTGATTAGAAGCCACTACGTTGGTAGGACATTCATAGCCCCCGGTCAAAATAATCGAGAATTCAAGGTTAAAGTCAAATTCAACCCAGTTAGAGGTGTATTAGAAGGAAGAAATGTTGTCATTGTTGATGATTCAATAGTTAGAGGAACGACTTCAAAAGCTTTAATTAAACTCATCCGCGAAGCTAATCCCAAAAAGATTCATTTCCGAATCACATCTCCACCTATCAAATTCCCTTGCCATTACGGTATGGACTTCCCCAGCAAAGAGGAATTGATTGCGAACTACTATGATTCTGAAGAAGATATCGCTAAAGCTATTGGAGTTGATTCATTACATTATTTAAGTATCGAAAAGCTCCTTGATTCAGTACCAAAAGACCCTGGAATTGGATATTGCACTGCTTGCTTCACAGGTATTTATCCAATCGAAATTGAAGAAAATTCAGATAAATACTCTATCGAAGAATAGATGAATTCCGTTCGTAAAGGATTTAATGCTGAAACTACTGCCGAAGATTATCTAAAAAACATTGGATATAAAATAATAAAAAGAAATTTCCACTTCGGCAGATACGGTGAAATAGATATCATTGCTTACGATAATGATACTTTGGTGTTTATCGAAGTAAAATACGCTACAAATGATAAATTCGGCGATCCAATTAACTGGATTACTCAAAAGAAAAGAAAATTCTTAAAACGTGCTGCTGAGGGATATTTATATATTAACAATTTAAAAGACATACAATGTAGATTTGATGCAATCTTAATTGAGGAAAAAAGGGGAGGATCAAGTCTTCAACATATCAAAAATGCATTTTAATCTTCAGGATTTATTTCAAAATGCTCGAAAAATTCGTCATATTGCTCATCATCAGATTTTTCAATATAAATAACAAGTCCTTTATCAGCGTATTCAGATAATTCCTTTAAACTTATCGTGATATTTTTATTATTATCAAGATAGGTCAAATGTGCCAATTCCTTATAAACATCGATTTTTGCTATTGAAGCTTTGCCTTCATTCGTGATTACCTGAGAACCTACGGGAGGATATTGCTCAATTACTGATTTGTACTGATGATATTCATATAGTAGGCAACACTTCAAACGTCCACAATTGCCCGTTAGCTTGGAAATATTATTTGATAATTGCTGTACTTTGGCATGTTCCAATGTAATATGATTAAAATCAGTTAAAAATGTATTGCAGCAAAGTTCTAAACCACAACAACCAACACCTTGTCCTAATCTCTTAACTTCCTCGCGTGAACTAATCTGACGCAGTTCTATTCTTGTCTTAAATTTACGCGCTAAATCTTTGACTAATTCTCGGAAATCTATTCTCTGCGGAGCAGTAAAATATATTGTAAGACGTAATCTATCGAATTGCCATTCAGCATCAATAATTTTCATATCTAAATTATGTTTCTTTACAAGCTCACGGGTTTTCTCAATTACATATTTCTCTTCTTCGCTATTCTTTAAATATTGTTCTATGTCTTGTTCAGTTGCTTTCCTTATGATTTTTTTAGATTTCTGTTCGTCTTGGAATATCCTTTCATCATTTTTGGGATAAATCATACCGCAATTCGAAATTCGACCGAAATCAATTCCACCATCAGCTTCAACTATTACCTCTTCCAAACACTTATAACGCTCCATTGATTCATTCAAAAATATTTCTTTACGATTGCCTTTAAAGGAAACCTGTACATATTTATGCCTTATTGATTCATCAGCTATGTGTTTATATGCTATTGGAGTGTGATTTGAATAACAGGCAAATATTATTTCACAATTTTTTTCAACAATATGGCTATAAGGGTTAAAACCATTGTTAAATTTTTTTATTTCAATATCTATATTATTTTCATCTATTTGCATTTTATACTTTATCTATTTTCATATTAGAATTTTCCAACTACAATTTAAATAATTACAATTTGTTAGAAAATAAAATTTTTCGTATGTAAAGGAAAAGTGTTGTTAATAGTAATTGTAAATTGACATTTTTATATATATCATTGATTGCCTCTTCAATTTTCAAAACTATTAAATCAAGCTCAGTATTTGAAAAATTCGATAAAAATTTCATTATTATATCTTTTTGGTCGTAATTAACGACATAATCGGTATTAGGATCAATACTTATTCTTATAGCATCCTGAAACCAAAGCTGAAGGATTATAAGAGCATTTTCAATTTTACCTCTATCTTTTTCTTTAACAAGATTGTTGATACGTTCAATCAATTCCATTCTATAAATCTTTTTTTTCAATGCATTTCTTAACAAATTGATTACCTCTTCCTTTAGATTAAGCATATCTTTATCCAAAAATTCCATTGCTTTTGTAATAGAACCTTGCGATATTGAAGCAATTATTGCTGCTTCTTTTTCACTGATATTATGATATTTTATTAAATAATTTATTATGTCATTATCATCTAACTGATGAAAGTATATCTGTTGGCAACGTGATCTAATCGTTTGCAAAATTTCATCCCTACGTGAGCTAATTAATATTATTAGTGTATTTTGGCTTGGCTCTTCAAGCGTTTTCAAAAAGGCATTAGCTGACTCAGCCGTCATTTCATCAGCCTTAGAAATTACAATACATCTGACCCCTCCAAGGGTCTGTGTCAAAGATAAATCCTTTTTAATCTCCCTTACAGAAGATATTCTAATCTGACAATTTCCAGAAAGTTTAATCTGGTGGTAAGGATTATTTGATTTCAAGGCTAATTGTTCCCTTATCTGAGCTATTTGTTCATCGTTTAATTTCGCTATCGGTGATGCCTCTTTATCTTCTGTTTTACCTGCAGGTAATGGAAAAATAAATTTTATGTTAGGATGCTGAAAATTATCTGCACTCCTGCAACTCTTACATAAATCACAAGAATCAACTGTATTTTTTGTAAAAATTGGAGATTCGCAATTCAAAACCTTTGCTAACTGCAATGCTACAGCCTCTTTGCCGATTCCTTCAATACCCCAAAATAAATATGCATTTGGGATTCTTTTTTGCATAATAGCTCCTTGCAATATTTCCTTAATTTTCGAATGACCATATATTCTATCCCATCCCATAAACAAATGTTTGTTATTTTCGTTAATATTGTTTTTATTTGTTAAAATAGTAAATTTGCTTTAGTCAAACAAATTTATGTAAGCTATGGGAAAAAATACATCTGATAAAACCGAAACCGGCAACACTTCTAATTATCTATCTATCGAAGAATTGAATATTTTGCAATCTATCGAGGAATCTGTAGTAGGGTCAAAATGTGTCCATAACCGTGGTCCAGCTTGTTCAGTAAAAACTGTCAGACTAGAAAGTAAAGAATTACCTCATAAAGCTTTGAAGTTAAGCGATGAAGATTTGCTCAAAGCTCTCAGGATTATGCTGCTATCCCGATTATCTGATGAAAAACACTTAGCTTTATTAAAACAAGGTAAATCCTATTTCCATATCGGTTGCAGTGGGCACGAAGCTGTGCAAACTGCCATCGGTCTATCTCTAATCCCTAAACACGACTGGGGGTGGACTTACTACCGTGACCTGGCATTTATGTATTCCCTTGGCTATACGCCTAATGAATACTTCCTTTTGGCATTCGGTAAACCCGATGACCCCGCTACAGGTGGCAGACAGATGCCAAATCATTATGGTCATTACGCCTTGAACTTACCAACGCAATCCTCACCAACCGGTACACAATATCTAAATGCTGTTGGTACAGCATTAGCTGTTAAAAAGGATAATTCCGATTCCATTGTCTATGTATCTTCAGGAGAAGGTGCTACAAGCCAGGGAGAATTTTATGAAGCAGTTAATTGGGCTACAAGGGAAAAACTTCCTGTACTCTTTGTAATTCAAGATAATAAATACGCTATATCCGTCCCAAGAGAAAAGCAATCTATGGGTGGAAAGGTTGGACATAGCTTCTGCTGTTATTCAAATTTGAAAATGATTACATTCAATGGTACTGACTATTTTGAATCGCTAAAAGCTGCTCGAACAGCAATTGATCACATTCGATCCGGCAATGGTCCCGTGCTCTTACACGCTGACGTCGAAAGATTACTACCTCACTCCTCAAGCGATGACCATCGAAAATATAGACCAGAAGAGGAATTGGAAATAGCTAAAAAAGTAAAAGATTGTATCAAAATCTTTACTAATTACTTAATAAAACACAAAATTTTCTCAGCCACGTTCATCGAGGATTTTACTACAAACATAAAAAATGAAATTGATCGTGCAGCAGATTGGGCATTAGCTCAAAGAGAAGCTATACCTGAAGATTCAACTAAACATATTTTTGCACCGGAAGAAACACGTAATTTAAATTACTCGAGCACTGAACCTACAGAAGGCAATAAAGTTGTTCTTGTTGACGCAATTAATCATGCCCTCTTTGAAGAAATGGAATTAAATTCCAAAATGCTAATATTCGGCGAAGATATTGAAGATCCTAAAGGAGGAGTATTTACAGCAACAAAAGGGCTTTCAAGTAAATTTGGCACTGAACGGGTATTCAATAGCCCACTGGCAGAAGCATCTATTGTTGGTGTTGCTATTGGTTTAGCAGTTTATGGATACAAACCTGTTGTTGAAATTCAATTCGGTGATTACATCTGGCCTGCCTTTATGCAAATTAAAAATGAACTTGCTACAATGCGCTATCGTTCAAATGGTGGTTTTTCAGCCCCTGTAGTTATTCGGGTACCTGTTGGTGGATATATACACGGTGGTTTATGTCACTCACAAAATATCGAAGCATTTTTTGCTCATATCCCCGGTTTATTTGTCGCTTATCCAAGTAATGCCGCTGATGCTAAAGGTTTACTAAAAACCGCTTGCCGATTACAAGACCCCGTCATCTTTTGTGAACACAAAGGTATGTATCGTTTACCATTCTCAGTTTCTTTTGAACCTAATGAGAATTATCTTATACCATTTGGAAAAGCAAAAATCATAAAACAAGGTAATGATGCTTCTATTATTACCTATGGTATGGGATGCAAAGATTCAATTAACGCTGTAAAAAGAATTGAAAAAGAAAATGATATCTCAATTGAAGTTATTGACCTAAGAACAATTATCCCTTGGGATAAAGAACTTGTACTCGATTCAGTTCGTAAAACCGGCAAAGCTCTCATTGTTCACGAAGACACTATAACCTTGGGATTTGGTGCTGAAATTTCCGCAACTATCGCTGACGAAGCATTTAATTATTTAGACGCCCCTGTCTTGAGGGTCGCTGCTAAAGATTCACATATTCCCTATAATTCAATCTATGAAGCTGATGTTTTGCCAAATGAAGATAAAATCTATCATCAGCTCAAAAAACTGATTGAATTTTAGTTATTTCGGAATTTTTTATTTCTATTTTTACCATTTTGAATATAAGCTAAATCGAGCCGCCTTTTTAAAACGTCAGCTTTTAATATCCTGACATTAACTTTCTTACCAATTCTAAATATTTTACCCGTATGTCTGCCAATCAGGCAATACCTTTTTTCATCAAGATAATAAAAATCATCGTAGATATCTCTGATATGTAATAACCCTTCGGCATAGATTTCATCAAGTAAAACAAATAAACCAAAACTAGTTACACCAGATATTACTCCTTGGAAAATATCCCCGACATAATTTTTTGCAAGCATTATAGAGGCAAGCTTAACTGATTCACGTTCTAATTCCACTGATAATCGTTCCATCTCAGATGATTGACGTGCAGCACTATTTACAAACTGAGCAAGCCATTCGTAACGAATGTCGTCTATTTTGTTGTTCAAATATTCTTTAATCAATCTATGAACAACTAAATCAGGATATCGCCTGATAGGGGACGTGAAATGAGTATATTCTTTAAATCCAAGACCATAATGCCCTATATTTTCGGATGAATATATTGCTTTCGCCATCGAACGGATAAGTATATTATTGACAATATATTTTTCATTACTATTTATGAATTGACTTAATATCGAATTTAATTCTCTGGATGTTACATCTTTGATTTTTCCTATTGGCACCAAAGTTCTTATAAATTGCAATGCATTTCTAATCTGCCTTGGATCCGGCTCATCGTGTACTCTGAAAATATAAGGTAAGTTTTTTCTTCTTTGTTTTCTTGCTAATTTTTTGACATAATTCGCAGCTGATTGATTTGCTGCAAGCATGAATTCCTCAATCAGGGATGTTGCTTCTGTTGGAATCTTTAATTTCGCTTCTAATGGGGTTTTATCACTATCAAGTTTGAACTTTATTTCGAATGTCTCAAAATTTATTCCGCCTTTGCTCAGCCTCCGCTCTTTTAATATTGTCGCTAATTTATGGGCTTTAAGTATTAATTCTGCATTGTCCCCACTTTTCTTATCTATAATTTCTTGTACTTCATCGTATGTATATCTGCGTTTACTGTTGATTATGGATTGATGTAATTCATAATTTTTTAATACTCCGCGAGGAGTAAATTCCATAAAGACACTGAAAGCTAGCCTATCTTTATTCGGTTGCAATGAACATAACTCATTAGATAATCTTTCAGGTAACATTGGTACAACTCTATCTGCAAGATATATACTTGTTGCCCGTCGGAAAGCTTCCGAATCTAAAGCTGTACCTTCCCTGACATAATAACTAACGTCAGCTATGTGAACTCCAAGCAATAAATTACCATTTGGCAAATCCTCAACTGATATCGCATCATCAAAATCTTTGGCATCCTCTGGGTCTATTGTAATAATTAACTTATCTCGTAAATCAAGACGCTTAGTTAATTCTTCCGATGTAAGTTCATCTTTGAATTGCTTTATTTCATTTAATACTGCGGCAGGAAAGTCGGTTTTAATATCGAATTCCTTAATAAATGAATCGAATTCAATTTTTGGCTCACCAGCTTTACCGATTTTTTTAATTACCTCAACCTGTGGGCTTTTCGAAGGATCATTCCAATGTATCAATTTAGCTATTACTTTATCCCCCAACTTAGCATCGGCGAGTTTATTTTTCGGAATTAGAAAATCTATATAATGTCGCTGTTCATCCGGTATTAAGAAGTAAAAATCACCATCTTTTTCAACTGTTCCTGCTATTGCCGTATCGTTTCTTTCAATAATGTCTATTACTTCTGCTCTTTTTTTCTTTCCTTTTACAAAAGGCAATAGTCTTACCTTTACTAAATCCCCATCAAGAGCAGTGTTCAAATCCTTCCTTTTAATATAGACTGTGCCAATTTTTTTATTTAACTCAACAAACCCATTATCGTTAATTATTTTTATTCGAGCTACAAAAGTAGAATCCTTAGTAATTTCCTCTAATGAATATCGACGTCGGCTATGCTTTAGGATTAACTTTTGTTTGGATAAATCCTTCAATATATTTTTTAACTCTGTATATTCAAGAGAATCTGATTTAAAACCGAGCTTCTTTGCTATATCAGATAAAGGTACAGGGTTATCATTTTCTTTAAGCAATGTTAAAATTGCTTCTACTATTTCTTCGTACTTCATATTTTCAGTGATAGTTTTAACAAATGTTTTAAATTATTTAAGAATAGACGGATACCGAATTGGCTTTTTCAAAGGACTTTTTCAAAACAATTTTGGCATTATTAATTAATTCATCGTATGTACTTGCATTCCTTGTATCAGCAAGTCCTTGACTTATTGTAACATTGAATCCCTTCCCATCAATTTCAATAATTGTGCTTGCTATTTTTTTTCTTAATTGCTCTGCCCAAATCTGGGCTTGTTGCAAACTCATACCTATAAGACCAATTGCAATTATATCTTCTTCAATTTTTCCATAAATATCAAAAGGATTCAAATTATTCTTAATATGCTCGATTATATGCATTATTGCCTTTTCTCGCCTTGTACCATATTTAATTGGATCAAATGATGCATACTTATCAATTTGCACTAAATTCAAAACAAATGATGTTCCATATTTTTTTGATCTTAAAATCTCTTCATATATACGACGATTTAATGCCGGTGAATTTAGTAATCCTGTCACAGGATCGATCATTGGACTCGATTCAATTAATTTGATTAAATGCAACTTTTCTAGGTTACTTCCTGCATGCTCGCATAATGTTTCAAGTATTTTAATATCAACACTCGTTATTGCGCTAACATTTGAGCCCTCTATAAATACAGCGCCATAAACTCCATTAAATGAACGCAAAGGGATCGGAATGGCTGCAAAAAATCCCGTCTGCAATAATGGCTCATTTTTAGCAAATCTTCTGTGGATTTGTTGGTTTAGGGATAAAACAACCGATTCTCCTGTAATTATTGCTTTACCTAATAATGTTTTATCCAAATCAAGTCTCATATTTATAAATTGTCGATAAACTTGATTTTCACTTTTTATAATTTTTAAACGCCATTCTCCATAATTTGAATCGTAGCTACACAAACCAATTGCATAGCATTCAATTAATGATTCAACAGTTGTTATAAGTGATTCCTCGATATCTTTTAAAGTTTTTTCGGGTTCAGAAATTATACTGCTGAACTTATTAATCGCCCTTAATGTTCTCGATTCTTGCAGTAAATCGTATTTTTCAATATAACTTTGAACAAGTGCTGATAGAAGTTTCGTAAAATGCCCAAATGAGGTTACAGTTAAAGAATCATAAGCATCCACTATATTTGTATCTGCACAAAGTACTCCAATAACTGTTCCCTGGTAAAATACCGGTACTCCAATAAAAGAACCTGTTCTCACCGATTTTTTGTAATACGGTATCAAATCCAACTCTGCTTTGGGATTAATTTCTGTCAAAACTTCAGGTTTCTGGTGCTGAAATATCTGACTTACAATATCATTCCCTAATGGTATTTTTTTATTTTCAATTATAGCGGATGGCACATCTGTCGAATATGCCTCTAAAATGAGTTGCTTTTTTTCGTTGTTTACTAAAATAAAAGTTGCTGTCCGTATATTGAATAAACTTCTTATTATCAACAAAACTCTATTGAGAAAGTAATCAAATTCTTTTCGGGGTTCTTCCGCCAATAACTCAAATTCTTCAATTAAAAGATTGATTTGTAAATCAAATTCTTTCTCTTTGTAAGGGCTTTCTTCTTGATCTAGGGTAACTTTTTCTTCATTGATGGCTTCACTAACTGTCTCTGATTCGATATCGGCTACTTTATTCCTTTCCTCAAAAATTTGTTCTTGTTTTGAGGTTTTATTAACTTCGATATCCCTTAAGTTCTCTTCGTCAATCGTTTTCCTCTCATCCTTTGCTTTTTCAGTTCTTTCTTTTACCTCTGAACGTTGTTCAAGTTTTGATTTCACTTCTTCCTTTTCTGCGGGTTTGAATTTTCGTATTATTTTAATACCCGAAAACTCGTCTGAAAATTCTGTTAATGTTGGCTCCGTTGAAGCTAAAGATATATTATTTTCCTGTGATCTATTATCCTTTTCTCTACTTTTGTTTATATCACTTGCATTTTTATCATGCTTAATTGAATCTCCAGACTTTAATTTGATTTCCTTATCTATTTCCTCACCAAATGAAACATTAAAATCTTCATAAACTGTGCGTACCGCTGAAGATTCTACCTTTTTAGTAACTTTAAAGTTTTGTGGAGGAACTTTAGGCGTTCGTTTTATATCTATATACTCATTAATTCGTTGAGAAATTAGCATAAAAAATGCCACTGCACCAAGAATTGCTATTGAAATACCTATTAATCTAACTGCAAGCTCGTGTAAAAATATCGCTATTAATAAACCCAGCAGAACAACAAATATTGCTACAAAATCACTCGGTATTAATATCCTTCGTAAATCTATCTTTTGTCGGTTCATTGATTAATTTTAAACTTCGAGTAATTTAATATATTAAAATAAAAAAATTCGATTAAACTTCAATTAGTCCCCCCGAACTTTGCAGAAGCTATTAAATCTAAATTTAAATTTAATATATTTTTTTTAAGAATACAATAATTATTTTAATTAGATTCAGAAAAAGTTATTAAAAGATAAATCTATCTCAGATTATGTTCCTTACTTTTTGCAATATTATAATTATCCTATACTTTTAATTTACACATTTACAAATTATCTCAATATCTGGACAGTGTTCACATATCTTTGTCATATTTATATCAAAATATCAACTGTTATAGTTGCGATTTTTCATTTTCGCACTTGAATTATGAATCGAAAAAGTAATAAAATTTCATAATTAGAAAAATAATGAAGTCTGTTACCTAGTTTTGGTACAATTTATGCAATTGATTTTATTGATTTTGATCATGTTCACAGATATTTTAAAAATTAATTAATGAAAATATTATTAAATTTAAATTAAATTTTTTATTTTAGGATTAATCATAAATGAAAAATGATAAATTTATTAACTAAAATGAGATTAAATAAATTAAATTTAATTCGAATACTAATTACACTCGGATTGCTTTTAAATTTCAAATTAATGAGTCAATCCCCATTAGCAAGCCCTTCCTGCTGGCTATTCCCCAACGGGAACCAATCAGCTACTCGGTATATATCTGTTCCATCAAGCCGACAAAATATTGATTCTTTCATCATCAAGTGGTCATCTCCTTATATTGCAGGTGATGTTCAGCCATTAATCGGAAATCTAATAAATAATCCGAAAATAAAAAACGAATTCCGTTGGAGCCCTAATGAAATAGCAGCGATTATCGGCGACGAGCTACTAATTTTAGAAGCTACTGGTCGTAAAAAACCTAATACTACCTTACCACCTTTTATTAGAGGTATTTCCTTTTTATTCGATACCTTATCACCTATGCCAGGTGCAATTTCTAATTTTCCACTTTCAATGGGATTGGAATCTATCGAATATATGAACACTAAGGATAGTCTGGCTTTTGCTTATCTTGCCTCGTTCAATCATAAGTACGATACCCTATCTATAATTAAGCGATTAGCTATTGACTTGCGTGAGTTTAGCCCAAATTTGTTCGCAAGTATAAAACCTATTTTGGGTCATCAAGTTGGTTCTAATTTCAACATATTTGCAACAGTTAATATGTCAAAACCAGATAATACTCCAAACATCCCTTATTTTCGTGGTTTGACTGAATTTAATACAGGCAATACTGTCTATACATATCCCCTGCCCGATGTTGGCGATAATATAAATTCACGAGTTAGGCTTGCCCCTTTCATCAACATATCTCAGCCTTCGCTCGGCTATATTAATGGAACAGCACATCTGCTTTTGCCTTGCTATCCAGATAATATTCAAAATCAAGTAACTAATAAGTTTCAAAGTACAACTCGCGCAGATATTCCATATTTATTTTGCTATCGTTTACAAGCTGGTATCGAGCAAGTATTTGAACCTATTGATCTTTCCTTTCTAATGCTACCGGAAGATAGGAAGCCGTTGATAAAACCATATTTTATAGACCTCACAGATTCTGACAACAATTCGTCTCAATTTATCCTTATCAGCGAAGAATATACCGGATTGGAAAACTCAAACGGCACTGCAAAATTACATATTTTCAATTTAGACGGCAATCCGATAACTCAAACTAACAATCCTAATTTCCCAAGTTTTTTAGGCGGCCAAAATCACTCCTGGTCGGTTGCTATCGGAGATATTGATGGTAAGAAGCAAAACGAATTACTACCATTCTATCCAAATAATACAGGTAATGAAATAATCGTTACCCAATCCACACGTGACTTTGCTTTTCCGGGTAATAAATTAATGGTTCTTAGGTATAATCCTAGAGACACAATACCAAAATCATCCCCACCAAATACTTACCTTAAACCATTTGACACAATTGCTACTATGCAAATAAATGGTTGGGTAGCCGCTGTTAATGATATTGATGGCGCGCCAGATGGCAAAGATGAAATCTTCATTGTTGACGGCTCAAATCTACTCATCCTCAGAATGCGTGACTATAAAGATTTTGAATTCCAAATTGGAATACCATTCGACACTGTGTTTGTAATTAAATTCGATTATGAATTTATCTCTAATATAGCTATTGCCGATCTTGAAGGAGATGGAAAAAACGACATAATAGTAGTTACTTGGGATAGTTTATATGTCATTGGAAGCGAAATTCCCGGTACTATCAGCTTCATTTATCCACAATCTAATTATCCAGTACTAAATTATTGCATTGGGGATACAATTAACCTAACATGGAAGAACATCATCGAAGGGAACAGCAAAATTTCCATTTATTTCAGGGAATATCAAAATGGATTACCTGATGATGAACTTATATTAATTGCTCAAGATATAGCAAATTTAGGTGATACAATTCAATTTAGCTTTATTATTGATGAACGTTTTATTGATAAAACAGGAAGATTTTTGATTCAAAGTAAAAGAAACTTAACTTTTCAGGATTCTACCATAATCATATCAGTTGGTAAAATGTTCGTAAATCCTCAGTCACTACCCCGAAGTTCATATCCAGCTAATTCTTGGATAGTGCTTCAAGGAAAAACTGACTGTATAGATTCAATTTTTGCAGTCTATAGCATCAATCAACTCGAATGGTTTACACTCGATTTCCAAACAATTAACATACAAAATGGAAATTATACTATAATATGCCAATTACCTTGTATTCCTTACAAAAATTGTCTAAGCTACAACAAAACTACTATATATTTAGGTATTATAGCACAAAAATCTTTCCTTGTAGATACTTTTTTAACAGATTCAATTAAATTAACACCTGCTTTGCTACCCTTGGTATATTATGAATCACAGACAAGTTGTCCTTCAATAACTTTCAAATGGATGCTACAAGCACTTGCAAGTTCCTGCGATACAGTTGAAATATTATATTCTTTAGACGGAGGCATATCTTACACGATAATTGATAAAATTCCTTCCTCTTTAGGTGAATACATATGGCAGATACCGACAAATTTACCAAATGAAATTAATTTACGTTTTTGCTGTACAAATTCATGTCTCCAACTGGATACATTAATTAAAAATTATAAACCTAATTATATAAGTATAGTAGCTCCGAACCCATTTAATCCCACAAACGAAACTCTCGAAATTATTTACGAAGTCCCTGAAGAGGTATATGCATCAATTCGAATCTACGATGCAGCCAATAGATTGATTGCTGAGCCGGTTAGCAATATTTTACGCAAACCTGGATTAGCCTATTGTGATAAGTGGGATGGTAACACATTTGCCGGCTCTATTGCCTCAAACGGTTTATACTATTTAAGCCTCGAGTTATCGAACGGTAAAAGAGAAATATATCATATTTATGTAAGAAAATAATTCCAAAAATAAATTATGAACTAATAGAAAGGTAAAATTATGAGATTATTAATAATCGAAGACGACAGAAAAGTTGCTTCCTTTATTAAACAAGGGCTGGAAGAAGAAAGATATATTGTAGAAACAGCCGCCGATGGTATCACCGGTTTGGAAATGGCAATGAATAACCCATTCGATGCCATTTTATTAGATATTATGCTTCCCGGAAGAGATGGGTTCTCTATTCTAAAAGAATTACGGGATGCCGGAGTTCAAACACCTGTTATTATGGTAACAGCAAGAGGAGCTGCAGAAGATAAAATTGCTGGACTCGATTTGGGAGCTGATGACTATTTAGCTAAACCATTTAACTTCGATGAACTCGCTGCAAGACTGAGAGCAATTATGAGACGTTCAAGCACCGAAAAATCAACAAAACTCAGATGTGCTGACCTTGTGCTTGATACTGTTTCTCACCTTGCCTATCGTTTCGGTCGGGAAATCGAATTAACAACAAAAGAATATGCTTTACTCGAATACCTTATGCGTCATAAAAACAGAATTCTAAGCCGTGCAACAATTACTCAGCACGTATGGAAACACAATTTCGACCCAGAATCCAACATTATTGATGTTTATATCAAAAGATTAAGAGCAAAGATCGAAAGCGAAAATTCACGAAAACTTATACAAAGTATCAGAGGTGTTGGATATAGAATACGGGAACCACAACAAAATGAGGATGAAATAAAAAGATAATTCATAAACTCATAAAAAAATCATCTTTTTATAGCCACGACACTAAAGCCGTGGCTAATTATGTTTAATTGTACAAAATTACTGCAATTCTACTTCTCTTTTTAATATATACTAAACTCAGGTTTAACTCGAAATAAATAATTGATGATATAAATTTAGTTGTAGCTAAAATTTTCACAAATTATAATTGTTATTTCATTTTTTTCAATTATTTACTCAATTCATTACAATAAAATTGTTGAAAACTTTTCTTTTTCTATAAAAGAAAATTTTTCTAACTTTGATAGGTTTTTTTAACTTAGCAGTAAAAATGAAGCATAAAGAGGCAATCATTTTTTAAATAAATAGATTAAAATCAAATTAAATTTAATTGCTGTAATCCGGCAAAAAATCTTATATACACCAAAAACGGAGGTCTGATGAAATTTTATAGAAAATATACCAAAGATGGGATCTCACCTTATGATATGTTTACATATAAAAAACGTACATCAATTCTGCGAAATCCTGATGGAACGATTGTTTTTGAAATGCAGGAAGTAGAAGTACCGAGCCATTGGTCTCAATTAGCTACTGACATCCTTGCACAAAAATATTTTCGTAAAACGGGTGTTCCTCAATATGATAACAATGGAAATCCTATACTAGACGAGCAAGGCAATCATATTACTGGTTCCGAAACCTCGATTAAGCAGGTTGTTCATCGACTTGCATATACTTGGAAATTCTGGGGAGAAAAATATAATTATTTCGATACACCTGAAGACGCCCAAATTTTCTATGACGAAACCGTCTATATGCTTCTCAAACAAATCGCAGCTCCAAATTCTCCTCAGTGGTTCAATACTGGCTTGTATCAAGTCTATGGTATCACCGGAAACAAACAGGGACATTACTATGTTGATCCAGATAGTGGAGAACTAAAAGAATCTCAAGATGCATATTCAAGACCACAACCACATGCTTGCTTTATTCAATCAATTAACGACGATTTAGTTAATGAAGGTGGAATTTTTGATTTAGCCACACGTGAAGCACGCATCTTTAAATATGGAAGCGGCTCCGGTACTAACTTTTCTACTCTACGTGGCTGTGGCGAAAAATTATCTGGCGGTGGTTATTCATCAGGACTTATGAGCTTCTTGAAAATATTTGATCGAGCTGCAGGTGCTATCAAATCCGGTGGTACAACACGAAGAGCCGCAAAAATGGTCATTGTGGATATTGACCATCCGGATATCGAAGAATTCATCGAATGGAAAGCTAAAGAAGAAGAAAAAGTTGCTGCTTTAGTTGCCGGTTCAAAAGTCGCTGCTAAGTTTTTACAAGCAATTATGGAAGAAGCAATTGCTAATGGTACTGACCCCAAAGAGAATAAAAATCTTAACAAACTAATCAAAAGAGCTATCCATCGTGGAATACCACTTAATTACATACATCGAACACTCGAGCTTGTCAAACAAGGCTTTACCTCATTAAATTTCCCCGTTTATGACACTCATTACGAAAGTGAAGCTTATAATACAGTAAGTGGACAAAATTCTAATAATTCCGTTCGCGTCACAAATGAATTTTTAAACGCAGTCGAAAATGACGAAATGTGGGAACTTCACTGGCGAACAGACGGCGGTATTGCCCGGAGAGTAAGGGCAAGAGAATTATGGGATAAAATCATTCTCTCTGCATGGAAATCTGCTGACCCAGGTTTACAATTCGACACAACTATTAACGAATGGCATACTTGCCCTGAATCCGGACGAATCAATGCAAGCAATCCTTGTAGCGAATATATGTTTCTCGATGATACGGCATGTAATTTAGCCAGCATTAATTTAATTCATTTCTTAGACGAAGAAACTGGTATGTTTAAAATTGAAGATTTCAAACATACAGTCAGAATTTGGACAGTAATACTGGAAATCTCAGTATTGATGGCTCACTTCCCATCGAAAAAAATTGCTCAATTGAGCTATGAATTTCGAACTTTAGGTTTAGGATACGCAAATTTAGGTAGTTTACTCATGGTTAGCGGTATCCCTTATGATTCTCCTGAAGCCCTTGCTCTTACAGGAGCTATAACAGCAATAATGACTGGCGAAGCTTACGCAACATCTGCGGAAATGGCTAAAGAATTAGGGCCATTCCAAAAATATGAATTAAACAAAAAACATATGCTAAGAGTCATTCGTAATCACCGACGAGCTGCATATAATGCTCCTTATTCTGAGTACGAAGGACTTTCAATTCGACCAATGGGTATTAATCCAAAATATTGTCCTGAATACTTAGCTTACGCAGCTAAGCAAACTTGGGATAAAGCTCTTGAATTAGGTGAATTATACGGCTTCAGAAATGCCCAAGTTACTGTACTAGCTCCAACAGGCACTATCGGGCTGGTCATGGATTGCGATACAACTGGCATTGAACCAGATTTCGCAATAGTGAAATATAAAAAACTAGCCGGAGGCGGATACTTTAAAATTGTCAATCAATCAGTCAGAAAAGCTTTAGCTCGTCTAGGTTACTCAGAAAAACAAATTGAAGATATTGAAAAATATTGCAAAGGACACGGAACATTGATTGGATGCCCATCCATAAATAAAAAGACTCTAAAAGAAAAAGGATTCACAGATGAAAAAATAGAAGCTGTTGAAAATATGCTCGATAACGTTTTCGATATCAAATTTGCATTTAATCGTTGGGTGCTCGGTGATGATTTCCTTAAGAAGTTAAGCTTCACCGACGAAGAAATAAGTGACCCCAAATTCGATTTACTCAAAGCTTTGGGCTTCAGCGATAATGATATTGAAACTGCAAATGAATATATATGCGGAACTTTAATGCTCGAAGGAGCCCCACACCTAAAAGATGAACATTTGCCTATTTTCGATACCGCTAATAAATGTGGAAAAAAAGGGAAAAGATTTATTCATTACATGGCGCATATAAAAATCATTGCTGCTGCTCAACCATTCATATCCGGAGCCATATCTAAAACTGTTAATATGCCCTCGAATGTTTCTGTTGCTGAAATAGGTGAGGTATATCTAAAATCTTGGAAAATGATGCTCAAGGCTATTTCAATTTACAGAGATGGTTCTAAATTATCCCAGCCATTGAATTCAGCTAATTATGATGAAATAGACGAAGTTGTTATGCTTGGTGATGAAGAAACTATTGATGAAACAATCGGAGCTGAAGCTGTTCAAAAAATGATTAACCAACGTATGCGTCCCAGACCAGAAAGATACAAATTACCCCCTAAACGTCACGGACACATTAGAGAAGCATATATTGGAAGACACAAGGTATATCTTAGAACAGGAGAATACGATGACGGCTCGCTTGGTGAAATCTTTATAGATATGTACAAAGAAGGAGCTGCTTTCAGAGGATTACTTAATAGCTTTGCAATATTAGCATCAAAAGCTTTACAATACGGAATACCACTTGAAGAATTAGTTGATACTTTCGTGTACACCAGGTTCGATCCCTCAGGGGTTGTCTCCGGTCACGAAGCTATCAAAAATGCCACATCTATACTTGACTATGTTTTCCGCTCTCTTGGCTATGACTATCTAAAAAGAACCGATTTTGTCCATGTGAAACCTGTTGATGATATTCATAACGAAGATTTTACCGATAAACAACCTGAAAATACTCCAAGCGAATCACAAGAAATTTCCAAACAAATTAATCCAATTGAACAGAATAAAGAAAAAAACGATAACGAATCAACTAAACAGAAAGAAACATTCGCTCAAACAATAACAACAAATGTACCAGTTGAAATACCTGTTGCTTTAGTATCTAATGGCACAAAAATAAAAATCAATCCCAACGTTGCAGTTCAACAAGGTTATACTGGTGAACAATGCGAAAATTGTGGTTCGATGCGGGTAAAACGTAATGGAAATTGTAGTGTTTGCGAAGAATGCGGATCTACAACCGGCTGTTCTTAAATCTTATATTACTGAAGTAAATTCAAAGAGGCACTGAATTTCAGTGCCTCTTTTTTATGATATATTAATTCTTAAAACTTGTATCAAATTTTTAGAATAAAAATTTGTGAAAATGCACCATAAAACGATGAGTCTATTTTAAAATAATATTATTTAACAGCCTTCAAGTAATAAATTAAAACTGAAATAATCCAGTGAATAAAAAAAAGCATATAGACTAATACAGTACCACTTGTAATTTTAATTACATTTGCGACAACTCAAATTTACCCGATTCACATACTTGCATTTTTCATATTTTCTTTATTTCTTTGCTTAAAGATAAAATTATTTTAAAATAAAAATTTTGCGAATAATAGCATTCGAATCATAAGATAGCCTTAAGATATAAAATCCAGACCCAATCTTCTCTTTCTCAAAATCATTAATATTAATTGGAATTCTACATTCGCCAGGTACAATGTAGTCATTCAAAATAGTTCCGACCCTTAAACCAAATAGATTAAATATTTCAATTTTGAAATGATACCCGTTCCTAACGCTAATAGTAATTTCAGCCAAATCATAAATAGTCGAGGGCATAACTTCAAATAAGGAAATTTTTGCATCATCTGGAATATTATCAGCATCCACAACAAATCCAACATTTGGCTTACTATTTTTATCACCGGGGTTATATACACCACCCATCACAATAGGGTCTGGATTGCCAATTTCCCAAATACCTTCCGGATCGCCAAGTTCTTCACCATTAGTAAATCCATCACCATCCGAATCAAGCTTAGCTAAGTCTGGTCCCCATTTTACATTTCCACTCATATCTAAAAATTTAGTCCCCACATCCTTACCAAAATTATTTCTCGGTCCTCCTTGAGTAATATGACAAGTTAAACACTGGAATTTATTACCATTAGGAATCTGAGCTACCCTAAATTCTCTTGCATCGCTAAAATTTAAATTCATTAAATAAGTTATAAAAAATATTAGTATAATGTACTTCATATAAAGTTCCAAAAAAGTTATACAACTGAATTTAATAACAACTAAACATTAACTTAGTTACTGATTAATTCCAACAATTTATAATTTTTTATTATTTTGCATATTAGAATTATAATCACTATCAAATTGAGTTCTATGAAAGCAATCTTTAAATTACTATCATATTTTTTAGTATCAATTATAGTTGTTTCTTGCCAAAAAGAAGAAGAAATACCCGAAGGTTATCACAGGGTAGTAGTATTAGAAAAAGCCTCTGGCGGTAATTACAGCTATTTCTTTGTTAAAGAAAATGGAGATAAGTATTGGATTGCTACAAATTTTATGGAAGATGTTAATACAGGCGATACATTATATTATTCCAATGCTATGGAAATGACAAATTTTTTCAGTAAATCATTAGAAAAAGAATTTAAGCATATTTTATTCGTTGAAGATGCCTCTAGAACCCCATATAAAACTCCTGAATTTATTCATCCTGAAATTGGTAATCTACAAGATACAACAATAAAAATTGAACCATTACCCGGAGGGTTAACTATTGAACAAATTTATAAAGATAAAGAAAATTTAAATGGTAAAATAGTTACTGTGAAGGGGAAAGTTACTAAATTCAATGACGACATTTTAGGTATGAATTGGATTCATCTACAAGATGGCACAGGAGATAAAAATAGTTTCGATTTACTCGTAACCTCCGATGCATTTGTTAACGTTGGTGATATTATAATTGTTCGTGGACAAATTGCCATAAATAAAGATTTCGGCGCTGGCTATAGATACGATGTACTTATTGAAAAAGCAGTTATATTACCTGAACTTTAAACACAAACTATGGCTTAGCTGAGCGTTTAACTGTAAATCCGACACTATTTAAAGCATTAAGAATACGCAGGCGATTTTCGCTTTTTATCGGTATAAGAGGTAGGCGTAAAGTTTCATTGCACATTCCAAGTAACTTCATTATTGCTTTAACAGGTGCAGGATTACTTTCAACAAAATTGAGGGTCATAAGTTCAAGTAGTTCATAAAAAATAATTTGAGCTTCAGCAAATTGCTGATTTAATGCATAACGAACCATATCCCCAAACTGCTTTGGTGCATAATTCGAAATTACAGATATAACTCCTTTAGCTCCTATGGCTATTGCCGGCAATGTTAATACATCATCTCCACTATAAACATAAAAATGAGATGGAGCATTTTTAATTATATGTGCAATTTGTTCCAAATTACCACTTGCTTCCTTAGTCCCAACCACATTTATACATTCATTTGCAATCCTAATCTGGGTTTCAGCAGTGATGTTAACCCCAGTGCGCGATGGTACATTATATATAATCTGTGGAATATTAACTAAATCAGCAATTGCTTTGAAATGACGAAAAATACCTTCCTGATTAGGCTTGTTATAATATGGAGCTACAAGTAGAACACCATCAGCACCGTGTTCTTTAGCTATTAAAGTCAAATCTATAGTTTGCTGTGTATTATTAGAACCTGTTCCTGCTATAATTTTTATTCGTTTATCTGCGTATTCAATTGCACTCGTTATTAAAGATATTTTCTCTTTATTTGAGAGCGTAGCGCTCTCGCCAGTTGAGCCACAAACTACAATCGCTTCTATCTGATTAGCTATTTGATCTTCTATTAATTTCTTGAATGCTCTATAATCTATACTACCATTTTCCTTGAATGGAGTTACTATCGCTGTTGCTGTGCCTACAAACAATGGGTCACTCATCTAACATCCTCTATAATTAGTATTGTTAAATTTATATTACGTAAAGATAATAATTTTTCATATATATTGCCAAAAATTTTTATTCTTATCTAATAACTATTGCTGAGCCTAAATAACTTTATAAAAAGAAATTACAATATTTCCATCAAGTTATAGTTTTTAATAATTATATATTTATTAATGATAAATAGCTTATTTCCTAAATATAATTAATATAGACCTTACTTTTATTTATTCAAAACTGATTAACTAAAATTTTAAATAATTTCAAATTTTTTTTTAACAAAAAAAATATTTAATTTTGTATGTTGCATATACAACTAAATTTATGAATGAATTAGAAAAAATACACGACAATATTTGGTTTTATATAGCTTATACAGCTCGATTATTTAGAAATACAACTACGAAAGTATTTCAAGAGTCCGGATTCGACATTACTGTTGAAATGTGGCAAGTTCTGATGATGCTTTGGTACAAAAACGGTTTATCTCAGCAAGAAATAATCAATTGCATAGGCAAAGAAAAAACAACAATTACCCGTATTATAAACAATATGGAACGGCGTAATTTAATCATCAGAGTACCAGATAGAAAAAATCGAAGAAATAATCTAATTTATTTGACTCACTATGGTAAGGAATTACAGAATAAGTTGGTTCCAATTGCTGAAAACATTCAAGAAAAAGCTATCTATAATCTTAACGAAAACGAAATTTCAGAACTTAAAAGAATTTTAAGAAAAATACACAATAATTTAATTGAAATTTAGTTGCATATACAACATCATTTAAAAAATTATTATCAACAGAAAATGGAATTAATACATTATGAACAAGCGCATTTTAATGATAATCATTGCAATATTAATTATTGCAATTGGCTTTTTTATTATGAGAGTTTTCAGAGGGATGAAAGAAACACCAGAAGAAAAAAAATTACCTCCACCTGTTAGGTTTGTCAATGCAAGCGACGTCAAATATTCCGATTATAAAGCTATCATTACAGCTTACGGAAGATTAACCTCGACCTACAAAATCGAATTATTATCAGAAGTTACAGGTATCGTTGAAGAATCATCAAAGCCTTTTAAAGTAGGTACTTATTTCGCCAAAGGTGAAATTATGCTAAGAATTGATGATTCTGAGCTAAGAATGAATCTTTATTCGACTAAAAGTGATTTTCTAAATACTTTGGCTAAAATTCTGCCCGATTTGAAATATGATTTTCCTGATGCTTTCAATAAATGGGAAAAATACCTTGAAAATTTTGATTTTGAAAATAAATTAGCTGACTTACCTCAACCTAACTCACCAAAAGAAAAATATTTTCTTGCTTCCAGAAACATTTACAAACTTTATTATTCAATAAAAAGCTTAGAAACAAGATTAGATAAACATACTATCCGAGCCCCATTTTCGGGAACTTTAACAGCAGTAATGATTAATCAAGGTGCTTTAGTACGCCCTCTTATAAAACTTGCTGAGTTCGCTGGTACCAATGACTTTGAACTTGAGCTTTCAGTCGAAGCAAAAGAATTACCATATCTTAAAACATACAACATTGCGAAAGTAACAGGTGCAGAATTAAATTATGAGTTAACAGGACCTATTACACGCATCGCAAAAAATATTGATCAAAATACCCAAACTATTAAAGTCTTTGTTGCTTTGAAAGGTACTGAATTAAAGGATGGTATGTACCTTAAAGCTGAAATCGAAGGGGAAGAAATACAAAATGTATTGAGAATTCCACGAAAAGCTTTATACAATAATCAATTTGTATATGTTATCAATAATGGTGTTATTGACAAAAAAGAAGTTGATGTGGTCAGATTAGATGAAAAATATGCGTACCTTAGAGGAATAGATAATAATGTAAAAGTTATTGAAGAATCTCTTACTAATGTTATTTTAGGTTCAAAATTCGAAGCCTTACCAAAAAACTAAATATGTCCTAAATTAATCTGAAAAATTATGAAATCTCTATTAGCTTATTTCATTAAATATCCTATATGGACAAATGTAATAAAAATATTTATAGCAATATTTGGTATAATCGCTTTATTAAGTATCAAGTTTTCATTCTTCCCTGAAATTGAACGCAAAATTATATTTATTCAAATTGTCTATCCGGGTGCTTCACCTGAAGAAATTGAAAAAGGCGTTGTTCAAATAATTGAAGACAATCTTAAAGGAATATTAGGAATAGAGCGATACGTTTCTACATCAAGGGAGAATACAGCTACAATAACTATTGATGTTTTTCAAAATTCCGATGTTGATGAAGTATTGCAAGAAGTAAAAAATGCGGTAGATAGAATACCTTCATTCCCTATTGGAATGGAGCCACCAGTGATTTTTAAAGCACCACAAGTTGATTTTGCTCTAAGTTTCTCAATTAGCGGAGATGTTGACCTTTTTACTTTGAAAAGAGTTGCTCAGCAAATCGAACAAGACTTAAGACAAAACGAAGGAATTTCACAAATATCACTTGCAGGTTTCCCTAACGAAGAAATTATCATATATGTCAATGAAGAAAACCTGCGAAAATATAATATAACTTTTGATAATATTACAAGGGCAATACGCTCTGCTAATCAAGATATAACGGCTGGAAATCTAAAAACCTTCGATGAAGAATTAATCATCAGACTGAAAAATAAAAGTTATTATGCAGAAGAACTTCTCGACATACCAATTAAAACAAGTCCAGACGGCAGTTTAATAAAACTAAAAGATATTGCAAACGTCCGCAATGAATGGGCTGACGTACCTCAAAGAATATTTGTGGATGGGAAACCAGCAGTCATTGTAAACGTTAGCAAAATACTCGGTGAAGATATTTTAAAAATCAAAGAAAAAGTAATTAACTACATAAATGAGTTCAATTCAAAGAATGATAAAATTAGAGCAACTGTATTAGATGATATCACAATAAGCTTGCAACAACGTCTCAATTTACTTATTAATAATGGATTGGCTGGAGCCGTATTAGTCCTGTTAGCATTATCCTTATTTATAAACCTACGTTTAGCATTGTGGGTTGCTTTATCAATACCATTTTCATTTTTAGGAATGTTTTTAGCCGGCTTTATTTTCGGGATAACAATAAATGTTATATCTCTCTTTGGTTGTATTGTCGTTATCGGAATGTTAGTTGATAACAGTATTGTTGTATCCGAACAGGCTTATCAATACACCGAAAAAGGTTTGAATCCATATTTATCAGCACTAAACGGCTCCACAACTGTCGCTGTATCTGTATTTTTTGCAGTTTTGACAACTATAATAATGTTTATACCATTATTCTTCCTTGAAGGACGCAGCGGTACACAAATGCCAGAGATGGCTTTTGTAGTAATTTTTGCTCTCATTTTCTCTCTAATTGAAGCTTTATTTATTCTTCCTGTACACCTTGCCCATTCAAAAGCATTGATTATGAACAATAAAAAAAGCAAAATCCGTACTATCATTGATAAAATCCTTATGTATCCAAGGGATTACTGGTATAATGGGACATTGCGATTTTTCATTAAAAACAAAATTCTTGTCTTTGCTATTGCTCTTTTTATGACACTAATTACTATAGGAGCCTTTCAAGGAGGTATAATCGGCGCCACATTTTTCCCTTTCTTAGATGCTGATACTTTTGAGATAAGCCTTGTTCTGCCAGCTGGGAATCGCGAAGCTAAAACTCTTGAAATCTTAAATAAAATTGAAAAAGCTGCCTGGGAAGTCAATGAAGAACTCAAATTGAAATACCCCGACCGTGGAAATATAATATTACATATTAGAAAATCTGTCGGTATAGGCGCAACAAGCCTGTTTGGAGCTGTCGAAACCGGTGGCTCAAATGTCGGGACATTGCGTATATATATGCTTAGTGGTGAAGAAAGAAACTTAGATAGTTACATAATTATTAATGCAATACGCGAAAAAGTTGGACCTGTTTATGAAGCTGAAAAATTAGCCTACGGCGAAGGTTCACTTTTTGGTAAACCAATTTCTATATCGCTTGTTGGATTTAACTTGGACGACTTAGAGAATGCAAAAGATGAACTAAAAGAAAAAATGAGAACACTACCTGATTTAAGAGACATAACTGACAATGACCCTCAAGGTTTACGCGAAATTATTATAAAACCAAATGCAAAAGCACATATATTAGGATTGACAAATCTCGATATAGCTCGTCAAATCCGTCAGGGTTACTTCGGTGACGAAGTTCAAAGACTGCAACGCGGAATTGATGAAATAAAAGTATGGGTTAAATACTCTGAAGAAGATCGTTCCACATTGCAAAATTTCGAAAAAATGAGAATCAGAACACTTTCAGGGCAAGAATTTCCATTGATCGAAATAGCGGATTATGAAATTCAAAGAGGTAGCATCTCCATAAATCACTTAAACGGTATGAGAGAAATAAAAATCGAAGCTGAACTCGTTGACCAAACCGCCGAAGTACCCCCAATTTTAAATAAAGTAAAAAATGATATGCTCAAAGAAATTCTAAATAAATATCCGAGTGTAAAAACAGCTTTATCCGGGCAGGAACGTGAAATTACCAAAACTGCTGTATCTTCGCGAACTGCACTTTCAGTGGCACTTGTAGCTTGGTTCATACTTATTATACTTAGCTTCCGCTCTTATAGTTATGCAATAATTGTCATAATGCTTGTACCATTAGGATTTATTGGTGCTGCATGGGGACATTTCATCCAAGGAATGCCAATCAGCATAATGTCAGCCTATGGATTCTTAGCTCTCATGGGTGTTATTGTCAATAATTCTATTGTATTCATAAATACAATGAATGATTATTTGCGAAACGGTTTTAAATTAGAAGACTCTGTCATCAGATCTGCAATTGATAGATTTAGACCCATATTGTTAACAACATTTACTACATTCTTGGGATTATTCCCATTATTATACGAAAAAAGTAGGCAGGCTCAATTCCTAAAGCCTATGGCTGCTTCCGTTGCTTATGGACTATTATTTGGAACTATTTTGACACTTATTTTTCTACCCATTTTCATATTGATCTTCAATAAAATAAAGGTTTATATGAAAAAACTTTTAACAGGAGTGAAACCTGAACCAGAAGAAGTCGAACCTGCTATTAAAGAAAAATTATGGATGGAAAAGAATTCAACAATTATAAAAATTGATTAATCTATAAAATCAGGAAATGAAAATATGCAAAATCTTATTTTGATATTGTTATTGCTGATAATTAGCATAAACAAAATATATGCTGAAACACTATCTTTCAAAGATGTAATCTCAATAGCACTCGAAAATAATTATTCAATCAAAATAATGCAAAAACAAAGAGAAATTGCCTCTAATAATGTTAATTGGGGAACTGCTGGGATCCTGCCACGGATTGATATTAATTTAAGCGGGCAATATTCTAATACCGATATAGAATTAGATTTAGTTACAGGCCAAAAAATAAAGGGCGAGGGAAACGTCTCAACAACATCAAACTATGGCATTGAAATGAATTGGACTCTTTTTGATGGATATGCAATGTTTGCTAATTACGATAAAAATAAACAATTATTAAACAAATCTGATATTGAACTACAAATTGCAATTGAACAATCCATCAGACAATTAGCAAATTTATACTACACTGCTCTCGCATTAAAAAAATTACTCAATTCCCAAAATGAAAATATAATCCTGACAAATGAACGTTTACAAAGAGTAAAAAGCAGAGCCGATTTCGGTACTGCTTTAGGATTAGAGGTAATGAAAGCTGAAGTTGATCTGAATTTCGATAGCACCCTATATTTACAAACACAATTAAATTATCTTAATACTAAAAGAGCCATTGCAATATCCATTGGAAAACCAGCAACTTACGATTTTGAAATTGATGATACTCCCGATTTTAAATTAATTGACAATTTCAACGAAATTTTGGAATTAGCCCTTAAGAACAATACTTCAATCAATAAGGCAATTCAGGAACGAAAAGTAACTGAAGCTGACAAGCGATTGATTGCATCTTCAATCTATCCCCGAATTGCATTCAGAGGTGGATATTCTGGTACCATGACTCAATCTGATGCCGGTTTTATTTTGAAGAACTCAAGCAAAGGTTTCAATGCTTCACTTGTCTTCTCCTGGAATATATTTGATGGTTTACGAACAAATACTTCACTGCAAAATTTAAATCTTTTACTCGAAATCAATGAATTATCCCTCGAACAATTGAAAGAACAAGTACATTCATCTATATTATCAGCTTATGAAAACTATCTGAATAGATTGAAAATATTGAATATGAATAAAAATAATTTGAAAACTGCTGAAATTAATTATGAAAGAACATACGAATTATTCAATTTAGGTCAGGCAACAAGTCTCGAACTCCGGGAAGCGCAATTGAACCTCCTCCGAAGCAAAAATGCAATTAACGAAGCCGAATATGCTGCTAAATTAGCTGAAATAGAAATCTTACTCTTAACCGGAACCATTTTAAAATAAATACTTCAAATAATTTTTCGTTAATGAGTTAAAAATTCTGGCAAAAAGATGAAATTGAATTTATCTGAAGAAAAAATTGTATCAACACTGGAACCTTTGATCAAAAAAGCACGTGGCAAAGTTTCACCTGCTGATTTGGTTGCCGAAACCGGTTTCCCGTGGGAAGACATTAAATCCGGATTATCACGACTAATTGAGTTATATGAAAGTCGCGTTACAATGAATAACGAAACCGGTGCTTTACAATTCATTTTCACTTATCCACTTAGAAAACGCGGTAAAAAAAAATTAAAAGAAATAGCTTTTGAAATTTTAAACTATTTATGGAAAATTTTTCAGCTTATTTACAAAGCAGCTATTGGAATAATCTTAATATTTTATACAATTATTTTTGTAATAATTCTTATCGGTTTAATGTTCGGCGGTTCTTCAAGGGACAGGGACCGGAATCCATTTGGTAATATAATCAGTGGGGCTTTCAAAGCAATTTTCGAAGGGATGAGATTTTATGCATGGACACAGGCTTTTCAATACGTACAGGATCCAGCAGGATTTAGATATAAAAAAGCAATACCTGAAAAAAATAAAGGGAAAAATTTCATCCAATCCATATATCATTTCGTCTTTGGTCCAGAACATCCCGATTATAACCCATTAAATGATACTAAAGAAGCTATTGCATTCATTCAAAAAAACAATGGCAGATTAACCGCCGGTCAAATTGTTGCTCTCACCGGTGTAACCTATGAAGAAGCTGAGTCAAGACTAGCCCAATATGCTGCAAAATTTAACGGCTCTCTCGAAATTAATCAAGATGGAATTGTAGTTGCTGAATTCTACCAATTACTCGACAGATTAAGTCAAGAACTTAAAGGAGGAAAAATCGAATTCTATATTGATGAAGTCGATCCTCCATACGTATTAACAGGAAATAGTTCCGGAAGAAATCTTTTCATTGGAGCTATGAATACTTTCAATTTTTTGATGTCATATTTCATTATCCTTATTTTCACTGAAGGCGGAGCATCAAATGCTGATTTGTTCACTGAAATAGTTAATGTTTCTCCCGTAATTCTATACGGGCTAGGATATTTCCCCTTCATTTTTTCAATTTTATTTTTTGTTATTCCACTTATTAGAATCCCAATTATCGCAAGGAAAAATGCGAAAAGAGAAATGAATATACTCCGTAAAAGACTATTTTCAGCTTTTATTAATCGACCAGACGAAGAAATCGACTGGAATACAATTAAACAAAAAGCAAAAATTAAACCTGAAGAAGAAGAAAAGGCATTACAGATGATGAACAAATTAGTAATCGAATTGCAAGGAGAATTAAAACTCAATGAAAATGGTCAGGCAGTTTATACATTTCCTCGCCTTGCAAAAGAATTACTCATCTAAATTTAAGCATTAATTATTCAAAATTTATTGTTTAAATTAATTATCATTCACTTAAAAAATTTATTCATTTTTTTTATATCTAAAATTATGCAAAGGGAAGCAAGATTATTTATTAAATTTATTTTTATTTATAAGCTTATGATAATGAATTAATTTAATGCTATTTATCTTAATTTCAGGTAAACTCATTGCATTATGCATCAATTTCCATTAAAATTGTTATATCCTATTTATCCTAAACATAGTAAACTCATTATATTCAATAATTAAGCTATTGTAAATTCATATATTTAAGCTATTTAGCTAAAATAATTTAAAATATTTGACGTTTTATAAAATTAACTTGTGGTTTAGATAGAAAATTCTAAATATATGCCCAAAATAATAATATTGCTCATATTTTTTGTATCCTGCAGCACAACGCAAGTATCAAAATCAAAAATAATAGGTAAATACGACTGGAATTACTGGAAATTAAATGCCGCTTGGGCTGACTATGAAGCTTACGATTATCAACCTTCCATCGAAAAAGTTCAGTTGTTACAAACATTATTGAAACAAAATGATTATAGATTTTTAATTTTTGCAAGTACTTCTTGCGATGAATGTACAAAACATACACCGAGAATTGTTAAGTTACTTAAATTAGCAAACTATGACATTAATAAAATTTATATTTACGGAATGGATGAATTACTAAAAGAACCAACTGGTGATTATAAACAATATAAGGTAGTCAGTGTTCCAACCCTGATTATTTTGAGAAATGACGAACTTCTCTGTAAGGTTGAATATCCACAGTTTAATTGGCTTGATGCAATGATTAAATGCTTGGGGAAATAATGCTAAAATTAGTACTTTTCATATTCATTATTAATTTATTTTATGCACATTCACAATGTCCTTGTTCAATGGGTGCTGCTGTCGGTGGATTAACACCCGTCGGTGGCACTATGAATAATGGTGTATTAAGGGAAGGCTTTCTCCGTACTTCTATCTTTTACAACTACGCCTATGGTAATGAGCATTTTCATAATGATATAAAAATTGGTATCTCAGATTTTACAAGCGAAAAAATAATTATTTCAAAAAAATTTAGGAATCAATTTACTGGTGCTTTGTTAGCCTATGGCTTTACAAACAAATTGACATTGGAAGCTGAAATGGGCTACTTCCCCGAAAAATTTCAAAATATCTCTGAGTATAATTCCCCTTTTTTTGATAAGATTAGTCGTGGTTTGTCTCATCTGACTTTATCAACCAAATATAATATCTTTTATGATTTAACTAATGATATAGAATTTACACTCGGTGGTGGATTAACTCTTCCATTAGATTTTTTTAATGATGAATTGCCATATAATCTCTATCCATCGAATGGAAATTATGCTTTCAATGCCCAGTCTTTCTTCCACAAAGGGTTTAAGAATACAAATTTCCACCTGATACTTTACAATAAATTTAATTATAATTTTGCACAAACCCGCAATTATAAGCAAGGTTACAGTTTGCACAATTCATTGTTTATATCTCAAGGTTTCTCCAGAAATTTCAGCGGAATACTTGAAGTACGATACGAACACTATGCAAGAGATAAATATCAAAATGAGATAATTAATGACTCTGGTTCTAATTTAATCAGTCTTTCACCACAAATTTATTTTGTTTTTAATGAGCTAAATATTGCCCTTTATGCAACAATTCCAATATATAAATATTATTTCGGCGAACAGTTGTCTATGAATTATAATTTTGGTTTAAATTTAACATACCAAATTGATATAAAAGGAGATTAAAAATGGTTAATAGTTTTCAACGATTTGTATTGTATGCATCATTATTTATTTTATTAATCATAGCAATTTATGCAATATCAGAACAGCAATGGTATTTATTATCACTTCCTGTAGGTTTTATTTTTGGTTTTTCTCTTCAAAAAGGCGATTTATGCTTTGCTTCAGCCATAAGCGAAACAATTATGTTCAGAGACAGGAGTAAGCTATTTGGCTTTTGGGTTGCAATTGTAACCTCGATGATTGCATTTTCTATAATCAGCTTGTTGGGCTGGGTAACGCTTAATCCCAAACATTTTTTTTGGCTTGCAGCAATTGTCGGAGGTTTAAGTTTTGGTATCGGAATAGTTTTAGCCGGTGGATGCATCAGCGGATGTTTATATAAAGGTGCGACTGGTAACATCAATTCAATTATGGCAATATTAGCCATTCCCATTGGAATTGCTTTAGTTGAATTTGGTCCATTAACCGAAATGAACAAATTCCTCAATTCATTTGTTATCAAAGGTGATGAGGGTACTGCTTTATCTCTTTATTATGTTACAGGAATACCTTATTGGATTTTGTCTCTAATATTTCTTTTAGCAACTATTGTTTTTATGATAACTCGAAAAAATAAAAAAGAAAAATCCAAACAAACCAATAAATCTGACAAAAATATTCTATTCAGACGATGGAAGCCCTGGATTGCGGGTATAGCAATTGGTGTAATTGGTGCAGTTGCATATATAACATCTGCTACAACTGGCAGAAATTACCCTTTGGGCATAACCCACGGTGTTTTGCAATTTCAATTAATTCTCACTGAAAAAAGTTCAAATCTGCAATATATATTTTCAAAAAACCAGCAACAACCAAAAACTGAAGTAAAATCACCAGCTAATAATCCAGAACCTATTGTTGAAAAGAAAAAGATTAACGTCTGGCTAGTGTTAAATGTTGTTGGTCTAGTGATCGGTGCCTTTGTCTCAGGCTTCTCATCAGGAACAGCAAAATTTTTACCTAAAGAACCTTCTCAAACGTTTATAGCTTTATTAGGAGGTTTGTTAATTGGTATAGGTGCTGGATTGACAGGTGGGTGTTCTATCGGTAATATATTATCTGGCTGGGCTTTGATGAGCCTGGGAAATTTTGTCTTTGGTATATTCACCATATTTGCTGCTTATTTAACTACACTCGTTTATTTAATTGGTATTAAAAATCAATAAACAAAACTATGTATAACATTTGTGAGGATAAAAATGCGTGAAATTTTAATCATAGGTCCCGGATGTGCTAAATGTGAAAAACTTTATCAAAATGTTCAACAAGCTGTACACGAGCTGAATCTTGACTGTACAATAAAAAAGATAACTGATCTAAACCAGATAATTTCATCTGGTATAATGATGACTCCGGGATTAGTGATTGATGGAAAGGTCGTTTCCGTGGGTAGAGTAATCAATCCAACTGAGATTAAAAAATATTTGACATAAATGTGAATAAAAATTTGATCCAGCTCGGGTTTGAGGCTTAGACAACATTAATATAATTTGCAATTTTACCCTCCCCATAAGTAGTGGAATAGGTAATTTGCATATAAAATTGCGTCTATTTATGCTAAATATATTTTCTAATTTTAAATAATTAAATACTCTTGTGGATTTATCAAGCATTGATATTGATTTATACTTCCCTTAAAAATAGTCGTTTTTCTTCACCATCTATATTGTTTTATCAATTCCCAGACAGATTTTTTCCTCATATATTGTGTAAAAACCTCATTTCTGAGTCTTGGATATACTAAGCCTTCAAAATTTGCTTCAGCATAGCTTATTGCTCCATTGGGTCTAATTTGATATTTATAAGTTCCCTGAACGAGTCCAGAATCCACAGTAACAATAGCTCGTATATCATGCAAAACAACTCCTTCAGGTATTGGTTTGAGACTGTCGGCTTTTACTTCAATTGTAAATACACCAGCCTGATAATCAGCTAATCTGCAATAAGCTGTATCAAAAAAGTTTATTCCATCAATTTGAAATCTAAATTGATTTTTCCAAACAGTATCTTTGCTAACTCTTGCAAATGGTATAGTACCTTTAGCCAAGTCAGCAATATGAGTTAATGTTTCAACTGAAAATCCTCTAAGCCAAATTGTTTGATTCACTTCATCCATTAACCCTTTACCAACATTTAGAATCTGTTCTTTTAAACTTTCAAATTCCTCGCTTTCGATAGAGGCAACCTCATGATAGGGCGAATAAATCATATCAAAAGTACGTCCGAGTGGGACGGCTTGAACTGTGAGATCTAATATGTTCGGAATCTCTTTTTCATGATCTTGTGAATCAAATTCATATGTTTTCGCACCGTCTTTGAATTGATATTTCATAGAATCAACTGTTACAGTTAAAGTATTAAATCCGTCTTCCGGTAATTTTGAAACTAATGTTGTGAAATAATATATAACTTCTCTTTTATAATCTTTAGCAGAGCCGTCGCTGTATGTTCTCTTAACTTCAGTAGTTTCAATCAATTTGTAAGCAGTATAAACATTTGTTGGATACCTTAGCGTAATGCGATATTGCATTGTATCAAGTTTTGGGTCACCTTTTTGAGGTACAGCTTGAGCATATAGATCAGTTGAGAAAAAAAATGTTAAAATTAAAATTAATAAGAACTTCAATGCTTTGACTGGTAAAGCATCCATGCGGCAAGTGTCATTCCATCCCATATTTCGCCCCTTTTTATTTTTTGAATAATATCTGCTTCACTTAAAATTTCAATCTCAGTTTGCTCATTTAATTCAGGCTTTTTTTTATCCAAAACTACATCATCTGCAAAAAAAACAAAACAAATCTCATTAGTTACACCATTGAAAGGATTAAACTCTCCAAGTAATTCCCATTTGTTGCTTATGTATCCAGTTTCCTCAATCAATTCCTCTTTTGCATTATTTAATGGATCAAGGTTTACTTTTATTCCTCCACCAGGAAATTCAAGACTTTCCCTTTGATTCAAGTATCTATATTGACGAACCATAACATATTTGCTTTGATTTAATCGAGGAATTATGAAAGTTGAGCCTCTTGAATCCACGTAAAAATATTGACCTGTTTCTCCATTCGGTAATGTATATTCATCAATACGATAATCCCAGTAAGGATTGGAATATTGTAACCTGCTTGATATTCTTTTTAATTTATTTAACATTGAATTTTCATAATTTTATTGATTAAAAATTAATTCACTTTTGCTGAAGAAAAATCCTATTTCAATTTCCGCATTTTCGTCTGAATCAGATCCATGAATAGCATTAATTGCTTTTGATTCACCAAATAACTTGCGTATAGTATCTTCCTCTGCTTTTAAAGGATCTGTATCACCAATCAATTTTCTAAATTCATTTACAGCATTTTCCTTTTCTAATACTATTGGTATTATCGGTCCTGACGAAATATATTCTAATAATTCGCCATAAAAAGGCCGTTCTTTATGAACTTCGTAAAAAATGGCTGCCTGTTCTTTGGTAATTCGGGTATATTTCATTGCCTTAATTTTGAATCCCGCTTTTGTAATCATTGATATAATCTTGCCGATCACGTTCTTCCTCACAGCATCGGGCTTGATTATAGCTAAAGTTTTATTCCCCATCAGTAACTCCATATTTTTAATGACACATAAAACTCAATTTGGTCTCATAATTTATATAAAAGAAGGGGGTTACCCCCCTTTCTTGACTGAAAATTAAATTCCTCTCCTACTTCTTAATTGAATCTTCAATTTCTTTTATAATTTCTTTTGGATTCTTTTTTAGCTTTGATTTTCTTCTTGCCGAACCAGGTTTTGGTCCGCGTTTCTTAGGCATTTTCAGAATAACTTCCATAACTTTTAATCCAATATCCGCAGGAGAATCAACAACATAAATTCCAGCATCTTTAAGTGCTTTAATTTTATCTTCAGCAGTACCTTTACCGCCGGAAATTATTGCACCTGCGTGACCCATCCTACGTCCAGGAGGTGCAGTTCTGCCAGCAATGAAACCAATTACCGGCTTTTTGACATATTTTTTGATGTATTCGGCAGCTGTCTCTTCGGCATTACCTCCGATTTCCCCAATCATTAGTATCGCTTCAGTTCCTCTATCCATATTAAATAATTCAATAATATCAATAAATTGACTACCGATTATAGGATCACCGCCAATACCAATGCAAGTACTTTGTCCCAAACCAAGGTCTGTCAATTGCTTTACAGCTTCGTAAGTTAATGTGCCACTTCGAGAGACAACCCCAATAGTGCCAGGACGATGAATAAATCCAGGCATAATTCCGATTTTACACTCGCCTGGTGTTATAATACCGGGGCAGTTTGGTCCGATTAATCTACTTTTCGAACGCTTTAAAGCTTCATAGACCGTTATCATATCCCGCGTTGGTATTCCTTCCGATATACAAACAATAAGCTCGATTCCTGCATCTATTGATTCCAATATTGCATCTGCTGCAAGGTTTGGTGGCACAAAAATAACCGAAGCTTTAGCCTTGGTTTCTCGGACTGCTTCTTCAACAGTATTGAAAACCGGCACTGGCTTTTTAAACTTGATATTTTCTTTACCTTCGTAATTAATACCACCTTTCCCAGGGGTTACACCTGCTACTACTTTTGTACCATATTCAATCATTTGTGCGGTATGAAAAGTACCCTCGCTTCCTGTTATACCTTGCACCAAAACTCTTGTTTTTCTGTTTACTAATATACTCATTTCAAATCCCAATTTTTAGTATCAATCATAATTACATGTAAATTACAAAAATAATAAATTTAGTGAATTTATATAAACCTCTGTCAATAAAATTTAATTTTTATTTAATTAAATCGTCAATAAAAAAATATTCAAAATATCTTTGGTATTGCTATGGGAGAAAATTTAACTTATGAATCCACAAAAAAAAGACTTGAAGAACTCGAAAAAGAACTCGAACAACTAAAAATAGAAAGGGATGAATTAAAAAAAAGATGGGAATTAGAGAAAAGTTATATACAAAAAATTCGCTCTTACAAAAAAGAAATTGAAGAATTAAAAATTAAGGCTGACGAATACGAACGGCAAGGACTGCTTGCTAAAGTTGCTGAAATCCGTTACGGCCTTTTAATTGATTTACAAAAAAAATTAAACGAAGCCAATGAAAAATTAGTCGAAATACAAAAAGATGGTAAGTTACTCAAAGAAGAAGTCGAACCCGAAGATATTGCTGAAATAGTAGCAAAATGGACAGGTATCCCTGTCCAAAAAATGCTTGAAACCGAGAGAACAAAACTTTTGAAAATGGAAGAAAGAATCCATCAAAGGCTAATTAATCAAGAGGATGCTGTTAAAGCTGTTGCAAATGCCATCAGGCGTTCTCGTGCAGGATTGCAGGACAAAGCAAAACCAATCGGATCTTTTATATTTTTAGGCACCACAGGTGTTGGCAAAACAGAAATGGCTCGTGCATTAGCAGAATTTCTCTTCGACGACGAAAATGCCCTCGTCAGAATTGATATGAGCGAGTATATGGAAAAGCATACCGTTTCACGTCTGATTGGCGCACCTCCAGGATACGTTGGTTATGAAGAGGGGGGACAATTGACTGAAGCAATTCGTCAAAGACCATATTCAGTTGTTCTGCTCGATGAAATTGAAAAAGCACATTCAGAAGTTTTTAACGTTCTACTTCAACTGCTCGATGACGGAAGATTAACCGATGGAAAAGGAAGAACTGTCAATTTTAAAAATACTATTGTCATTATGACTTCAAATTTAGGTACCGAAATTATACAAGATAGATTGCTTGATGTCAATGAATACAATCGTGATGAAATTTTCGACAACTTAAAAATCCAGATTCTCGATTTGTTAAAAAAAAGATTGAGACCAGAATTTCTCAATAGAGTTGATGAAATTATTCTATTCAAACCACTTACGAAGAATGAAATCATCAAAATAACTGAATTACAAATAAATAAAATCAAAAATATCTTAAAAGAAAAAGATTTAGAACTTGAAATAACTCCCGAAGCACTCGATTGGTTAGCAACAATTGGATTTGATGTTCAATATGGAGCAAGACCACTAAAGCGAGCCATTCAAAAACATATTGTTGATAAGCTTTCCTATCAATTATTAGCTGCCGAATTCAAAGCTGGTGATAAAATTTTTATTGATATTGATAAACAAAACAAGTTTATATTTAGAAAGGCATAAGTTTAATAAATAATTTACTCTATATCCAATTTACTAATTTTTTATGATCCGAGAATAAATCTAAATCTGCAACCTGTAATTTAGCTATATTCCAAATTGTAATTAAAACAAGGCCTTGTGTGTTTTTTTAATTTAAATTTACTCTTTATTTCGTAAATAAAACCGTAAACCCAAAAAACATATCTGCTCCTTCATAATATGATACTTTGGTATATTCTGTACCGTCATTCTCTCGATAATAATCTGTTGACTTTAGCATATTATAGAATCTCAATACCACCATAGCATTACCATTATTTGAGGGTAAATTTTTCATTGTACCTTTAATCCTAAATATGTTACTTGTGGAATCGCAACGGTAATTCTGCATTTTGCTGAAAGTTTTATCTGGGTCAGTAAACATTGTAAATCCTTTGTTCAATACTTCAAATTCATACTCAGATTTGTACAATCCATAATAAAAACCAGTTTTTTCTGTAATTATGCCGCTAATGTATTTTATTGAAATTGAAAGTTCGAGATTAAAGTCAGTCGGTACCTTACATTGATAAACATAATAAGGATATTTATAAAACTTAAGTTTATCCTTTAATTGTAGATCATTTGCAGTAATAACCCCTTTTATTGTTATTTCGAATGTCGGATATTTATCGGCTAACCACCCAGGTGTAAATTCCAAAATATAAGTCGTATCTATTAATCCGGCTCCTATTATAGCATAGGCTGTTGCTACTCCAAAAAGTTGATTGTTGCTTTCATCATAAATTTCAAGGATAATTGGAAACACTCCATCCTCTGTATATATATGCTTTACATCTTTATTATTCTTTATTTTAACAATCGGGGTCTTATCGCCGAAATTCCATTCATATCGTGCATTAGATGGTGGATTATTAATCACTGCACTCCAGGTATATTCCTTATTCTTCTCGCCGTTCATCTTTGGGGGGTTTATTGATAAATCCTGAACCTTAAGCCAGCGGAAATCTATCCACATCACTTTATTCTCATTGTCTAAATCCCATACAAAAATTCCAAAGGTTTTATTCTTTCTTTCAACATCTAAAATATAACTAACTTCGAGTTTTCCTTTATCGGAACGCACTAGTTCAACATCATTATCATATAGTGAGATATAAGTATCATCTAATTTTACTCCTTTGGGATCTATTCTGCAAATAATTTTGATTTGTTCATTGGCTTCTAAAGGCATATTATCGGGTAATTCAATTTCGTTTCCATTTTTATCATAAGTAAAATATTCGACTTTGGGGAATATTTTGCTACCGATTGTTTTATTCTCCAATTCAGCCCAGTTAAATGCAATATTTTCCCAATTAAATAACGCAGATTTGCCAAAAAATGCAAAATATTTGTATGAAGTACTATTTGGCTGGGAAGCATTTTCCCCTGATAAATAAGTTTTGAATTTACCATCAGCAAATTCAATAAATCTTCCTTTTGTCGAAGGAAAATTCGGATCGGCTACATTAATTTTCCCATTTACATAATCAACAGAATATGCCACCACTGCATGAGAGATAGTACCCACCTCATCATTTGCGACAATTGTAAACATCGGTTCGCCGGTTATAAAAATCTGTGCTGCAGCGGCTTTGATACCTTCACTGGAATATGCAGTAAAGAAATGAGGAAGATCATCGTAATTAGCTCGTGTGATTGTATAAAAGTCACTCAAAAGTTTATCCCAGTATAAAAATTGATCTTTTTGAACAACTGATACTAATTTTATGCCAAGTGGATTGTCCTGCCAAAATGGATCAGGCTTACTTGCCTTATCATATTTATCATATAAATGATATAGACCCTTACCGGTAGTTTTCTTCTTATATGAATAATACCATAAGGAACTAAGTGTATGCCCTGAGCAATTACCCCCTGGTGTAGCTATTGAACCCCAATTAGTAAATTCCCAGTCATCAACACCCGGCTCAAAACCCGACGACATAATGCCAGCTTTGATTAAATCCTCTTCTTTCACTTCCGAAAGTACAATATGGGAATATAATTCATCTACAAGCACCTCGGGCTGTTTTAATTTGGCTATTTTTGATTGATTCAATCCATTAGTCATAAAATGTCGTGTTGCAATCACAACTTTACCACCTGTATAACGAATTACCGGCAATGGTTCTAATTCACCAGTCTTATCATTATAAAAGAAAGCTACTGCTATTGATTTATCTGTTAACTCAGCCGGTATTTCAAGTGTCATAATTCGTTCTGAATAACCACCTCCATTACTGATTTTGATTAATGGTGATATTGGTTTAAATCGTTCGCCAAACTTGTGGGTTTCAATCTTAGCGAAAGATACTGAAAATGTCCTGGATTGTTGATAACTATTTGCTGGTACATTTATTTTCATCCCCTTGAGTTCCTTGGCTTCATCACCGAAAATAATTGTACCACCAACTGAGCTGATAGACTTTATTGGCAATATTTGTTGCTCCCCTGTTTGAATTTTGTTACTTATATCTGTCGGATTATTGACTTCAGGGCAGGATACCAGAAGAATAGATAATAATACAGACAATACTGTAAATTTGGTGAAAAATTTCATTTTTTTCTCTCTGATTAATAAATAATTTTTATAATATTTTGAGATTGACTATTTGGGTTGTTAATAAGTATTAATAACTAATATAACTTCACCATAAAAGGAAATAAATCAAAATTTTTTTGAGATTTTGTAATTTTCAATGTGTTTTAATTTAAAATAAAAGCTACTGACCTCAACCCAATTAAATCATTTTCAAGCAAAATTACAGAAGAATTAATATCAAAATGAGGTTAAATTTCAACTTATCTAAACAGGTTTTATAAATTTAATTTTTATCCCATTGAGATAGCTTACCTTACTATTTTTTTAGTTTTTCAGCAAAATTTATAATTTCCTCGGCTAATGTATCCCAATTATATCTTTCGGCGAATTTATTAACGTTAACGATAAAACGATCCGCCAGATTTTGCTGAAAAAAACTTACTATAGCATTTTTAAGTAAATTACTTTCGGGTTTTTCGACAATTATCCCTGTATCAAAAGGCTCGATTACTTCCCTGAGCCCCCCAACATCAGTAGCAATAACAGGCAAGCCGAAATGATATGCAATACCAACAATACCGCTTTGTGTTGCACTCCGATAAGGTAATACACATACATCAGCAGACGAAAAATATGGTGATATTTGACTATCTTTTAGATATTCCAATTGCAAAAAGATTCTTCTTCGTAGATTTTTACTGTCTATAATTTTTTGATATTTATCGAAACTACCGTAACATTCACCAGCTATAATCAGATAATAATCATCGCTTAGACCTGAAAATGCTTCCAATAATATATCCAATCCCTTGTAATGTCTTATAAATCCAAAATAAAGTAAAACCTTTTTCTCGATAGGAATACCTAGCATATTCCTCGCTTCAATCTTGTTCATTCTAGCACCGAAATGACTATAATTAGGATGAGGATGAATAATGTATTTAACATCTGGCTTTAATTTTAGCAATTCTTTTTTACTTGCTTCAGCAAGTATTATAATTCCATCATTGCGATTAATATACCACTTTGTAACCAATTGATCAAAGGGGATTGACTCGTGACTTTTGATATTAGCAATTATACTTAGTGTTATAATATTCTTACTTTTAATTTTTCCTGCTATATATCCGAGGCAGGGAGCTACAATTGGATTCCAGTATTGAATAAGTAAAAAATCAGGCTTCTCATCAAGAATTTTTAAGATTGTTCGATTGTATGTGATTGGATTGATAGCATCAAGAATTCTGATAGTTTCTATCCTTTCAGCATCGTCATCGGGACTGACAAATTGACTTTTACCGGGGAATATTAATTTGGGATAAAGTCGGATGAAATTATATGCTGTTACATTGTGTTTTCTTACCAAAGCCTTGTACAATTGTGCATTGAATTGAGCTATTCCGCCACGATAAGGATAAAATACTGACAAAAATGCTATTTTCATTATCAAAAACCAGAATTATTTCCTAAAATCATATTATATTTTCTAAAAAATTTTTTATTATTGCAATCTAAATAATTTTGAATGATTTGAAAATTGAATTTTAATAAACTTATAAACTTACTTGCAGGCAATTATATGAAAAGAATCTTATTCTATATCACATTATTATCAATTATTATTTTACTCAATTGCAAAGAAAGCGATCAAATGAAAGAAGATTTGGACATAACAATTGACAATGTTACTTTAGACATAATTAAAGAAAAAATCAAACAATACGTGCCAACGCACATTAGTGCAGATTTAACAAATCTAACCGAGCGTCAACGCCAATTAATTTTAAAATTGGTAGAAGCTGGCAGGCTAGCCGATGAAATTTTTTGGCAGCAGACTTCACCAGATGCAATTGAAACACGCGAATTCGTAAAATCACTCAATCAAGAGCTATATAAAGATGTAATTGATTATGTTATGATAAATTATGGACCTTATGATGCAATTGACGAGGACATGAGATTTATCGGCAATGGTCCCGAAAAAAGACCAGCTGGTGGTAATTTCTATCCCGTTGATATGACAAAAGAAGAATTTGCAAAATTTATTATAGAAAATCCAGATAAAAAAACTGATTTTGAAAATCAATATACTGTCATAAAACGAATAAATAGTCAACTAATAGCAATACCTTATCACCAAGAATACCCACAAGTAAGCGAATTAGCTAAAAAATTAGAAGAAGCCGCAGAACTTGCTGATGACCCAATATTAAAAAAATATTTATATGCAAGAGCTAAAGCTATATTGACAGACGATTATTATGAAAGTGATATGATTTGGATGGATATGAAGGATGGTGATATTGATTTAATCATCGGACCAATTGAAAATTATGAAGATGCTCTTTTTAACTACAAAACTGCTTACGAAGCTGTCATTATGGTCAAAGATTTTGAAGCAAGCAAAGAACTAGAAATGTTTAATCGCAACATTCCGTACTTACAAAAAAATTTACCCTGTGACAAAAAATATATCGGAGAAGTTGCTGCTTCAGGAACAATTTTACAAGTCGTTAATGTCGTGTATTTCGGTGGTGATTGTCAACGAGGAATTAAAACGATTGCTGCTGCTTTACCTAACGATCCTCGAGTTTACGAAAAAAAGGGCAGTAAAAAATCTATGTTCAAAAATATGATGGAAGCCAAATTCGAAAATATAGTTCTTCCAATTGCTCAAATATTGCTCGACCCTAATTGGGTTGAATATGTAGATAAAAAAGCATTCACTAGTTTTGTCACATTGCATGAAGTATCACATACTTTAGGCCGGGGATATGTTTACGGCAATAAAGAACTCACTGTTAGGAAAGCTTTAAAAGAACGTTATTCAGCTATCGAAGAATGTAAAGCAGATATACTCAGTATGTATAATCATAAACACCTACTCGATTTGAAAGAAATTGATGAAACATATTTAAAAAAAGCGATGGCAACATATATGGCGGGACTTTATCGTTCTATAAGATTCGGCACTGAGTCTGCTCATGGAAAAGCTAATATGATGCAACTCAACTTTCTAAGAGAAAAAGGAGCTATTTTCAAAACAAAAGATGGGAAACTTGCTATTGACGAAAATAAATTCTTTAATTCAGTTGCTGAATTAGCTAATATAATTCTTACAATTCAAGCTAAAGGCGATTACAACGAGGCTGGAAAATTTATGGATAAATATTGTAATACAAGTGATGAAATTAAAAATGAATTAGCTAAGCTCAAAAACGTGCCGACAGATTTAAATACGACTTATGATTTTTAAATAGCACTGTATAGATTACAAAAAATTTAAAAACATTTAACTCCATTTAAGTGATTATATTTATATCACCAGATTCATTATCGCGGAATTAACAAATTTTTTAAAATAATAATTATCGCTTTCATATCATTTAGATACAAATTCTTTCATAATCAAAAAATAATAATTATATCCCGAGTTCAATAAATTTATTTTCTTTAAATAATTGATAATCATTAATTTTGATATTTTATTTCTGTTAAAGATTTGAGTAATATGAGTAATTATCTAATAACTTCAGCTTTACCTTATGCAAATGGTTATCTACATCTGGGGCATTGTGCTGGTGCCTATTTACCAGCGGATATATTTGTACGCTATCTAAGAATGAAAGGTGAAAATGTACTATGGGTATGCGGTTCTGATGAACACGGCGTCGCAATTACTATTGCTGCCGAAAAAGAGAAAGTAACACCAAAACAAATTATTGATAAATATCATCATGCGAATGAAAACGCCTTTGCTAAATTTGGAATGAGCTTTGATATATACTCCCGCACTTCACTCGACTTGCATCATCACACTGCACGTGAATTTTTTGAAGATTTTTTACAAAAGGGCTATCTCGTTGAACGTGAAGAAGAACAATTCTATGATGAATATGCCAAAATGTTCTTGCCTGATAGATACGTCGAGGGTACATGCCCAAACTGTGGATATGAAAAAGCTCGGGGTGATCAATGTGACAATTGCGGAGCTTACTATAATCAGCTCGAATTGAAAAACCCTATAAGCCTAGTCTCTGGCAAACCACCAATAGCTAAAAAAACTATACATTGGTATATGCAATTCAATCATTTCCAAAAATTTTTGGAAGATTATATTGAAAGCAAAGCATCATATTGGAAAGAAAATGTCTTACAGCAATCCCGAAGCTGGCTTAAGCAAGGACTTAGCGAACGTCCAATCACAAGAGACCTCAATTGGGGAATAAAACTCGATGGCATAGATAAATTAGCTCCTGAAAAAACTGCTGGAAAAGTCCTGTACGTTTGGTTCGAAGCTGTATTGGGTTATATTTCTGCAACAAAGCATTATTATCAGGATAAAAATCCCGAGGATTGGAAAAAATGGTGGCAAAATCCTGATACTAAATATATTGCTTTTATCGGTAAAGATAACATTGTATTCCATACACTCATTTTCCCCGCATTACTTTATGCAAAAAATGATGGATACATATTACCCCACAATGTACCAGCTAACGAATTCTTAAATCTTGAAGGACAAAAATTCTCAAAATCCCGAAATTGGAGCATTGATTTAAAAGATTTTTTAAATGAATTCCCTGATTATGTTGATTCCTTACGTTATACTTTAGCAATGAATTTACCTGAAACCAGGGATTCTGATTTTACATGGAAAGATTTTCAGAATCGTAACAACAATGAATTAGCAAACATTTTAGGTAATTTCATAAATAGAACACTCCAATTTATTCATAAAAATTTCGATGGCAAAGTTCCTGTCCTTGATGAAAAAGATAAAAAATTACCTGAAATATGGAACGAAATTATTCATTTAGATAATAATGATTTAAATAAAAAGAAGGGCTTCTTGAATGAAAACGAAATTCAACTAATTGATACACTTAAAACCTGCTTTTTTAATATATCTAAAAATTATTCTAATTTTCGTTTTCGTGATGCTATAACTGAGACAATGAATGTAGCCCGAGCCGCCAATAAATATTTTAACGACGAAGAGCCTTGGCAAACTTTTAAAAATGACAAAGCAAGGTGCGCTAAATCACTTTTTATATCAGCACAACTTATCAGAACTTTATCAATCGTTTTTACTCCAGTAATTCCTTTTACTTGCAGTAAAATCAACAAATTAATAGCTATTCCCGATTATACCGGCGGAGTTAATTCCTATGTACCCGGCAAGGATATTTGGAGTACTGCATTAGAATTCAAACTTCCTGAAGGACATTCATTACAAGCCCCAAAAATATTGTTTGCACGGATCGAAGATCAAACAATCGAAGAACAAATTAAGAAATTAGCTGGTGATTCAGAAAAAAACAATAATCTAATTACAATCGATGAATTTTCTAAAATACAACTAAAAACTGCTAAAATCATTAAAGCCGAAAAATTACCAAAAGCAAAAAAATTGCTTAAGTTAGAGATTGAAATTGAAGGCTCAAAGCGACAAATTGTTGCAGGAATTGCCGAACATTATTCTATAAATGAATTGATTGGGAAAATAATCGTTGTCGTAGCAAATTTGAAGCCCACAAAATTAATGGGAGAGATCTCTGAAGGAATGCTATTAGCTGCTAATACGCAAAACGGCAAATTAGCACTTATTGTACCTGACAGATCTGATATTGATTCCGGTGCTGACGTAAGATAAAATACTGAATATATATGTATATATCGCAATTAAGCATATCTAATTTCAAAAGTTTCCATCGTGCCAATATAAAGCTGCGCAAATTTAATGTATTAATAGGAGCTAACGCCGCTGGTAAATCTAACCTATTGCAACTATTTAAATTCATTAGAGATATTAGCCAATTCGGTTTGGAAAATGCTATCTCACTTCAAGGAGGTAATGAATATTTAAGAAATATCAACTTGAAAAGAGGAAATAATATCGTTGGACTCGGCCTAAAATTTGATATTTTAAAGGAATATGGAATCAAAAGAAATACCAAAATCGGAATATTAGAGGCTAAGCTCAAAAATTTCTATTATACTTTTAAAATAAAACTAAATCTTAAAAATAATACGTATTATGTCATTAAAGATGAGCTTACAGCAGGCTTACACTTCATTGAATATAAAAAAGATAATAAGACTTTTGATTACGGAACTGCCAATCTATATATCAATCTCTTAAAAAACAGCTATGAAATAAATTTCAAAAGCAAACTCAAAAAGATAGAAGCAAATGAACTCTTTCCTACTCTTCCAGATATGCAAAAATTTCTAAATGAGAGGATACATAAATCATTAATTATTGAATCGCCTTTGATATATACCTTCCCTTTCGAGAAAATTGCCTACTTTATGAAAAATATTTCAATGTACGATTTTGATACAAGATTGCCAAAAAAAGCCACACAATTCTTAGGCAAAGCTGAACTGGAAGAAAATGGTGAAAATTTAGCTATTGTACTGCGGAAAATTTTATCGGATATCGAAAAAAGGCGTGCATTTTTTAATTTAGTAAATAATGTCTTACCTCTTATTGAAAATATTGAGGTCAAAAGTTTTTTAGATAAATATTTACAATTTCTAATCGAAGAATCCTTTGCTAAAGGCCAATTCATACCGTCCTCAATGATTTCGGATGGAACAATATTCATAATTGCATTAATTATTGCTATTTACTTTGAAAATAAACCTTGCGCAATATTCGAAGAACCAGAGCGGCGGATACATCCATATCTCATATCAAAAATTATAGATATGATGCGTGATGCATCCTCCAACAAACAAATTATTATCAGCACCCATAATCCCGAAGCAGTAAAACACGCTGATATTGAAAACCTCTTGCTTATTTCACGAAATGAAAGAGGATTTTCAACTATTGACCGTCCTGCTGAAATTGAACAAATAAAAGTTTTCTTAAAAAATGAAATTGGGATAGAAGAGCTATACGTCAATAACTTATTGAAATTATAATATGCCGAAAGAAAAAATTTATCTATTTGTCGAAGGTAATGATGATGAAATTTTTTTCCGAAAGTTAATCACTCCAATTTTAAGTAAATATTATAAAAATATAGAGATAATCAAATATGCCCAAATGAAAAAAGATAAGGTCAATCTTTTTTTATTGAGCATAAGAACACTAAATTTTGATTACCTTTTTTTCGCAGATAAAGACGAATACCTGAGCATTAAACAAAAAAAAGAAAAGCTTTCCGAAAAATTTGAACAACTTGCAAAAGAAAATATTATAATTGTTGTCCTAGAAATTGAGAGCTGGTACCTTGCAGGCTTGGATGAAACTGCATCTGAAACACTACATATAAATTATTTCACAAATACAGACAATCTAAGCAAGGAAGATTTCAACCGCTTGTACCATGGTCGTTTTAACTCACGTATTGATTTTATCTACGAAATAATAAAATTATATGTAATTGAAAAAGCAAAACAAAAAAATAAATCTTTTTCATATTTTTATAATGAGTATATTCACTAATGTTTAGAATATATTATCAATATTAACAGGAATAAATATGATTAATCGTGAGTTATTAGACCCCAAAAGTATTGTTGTAGTAGGTGCTTCAAATGATTTAACAAAACCTGGCGGTAAAATAATTAAAAATCTTATCGATGGCGGTTACAAAGGAGTTTTGAAAGCAATAAACCCAAAAGAAAAAATGGTGCAAGGTATTCAATGCTTCTCCTCTGTTGCAGAGGTAGATGATACAGATTTGGCTATTTTTGCAATAGCCGCAAAATTCATACCGGAAGCTATGGAATATCTCGTAAAATATAAAAACACAAAAGCTTTTATTGTTTTATCCGCCGGCTTTAGCGAAACCGGAAAAGAAGGCAAGGAATTAGAAAAGAAATTAGTCAATTTAGTCAGAGATAACAATGCAACGATGATTGGTCCGAATTGTATAGGAATTATCAATACAAATTACGCCGGTGTCTTTGCCGGTCCTATACCTAAATTGGATCCACTCGGATGTGATTTTGTAACTGGTTCCGGAGCTACTGCTGTTTTCATCCTTGAAACTGCTATCCAGATGGGACTTAAATTTTCTTCTATATACTCAGTCGGAAACAGTGCTTGGATTGGAGTTGAGGAAATCCTAAAATTCTGGGATGAAAATTATATAGAAGGTAAAAGCTCAAAAGTCAAATTGATTTACCTCGAACAAATTAATAAGCCTGACTTGTTCCTTCATCATTCACGTTCCCTTGTAAAAAAAGGATGCAAAATTATTGCAATTAAAGCAGGCACCACAGAAGCAGGTTCAAGAGCTGTTTCTTCTCACACTGGTGCTTTAGCTGGTTCCGATACTGCTGTGGACGCATTATTTAGCAAAGCCGGAATTATCAGATGCTACGGTCGTACTGATATGGTTTATACCGCTGGTATATTAATGAACAAAATACCTTTAGGAAAAAATATTGCAGTTGTTACTCATGCCGGTGGTCCAGGTGTTATGTTGGTTGATGTTTTAAATAAAAATGGAATCTCAACTCCATTAATTGAAGGCAATATTGCAAATGAACTACAAAAAAAATTACATCCAGGCTCCTCAGTAGCCAATCCAATTGATTTTCTTGCAACCGGTACGCCCGAGCAACTTGGTTTAATTCTCGATTATGTTGATAATAAATTTGATAATATTGATGCTTCAGTTGTTATATTTGGCACTCCCGGTTTATATGATGTAAAAGATGCCTATAAAGTTCTCGACAAAAAAATAAAAATTGCAAAAAAACCGATATATTCTGTCCTACCTTCTGTAATACAAGCACACGAAGCAATTGAATATTTTAAAGATCTAGGAAATATATGCTTTTTTGATGAGGTATTAACCGGTACAGCATTAGCAAAAGTTCTTAATAGCAATAAACCCTTTGAAAACGGAGTTCTACCCGAAATTGATTCAAAAGGAATTCGTAAAATTATTGAAAATTCAGTTTATGGTTTCCTTAGTCCACAAACCTCTAATGAATTGCTCAATATCGCTGGTATTCCAATCGCAAAAGAATCAGTTGTGCATAATCTCGATGATGCTTTAGTCGAAGCCGAAAAACTTGGATACCCATTAGTTATGAAAGTTGTTGGACCTATACATAAAACTGATATAGGTGGAGTTGTTACAAATATTAAAGGAGCTGATGAAGTAGAAATTAACTTCAATAAATTATTAAAGCTACCGAAAGTACGGGCTATTTTATTACAGCCAATGTATTCAGGCACTGAAATATTTATAGGTGCAAAATATGAAAAAAATTTTGGTCACATAATACTTACTGGACTTGGTGGTATTTTCATCGAAATTATGAAAGATTTTTCAGCGTCTCTTACTCCTGTGTCAATTGAAGAAGGCTTATCAATGATTAGAAAGTTAAATGCTTATGATATTGTTAAAGGGATTAGAGGTATGGAACCCATTGACGAAAATCGTTGGGCTGAACTAATCAATCGTACCTCTGCACTTTTGCAAATAGCCCCCGAAATAATTGAACTTGATTTAAACCCATTAATCGCACGAGGGAATAATATCATTACAGTCGATGCAAGAATAAAAGTTAAAAAATTATAAATCTATTAATTCATTGGATGACCTTTATAGTCATAAGATAATCCATATTGATATGGATGCTTTTTTTGCATCCATTGAGCAAAGAGACCATCCAGAATTAAGAGGAAAACCCGTTGCTGTTGGTTATCCCGAGCGGAGAAGTGTTGTAGCTGCCTCTAGCTATGAAGCCCGAAAATACGGAATTTATTCAGCTATGCCCTCTGTAATTGCAATGAAAAAATGCCCGCAATTAATATTTGTAAAACCACGTTTCGATGTATATAGGGAAGTTTCACTGCAAATTATGAATATTTTCTTTGAATATACTGACCTTGTCGAACCTATGTCTCTCGATGAAGCATATCTCGACGTTACACAAAACAAAAAAAATATCCCTTCAGCAACAACTATTGCTAAATTAATTAAGGCTGAAATAAAAAAGCAAACAAAATTGACTGCTTCTGCCGGAGTGTCATTTAATAAATTTTTAGCTAAAATTGCTTCCGACTATAAAAAGCCAGATGGATTAATGGTTATTCCACCTGAAAAAGCTGATAAATTCATTGATAAATTACCCATAGGGAAAATACCATATATAGGTGAAGTCACTGAGAGAAAAATGCACAAGTTAGGAATTTATAATGGTGCTGATTTAAAAAAATTCTCTCTCGAAGAATTAACTAAATTCTTTGGCAAAACAGGAATTTATTACTATAAAGTTATTAGGAATCAATGGTTTAGTCCGGTTACAATTGAATATGAACGAAAATCAATAGGTGCGGAAAGAACTTTCGACGAAGACATAATTGAGCTGGATGAATTACTCGAGGCTTTGAAAAGTATATGTGATATCTTGATTAATAGGATCAAAAAAAGAAATCTTCGTGGCAAAACTGTAACATTAAAAATCCGCTATTCCGACTTTGAAACCAAAACAAGAAGTAAAACCTTTAATTTTCTTATTAATCCAGAATACGAACTATTTACAATAGCAAAAGAACTTTTGTTTACTCCAGTTGCACCAGTCAAACCGGTAAGACTACTAGGTTTACAACTTTCCACATTGAAGAATGAAGATGATAAATTAACCAGCCAGCTAAGCCTTGATTTTTAAACAAGATTTTTAATTACGTGTTTTACAACCCCTTGTATTTCGAATTGCATTAAATCACCTATTTCAATTGGCAAAAACTTTTTATTCGCAGAGAAAAGATAAGGTTTGCCCTCTATCATCCTAAAGGTTTTTACTGTTAATTCTCCGTTTAAAGCGGCGATAACTATTGACCCATCCTTAGGCACTTCATTTTTATCCACAATGAGAATATCCCCATCGTAAATATGCTCATCAATCATACTTTCACCGTTAACTTTCACGAGGTAGATATTTTTAGACTGAGGTGCCAAAACATTTGTCAGATCAATTTGTTGCAATGTCGGTTCAAACTTTGATAGTGACAATGGAACGGATGCTGGAAATAACTCCGCTTCGAAATAATATTTCTTTTTGATGGCTCCCTTTTTTCTAGCTCTCATAATTTATTGAACTAATTATTCAACTATAGAGAGTGAATAACCTTAGTTACTACCCCGAGCAATTTAAGCTCGATCAAAGGTTCAATCTGCCTTGTCATTAATTTACCATCGTAAGATTCGAAAAATTCCTCGCCATTAATTACACGGTATATTTTCAAGGTGATTTCATTATTATATCCGACAACGACGATTTTGCCATCTTTAGGTGATATAGCAGTATCAATTATAAGTAGATCACCATTAGATATTCCAGCAAATGATTCATTATTGCTATGGAAACGAGCAAAGAAAGTAGAAGCAGGATGCTCCACTAAAAATTCATTGAGATCAATCTCCATCTCGATATCATCTTCAACAGGTATCGGTTTGCCTGCTGATACCGACATTGAGAATAAAGGGACCTTCTCAGATTCTGAGAATTTTATACGCAATAACTCAAGGTAGTGTCCCATTAAGCCTCCAATTATTTAATTCATCATTTCTACTCCTGAAAGAGTAATACTGCCGTCCCCCCCGGAATAGCATCGTAAATATAATAAAATTTTTTTGAATTAAAATATTATATTTGCAAAATTTGCAAAGTATTTTGAGATTCTAATATGGATAATGATGTTGATGTAACTATTTTCACTGATGGTGCTTGCTTACGAAATCCTGGACCAGGAGGCTTTGCTGCTGTAATTAAAACAAGTGAAAAAACTGAAACTATTTCAGGAGCATTTCGTCTTACAACCAATAACAGAATGGAATTGATGGCTGTAATTGCAGCCCTTAACTATTTAGCTGATAAGGAAGGACTCAGTATTAGAATTTATACAGATTCAAAGCTCATTGTAGATGCATTCAATCAAAATTGGATCAGGAATTGGGAGAAAAAGAACTGGAAAAAGAAAGAAGGCAATAGAGTATTAAATGTTGATTTATGGAAAAGACTCCTCACTCTTGCTAAACCTCATATGATTGAATTTGTATGGGTCAAAGGACATTCCGGTATTAAAGAAAATGAACAATGCGATAAAATTGCCCGCCAACTTGCATCTGAACCAATTCTACCCCCAGATATCGAATATGAGGAAGAATACGCTTTAATAAATCAACACATGACCCAACAAATATTAGATTCAAATACTACACCCAAAATTTCCGATGATTTTCAAATGGGTAAATTCCAGATACGATTGCATTCAGATGAAGAACAAATGAATTTCACCCTTATAATCAAAAGCAGCAAAAGCTATCTCTATTCATCATTCTTTCTCAATGAATTTAATGAACTATCAGAAATTATTGAAACAATAAAAGATAGAATTAGCAATAAATAACTACTTCTTCACGCCTTAATAACATAAAAATCAACTAATTGTAAAGCCATAATTCACAAATACTTCACAATTTTAGCATAATTTAGCGATTTGATATGTTATATAAACTGATATTCTGAATTGCTGAAATTAACAATTAATCAGAATGGAGAAATTAATCGGACAATTAAAATTCTTGATAATCTTTATGAAAAGAGTCCAAAATTTAAATTAAAAAAATATGACAATTATATAATATTTAGTGATTTACATCTTGGAAATGGGAACGGTAATGACGATTTCCTGAAAAACGCAGCCCTTTTTCAATATATACTTGCAAATTACTATTTACCTTCAAATTTCAAATTAATCCTTAATGGTGATATTGAAGAGCTATATAAATTCAAAGTAAATGAAATTTTAGATGCTTGGAAAGAATTATATGATCTATTCGAAAAATTTTACAGTGAAGGTAATTTAATCAAACTCATCGGAAATCATGATTGGGAAATAATCAACAACAAAAGTCATATTATAAATTCCGTTTTATATGAAGCTATTCGATTAATTTATAACAACAATACTATTTTCATTTTCCACGGACATCAGACATCAAATTATTTAGAACAATATAATCCTATAAGTTTATTTGTTGTAAGACATTTTGCTAAATTGCTCGGGATTAAAAATTCTACACTAAACGTTAATGGGAAAAAAATCTCCATAACAGAACAGCGTTCATATCAATTTTCCATTCAGAAAAAGATCATATCCATTATCGGTCATACACACAAGCCATTATTTGAATCTTTGTCACGCAAGGACACATTGAAATATTACATTGAAAAGCTTATTCGTAAATACCCTTTCGCTACCCTTGAAAAAAAACGTAAGATACGAAAGCAAATAAGCAAGTTCAAAAAAGAATTGCAAAGTCTGGATATAGAAAAATACAATAGTAATCTAATAAATGACAACATATTCAATAATGAACCTCTAGTTCCATGTTTATTCAACAGTGGCTCTGTTATCGGGAAAAGAGGAATCACAGGTATTGAAATAACTAATGGTAAAATTTCACTTGTTTACTGGTTTGATATTAAAAGAAGCCAGAGATACATAAAATACAAAGGTGTCAAAACAGAAAATCTCGCTAATACTGATTATTACAAAGCTATTTTAAAATCTGATAGTCTCGATTATATATTTAACAAAATAAAACTACTTGCCTAACTTAAAAATTAGTGTTAAATTACTCTAAAATATTTAAAAAGTTTTTACAAACTAATTTAGAGTTAATTATGTCAAAATTAAACTTTTTCGCAATTATATTTGCGATATTTATATTTTCATTCATATCGTGCCAAAAGAACAACCCAGTTGAATCAGATACTGATTTCGCGCAATACCTACCTTTATTAATCGGTAACTACTGGAAATTTGATGTTTACCAAACCGATACCTCTGGCAAACGTATTGCAAACACAGACTCATACATTATAAAAGTAATGGATACACTTTTCTATCAAGGTAAAAAAGCTGTAAAAATTGATAATGATGGTTCTATTGAATATTGGGCTATCGAAGGTTCGAAGCTTTATGCCTGGGGAGCTTTTGATGATGATGAAAGTATGAAATGGCTCTTAATTGCCGATCTGAAAGGTTCAAAATGGACACTGCTTGAAAAAGAAATTGAAACTGAATACGATGGATTGCCAATTAATGGAACATTAATAGTAACTTGTTCAAAAGGAAAAAAAGAGAACAAAATTATCAAAGGTAAACCCGTCGAATCGCAGCAATTCGTATTTGAAATGACACTCCAAGGCTACGGATATATTGACGAAACAATGAAGATTCCTATAAACTTTAAAAATAGAATCCAATTTTGGTACGGCAAAAATGTTGGTATGGTATTACAAGTGGCGGAGCCAAGCGAAATAAATATCGGGGGTATAATTAATAAAATGTATGGCGAAGAACACGAATTAATTGACTACATTTTAAAATAGATTAACTACAACGGATAATGGGATTAAATCCCATTGTCCGGTAAGTTTTATAAGCCTCTCTATACACCTTACTTCATAATTAATACAGTGTAAATTTATGATGTTTGTTTTTAGATAATACTATATTCTTCTCAAACTTATCAAATCCTTGTACCAATACTGAAATAAAACAAGGTAGGTCCGAAAATAACTTTATCGGGATCCTTGACAAAATAAAATGATTTGCCAAGTGAAAAAAGTGCTGGTCCTAAAGGTGTATCAAACATTAATGATGAGCCAATTCCATGCCGAAGAGTAGATAGTTTGATATTTTCCGGTACTATCCAGCTACCACCAAGGTCATATCTTAATGAGAAATAAGTATCAAAAAATAATTTATACGGTATTTTAATCCGGTAATCTATTGAAGTTTTCAAAACCTGTCTTCCACGATATTCAGCTTCCCTGCTTCCATAGAATAGATTTTGCCCACCAATGAAGAAAAATTCGGGGAAAGGTAAAGTTTTGTCTGCAAAACCAAATAGCATTGATTGGGATATAGTATGTATCCCATAGCTGAAATTAAATCTGTGATTATAAAAAGCTTTTGAATAACTTGCTGCTATTGTTGGAAATAACAAAGAACTTTCGAGAGATATTTCTATATATCCGCCCTTTGTTGGAAAATCTGAATTATCCTCAGAATCAAAAACTGTACCTATTTTTAATGTCGAAATCGGGCTGTAATTAGTAGCAGAGGAGTCACTAAAGTAATCCCTTTGCATCTCGTAACGATATTCGGCTTCAATTGTGCCACTTTTGTAAATTTTCTGACCTCCAACAAGCCTTAAACCATATCGTTCTATATGCGTTTGGTTAACTACCATAATATCATATTTGTTGATGCTCAGATCTTTTTTAATGTAATAATTATTAATCATATTCCAATCATAATATGCTTTTGCTTTAATAGTAAGTAGAGTATTAAAAATTCTGGGAATTTGGAAACCTGATTTTATAAAAAAATTACGCCCGCCACCGACAAGCCTTAATGTATACCTATCACCAATATTGTATAAATTATCATGAAATATATCAATACCTACTTGTAAATTCCTCTCATTATCAACTCTAGCCCCTAACCTAAGTGTTTGATTACCTTCTTCATTTAATTTGACCATAAGTTTGATGCCATTTAAATTCTCGTCCATTGTCGGATTAATCTCTGCATCATAAAAATAATCGGAATTGATTAAATTTTCCCACGAATCTATTAATCCCTTAGCTGTTAATATTTGATTTTCTTTAAATACCAATTCCCGGCGAGCAAGGAATTTATGTTTATCCTTTATACCTTGAATTTCAATATCTTTCAGCTCTCCAAGTAAAATTGCAATTTCTATCACATTGTCTTCTGTTATTTTAAATTCACTAATTTCAGCAAAAGAATAACCTAATATTCGTAATCTTTTAATTAAATCTGTTTTTAACAAATCAATATTTTTATTGCAAATAATTTTATTTAAATGATATTTTTTAAGAGAATCCGAAATATTTCTCGAAAGTTCAGATATTGGCGAATTAATAATAATTTGTTTCAATTTATTTCTCTCAGGTATAATTAGAACATACCTATTGTTTACTTCATTGAAACCAACTATAACAAAATCCAGCTCAGGGTCATTGAAAACATTAATTATTGAATCTTTAAGTAATTGTAAATCATTAATTTCATAATTTTTAAAATTTTTCGCAAGTGATTTATTCTCATAATACTCATTAATCTCGTTGAATTTATTTTGTGCTATTCTGTTTAAGATGTTGTTAACGATGGAGTCCTTCTTAAGGTCAATTAATTCTTTAATTTGCCACAAATATCTTTTCGCCGCTTCTTGACCTTTCAATATTAATATATCAAAATTACTGAAATCAGTATTTTTATGCTTACCAATCTCAGGTGTGATTGTAAAATGTGTTAACTTGCTAGCCAACTCTGTGAAATTTATCATCGCAACAGAAATTGCCTGATCAGCAATATTGAGAGGATTGTCCAATTCCTCTAAATCATATAATGGTGAAACAGTATTTATAGCAATTATAATATCTGGATTAAATTCCTGAGCAATTGCTACAGGCAGATTTGCCATAATACCGCCATCAACAAGAACCATATCATTTATTCGCACAGGGGTGAATCTAAGTGGTACAGTTGAGCTAGCCCTCATCGCTGTTACAATATTACCTGAATTGATAGAAATTGTTTTACCTGACACGAGGTCTGTTGTAACTGCGCGGTAAATATATTTCAATGAATCGAAATTAGCGTTTCTAAAAACACCATTCCAAACCAAATTCTGTAAAAACAAATTAAATTTAGTTCCAAATGAGATTGCTTCAGGTAAAATTGGCTTAAAACCATTAAATTTTAAAGTTAGCAAACTCCTATCGAGTATAATCTTTTGATCTAAGAATAGTTCAGTCCTACGTTCCTCAGCACGTAGAGATAAAATATCACTCCAATTTGTCGTACGCATAATTGAATCAAGCTCACCGGAAGTATATCCGACTGAATATAAACCACCAACTAATGCGCCAATACTAGTACCAATAATGTATTTAAACTCAATTCCCGCTTTTTCAAGCTCACCAATTGCTCCGATCTGTGAAACTCCCCTTGCTCCGCCACCGCTTAATACTAATGCTATTTTGGGATAAATTTCTTCTCGTTTGATTATCGTATATTTAATTTCTTGACAGAATAAGTCATCAGCATCGAAAATCAAAAACAATAAAATCAAAAAAACATATATTTCTTTTATAATTTTATTAAATTTCATAATCTTTTACAAAACATTCAAATAAAATAATACTAAAATTAATATTTTATTTTGTATTGTTTGATTTATATTAAATTTTATAAATTTTCAATTTTAACAAAAATGGTATATTAAACGTCTTATTGTATGTTAAAAAGTAAAACAATTTAAAAAGTGAGTAAAAATGGAAGAAAAAGGTAGTAAACCACTAAGACCTACAGCAAATAAGATGAAGGACTTAATGGATACCTATATAAAACAAGAAGAAAAGAAAACTATTAAAAGTGAGGATTTATTCAAAACTCAAAAAGAATCAATGGAAGAAAATCTTAGCAATAGCGATGAAATTAAAACAGAACAACAAAACACCCAACAGGAACTAATCGAAGAAGAAAAAAATAACTTGATAATTGAATTAACGGCTGAAAGAGACGAATTCAAGGAAAAGTATTTAAGAACCGCCGCAGAACTTGAAAATCTAAGACGTAGAACAGCAAAAGAAAAATTAGAAATCATTGAGTATGCAAATGAACGATTACTTTATTCATTACTAGAATTGCTCGATGATTTAAGCAACGCATTAAATGCAGCAAAAAACTCTGACGATAGGAATTCATTAATTCAAGGCATTGAAATGATTCACCAAAAAGCCGAGAAATTATTCAATGACGCGGGTGTAAAAAGAATGGAAGATCCTGTCGGAAAACCATTTAATGTGGAATATCATGAAGCACTTATGCATATACCTTCAGAATTACCTGAAGGAAGCATTGTTCAAGTTATTCAGCCCGGTTACATGATTAAGAACAAGGTTCTTAGACATGCGAAAGTGGTAACATCTGCAGGAAATACAGATAAAAATTAATTTCTGTCAAACAACAAAACAACAAGCGTATGGCAAAAAGAGACTACTATGAAATACTTGGTGTGGATAGAAATGCTAGTATTGAAGAAATTAAATCCCAGTACAGAAAACTTGCAATGCAATACCACCCCGACAGAAATCCCGGCAATAAAGAAGCAGAAGAAAAATTCAAAGAAGCTACAGAAGCATATGGAGTACTAATCGATGAAAATAAACGCCGACAATACGATCGATATGGACACGATGGATTAAGAAATGCCGGTTATTCGCCCGACTTCACAAATATCGACGATATATTCTCCACATTCAGCGATATATTTGGTGGAAGTATATTCGATGATTTCTTCGGAACAAGCAGAAGAACTACAAATAGAAGAACTTACGTCGAAAGAGGCTCTGATATTAAAATCAGATTAAAGCTAAGCCTTGAAGAAATAGCAACCGGCACCGAAAAAACAATTAAATTAAACCGATACGTTAAATGTAATACTTGCAATGGAACAGGAGCTAAATCAGGTACTGGTTATACAACTTGTTACTCTTGCCACGGAACAGGCGAAATAAGACAAGTTACAAGATCAATTTTCGGACAAATGGTCAATATCTCTACTTGTCCAACCTGCAACGGAACGGGACAAATTATAAAAGAAAAATGCCCAGCCTGCAATGGAGAAGGACGAGTACAAATCGAAGACACCGTTAAAGTAACTATACCTGCTGGCGTCGAGCAAGGAAATTATTTGCCCATTCAAGGCAAAGGAAATACTGGTAGAAGAGGAGGAACAACAGGCGATTTGATTGTTATAATCGAAGAAAAAGAACACGAGCTATTTTCAAGAAGAGGTAACGACATCATATATCACCATTTAATCAGCTTTCCCACAGCTGCATTAGGAGGCACTATTGAAGTGCCTACTCTTTATGGCCCACATAAAATAACTATCGAACCCGGCACTCAACCAGGTACTACCATTAGCATAAAGGAACATGGCTTACCGAATTTAAATACTTATCACAAGGGAGATCAATTTGTAATCATCAATATTTACGTGCCTCAAAAACTTGACCCCAAAGAAAAATCAATGCTCAAAGATCTTGAAAATAGTCCTAATATTTGCCCAAGAAAGAAAGATTCTTCAAAATCAAAGGATTGGCTCGGTAAGATCAAGGATTTATTTATGTAAGTTTGTTTATATATGAAATTATGTTATCAATTTCCAATCTCTCCATATATTACGCCGGAAAATATTTATTCGACAATATCAATCTACATATCGGACCGAAAGATAAAATAGGACTAATCGGCAGAAATGGCTCTGGTAAATCTACTCTATTACGAATTATCTATGGATTAGAAGAGCCTGAAACTGGTTTCATTACTAAACCAAACGATTTCAAAATCGGTTATTTACCGCAAGAAGGTAAATTTGATTCAATCGACACAATTTTCAAACAAGCTTCAGAGGCTTTGAGAGAATTAAACATAATCGAAGAAAAAATAAATGAATTGACTAATCAATTAAATCTTAGCTATGATTACAACTCTAAAGAATATCTAAGATTACTCGAAGAGTTGCATGTACTTAATGATAGAGCCGATATTTTAGGTATTAAAAACAAAGATGCAGAAATCGAAAAGGTATTATTAGGACTCGGCTTCGAACGTACTGATTTCAGTCGAAAAGTAAACGAATTCAGTGGTGGATGGCAAATGAGAATAGAATTAGCAAAAATTCTGCTAAGTAAACCCAATTTGATTTTACTCGACGAGCCTACAAATCATCTCGACATAGAATCTATTGCTTGGCTTGAAAATTTCCTAAAAAATTACAACGATTCAATGATTATAGTATCACACGATACAAAATTCCTTGATAATATAACAAACCGCACTATTGAGATCAATGCTGGCAAAATTTATGATTTACCTCTACCCTATTCACAGTTCATCGCTGCCCGCGAAAAACAAAGAGAACAGCAAATATCTGCATTTAAAAATCAGCAAAAGATGATTAAACAAACACAAAATTTTATCGAGCGTTTTAGATACAAAGCGACATTAGCTTCAAGAGTTCAATCAAGAATCAAACAGCTAGAAAAATTAGAAAAAATTGAAATAGAGGAAGAAGATTATAAATCCATACGATTCAAATTCCAACAACCACCTCGCTCCGGGAGAATCGTACTCGAAATTAAAAATCTCTCTAAATCTTACCCTTCAAAAGAAGTATTAAAAAATATCAATCTGACAATTGAAAGAGGCGATAAAATTGCTTTTCTAGGAAGAAACGGAGAAGGAAAATCAACTCTTTCAAAAATTATCGCTGGATTAGAAAATTATCAAGGTACCCTTGTATATGGCCATAATGTCCACCTAGGCTATTATGCCCAACATCAAGCAGAAATGCTCGATGGGAATTTGAATGTTCTCGAAACTATTGATTCAATTGCAACTGGTGACATACGCAACCAAATTAGAAGTTTACTCGGTGCATTTCTTTTCAGTGGCGAAAGTGTTTATAAAAAAGTTAAAGTACTTTCCGGTGGTGAAAAATCAAGATTAGCATTAGCAAGATTACTACTTGAACCCAAAAATTTCTTAATTTTGGACGAACCAACTAACCATCTTGATATAATATCAAAATCAGTTCTGAAAGATGCCCTTATCCAATTTGATGGCACTCTTGTAATTGTTTCACACGACAGAGATTTCTTGGAAGGATTAACAAACAAAACTATCGAATTCAAGAATAAAAAATTAATAGAATACCCTGGAAATATTAAAGAATACTTCATAGTTAAAAATACTGATCCTGATACAAACATTGAAAACAAATCAGATAGCGACCTAAAAAAAATTCAAATTGTCAAAAAAGCTAAAATCGAACGCGAAAATCAAAAAGCACATCTCCGGAAAATCAATCAATTAAAAAAACAAATCTCTTTAATTGAAAATTCCATTGTCGAACTCGAAGAAAAACTTAATGATGTAGAGATTCGATTTTCAATGCCCGAAATTTATACAAACCAAGAAAAAATAAAGAAATTAAGAAAAGAATACGAAAACCTCAAATCTGAGCTAGCCCTAAAAAATGTTCAATGGGAAAAGCTACACATAGAACTTGATGAATTAATAAAATAATAAATTTGGAACATTCAACGATAATTATTAATTTTGAATGCTCCCTTAGCTCAGCTGGCCAGAGCAGCTGACTCTTAATCAGCGGGCCGGGGGTTCGAATCCCCCAGGGAGCACAAAAATTTTAATTCCCTATCTATAAATATGATTCCGCTTGCCAATTTATTTGCCATCAACATTGAAGAAAAGTCTTATTAAAATTAAAATATTTTTTATATCATAAACTTTTTTAATCCAATTTACCGATAATTAATAAATTTATTGAATTTTATTTCTACTGCATCAAAATTCCTATCATAAAATCAATATTGTTTTCTAAAATATATTTCTTTCATAATGTTCTGTTTAAATAGGCTTTAAAGACTATCTTTAGATGAATGAATAATTCTTAAACATTGTATTAAAGATAGATAGCAATAAATTTTTCAATTTTAAATCTATTTATAACTTAGAATTATATCAAAAAATGAAATTCATCATTTATTAATTCTAATAATGCGTTATTCTTTTTTATACCTGCGGAATCGAACAACTCTTTATATTCAATTACTTGCTTTAATAGAATTGGATTATCTTTTATCGGATTTAATCGGAAAATTTTCTATTATCCATTCACCATCTTCATTTGATGAGAATACAAATAATCCATCATCTTTGAAATCAAAAAATAAATTTTTAGTAGTATAGTTTTTTTCGTTGTTTAAAATGAATCCTCTTTTATATTCGAATTCATTTAATGAGTATTCATCAATGTAGAGTTGATTTTCATCACTACCAACATAGTAAACAAAAAAGATATTGCCATTATGAGTTAATATATCGTAAATTTGAGTGAAATTTATTTTAGACAATCCGTTCGTAACTGTCTTTCCTAAATTTAACTTATCTTGGTTATATCTGTAATGAAATATTGTTTTTTTATCAAAATCTAAGACAAGAAAATTGCCTTCCTTATCTGAGCAGAAAAGAAATTCTTTACCGCCGATACTTATATCTAATGAATCAACAATTAAATCACTTTTCGAGTTTAAAATCATAAACATTTGTTTATGAGAGTAATTATTAACTGATAATACAAATAGTGAATCATTTAGTTGAGCTATAAATTTATTTGAGGATTTATTAAAATTATAAAACCACGTAATTGGGGACATTTTTCTATTATTATTATCATAATCAAAAATTGAGTTAGTTCTATGCCACATAACTTCTTTCTTCGAGCTATCGAAAGAGTAATCACTAATGATACCTATTATTGCTTTAAAGTTTGTATTATGAAATGAGTATATCACATAAGGATATACGAAATCTTTAAATTTGTCATATGTCATATCCCAGTATTCAATAATTATCTTCTTTATTTTATTTCCTTTTTGATTTGTTTTACTTATTAACTTGAAAAATTGATAAAAAAACACAATTTTTCTTATTTTTATTTTTGCTCTGTCCGAGTTTACTCAGCAAAGCATCAATTGAAGGGCTGATGGAAGCAATTCCATCAGTCTTTAATTTTATTGCTTTTTTTGCCAAGCTATGTAAAACCTGTCGGGTAGAATGATTTTGCGAAAATATTTATTGTACAACAAAATAATAGGCAAAATAAAATATTGAAAATTTGAAAAGTGATGATTTTTATTTGGGCGATACATATCTGATACATTCTTGCGTTTTGAGGAAATTGAATTCCATAGGGATTCTTAAGGGGGGGGTAATTCTATATAATACCTTGAGTTAGTGAATTCGCAGTCTTCGCCCTTGCTTATATCTTTGGTTTTGATAAATATATTTTTTTTCCAAAACATCATTACAAACAGTAACATAAATTTTTCTTTCATTATTTTCCCAGTTTTAATAATCATAATTCTAAATTGCAAATATAATTTTCCACAAGTTTTCAACGATAATTATTATCATTCTTAAAAATTATTATTTAAATTTAGCGTCTTTGAAATTTGTATTTATATTTGGCGAAATTATGAAAATAATAATTTTAATAATATTTATTTTTTCAAATATCCAACTAACAACAGCTAAAGTTGTTAAAACTCCTGATGTCGATACTGAGTTAATAAGTGAATTCACTGCTATCATAGCAGGATCGGAATTTTGGGCTGGAATAAGATTAAAAATGAAAAATAAATGCCATATATATTGGACAAATCCAGGTGATGTTGGTATCCCAACCAAAATAAAGATAAATTTGCCCGATGGTTTTCCCCCGGCGAAAGTTTTTTTCCCTGTCCCAAAATTATCTATTGAAACCGGTATTGCCAGTTTAATTTATGAAGATGAAATAATAGTCCCAATTAAAATTTATGTTCCTGAGTCGTTCAATTCTAAGGACTTTTCGATTTATGCAAATGTTGAATGGCTTGCTTGTAAAGAAATTTGTACAGCAGACTCTGCCAAAGCCTCATTAGTAATTAAAATCGGAAATAAATCTAAAATTAACAACAAATGGGCAAAAATAATTGAAAATGCAGTCAATTCTTTACCAATTCAAACAGAATCACTTGCTCCAAAAGCGATTAGAAATGAAAATTCTATTCTATTAACTTTTAATTCGGACATTTTAACAAAAAATGGCTCAGTAAAAAAAGTTCTGTTTTTTCCTTATGAACAAGGAATATATGAATTAGCTGAGGAACAGATTTTTGCTATTTCTTCAAATAAAGCCACTGTTGATATTCCATTAAGTAATTTGAAAGTCAAAGAACCTGAAAATTTATTTGGAATAATCAAGCTTGTCAAAGACGATGATAAAGAACAAATTGCATACGAAATCAATGTACCTATCATTAATAATTACAAGGAGTTAAAATGATTTTCCACACAATTAAAGCATTTATTTTAATTTTATTCACATTAAATCTTTCAGCATTAGCAAACATTAGGATTGACGAACCTGCACCTGATTTCACTCTAAAAAGCACTACAGGCGAAACAGTATCACTTTCTGATTTTCGAGGTAAATTTGTTGTTTTGGAATGGATTAATTTCGATTGCCCTTTTGTCCAAAAGCACTACGATACCGATAATATGCAAAAACTGCAAAATAAATATATAAAGCAAGGGGTCGTATGGTTACTTATTTGCTCCTCAGCACCCGGAAAACAAGGACATTTCGATATAGATGAAATTCATAAAAGAATGAAAAATTACAAAACAAATCCTAACGCATATTTAATAGACGAAGATGGTACTGTTGGCAAAGCTTATGCTGCTAAAACTACTCCTGATATGAGAATAATTAATCCTGATGGAATTTTGATATATGCAGGAGCAATTGATGATAAAGCTACTACAAGCAAAGATGATATAAAAAACGCAAGAAACTATGTTGACGAAGCATTGAATTATGCTTTAAATAATAAACCAATAAAAGATAAAGTTACTAAACCTTATGGGTGTAGTGTTAAATACGCTAATTAAATGGGTCAAGATTATTTCAAAGGGCGTGAGCCTCACGCCCTTTTTGCTTTACGAATTAATCCTTATAGATTTTTAATTTTTTCTATTATCAAAGAAGTTGAATAACCCTTAACGAAAGGTATAGTTATGACTTTACCGCCATATTGTCTAACTTGTTCATAGCCAACTATTTCCTCGGGATTGTAATCTCCACCCTTAACTAAAACATTTGGCTGGATTTCTTCAATAAGTTTTAGAGGAGTATCCTCATTAAATGGGATAACAAAGTCAACAGCTTTCAAATTATCCAAAGCGAATGCTCTATCCATTAATGTGAAAATAGGCCTGCTATTTCCTTTAAGCCGTTTTACAGAAAGATCAGTATTAATACCAATAATTAATTTATCTCCAAGCTTTTTTGCTTCATTAAGGTATTCAATATGTCCGCGATGAAGTATGTCAAAACAGCCGTTTGTAAATACCAAAACATCATTAATGGAAATTAAACTCTTTTTTTCAGTAATAAATGTATTAATAGTAAGTATCATATTTATCTCGAATTATATAAAATACTTTCTAAAATATCTTCAATTTTTACAGCAACTATACCAGGTTTTTCGCACACTGTCCCGGCAGCATAATTAGCTAATGAGGATGCTTCTAATATGTTAGCTCCACCGGTATAAGCAGCTGCAAGAGTGGCGATTGCAGTATCACCAGCACCAGAAACATCTGCTATATGCCTTGCTCGGGTAGGTAAATTTGAGATTGAGCCATTTGATTGAAAAAGTACCATACCATCTTTACCAAGTGTCAAAAGCAAATTTTCGCAATTCAAACGAGCAAGTAAAGTTAAACCACCTTCGATAATTTCATCGTAAGTTTTCAAATTTCTGTTTAATGCTTGTTCAGCCTCTTTCCTGTTTGGTTTAAACAAGTAAACCCCCTGATATTTAAAGAAATGATCGAATTTAGGATCAACAAAAATTGGTAGGTTTTTTTGACTACAAAATTCAATAACAGCGTGTATTAATTCAGGTGTAATTGCACCTTTATTATAATCCTGCATTATCACTGCTGCAAGTGATTGGATATTTGTAATTGAACTAATTACATGATCAATATACTTGTCGTTGCAAGGAGTTCTTAATTCCCTGTCCAATCGAGCTATATGTTGATTATTACCTATAATACGTGTTTTTACTGTCGTAGGCCTTGATGAATCTATATATATTCCTGATATATCAATTCCAATTTGTCTTGCTATTTCATTGAATTTTTTACCAGAATTATCATCTCCAATAACTCCACATAAAAAAGAATGAATGCCTAAATTAATTAAATTATTTGCAACATTGGCTGCTCCACCCAAATGAAAAGTTTCTTCTTCGAGATCAACTATTGGTACTGGTGATTCCGGTGATATCCTCGATACTGAACCCCAGAAGTAGCGATCGAGCATAACATCACCTATTATAACAATCGTTTTACCTTTGCAATTGTTTAATATTTCTAATGCCCTATTATAATTTAACTCTTTCATGTTACTCCAAGAAAATAATTGCAAAATTAACTCTTATCGGGATAAAATATATAAATTTGAAAATTTTTTTAAATTTTTATAATCAAAAAAATTTAACTTTTATAAGATGCATTTTGAAAATTATAAATGAGTGATGTTCCAATTAATATTTTATCCTTTTAATACCAAAGTTAAATTTAAAATCTAGCTTTATAATAATTGTAAAACAATAAATCCTACTATATCGTTTTTAAAGATTTAATCAGGGTTCCATATCTTTCATTATTTTGTTTAATTCCCAATAATTTTGAATTCTCATTTATTAATTGATTTATTCAGCTTTCATTATCAAAATCTTTGTGATTAATTGCTTTCAAAGCATTTTTGCTTCGTGAACTGGGTATGGCTTTTTCATTGAGAAATTCAATATATTCGGCAATTTCATAAAAATCTTTAAATGGGAATCCAAGAACGGTTTCGTTGCTTGCTAAATCGGAAGCATCCCGACAGCCATAACAGCCCATACTCATATTTAACTTTTGATTAATGTATGGTATAATTGTGGCATCAACACAAGTTGCCTGCAAAATTGCTGTATTGCTCTCAATTCGATGTCCATCTTTTGCATTAAGATTAGCAAGGGCTATCCACATAAGCTGTTCTGGTTCCCCTTCTACAACTATAACATCTGGCTCGATTTGAGCAGTTTCCAAAGGATATAGATACAGTGCTTTCAATTTTCCTCGAGGTAAAATTGTCATCCCTTCGAACATTTTCCTACCAATATGTTCTTGTTTTACAATACCGAAACCAACTAAACCCTTACCCGTTTCTAAACCCTCTGGTAATTTCTTGAAACCAAATGCAGCTGATGCAGCAGGACAGGCAATTCCTTCAGCATCGATTAATGCGTGCATCCCGTGCCTTGCTTTCATTAATGCCTGACAATAACGGTAACCTTTAAGTCTCTGCACTTCCTTTGGAATGTAGTTTTCAGTGAAATAAAACTTTATACCCACTAATGATGTTGTCAAGCTAAGTATTTGCCTTATTTTCTTTGATTTATATTGTATATCAATCATTTCTCTATATATTTTAGTTATAGATTTTCTAATAATTGGCATAGCTAACATATCAATCGGTAAAGTGATTATATAGGATATGCCTTGAGATTTTCAACAAGATATAATGTTAATTGATCTTTAAAACCTCTGTTTATCGTAACACTCGAAAATGTTAGCAACGAATTAATAATTAGCATCATAATTGCAGGTTATATTTTCATTCCATTTTTAAATATTTTTATATTTACATTTAATTAATAATTAATCAAATTATTGTACTAAACGATCTTGAATTCAACAACTAATTCAAAGTATATAAAACCTGAAAAGCAAACCAAGAAGCATTTTTAACAGATTCATTATTAATCGGCTTTAGATCGCCAGCCCAAAAATATCCAAAAGCTACAATAAATTGCCAATTTTCGGAGAACTGATAACGGGCATGTATATTAAATTCGTCTCCTAAATGATTTTTTCCATCTTGAATTTGCCTTGCATTTAAAAACTTAAAATCAGTAGGTTCAGGGATGTAGAACCAATTCTGCTTAATTTCTATCCAAAGATTTTCTTTGGGGAAAAGCTCTAAAATTATTTCGCGATCGTCTAAATTAGTCCAGGAAGCAACATTCATCCAACCATAGTATCTATCACTGGCACCAAAGGCAGGTTCAAAAGTTTTTATTGTTTCGTCTGATTTTTTCCCACCGCTTGCATAAGTTTCCCGAATACTTAATATTGGTTTGGCTGGCAAGAAATCAAATTTGTATCCAATTTTCCCAACCCAACCATATGCTAAAATTCTTTTAGCTCTTTCACGTCCGAATTGTTTCACAAAAGTAAAATCATATATGAAATCATTGATATTTTCATTAAAAATTCTTACGCCTAACCAATTTCGATTGATTTTTTGCATTTTAATGTAATCTGCGGACCCCTGGACTTTTAATGAATAAAATGGTTCAACAATTAAGTAATCATTTATCTCAAAATGGCTATAGATACCACCACCAAAAAATTCCGTATCGGTAAATGGAATAGATAATTTATTAGGATTATGTGTTTTGGTACCTCCAACAAATAAATCTATGAAATTTTTCTTTTGTCTATATGCGATTTTAAAAGCATCCCAGGTCCAACGCCCTGTATTACCCCATTCTCCTGGACCGAATACTCGATAATCACCATAAGAAATCTTCTGTCTTCCGAACTTCAAAGTAATGTTTTCAATTATTTCTTGATATTCAACATTGAGGTCATAAATTTCAAAAAATTCTTCTTGTGGATTCATTATATAGAAAGATTCTTGCGGTGCATTATCTTTAATTTTGAATAAATCAGGATACTTATTATTACTCAATGACCACCCGAAAGCTCGAGCATCATATAAATGAGCTGAGATTGTTAAAACGTTTGTTGGTTTATATCTAAGACCGGCTATTATTCTTTGATAAATAAGTTTATCATCTAATGAGCCAATGGCATCAGGACTATTATCTCCATAATTTTTTGCATTCATCCCATTCCAGGCTTCAAAACGATAACGAACAATCAGATCAAAAAATAATTTTGTACTATCTGACCTTGCAAAAATTATTTGTGAATAATAAAATAATAAAATCATTATTGCAAAAATTGTCTTAATCTTATCCATTGCCAGAATTAAATTCCCCTATCACAAATCATTGAGTGACATTATTGCATATTTTAAACCAAATTTTCATAAACTTTAATCATCTAAATTAGGAAAAATTTAAATTTCTATAATACTTAAATTATACCTTTTGATTATTTTTAACAATTAATGTTGTTACTTTATACTCAGTCTGGTTGGGATTGGTTCATAAAATAAATTAATTGTCTGAATGTACTGCAATTTTTTCATATTTCAAAATTTCATTACTAGTTTATCATTCTAAATACAAATCGGCTGAGGCTATTGTTTTTGTTAGAATGTAAATTTTCCATTATTTAAAAAAAGCTTTTTATAAAAAAATAGTTGTTTTTGTTTTATTGAATTGTTCTAAATTTATCCCATTATTCCTTTAATTTGGCTCTCTAAATTGGTCGAATAGCTAATTGATTTGTTTAAGTCTAATTATCTCTTTTTTTATTTCTTCAATAATTTCTGCATTGTAAATATTCTTTGTGTCACCTTCTTTTACAAGTTTAGGGATTATCTAATCTTAATCAATTGGAGTCAATCACTAGAATAATATAAAACTTTAAATGAAATAAGACTAATATTGCTTTTTGTTTTCTATCATCTCTAATTCATCCTGAAGCTGATCATCTAAGACAGGTTTTTCTATTAGATGTTTAGGTAAGAAAAATTTATTGGCTATCAAAGTAGGTATAATGGCACTTGCAATTACTGTCCCAACAATATAGGAATATTGCTCCTGATTAATAATATTGTGAGAAAGTCCGAACAATGCTGAAATTGTACCAAAAGTCAAACCTGTTGACATTAACAAAGTGTAATACCATTTTTCCCTTTTATCACTCCTGAAATTACTTATAACCGGATATAAACCGAAAATTTTTGAAATTATCTTCCCCAAAAAAAGAAGTATAAAAATTACGGGTGCGGAAAATAATGAAGGTATTGACATTAGTGCACCTGCTCTGAGAAAATATAAAGGAGTCAAAAATCCAACTGTTAAAGTTCTCAATCTTCTAACAAAATGATGATCCTCTTCCATTGTTCTTGCTAAAAGCATTCCAATTATATATGCAGGCAAAACAGGTTCACTACCTGACCATAAAGAAAGTACTCCCAATGACAATAGTACAAAAATGATCCATTTTGTACGGATTGCAGCAGTTTTGTAGGCAAAATGTTGTATAAGGAAATTAGTTATTTTAGGTAGAACAAATATTAAAGCTATCATTACTAAAATAAAGATAATTGTCTTATAGTTAAAAGGAGAAAATAATAAACCCAAACCTATAACTGTACCTAAATCATTTACAAAACAAGCACCTAATATTCCTTTACCATATTCAGTTTTATTAAAACCATATTCAAGCATCACTGCATAAACAACTGCCATTGAGGTTGTGGAGAGTGCAATACCGCTTAGCAAACTTGCTTTCAAATCCCAACCAATTAAATAGTAAGCTATAAGAGTGCAGCCCATAAAAGGTGCAAAAAAACCTATTATTCCAATTATCGAAACCTCTTTTAGTTTTGATTTCATTGCATCTGGATTTAATTCTGCTCCAGCCAGAAATGTTAGCATAATAGCACCAACCCCTGTGCAAAATCTCAGCCAATCTGCATTTAAATCAAGTTTTTCTATGAAATTTAATTCGAAAGCTGCATATCCTATTATCCCCCCAATGATTATTTCCATTAGAGCCATTGATATTTTTAAGCGATTGGCTAGAATTGTTGATAAAACCGCAGCAAAAAACCAAAAACTAGCAATGGAAAAAATATTAAGCATGAAAATAACTCCTACAAAATAATAATAATTTTTATAACATTTTGGTAGGAGTTATCAGCATTATTGCGGTTTAAGGTGAACCCCATCACCTATAATACTCTAAAATACTAAATTTATTTCAATCTACAAAATCTAATTGTTAATGCAAATAGTAACAAAGATTAAATTTTTTTTAAGAGATTAATTCAAAGATAAATCAATTACTTAATAAAATGATAAATAATTGCAAATTTGAATATCAAATATATTTAAGCTTGTTTTAGTTTGCATTTTGGGTAGATCACAAAATTTTTATTTTCGAATTTAGAAAATCTTGAAATTGAGCAAATTATTATATTCATAATTTGCCCCCTTGCTATTAGGAATAGTTAAATCAAGCGATAACATTTTTATAAACAAAATAAATACAGCTGTAATTATTTTTCAACAATAATTTCCTTCATTTTAAATATTTTATTCGGTATAATTTTTATATAAATTAACATTCCAACAAGTTCTATTAGTGGCTGAAATGCCACTACCACAACTGCTGTTTGATATTGTTCAGGAAGAGCAAGTGCTATCGGTAACACTACAAATGAGTTCCTTGTACCAAAGCTAAAAGCCAATACCCTTCCTTGTTCTGTAGGTAATTTGAAAATTTTTGTGAGAAATTTTGCAAAAAATATTGAAATTATTAGAAATAGTAGAAATACTGTAACTAAAATATCAAAAATATTTTGTGAAGCGATAATAGTCTGAAATTGTGAACTAAAAATTATAAAAACTATTATAGTTAATAGCGGCACAGGCAACCATTCCAAAAAATTTAGGGAATTTTTCCAAAATTTATGTCTTTCGGCAAGTTTTTGAGTGATGAAAGCTGTAAATAAAGGAATGGCAATAAACCATACAAAGATTACAATTAATTTCCCTTGTGCAATATCAAAAGTCAGGCTTTTACCAAACATTAAGTATATAAAAATCGGCAAAAACAGAAACTGAGCAAATAAAATTATAGGAGCAAGTGCCACAGCGTATTTTGTATCTCCTTTACCTAAATGGCTAAACGTTATAAACCAATCAGTACACGGAACTAACAATACTAATGCAATACCTAATTTCAATACAATATCGTCCGACCCTACAAGGTTAATTAAAATAGCTACAAGTATTGGAATCAAGACAAAATTTCCAGTTAATGCAGCTGTTATAAATTTATAGTCAATATAAGCCTTGGGAATATGAGATATTGGTATTTGAGAAAAAGTAATATAAAGAAGAAAAGCCAAAACAGGCCATAAGATTATCTCAAACGAATTTGAAAATTCCGGATAAGTAGCACCAATTAAAATACCGACTATGACTGAAACGAAGTAAAGAAATCCCTGGTATTTTTCAATTTTTATCTTGCTAATCATTATAAGCAATGAAAAAAAACTTTATCTTCAGTTAAATTTTCGTCAAACCAAAAGCCTATTCTCGTCCAAAGGTCCTTTGTCCTTTTAAAGTCTTTGATTGGAATACTTGAGAAAATTGACTCTCCCCTCATTTTCTTATCCTTTCTTTTTGTTATGATTATTCATATTTTAAACGTATAATATCCTAATTTGGGTAAAGAACAAATATTTTTATTATTAAATCATGATTTTTTTTGCAACTTCGTAAGCTTATTTTGTGGTAAACCAGTCAATCTTAGAATAGTTTACGTGAGTTAATTGTTTTCCACTATTCATAGTATATTTTTAAATTCTCGGTTTTTAATCTTTGCTTTAACCATTCATTTATTTTTATTTTATCTGCATCTTGAATCCTGGAACTAGTTGACAAAATTACAACAGGTATGGTCTGTGGTGTTTTGACTGTATCATGGTAATTTATTGATTCAGAGTATAAGCATCCATTTATTTGTGGAAAGATTGCTTTGATTTCATTTAATATTGTTTGGCCAAATTTTTGTCTTCCTAACAAACTATCTATTTCCGAATTTTTCTTATTTAATAGATTATTAAGATTGAAAATCTGTTCTTTCAATCTATACAATTCAATATTTGCATCATCTATTTTCAATGCCAATCCTTGTTGAATAATGACATTAACTGGATTGATGTCAAAATCTTTTGCTTTTTCAATTATTGCATTTTTCTGATTTTCAGTGAGCGATGAACCGCCATAAATTAATGTAATATGATCTGAATTTTCATCTATCTCGTACCTCAACAGAAAATTTCCTTCATAAATTGATACATTCGAAATATATTTATTAGCATTAATTTTGAATTCTTCTTTCTTTACAAGTTTGTATCCAAAATAAATACTTGGCAATAGTACAACAATAATGACATAAGTTACAATCCTGTTTACTCGCTTCTTTTTAGCTTCATCAACAATAGACCTAATCGGGAATTTTAATAATTGAGAAATCCAAACTGATGCGATCGCTATGAAAATTGTATTGATAGTAAATAAATACAAAGCTCCGAAAAAAAAATTAAATTGCATCGTTGCAATTCCATAACCCGCTGTACACAAAGGAGGCATAAGAGCTGTCGCTATGGCAACACCGGGTATAACATTACCTTTCTGTTTACTGCAAATCGCTACTATACCGGCTAAACCTCCAAATAATGCAATCATTACATCATAAATTGTCGGACTTGTCCTTGCTAATAATTCAGATTGAGCTGTTGAAACAGGACTCAAGGCAAAGTAGGCAGCCGATGCACCAAGACTTGCAAGTATTGCAAATGTAAAGTTTTTAACTGATTTTCTGAATAATTCAAAATCAAAGGTTGCAATACTATATCCCATACCATTTATGGGACCCATTAATGGAGATATAAGCATTGCACCTATTATCACTGCAGTTGAGTTCATATTCAAACCTACTGAAGCTACAATTATTGCAAATATCAATATCCATAGATTTGTTCCCTTAAAAACTACCGCTTTTTTAATCTCTTCATAAATTGTATCGTGATTTTCAAGTTCAGATTCTAAATTCAGGTAGTGAAAAAATTTCCTTACTAAACTAATTGTATTCATAAGTCCACGATCATATTAATTATTTATAATCTATCAATTGTTCTAAATATAACCACTTTTTACCAAAAAACCATAATACAAATGATGGTATTTCTCGATTTAAATTAAACATATAAAAACTGTGCACAAAAAATTAATACAATGATTTTTAGTTAGAATAAAACAATGCTAAAAATGGAGAAAAAATATTGGAAGATAAATAATGCATCGCGAAAGCTATGACAACTAATTCTCATTCACTATGTTATTAATACTTAATTTTCTGATTCAAATGCATTAAAGTAAAAACAATACATTATTTTGCAAAAAAGTGTAAATCCTCAATGCTAATATTAAAACTCCCCATAACTTTTGGTCTAGGGTTTTCATCAATAAATTTTATCTCCCATAAGTTTTAATCAAAATAAAATATACCATCGCAAAGTATATTACGTATCAGCTGTGCTATGGTATCTGATTCATTTTTTTATTCGTTTCTAAATTTCCCGTTTTATAAGTTGAAAGAATATTTGTTTCCTAAGATGTCAAGACCATCTTCAAGATAATTGTTACATATATAAACAAAGGTAAAATATGGAGGAAATACAAAATCAGAAGGCAAACGGCTTATCTCAAGCTATTTTTGCGGTATATTAATTGCTTTAGCCTTAAAAAATACTTCATTAACTAATGATGATATAAATTTAGTAGTATCTTAACAAGAAATTGTAATATAATATGTATTTTTATCTATTAAAAGTGAATATTTTATTAAGTTGTTTCTAATATCGTCATCGTTAATTCGTTTCAATTTTAAAATAATGTTACTAACATTATTTTTTATAAAAACGTACTTTAAAATAACTAATTAAATTTCGCCTAACGTTTCGCAGCTTGGCGTAGTGGCGGATTTAGAAGTACAAAATTTCAATCGAAGAACTGCACTTGAACCTACCACCAAACTGTCATACGATGCACTGAACCGCCACTTTTGCCAAACCCGTGTTACCAGCTGGCGTTCTGACTGTCGTGTCTTGATAGTCAGTTCTGATAAGGTTTTTGCCGTCTGTTTATGTTGCATTTTCTGTGACGGTTGTTCGTTAGAAGTTTAAAAAAAATTAGAAGTGGAGGAAAGTTAAAAAATAATTTCGTCTGGGCAATAGAAGGGCAAGTTCTTCCCGATTTTTCATCGGTATGTGCCTGTCACTGTGCGTTTATTTTTTTAGAATATATGTGCAACCCCTAAGAAAAATTGCGTACTTTCTTTACTGAATCCCAAATCGCCACGTAATATGGTAGATTGGTTCCATGCGACACGTGCACCGATACCATAGCTGTGTCTGTAGTCTCTGAAATTAAATTCTTTGATTTCGTTCCAAACTCTGCCTGTATCGTAAAAAGGTACTAAATCAAAGGCAAAGTGTTGATTAAGGAAATCTTCTTCAGCAATTCTTATTCTAAGTTCGAGGTTTACTAATGCAGTAAGCGGACCAACAAAGCGATATTCGCGAAAACCTCTTAAAGACCTAGCCCCTCCGAGCACTTCTGTGCCTCCTGCTTCTGCTTGACTAGACAAATCAAAAGCTTCGTAGAATGGTATTTTTTTTGCCCCAAATATAGCCAATATCTGCATTTACTGCTAGTACCATTCGTTTAATTTTACTGGGAAATAATTTCTGAAAGAACGAACCTTGAATAAGGTTTTTATCAAAGCCAAATTCAGAAAAAAGCCAAGGGCGGGAGTGTTCATGCGAATATTCCACAAAAAAACCTGAAGTAGGGTCGGGTTCAAAGTCTCGCGTATCGTACATAATAGCAAAGGCAAAAATTCCTTCTCTTCCCCCTTCCCGGCAATGTTGTATTTCTGCCAGGGATTTCCCGGCGAAACGCCCAAGTAATCTTCGGTAAGGCGAGTTCTTCCATTAACCACACCTGAAACTTCATTTCCATTTACATCTAAAGCTTCTTCGGCTTCTCGGTTGAAATAATCTCTTATTTTGATGTAGAGCAATTCGTAGCCAAACATGAATCTACCGCGACCTCCGGCAAAAGTTCTTTCACCCAAAATATTATAGAGATTTTCGGTGTAGTCTAGTTCATTGTAATGACGATCTGTAACCAAAGCAGCTTCACCAATAGCGGTGTTTCCTTGTCGCACTATGGCGAGATTGTTGAAATACGGATCGAACCTATTATATTCCTTATCTACACCTGTTGCTTTATCTATAAAACGAAGCGGACGCATAGTGTTTGTTCCAAAACCAAAATATTGAAAGTTGGGGTCGTTTTCAAAAACGCCATCAATTCTTACCCTCCATTCGCTGTCAAATATGTAAGGGAAATCCATATTGATGGCACCTTGCCATTTACCGCTCTGAAAAACTTTAAAGAAACCGGTATATCTGGCTCGGTAGGGTGTGTAAGCAAAAAACGGGTCTTCTTTTGTGCTGTTGTTATAGAGATAAAAATTTCCACCAATCCCGAAACCATTGATAGGGTTGTTCTCTATTTCAGGCAAGCCTGTAACAAAGTACCCCTCCTTTTTGTATATCAGCTCGTCATCACTCATTCGTTTTGAAGGGTGAATAAAAAATGGTAATTCTTTTTTTACTTGAACGGTGTCACTGGCTTGAGCATAAGCATTCAGGCTTATTACTCCACCGATTAAGATTGTAAATAACTTTTTCATTGTCTCTATTTTTTGTTGATTAAAATTAAAGTGAAAAGAAAAGTGTTGCCATTCCGAAATAGATGAGCAATCCTGTAATGTCCACCACGGTAGTAATGGCAGGGCTTGCCGCCACAGCGGGGTCGCCACCAAAGCATTTTACTAAAAGAGGCAAGCCAGCCCCAATAACAGTAGCCGTAACTACTTGTAA
>CALHGZ010000008.1 GCA_938031175.1 Candidatus Kapaibacterium sp. | reverse complement strand
AAGGTTTGGCACCTCGATGTCGGCTCATCGCATCCTGGGGCTGGAGAAGGTCCCAAGGGTTTGGCTGTTCGCCAATTAAAGCGGTACGTGAGCTGGGTTCAGAACGTCGTGAGACAGTTCGGTCCCTATCCTGTGCGGGCGTAGGATACTTGAGGGATCCCGCTCTTAGTACGAGAGGACCGGAGCGCCCGGACCTACGGTGTATCTGTTGTCGCGCCAGCGGCATAGCAGAGTAGCCATGTCCGGAAAGGAGAAGTGCTGAAAGCATCTCAAGCACGAAACCTATCCCAAGATGAGGTATCCCATGGCATAAGCCAGTAAGGATCCAGGGAGATTACCTGGTTGATAGGCTTCACGTGTAAGTGTGGTGACACATTCAGCGGAGAAGTACTAATAATCCGAGGACTTACCGATGCTATTTTATTAATTGATACAATATACTATGCCCTTCTTCATTAATTGGCAATAGATTTGCCTCTACTCACTTCAAAAATTTCCCGGTGACTATACCGCGGGGGAAACACCTCTTCCCATTCCGAACAGAGAAGTTAAGCCCCGCTGGGCCGATGGTACTGCTCGGGCAGCCGTGTGGGAGAGTAGGTCGTCGCCGGGTTTTTTTATTTATAATAATGAAATAATAAATGTTAGCTCCTTTTAAAGTTATGAAGATATTTGTTCTTACTATGTTCTTTTGATTGGATAATTTCTATAAATCATATTTAATATCTTCATTTTCTTATTTAAGCTAAGCAAAATCAACCGTTTCTTCAAAGATTTTGATAAAAATGAAGAATAAATTAATTTCCAAATAGTTTCGAGGATTGATTCGTTAATTAGTAATTCTATGTTTGTTAATCTTTCTGTATTTTGAGCGATAGAATTGATAATTTTGGCGAGCTTAAGCTACCTCCCTTAAGGATTATGAGTCCTTCGAATTTATCTAATTATTGACAAGAAATATATAAATTTACGAATTAAATTCATCCAAATAGTCGAAATAAAATTAATGAAATGTGTGGAAAAATTCGTAATTTTGCTACAATTTTTTATACAAATTTAATTTTTTTGAAAAAAAATGTACAATAATAAAATAATCGGTGAGGGCATAACATTTGATGATGTGCTTCTTGTACCGGGTTATTCAGAAGTACTCCCTCGTCAAACAAATGTTGAAACTAAGCTAACGAGGAAAATTAAGCTCAATATCCCGATTTTGAGTGCTGCGATGGATACAGTAACCGAAGCTTCAATGGCAATTGCCATAGCTCGTGAAGGTGGATTGGGAGTCATACACAAGAATTTAACGATTGAGCAGCAAGCTGACCAAGTAGATAGAGTGAAACGCTCTGAAAGCGGTATGATACGAAATCCCATCACTTTAACTGCTGATTGTACGGTGCAACAAGCAATGGATTTAATGACAAAGTTCCATATTTCAGGAATTCCAATCGTAGATGAAAACAGAAAGCTAATCGGAATAATAACAAACCGCGATTTAAGGTTTAATCCGAATCCTTCTGAATTGATAAAAAATGTTATGACCAGCGGTAAATTATATACAGCTCCAATTGGCACTACACTTGAAGATGCAGAGCTTTTACTGCAAGAGCATCGGATAGAGAAGTTACCCGTTATAGATGAAAATAATGTATTACAAGGATTAATTACATTCAAGGATATCCAGAAAAAGAAGAAACATCCTAATGCCTGTAAAGACGAGCAGGGGCGTTTGCGAGTTGGGGCTGCCGTCGGTGTTGGCAATGATGTAATTGAAAGGATTTCATCACTTGTAAAAGTTGGTGTAGATGCTATATTTGTTGATACTGCTCATGGTCATAGTAAAGGGGTAATTGATACAGTTAGGTTAATTAAAAAGCATTTTCCTGAATTAGATGTTGTTGCCGGCAATATCGCCACATTCGAAGCAGCTAAAGCACTCGTTCAAGCCGGGGCAGATGGAGTAAAAGTAGGAATAGGTCCAGGTTCAATTTGTACTACACGAGTTATAGCCGGTGTTGGAGTACCACAGTTATCAGCAATAATGGATGTAGCGTCATATCTTTCTCAGACTGATGTTACTTTGATAGCTGATGGGGGTATCAAGCAAACCGGCGATGTTGCGAAAGCGATTGCAGCAGGTGCTGATTCAGTCATGATAGGTAGTTTGTTTGCTGGTCATGAGGAAAGCCCAGGCGAAAAAATTATTTATGAGGGACGCGCATATAAAATTTACAGGGGAATGGGCTCACTTGGAGCAATGATGCAAGGTTCTGCTGATAGATATTTCCAAAACAATGAAGAAGATATATCTAAATTAGTACCTGAAGGTATTGAGGGTAGAGTTCCATATAAAGGAAGCGTAAGCGATTCCATATATCAAATCGTGGGCGGATTGAAAGCTGCCCTTGGTTATTGCGGCTGTAAAAATATACAAGAGTTGAAAAAGAACGGTAAATTTTTAAGGATTACGAATGCATCGTTAAGGGAGTCACATCCACACGATGTACAAATTACGAAAGAATCACCAAATTACTTTGTTCAATAAATATACTGAATTAATACTATGGCAAAAAAGAAAGCTGCAGAAACGCCCACAAAAAACACATTTGAGGAATATAAAAATTTGAAAGCTGATGCAATAGAAAATGGTAAAAAAATAAACAACATGAAGTTGAAGAAAACTGCAAAAGCTACAGAAAAAAATAAAATTACCCAAAGTCAAGCCCTTACGCAAGATAAAGATCATGTACAAAAGTCAAAAAAATCGATTTCGAAAGGTGAAAAGAATGTGGCAAAGAAGGATACAAAACAGGAAAAAGTAGAGACTAAAGAGTCAAAAACAATCGAGACTAAAACAAAAGTTAAAACAGGTAAACCAAAATCCTATAAGGATTTAAAATCCGAAAAATCATTGGAAAAATTAACTAAAGAAAAAAGAACAGTAAAAAAATTAGATACTTTTATTGACGAAACAATTACTGAAAATCAAGCTCAAAAGATGGCAAAAGAGAGAAAAAAACAAGCTAATGAGGAATTGAAAAAAATAAAAATTGTAGACGAGCAGAAAGCAACGAGAAAATCCAGAACTACTAAAGGCGATAATCAAGGTGAGCGGGGTATAAAAAAGACTACAAAAAAAGTTCCACAAAAGGAAGAAAAAAAGCAAGAAACAATAAATGACATGGTTAAAACAGAATTAAAAGTTAAGGATAAATCATTATCATCAACTGCTGGGAAAAATATCATTGCAGAAACAGCAGAATCTATAAAATCTTATCCGGCTATAACAGATAAGCGGTTGACCCAAATCAGATTTGTAATGTTAGACGAAAAGATGGATGGCATAGCTGTAACATACCTTCCAAATATTCGATATTTGACAAATTTTTCAGGATCTGCGGGTACATTATTTATATTTGAAGATTCAATTCATTTTGTAACAGATGACAGGTACGAAGAGCAGATAAAAACAGAATTATATCCATTGCCAAATTTGAAAACGCATATAAGTCGTAATCCTTGGCAGTATGCAATGGATAGTGGTTTGCTAAAGAATATATCAACCCTTGGATTCGAAGCTGATAGGGTTCCTTATTCTGAAGTGGTTGAAATTAGGAATATTATACGTCCTGTTAAGTTCAAACCCGAACCTAAAATTGTAGAAAGATTTACACAGCCAAAATCTCCGGAAGAATTAGCTAATATCCAAAAAGCTTGCGATTTATCAATACAGGTTTATGAGAAAATTTTGGAGATCATCAAACCAGGAATGACAGAGAAAGATATAGCAAGCGAAATAGCTTATATCAGTCGAAAGTTGGGTTCTGAAGGCGATGCTTTTGATATAATTGTTGTAAGTGGTCCAAGATCCGCTATGGTACACGGTAAACCGAGCCATAGGAAAATAAAGAAAAATGATGTTATTACTTTAGATTTCGGATGTATTGTCAATGGTTTCAGGTCAGATATTACCCGTACTTTTGTTATAGGTAAAGCAACAAAAGAACAAAAAGATATTTATAAATTACTTGTAAATGCCAAAAATGCAGCCATAGAATCTGTTACACCAGCAATGAATGGAAAACATCTCGACAAAATAGCACGCCAGATGATTGAGAAAGCAGGATATGGCAAGTTTTTCCAACATTCATTAGGTCATGGTATAGGTATTGAAGTACACGAAATGCCAATCATTACATTTAGAAAAGAGGACCAGATTATTCCTGAAGATGTAGTTTTAGCAATCGAGCCGGGAGTTTATTTCCCAGATAAATTTGGAATGCGAGTTGAAGACGATATTTTTGTAACTCGCTACGGAGCTAAAGTCCTGACAAAAGCACCAGAGGATTTGCTCGTGTTATAGTAATAAGCATTTATCTAAATTGAGAAATGTAGTCAGCACGTGTTTTGAAGTATGAAGATTTTTTGTTAATTACATTTTTTTTACTGCACTTCAACCGAAATACCAGCAAGCTTCCATTTTGGGAATTCATATAAATATTTCAAATGGTAGTGAATTGTATATGGTTTAGATTTGAAGTAACCGCCAAAGCTTAAAAAATCCCCTTCGATTAAAGGTTGGCTGGTGATTATTACTTCAGAGTTTTGAATTAATTCCAAATCTATTTCTTTATCGATGAATTCCTGAAATATTTTTTTAAGATTTTCAGGTGTTGTTTCTTTTTGCCAAATAGCTGACACGAAATTATAAAACGGTGTAAAATCTTTTGAATTTATAGCTTTAGCAAGGTTTAGCATAGCTTCTGAAGCCATTTTTTTTAATGTTTTATCGTTTGGAATTGTTTTCCCTTTTTCGCTTTGTATTTTGATTCCACTTTGTTCAATATAGATACTTAAGATTTTCCACTTTCCCATCTCTTTGACGAATTTAATTGTAATTGGTATCGTTCCTCCATTATCGTTTATAATTTCACCTTTAAGTTCACCTTCATTATTTTCGTATTTACGAGAGTTCCAATTTGCGGATTTAAATTTTGATAAGGATGTACCCTCAAGAAAATTTATTAATTCGTCGAGAGAGGTATTTTCTTTAAACACATCAGAGACTAATTGATATGCATCTTCATAGTTTTGTTCTTTTACTTTTTTAAAGAACTCTTCAGCCGTTTCGGGCATTTCACTAAGTGGTGAGCAGGAAATTAGGATAATGGTAGAAATCAAAGCAATTGGTAATATATTTTTTATCATAGTCAATTCCTTTTTAAATTTTAATACAATTAATAAATCAAATTAAGTTATTTTTCATTACATAAAAAATTATAGCTTAAAAAAATTTTTAAATTTATTATAAAACTTATAAAAATGAAAAATCAATGACAAATTAAATCAATATTTTATACAAGATTTTAATATTTCTCGCTGGTTCAGGGAAAATCGATTTAATACGGGAGAGGTGGTTGAAATATTTGATATTGAAAATATTTTCTATGGATAAATTAATGCTATGGACAGTTTTACCAATTTCGAAAAGATATTGATAAGATGTTGAATAGATATTATAACCCGGCGTGATTTCTTCATATATATCCACACGCCTTTGCGAACTTCCAATCTCATTATAAATACTCAACCTATGATTTTTAAATCTTGTCTGTAGTTCATTTACCAATTTAAGAGGAGGTATTCTTGCAAGTGGAATTTTTTGATTTAATTGTTCACCATAAGTGAATGAAAGAGAAGAGTTGAACGATACAAAGGATAAAATTTGCCAGTCGAATCTGGTTTCGATTCCTAAAATTCTTGCAGGCAAATTAAAAGTAGCATAAATGGGGAGTAGCTGTGCATAATTGGTATCTCCTGTATTGCGTGGAAGTATATAATTTTGCATCTCATACCAAAAAAGATTAAGCGATGCAAAGATGTTTTTATTTTTAAAGAAAGCAAGGAATTCACTAGTCCAGCCGCTTTCAGCATTAAGATCTGGATTGCCAACCTCAAAAGAGTACGCAGCTAAATGTGGTCCTTCGGAATATAACTCCTCGATTGTCGGTGCTCTCATCGTTCGAGATAGCTCAACCCCGATATATAACCCAGATAGAATTTCTTTTATAATTGATATATCTGCCGAAAAAAGATGAAAATTTCTATTTCGAATCATCCCGATTGATGTTAGCTTATTGTGATATTCGGGATTTAAATTGTTGTATTCATATCTTAAAGCGAATTGTAAATAATGCTCATTGATGATTAAATCTTCGAAAAGTGCTAATGCGAATGAATTGTGGCGTGTATCGGGAGTAAACACGTACCCACCCATTTTATTATCGCGAAAATTATAATACAGTCCAAGTGTGCCATTATTGAAAACACTAAAATTGTGGTGGTTTAATTCTGTTGATAAATTTATCGAGCGAAAAACAAATTCAGCACCAACATTACCGTTGGATTCATATTCAATATGATTGTAGTATGTTCTGCTAAATTTTGTAATTATGTTATCCAGTATAGGGCTGTGAAAATGGAAAATAGCTTTAGCGTCAATGCTTCTTCTAAGCATTTCGATATTTACTCCTTTGGGATGTGCTCCGACGAACCCCCCCGGAATACCATATTCTGAGCGAAATTCGTTAAAAACGGCACCTGCTATTACCTCATCATTTATAAAACTACCACCAAAACGATAGTTTAACATTTCAGAATCGGTATTTTTCAAAATGCTATCGGGACCAGCAATGTCGTCGGAATTTTTATACGTAAAATTGCCGGATAGTACCAATGGTGCGAAAGGCAATGTAATGCCTGTAGCAGCGTTTTTACTTTTGTTAACACTTTCAAATAATATTAATGCATTTAAATCGGTTTTTAATGGTAAATTAAGCGGAATGCCATCATTTATGACATTAACAAGTCCACCTAATGTAGAACTAGTGTTTAAGAGAATTTTAGGTCCACGAATAATTTCGATTCTATTTGCACTTAGTGGATCTAAAGTTACAGCGTGATCGGCTGAAGTAGCTGATAAATCATCATTAAAAAATCCATCATATTTAATTATGACATTATTACCGCTCAGTCCACGTATTACAGGTCGTGCAGGAGTTGGTCCCATCGAGCGAATTGCGATTCCAACCTGTTTTTTTAAGGTTGAGGCAAGTGTTTGGCTAATTGCTTTTTGTAGTTCTATACCGGATAAAACCTGAGATTCCTCAATTAATTCCTGAAAAATTGAATTGTAGGGTGTTGCTGAGACAACTACCGATGGATAGATATAAGATATTGGATTTAAGGAAATTGCAACTTCGACTTTGTCACTTCCTTTTACTTTCAATTTTCTATATTCTGGTTTGTAACCAGAAGCTGTAACTGAAATTATATAGTCACCTTTTTTTAGGCTATCAATTTGGAATTCCCCATTTTTATTACTAAAAATGACTATTTTGTTTGAATTAATAATATCAATTTTAGCCCTTTCCACCGGTAGCTGTGTTTCGCTGTCTATTATCTTACCATAAATATTAACTAAATCTTCATCAGCTCTTAGCTGAAAAAATACAGTAAAACAGCATAGGGTAATGTATGCTAATATATTTAATAGGTTCATTATATTTTTAGTAATTATTGCACTTTAACTGGTACTTCGCCCATAAAGTTGTATTTCACTTTGTCATTTTCCAAAATCATGACTCTAAAAGAAGTTGAGCCATAATTCAATGGAGTGATTATAAATTCCCAATGCTCAATATCGACTTTTACAATAGTTTCGTCAGAAAATTTCAATTTAAGAGTGTATGGTGGTGATGGAAGAGCTACTTTATTATCATTGACATCATAGAATACAACTACAAGATGATCGGTTTTCTCAGGATATTCTATTATAATTTCACCTTCGACATTACCATTTTTGTCAACGAATACTAAAACTTCATTTGTATCTTCTTCTACAATTTTGAAAGACTCTAGTTTAGCTATGTGCCCCGGATTCACTTTAATTTTAATTTTTGGTGAACGGAAATCGGGATGATCGTTATGCAAAACAAGAAATTCAATTGTAGTTTCGCCGGGGTTGACTCCAACGACATGGAATTCCCATTCATCACCATGGCGATGTACTTTTGCAATATTAGTATCTGCTATATTCCATGAGAATGAGTGGTCCTTATCGGTAGGAGGTTTTATTTCTTGGCCGTTTTCATCTAAAAAGATTATTTCAAGATGGTCTGTCATTGTTCCTGCTGTAACTTCGATGTATTGATTATACTGAGGATCTAGCTGACCTTTGAATACTTTCATATAAACAACTCCTGAAGTTTCCAAAATGAAACCGTAAGCTTTGAAATGTTCTTTATCAGGAGATGTTGGTTCTTTTTCGGAGCAAGAGAAATGAAATAATGAGAAAGCTAAAAGTAATAAAAATAGTGAGGATTGCATTAACTTTTGCATCATGGTAGCCTCCTTGTTATTTTAATAAAAATAATTTTTAATTTTCTGAATATTTGATCAAATTAATAATTTTAAATTAATACAGGAGGGCTACGGTTTAAAAATTCCTGAGGCGAGAGATAAGAGTATGATAATAAGTAAAACGCTAGTTGAATAAAATCTAAATTAAATAGTACTACTGATGCTATAAGCCCATAGTAATTTTTGAATATATTAAGATATAAGTGGCAAATTGAACAATTTGCATTTTGGTTTTCAGTATCTGAATTTTTATATGAGATTTGGTTTTGTGTATTTTCTATATTACAGCAGCTTATGCATTCACTATGATGAACGTGCCACAAATTAAATGTAGAGATACAAACTAATGAGAAAATAAGAATAATTGAAGATATAGTTTTCAGGGATTTGGAAATGTTAATATGTGAAATTAATTTTAACATAACATAAAGCAAATTTAATAATAATAAGTCGAATTTCATATCTTTGTATTGTTATAAGGTACAATCTTTATAAAACATAGTTGACAAAAGAAAATTTAAATAAACTTTTTTATAGCTTAGCATTGATCGGATTTTCCCTATGGTTAGGTGGAAATGTAGCAAGAAATGCAATAGCTTATGATTTGTTAGAAATAACGGAACAACTAAAAATTAAATCCAAAATTGAACATCAGGAATATTGGTATGGTATTTATCACTTCACGAATATTGGAGCTTATACCTCATCAGGTTTTTTACTTTTATTTGTGTCAGTACTTGCGCTTTTGATAATAAATTATAAAATTTTACGGTTAAAAGGTTGGCTTTTTATGGCTATTGCTTGTTTTTTAATCGCTTTGCCAATAAACATTTTAATCCTGTATCAAGATATAATGCTTGGTATTATTATCTATTATCAAAATATAAAAGATGTATCGCATATTGGATTTGAACAATACTTTCTAAATCGATTCATAAATGTTACTATAAATGCTTTATCAAATTTGTCCTATCTTTTGTGCTTAACAAGTGCAATAATATTAATATGGAAGCCTCTTAATATTGAACACAAAAGTTAGAAATTATATGAAACTTAATCAAATATATGAAGAATTAAGCGATATAGTGAAAAAAATCGGCTATTCAGTTCGGCACGATAAAGGGCAGTTTCAAAGTGGCTATTGCGTTGTAAATGATAAAAAGTTAATTCTTTTTAATAGATATACACCATTGGAGACCAGAGTTAATGTAATGGTTAAATGTATATTAACAAACGACATAGATGGGATATTTATGAAGCCAGCTTTGCGTGACTTTATCGAGCAAGAAAGCAAATACGTTGATGATGATAAATTAAGTATAACTATAACAGATAGGTAATTAATATGAAAGTAACAATAAGATTAGAAGAGGGAATGCGATTGATAGGCGAGAACTCTCGTCAACACCAGACAATTTTTGATACTATAGAAGATTTTGGTGGTAGCAACAGTGCACCGACACCGGTTGAAGTAGCTGTTCAATCCCTTGGAGCTTGTACGACAATGGATGTTTTAAGTATTTTGCGGAAAAAACGTAGGACAATAAATAAATTTTCAATTGTATTACTGGCAGAAAGAGCAAATGAGCATCCTAAAGTAATTACCAATCTTCATTTAATTTATTCGCTTGTCAGCCCAGATGCAGAATTAAAAGATTTACAGAGGGCGATTGAATTATCACAGGAGAAATATTGTTCTGTTTCAGCAATTTTCAAAAGATCAGGATGCGAAATTACCTGGGAAGCAAAATTAAATAGCGAGTAAATATGTTTATTATTTATAAAGATTGTATATTTATTATAAATAACTTTGGCAAAATCTGAAATAATAAAGGTTAAGAAATGGATTATAAATATCTACAGCGGGCATTTGGAATTCTATCATTTTTAACTGCAATGGTGGTTTACTTATTAACAGTACAACCAAGCGTTCCATTCTGGGATTGCGGAGAATTTTCAGCAGCGGCTATTTGGCAACAAGTACCACATCCGCCTGGTACACCTTTATTTTTATTGATTGGTAAAATCTTCCATTTAATTATCCCTTTTGGTGATGACGGATGGAGAATTAATCTTGTTTCGGTTTTTTCAAGTGCGTTTACGGTCTGGCTGTTATTTCATATAATAATAATGGTTATAAGAAATTTTAGAACAGAACCGATTACAAGTTTTGCTGAAGCATTAGCAATATACGCATCTGGATATATTGGAGCTGCAGCATTAGTATTCTCTGATACATTTTGGTTCAATGCTGTTGAATCAGAAGTTTATGCTATGTCCTCATTATTTGTTGCATTAGTAGTGTATTTAATGATGAAGTGGAATGAAGATGCTGATAAACCTGGTCACGAGAGATATTTATTGCTTATAGCTTATTTAATGGGATTATCAACCGGCGTCCATTTACTGGCACTTTTAGCTATTTTTTCAATTGTCTTTGTCGTTTATTTCCGCAAATATAAATTCTCAATTTCTTCATTTATATTAACAGGTATATTATCAATTATAATATTTACCTTACTTTATCCAATAATAGTGAAATGGATACCCAGTATGCTTGCAGGCCATTTCCCATTTAAGAATGAATGCCGTGAGTATATAGTAGAACATCCTTTGGTGGGTTTGCTTGTTATTGTTACAATAATCCTTGCAGGAGTGGGATTATGGTGGGGATATAAGAATAAATACCAAGTGTTGAGTCTAATTTGCTCAGCGTTTTTATTAATGATACTTGGTTATACGACCTATACTCAAATTTTGTTGCGCTCAAATGCCAATCCCCCAATGAACGAAAATGAACCGAAAACACTATCTTCACTTACATCCTACCTTGGTAGGGAACAATACGGCGAAGCTCCGAATTGGCCACGTAGATATAATGCAACAGATGATTACTACATCAGTAGATATGAAAAGAAAGACGAGCAGGGTAGATTTGTTTACGGACCATGGAGAAAACCAACAAGAAAAGATGTAGAATGTAAAGATGGTAGATATATTAGTGTGCCCCATTTTGCAAAGACAAATTTCGAAGGTGAGATAAATTACTTATGGAAATATCAAATTAATCATATGTACATTAGATATTTCCTCTGGAATTATGTTGGTAGAAAAAGCGATGTTCAAGATGCCGGATGGACATTTACCGATAGCAAAGATGTTGATGTGTTAAACTACGAATCGGGCTATGCCCATCTTTTCCCTGTACGATTTTATGCTTTACCACTTATTTTTGGTTTAATAGGCTTATTCTTTCATTTTTATCGTGATCCTAAGATGGCTTTTGTCTATCTTGTGATGTTCATAATGATGGGGGTAATGACAGCAATTGCACAGAATCAACAAGAACCCCAACCACGCGAACGTGACTATTTTTATGCAGGATCATTTTTTGTCTTTTGTTTATGGATAGGGCTTTCAGTTTATGGTATTGTGGAATTACTGGCAAATAAAAAGCCATTTACAATATTGAATTCTGTTGCAGTTACAGTTATTGCTATTCTTCTTGTGCCGGTTAATATGGCAGTAGGAGGGTGGAAAATTCACAGTAGAGCCGGCAACTATTTGCCATTCGATTATTCATATAATATATTGCAAAGCACAGAACGAGATGCCATATTATTCACAAACGGAGACAATGATACTTTCCCACTTTGGTATTTGCAAGATGTCGCTGGCATCAGAAGGGATGTGCGGGTTGTTAACCTGAGTTTAGGAAATACGCTTTGGTATATAGATCAACTCAAAAATCGGCAACCATGGGGAGCTAAAAAAATTCCACTCAGTTTTAGCGATGATAGTCTGCGAGTTTCTGAAACAGATAGCAGAGCATTGAGCTATGATTTCGGTGAAGCACTAAAGGTAAGAATACCTGTTAAACCAGAGATTTTGAGTAAATATACAGATGATCCTGAAATAATCAATAAAGGCGAAGTTGAATTTACCTTTATCGGTAGGCAATATACAGAAAGAGATGGTAAACCTATTTATTTGTACCGTGTTCAGGATAAGCTTGTTTTGGATATTGTAAGGCAAGTAAAATTTGAAAGGCCTGTTTATTACTCTGTTACAGTTGGACCGGATGCATTTTGCGGTCTGGAAACATTTTTCCGATATGAAGGAATGGCTATGCGAATATGTCCAGTGCCTCAGCGAAGTGCTACAGGAGATAATTTGGAACCCGACATAATGGATCAATGCCTGCTAAATATTGATAATACTGAAAATTTCTCAAAAGAACCTAAATACGGTTTTAAATTCAGGAATTTAAACAATCCAGATGTGTATTACGATGAAGTACATCGTCGATTAATGATTACATATCGAACTCTTTATCTATCCTATGCAAATTGGTTAATGCAAAATCGCAACGATAGAGCCAAAGCAGTAAAATTACTCGATACGATGAATCATTATATATCTCCAATTCAGTTCCCAATGACTTACGAAATGGAGTTTCAAGTAGCAAAGATGTACGCAGATGCAGGAGAAAAAGAAAAATCAATAAAGTATGCCCAGATGGCTATAAATTCCTGTAATAAATTAATTGAAAATCCTAATCTTAAACCAGAGCTAACTTTTTACGAGGTAACTGGTAGATATTTTGGTCCGTATCGCCGTCTTGCCTATTTATATGAAATGCTTGAAGATTATCAATCAGCAAGACTGATATTACAGCAATTTTATTCACTATGCCAGCAAGCAATAGCTACTTATTCTCAAAGTCCAACATATCAACAAGAAGTTGATAGAATCAGAAATAATATGCTCGATATAATGACAAATTTAGACGAAATGACACTTCTCGATATTAGGAAAAAATATGGTGCCCAAGCGGCAATAGATACAGCTATGGCAATGAAGGAACGCTATGCCAATGATCCAAATCCTATGATGAGAGGCCAAGCGATGTATATAGACAGAAGAATACAGGAATTTACAGGACAATTAACAGGAAATGATACTTTACAATAAACCTAATTCAAATATCATTTCTCTTAAGGTATTTGATAAGTATTACAGTTAAGAATGAAACCTTATTTATCCATTGTCATTCCAGCATACAATGAGGAGAAAAGATTATCTAATACCTTGGAGATAGTCATTGCATATCTTGGGGAAAATTTTTCCAATTGGGAAATCATTGTTGTTGATGATGGTTCTGAAGATGCAACTGCAGATGTTGCTAAAAAATTTGATGAAGTAATACTTTTACAGCAACCAAGAAACTTAGGTAAGGGTGCTGCTGTTAGAAAAGGTATGCTCGAAGCAAAAGGTGATGTACGATTATTCAGCGATGCTGATTTATCGACCCCGATTTATGAAATGGATAAACTTTTAACATCAATAAACAAAGGATTTGATTTAGCTATCGGTTCGCGTGGATTAAATTACGATTTGATAAAAAAGCATCAGCCTTTTTATCGCGAATTTATGGGTAAAACTTTTAACAAGATTGTGCAGGCATTGATTTTAAGCGGTATAAAAGATACGCAGTGCGGATTTAAGGCTTTTACAGAAAAATCTTGTATGGAAATTTTTACTCGTTCGAAAATAGATGGATTCGGTTTCGATGTAGAAATACTCTGGCTTGCTCGAAAGCTGGGTTTCAGTATTGATGAAATTCCAGTTGAATGGTACAATGATTCACGAAGTAGAGTCAATCCCATCAAAGATTCATATAGAATGCTTGTTGATATTGTTAAAATAAAATATGTTCATAGAGAATTGAATTAAATCAATGATTTTTAGATTAGCATATATCATTGAATTTTATTATTATTATTGATATTTTGAAGAATTAGAATTAAGTTATTAGCTTTCTGCAAAGTGATTTGAGTACAAGCATTTTATCCATCGGGCATCCTTCAAGTAAAAAATCAAATAATGATTTTTGCATAAAGTAGGAATCGATTAAAGGTAGCTCAATCTAATAATTATTAGGTTTATACCATATTTTGTGGTAAAATTTAGTATTGAGATTTCATTTTCTGATAAGTAATTTTATAGTTTGTAGAACATAAATAAATTGAATCTTGACGATGATTTTTATGAATTATGCTGATTGAATATCGTAAAATCAATTATATAAATAATAATCAATAAGCTAATAAACTTTACTTGATTATCATTAATTTTTAATTCTTTTTATTTTATTACATTTAAAATTCATTATTCTAAATTGAATTAATACTAATAATTTCGTTTAATTTTTCCATTCCGGCACCTTCCCTTATAATCGTAAAATTATCGCTTGTCATATCAATAACAGTTGATTCGCCAGCAAATGAATATTCATCTGAAGAGACAGCTATGTCCACTAAATTTCGACAATGTTTCATTATTTCATCATAATCGTAAATATTCTCAACGCCGGGAATTTTTGCAGTAATGGAGATGATAGGTTGTCCAAGTTTTTTTAGTAATAATTGAGCTAAAATACTATCCGGTACTCTAATGCCGGCTGTTTTTCTTTTTGGGTTTTGAGCGTATTTGGGTACCATCTTTGAAGCAGGCAATATAAATGTATAAGGTCCCGGAATTAATCGTTTTATTGTTTCATAGGCAGTATCGCTAACCTTTGCAAATTCGGATATATTTGATAATGAATCGCAAAGAAATGTCATCTGTTGGTCTTGTGATAAGTGTCTGATTAATCTAATTCGATTAATAGCTTCTTTATTCGAAAGTTCGCATCCCAAGGAAAATGCAGTGTCTGTTGGATAAAGTATTACAGCACCATTTTTTAGTGCTTCGATTACTTTATCAATTTTTCGTAATTCAGGATTTTTTGAATGGATTAGATACTCAACTGCTGCCATATCGCACCTATAATTAATTAAATAAAATTCAACTCATATAAATTTCAAAAAATATTGCATGAGAATATAATTACAATTTAAAATTTTTTCCATTTGTAGTAAAAATAAAGTGGAATACCGGGTAAAATAAGTAATATTCCGAATAAAGAGTTAACTATCTCGGTTTTACCTTGACTATAATTTTGAATATCTGTAATGAGTGTAAATATAACGTATACAATAGCAAATACGATGAAGATAGCAGGAGTGAATGGATAACCAATAACTTTGTAAGGCCTTGGATGATCTTTCATTTTTAATCTTAAAATGTAAACACCAATGGCACCCAAAGCATAAAAAATCCAACTTACGAATATTAACATATCTGTTAAATCATCGAATTTACCGCTTAACACGAGCATACTCGTCCAAGTAGCCTGCATGATCAAAGCATTAGAGGGAGTTCGAAACCTTGGATGTACTTTTGCAATCGGCAAATGAAATAACTTTCGTTCTGCCATTGCATAATAAACACGTGCGCTAGCCATAATCGTTCCATTGGAAGTGCCGATAGTGGAAATCATAACCGCAAGAGCAACGAATGCTCCAGCGTATGCGCCCATTGAGACGCTTGCAACATCGGCAGCTACAAGGTTTGATTGTGCCATTTGCTCAATGGGTAGAACATATAAATATGCTAAATTAATTAATAAATATATTGTGATTATCACAAGCATACCATAAAACAAAGCTTTGGGTATATTTTTTTGAGGTGATTTTACTTCTCCAGCGATATAAGTAATATTATTCCAACCATCGTACGCCCAGAATGCTCCCGATAAAGCCATAATTATTCCGGTAAATATTCCAATATCATTGATTTCGATAGAGCTGTCTTTAATGAAGTTTTCCGTTGAACCACCGCTATAAGTAAAAGCAAACACAAGCAGACATAAAATTGCCGAAATTTTCATAACTGTAAAGAAAGCTGAGACCTTACCACCAAGTCTGACTCCTAAGTAGTTAATCCCTGTAAGTAGCCAAATGATGAATATTGTTAACGATTTAACACCGATATTTGATAAAGGGAAAATACTACCAATATATGGTATTTTGATTACAAAAGATTGTTCAACTTGGGGTGGTAATTTAGGCATAGTGATGAAATATTCGAAATATTCTGAAAAAACATATGTAATTGAGGCAATTGAACCAGTTTGAATCACAGCAAGTATAGCCCAACCATAAAGATAAGCAACAAAGCTACCGTATATTTTTTCAAAAAATACATATTGACCGCCTGTTTCAGTAATCATAGAAGCGATTTCGGCATTCGTCAATGCCCCGAATAGAGTTATTATTCCTGCTATAAGCCAAATTAAAAATAGTAATTCAGGTGAGCCAAGCTGTGAAGCCATAAGTGCAGGTTTTTTAAATATACCTGAACCTATGACAGCCCCGATAACGATTGCTGTTGTTGTCCAAAGTCCTAAACTTTGAATTAAGGAAATTTTCTTTTTGTTTTCGTTCAAGTATTCATGTTTACTTATATTAAATTTGCAAAGATAATAAAAAAGAGTTTATTTAATCACTTGAATAAAAGGAGGAGAATGAAGATTGGATTTATCGTCGAATAATTTTTACTGCTGAAAAATATTGGCTCCTAAATAGAATGTGATTTTTAAAATATTTTAAATCATTAATTATAATAATTCGAGATATTCCGCAAATACCTGATTTTCAATGATTTTAGAGATGCGTACTGTAACTACTTCACCTAGAATATTATTCGGGTTATGTAAGTATGTGTAAATGTAGTTATCAGACCAGCCGGAGGCTGTGTAATTTTTAAAGTCGTATTTTTCAATTACAATTTTGCTTATATGGCCTATTTGTGAGCTGTTAAAATAATTTCTTTTAATTTCGGAAAGCTTTCTTAATTGTGCAGTTCGATAATTTTTTTTGTGGAATTGCACTTTATCGGGTAAATTAATTGCAAATGTATTTGGACGCTCAGAATAAGTAAATACATGCAAATAGCTGATGGGTAAAGATTCAATTAAGTTATAAGTTTCTTCAAAATGTTTATCTGATTCGCCGGGATGCCCGGTAATTACATCAGCACCAATACAGGAATGCGGCATTTGATCCTTTATTTTTGAGATTACATCTCGATATCGAGAGACGTTGTAGCGCCTTCTCATTAGTTTTAATATATCATTTGAACCACTTTGAAGTGGTATATGGAAATGATGGCAAATGTTATGAGATTTTGCGACAGTTTCTATAATGTCATCAGTTACTAAATTCGGTTCAATTGAGGAGATGCGAAATCTGAGGTTTGTTTCAGTATTAGACAGTAGTTTTAAAACATCAGAAAAAAGTTTGCCGTCGGAACTTCTGTATTCGCCTAAATTAATTCCGGATAAAATAACTTCTTTATATCCAGCATTTTCAAGTTTTTTGATAGTAGGAATTATTTCAGAAAATTCCATACTTCTACTATTTCCACGTGCAAGTGGTATAGTGCAATAAGAACATTTATAATCACAACCATCTTGCAGTTTGACAATAGCACGAGTACGGCTGTCTGTATCGCTTGAAACTGAAGGTTCAAAAACTAAGCTGTCAATACCGGAGCAAAATATTTCGATATTTTGATTTGATTGTATTTTTGATAAAATATCGGGTATTTGAAATTTTTTTTCAGTGCCAAAGATGGCATTAACGCCTTCGATTTTAGCAATTTCATCTGGTTTAAGTTGTGCGTAACATCCAAGTACACCAATAAAAGCATTTGGAGATGATTTTTTTGCTCTACGGATAATTTTCCTTGCATCTGCATCTGCATTATGTGTAACAGTGCAAGTATTGATAAGTACAATGTCAGCATTATCGCCGAATTCAACTATTTCATAGCCACGCGAAGCAAAATCCTCCCGAATTTGAGATAAATCAGCATAGTTGACTTTGCAACCGATATTGTAAAATGATATTTTTTTGCTACTTTTTAGCATAATCTAAATTATTAGGATTAACTAAATTACAAAAATAAGTAAATATCAAATGCATTAAAATACAATTTCAGAATTTTTGAATTAAAAAAAATTTAAAAACATAAGTTTTAATAAAATTAGATTCATTATATTAATTCGTATTATTTAATTGTAAATTATTTTCTTTTTGTTGAACAATTGTTGATGTTTTTGTATCTTAACATATCATTAACAATAGAAAAACCGTATCAATATGAAAACTTTATTACATTATTCATCATTTTTTTTATTATTTATTGCTTTAAGAGCGCAAAGCCCTGATTGGTTTGTTGATGTAACAAATGAAGTAGGTCTTTCTAAGGCATTTGGTACAAAAATTTTACTTGTTGATGTAAATAATGATAACTATCCTGATTTGCTCTGGGGAGAAGGGAACTTGATCAAAAACAGGTATTATCTTTATCTAAATGTACCAAATCCAAATAAAAACTCGGATTTCAAAAGGATTTTTGTTGATTTTACAGATGAATCCAATATAAATCAAAACAGGGACTCGCAAAAAAGTGGCCGAATAGTTGACGTTGCAGCGATGGCAGATGTAAATAATGACGGATATTTGGATTTAGTAACCAGCATTTATTATCACCGCTTACAAATGTATCAAGGAGAAAATGATCCGGGAGATAGGTCTGAAGTTCTTTTAAATGATGGTAGTGGTCGTTTTAAATTAGTAGAAAACAGCGGTTTAACAAATCTGAAATTGATTGATACTTTACCTGATGGCTTGATAAATTCAACAGGCATAGCCTTTTTAGATTATGATTATGATGGCAAAATTGATATTTATATTTCGACTTGGTTTTCCGACTATGCCGCAAATTTAGCCAATCAAGGTATTGGGTATAAAATGCCAGACGCTTTACTAAAAGGTAATGGTGATGGTACATTTACTTTAGTTCTTAATAGCGGAATAGAAAAAGTAGTGGAGCCGATGTATGGAGTTAACGTAAGCGATTGGGATAATGATGGTTGGCAAGATATTATTACTTCACCTTATTGCCGTTCAGGTGGAAGTTTATTTAAAAATATGCGAAATGGCAAATTTGTTGATTATTCATTTGAAGCTGGCTATTCAGCACAAAAGATGAAGGGCGACCATGGTCAGGCATTGTGCCAATGGGAAGCTCAGCCTGCTGATTTTGATAATGACGGGGATATGGATCTTTTGCAGGTATTGGTACATGGCGGGAATGATCCCAATGAAGGCAGAACCGTAATCAGCGTCAATCAAGGACCGGATCACGGTTATAGCTATAAATGGGAGCTCGATAGGTTACGAAGGGATGCTCCAAAATCAACTACTCATTTCGGCGATATGGGGGGTACCTGGTTCGATATTGATAATAATACAAGACTTGACGTGGCTATTGGTACATTGGGATACATAAACAAGGAGCAAAATATTAATACACAAGGGCAAGTTCGGCTTTATATATTGAAGCAAAATGATTCAGCGTATTTCGATGATATAACGAAAGCATTAGGATTATACGAAAATATGAAAGAATGCCATTCTATGGAACCTTGCGATTATGACTTAGATGGAGATATGGATTTATTTGTCAGTCAGTTAATTTATGATACTCTAAATATTGGCGGTAGAGATACCATTATAAGCAGGATGCAAATTAAGTTACTCCAAAATCAAATTGGAAATAAAAATAACTGGATTTCCGTAAAATTAAACCCGCCTGCTGATTGCAATAGAAGTGCGATCGGTGCGAGAATTACTGTTTATAGCGATACAATTGCACAAATACGGGAATTACAGGCTGGATTAGGTCATTTTTCTGGTCAGCAACATTTTACTCAAACTTTCGGTGTTTTAAAACAGCAAGTGGATTCAATTGTTGTAAGATGGCCTAATAAGAAATTACAGACGACTACTGTCTATAATCCTGAAATTAACACTATAATTGAAATAAATGAGAAGGGTAAAAAAGGAATTATTAAAACTTATGATCACAAAGCGCCAATAATAGCATTTGAAAATCCTTTCCCATTACTACCAAAAACGAATGTAAATTCAAGTGATACTGCTTATTTTCTTATAAAAAATACTGGAGACACTACGCTCAGTGTTCATTCTATTAAAATAATAGATGATTTACATAAGGTATTTAAAATACTTGATAATACTTCGTTCACTCTTGAGCCTAATGAATATAGCAGGTTAAATTTCGAATTCAAACCAACACAAAGGATGCTCTATCAGTCAAAAATTGTAGTTAATTCAAATGCACAAAATGAAAAAATAAGTAATATATACATTCGCGCTTATGGATTTGAGCCCAAACCAATAGCCCGACTTAGTTTAAATGATATCGAATTTACACCGGTTTGGAAAAATAAAACCTCTGAATATTCACTCCAAATTGAAAATATTGGTGAATTGCCGTTGAAGATAGTCGATGCATATTTCCTTAATGATGAGAAAAATGTCTTTTCAATTTTAAATACCCCTGAAAGTGATATACTGCCCGGAAAATATGATTATATCAAGTTGGGATTTATACCCTCCGAAATTGGTGTTTTTGAAGCTAAGCTCATAATTCTCAGTAATTCCTATCAGAGTGAAGAAATAACTATACGTGTAAAAGGCTTATGCGATGGACCCTTGCCACGAATTGCTGTTGACAAACCAACATTGATTTTCCTAAATGTAGAAATCGGCTCTGAAAAAATTATTGATCTTACAATCTTTAATGAAGGTAATAGCGAGCTTGTGATTGAGAAAATATATATAGAGAACGATTTTGAAAAAGTATATCAAATTATGAATTTAGAGTTACCAATAACAATACAGCCCAAGCAAAGTTTACAATGTTCGATTAGGTTCGCTCCAAAATCGCCACAGAAATATAATTATGATCTCGTAATTGAATCGAATGATCCAATTAATCCACAATTAAGAATAGGTTTGCGTGGTACAGGCAAAGAACCAACATCGGTAATTGAAACTCAGGACCACGCTGTTTTCAAAATTTCGCCTAATCCTGTTAAGGATAAATTGGAAATTTCATTTTTAAATATTAGTGATCTTTCTGAATGTATTGAATTTATGGTAGTATCAGTACCGGGAACGATCATATATCGCAATAAAATTTTACAACAAACAAACAAATCACTCAAATATCTTATTGATTTAACAGAATTTTCTGATGGTTTGTATTTTGTAGTGCTAAATCTGGGCGGGAATAAAATAATCCGTCCTTTTATTAAGTTAAGATAACTTTTGTTCACATATTTAAGGAATGTTATAATGACAAAACGAATTATAGTTTTTCTCTTGATTTTTCCATTCACATTAATTAGTCAGCTTGATAAAAGAGAGTTAGGCAATCTAGTTATTGAAAACATACCTGAATTTCCAAAATCATTAATTGAACTGACTGAACAGTACCAAAATGTCCGTTCAGCAATATTTTCTGGTTGGGATGCTGAAGATAAAGGCATATTCATACGCACAAGATTTGCAGAGACAAATCAGGTGCATTATGTTGAACAAGCTGGAAGTATGCGAAAACAGTTGACATTTTTTAAAGAGCCAGTTTCGGGTATAAGTGTTAGACCAAGTATTAAAGATCAAGGATTTCTATTCTTTAAAGATATTGGTGGTAATGAATTGTATCAAATTTACTATTACGATATTACGAATGGAAAATACAGAATGATTACTGATGGTAAATCAAGAAATGAGAATGCTGTTTGGTCGAAGGATGGAACAAAATTTGCTTTCCGTTCTAATATGAGAAATGGTAAGGATTTCGATATATATATGGTAACTATGGATAAAACGAATGAGTACATTTTATTGAAGGAATGCAGTGGTTTTTGGGCGCCAATGAGCTGGTCTCCCGATGGATCCAAGCTATTGCTAATGAATTACATTTCAATCAATCAAAGCACTATATATATATTTGATATAGATGATAAATCCCTTACTCCACTTCAGAAATCAACAGACTTACTTGCAATGGGTAATGCAGTCTGGTCTGCTGATGGAAGTATTGTTTATTTTACTTCCGATTTGGATAATGAGTTTCAATATCTTCAAAAATATGAGGTAAAAAGCAAGAAAATAACACCAATTTCAAAAGATATACCTTGGGATGTAACTTTTCTTGGTATATCAAAAAATGGTAAAAGTTTTGGATTTATTACTAACGAAGATGGAATGTCAAAATTATATTTACTCGACCAAAAGACATTAAAGTACAAGGAAATAAAAAATATTCCACAAGGAATAATTGATGCATTTCAATTTACTTCCGATGGAACAAGACTCGCCTTTACAGTTAACAGTTACAATACAGCCGGAGATGTATATGTAGTTAATTTGAGCAACGAAAAGTTGGAACGCTGGACATATAGCGAAGTAGGTGGATTAAATACAAATAATTTCATTAAGCCTGAACTGATTCATTATCCAACATTCGATTCAGTTGATGGAAAAATAAGAAAAATACCAGCATATTATTATAAGCCCAAAGGCAAAGGACCTTTCCCTGTAATTATATATTTTCACGGCGGTCCCGAATCTCAATACCAACCGGGTTTCGTATCGACATTTCAATATTGGTTGAATGAGATGGGTATCGCCGTTATTGCTCCAAATGTTAGAGGTAGCTCAGGATATGGTAAAACTTATTTGCAGCTTGATAATGGCTACTTAAGGGAAAATTCGGTTAAAGATGGAGGGACCTTGTTGGATTGGATTTCAAATAATCCTGAATTAGATGCTTCTCGTATATGTGTTTATGGCGGATCTTATGGTGGATACATGGTTTTAGCAATGATGACTAATTACAATGATAGAATTTCTGCCGGTGTGAATATAGTCGGAATATCAAATTTTGTTACTTTTCTTGAGAACACAAGTGAATATAGGCGTGATTTGAGGCGAGTTGAATATGGTGACGAAAGAGATCCTGAGATGAGAGCATTTCTGGAAAAAATCTCTCCAACAAATAATGCACATAAAATAACAAAACCACTTTTAATTATTCAAGGATTGAACGATCCACGCGTACCTGTTTCAGAGGCTGAACAGATCCGGGATATTGTCCGAGCTAATGGTGGTGAAGTATGGTATTTACTTGCTAAAGATGAAGGACACGGTTTTGCAAAAAAAAGCAACAGGGATTTCTCACAGAATGCGACTGTATTATTTTTACAAAAAGTTTTGTTAAATAAATAAAATTTATTAATATTCAGTTCCCGACAAGTAATTTTCAACAATAATCAATAGGAGGTGATTTAGTATCGAAAACCGTGATGATTTGAGTGAAAGGAGTTCCAAACAGGAAGAGCAATTCGAAGGGTTCAAATATTTCAATTATGAATTGGACCCAATTTACAGCCCATCGGAGGGGCTAAAGTTTCAAAAGTTTGTGATTAAAAGCGAGCTGAAATGGGAAGAAGAGGAGGATGATGAATTCTAAAATTTGTTGGGCGGTTCTTATAACCGCCCATTAATTTTTATTTAAATACGTTAATTCCTCTTATTTAGTTAATCTTAAATATGATAAGCAAATATGTCAAAAGATTGTTCATATTGTGGTGGTGGGAAATGCATTAAAAAATGCAAATCCAATAAGAAAAAGAAAAAAAAGAAAAAATAGACTTAAAAGGTTAGCTTATAATTTAAATTCTAAAAAGCTTTTGAAGATGTTGTCGGTAAAAACTTTGGTTACTAAATTTGGTGGTAAATAATCAAATCCATCTTCAATTTTTATAGTAGTAGCAATTTTATAGGATTCAGCAACAGAATAGAGCGGAACTTTGTTTTCCATTTTTGTTGCCATATAAAAAGAAGGAATGCCGTTAATTATCGCACCAGAGTGGAAAATTATATCAGCGCCAATTAATCCTATATCAATTTGCTTTAATGTGTTTTCGAGTGAATCAAAGGGGACGTAAGTAAAATCAATGTTATAGGATTTAGCTTTTTCAATGACTATTTTGTGGAAATCAATACCGCGCCAAGATGAGTGCAAAACAAAAAGCCGTGTTTGGATTCCTTCTTCATACGTTTTTTTTATTACTTTGCATACATTACTGCTATATGAACAAGTTAAAATTTTTGTAACACTTTTAGCATCCTTAAAAAGACTATCAAAAGCAGATTGAATGCTTTTCTCTGTTGCCAAATCAACATTTTTTTTAAAAATTTCAAATTTTTCTGAGAATTCATCCGGGTTAATTTTTATTTGTTCAATAAAATAGTTCATAAGATTGTAGATTGCAATAATTGAAAATCTAGCATTTTTGATTTTTTCTGCAACGTCTATTACTAATCGGGGGTCATTAAACTCTAAGACTTTTTGAATCAATGAAATAGCTTTTCTGACAATGATGGAACTACCATTGAGGAAATCATTTTTAATTTTATCAATTTCTTTTTCTACGTTAAAATTTAATTCATACATAATTTTACAATAATATGTTAAAATAACCTGAGAGAATATTTAAAATTTATAAATTAAGAATTAATTTGATAATTTTATCTTTTATCTTCATAACTTTTCCATCTGAAACATTGCTTAGAATAACTAGAAAGTAACCATCACTAAGGAAATATGCAATATAAGTCTCAACCCCAGGGGATATTCCTTGATGTTCGTAATAAACGTGTAATAAATTTCTACCACGTCCCAAACCATATCCATATCCGTTTTCATATCTGCTGAACATCATATCAACTGATTGCTTAGAAATAATTTTATATTTAATTAATCCGACGTACCACTTATGAAGATCTTTGACAGTTGAGTACAAAGAACCGCTCCCTAATTTGAAAGATAAATCATAATATCTGGCGTTTATTAGAGTATTGTTTAGAGTGTCGTAATTGCAGACTCTATTTTTCACGATCTCACTTTTTGTGAAATTTCCTGTATTTTTCATTTCGAGTGGAATAAAGAAGTTTTGCTTCAAGAATTTATCATAGCTTAAACCTGAAACCATTTCGATGATAAAAGCAAGTATAGCATAATTAGAATTGCTATAGGAAAATTTTTGACCAGGCTCAGATTCGGGTGGATAAGTTTTTATTAAATCTATAAGTTCTTTGATTGTAGTTTGTTTAACTGCGAATTCCCAATAATTTGGGAATGAATTATAATTTTTTATTCCAGAAGTATGCGTTAAAAGGTGATGGATTGAAATTTTTTCTGCATTAGGAAAATCTGGTATGTATTTGTTAAGATTATCTTTAATTGATAAAAGTCTCCGTTCCTGAAGTAATAAAATTGCAGCACCGGTGAAATGTTTAGTTAGTGAAGCAATATTGAATACACTCTCCAGCGTAATTGGTGTGTCGAGTTCAAATGAAGATTTACCATAAGCTCCTTCGAAAAGTATCGAATCGCCTTCGCTGATTAAAATAGCACCGTTGAAATTATGTTCAGTTGCAATTGTATGAATTGAATCTCTTAAATGGTCTTTTCTTTCAGGCAATTGGGCAGAAGCATAGTTAGTGATCAGTAAGTACATTATTAGTACATACAGAATCTTTATATATTCCGCTGTCATAAAAGATAATGAAAAAGAGTGAATTACGACTTTTTACAAGTATTAACTTTAATTATAGAATACAGTGGACAAAAGCCAAAAATTGCAGTTAGAATTGGTATCAAACCAATTAATCCCCACCAGCTTTGGAAATATATTCCTAATCCACCAATAACCAAGCCGATAATAATTCTAATTATTTTGTCAGCAGAACCAACATTGTTATTCATATCCAGGATTCTTAGTTTGTGAAACATCACTTTTTAGTTTTTATAAACATTTTGAGCAAATTTTCAACTTCTTTTGCTGAACCAAATTCACCATTAATTAATCTTTTGTCTTTTTCAGGTTTTCTCTCTTCTTCTTCATCGTATTTGGAGTATATTAAAGTTGTTGCATAGGCGATGAGAAGAGTAAACTCAAGACCTAATGCAAAAAGTACAAGCGAAGGTTGAGTTGGAGGTATAAATTTCAGCCCTCTTAAGCCAACAATGATAATTAATACAGCAGCACCAATATAAACTAATCCTAGAATTGTGTTTTGATATTTTACAGTAAAATGATAATACATATAAAAACGCAAAGCAAAATTGATATTAATTATTTTATACATAAAATTGGAATGCCTCCATTTAAGCGCATTTTGAATTATGACTAATTCTGAAAGTGGAATTTCAAGAATTTTAGATAAATCATTCAATTCTTTAAGCGAGGAATTTTTTAATTCATCTATAAGCTTATCATTTGATAATTCTGTAGTAAAACCATACTTTAATTGATCAATTTGGTTTATAATTTTTATGATTTCACGTTCGAATTTTTGTCTTAAATAACCAATATTTTGAGGCAGAAGGATTGTGATTAACAAAGTAATAATTAATGAAATGAATCCTACTGGTATAATAAGAGACATAATAGGGTTGAACCAGTACCGGGCTTCAGAAGGTGTTTTTAAATATATATCAATGGCCCACGAAGTCAGGTAATTAGTTGATTTTTTGGGTTCGTTTAGATCAATGACAATTCCAATATTTTCGCCTTTGTTGAAAACTCTTCCACTTAGAAAACTGACAAAAAATTCTTCTAACAACTCAAGAATTATTACATAAAGTATTATATTAATACAAAAGAATAAAATGATAAAAATTGTTGAATGTAAAGTATTGCGTTCAGTTATTTCAGAGAAGTAATTTGCATTATTCAATCGTCTAGCCATGTATAATGAAATTTTGCCTTGTTAAATATGTTAATTTAATAATTTTAAATCGAAATGCCACAGTTTCTTTTCAAAAAACGTTACTTCAAAATTTTATTGTAAATAAAATATTAATTTTGAAAGAAATAGCAATTAATATAAGAGAAAGTGATGATTTATTTTAACAACACAGCGACAAGTTATCCTAAACCGGAAATAGTTACAGAAGCAGTCAAAGCTTATTTAAATCGCCCACCATTGCATTCATCTCGTACAGGTATTGAACACGATGGAGACGACATTATTAATACTTGTCGGAAAAATATTGCAAAAATACTGAATGCCCAAAGTCCAGAACAAATTGTATTTACATCCGGCAGTACCGAAGCTTTGAATTTGGTAATCCGAGGCTTGGATTTTTCTGGAGGTCACATTATTTCGACAAGTATAGAACACAACTCAGTTATTAGACCACTTAAAACATTAGAGTCAGAAGGTCTAATCTCGGTTGATTTTGTTCCCTGCGATAAATATGGATATGTTAAAGCTAACTGGATAGTTGAAGCTATTCGACCGGATACTAAAGCAATTGTTGTCAATCATTGTTCAAATGTAACCGGTAGCATCATTGATTTAGATGAATTATCTAAAATAGCAAAGAATAATGATTTAATTTTAATAGTAGATGCTTCGCAATCTGCTGGTCTGGTTCCAATTGATGTAGATAGTTGGAATATTGATTATTTAGCATTTACCGGGCATAAAAATCTATTTGGATTACCCGGTATCGGTGGTTTGTATATGAAAAAAACATTGGAATTAAAACCTCTTAAAACAGGTGGTACAGGAATAAAAAGCGAAATACTTTTGCAACCTAAATCAATGCCTCTTTATTATGAGGCAGGTACACCCAACATGCCTGGGATAGTATCTCTTGAGGCAGGTTCGAGATTTGTCATAGAAACTGGTTTGGAGAAAATTGCTTCCCATAAAGCAAGTATGGTTAAATACATGATCGATGAATTAAGCCAATTCGAAGAAATAGTAATATATACCTCGCTTGAAAATAATAGTTTGTCAAATTTCTGTTTTAATATTGAAGGTTTAGTACCTGAAGAAGTCAATTATATTCTCGAAAGCTCTTATGATATACACGTACGTTCCGGATTACATTGTGCCCCATTATTATTGGATTACCTCGAAGTAAAACCTTGGGGAACCGTCAGAGCAAGCCCCTCATACTTTACACAAGAATGGGAAATTGAAAAGTTTATTAATGCCATTAAAGAAATCGTCCAGATTTTCGTTAGGAATAAAAAAAGGCATGAAAATGAAAGTTATAAATTACAAACAAATTGAGGATTGTCTTGAAGGAACGAATATACGGGATTTACTTTTAGATGAGCCGGTAACGAAAGAATTTGTTGAAAAGTTAGGGAAATTAGGTAAACTAATATTAAACGAAACTATGGAAAAGCCATTTTTTAAAATAATCGTACGCAGCAAATATACAATTAAAGGTTCAATCGGGAATAATTCAATTAGAGTTATGTTGCCTGATAATGCGGAATTTGAAATGATGCAGGAAATTATAAATTTTATTAATGAAGAGGAAAAAAGTTAATTTGCATTTTATTATTTTAATGAATTATTGAGCAGTTATAGGAATTCATTTATGGAAAAACAAATAGAAATGTTGTATGAATTCCAATTCGAAGAAGAGGATGTCTTAGGGGATAATCCGGAAGATGATCTGGAATTGCTTTTAAAATCAAGCAAAAACAAAAGTGAAAAAATAGATACAGATAAGATACGCAAGGCATTTGAACTATGTTATAAAGTACATGGCAAACCACTTAGAGCATCAGGCAAGCCATACTATATTCACCCGATTAAAGTAACAATGATATTACTCGAAGAGATGTCGGTTACCGATAATGATATACTTGTTGCTTCACTGCTCCATGATGTTATTGAAGATAGTGTTGGTGAGGAAAATAAACAAAAAATCAGAGCTGAAATTAACTCAATTTTTGGTTATGAAATTCTGGAAATGGTAGAGTCCTTGACTAAAATAAAACATTCCAGAATGAGCAAGAATTTAGACAAGGCAGCTACCTATAGGAAGCTATTCCTTGCTCTTGTCCGTGATGTGCGTGTTATAATAATTAAAATAGCCGACAGACTTGACAATATGAGAACTTTGCATTATCTGCGTCCCGAAAAGCAAAAGGAAATAGCCTTAGAGACGTTGAATTTTTATACACCAATTGCCCATCGTTTAGGACTAACGAAAATTAAAATGGAGCTTGAAGACCGCTCTTTATATTTTATAAATCGTCAAATATATAATGATATAAAAACAGCCCTGATTGACAAGCGTAAAGCATTTATTGATTATATTCGGGTTTTTGCTGAGCATATTCAAAATAGTTTAAGAGCCGAAAATGTAGCTCACATACTGACTGTCGTTCATAAGCATATATACGAAATTTATCAAATGATTCAAAACGGAAAAACTATTGATGAAATAGATAATTTTTACTCTATGGTAATAACAATTCTAAGTGATAATAAATTTGAATGTTATAAAGTACACGGCATTTTGGTTAATGCTTTCAATCCAGTTGAGCAATTGGTTGATTATATAGCACAGCCTAAAATAAATTGGTATCGTTCATTGATAACACATTTACACGGTCCTGATGGCAAAGTTATCGAAGTAATAATTCGCACTCAGGAAATGGATAGAGTTGCAGAAGAGGGTATTTTTTCTGAGTTGACATATAACAAAGGTAGAATAAGGGCTTTGGAAATCAGTGATGAAGAACTTGAGCAATGGGGGCAATGGATGGAGGATGTAATTGAAGAAAAAGGAGATGAAGCAACACAAATAATATGGGATTCAATTCGCAATAATTTATTTGATGCCGAAATTATTGCTTTTAGTGAAGATGGTAAGATGGTGCTTTTACCAAAAAGAGCTTCTCTTGTGGATTTTGCCTTTCATTTGTCTTATGAAACTGGTTTACACATAATTTCTGGTAAAGTGAATGGACAACTAAAACCATTAAATTATGAGATCAAAAATGGTGATCGAGTATCAATAATAACATCACCAAATAGTTTTCCTAAACCAGAATGGCAATTTTTTGTTGTTTCCTATAAAGCTGAAATTGGTTTATATAACTATTTCAAACAAAATCCAACAGAAAAGAGGAAAAAATTTCAGGAGCAGAAAGATTTTATAGTTAGATTAAGAATAGAAGGTGATGATCGGCCTGGGATTTTGCAAGAAATAACTCAAGCCATTGATAAAGCTAATATTTTACGGATTAGCCTCGATTCAGCTGAGAATACCTTCGGGGGAGCTATAACTCTTAAAGTACCGGATAACAGACATTTAAATAATATATATCTTAGACTTTTGAATATCAAAGGAATAGGAACTGTTATGCAAATTGATGAAAGTGAAAGCTTATGAGCAATTATCTGCATATTGTGCCATTTAAATTAAATGACCTTTATGGTGGCTTTGCTAAAGCTTATGGTTTAATAAAAATTGAACAGAAAATGTTAGTAATAGAAATTGAAACTCAGGATACAATCACCGGTATGATAAAATCGGGAGTAAAGAGATATGAATTTCCAATAGAGTCTATAAATTTTTTAAAACTCAAGAATAGTTTGTTTTCAGGGAAATTAATCATAGGATTTTTAAATATGGCGTTACTTGAACAATTTCCACATAGAAAAGCAGACCGAATTGAACTATTAATTTCAAGAAAAAATCTTGATTCGGCTTTATCTTTAACCTCTCATTTGAATTATCTTATTACTGAATATCGTCTGGATAGTTTAGACAGCTTTGACAAAGAATATGGCGTTAAGTGATATTAGTATGAATAATATAATCCCATCTGTTGTAGTTTATTGTGCCTCAAGTAATAAAGTTGAAAATAAATTTTTAGAAGCAGCCGAATTTCTTGGCAAAAGTTTAGCAAGACGCAGAATAAAAATAATTTATGGTGGTGGAAAAGTTGGTTTAATGGGGCATTTAGCCAAAGGGGCAATTAAGGCTGGCGGCAAAATAATAGGAATTATACCCGAGTTTATGATTCCTCTCGAATTGGCTAATGATGAAATAACCGAGTTAATTGTAGTTGATAATATGCACCAGAGGCAGTCTTTGATGATTGAAAAATCTCAAATAGCAATTGTATTGCCCGGTGGAAGTGGCACAATGCTCGAATTTTTAGAACTCATTTCTTGGAAAAGGTTGGGATTGGCTATTAATAAAGTTATACTCATCAATTTATTTGGATATTATGATGAATTAATTAAGATGCTCAATAAATCCATTAGTTCTGGATTTATGAGCCCTGAATATATTAGTCTATGGGATACTGTCCCCGATATTGAAAGTGCACTGGAAATTGTTGATTCGATATTTAAAATTAATAGCTTGGAGTGATAACTTTAGTATTTACCTCAAATAGTGGTGGATTTTCGATTGTTTTCTTAACGGCACACATTTCTACAGCACGAATAAGTGCATTGTAATATTTTTCCGGGAATATATCGGGAACTTTAATATCAAGTATTATTTTCCCTATTTTTTGTTGAATTGGATCGTAAACTGATCTCTGTTCAATTTCAATTCCTTCAGTAGTCAATCCTCTACTCTTGCAAAACCCAAGAATATAAGCACCTGCACAGGTACCAATTGATGCTAAAAAAAGTTCATATGGTGTAGGGGCACTGCTATCGCCACCATCTTCTTTTCTCTGGTCGGTTTCAATCACGAATCCACTCATTTCTGCACGAACTTTGTAATTATTCGGAAATGTAATTTTAATTGACATATTTTTACTCCTTTGTTTTTTTTGTAAATTGCAAGTATGAAAAATAATATTGCTATCGAGCAATATAGATGTAATAATTAAAAATTTATTTTATGAAGAAAGTAATAATCATATTAGCCATTTTATTATCATCGATTTTAATAATATTTGGCTGGGTGCAATACAGTTTAAATCAGAAAGTATTATTGTCTGAGTCATTGAGTATTCAGATAACTAAAGGAATGAGTGTTAATGAAATTATTGAAAAATTTAATAATTATGGAATATTTGAGCCAGCTTTTTTATATAAGTTAATATTTCGCTCAATTATGTTCATAGAAAATAAACAAATAATATCAGGGAATTATTTGATTAAAAATAATATGAGCCACTATGATATTATCAAAGCTATCATGAGTGGAAGTAATCAAAATGTTGTCAGAGTGACATTTCCAGAAGGTATCCAGTTGACAAGGTTTGCAGAGATAGCAGAGGAACATATTGGAATTAATAAAGTTAGATTTTTAGAATTAGCGAAATCCCCACAATTTCTTAAAAAATTTGGTGTCGAAGCAGAAAGCGCAGAAGGTTATCTTATGCCTGAAACTTATGATTTCTATGTCAATCAGAGCGAAGAATCGGTGTTGGCAAAATTAATCAATCAACAAAATAAAATTTGGACTCAGCACTTTGCCAATCGTGCCATTGAATTGAATATGTCGAAACACGAAGTTTTAACTCTTGCTTCAATAATAGAGGCTGAAACACCAGTTGCTGATGAAAGAGCGAGAGTAAGCGGTGTTTATCACAATAGATTAAAACGGGGTATGCTTTTGCAAGCAGATCCTACTGTACAATATGCATTGGGAATGCAGAGAAGATTAAAATACAGCGATTTATCCTATAATAATAAATATAATACATATATTTACCCTGGGTTGCCACCGGGTCCAATTAATTCACCTTCTTTTAAATCAATCGAAGCTGCATTATACCCCGAAGAGCATAATTATATATATTTTGTAGCTGTCGGCGATGGTAGTGGAAGGCATAATTTTTCCTCGAGTGAGGAAGGGCATCAAAAAAATAGAATAATTTATAAGCGTAATCTAAGGGCAAATAGAAATAGACCGCTTATTGAATAATAAGCGGTCTTGTATTTTTCGCTACATTTTGCCGTTGCGTTTTAAGATATCATGGGCAATAACTAATTTTTGAATTTCGGAAGTGCCTTCGAAAATTCTATTAATTCTCGAATCTCGATAGTATCTTTCGATAGGTAGTTCGCGTGAATATCCCATTCCACCGTGAATTTGCATAGCTAAATCAACACATCTATCCAAAGCTTCGGAGCTAACTAATTTAACAATTGCTGAGTCACGCGAAAGCATTTCTTTTTTATCGTATTTATAAGCAGTTCTATAAACAAGGGATTCGGTAGTATAAATTTGGGTTGCCATTTCTGCAATCATAAACTGAACAGCCTGGAAATTTGCGATTGGTTCATTGAATTGCTTTCTTGTTTTTGCATAAGCTACAGACATTTCGAGCAATTCTTTGCATGCACCTAAGCAAGCAGCACCCAATCCAAGCCTACCTGCGTCAAGTGTTTTCATTGCAATTAAAAATCCTTTACCTTCGGCACCGATGAGGTTTTCTTTTGGTACTCTAACATTCTCAAATGTAACCGTTGAAGTTTTGCTTCCTCTTATCCCAAGCTTTTTTTCAGGAGCGCCAGTTGAAACACCGGGAAAATTTTTTTCTACTATAAATGCAGAGATTCCACGATTAGTTCTAGCGAAAACCGAAAATATATCGGCAATTGGAGCGTTGGTAATCCACATTTTCTCACCATTTATGATCCATTCGTCACCAACGAGTTCTGCTTTTGTTTTTAAATTAAAGGCATCGGAGCCGGCGCCTTGCTCTGTAAGGGCGAAAGCAGCAATTTTTTCACCGGAGGTTAATGCGGGCATATATTTTTGTTTTAGTTCTTCGCTACCTCCAATGAAGAGCGCATTTGTTCCAATTGATTGATGGGCACCGATAAAAGTTGCGGTTGAAGAGCATACTCTGCCTATTTCTTCTTGGATTATACAATACCCAAGTTCTCCAAAACCACTACCACCATATTCAGGTGGAAATGCAGCACCCAACAGTCCAAGTTCAGCAATTTTTTTAATAATTTCATCAGGAATTTCTTCTTGTTCATCAATTTGACGAGCTAAAGGTTTTAGTTCATTCTGTGCAAAATCACGCACCATTTCTCGTAACATTATTTGTTCTTCTGTGAACCTAAAATCCATGAAACTACTCCATAAGTGAAATTTACAATCTATAATTATAATGTTTTTACCCCATAAAATTGAGGATATTTTCTCCGCCGTCAACACCAATGACTTGTCCGGTAATCCAATAAAAATCTTCGCTAACGAGTAAAGATATAGCTTTTGCAACATCTTGTGGTACTGTATTGCGTTTAAATGGATTATGCTCTTTAGCGTGATAGAGCATTTTTTCGAATCCGGGGATTTTTCTTGCAGCGGGTGTATCAGTCAATCCTGCAAGTATAGCATTTGCGGTAATGCGATAAGGTGCTAATTCGACAGCTATTTGCCTGATGTATGCTTCGATTGCAGCTTTGGCAGCTGAAATTGCACCGTAATTTATCATTGCTCTTGAGGAGCCAATAGAGGTCATTGCAAAAATTCGGGAATTTTCGGCTAAAAGTCCTTCTAAGAACAAGTCTTGAGTCCAATATACTAGACTATTAGCCATTACATCCATAGTCATTTCTATTTGCTTTTTATTTACCATATCATCACGATTTTTTGCAAAAAAAGGTTTGATAGCACCGAATGCTAATGAATGGATTAAAACTCGTAACTTGGGATTTTCTTGATTTTTAAAGTAATCTTTAATGCTCTCAATCATTTCTATTCTTTTATTATCATCAGCGGCATTAGCATTAAAGAAAAGAGTTTTTGCACCCAGACTGGTTAAGTGAGCAATTTGTTCTTCGATATGTTTTCGGGCTGAGGCTAAATCGAAATGAACTCCGATAATATTAAAGCCTTTCAAGGCTAATTCATTTGCTATTTCTTTGCCAAATCCGCTTGATACTCCTAAAATTAGGGCATAGTGATTTTTGTTTTCCATAATAAGTCCCTTATGGTTTTAAAAAGCTAATTGTATTAAGCTCGTGATAATTTTATAAATTTGTAAATAAAAAGATTTTAAAATTAAAGAATTTTTTATTCTGATTAAAACAGATATTTTTAGCAATTAATATATAAAAAATTTATAAAAGTCAAATTAAATTATTATTATAAAAAATATTATATTTATGGAAAATAAAAAAATATCCATCCCTGAGGCAAAAAATCCAGAGGATCTATCTTCTCAATTTTTAAATTTGGTTGAAATAATCAAAATTTTGCGACAATATTGTCCATGGGATAAAAAGCAGACAAACGAATCAATAGCACATCTTTTAATAGAGGAAACCTATGAAATGATAGATGCAATACATAACAAAAGCGATGATGATTTTTCAAAAGAATTGGGCGACATCTTGCTTCACGTTATAATGCATAGTATTATGGCAGAGGAGCGTGGAGCTTTTAGTTTGATGGATGTAATAAAGAAAATCCAGACTAAACTGATTAATCGTCATCCACACGTTTTTGGTAATGTGAATGTATCTGGAGAAGATGAGGTTATGCGAAATTGGGAAGCACTAAAAAGTCGTGAGAATAATGATGCTTCACTACTGGATGGGGTACCAAAAAATTTACCTTCCTTGCTTCGTGCTGAAAGGATTCAACATAAAGCTTCAAGGGTTGGATTTGATTGGGAAGATAAAAAGGATGTATGGGAAAAAGTATTTGAAGAAATTAATGAATTAAAAAGGGAAATACTATTAAACAAAAAAGAAAACATCTCAGAGGAAATAGGGGATTTACTTTTTTCAATTGTAAATGCATCCCGGTTTGAAAATGTCGTTGCTGAAGAAGCTTTACAACTCACAAACGATAAATTTACCCGCCGATTCAAATTTATAGAAACCAAAGCTAAGGAAAAAGGTAAAAAATTAAAGGATTTGACGCTTGAAGAGATGGATGCAATATGGAATGAAGCAAAAAAATTGCGTCTTTGAGCTATTATGATATATTTAATTTTTGCTCTCAGTATTTTAGCTCAAACATTTAAAAGGAGCATTAGTTGTTATTTATTATCAATTTAAAAATCAATATCAAAAAAATCCAATATTTATCAAATCTAAACTTTTCAGTGATGATACCGAAACTTAAGATAGATAACCCAAATTAATTTTAGTACTTTAAGTAATGAAAATGTCCACAAACACAGAATATAATAAGCTTTTGATAGTCGAGGATTCGACTGAAACACGGGCATTACTTGTTCATTTGTTTAAAAAAATATATGAAGTTAAGGATGCGGCAAATGCAATAGAGGCAATAAATATTATTAAAGAAGGATTCACACCGAACGTGATTTTATCGGATTTGAGATTGCCATATATTAGTGGTGCTGAATTTTTGAAAAAAACTATTTCATTAGTTCCTGATGCTGTTCGAGTATTAATTACAAGTCCACTTGATACACAAGAAATTATTAATGCAATTAATCAAGCCAAAGTATATTTATTTTTAACAAAGCCATTTGATAATGTACAATTAATTCAATCAATCAAAAATTGTTTTGAATATTATGAAATGAATAGCGAAAAAAATAAATTGATTGAATTATTATCACAAAGAAATGAATTATTTTTAAATACACTAAAAAGCACAAGACAAATTGCAGAAAATGTAATTCCCGAGATAATAAGATTATCCACAACATTTGAGAAAGGATATTTCAGCAACCACACAAAAGCAATAATAGAAATAAGCCGAGCTATTCTTGATAGTATTGAAATGAATCCCATTAACCATTACAATATTGTAATCTCAGCATTAATATTTCACAAAGTAATGAGCAAAATGCCAGATAAATTTACTGGTACAGATCCAAATCTACTCGAAAGTAATGCAAAAAAAGAATTTATAAGAAATTTTAATAGACAGCTTGATATTTTGTATGAGATAGAGGCTTTAAGACCTTATAGTCAGATAGTTACTCAAATTTGGGAACACTATGATGGTACTGGATTACCCCTCGGAATAAGTAAAGATAAATTGATGATAGAATCTCAAATAATTTCATTGGCACATATGTATCATAATTTAGTATATACAATTCCATTGGAACAATTACTTGAAATGGATGATTATGCCGAGTTTGAACAAACTCCGGAAATCACAATGAAGAGACATTCAGAAGCTATCCAGACTATTTTTAGGTGTTCAAATTGGTTTCATCTTGAACTGATTGAGAAATTTAAGGAATTGATAAAATATAAAAAATGTTCGGCTTTATTACCTGATACCGCATTGTTAAAAGCAATTTACATTGGTGATCATATTATACCTATTAGAATTGAACAGAAATTCATTAGTAAATACAAAAATGAAAAGTTTTTTGTTCCAGTCGAAAGATTTCTTAATAAGAAGATTGAGAAAGCTAGGAAATTAGATGCTTTAGAAACTAGACTTCCACTTAATGAAATAAGAGCTGGTATGATTGCAAATTCAGATATAACAACAAAATATGGAAGAATTGTAATATTGAAAGGGACTTTAATTAATCAAGACCATATTGAAGAATTGAAACAATTGTCAATTGATGGTTTGATCTCTGGAGATTTTGATTTGATAGTACCTCGTGAAATGCCTGTTTAGTTATTCCTCCTAATTTATTACAGATTTGAATAAGCCAAATTTGTCAATGATCCGATTTACCGAATTTATAAGTCTATTTAGTGAAATGATTTAGTAGGTTTCAATTGCTGAATATACAATATTTAATCTTCCGTTTATAATTTTTAATAGGTTTATCTATTATTCAATTATTTGAACCCATTCATTGGATTATCCCTATATTTGCAGGATTGAAATAATTCGAGGAAATAAATTTGACAAGAAATATATATCAAATAGTAAAATCACTTCCACGAACTTACTGGTTAATGAATCTTATTCAATCAATCGAGCGACTCGCTTTTTGGAGTGCATTGATTCAGCTGCCAATTTATATTGCACAAAAAGATGTAGATGGAACTTTACAATGGGAACAGACAACCAAAGGGTTAATTTTTTTTCTGTGGGCATTAGTACAAAATCTGACACCAATTATTGCTGGTGGGGTAGCCGATAAATTCGGAAGGAAAAGAATTATCGTAATAGGTTTACTGATGATGATTACCGGATATTTGTTATTTGCTACCCAAACAAATTTATTAACATTTTTAATTGGAGCATTAATTTTGGGTTTCGGTGCAGGTATGTTCAAACCAGCTTTGCAAGGGATAATCGCATCTTCTGTTAATGAAAATAATTCATCCGTCGGCTGGGGTATATATACAATGTTGATAAATGCTACAATTTTATTCCTTGGACCAATATTTATCAGTATAACAAAAGCAATCTCCTGGCAAATGCTTTTCATAGGGTGCAGTATTTTGATTGCTATTAATTTTGTACCATTGATATTTACTAATATTCCAAAAACTGATCTGAGAATTAATGCAAATGAAAGCAATAGTAATGTTCTAAAAGATGTATTTCTGCTAATGAGGGAAGGCAAGATTATTCTTTTTGTTATTATAATGTCTGGGTTTACGATTATTTATATGCAATTTTATGAGACGCTCCCTAATTTTATTCATGACTGGGTGGATAGTTCATCGTTAGTAAGTACAATGAAATTACCTGAATTTATGACTTATTCCGCTGATGGTAAACGGTATATTTCAATCGAGTGGCTATATGCCTTATGCTCAGGTTTAATTGTAGCTTTTGTTGTATTTTTAACGCATATTTTTTCGCCATACAATAAAATAAAAATAATAGTTTACGGAATTGGATTAACAATAATTGGTATATTTTTAAGCGGTATCAGTCAATCGGGTACTATACTAATCGTTGGGATGGTAATTTATACTTTTGGAGAAATGATTACCAATCCTAAATTCAATGATTATATAGCCTCGATAGCCCCTCAATCAAGAAAATCCTCATTTATGGGAATAATGAATCTTGCTTGGGCAATCGGTCTCAGTGGCGGTTCGCTTCTTGGTGGTTGGCTTTATCAAGTAATGGCAGAGAAATCATCTCTGGCAAAGAGATATTTATTTGATCATTTGATGCTTGAAGTTAATATTAATCATAGTGAAGCCTTAACTTTACTTTGCGAAAAAACAGGTTTAAATCGTACAGAAGCAATGGATTTGTTGTGGAATACTTATTCTCCATACAATTTCTGGCTGATATTTGTATTTATAGGATTGATTTCACTTATTGCTATGCTTATATTTATGAAAAAATATAGCCAAAAAACTGTTGCATAAATTTGTAGGAAGTGTTAATTTTGTAATCTGTAAATGCCACCTTAGCTCAGTTGGTAGAGCAGCTGATTTGTAATCAGCCGGTCACTGGTTCGAGTCCGGTAGGTGGCTCAAGTAACCACTTGGAAAAGTGGTTTTTTTAAATAATTCATTTGATAATTTGATTTATTAGTATTTGAGTTTAGCGGTAATTATTTCTCAAACTTTAATTTATTTATTTTTAATAAGTAATTCAATTCTCTGAAGGTAATTATTAACCCTACGATTTTTAAATAATTTTTAGATTTAAAATATTTATTTTGACAGATACCAATCAATTAATTTTGAATTCCAACCATTTAACTGAATAGTTTCGCCTTGATATGATAGATATTTAGGATATGTGCTAATTTTTATTTGTGATGGATCGAGCCTTATATTGAAAAATCCGATATTTTCAGCAAAGTCATATTTTAAATTCTGCAAATGAGCTATTGTAACTTCGATTGAATCGGGATCTTCAGGAAACTTGTATTTGAATTTGATTAATCGGTCGATTTTTGTATCATAACCAAATAACTTAACACGCATATTGTTGATTATTCCAGTATCAGCACGCATTTTATATGTATTTATAGCGACATTGATTTTAGCTGACATAGTATCGTTATTAAACACATATTCATAATTTGGTATGATTGTATCAAAATTTTTATAAGAGCTTAGTTCTAAATCGATAATTTTAATCCAAATGTTTTTTTCAATATTGATCCCAAAAGTTTTTGGATTGAATAAATATCCGATTTGATTATTGTTTAAATAATAATACTCCTTGGTATGTTGCGAATTGCTTAACAAATCAAATTCCCAAATTTTGTTATCAATTTGTTTTTCTGCAATTAAAGTATCGAAACGTTGTGTATTGGGAATATTTCTTCCTGAATAGTCCAAATGGTAGGTTTCGAAAATCCAATAATTGCTAACAGCAAGGGGTAGCAGTAAATTTTTTTGCTGGGGTGCAACAAGGGCATCATTTCCGCAAGAAATGAGAATTATTGTTAGTGAAATAAATAAGTATTGCTTAAATTTGGCTTTCATTATTCTGTTGTATTGTTTGATAATCCCTAAAATACTAATCATAGAGTAAATTAACAATAATAAATGGATGTATATTCTATGTTTAAGAATATTGATACCCCGGCTTTGTTAATTGATAGAAATATCATGCTTAAAAATATAATTAGGATGCAAGAATTTGCAAATTCAAAAAATTTAAAACTGAGAGCACATATTAAAACACATAAAATACCTGAACTTGCCAAAATTCAGATTGAACACGGTGCAACTGGCATTGCTGTTGCCAAGTTAGGCGAAGCTGAAGTTATGCAAAAAGCTGGGATTGATAATATTTTAATTGCGAATATTATCGTTGGAGAGAATAAGTTGGAAAGATTAAAGAAACTAAACAAATTATGTAAACATCTCAGTGTTTGCGTTGATTCTATTTTTGTAGCTAATCAATTAGCCAGGATTTCAAGTTATGAAAAAAAAATAAATGTTTATATCGAAATTGATACAGGTTTTAATCGCTGTGGTTTGTCAGATGAAGACGAAATAGTCAGGTTGGCTAAATTCATAATTCAATCAAAAGAATTAAAATTAGTTGGATTAATGTGTCACGCAGGTCACATTTATTCCGCCAAAAGCAAAGAAGATGCAGAAAAAATTATTAATTCAGAAATTCGTATATTGACTGACTTGAAGCAAAAACTCGAAGATGATGGAATTGAAATTGCTGAAATTAGCATTGGCTCTACACCTGAAATCAGGCACCATACTGATTTTGGAGCAGTTACTGAGCTGAGAATAGGTAATTATATATTCTATGATATGATACAGGTATCCCTTGGATCAGCAGAAGTTCAAAATTGTGCATTAACTGTATTAGCCCAGATCGTTAGTATTCCCGCATCAGACAGAGCTATCATTGATGCAGGGAGCAAATCTTTGGGAATTGAAAAAGGTGTACATAGTTTCGAAATGATCAAAGGATTTGGATTAATACAAAATAAAGAAGCTGAAATTGTTCGTCTTTCTGAGGAACATGGGATAATTTATTTTTCTGATGAACAATTTACGATCGGTGAAAGAATACGTATAATTCCAAATCATGCTTGCTATGTGATGAATTTATTTGATTATTGTTATCTTGTAGATGGTAATGAAGTTATCGGTGAATTGAAAATTTTAGCAAGAGGGAAATCTCAGTAGCTCGATTATTTTATTGTTTGATTCAAATCGACTGCTTTTTTCACAAATCCATTTGCTTGTTCTAACAGATTTTTAGCTTGATTATAGTCAGTATTAGTCAAAGCCATAATTAATGCTATTTTTACGCTACCTTTGCTCAATGCGAGTAACTCGGTGGCTTTTTCATAATCCACCGATGACAGAGTCATAATAATATTTTTTGCTCTTTCTTTCAATTTATTATTGGTAAGTTGTAGGTCAATCATAATATTATTATAAACTTTGCCTAGTTTTATCATAGAGGCTGTGGAAAGCATATTTAAAATTAATTTCTGAGCTGTACCGGATTTCATTCTAGTAGATCCGGCTATAACTTCCGGACCAACTTCAGGACAAATATAAACATCAGCTTCGATACCTAATTCGATTACTTTTTGCTTTGAAGAAATACTAATAATTATTGTTTTAATTCCTTTGGATTTTGCTTCAGATAAAGCACCTTTCACAAATGGAGTTCTTCCAGAGGCTGCGATACCACATACAACATCATTTTGAGTGATATTGTATTTTTTAATAATTTTAACACCGTCATAAAAGTTATCTTCTGCACCTTCCTGAGCTTTGAAGACTGCTTGCCAGCCACCTGCAATGATTGCCTGAACCATTTCAGGGGTGGTACCAAAAGTTGGAGGACACTCAGCTGCGTCTATTATACCAAGACGACCGCTCGTTCCAGCACCCACGTAAAATAGCCTACCATTGTTTTTGAAGGAATTAACTATTATTTCTACTGCAACTGCTATTTCGGGAATAACTTTTTCGACAGCAAAGGGAACTATTTTATCTTCCTCATTTATCATCTTGAGGATTTCAATTGTGGAAGCACTATCAATATTAATAGTCTTCGGATTGACTTGCTCCGTGCTTAGATTTATGATCTCATTAAAAATATTATTATCACACATACCGAAGCCTTACAACTCTGACAAAGCACGCAATTATTATGCCAGAATTATCTGTTTAGCTGTCAAATCAAGCAATACATGTCATTATGACAGTGGGAGGTGCAACGAATTTGCCAATAGGAACAATATATATGTCAAATTGGCAGTAATTATCAATTTGGCACGGTTTTTCATTATATGATTTCAGAATTTAAAAATTTATTTTCAAAAAGAAAGGAGGGAATAAAAATGACACTACTAAGATTTGAACCCTATCGTAGCTTCGAAACGATGTTCAAGAGAATGAATCAGTTTATTAATGAATTTGAAAAAGGCATAAATATTGAAACAGGCAGCTTTACGCCGAGAGTTGATATTTTCGAAGACAATGATAATCTGTATTTGGTAGCAGAAATACCTGGTATTCCTAAAGGAGATGTAAAAGTTACTATCAGTGAAGACAATATTTTAACTTTGAAAGGAGAGAAAAAAGTTCAAAGTGACGGCGAAAATAAAACTTCAATCAGAAATGAAAGAATATTCGGGAGCTTCGATCGTTCCTTTGTTCTACCTGAAAACCTTGATATTAATAATGTTGTAGCTAACTATAATGATGGTTTACTAAATATTACAATTAAAAAGAAGGAACCCGAGAAACCAAAAGAAATAGATATTAATATTGAATAAATTATGTATAACTAATTAAAAGGAGGTAACTATGGCACTCATCAAATTTGATCCATTGCGAGGATTCGAGAGTTTAGCCCGAAGAATGAGTGATATTATGAGCACTTTTGACCAGGGCTTTTCGATTGAGATGGGCAATTTGACCCCACGAGTTGATATAACTGAAGATGAAAAAGGGCTTTATTTTGCTGTTGAATTACCCGGTTTGAAGAAGGAAGACATAAAAGTAACGATTAACGATAATGATTTGCTTGTTATTAAAGGCAGCAAGAAACGCGAGTACAAAGTTGAGGATAAGTCATTTATCCGTGCTGAACGATGCTTCGGTGAATTTACTCGTTCCTTCTTACTACCGGATAATGTCAAGAAAGATAGTATTAATGCCAAATTTGAAAATGGTGTATTGAATATTAGCTTTGAAAAAGTCGAGCCGGTTAAACCTAAAGAAGTTGAAATATCTATTTCGTAATTATTTCTAACTCCCCCGATTTAGGGGGAGTTAAAAAAATTAAAATTGCTAATTAAAATTAAATTAAATATGAATTTTAGATGCACTCGGGTTTCTTCATTGAAATTCGGTGCATTTTTATTGAATAAGATTTAGAAAATTAATATTAACATAAAGGAGGTTCAAATATGGGCAAAGTAATAGGAATTGATTTAGGAACTACAAATTCCTGTGTAGCAGTAATGGAAGGTACAACACCTGTTGTAATAGCAAATAGCGAAGGGCAGAGAACAACCCCTTCGATGGTAGCATTTACCAAAAGTGGAGAAAGGCTTGTCGGTCAGGCAGCAAAACGTCAGGCAATAACCAATCCCAAAAATACGATTTATTCTATAAAAAGATTTATGGGAAGACGTTTCGACGAAGTGCCGGAAGAAATCTCAATGGTACCATATGAAATCGTTCCGGCACAAGATGGCAATTCAGTCAGAGTCAACATTGACGGTAGATTGTATTCACCGCCTGAAATATCAGCTATGATTTTACAAAAAATGAAGCAGACTGCCGAAGATTATTTAGGTCAAAAGGTTGAGGAAGCTGTTATAACAGTGCCTGCATATTTTAATGATGCGCAACGTCAAGCTACAAAAGATGCTGGTGAGATTGCCGGTCTGAAAGTATTGAGAATAATCAATGAACCGACAGCTGCTGCTTTAGCTTATGGATTAGATAAAAAAGGAAAGAACAAAACTGTAGCTGTTTATGACCTCGGTGGTGGAACTTTTGATATTTCTATTCTGGAAATAGCAGAAGGTGCTGTCGAAGTAAAAGCGACAAATGGAGATACTCACTTAGGCGGTGATAATTTCGATCAAAGATTGATAGATTACTTAGCTGATGAATTTTATAAAATGGAAGGTATAGATTTACGCAAAGATCCAATGGCTTTACAAAGATTAAGGGAAGCTGCAGAAAAAGCAAAGATGGAACTTTCGCAAATGCTTCAAACTGATGTCAATCTTCCGTTCATTACAGCAACCGCCGATGGACCGAAACACTTAAACATCAATATAACAAGGGCTAAATTTGAAAGTCTATGCCAGGATTTATTTGAAAAGACATTGAAACCTGTTGAAAAAGCTATGATGGATGCTAAATTAACTCCACAGCAAATTGACGAGGTAATCTTAGTCGGTGGTTCCACAAGAATACCTAAAATACAGGAATTAGTTAGAAATTATTTCGGCAAGGAGCCATCAAAAGGCGTTAATCCCGATGAAGTTGTGGCAGTTGGTGCAGCAATACAGGGTGGAGTATTATCCGGGGATGTAAAAGATATATTATTACTTGATATAACACCATTGACATTGGGTATCGAGACACTTGGAGGAGTAATGACTCCAATGATTCAAGCCGGTACAATTATCCCAACAAAAAAAACAGAGATATTCTCTACAGCAGCCGATAATCAGACCTCAGTTGAAATACATATATTACAGGGAGAGCGACCAATGGCACGGGATAATCGTTCGCTCGGTAGATTCCATCTCGATGGTATTCCTCCGGCACCTAGGGGTATTCCTCAAATTGAAGTTACATTCGATATTGATGCCAATGGGATACTCGGTGTTACCGCAAAAGATAAAGCAACTGGTAAAGAGCAGAATATAAGAATCGAAGCTTCAAGCGGATTAACGAAAGAAGAGATCGAAAAAATGAAAAATGAAGCTAAAATGTACGAAGCCGAAGATAAGAAGAAAAAGCAAGAAATCGAATTAAAGAATCAGGCAGACAATCTTGTCTATTCAACAGAGAAGCAACTGAAAGAGCTTGGTGATAAAATTCCTGCTACAAATAGGCAAAAAATCGAAGAAGCAAAGGAGAGAGTTAATAAAGCAATAAAGGAGAACTCCGCTGATCTTCGATCTGCAATGGATGCATTAAATCAGGCATGGAGTGAAGCTTCGCAATATATTTATCAGCAATCTTCTCAACAGGCTCAGCAAACAGCCACCCCAAATGAATCGCAAAAGTCTCAGGATGGAGCCCCTTATGAAGAAGCTGATTATACAGTAGTTGATGATGACAAAAAATAGGGTTTTCAACTAATATCGAATTTAAACCGATTATAATTTTGTAATTATAATCGGTTTTTTTTATTTTTATATTTTTTTTCACTAGATGGATTTATTATGTTCAAAAAATTTGTTTTTTCAGCTGTAGTTGCTTTGATAAGCTTAACTTTTGCTTACAGTCAGGAAAGTGAAACTGAGGAAAATGAATCATATTGGAAACCTCTTGGAATAATAGGGCTAAACTTGAGTCAGATTGCGTTTCAGGATTGGTCACAAGGGGGTGATAATTCAATTGCTTGGGCTTTGATCGGTAATTTCGGGCTTGAGTACAGCTCGAAAAACTGGTCATTCAAAAATAAACTGAAGACATCGTTCGGTATGAATAAATTAGGTGATGCTGATTTCAGAACAACTGATAATGAATTGTATTTCGAAAGTGTTTTAATCCGCACATTAGGATGGTTTGCCGACCCGTATTTTAGTAACACAGTCAGAACCATTATTGCAAATGGCTATGATTATAAAACAACGCCTGAAACTCAAATTGCTGGTTTTTTTGACCCTGGATATATTTCTCAATCACTTGGATTTGCTTATTCAATTGAAAAATTTTTTAAATGGAGATTAGGAATGGGATTGCAGGAAACATTTACAAACCGATTCCGGCAATACACGGATGACCCAAAAACTTCAGATAAAACTGAAGCATTTAAATTTGATACCGGTATTGAATCTGTCTCTGAACTCGAACTGCCCATAGATGATAATTTGTTTTATCAAACAAAAATTAGGCTTTTCTCACGTTTCAACAGCCTCGATGTATGGGATGTCAGGTGGGATAATTTAATTACAGCAAAAATCAATAAATATCTTAATGTCAATTTAAATTTTCTTGTAGTATATGAAAAACAACAATCTTTAAGAACACAGATTAAAGAGGCATTGCAATTAGGTATAACTTATAATATTTTCTAACATAATAATTGACAGGAGGTAACGTGTCTTTTTTTAAAGAATTCAAAGAATTTGCAATGCGAGGCAATGTAATAGATCTCGCTATTGGTATAATCATAGGTGGAGCTTTTGGAAAAATAGTAAGCTCTTTTGTAAATGATGTGATTATGCCACCAATCGGATTGCTACTTGGCAATATGGATTTCAGTAATCTGGCTGTACCATTAAAAGATGCAACTGAGACAAGTGGAGCTGTAATGATTAGATACGGAATTTTTATAAACAATATTGTAGATTTTCTGATTGTTGCTATTGCAATTTTTTTGGTAATAAAGGGAATTAATAGCATGAAACGTAAAGAAGAGGTATTACCACCAGCTCCAGCGACGAAAAGCAATCAGGAAATTGTCCTTGAAGAAATTAGGGATATTTTAAAAAGGAAGTGATAATTGTATTAATTTATATAAATAAGCCGATGAATGTATTTTGATGGGGTGGATATAGAATAAGTCCCAAATTTTTATTTTTTGCTGCCCCGCCAGGGCTCGAACCTGGACTTTTCTGATCCAGAGTCAGACGTGTTGCCAATTACACCACGGGGCAAATTTAGTCGTGGACCCGATGAGATTCGAACTCACGACCTCTAGAGTGCGATTCTAGCGCTCTCCCAACTGAGCTACGGGCCCAGTAGGTTCACAAATTTAGCAAAATTTATTTTCATATTCAAATAATATTCCTACTATTCCTTGATTAATTGAATTCCGAGTTCATCGAGTTGTTTTTTATCAACAAATGATGGAGAGCCATCCATAAGAGATAATCCGCTTGTTGTTTTTGGAAATGCAATGACATTCCGAATATTTTCAGTGCCTACAAGAGTCATTACCAATCTATCTAGTCCTAAGGCTATACCGCCGTGAGGTGGTGCACCATATCGGAGAGCATCGAGTAGAAATCCAAATTTTTCATTTGCATCATCTTCGCCTAAGCCAAGCAATTTGAAAATCTTTTGCTGGATTTCATTGTCATATATTCTGATACTACCTCCGCCAATTTCGGCTCCATTTATTACTAAGTCATATGCATAGGCTCGTACCTTTAAAGGATCGGTATCGAGTAATTGTAAGTCTTCGATATTAGGGGAAGTAAATGGATGGTGCATTGGACTTAGCCGGTTTTCCGTTGAATCCCATTCAAAAAGTGGGAAGTCAATGATCCAACAGAAATTATAAATATTTTCCAAATTATAAAGAATACCAGTTCTACGGGCTATTTCAAGTCTTAAAGCACCGAGAGCAGACAGGCATTTATGCTTTTCATCAGCTATGATTAATAGTAAATCGTTTTCTTCTACTTCTGCAATTTCGAAGATTTGATTTATCTCTGCTTCATTAAGAAATTTAGCGATCGGGGAAAAAATTTCGCCGTTTTGATATTTTATAGTTGCTAAACCTTTGGCACCATATTTTTTAGTAAAATCTTGTAATTCATCAATTTGCTTACGTGAGAAATTTCCACATTTTTTGGCATTAATGAGTGCTATTTTCCCATTTTTATTAAATGTATCGGTAAAGACTTTAAATCCTGAATTTTTTACAATTTCAGTTATGTCTTTAATTTCTAAACCGAATCTTAGATCTGGTTTATCACTACCGAATGTATTCATTGCGTATTCGTATTTGATTTTTTGGAAAGGTGTGATAATATCAATATTTAGAATTTCCTTCCATAAGCGTTTCATCAGACCTTCGATGAGTGAGAAAATATCTTCACGTTTTATGAAAGACATTTCCAAATCGATTTGAGTGAATTCAGGTTGACGGTCTGATCGAAGGTCTTCATCACGAAAGCATTTAACAATTTGTACATATCTATCGAATCCAGATATCATAAGGATTTGTTTGAAAATTTGTGGAGATTGTGGAAGTGCATAGAATTTGCCTTTATTTAATCTACTCGGTACGAGAAAATCTCTTGCACCTTCGGGTGTAGATTTCATTAGCACTGGTGTTTCGATTTCAACAAATTCATTTTCGTCAAAATATTGGTGTATTATTTGATAAACGCGATGACGAGTGATTAAATTCTTTTGTAGCGAAGGTCTTCTCAGATCTAAATATCTGTATTTTAGACGTATTTCCTCGCTTGTTTGTAAATCATCAATAATTTCGAAAGGAGGTAATTCAGATTTGTTGATAACTTCGAAATCATCGAGTAGAACCTCAATAAAGCCAGTTGGTATATTTGGGTTTGGATTTTCTCTTGACCTAATGCTGCCAGCAGCCCAGATGACATATTCTGAATGTAGTTCTTTGGCTTTTTCAGCAAGATGTGGATGAGTTTCAGGTAAAATTACTAATTGAGCAATACCCCATCTATCACGTAAATCTATAAAAATAAGTCCGCCTAAATCTCTTATGCGTGAAATCCAACCGTTAAGAATTACGTTTTTACCAATATGGATTTCTCTAAGCTCTCCGCATTTATGGGTTCTTTGTCTAAATTGCATTTGTCCTAATAATAATTAGTTAAAGTTACAAATTTAAGAAATATATTATTCTCTTTGAATTTTTTGAAAGTAGATAAGATTATAGATGGTATGTAAACCAAAAGAATAATATTTGGAATAAAGGAATTTTATTATCAATTATTTAAGTTTTATAATGGTTTCATTTTTGCCGTAAAATATACCAAAACCATTTCCAGTTACGTTGCCCTTAATGTTTCTTCCGCTTGTTCCGAAAATGTCCTCGGTAGGTTCGCCTTGATGCCTTGATAAATAGTATTCATAAAATTGTTGATCGTAAACATCAATATAATAGTGGAAATTATTTTTTAATCTAATAGTATCGGCAAGATTGTTTGTAATCCATTCTAATAAAGGAATCTGAATCTTACCATCTTTAGCTGTATCACTGCTTCTATAGATAGAAAATGGATATGATTTATAGAATCTATCTAGTGAAGTGTTGTCATAAAATCCGCCAAGGTAAACACAATTATTCCTCGGTTTAAACCTTGCATAAACTTTTATTGTATAATTAAAGTTATTTTCATCAGATTTTTGTATTACTTTATAGACTGAATCAATGATTGTAGTATCTGGAATAAAGGTTCTCGCATCGGTTCTGTAGTTTTTCCATTTGACGGTTAATTTGTATTCAATTCCTTTTATTCCTTTCAAACCTTCGAATTTGTATGCTTTAGTTTTGGGGTCATAAATTAATCTGTAAATTCTACCTCCAGCATCAAGTATCGCTTCTGCGTCTATAATCAAAGCGGAATCTTCGGAATATTGACGTAAGGGATGTAGAGTGCGGGAGATTTTTATAGAATCTACATTTTTATTATGTTGGATTATACCTTGTACAACTAAAGTCTCTACAAAGGGTAAATCATCAACTATTACGTATTCCTCGCAAGAGATAATTATAAATGTAAGTATTAAAATTAATATTTTTCTCATACTTTTACTCATTAGAATTTAAAACTTAAACCAAGTGTTGGTATGATAGGGAACAGGGTAATTTTTTTCAATGCATAGCGTTGATGCTCTTCACTATAACTGACATACATTGAAAAAGTGTTTTTTCTACTATACAGGTTATATACATTGAGTGATAATTGAAATGGTAAATTGAACATTTGGAATTTATATATTAAGTTTAAATCCATTCTATGATATGCAGGAATGCGGTATCCGTTTCTTTCGCTGAAGTGATATTTGGTATAAAATGATGTAAAACCGGAATTATAGTCATAAAAACCATAGACACCTGTGGGCATAGTAAATGCCTGTCCTGTTCCATAAATCCAAGTGACTCCTATTTCGAAATCATCGCTTAAATCTGTAGTTAAGACTAAATTAATATCGTGACGGCGATCATATCTTGGATAAAATGTTCTGCCTTCGTTTAATTCATTGAATACACGTTTAGTCCAAGCTAATGTATAACCGATCCAGCCTGTAAATTTACCAAATCGTTTATTCAGGAATATCTCAAGCCCATAAGCCCAACCTTTTCCCTTTGTGAACTGTGTTTCTAAAGGTATGCCGAAAGAGAATTCGGCATCGTCTTTATATTCATATAAATTGAACATATCTTTGTAGTAGATTTCGGCTGAAATTAGATAATCACCTCCAAGTAAAGTAGTTTCATAACCGAAAATTACTTGCCAACTTATTCCGGGTTTTATGGTTTCTGTTGATGGGAACCATAGATCGGTAGGTAAATTGAAATCATTACGGGTTATTAAATGTAGAAATTGGTGAGCAAGGGATAAAGATGTCTTTATTAGTGACTGTTCATTAATTTTGGTGGTCATAAGAAATCTGGGTTCGAATGACCAATATTTAGCTTCCTGAAAATAGTACAAACGGCCGCCAAAATTAGTTTCGACAAAGGGATTGATTTTCCATTCATTTTGTATGTAGAATGCTGCATCGAGCGAATTAATTATGTTACTACTTTTGTAATCTAATCCCCATTCTTCATTGATTAAGTTGATTAGCCACTCATTGGCTCTTGCCTCGAAGCGGTGATTTGTTGCTTCTATACCTGATTTAATTGTAAAGTCTGTATTTAAAAAATATTGAAATTCTCCACGAAATGTAAAATCTTCAATTCCAGAGAGTGTAGAAAAATTAGGGATTAATGAATCAGCAGTATTAAAGTCGGAATTGAATTTATAGTGTGTATAAATTAGTGAAAAATTAGAGAAAATCTGTGGGGAAAAGATATGCATCCATCTAAAATTACCGGTAGCATTTCCCCATTTAATATTGAAATTATCTTCATTTTTTTGTTCAGGTGTAGCAAAAACATCACGGCAGAAAAAGCCACTTAAAAATAAGTGGTTGGATTTATCTAATTTATAATTGATTTTGGCATTTAAATCATAGAAATAGTATGAAGGTATATCGTTACTATTTGGATACAAAAGAGATGTAATGACATCGAGATACATTCTTCGGCCTGATACCATAAATGTAGAGTTTTCGGTAATAGGTCCTTCGAGTGTCAGCCTGGAACTTATCAGACTGATACCAGCGCTTCCACTAAATTTTTCTTTTGTACCTTCTTTCATATTGAGATCCAGAACGCTTGAAAGCCGACCGCCATATTCAGCGGGAAATCCACCTTTGATTAATTTTATATCTTTTATAGCGTCGTTGTTGAATGTACTGAGAAAACCAAAAAGATGGTTCGGATTGTATACAATAACTCCATCTAAAAGTATGAGATTTTGATCAGGTGAACCACCTCTGATATATAATCCGCTGTTTAATTCAGAGGAACTGCTAACGCCGGGCAGTAATTGCAATGTCCGAAAAATATCTATCTCGCTTCCAAGTGAAGGAACTTTGGTAATGAACATCGGATTGATACTGACGGTTGAAATGGTGCTTGTTGAAGAAATGTAACGTTCTGCTTCAACTTGAATTTCTTCGAGTTTAATATCAACTTTTTCAAGTGCGATATCAATTTTCAATTCTTCATTGCTTCTGCCGGTTATTTTCTGAAAAAATGGTTGGTATCCAATACCAGTTACGCGTAGAATATATGAACCTGTTTTGATTCTTGGGATAGAATAAAATCCGAATTTATTTGTGAAAGTTCCTGCGACTGGAGTTTGTGAGGTTGTATCAGTTGGTAAAATTGCTATATTGAGACCAATGACATACTCACCACTTATTTTATCGGTAACTACACCGGAAATTGTAAAAAATGTTTTTTCTGCATTGAGTTTAATGACTAATAATAAAAATATTATAATTATGGTATTTAGGAATTTATATTTCATATTTTGTTATTTGATCTTACTTAATAAATAGAAATTTAGCAAATTTAAATAAAATTTAAATTAAAAATAAAATAATTTTCATAATTCTTTAGTCAAATTAGAGTTTAAAATACTTTTTAAAACAGATTTTAGTTATCTACCTTTTGGGTATTTGGCTTTCATAAGTTTTCGTCCTTAGTTTTTTGATGTCGTCTAATGCAGGACTTTTGCATCCTCTTTCAGTTGTACCGATTCTTACTTCCCAAGTGCCGTCAGCTCGTGGAGTCCAAATAATTTGCTCATATCTTAAGTTTTGTGGGACTTCAGTTGTAACAAGTGCGGGATTTGCCACTATATAAATTTGGCATAATCTTGAGAAAGATAAATGTACTTTTTCATTGCGGTATGCCAATTGAAGGATGTAGCCATCAAGTGTTTGTTCATAAATTATATATGTTTCTTCAGGTGATATACCATCATAAATGAAATTGGCTGATTGACCATTTTTTAGTTCAAATTTTTCTCCTACCTGTGTGAAGGTAATTACTTTATCAACTTTATCCTTAGGTTTTAATCCAGCGATAGGAGCAGAGCCATCGCTTGGAATACTAACGCTTTGTGATGGTGTTATTTCTACATGAATTTGTTTTTCCTCGCTTTCATAAGTCCATTGTTTATACTGATATGTTTTGCAGGAAGTAATAGCTAAAACAACTAAAAATATGTAAATTGATTTCATAATTTCAAAGATTTGTATTAGACAAAATTTTATTTGACAATCATTGGTTTTCTTTTAATTCCGATTGCACGTAAAATATCAAGATAGTCATTAAGTTTATCAGAAGCAATCTGGGCAGTTTCATAGCAGCCTGATCGCAAGCGGAAGAATCTATTCCCAAATGCATCAAAATAATCAAGAATTTTTGTGTCTAAGATGCCATTTTCATTTAAAATTTTTTCCATTGCTTCTGCTTCTTTTCGTTCGTCATAAGTATCGTATTGAATTGCAAAGCAATCGAATTCAAAATTCTCTTTAACTGGTGTTTCAATAGGCTTGGGCAAATTTTTTGTTTGTATCATTTCATAGGATTGTTGATGTACTAATGTCTCTTGTGTTTGATTGATCGCCTGATCATTCTTTCCAATGTCTTGAGCTTGCAATGGTTTCATCTGTGGTTGTTCTTCATCGCCTATAGCGATTTCAGTTGCTACTTTAGGTTTTACTATTTTTAGTTTACCCCCCATTAATCTTTTATGAGTATTAACTTCATTTGGTCTGATTATATCAAGATAAATTTCTATTCGCCGACTTTCTGGGTCATCGCGTAATTTTCGTATTTTGTAACCTTCCTTATCAATTCCGAAGCCCTCGATATCGAGTAAAATTCTGCCTTGATTGCGTAATTGTGCATAAATTGGGGATTTTTCGATCATTTTTTTGTCAAACGTAACAAAAGTGTAATAAGCTCTGAGCTTAGATAGTAGGATATTTCCTTCCTCGCCTTCATTTGGTAGTTTAATCCAATATGATTGTTTATTATTAGGATCATTTTGCCAGCTTGAGCGAAACATATCCATACCCTGTTGGATTGTAACCGGATTTCCCCGTTCATCTATTCCAACTGTAACTGTTTCATCGGGGTAAATTCTTTTATATCGTGACTGGGGACGGTAGGGGTGTTCATTTCCTGCTGATAAACTACGCGGATCGGTATATCCATGTATTGTAATTTTTAGGTATAGTGTATCTAAACAAAAATCCTGAAAAGAAGGTAGTATCTCAAGCAATGGTTTATATAATCTTTCTTCAAATGATTGGTCAATGATTTTTGCAATATTTTCATAATCATATCCTGTAGAATCAATAAATCCAGTTTGATCGAAAAATCCTGAAGCTTCGCGTTGGCGGAAAATAGCAAGATTATCACTTGTGTTGGGATACCAATAACCTGTAATAAAGTATGGAATCTTTTCAGTTGAATAAAATATAATAGGCTCAATCGAGAGTTTTTGGCGTGTAATTAAAGCGTCAAGGTAATAAGTTGTGTCATAAGCAAATGGTTTTTTGGTTGTGATTTGTAATTGGTTTGGTCCTTCGATTTTGTTCTGATAACATTCCTGTTCGACAAATTTTGTGAATTGAATCTGGTATGATTTATCACTATCGACTTCGTAAGGTAAACCGGAAGTTATTTCTTTTGTTACGCCAGTTTTTAGATCGACTAATGAAAGAGGTAATCCAACTTTTGGTGATGCTGATTGAACTTCGATACCATTTTCATCTAATATTCTTTCTCTTACATTTACCTGTAGTTGAATTCTTGATTTTGGCATAGAAAATGCGTAAATGTTTCTTTTTCCAAATTCAGCTTTTCTGTTGGAAGTTAGAAATATAAAATTTCGGTCAGGTGAAATGAAAGGAAATTCGTCATCGCTATCTGAATTATATTTAATATCAGGTGGTATTTTGACACCATATAATTTGGCATCACGTGCAAATGCTTCATCTAATTTTAATGGGTTGATAGGTAATGGAATACCATTAACATCAATATAGTCAGCACGATAAATATCACGACCGGTTTTGCCAATTTCATTTTTTTCATAATCCCAGTTACTCGCATAGTAGAATTTTCCATCAGCACCGCAATGTGGTGAGAGTTCATCGCCGGGTGTATTAATATTTGGCACAAGTTTAGGTTTTTGCCATCTACCTGTTGCATCGCGGACTGAATACCAAATATCTAATCCGCCTTTACCACCATTGCGATTGCTAACAAAATAAAGGATTTTACCATCAGGAGATAGAGCGGGTTGGGAATCCCAGGCATCTCTTTCATTTATTTCAGATATTGGTTGTGGTAAACTGAAGCCATCGGCTGTTCTTGTCATTTCCCATAAATCAAACAAATAGCTTGTGCCTCTTGCTGTAGTTGTAGAAAGGTCACGTTCTGCAGCAAAGATAATTCGATCGGAGCTTAATGTTTGAGAACCTCTTGTGAATTCAGCTATACGAGATGCATCAGCTGTTATTCTTTTAGCAGGTAACCACCCTTCATTTATTTTTTTTCCGGGGATTAATCGATCGGAAGATGGACGAGTCGAAAAAAACATTTCAGCAGGAAGCGCTATTGGCCTTCTATCGGGTATTGGTCGTGAACTTGTAAAAAACAAAGTGTCTGTTGTTGTGCCATAAATAACATAAGAAGCATAATCTTCATCATTGGAATTTACGTTTTTGTCTAAAATACCACCATGTATATCATTAGAGGATAGTGCCATTTCTATATTGAATGACATTAATAATAAAATTACAATTTTTTTCATAGCCATTTCCTCTTATTCTTCAACAATTGGGAAAATTGAACGGAATTCTATACCAGATTGTTTGCTGGATGTATTTTCTGTTCCATTATCAATACGTCTTATGTAAATCAGCGCATATACAAAATTATTAAGTTTGAAAGCAACAACATCACCGACCTGAAGGCCAGTTAATGGTGCTGTACTATAGCCCAAACTATGATTCGGATCGCTCATAAATTGGTTATATACATTGAATACTTTTGAAAAGTCTTCTTCAATGTAGTTTCTTTGCCATATTTTCATTCCAATTGTATTATTAACGGATTTCAAAATCGGTTCTTGAGGTGGATTTGCTGAAGGGTTGTTATTTAAGACATCAACCCAAATATCGCCTTTATCAGGTGGATATGGTCCTGCTTGTCCATCGGGAGTTTTAAGAATAGTTCGTGATAATGCACCAAAGAAATAAACTTCATTTTCAGGTTCAGATTTTTGTGGGGTTCTTTGTGCATAGGCGCGTAAGTTGATTATTGGGCTTATGTCGGGATATTTTGAAACCACTGCTATATCTTCAATGCGATGATTACAGCTTAAAGAAGTTAGATTGATGACTATTTTGAAAAGACTGTCAATTAAGCGTTGTTGTCCACCCCGTCTTTGGTAAATTTGCGTAAATTCATCAAAAGTAGGTGAAATAAAAGTTACTTCAATTGCACCGATTTCTCCGGGGGCTAATCTCAAAATAGATGGTGATACTCTGAAAAATCTTGCTGCATCAGCATCTTGCGGGGTTACACTTAGATTAACAATGATTTCATTACAAGCTGTATCAGGATTGAGTATGTAGTATGTAGCTGCTGCACTTGTATATTGGTCAGATAATTGTCCGGGTAATCTGAGTAAAACACGTCTGTCATCACGATTTGAGAGGGTATCAATATATTCATTTAACCGTGTACCAAATGGTCTGAAAAATGATCTTGTTTTACTAATTAAAGGGCAGGCAGGCGAACAGCCATTTCCGTTTAGTCTTACCTCAAAGGGACAATCCTGAGTTGTACCATCAAATCTTAGTTTAAGCCGGAGTATACCTGTAGTAGGAATTGAATTCTTGGGAGAGAATCTTGCTCGCAAATTTAGACTTTCTCCTGGTTTTAGCACTAATGGAAATGAAGGAAATAGGATTGACCAGGCGTTATTCCCCTCAAAAGATTCTTGTGAAACACTGATCATGCAAGTGGTATTATTGGTAAAGACATTCTCTTGATGATCAGTTGAAGTTCCGACTTCAACGCGCTGGGTAAGATTAAATTCATAAACATTATTTCTTATATCATCGCATGTGCATGTCGGTGCTACGATTTTTGAATTTAAATCTAATATAATCTGTTGTTGTTGGTTATCGCAGGTTACGTTAATTATGAATCTATAATTGTATATGTTGGGGGTTACGTTTGTCCTAGCACCAAAACAGATCGTTAGAACCTGTCCATAAGCTAAATTGATCTCGGAGGGAAATGGATATATTAAATTACCATTTATACTTATAGAACTTATGAAAAATTCATTTGAATTAAGCTGTGGTAAACGAATTAAGAGTGTTTCTTGATTTTGGGATAAATTGATAAAACTTTTGCATTGTGTATAATAATTAGTATTTAGGGGAGTATTTTGTTGCAATTCCCTGGAAAAATTATCATCAATAAAAATGACTGAGTCTTGGGAGCCAATGATATTGCAATCGAGGGAAGGAATGCTTGAAGTATCAAAAACAAATATAACTAAGGTGTCACGGCAGATTAAAATATTTGATTTAATTTGAAAACGGTTATTATGTTGAGCAATTATATCAAAGTTTTTTCCAAAAATTGGTAAATGTAGAGTAAACCTTGCTATACCCTGAAAATCAGTGATTTGTTCAATTTGTTGTGCTGAACCATCGCTTGGATTAACTTTTACATTGACATTAGCCAGAGGTGTGGTTGTATTGGGTTGGGTTGGGTCAATTTGAATCACGCGAACAGTTAAGTTATAATTGCCCTCTGAATCAGGTTGATTCGATTCCATACAGGAATAAACAGAAAATATAATGATTGTTATCGGTATTAGTAGAAATAATATTGGATTAGAATTTTTACTCATTTTTATATATCTCTTATTGTTTTACATCCCATATTAAAATGTTAGTCCAAATCTTAATAATATTGAATTTGAACTTCTAAATGGATTTCTTTGATCGTTTGGTGTTGAGGGACAGCAAAGAATTTCAGGGAGAGGAAGATTCATATATCGATACCCTAAATCGATCGAAAAGTCCATAAAGCAAGTTATTGCAATATCATACCCAATGCCTAAACCATAAAATATACGCTGATATTTAGCATTAGTAGCAAAAAGAGGGGCATTAGTTTGAAAATCAAGAGGTAATCCTGCAGTTGCATACATATACCAGGAATTACAATTATCAGAAAATCTTGCAGGCATCTGATTTAATGTATATCTTAGATTTAAACCTATAGGAATGAAAAAGGATTCGTCAGTAGGCCAGAGTCCAGTCAATATACCAGCTTGAAGGCGATTAGTTTTGTCTATGAACGGCAGATTCCAAAAGCCGGATATTTCAAATTTAAATATCATTGAAGAACCACCTCTGTCAAAATTGATAAATGATGAGCGGTAAATCTCTTCACCTGTTGGTGTTGGATATGCAACACTATCTTTCGAGCCTCTATAGCCTATACACCCTCGAATTTCAAATTTATCGAAAAACAAGAATCCGGTTCTTTGCCTACAGCAACCCTCTAAAATATCTAATTCAGAAACATCAAGTGAAACCGGAGGTAGCAAGGGGTCGCTGACATAGGTAATCCTTTTAATTCTGCTGATTGGTAGATCATAAACAGGTGGGTCCTCTCCTTCGAAACAGGGCATCCCAAGTACTCTGACTCTTGCTTCTCTTTCTTCGCTTTCAGGAATAAGAACTGGCTTATCGCCAGATTTAATTGCAGTAAGCTTTACCTCAGGATTGCATCTATCAGTGATGGGAAGTTCTGTTTCTTTTAATTCTACATTCCAGGTAATAATCTTTTGTGTTGTACCGCAAGATGATATTAATAAGCAGATAAAGGGGCATAAAAATAGAATCAAAATTAAATTGCGATCCTCAATCCTTAGTAATCTGTGAAGCCTTTCCATAAAGTACCTTGAATTGTTTTAAATTTTTTAAAGTTGTAAGATAGCTAAGAAAGTTAATTTGTATTCGAAATGAAAACGTGATAAAATAATAAAATTTTGAATAAAAAAAAAATTGTTAAAGTATATAATTGGCTAAATAATTGGAAATGATTTATCAATACTTTATAAATACGCCAAAATGTAAGAGTAAATAGAAAAGATTTAGTAGAGACGATGAAGTTCAACGTCTCTACTATTAATTAATTAAAAGTTGTAATCGCTCGTTGGGATAGGCACGCTTTTTACATTCCAAATTTCATCAGCATATTGACGGATTGTTCTATCACTGGAAAATTTTCCGCTTCTGGCAATATTGAAAAGTGCTTTTTTATGCCAATCATATTTATCGAGGAAGTTCTGGCTAACTTCTTTTTGTTTGTTAACATAGGAATCATAGTCAGCAAGTAGGCAATATTTATCACCGTGATAAACTAAAGCGTCGAAAATAGGTTTGAAAATTTGTGGTTCAAATGTACAGAAATAATCTGAGTTGATTAAGTCCAAAACACGCTTCAATTGAGGATTATTATCGTAGTAAAAATATGAATTGTATCCATTGTTTTTTAGTTCGGCTATTTGGTCAACTGTTAAACCAAAAATAAAGATATTTTCCTGACCAACTTCTTGCATAATTTCGATATTAGCTCCATCGAGAGTACCAATAGTCAAAGCTCCGTTTAGTTGGAATTTCATATTTCCAGTCCCGGAAGCCTCGTAGCCTGCTGTAGATATTTGTTCGGATAAGTCTGATGCTGGAATAATTAGTTCTGCTAAGGTTACTGAATAGTTTTTTAGGAAAATAACTTTGAGTTTGTCTTTTGTGTCAGGATCATTGTTAATTACATTCGATATTGAATTAATCAATTTAATAATTAGTTTAGACATATAATAACCCGGGGCGGCTTTACCAGCAAATATGACTGTTCGAGGTACAAATTCGGCATTTTTGTTATCCTTTAAAAACAGGTACATTGTTATAACATTCAGAGCATTCAAGAGTTGTCTTTTGTATTCGTGCATTCTTTTAATTTGAGAATCTATCATTGATTCGTTGTCGATTTTTAAGCCGTAGTTGTCGTAAATGTATTTAATTAGGTTTTCTTTGTTTTGCTTTTTTGCAATCAGTAATTGTTCGATGAATGAGCTATCATTTTGAAATTGTTCAAGTTTTTTTAGTTGATAAAGGTCAGTCACCCATTCAGGACCAATAGCATCGGTAATTAAATTAGCCAGTGGTGGGTTTGCCCTTTTGAGCCATCTTCTTTGTGTAATACCATTTGTTTTGCAATTAAATTTATGTGGTTGATATTCATAGAAATCCTTGAAGACTTTATTTTTAATTATTTCAGTATGTAATTCAGCAACGCCGTTAACAGAGTAGCTACCGATTATACATAAATTAGCCATTCTGAGCTGTTTTTCGGGTTCTTCTTCAATGATTGACATATTTCTTAACTTTTGCAGGTCGTTATTGAAATACCATTTTACGCCTTCTAAAAATCGGTAGTTTATTTCATATATGATTTGCAGATGCCGTGGAAGCATTCTTTGGAACATCATTACAGGCCATTTTTCAAGTGCTTCAGTAAGAACAGTGTGATTAGTATAAGCAAAAGTATTGGTGGTGATTTCCCATGCAAGATCCCAGGGCAATTCTTCCTCGTCCATGAGTAATCGCATAAGTTCGGGTATGGCAACAGCCGGGTGGGTGTCGTTTAAATGGATTGCATTTTTATTAGGGAAATCCCTAAAATCGCTGTTATTTATTTTAAATTTTCTAATAATATCTTGCAGAGTAGCAGAGACGAAGAAATATTGTTGCATTAGTCGCAATTCCTTTCCAGCTTCAACATTGTCATTTGGATATAAAACCTTCGAAATATTTTCGGAACGGTTTTTATCCTCCACTGCCTTAATATAATTTCCGAGATTGAAATCAGTGAAATTAAATTCATTAGTTGATTTAGCTTGCCAAAGTCTCAAATTATTAACTGTATTATTCCGATATCCGGGAATAGGTATATCGTATGCAATAGCGAGTACATCATCGGTATTGACCCAGTCGAAACGTAGTCTTCCACGTTTATCGGTTGTCATCACTTCATGCCCATAGAATTTAACTCTGTATGTATGTTCGGGACGCATAATTTCCCATGGATTTCCGTAACTAAGCCAATTGTCAGGTTTTTCCACCTGATAACCGTTTTCAAAGTCTTGTGTAAATATTCCATATTCATATCGGATTCCATAACCAAAAGCGGGCAACTCAAGAGTTGCCATAGAATCGAGAAAACAAGCTGCTAACCTTCCCAATCCACCATTTCCAAGTCCCATATCGTGTTCAATTTCAATTATATCTTCAAGCTCGTAGCCAATACCTTTGAGTATTTCCTTGCATTTATCATAATAGTTAAGATTAATAAGAGCATTGCTGAGTAATCTGCCCATTAAATATTCGAGGGAAAGATAATAAACCTTTTTTACGTTTTGTTGAATATAAACATGTTGAGTTCGTAACCACCTTCGAATCATTCTGTCTCTTATTGATAAGGCAAGAGCGGTATAAGTATCTCTTGGTGTTACGGTTATTTTGTCTTTGGCTAATCTGAATTCCAAATGTTCTGCTATTTGATTTTCTAATGAATAGGATTCGGGGTCCTGCGTATCAGTGAAAAAAATTGTTTCTTTTGATTGGTCCATTTTAGTTCAATTATTGTTAATATTCATTTTATTTATTTCGGTAATTGCTGAAATATATTAACTTTTTTGGAAAATTAATAAATTGGGAGGAATTTTTTAATAAAAATGAGATTTTGACTTTGAAATAATAAATCTTGTTCAAGAAGAATTATTGATTTGTAAGCAATGAATTGAGTGCCTCGCGTATGTTTTTATATTTAAACTGGAAACCTGTGATAATTAATTTTTGTGGTACTGCTTTTATACTGCTGAGTAGAACTTCGCTTCCTCCTCTCATTATCAGTTTGATAAGAGGGCTTGGTATTTTGAAAATCGCGGGTCTATTTAATGATTGAGCTAAAATTTTGATAAATTCGCCCATTCTGACAGAATTTGGTGCAACGAAATTAACTGGTCCATTTATTATATCATTTGTAATGCAGAACATTAGTGCATTGATTAAGTCTTCGCGATGAATCCAGGGTATCCAATTATTGCCATTTCCTATTTTGCCGCCGAGAAAAAATTTGAATGGAAGGATCATTTTTGGTAAAGCACCGTTTTTATCATCAAGTACCATCCCAATTCTTGCAATTATAAGTCTCGAATGATTGCTGATAGGTGAAGCAGCTCGCTCCCAATCTCCGCATAATATAGCAAGAGGGGATAATCCCTGTGTTGTACTTTCAGTTGCTATTAGCTCATTTAAATTGCCATAATAATTTGTACCAGAGGCACTTATTACAATTTTAGGTTTTCTTGGAGCGTCTTCGATTAACTTTGCAATTTTTTTTGTTAGATTGATTCTACTGTCGTAAACAATTTTATAATAATTTTTTGTTAATGGTTTAGAGGCAATAGGAGCACCAGCAAATATAAAAACTCCATCAGCTTTGGATATTAAATCGGGGTTTAGTGCAGTAATGTTGATATGCTCATTTGCGAAGGTTACGTATTTTTTAGATTTATCAATATCTCTTGAGACAGAGATTATATCCCAGTTATTTTTTTTTAGTTCATTGCCTAAATTGCCACCGATAAATCCAGTGGCACCGATGATCAAGGCAAGGTTATTCATATATAAAAGTATTGAATTTCTATTCTTCGCTTATTACCCAGATTTTAATTGTTGCAGTAACTTCCGGATGTAGCTTAATGTTTACATCGAATATGCCTAATGTTTTAATTGATTCCTCGAGGTATATGTTCTTTTTATCGATATCGTAGTTTCTTATTTGAAGTTCTTGAGCAATCAGCTGAGCTGTTACAGAGCCATATAATTTGCCTTCTTCACCGACTTTCATTGGAATGCTGATTGTTAATTCGGCTAATTCTTTTGCAAGAGCTTCGGCTTTTTCACGTTCTTTTTCGAGTTTTTTCATATGACGCTTTTTTTCGATTTCAATAGCTTTAATTGCGCCGGGGGTAGCTATGAATGCAAAATCGCGTGGAATAAGATAATTTCGGGCATATCCATCTTTGACGTTAACAATATCTCCAACTTTTCCTAAAGTTGGTATTTCTTGTCTTAGAATTACTTTCATATTTATTTACCGAGTTAATTCCAAAAATTATTCATTAGCAGTTATATTTTCAATAGTTTCGGCTTGATTATCTTCGGCATTGACATTTTCTTCAGATTTGTTTGATCCTTTTACTTCTTCCTGTGGTTGAGGCATAGCGAGTTTGCCTTGTTCAGTTGCACGCTTTTGACGGAAATCCTTAACCTTTTTGGGTAGGATTTTGGTCAAATGCCTTAAAACGGTATCCTCGAGAATAAGAAATCTTTCAATTACAGGTATTGTATTGGAGAATGCTTCAAATACAATGTGAACATAAAATCCATTATACTTTTTGTTAATTGGATAAGCCAGTCTGCGTCTTCCCCATCGGTTTATTTCTTTTATAACACCGCCGTGATTTTCGATGTATATAGTAATCTTCTGGATCACATTTTCAATGTCTTCATCCTCCAAAGCAGCATTGATAATTACGACTGATTCATATTCACGGCGAACGCTCATATAATCTCCTATATTCTGACTTCAATAAAAAAATAAATATTTGGTTAAAACAAAATACAAATTTATTATTTTTTTTCTTATTAGCAAAAAAAATCATAAAAAAATACATTCTGCAGGATGTTATATTATAATTAGCCTGTTACTAGCTTTAAATTTCAATTAATGGTAAATTTGATCGGAATAAAATTTGATTTGATTATTAGTTGAAATTTTAATTTTTAAGATAAATTTTTTACAATATTTACATTGAAATTTGACATAAATTTTATATATTTAAGTTCTTTAAATTTTCAAATTAGCAAAATCTTGCAACAAAATGCCGCAGGGCAGTTTAAAAAATAAGTATTATTTAAAACGGTGTGAAATATGGCAAATGAAGAAATCATTCAACAAACACAGCAGGAATCCGAGACGGTAAAACCGGACACTCAGAACATGGATACCCTTGAAGTACAAAAACAAAGTGAAATTCAAAATCTCGACGAACCTGTAGAGGAATCAACAGTTTCTGATAAAGTAGCAAACAAAGAGCTTGTCAATGATATTGAATCAGCTAAAGCACCACTGGTCCAAGAGGAAACGAGTTCTGCTGAAGAACAAGTATCTCAAGTGGAGCAAAAACCCGTTGATATTGAAGAAGAGAAAAATAAGGTAGAAAAAATTGACCTCGAGAAGTTTGAAGATAAGAAAGAAAAAGAATTACAGGCTCAAAAGGTTGAAGAAACATTTAAAAAATTGCTTGAGGTACACGCTAATGGCGAAAGTATTGATGTTAAAGTGAAAAGTAGGATCCGAGGTGGATTAAGAGTTGTTTACGAAGATATGGAATTGTTTTTACCTTCTTCTCATTTTTCAGTTAAAAGGAATCCCTCGGAAGAGGAACTACAAAAAGTATTAGGTAAAACAATAAAAGTTAAGATACATGAACTTCAAGTTGACGATCAAGGCAGGAAAACTGTAATTGTAAGTAGGAAAAAGATTTTAGAAAATGATTTCTGGGAGAATATAAAAGAAGGTGATATAGTAGAAGGCAAGATATCATCTGTTGCAAGTTTTGGGGTATTTGTCGATTTAGGTATTGTCGAAGGACTAATTCATGTATCCAGATTATCACAATACCCAATCGGAGACCCGCGAAAAGTTTTCGAAAAAGGGCAAACAATACGCTGTGTTGTTATTGATATAGACAGGCAAAAGAGTAGAATAGCCCTTAGTAGAAAAGAACTTGAAGAATCGCCATGGGTGAATGTTGAATCAGAATTTGTTGTGGGTAATATCTATAGCGGTATTGTACGAAGATTAACTGATTTTGGAGCTTATGTCGAGTTAAAGCCCGGAGTAGATGGTCTTTTGAGAAATACGGAATTATCTTGGACTAAACGTATAAAATCACCCTCCGAAGTTTTAACACCAGGCGAAAAAATACAAGTTTATATAATGTCTGTATCGGAAGAGAAACAAGCAATTACCCTTAGTCTGAAGCGTACTCAAGCGAGCCCATGGCCTAAATTAGCTGAGAAATATCCTGTTGGTAGTGAATATGAAGGAACGGTTTCGCAGATAGTACCTCAAGGTGCTATTATATCATTAGATAGTGAAGTTGATGGATTTATGCCGAGAAGTAAAATTAAGCCACTTATGAAGGGAAATAAGATACCATTTAAGGTAGGCGATAAAGTTAATGTAACAATAGCTGATTTAATTCCTGAGGATGAATCTCTAATTTTAGCACCGATTTTAGAAGAAGAAGTGACTGAAACAGAATATCAACGTAAACAAAATACAAAAAAGCAGACAACTGAATCAACGACGACAAATCCAGGTTCATTTACTATTATGGATATTATTTCTGATAAGGACAAAGATTCTTTGATTGATACAGTTTCCTAATAAAATATTACCTGTTATAGCCGTTCAATTAATTAGAACGGCTTTTTTTATTTAAATTAATTTTAAATCGTCTTGTCAGTAAAATTTTTTGATGGATATTATTTATAAAATAGTTTGATAAATACAATTTTTAATATAAAAGATAATCAAAACACTGTAAAAATTTTACTATTTTTATTATTACCAATTATTAATACAAATTATTTATTCTCACATTACAGCGATGATATATTAATCAAACGCCCTAAAGAAATAAGCCCATTGCAAGTAATAACAGGTGATACACTTGCAAACGACCGATCAATAGATTCACGCACGGCACTTCCCGGAGGAGCTTTAGAAATTTTCACACCGGAACAAGACAGTGCATATTTCAATGATTTACGTCTAAGTATTCCTATTTCATCACGCATAGAATTTAGTTTAGATTTACATAGTCGCAAAATCATGGAACGCATTTTAGCAGATCAATCAAAAGGTTTTTTTGCAGCTCAAAGCAATCTTGCTTCAATTCCGAGGGAGCTATTTATTCCTTCTGCAACAGAAAAGTTTCAATACGATTATAATTTAAAAATGTCTCAAACAGTTCCTTTTATTAGTAATCCATCGGATTTGGGTTTTAGAGTGCCTTTATCTGATATTGGAACTGTATTGGGTTTAACCGAAGATGTTTCGCCAGTCATTAATTATAAGCTCGATTATGCTGTTGAGGTGGAAATCGTAGTTTATTCATTAAATGCAGTACTTGTAGCTACTCTATTTGAAGGAGTTCAGCCTGCCGGCAATTATACGATTACTTGGAATGGCAGAGATGATAAAGGTCGGAAAGTTCCAGCAGGAGATTATGTTGCTGAGCTAAGAATTGGTAAACAAAAGTTTATAAGGAAAAGAATTTTGATACCTTAATAATTTATTGATCCGTGAGTTTAAAACAGATGAGTGCAAAAATAATTTCTATAAGTAGTTGGGAACAAGAAACTGGTAAAACTTTGATTTCGAAGGTTTTAATGAATTATTTTGCTCAAAATAAAACTAAAGTGGTTTTTGTTGATTTCAAGGAAAATAATGATTACTTATGGTATTTCAATAAATTTAAATCTATAGCAAGTTTTGAATATGAAGGTCATAAAATCGCAAGGATTGACAGTGAAATTTGTATTCATTGTGGCATTTGTAAAGAAAATTGCAAATATCAGGCTATATTTATGAGAAATATGAAATTTGTAGTCAATTCAGAAATATGTGAAGGCTGTGGAGAATGTCAAACGGCTTGCCCACTTGAAGCAATTACTTTTAAAGATTTTGGGAAAGGTCGCGTTACTGTTTATGAATCAGAAGAAGGTTTAATTTTGAAAACTAATTCATTTGCAGGCGAAATTGATATTCATTTAATGAAATTTGCAATTTTGACTGCAAAAGATTTGGTGGGAGATGATGATGGTATTGTTATTGTAAATACTTTAATTGAAGATCAAAAAAAGTTGCTGTATCTACTTGGTATAAGCGATTTATTTATGGTGATTTTATATAATCCCGATACAAGCGATTTAATCTATGCAAGTAAAATAATTGATAAAAAAGATGCGTCTCATGTGATTTTCATAGTTAATAGAGCAAGTGAGAATTTTGATAAAAATACATTGATCGACTTTTTACCAAATGAGTACACATTTATTATTAATAATTTCATAAGTGGTAGTAAACTTGAACTTGTTGATATGATTACCGAGAAAATAAAAGAAAGTGGTCTAACCCGAAAAATTATTGAGATAATCAATTCCAATACCTCCCACCAAGTTGAAGTATAAAGTTTAGTTTCAGTGTAAAGCTTGTAGGATGCCATTTTTTACTGTTATGTACTTTAAGCTATCGTTGTCTGAGGCAGAAAATTGGAAGTCAGCAAAAAATTTTGTACCGCTAACATCTTTAATTTGAATTAGACCAGAATGTGAAAAGAATGTTATTTTAAAATCATCTTTTTCAATTTCAAATGCAGCTACTGCATAAGTTGTATCAGGTTTTGTATTACTGTTGGCAAAAACGTAGGTGCCGGTTTGAATTGAATCTTTGAAATTTACAAGAAATGCTAATCCACATTTGTATTGATTAATTTTTGCTATACTGCTAAAAAATAGGGATTTTTTATCTAAACTCTGAGTTACCCAACCCTGTGCTTCATATTTCAAATCAACCTCGCCGGATATGTATGCGATTATTTCTGGTTCATAAGGTGGTTGGATGGGTGATTCTTTCTGATTGCAACCACTAATAAAGGTAATAGAGAGAATGAGTATATTTAACAAATATTTTTTAATCATATTAAAATTTTATTGCACATTATAATTTTAAAGACGGGCAATGTAACCCGTCTTTAATTCAAATTACTTGAGTGAATTAATTTTTTGATTTGATAACTTTAATCAAATTTACTTCGAAAATTAGAGTAGATCCGGGGGGTATAGATGGTCCGGCTTGTCTGTCGCCATAAGCTAAATCTGATGGAATATAAAGCATGTATTTACCACCTTCTTTCATTAATTGCAAACCTTCAATCCAACCAGGAATAACGCCCCCAACAGGGAATTTAGCAGGTTGACCTCTTTCTATTGAACTATCGAAAACGGTACCATCAATTAAAGTCCCTTTGTAATGGACTATAACAGTGTCTTGAGCTGTAGGTGTTAACCCATCTCCCTCTTCGATGACTTTGTATTGTAAACCGCTTTTGGTGACTTTTACACCGGTTTGAGTTTTGTTCTTTTCTAAAAATTGTGAACCAGCAAGCTTATTGTTAGCAAGGTTTGAGGTTTGTCTTTGCTGCAATTTTTGTTGCATTTCATTTTGGAAATTTAATAATAATTGTTTTTGTTCAAGCATTGTTATTTGCGCCATATTTGTATCGCCGTACATAGCTTGGTGCATACCTGCGCGAAAGGCTTCTGTATTTAAATATACAGAGTCTTTCGTAAAATTAATTCCTAGTTGTAAGCCGAGTGCGTAAGATATTGAATCCTGATGATTCTTTAATTCTACCTGCTTTGATTCAGCTGAGCAAGCTATCAAAATTATGATAATTGTTAATGTAATTATTCCTCGCATAAGCATATTTAACTCCTTAATTCAAAAATTGTTAATTTATAAGTTTCAAAATTATAAATATTATAAATACGAATAATAATTTTTTTCTTATTTCGAGAATTTTTTTAATAATTTTATATTTTGAAATTTCATAAAATAAGAGGGTAAAATGTTGAAAATAATTGAAGGTAATTATGACGGCAAGGGTAAATCTTTTGCTATTGTAGTATCACGCTGGAATCAGTTTATTGTCCAAAAAATGCTTGATGGAGCTTTGGATGCTTTCAGGCGACACAATGTTAGTGATGATGGGATAACTATTGTTTATTGTCCTGGTTCTTTCGAAATACCAATAACAGTTAAAAAGTTAGCTGAAACGAGGCAATTTGATGCAGTTATTGCTCTCGGAGCTGTAATAAGAGGTGCAACTCCTCATTTTGAATATATAGCAACCGAAGTGGTAAAAGGAGTAGCAAATGTTTCGCTTGAAACAGGTATCCCCTGCATCTTGGGGGTCCTTACAACAGACACAATTGAGCAGGCTATCGAAAGAGCTGGGAGTAAATCGGGTAACAAAGGTTTCGAAGCTGCTCAATCTGCTTTAGAAATGGCTTCACTTTTTGAATCTTTAAAACAAAAAAAATAATAGTTTCGTCATTGCTGTTAGTTCAATTTATTTAATACATTATGACAAAAACAGCTGTTTGTCTTTACATTTATCTTTTAATTATATTTACTTTTAACTTATACTCGAAAAATCAATTTCGTCTGGAGAATTGGAAATCGCATACTTCAAAGTGGAATATCAATGCAGGTGTAATTGATAAAGAAAAAAATTTTTGGGCAGCAAGCGACGGCGGTTTATTTAAATTTAACTTGGTTGATTCTTCATTCACTTTGTTCACTAATATTAATGAGTTGATTAGTTTAGATTTAACTACTATTGCTATAAATCCGGCTAATGGTGATATTTACATTGGTACAGCGGATGGTATTCTTGAGATTTTGAAAGCAGGAAATCAATGGGAACACATTTTAGATATAAAAAGGGCAGGATTTACAAATCCTAAAATAAAAGATATAGAATTTTTCGAGAATAAGGCTTTCATCGCCTGTGCTTTTGGTTTGACGGTATTCGATACAGATAGAAAAGTATTTATAGAAGATGCACTTAATATTGGCAATTTCCCCCCAAATGTTGCAGTAAATAAAATACTGATTCATCAAAATAAAATTTGGTTAGCAACTGATGCGGGTATAGCTCATGCAGAGCTAGATAAACCTCTTGCACCTCGGGATGCATGGATAAATTATTCATATTCCGAAGGTTTGTATGCTACAATAATTAAAGATTTGATTATTTATCAAAATTCACTATATGCTTCAACTGACAAAGGTATTTTCAAATTAGTTGATAATAATTTTGAGCAAATTTTAGACACAGAGGTACTCAATTTTTCAACAGATGGAAATGAATTATTCTTTTCCACAGAATTTTTCTTTAAATCATTAACTCGAGATAATTATTTCGGTTCATATCCACATAAAATAATTGGTCATATTAGTTACTTTAATGATAACGAGAATATTACAATAGCTTTTTATCAGAATTATGGATTTGCTGTTTTTGATGGTAATTCTTCTAAACATTTTTTACCACCCACACCATCTTCAAATAATATAAAATCTCTAATTGTAGATAATAAAGGTCAATTGTGGGCATGTTCAGACGGAACAAGCTTTGGAACTGGTTTTATGGTTTTATCTGGAGGCAAATGGCAAAATTTTACTCCATTCGACTTTGGGGAAATTGGTAGCAAGTTGCGCTCGGCTTATCTAATTAATGTACATCCTAAAGGAGATATTATTTTAAGTACAAAGGGCAACGGTTTAATTTTAGCTAAAAATATAGGCAATAAGTTTGAATTGGCTGTTTACGATGAAAGTAATGCTCCATTTGTAGGCAATGGTTTTACAGTTGTAGGTAAAACAGCAATTGATAACAAAGGAACAATCTGGATGCCTCAATTTGGTGCAATGTCAAGTGGACCCAATTTATTATCATTCGATACAGAGTACAATTTCAGGGCCTTTGTAAATCGTATTGTTCCGAATCAGCGTTCATTTATTCATCTTGTAATAGACAACTGGAATACAAAATGGCTTGCTTCTGACAATGGATATTCGGGAGGTATCTATTACTTTAACGAAAACAATACTCCTGATGATCCTAATGATGATATAGCTGGAATGCTTACAACTTCTAATTCATCTTTGCTTGATAATAATTGTACTGCTCTTGCTATTGATAGGAATGGTTTGATTTGGGTCGGAACTCCAACGGGCATTTCTGTTATCATGAATCCATTAGCAGCAATTACTAATTCTCAGATTGTAATTAGAAAAGAAATTAGAGACCTTAGGAATATTTTTGTAAATGATATTATTGTTGACGCATTGAATAACAAATGGATAGCTACAACGAATGGAGTGTTTGTGCTTGATCCAGATGGTGTAACAATTGAAATTTTAACAACTGCTAATAGTCCATTGTTATCTAATGATGTGCGTTGCCTTGCAAGTGATATAAAAACCGGTAAAATATATTTTGGTACACGATTCGGTATATCTGAAGCTCAAAGTTTGTCGGTTATTCCTCTCAGCGAATATAGTTTGAATTGCTATCCACAACCATTTAATCCTGTTATTGAAGGTGATATGATTATTGAAGGGCTTGAAGCTGACTCTGATATTAGAATAGTTACAATTAATGGCGAATACGTCCGCACAATTAAAGCATCAGGTAGTGTTGCTGTATGGGATGGTAGGGACAGTAGTGGTAGGATAGTAGATAGTGGTGTTTATCTAATTTTAACCACATCTGCAAAAACAGGTAATTCATCTTATACTAAAATCGCTGTTATAAATAGAAATTAAATTCAATTAGCTACAACTAATACGAGCTTGGAAACATAAATATGATTGCTATTTATATCTTTGGCTTCGATGAGCAATATATATTGACCGCTTTGTTGGTAGAATCCTTTTTCGTTTTTGCCATCCCATAGAAAAAACCCTTTACGTGCAGTCAATTCGTTATTCTTTATTTTTCTGATAATAAGACCATTTTTATCATAAATACTAGCACTTAGATTTGAGAATTCAAAAGGTATGGTATAATTAATTATGCAGATTTGATTTTTGCTGATTGGAGAAAATGGATTTGGTGTTGCTGATAAGTCGATATTTGTGTCAATTTGCTTGAATATACTATTAGATTCCAGTGGAGTAGCTTTGCGTTGGTCGGTGCAAGTTGACCAGGAATCTCTTAAATTTGATGGGAGAGTTGGTGCACGTTTTTCTAAACTTAAGTCTTTAGTATTTGGAAGTGAAGTTAAATGCCAATCATTATAATAAGAAACCGAATCGTGTATGAAGCCATTAGGTGTACGTAGTAATACATCATCATTACTTTGATTTAAATTCATAGATTTTTTCTTAACAAAAACATTTTTATAGTTTCTATATTCGGGATAATTCACAAAGAAATTATCATTCCAAGCTACTATAGCATATCCAAATGGGTAAATTACAAATTCAGGATTATCAAAAAATAGAAAATCTTTTGATGATTTTGCTCTTCGATCGTTGATTGACCAATTAAAGAGGGAGATTGTGTCCGATGAATTATTATAAAGTTCAACAAATTCAGCTACATTAGGGCTTGTGTCATACATTATTTCATTAATGTAAATTATTGTATTTAAATAGGGTACGTAAAACATAAAATAAATCGAATCATTGCTGCTATTCTTGTCGTATTTTGAGTAGATTCTTGCAAATAAATGGATATACCCACTTTTTCCTGTGTTTTCAATTAAATTACTGGTAGAAAAGCTGAGCGTATAATCTTCACCGATAGAGATTTTATCGACATAATGGCTAAATATTAATTCATCGTGATCAAAGATTGCATTTTGATTTCGGTCGTAACCAAGCTCAATTTTGATTTCGTTAACCGCATTTTGACCGCTGTTTGTAACGATTAATTCCAGTGTATTTTCTAAGTTACCACCATAATAAAAGTTAACTGCTAAATCAAATTCAGGTATAGAGTGGCTATTAGCATAGCCCATTGTTGCACTATCGGGTGAAAGAGAAGGTTTTAGGTTCTCCTTACTTGTAGCAGGCAAGAATGGATCAACTCTCTCTAAGGAAATTCCAGTTTTACCCCATGACATATTATAATATAAGGAATCTATAAGAGTTGAATCTGAATTTCTCAAGGTTGCAAGATCAGTTGTATTATTATAAATAGGAATTTTTGCTTCAAAAATTTTAGCGGATTCTGGCAGCATCCTTTTCTTCAATAGTGTAGTAGAATCACGTGTAATTATAGTATATGATTTAGCATTAATTTCAATTTTTTCGATTTTGATAGACGAGACAGCATCAGTAATATAGGCGTTAATCAGTATTATATCAGTATCGGAAGGATTGTACAATTCAATCCATTCTGGTTCATCCCCAACTGGTGCCGGTTGGATTTCGTTGATAATTATATACGGAATTGCTTGTAAGCTATTAAATGATAGGAAGAAAATGAATAAATAGAATTTGATCATATTTTATAAATGTTTTTCAATAAATCTATGTCAGGGTGCTTCATTATCAATTCAGTAATTTTTTCAAAAAATAATTTATCATCAGCGTTAAATCTGTCTATTTTGGGACTATCAATATCCAGAACGCCATATAAAATTGAGTTTTTCAAAAGAGGTATGACGATTTCTGATTTTGAGTTAGGATCGCAGGCAATGTGATTTTCAAAATTATCAACATTTGGAATGATAACTGTTTTTTTTATTTTAGCAGAATAACCGCATACTCCGTTATCAATTAAAATTCTCTCGCATGCTGGTTTACCACAAAATGGTCCTAAAAGTAATTCATAGTTATTTCTGAAATAAAAGCCAGCCCAGTTTATATTCTCTAAACTGTGATAAATAATAGATGCAACATTTGCTAAACAAGAAATAATGTGGGTCTTATCGATAATTGATTGATTTATTGTTTGAATGATATCCTCTTTACTAGATATTGAATGTTTATGAATCATAGCTTTCTCATAATTAAAAATTAACAATCGAGATAGGTAGCCATTTTTTTGATCTCTGATATTCGTCAGCAATAACTTTTTTCAAATTATTATCTTTGGAAAATAGATACCACAGGGCACCTTGTAATCTTTTGATTTTTAAGTCTTCATCTATTGAAAAGGGGAATTGGTTCAATTCCTGAATTAATCGTGCAAATGTAATGTTTAAATTATGTTTTTTGATATGCATTTCATTAATTAATGCCTGATAACAAAATGCTTCGATGATATAGTTTCGGCTTAATTCATAATCACTCATAGATGTAATATTATTGATTATATTAGATAGAATTATTCCATTATCATCTATTCGGTAAGGCTCAAAAAATCTGACTGCAATCAAAAGCAATTGCTCAAGCAATACTTCTTCGGGTTGGGATTTGAAATCTTTTAATTCGATGTTATGTTGTTGTAGATAATGATGAACTGTTCTAAAAAACAAACTATTGAAGGATTTGGAAGTATCTAATCTTGTCAGAAATTCGGATTTGAGGATAGTTGTATCATCGGCAAAATCCTGTATATTTCTATAATCAACCGCATTTTTTATCAGATACTCAAAATAAAAACGGTTATATAAAAATAGTTCGTGTAGAATATGATTTTTGGGTGGAAGAATTGGCTCTGCTATTACATATCTCACGTTTTTTTCGTATTTAACGCTTATTCTGAAAAGCTTATCAAAATCCTTGCGTATTTCCTTAGTAGATATATTTGTTGAAAACAAAATAATTGATAATATTAATGCTAACATATTTTTAGTTTATCTCCAAATTTTCATAAAGTATTACTCAAATATATATTTATTTTATATTTAAATGAAATAAAAATAATGAACAAATCCAAAATTATGATATATTGTTCAATCATTTATGAAATGAATAATTTGCGACTTTATTTAAGATATATTTGAAAATAAGTTTTGTAGCTTATTTTTGCAGGAGTTGCTACAATAAATAAATTGCCATGGGTATTGGCTTCAATAGTTATAATTTCTTCATCTTGAGCTATAAAAAAATCATCCTGTTTTAATACGTATCCATTAATGAGAATTGACCCAGTTATTAAATATCCAGAATAAATTTTTTCAGGATTAATTTTAATATTACTAAGTCCTTTTTTAAAATTCATTCCGAAAATTTCAACTTTTTCTGAGAACATATGTATTGGTGCATTTTCTCCCTTGTAAACTTTGATAAAAAAATTGTCATATTCAATTGTTGGGAATAGTTCACTTTTAAAGTTATTGTAATTAGGCTCCATTTTGAGGTTTTTTTGGACACCTGGGTCGAACCATATCTGAAAAATTCTTGAACCGGGGAAAAAGTTTTCCGCATGGTTTATACCTTTACCAGCGAAAAGTATTTGTACATCGCCTGCAGTAAGGGGTGTCCAAATATTTGATTTATTATCAAAGTGTTCAATCTTACCTTGCAAAACAAATGACAAAATTTCGAATCCCTGATGTCGGTGTTCTTTCAGAAGACTTCCTTTATCAGACCAAGCATTTGCCCAGTAGAAGAGATTTGAATAAGGTTTTAAAACACCACCTTCATTAGGGAATCCTAATGGTTTATTTTCAAAAATTTCACCATTATTAAAATCACTTTCGACTTGCTCTTCGCGTGGTAGAATAAATATTGCCATCTGTGTCCTTTTAAGTTAATAATTTATTCTGGGATGCTTGTTATAAACCACTTGTCATCAAGTTTTGAGGTTGTGAATTGTAATGTTTTGAGATAGTCCAATTCAACAGTAACCTTACAATGGTTGACTGAAATTGTGTCAGCTTTAACTAAAGTTACAGGCTTATGAGAAATAATGTTCTTTAAGCGAGTAATGTCATCAAATAGTTCGTATTTTTCGTATGCAAGGTATTTCATACCATTTGGGTGAGCTAATAATTGTGAGGCAGCGTGAATATTGCTGCTATCAAGTTCGGCTTTGAACAGGAAAATCGTACCAATTGGTGAGTTTTGATTAATTTCGAAAATTTCTTGTCGTTTTGTTCCTATTACAATCAATTCACAAGAGGTAAGTATCTCCATTGAAACCAAAATGAATATAATGTTTTTCATAATTATGTGAAAAATTTTATCAAATGTTGAATAATGTCATTAATTTCTTTTCTTTCCTCAAAATATGGATGCTGGGCATTGAATGTATGCCCGGCATTTTCAATTAAAATCAAATATTTTTGTACGCTATTTATAGCTTCGAACAACATTTTGCTTTCTTTCACATTAACGGTTAAATCAGCTAAACCATGTATAATTAATATCGGCATTTTTAATTTTGAAATTGAAATTATTAAATCATATTTTTCAGAGTTTACTAATATTTCTTCTATATACGAATAGTTAATATATAAATTCTGATTTGTCAGATAATTTTTGAAAATTAATTTTCCTGTATTTCTCCAATTTTCAATTTGTCTTTTGGTATATCTATTGAATGTTGATATGGGTGCCAGTAGAGCCAATTTATCAATCTGAGTAAGATTTGATAATAAAATAGATATTCCAGCTCCCCTCGAAAAGCCTGCTAAATAAATTTTATTATTCCAATTACTTTCTAAGTTGTAGCCGGGTATTTGATTAGAATGTATTGATTTAATAATGGTAAAAGCATCGTCGATCTCTATTGATATTAAATTAGAAGCAAAGATTTCAGCATTGTAAATCATTTTTTGTTTATCAATAATCCCATTTCTGGAAAAATCAAAATTGATAACAATATTGCCTGCTAATGCCAATTTTTCTGCTAAAGTTGGTAAAAATCCCCAATCCTTAAAGCCTTTGAAGCCGTGGAGTAAAATAATAATTGGCGCAGGCTGTTGAGGTTCAGTAAAGTATAGATCACATTTAATTTGTTCATTTAATTTGTTATATAGCACAAAGCTATGTTTTTTTTGATTAGTTATTTCATTGAGCATTTATTACTATTTCCTTTCTGTAAGCTGGACTTCGACTGTATATTCCTTATTATCCGATGCTTTTATATATTTGACAAGTACTTTATCGCCTGCTTTGTACTGTCTGAGGGAATAAGTTAGATCGTGTAGATTTTTAACGGTTGTGTTGCCGAATTTTGTTATGATATCATTTTCGGACAATCCAGCTTTGTGAGCAGGGCTACCTGGACTTGTTCCACTAATTTTGCAACCAAGTGGGGAATCCTCAAAATTTGGTATAATTCCAAACCAGGGTGCATTGCTATAAGCACTGTGCTGGCGTTGAGTGTTTTCAGCAACATCATCAGTTTGAGTGAATGGTAATTTGCCGGGTGTTTTGTCAATATTGCGAATCATTGACTCAATAAATCTTAAAACGTGTACCATCCCCTTATAATTGATTTTGTCCCAGGTATCAGATGGTTTATGGTAGTCTTCGTGGACACCGGTGATAAACATTAATACAGGAATATCTTTTTTATAAAAAGAGGAATGGTCGCTCGGTCCAAATCCACCCTGAGAACGCGTGATTCGGATTGAATCGACAATTGATAATGAGTCGAGTAAACCATTGAAGAGAGGGCTTGTGCCGGCACCAAAAACATTTAGATTATTATCTCTTAATCTGCCAATCATATCCAAATTAATCATAAAGTCTAAGTTGTCGAGCGGTAAGAGGGGATTATCAACGTAATATTGAGAACCTTTCAATCCAAGTTCCTCGGCAGAGAATGAAATGAGCAGAATATCACGATTTGTAGGATTCTCTTTAAATATTTTAGCTAATTCAATTAAACCAGCAACGCCCGAGGCGTTGTCATCTGCACCTCTATGAATTTCTTTTATTTTACCGCCATAAACATTTTTTCTTTCGACGTGTAAAGATGTAGGTCCCCCCCAACCTAAATGATCGTAATGTGCACCGATTACAAAATGATGATTTGCTGAATTCCTTCCGCGGATTATACCGACTATATTGTCAGTCATAACATTTTTATTTGTTAGTTCAACAGTGATAAAAACTTTTGCATTTGGTATGGGAAAGCTTTTTGGTTTTTTTGTTTTGTTAATTTCTAGTTCAGTAGGGAATAAATTACTTTCTCGTGGGAAGAATTTAGCAATGCTATTTCTATTGGCTTGTATTGCAATCATACCAGAATTTCTCGCAGCAGGTTCATAAATAAGTGGCTCAAATACATTAGCGGAATCACTATTAATTTTAACTATAATCATACCGACAGCACCTTTTTCACGTGCATTTATTAATTTAGTGCGGAGTTTAGCATAAGGTGCAAATTTACTATTGGGATCGTCTCCGTCGGGAGTATCTGTTAATAGTATAACAATTTTTCCTTTTACATCTATTCCGTCGTAATCATCATAATTGAGATCTTTTGCCGTAATTCCATAACCTACAAAAACCATTTCACCACTTATACTACCATCATCACTGAAATGAGCTGGCATCCAATCAGTTTTGACCTGCCAAGAACGGGACATAGGTTTGAGTTTTTCGGGCGGCACGCCAATTTTTGGCACTACAACTTCAAAACTAACTTTATTGTTATCATTGATATCATAGCCAATTGTAACAGGGAATCGCTGGCGATACGAATTGTTTATTGGTTCGACACCAATTAATTTAAATTGCTCTTCAATAAAGTTTGCTGCTTCAGCTATTCCCCTGGTTCCGGGATACCTTCCTTCGAGTTCATCGGATGCCAAAAATCTAACGTGGGATTTGAGAAGTTCCTCTAGACTTTTGACATCTGTTTGTGAATATAGAAAATTGATGAATAATAGGAAAATCAATAATAATAGTGTTTTGATTTTTTGGGGATTTTTCATTATTACCTCAAAAATAAATTGATTCCTAATTTTGTGTTATTTTAATAGTCAAATTTAATTTGAATAAAATAAATGTTCAAAATTAGTTTATTAATAAGTAAAACTATTAATATTACTTTTTATTATGATAAATAAAGGCTTTACACATGCATTTTTTAAGTGAATTATTGGAAGTTTTAGAATTAAAATTACTGTTAAGTTTTATTGGAATATTGTTGTTTCATTTTCTGAGGCAGTATTTTCGAAAGTTCATCAATAAAAGAGTTAAAGATCCGGGACGACGTTTTTTTTGGCGTCAATTTATTAATTATGTTTTTTTATTTTCTGTTGCTATTTTAGTAATTTTATTGTGGAGGCGTTATTTTAGCTCAATTGTTACAGTACTTAGTTTTGTTGGAGCTGCATTAACAATTGTGTCAAAGGAATTAATACTAAACTTAATAGCGAATTCAGTGATTATTTGGCGTGGTTTATTTGATATAGGTGATAGAATCCACATCGGTGAACATTCTGGCGATGTAATTGCAACTGGACCGATATTTTTTACCTTAGCTGAAATTGGTAATTGGGTTAAATCTGATGAGCATACTGCAAGAATTATAAAAATTCCAAACAGCTTAGTTCTGACTACACCTGTTGCCAATTATTCAAAAGGGCTTTCAGTTATCTGGAATGACTTGATTGTAGAAGTTAGTTTAGACAGTAATTTACAAAAAGCAAAAACTATTTTGCAGGAAATTGCAAATCAATTAAGTTATAAGTTCTCTGAACAAGAGCTTTTTGATATAAGAGCAAAAACTGAAGAGTTGATGTTTCATAATATTGAGCCATTTGTTCGAATGCGATTGAAAGATGGTAAGGTGATTTTCGAGATTCGTTATGCTTGTAAAAATTTTGAGCGAAGTAAAACCGAGGATCTATTCTGGCAAATGATTTTGGAAAGATTTAAAAATGAAAACGATATAAAATTAATTTAAATTTTAAAATTAGGCAAAATGATGGAAGATGTATTTATTCACGAAGTGGGACTGAGGGATGGTCTGCAGATGGAATCAAAAATAGTACCGACAGAAATAAAAATTCAGTGGGTAGAAATTTTGTTTGATAGTGGAATTGATATCATTCAACTCGGTTCCTTTGTTAATCCTACCAAAGTGCCACAAATGGCTGATACGGAGAAGTTATTCGAATATTTTTCAAAGCCCGGTAAGAAGCCCGATAATATAGTTTTCTCTGCTCTTGTGCTAAACGAAAAAGGCTTGGAACGTGGTTTAGCCTGTGGTGTTGATATGTTCTGTATGGGAGTTTCAGCCAGTGAGACCCATAGTATGAAAAATACAGGAATGACAATAGAGGAAGCAAGAAAAAGAATAATTACTATGGCAAAGCAGGCTTTATCAGCTGGCAAGAAAGTGCAAGTTTCAGTTCAATCAGCTTTTGGTTGTGGTTACGAAGGACCAGTATCTGAAGAGAAAGTAATTTCAATCGTTAAAGAATATATCGATGCAGGTTTGAAAAACATCAGTTTAGCTGATACAGCTGGAATGGGCAAACCAAATCAGGTCAAGAGAATTTTCGATAAAATAAAAGAGCTTGACGATACGGTGGTATTAGCTTGTCATTTTCATAATACCTATGGAATGGGGCTTGCCAATAGCAGTATAGCACTATCTTGCGGGGTGAAGTATTTCGAATCTGCATTTGCTGGTCTTGGCGGTTGTCCCTTTACTAAATCTCCTGTTGGTAATATATCAACGGAATCACTTGTACAATTGTTGCAGGCAAAAGGGATCAAGAAAAAATTTGACATGGAAAAAATTATTGGAATATCTAGAATTGTGAAATTTTATTTTAATAAATAAATAGGTTTATTTATGCTTGAAGGTATAAGAGTATTGGATTTAACAAATGTACTATCAGGACCATTTGCCACGCTACACCTTGCTTGGCTTGGTGCCGAAGTTATAAAAATTGAAAATCCAAAGGATGGAGATTTAGCTCGAAAATTAGGCTGTGTTAATGAATATAACAACATGCTAATGGGAACTAGCTTTTTGGCTCAAAATGCTAATAAAAAGTCTGTAACTCTGAATTTGAAAGAAGAAAAAGGCAAAGAAATTTTCATTTCATTAGTAAAAACTTCGGATATTTTAGTTGAGAATTTTCGTCCAAGAGTAATGGATAAGCTTGGTTTAGGTTATGAGGTGTTAAAAGGACATAATCCAAGGCTAATATACTGTGCAATATCTGGATTCGGTCAAACAGGGCCAGATTCAATGAAGCCTGCATATGACCAGATAATACAAGGTTTGAGCGGTGTAATGGCTATTAATGGTGACGAGCGTTTAAATCCTCTTCGTGCAGGATTTCCATTATGTGATACTGTAGGTGGTTTAAATGCGGCATTTGCGATTATGGCAGCATTATATTATCGGGAGAAAACAGGTGAAGGCCAATTTATTGATATTGCATTGCTCGATTCAATTATGCCATTGATGGGCTGGGTAGCTGCAAATTTAATGATTGGGAAACAAAAGCCCGTTTTGTTGGGAAATGATAATTTTACAGCTGCACCTTCGGGTACTTTTATAACACAAGATGGATATATAAATATCGCAGCTAATAAGCAGGAGCAATGGGAAGCAGTTGCCGATATTCTTGAATTATCCGAATTAAAAGAGGACCCAAGGTTTAAGGAACGGGATAATAGAAAGTTAAATCGTAAAGAATTAACAAAGATTTTGGAAGAAAAATTAGTTCAAAAACCTACAAAATATTGGGTTGAGAAGTTGAATGAAGCAGGGGTGCCTTCAGGAGAAATTCTTTCCCTCGAAGAAGCTTTGAATCAGCCTCAAATTAAGCACAGGAAAACTTTTACTGAAATTGAGGTGCCGAATATCGGTAAAATACCCCTTTTCAATATGACAGCTAAATTTGAAAAATTTGAAAACGGAATAGTTACACCACCACCAATTCTTTCTCAGCATACAAAAGAAATTTTAATTGAAATTGGCTATAGTGATGAAGATATTGATAATTTTAAACAGAATGGAATAATTTAAATTTTTTCATTTAGTTGTCGATAATAAATCCAAAATGATTTCATATTATTTTGAACAAAATATTATTTTACAATGCCGGGTAAAATTTTGGTTGATAATCCATTGTTATCTGAATCTGGTAAAATTACAAAAGAGTCTGGGCAAGACTTGTTGCCAATTCTAATTATTGATGATGATAATTGGATACACAGAGTCATTGGGCACTATTTACAAAGCTGGGGTTTTACTCCTATATCTGCTTTAGATGCAATAGATGGAATTTCCAAAGCTATTAAAATCAAACCAATCCTGATTTTGTTAGATATAGTTTTGCCGGAAATAAAAGGCGATGTATTGCTAAGAATGTTGAAAGCAATTGATATAACTTCTGAGATACCAGTTATAATTTTGTCAGGAAATCTAAACGTTGATATTGTTAGTAATACATTCAAAAGTGGTGCTTTAGGTTATATCGCAAAACCATTTACACAGGAAACATTATTTAATAAAATAAAAGAAGCTATAAATCCTGAAATATTTCAGAAATTGCGTACAAGCGATTCAGAGAGTAATCATCCAAAGCAATAATTTTAGAATTAATCCAAAATTTTTTTACAGATTTACTTTTGCTGCAGTTTATTTGAATTGATATTGGTAATTTTATTTAAGTCAAGTCATAAATTTGGAGTAAATATGTCTCAGACATTAGTGCAAAAGATCCTGGCTAAATCCGTTGATAAACCTTATGTTGAGATAGGCGAAATTTTAGAACCTAAAGTAGATTTGGCAATGTCTCACGAAAATGCTGCGCTTGTTATAAATCAATTCCTCGAAATTTTTAAAGGAACAACTTATGAGCCATTGGTATGGGACCCGGATAAAATAGCGATAATATTTGACCACCGCGTGCCAGCAGAGAGCAGCAAAACTGCAACTAATCAGAAAAAGGTCCGTGAATTTGTAAACAAACAAGGTATAAGTAAATTCCACGATATACGTGGAGATTTAGGGGGAATTTGCCATCAAATATTGCCGGAATATGGATATATACAACCTGGAAAAGTAATTGTTGGAACAGATAGCCACACAACAAGTCATGGAGCTTTAGGTGCATTTGCTTTTGGTATTGGTGCTACTGAAATGGCTGCTGTCTGGGCATTGGGACGTATTCTCAACGTTGAGGTGCCGGCTTCGATTAAAGTTATTGTAAATGGTGATTTTCCTCCATACGTCTTTCCAAAAGATTTAATATTATACTTAATTGGGCAAATTAGTGCTGAAGGAGCAAATTACAAAGTATTGGAGTTTTGTGGAGAAACTATTTCCAAAATGAAGACTTCTGGTAGGTTAACAATTTGTAATATGAGTGTTGAAGCAGGTGCAACAGCAGGAATAGTCGCTCCTGACAATGAAACAGTTAGATTTTTAAGGGATGAGGCAGGTTATACTGGTGAAATTGAATTCATTGAATCTGATGCAAACGCTGATTATGAGAGAATAATTGAAATAGATGTAAGCAAGCTCGAACCGCAAATTGCCTGTCCTCATACAGTTGATAACGTAAAGCCGATTGGCGAAGTTGAAGGGATTCCAGTACAGCAAATTGTTATAGGCTCCTGTACAAATGGTCGTCTTGATGATTTAAAAGTAGCTGCTGAAATTCTTCAAGATCGAAAAGTATCTCCTAATACAAGAATGTTAATATTTCCGGCTTCAGCAAAAATATATAATCAAGCATTGGATTTGGGTTACATTTCTGTATTTACCAAAGCTGGGGCTTTAGTAATGAATCCTGGCTGTGGACCTTGTCTTGGAATACATCAAGGAGCTCTTGGCGATGGAGAACGTGCCTTATCGACAACAAATAGAAATTTTAAAGGAAGAATGGGTAATCCAAATTCTGAAGTTTATTTGTGTTCACCAGCCGTTGCAGCTGCAAGTGCAATTACTGGTGTTATAACTCATCCAAAGAAAGGAGCGAATTAAAATGGCAAAAGTATTATGGAAGTTTGGTGATGATATATCAACTGATATAATTTATCCTGGAAGGTATATGGCAACTGTTTTACCTACTGAGACACCACAATTTGCTTTTGCTGATATTCCAGAATTAAATCGATTACTAAATCAAGACGCATCGGTAGAAGGCGATATTATCGTAGCTGGTAAGAATTTTGGCTGTGGTTCATCAAGGGAACAAGCAGTTTCGACATTGAAAGGGCATAATTTAATTATCATTGCAAAGGATTTTGCAAGAATATTTTTGCAGAATGCAATAAATTTAGGGTTGAAAATAATTATTTGTCCTGAAATTGAAGCTGAAAAAGATGATGAACTGATTATTGAAAGTGATAAAATTGTCAATGTTACTAATAATTCTACATTTAATATCAAGCCACTTCCGAAAGCACACCAAGCTATTATTGATGCTGGAGGCTTAATTCCGTATGTCAGATTAAAATTAAGCGAACGATTTTCTCATTCAAAATAAAAATTGTTTGTATTGTGTTAAGATACTATGAAAAAATTGTGCCTAAATTTGAAAATACTAGCATTCAAATGTATTGATTGTGGTGAATATAACTTTAAAAAATTTGAAGTTATCAACATTTTTACCAATTTTCCACAGCGTTTTCCACAATTTTTATAAAAAAAATATTTCACTGCTTCCAAAATTAATTAAGATTCATTGAAATTTTAATTTGGGGTAATTATTGAAGTACAATAAATTTAGATAATCTTAACTATTTTTTATCAATCGCCTTTAATTTGATTTTGGCAAATTTTAATTGTTTTTGAAACTCCTCAATTTCCAGTTTATTTTTAGCTTTTAAAATATTTTCATCGAGCATTTTAATTTGTTCCAGAATTTCGGATTGGATTAGGTCTTCTGCATTAATTGCATAATCCACAAGGATAATGACTTTATTGTTTAAAACTTCGATGAATCCAGAGCTTATAACGAAGATATTATTGAGATTGCCGTTTTTGATTTCAATAATTCCAGAATCAAGAGCAGATACAATTGGGGCATGATTTTTTAATATCTGAAATGGAGATTTAGAACCTGGTACAGATACAATTTCGGCATCACCTTCGAAAATTTTTTCGTGAGGTGCAACTATTTCGACTTTCAACATACTTTATACCCCGATGTTTTATGATTTTTTAGCACGTTCGAAAACTTCATCAATAGTACCGGCATAACTAAAATATGCTTCTGGAATATCGTCACATTCGCCGCTTAATATAGCCTTAAATCCAGCGACAGTATCTTCGATTTTTACATATCTTCCTTCATAGCCGGTGAATTGTTCAGCTACGTGGAATGGTTGAGAGAAGAATTTTTGAATTTTTCTTGCTCGATAGACGGTTAGTTTGTCTTCATCTGAAAGCTCATCCATTCCTAAAATGTTTATAATATCTTGTAAATCCTTATATGTTTGCAAGACTTTTCTGCACTGCATAGCGGTATTGTAATGCTCATCGCCGATGAACATTGGATCCATAATTCTTGATGTTGAATCTAATGGGTCAACAGCAGGATAAATACCCAGCTCAGCAATTTGCCGCGAGAGAACAGTTTTTGCATCGAGGTGAGTGAATGTATTTGCTGGGGCAGGGTCAGTCAAGTCGTCAGCAGGAACATATACTGCTTGTACTGAAGTTATGGAACCTTTTTTAGTTGAAGCAATACGTTCCTGTAAAATCCCTAACTCAGTTGCTAAGGTTGGTTGGTATCCGACGGCAGAAGGCATTCTCCCCAAAAGTGCCGATACTTCTGAGCCAGCTTGAATGAATCGGAATATGTTATCAATGAATAGGAGTACATCTCTACCTTCTTCATCTCTAAAGTATTCAGCTAAGGTAACTGCGGTCAATCCAACACGGAAACGTGCACCTGGGGGTTCATTCATTTGGCCAAAAACAAGTGTTGTTTTATTAATTACTCCGGATTCTTTCATTTCAAGGTATAGGTCATTACCTTCACGGGTTCGTTCACCGACACCACCAAATACAGAATATCCGCCGTGATGTTTAGCAATGTTATGAATTAGTTCTTGAATTATAACAGTTTTACCAACTCCGGCACCACCGAAAAGACCAGTTTTACCTCCTTTTGTAAAAGGCTCGATAAGATCAATAACTTTTATACCAGTTTCGAACATTTCTCTTTTTGTACTTAACTCTTCAAAAGTTGGTGAAGGTCTGTGTATTGAATAGAATTTTTTTGCATCAATTGTTCCTAAATCGTCAATTGGATGCCCTGTAATATTGAGCATTCTACCTAGTAATTCAGGTCCGACAGGTACAGATATAGGTGCCCCGGTATCATAAACTTTCATTCCACGAACTAGTCCATCGGTTGAATCCATAGCAACAGAGCGAACTCTATCTTCTCCAAGATGTTGCTGTACTTCGCAAACAAGTTCTGTTTCTTCTCCGGTTTCTACAGATTTACGTGGAATTTTTAAGGCATTAAGAACCGCAGGGATGTTGGATTCAGGAAATTCTACGTCCACTACTGGACCTATAACTTGTACAATTTTTCCTTCGTTCATAGAATTTATCCTTGTTTAGTAATTCTTTAAATATAGGATACGAAAATTTAAAAGGCAAAAATAGCGAATAAATATAAAAAAGACAAAATCAAGTTCAGAAAATTTGTAAATGTAAAATTTTTGTTGTAATTATAGGTGTTAATAACAATTTTTAAAATTGCTGAATTTTACTCAATTCTTTGTTAATCATTTTCATTTTATAATAGCAACATTTTTGTAAATAATCGCTTGATATTTTAGTTAATGTTAAATTCTGATGAATTATCAATGCATTGACATATTTAATTTTTTTTGCTAAATTTAGGTCAATGTTTATTGCAATTTTGGAAAGGAGGTAATTTTCAGTTTCCACGAAAAAAACATTGCAGAATTTGACACTTTCCAATCAATTCATTCCAACAACAGCTACGGTCTAGGTGGTAGAGTTTTGATGTTAAATCAAAGTTATGAGCCAATTTCCATTTGTAGCGCTAAGAAAGCTATAATTTTACTTCTTTTGATGAAAGCTGACTTAGTGGAAAAGAAAGAAGGTAAATTAATTAGAACTGTAAATCAATCTTTTCCTTACCCAAGCGTTATTCGTTTAGCTTCGTATGTACGATTTCCACATAAAAAGGTAGAATTATCACGCAAAAACATTCATCGGCGGGATAATTATCGTTGTCAATATTGCGGTAAGAAGGCAACAACTTTAACTATTGACCATGTAATTCCCAAATCACGCGGAGGAGCAGATTCATGGGATAATCTTGTGTCTGCCTGTATTAGCTGCAACAATAAGAAAGGCAATAGAACACCAGAGGAAGCAGGTATGAAATTAATTTCTAAACCATCAAAGCCCCATCACATTTTGTTTATAAAGCAATATCTTGGAACTATTGAAAATTCCTGGAAACCTTTTTTATTTATGGAATGAGCGATAACGGGAAAATAAATTATTACAAGCTAATGTTATCGTATTCTCCGAACTCTCTTTTTTGTTAAGAATCATATTCATAATTTCGCTTCTTTGAAATTTTCATATTCATTACATGAAAAAATTATCAGAATTAAAGAAGTTATTACAGAATGCAAAATTTTATAATGAACGCGATTATGAAATTGTCTCAATTGAATATGATTCCCGCAAATGTCGGCAAGGTTCAGTATTTGTGGCTATAAAAGGCGAGACAATAGATGGACATAATTATATTCCGGCAGCAATAAAAGGAAATGCTGGGATAATAGTTGGTGAAATGGATTTCAAGGAATTAATATTACCTAATAACATTGTTTATATTCAAGTTGAAAATAGCAGAAAAGCATTATCATCAATTTCGAATTGGTTTTATGATTATCCCAAAAATAAAATAAATTTAACCGGTGTAACGGGTACAAATGGAAAAACTACTCTTACCTATATACTTCATCAAATATATGAATCTACAGGGATTAAATCTGGTATAATTGGTACAACAGGCGTCATTTATGGTGAAAATCATATAGATACGATTAACACAACCCCAGAGTCAAAGGATTTATTTTCTTATTTTGATAAAATGAACAAAAGTAGTGTAACTAACATATTTATGGAGGTTTCTTCTCATGCACTAAAACAAGGCAGAGTAATCGGCATTGATTTTGATTATGCATTATTTACCAATCTTACACAAGACCACCTGGATTATCATATAAATTTGGATAATTATTTAAGTGCGAAAAAAATTTTGTTCGATAGTCTTAATGAGAATTCAATTGCAATACTTAATGGGGATTCATCTTTTAGCGGGAAAATTGTTGAGAATTGCATCGCTAAGGTTATAATAAATGTTGGCTGGAAGAAATCCAATCATTTGATAATTGCCAATGAGAAACTCGGAATCAATTTTGTACAGTTTACACTAATTAATAACAGCGATTTCTTCAATTTCCAAGAAATAGAAATAAATTCTCAATTAACAGGGAGATTTAATATTGAAAATTTAGCGATTGCAATTGCACAATCATTATATAATGGTCTTCCGTTAGAAAAATTGATAGATCTTATCAAAAATGTCAAAGGTGCACCGGGTAGAATGGATAAATTGGAACTTAAAAATGGTGCAATAGCATTTATTGATTATGCCCATACCCCTGACGCACTTGAGAAAGCTCTTTTGACTTTGAGGGAAATTGCAAAAAACGATAAGAGGATATTATGTGTATTTGGTTGTGGCGGAGACCGTGATAAATCGAAGAGAAAAATTATGGGCAAAATTGCTGGCGAACTTGCCGATGGTGTAATTATAACAAGTGATAATCCAAGAACAGAAGAACCAGATAAAATAATAGAAGATATTTACAAAGGGCTCAATAACGAATCACGTCTTAGAGCAATCTGTATAACAAATCGTGATGAAGCAATTCGTTATGCAGTCGAAAATTCAGATAATGATACAATAATATTGATAGCTGGCAAAGGTCACGAGCGGTATCAGATAATTGGAACTCAAAAATTTCCATTTGATGACAAAGAGCGGGTTGAATACTATTCGAATTTATTAAATTCAAAATCACTTTGACAGGGGGATAACCATATAATACGCAAGCAATATTATTGCTAAAAATGCAGATTTAATCGCGTTGGCGGGCTTCGTTAACTTTTAAGTTTCTTCCGCCAAATTCTTTTTGATTTAGATTTTCAATAGCACGTGCTCCATCTTCGGGGTCCATTTCGATAAAACCGTAACCTTTTTTGCGTCCGGTGTCTCGATCTGTAACTAATTTTATAGAATGAACTGGACCGAACTGTTCAAAAACAGATCGGACTTGCTGCTCGGTGCAGCTAAAAGGCAAATTTCCAACATAAAGAATCATAATAAAAACCTTTGAAAAATTAGATAAAACAAAAAAATAATCACAATCCCCCTGTCAAAGTGATTGTGAATTCAAAACCAAAAATTGGGAAATCAATGTGTCTGGAACTGATGAAAATAACTGTAACAATCCAAAATTTGCAATATATTTGTATGCAAATTAATGATAAAATTTTGTTAATGCAAGATATTTTTTTATTGCTCAATCTTTAAATATGATAATAAATATAATTGTATGGCTGAAAAATGTTAAAGCAAATAAAATTTACATCTATATTATGGATAATAGGGTTTATTCTGTTAGTCCTTCCTGCTATTTTGAAACCCTGGCAGTTTCCATCTGATGATTCATTTTTCTATCTTCAAGTAGCTCATAATATTGTTGCAGGCAATGGTAGTACATTCAATCAAATTACAACGACAAATGGATATCATCCATTATGGATGGGGATATGCATCGTTCTTGCTTTAATTGCCGATAATGATAAACTACTTTTACTTAAATATGTTGTATTTTCCCAAGCAATTATATTTCTGCTGATTATTTATATTTTTTATGAAATATCTAAAATACTTTCGATTCGTAATTTTTATATCTCTGTGCCAATTATAGCAAGTTATTTTTTGTCAATCGGTAATTATGCTTCTGAAGCCCATATAAATGGATTGATGCATTTTATTACATTATTATTTATTTTAAAAAATAATACATTAAACATAAAGAGTTCAATATTACTTGGATTAATTTTGGGAATTTTGTTTCTTTCACGCCTCGATAATTTATTCTTCATCACAATCATTCTAATTTATTATACATTTATTACAGAAGATAAAAAAATTAATTTTAAATATATTTTGATTTCAGCATTTTTTTCATTTATTATTGTTTTACCATATTTATATTATAACTACCAAAACTGGGGACATATAGTTCCAATTAGCGGAGCTATTAAAAGTATCTTTCCAACAGCAACATTTGACATAAATTCTCTTGGAACATTTGGTCAATTAGTTACGTTTATTGTATTAATTTGCTTTTTATCAATATTTATGATGAAAATTAAAGATAATAAAGGGAATTTACTTTTTATATTGTCATCATCAAGTTTAATCTCATCGCTGTATGTTGTTATTTTCACAGATCATCATACAAATTGGGCTTGGTATTATGTAACGGGTGTAATTACAATAGCCTTTTTTTTGCCATTGATTGTTGATAAAATAGAAGATAAACTACAATTTGGATATAAATTTCAATATTTTACAATAATTGTAACAATTATAATTTCGTTTCTTGGTATAAGCCGTAGCTGGTCAGAATACTTTAATCCCGAGGCAAGAGGTTTCAATCCTTTCCAATTTAAGAGTACTAATAATTGTCGTTGGTTAATTTATGTTGGTAAGTGGTTGAAAGAAAATTTACCAGCGGATAGCAGAATAATGATTTACGAATGGCCCGGGTTGATTGCTTATTTCTCAGATATGAAAATTGTGCCAATTGATGGTTTGATGAATGATTTCAAATTTCAAGATGATTTAGTTAATTATGGGATTGATAAATACATTAGAATTAATAATCTTGAATATTTTATAGCACCTTATGAGTTGTTTTCACAGAAATTGATGGGTTATGAAAATTATTATCGCTTTGATGGTAAATTAGAATTTAGAATATATTCGTCTCTTTATAAGAAAGAGGTTGGGCAAATTTGCGTTGATGATTTGGAATTAATTGTTAAATTCGATGATGTTATTAGTTGCGATGGAATACCAAAAATAGCAATGTGGAAACTATCAAGGGATAAAAATTGAAGAAACTACTCCTTGCCATATTTATTTCAATAACTCTTGCAATGCTTTCGGCTAATAATACAAGCACTACATATCGAAGACAGATTCCGATTATATTTGAGATAGAAGAGCTTCCAGTTTATGGACGCAAAAGACCTTTAAAAATGCACTATATGAATCGAATTATCTGGAGATAATGAATTTACCATTAAATCTGCTCCCATTTTTAGTTTTAAGCTCATAAAAGTATAATCCCTGCGATAAATTATCAACTCTTAATTGTATTAAAGAAGAGTGTGCAATTTTTTCATTTGAAAATATAATTGCTCCGGTATAATTATAAATTCGCAAACTTTTAAGTTCTGATGGTAAATTTGATAAATCAAATAATAAAATTTCCTTTACTGGATTGGGGAAGATAGAAATTTCCATAGGAAGGGATATTTCCGCGATTGAGGTAGCAACATCAAAAGTTAAAGTATATCCAACTGAATCGCTTATATCAGCTTCATTATAAAAAGTTATATGCAGTATAGTTTTGCCAGCAATATCATTAGTTTTTATCTCAATATAGAAATAATCATCAGTTGCTTCTAATCCACCGAGAGAAAAAGGCAATGAAGGCTCAAAATCCTGATTTGTGAAGGGATAGCACTGGTTTAAATCACAGAAACTATACAGATGTCCTTCAGTAATTTCGATTACCTTTACCATTGTTTTTACATTTATGCTTGCCAAACCATTATTTTGAATTTTATGAATGAATTTAACGAATTCTTCATTAGGATTAGCAATAATTGTAGTATCAGAGCCGTATGGGATTAACAAAGAAAGACTTTTTGAATAGGAATGAACTTGAGATAACAAGAGTATAATAATTATTATAATTGATAGATTTGCTTTATTCATTTTCTAAATCTCCAGTAATAAATTAATTTTGTTAATTAATCGTATTCAAATTAATAAAAAACTTTGTTAATGTTACAATTTCTCTAAATAGGCTAATATGAAACGTATCTTATTAACAACTTTGCTGATTGGTTTAAATTTTGTATTTGCAACTAATGTCATAGCATTAGAAAAAAAGACACTTCCCTCAGTTAACATAAAAAATATTCGTGGCGAAACGGTTAACATTAAAAATCTACATAATGATGGGAAACCATTCGTGCTCAATTTTTGGGCAACCTGGTGTAAACCATGTATTTTGGAATTGAATACGATTAAAGATGTTTATAATAGTTGGCAATCAGAAACAGGCGTTAAAATATTTGCAATTTCGATCGACGATTCCAGAAACAGCAGAAAGGTAGCACCTTTTGTGAAAGGACGTGGATGGAAATATGAAGTATTATTAGACGAGAATGGAGATTTGAGACGTGCTTTGAATGTAAATAATCCACCGCATACTTTTTTAGTCAATGGGAAAGGAGAAATAGTTTGGGAACACAACGGTTATGCCCCCGGTGATGAAAAGGAGTTATATAATCAAATTAAAAAGTTAATTGCTGAAAGCAATAAATAAACAACTATAATATAAAATGATAGAATCCTCTGAAGATGAAAAAATAAATTTTGCGGTTCTATTAAAGCTTATTGTACAATTCATTAAACCATTCAAAGTATTGTTACTATTAACCATAATTTTGAATGGTATTTTTTCATTCCTGAATGCAATTTCGATTGGTCTTGTAAAACCAATATTTTCAATTATCTTTAATGTCGAAAATCAAGTCGAGACAGAAGATCTAAATTTTTTAGAAAATCTACAAGCTAATTTTTATGATTTTATCAAGCAATTAATTAGCTCTGAAAAGGGTTTAGATTATACTTTGCTTAATTTAAGTTTTCTCATCATTTTTGTTTTTATTCTTAAAAATTTTTTTAAATATCTGGGTTCAGTATATAACGTCAAGTTAGAAGAGGGTATAATAAAGTATATCAGAGATAAAGTTTTCAGTAATCTGACTTCTTTATCGGTTGATTTTTTTACAAAAAACAAAGAAGGCTCACTTATTTCAATAATTTCCAATGATGTTTTGACTTTAAACAGTACAACAATTTCCTCATTGACGATTTTATGGAGGGAATTCATTCAGATACTATTATTTTTAATTCTTCTGCTTGGTATTTCAATAAAGCTTACTTTGATAGCATTTAGTACAAGTATTATTAGTTTTGTATTGATTCGTTATTCGATAAAATTTTTACGCCGATATGCATCCCGAATGCAAACAGCGATGGCTGATTATACAAGTACAATTCAGGAAACGGTCTCTGGTATTCGAGTTGTCAAGGCTTATAATGCCGAAGAATTATCTAAAAAACGATTTTTTAAAGATACAGACAAATATGTAAAGTCGGCAATAAAACATCAAAAAATTATATCTCTTATACCGTCAATGAGCGAAATATTAGCAATATCTGCTCTTTCTATTGTGCTTGTTGTCGGTGGTCAAGAAGTAATAAGCGGGTTAATGGCACCCGATAATTTGATGGCTTTTTTGTTCTTTCTATTTGCAATTATGAGCCCAATTACAACTGTTATAAATTCAATTGCTCAATGGCAAAGGGGTTTAATAGCTGCAGGAAGAGTAAGCAAAATTTTGAATGCAAAATCCTCAATCGAATCCGGTGAAATAAAAGATTTTGAGTTTAATGATCAAATTGAATTTCGAAAAGTTAGTTTTTCTTATGATAAAATACCTGTACTCAAAGATGTTTCCTTTAAGATTCCAAAAGGGAAAAAAGTTGCTCTTGTAGGACCAAGTGGAAGTGGCAAATCTACTGTTTTAGATTTACTTATTCGATTTTATGACCCAACTAATGGTACAATTCTAATTGATGGTTCAGATATTCGCAATTTAAACATAGCTCAATACCGCTCCAAATTTGGTATTGTAGCTCAGGAGAGCATGTTATTTAATGATAGTATTACAAATAATATAAGTTTTGGTTATGGCGATGTTAAATTCGAAGAAATTGAACGAGCCGCTAAATATGCAAATGCTTATGAATTTATTATGAAATTACCCTCTGGATTTGATACAAACATCGGCGACCGAGGCGTATTACTGTCCGGTGGTGAAAAGCAAAGAATTTCGATTGCCCGGGCTTTGGTACGAAATCCTGAAATAATTATCTTTGACGAGGCAACATCAGCTCTGGATGCTGAGTCCGAAAAAGTCGTACAAGAAGCAATTAATGAGGCATTAAAAGACAGAACTGCAATTATTGTAGCTCATCGCCTTTCAACAATAATTGATTGCGATGAAATCATCGTTTTCGACAAGGGGAAAATCGTTGAGAAAGGAAATCACCTAGAATTAATGTCAAACAATGGACTTTACAGAAAACTATATGAAATTCAATTTTCTCGCCAGGAAAAAACCATTGAAAATTAATTTTTAGTATTTGATTTAGAAATTTTTTTACTTTGATTTTGAATATCTTTGAAAGCTGAAAAATCGTGTGCTAAATCTATTAAGTTTCTAATAGCGCCATCAGTATTTTGGAAATAAATGTTTTGAAAGCGTTTAACATATTCGACTTCGGCGGAATCTATTATTTCTCTCAATGAATTGAGCAATTCTTCGATTCCTTTGTGTAGTTCATTTTCGAGGAGCAAAGCATTTGGATTACCAGCTACCTTTTTCAATGTCTTTGATAAATTCCAGACCGAAGCCGATGAGAAAATCAATTTTGTTAATTCATCAATTAAATTATAGGTAGCTGATATTTCAAGAATTAGAGCGAAGTCGTTTTTCTTACGAAGCTGAACGCCAAGGTATTCTAAAAATTGTATAACTTTCTGTGTATCATCTGATAGATTCATATTAATACTTTATAGCTGTTAAAACAGAACGGAAGATTTTATCAATTTCATCACTTTTGGGACGTTGATTATTTAAAATATCTAGTGGTATAAGTGAAAATTCATAAAATTCATTTATTGAAGATGCGAAAACAGCAACCCGTGTAACAAAAGAATTTGATGGTGTAAGATAATCATATTTAACAAAAACATTATTACCAATTTCGATTTGCATAAATTTACCAACTTGTTTTAATGTTCCGGAAGTTTTTTTGTCTTTTTTAGAAAAGCTCAATCGTGCCAATCCCATTAACCCTTCTTTCTCGAATACAGAATTTACAAGTTCGTTCTTCCTTATAACGGAAAATACAATACTAAGAGTATGTTCCTTATTGACAGCAATGCAAAAAACATCGGAGGAAACTTTATCTTCGACATCAATAAGCATCCAGCCCTTAGGTATAAAAGCAATCATATCACCCATACGTGATCGAATGATTTCGTCAGATAGTTCAATTTCAGGTTTTTCAGATAATACAATTCTGGGACTAATTTGCTCCTGATCTTCGTATTTCACAATAATGCAAGAGCTTAACATAAATAAACAAAGAAAAACTAATATGTAAAGGAATTTCGGCATCAACATTAATATTCTTCTATATGCAATGAACCGGGTTTTTTAGAGGTATGTTTTTTGTAATTGAATTTAGAGAGAAACTCTGAAACAGATGCAACCATTTTAGGATTTCCACACAGGTAGAAATGTGTTTTTTCAGGATCAATAGGTATTCCTGCAACTTTTTCGAGTAAATTATTCTCTAAATGTTCTTGTATATAGCCACGCAAACCAGTCCAGGAATCATTGGCTTTGATCAATGTAGGGAAATAATAGAAATTTTGGAATATACTATCTAAAAAGGTTAGTTCGCTATAATATCCTAAATCCCAAGGGTAACCAGCTCCGTGAAGAACAGCCATTTTAATATCGCGATGTTCATTTATATGAGAACGCAAGAAGCTTATGTAAGGTGCTAAACCTGTTCCAGTAGCAACCATAACAATATTCTTACCTTTTGGGGTTTGGTTTAAGGTAAAAATGCCAAGAATTTTTGTATCCAACCATATTCTTCTGCCTAATGATAAATTAAACAATCTAGGAGTTAGTTGACCAGATTTGACTTGACTGATATAAAATTCGAAATCCTGTGTCTCATGTTTTGCAGAGGCTATTGAATATGGACGTATTATTAATTCATCAGGGGGAAGTTGTTCAAGTGGCATAACTGAGTTAGGGGAACGAGATTCTGAAGCTAAAAGACCAATTGAAGTATATTGACCAGCTTTGAATTCTTTTCGAGGTTCATCAGTACGGATTCTCAAAATCATTAAGTCAGGTGTGATTAAAATTTTACCAGTTATAGTTGCATTATAAGGTGATTCCGACATTGACTAAAAACTCCTGTTTTAATTCAATAAATTTCAATTATGCAAAGATAAAAAATTTCGGTATTTATATATTGATGAAAATAATATTTAGAATGAGTAAATTAATTATGTGAATTGGATGTAACAATTGGAAAAATTTATTTTAATGCAATATGAAATAGCCAGAAATAAAAAATAGTTTTTTTAATAAAATTTAAATAATTAAATAATAATTTTTGTTATTTGTAAACAATTTATTAAATTTGTAAGCTAAACTTTGGGGCAGGTACCGAAGCGGTTAAACGGGGCAGACTGTAAATCTGCTGGGTAACACCCTACGGAGGTTCGAATCCTTCCCTGCCCACAGAATGCGGGAGTAGCTCAGTTGGTAGAGCATCAGCCTTCCAAGCTGAGGGTCGCGGGTTCGAGTCTCGTCTCCCGCTCATAGTATTTTGAAAAGTGGAATAAACAGCGGGCGCATCGGGTTTTGGGAAATGTTATAGTTAGACCTGAGCTAAATAAACGCTAAGCGGGAGTAGCTCAGTTGGTAGAGCATCAGCTTCCCAAGCTGAGGGTCGCGGGTTCGATCCCCGTTTCCCGCTCGTTAATTAAAGCTGATGTAGCTCAGCTGGTAGAGCACGTCCTTGGTAAGGACGAGGTCACCGGTTCAAGCCCGGTCATCAGCTCTGCAAATTTAGGGGCGTAGCTCAATTGGCAGAGCGACGGTCTCCAAAACCGTAGGCTGCGGGTTCGATTCCTGCCGCCCCTGCTTAGTAAAACAAAAGTGAATGGTTATGATTAAAAAAATCAAAAATTTTGCCTCTGATGTTGTAGCGGAAATGAAAAAAGTTTCCTGGCCTACGAAGGAACAACTCCGTGAATCAACTGTAGTAGTTATTGTGGTTACTATTATTATTACCGCCATAACTTGGCTATTTGATACTGTTTTTACAAAAATCATTACTGCATTATTCTCATAGTTCGGCTTTTATGATTTACGATTACGACGAACATAAAGACAAAAAACCTGAGCCTAAATGGTATGCTTTAAGAACATACACCGGGCATGAAGAAAAGGTAAAAAAATCAATTGAGGCTGAAGTTAAACGACTCAATATACAGGACTATGTCCTTGAAGTTGTTATACCAAAGGAAACTGTATTTGAGGTTCGTGGTGGTAAGAAAAAAACTAAAGAAAAAACATTTCTACCGGGCTACATATTAGTGCAAGTTTGTTTAACAAAGAAAATACAGGATTTGTTGAATAATATCCCATCTGTGGTAAGTTTTGTCGGTAGAAAGAAAGATCCCGTACCGCTTCAGCCACAAGAAGTTGAAAGAATAATAGGCAGAGTCGAGGAACGAAAAGGGGTTTCAAGAATAGTTACTTCGTTTGCCTTAGGCGATCCTGTCAGGGTTATTGACGGACCGTTTACAAATTTCAATGGGACGGTTAGGGAAGTAAATTACGAAAAACAAAAATTGAAAGTTGAAGTTGGTATATTAGGACGAAAAACACCTGTCGAACTTGATTTCAGTCAAGTTGAATTAGAAAATCATTGATTTGATAATTATTTAACTAAATAGAGTAGATAAAAATGGCAAAGAAAATAGTTGGAACTTTCAAATTGCAGTTAAAAGCTGGCGAAGCGACAATGGCTCCACCAGTAGGTCCTGCATTTGGGCAAAGAGGACTAAATGGAATGGAATTTGTCAAGCAATTCAATGCAAAAACAGCAAAGCAAGTTGGGATGATCCTACCTTGCCTGATTACATATTACTCTGACAAATCCTTCACATTCATAATTAAATCACCTCCCGCTTCTGTATTACTATTAAAAGCAGCTAACATCGAGAAAGGCTCCCCTGAACCGAATAAGAAAAAAATTGCAACAGTAACATTAGCCCAGTGCGAGGAAATTGCAAAAATCAAGATGGATGACCTTAATTGCGATACAATCGAAGCCGGGATAAACATGATTAAAGGAACCGCAAGAAGTATGGGCATTGTTGTAAAAGAAAATTGATGTTAAATTAATTCATATAAATTACTATGAAACGCTATGGCAAAAGATTACGGGATCAATTAAAAACATTAGATCTCAAAAAATCATATCCTTTCGAAGAAGCAGTATCGCTTGTAAAAAAGAATGCAACTGCGAAATTTGACGAATCATTCGAAATTGCTATAAAATTAGGAGTTGACCCTCGGAAAGCTGATCAAATGGTCAGAGGAACAGTATCATTACCTCATGGAACGGGTAAGACAGTAAGAGTATTGGTTTTGGCAAAGCCACCAAAGGATACTGAAGCTTTAGAAGCAGGGGCCGATTACGCTGGTTTTGATGAATACATTGAGAAAATTAAAGCTGGTTGGTCCGATGTAGATGTAATAATAGCAACCCCTGATGTTATGGGTGAAGTCGGAAAACTTGGACGTATTTTAGGACCGCGTGGTTTGATGCCCAATCCAAAAAGCGGAACAGTTACATTCGAAGTAGCTAAAGCAGTGCAGGACGTAAAAGCAGGAAAAATTGAGTATAGAGTTGATAAAACAGGAAATGTACATGCAGCGATTGGCAAATGCTCGTTCGACGAGAAAAAATTAAAAGATAATATAGTAACATTTTATAATAGTGTTTTAAAAGCTAAACCAACTTCAGCTAAAGGTAAATATATTAAAAGTGTATTTTTCAGTTCTACAATGGGACCTGGTATTGCTGTTAATGAAGCTACAATATCAGCAAAAGATTAAAAATGAATATTACGCACTCTACTCAAAAGGCAAAGCTTCTCTTATCAGTTATTCCTGATATGTTGCCTTAAAGTAGTTTAATATAAATTGATAGGAAATTATGATTACAAAAGAAAAGAAAAAAGAAGTAGTCGAAATGCTTGCTGAAAAGCTCAAAAAGACTACCGGTCTTTATCTTTTGAACTTTGCCGGCATGAATGTCGAAAGCACTATCGCTTTGCGAAGAGCATTCAAATCAAAGGGATTGGAATATAAAATTGCCAAAAATTCACTAATTCGCAAAGCACTGGATGCATCTGGCCAATTTGATTTACCCGATGATTATTTACGTGGTCCATCAGGTATCATATTTAGTTATGATGATCCATCCCAGCCGGCAAAAGTATTGAAAGAGTATCTTGATAAAACCAAGTCAGAAATACCGGTATTGAAGGTAGCATTAATCGAAAAGCAGCTTTACGACGGCTCAAGGCTTAAAGAATTGGCTTTATTACCTTCTCGCGAAGATATGATAGCCAGTATAATTGGTAGCATTCACGCACCTGTTTCAGGTATAGTTGGTGCAATGAATGCAGTTATGCGCGATTTAGCGTATTTGATTGAAGAAGTTGCCAAAAAGAAGGCAGCATAAAATTAATTTTAGAAACAATTAGGAGAAAATATAATGTCAACAATAGTTGAAGAATTAGTAGAAAAAATTTCCTCATTAACCTTAGTTGAAGCAGCCGAATTAAAAAAAGCACTTGAAGAGAAATTTGGAGTAACGGCAGCAGCACCAGTAATGATGGCAGGTGGAATGCAACCCGCAGCAGCCGAAACAGCTCAGGAAGAAGAAAAAACAGAATTTACCGTTGAACTTACTGAGGTCGGAGGTCAAAAGTTACAGGTAATCAAGGCTATTCGTGAGTTAATCAATTTAGGACTAAAAGAAGCAAAAGACCTAGTTGAAGGCGCACCGTCGGTTGTCAAAGATAACGTTTCCAAAGAAGAAGCCGAACAAATCAAAAAGAAATTAGAAGAAGCTGGTGCAAAAGTTACCTTGAAGTAAGCAGAGAATATTGTAAATATATGGAGAGCGGAAACTTTCCGCTTCTCCTATTATTTTTAGAAACATTTATGAAAATAAAAATATTACAGGAGCAAATCCTGATTACTAAATATTAATGGATCGGGCTTTTTGACTATTCCGATATTTCGGAATATTCAAAAAGTCCAATTTCTTCATTTATATAGGAGTTGTGCAGTGGAGAAAACAAAACTCAGCGAAAACCAATCTCAGGAGCACCCCGTAAATAATTATATTTTTGAAGACGGAGTTGTGCGATTGAGAAAACGAATAAGTTTTGCACGCTCACGTCCCTGTCATTTTTATGATGATTTACTGGATGTTCAATTAAAATCCTTTAGGGACTTTCTACAGGAAGATGTAGAGCCATCTCAACGCAAACCGATTGGTTTGCAACTTGCATTTAAAAATAACTTCCCGATTGAGGATTCACAGGCATTATATCAACTCGAGTTTTTAGAATATTATTTAGAAAAACCCAAGTATACAGAAGAAGAATGCCGTGAAAGGGAGCTGACCTACGCCAAGCCATTAAAAGCCAAGTTAAGACTATCCAGCAAAGCCGAGAAAGGTAGTGAAGACTATATGGAAGCTATCGAGCAGGATGTTTATCTTGGCAATATACCGACAATGACTTCGCGAGGTACATTTATCATAAATGGCGCTGAACGGGTAATCGTTAGCCAGATACACCGTTCACCCGGCGTATTTTTCGATGATACAATCCATCCCAATGGTACAAGAATTTATTCGGCACGTATAATACCTTTGCGGGGGTCGTGGATCGAATTTATAACTGATATCCATGAAGTAATGTATGCATATATTGACAGAAAAAAGAAATTCCCAGTAACAACCTTGCTTAGGGCTTTGGGTTATTCCTCAGATGAGGAAATAATCAATTTGTTTGAACTTGCTGAGGAAATACCGCCGCATAAATTAAATGAATCAATTCTTGATAGAAAGGTTGCCTCGGATGTGGTTGATTTGCAAACAGGTGAAATTATAGCATATCGCGATATGATCATGACTGAACAATTGTTAGAAATATTCAAAAATACTGAAATTACGCCACTAAAATTGTATAAATATAAAGATCCAAATGATGAACCACTAATTGCACGTACATTGGCAAAAGATACAACACGTACAAGAGAAGATGCTCTTGAAGCAATATACCGGCAATTACGTTCGAGCGAACCACCAGATTTGGAAGCAGCAGAACAACTTTTGGATAAACTTTTCTTTAATTCAAAAAGATATGACTTAGGTATTGTAGGACGATTCAAAATCAATGATAAACTAAAGCTAAATATTGATCCTGAACATACGACGCTAACAGTTGAAGATATTGTTTCAATTATTAAACATTTGATTTATTTACATAGTCGCAAGCAAACCGGTGATGATATAGATCATCTGGGGAACAGGCGAGTAAGAACGGTAGGTGAGCAATTGACAGCTCAATTCAATGTGGGTTTAGCTCGTATGGCGCGAACTATTAGAGAAAGGTTAAGTATAAACGATGGGGAGCAGTTAAGACCAGTCGAGCTAGTCAACGCACGTACAATAACCTCTGTGATTAATCAATTTTTTGGTACAAATCAACTTTCCCAGTTTATGGACCAAACAAATCCATTAGCTGAACTTACACATAAACGAAGGACATCAGCTTTGGGACCTGGGGGATTGACTCGCGAACGTGCTGGGTTCGAGGTAAGGGACGTCCATTATACACATTATGGAAGACTATGCCCTATAGAGACGCCGGAAGGTCCTAATATTGGATTGATATCGTCACTTGCCATTCACTCCAGAATTAATGATTTAGGCTTTATTGAAACTCCATACTATGTGGTTGAAAATGGTTATGTTACAGATAAAATAGTATATTTAACAGCCGAAAAAGAAGACGATAAATTCATAATACCAGCTTCAACTCCTGTTGATGAAAATGGTAAAATAATGGGCGAAAAGGTCAAAGCACGCCATTCAGGTGATTTTGTTGTAGTAACACCTGAACAGGTAGATTACATTGATATCTCAACAGACCAAATTACAAGCGCAGCATCTTCATTAATTCCATTTCTCGAGCATGACGACGCAAATAGAGCTTTGATGGGCTCAAATATGCAGCGACAGGCAGTACCTTTATTAAGGCCAAAAGCACCAATAGTTGGTACCGGAATGGAAGCCCGTGTTGCCCGTGATTCAAGAACATTATTATTGGCTGAAGGCGATGGCGTAGTTGATTATGTATGTGCAGATTATATAAGGGTTATTTATGAGGAACCTGAGGATGAAGTTAAAAAACTTGTAACTTTTGGTCAACAAAAAGTAAAAGAATACAAGCTTTTGAAATTTTTTAGAACCAATCAGGATACTTGCATAAACCAAAAACCGATAGTCAAAAAAGGACAACGAGTATTCAAGGGCATGCCATTAGCAGATGGTGCCTCGACTGATGCCGGTGAGCTTGCTTTGGGGCAAAATATATTATGTGCATTTATGCCCTGGCGTGGTTACAATTTTGAAGATGCTATTATTGTTTCAGAAAAGCTCGTTGCCGAAGATCTATTTACTTCAATACACATTGAGGAATTTACTCTTCAAGTTAGGGATACTAAACGTGGAGAAGAGGAATTTACGAGAGAGATTCCTAATGTCAGCGAAGAAGCAACAAAAGATTTGGATGAAAATGGTATAATATGCGTTGGTTCAAAAGTTAATGAAGGCGATATATTAATAGGTAAAATTACACCCAAAGGCGAAACCGACCCAACCCCAGAAGAAAAATTATTAAGAGCCATATTTGGGGATAAAGCAGGCGATGTGAAAGATGTTTCATTGCGAGCAACCCCAGGATTGCGTGGAGTTGTAATAAACACAAAATTGTTTACCCGTCGATTATTATCCCTCGATAAAGAACACAGGCAAGAAGAAAAGAAAAAACAGGAGGAATTCGAAGCACGTGAGAAGAGAACCTTGCGTGCAATTGAACATGATTGTGTTGAACGAATTGCAAAATTACTCGAAAATGAAAAAGTTCTAGGACTGAAGCAAATCGATGGCAGAGTTATATTACGTAGTGGTACAAAAGTTTCCAGAGAATTACTCCTTGAAAAATTCAAAGATGAGGACTTGAAACCGCATATGATAGATACAACTGAAGATGTATCAGCTGATAAGGAGAAAAGCCAGTTATTCCGCACAATGATCAGCAATTATAAAAAATACTGGGAAGATGTTGTATCCACATTTAAAGCAGAAAGAAATAAATTAGCAGCTGGCGATGAATTACAGCCCGGAATACTACAAATGGCTAAGGTTTATATCGCAAAGAAACGAAAATTGCAAGTTGGTGATAAAATGGCAGGACGACACGGTAATAAAGGTATAGTTTCTAAAATAGTAAAAGTTGAAGATATGCCATTTCTACCTGATGGCACCCCGGTTGATATTGTACTGAATCCATTGGGTGTTCCATCCCGTATGAATCTTGGTCAATTGTTTGAAACGGCATTAGGTTGGGCTGGTTCAAAACTTGGAGTGTATTTTTCCTCACCAATTTTTGACGGAGCCGATTGGGAACAAGTCAGCGAATATCTTCAAAAAGCCGGATTACCTGCCGATGGTAAAATAACGCTGTATGATGGTCGTACAGGCGAGCCATTTAAAGAAAAAATAACAGTCGGCGTTATTTATATGCTCAAACTCTCACACTTAGTCGAGGACAAAATTCATGCCCGCTCGATCGGTCCATATTCATTGATAACACAGCAACCATTAGGTGGCAAAGCACAATTTGGAGGGCAAAGATTGGGAGAGATGGAAGTCTGGGCACTCGAAGCCTATGGTGCAGCTCATACCTTGCAGGAAATGTTAACAATGAAATCCGATGATGTTCAAGGTAGAGCTAAAATGTACGAGGCAATTGTCAAAGGAGACAATATGCCTGAACCAAATATTCCTGAATCGTTCAATGTTCTTGTTCGGGAATTGGAAGGTCTTTGCCTTGACGTTAAAATTGAATAAAAATTAATAAATAATAAAAGGAGTTCCAATGCAACCATTATCAATACCGAGAAGGGGTTTCAGGAAAATATCGATAAAGATATCATCACCGGATGACATACTCAATCGCTCTCATGGTGAGGTAACAAAGCCTGAGACTATAAATTATCGCTCATTTCGTCCGGAAAAAGACGGATTATTTTGCGAGAAGATTTTCGGGCCTATACGTGATTGGGAATGTGCTTGCGGAAAATATAAGAGAATTAGATATAAAGGGATAGTCTGTGATAGATGTGGAGTCGAAGTAACCCAAAAATCAGTGCGTAGGGAACGAATGGGACACATTATGCTTGCTGTACCAGTTGTTCATATCTGGTTTTTAAGGTCATTGCCAAGTAAAATCAGCGCTGTTTTGGGTATGCCAACCAAAGATGTCGAACGAATAACATACTATGAATCTTATGTTGTAATTCAGCCCGGAACAACAGAGCTTAAAAAAGGGGATTTACTAACTGAAGAAACATATTTGGAAGTATTAAATAGTTTATCCCCAAAAGAACTTGAATTAGATGATGACGACCCACAAAAATTCATTGCTCTCATTGGGGGGGAGGCTATAAAAGAATTGTTAAAACGGATTGATCCCGAGACCGAATATCTGGCATTGAAAGAAGCATTGTCAAACGAAACTTCTCAACAGAAAAAAGCTGATATGCTCAAGAGAATGCGAATTTTGGAAGCCTTTCGCCCAAGGGAAAATGGTGAAATACCAAATAAACCCGAATGGATGGTACTTGATGTAATACCCGTTACACCACCGGATTTAAGGCCTTTGGTACCTCTTGAAGGTGGTCGTTTTGCTACATCTGATTTGAATGATCTTTACAGGCGTGTAATCATCAGGAATAATAGATTAAAGCGACTTTTGGATATAAAAGCACCAGCTGTCATTCTTCGTAATGAAATGAGGATGTTGCAAGAGTCAGTTGATGCACTCTTTGATAATAGTAGGCGTGCGGTACGAAGTGAATCACAAAGAGCCCTTAAATCTCTTGCAGATACATTGAAAGGTAAAACTGGCCGATTTAGGCAGAATCTTTTAGGAAAGCGAGTTGATTACTCGGGTAGATCAGTTATAGTTGTCGGTCCAGAGTTGAAGATACACGAATGTGGATTGCCAAAGGAAATGGCTGTTGAACTTTTCAAACCATTTATTATCCGCAAATTAATTGAGCGTGGACATGTCAGGACAGTTAAAAGTGCAAAAAAGACTGTTGAGAAAAAGACAAATGAAGTATGGGATATACTAGAAAAAGTAATAGATGGTCATCCAGTTCTATTAAACCGCGCGCCAACACTTCACCGATTAGGTATTCAAGCTTTTCAACCGCGATTAATCGAAGGTAAAGCAATTCAATTGCATCCACTCGTATGTACAGCATTCAACGCTGACTTTGATGGCGACCAAATGGCAGTCCACGTACCAATCAGCTATGAAGCACAATTGGAAGCACTTCTATTGATTCTTGCACCGCATAACATAATGCATACTCAGAATGGAGACCCAATAGCAGTACCCTCACAGGATATGGTACTTGGAGTCTATTATTTAACTAAAACACGAAAAGGTGCATTTGGCGAAAACAGAGTATTCGCCTCTCAAGACGAAGTGATAATCGCCTATAATTCTGGTAAAGTCGATCTACACGCACGTATTAAAGTTAGGATTAACAATAAACTTGTTGATACTACAACGGGACGTGTACTATTTAATCAAATTGTTCCAGAAGAGCTTGGATTTATTAACGAATTATTAACAAAAAAACGATTAAGGCAGATAATTGGAATATGCTTCCGAAAAGCAGGAATAGCCAAAACAGTTGAATTTTTAGATGCATTAAAAGAAATTGGATTTAACTATGCAACAAATGGCGGATTATCAGTTAGTATAACAGACGTTATAATACCCGATGAGAAAGAAATAATCATTCAGAAGGCACAGCAAAAAATTGACGAAATTGAGAATGCATATCGTAATGGAGTCATAAGTAGCGGCGAACGATATAATAAAATTATAGATAACTGGTCAACAGCAACAAATAGGATAGCCGACAAACTCTATTCTGAATTAGCTAAAGATTCCCAAGGATTCAATACTTTCTGGATGATGCTTGATTCTCAAGCACGAGGTTCAAAGGAGCAAATACGTCAGCTTGCTGGAATGCGTGGCTTAATGGCTAAACCGAAGAAGTCCTTATCAGGTTCAACAGGTGAATTAATTGAAAATCCTATAATATCAAATTTTAAAGAAGGCTTATCAATCCTTGAGTATTTCATATCCACCCATGGAGCAAGGAAAGGTTTAGCTGACACAGCATTGAAAACAGCAGATGCTGGCTATTTGACCAGACGATTGCACGATGTTGCACAGGATGTTATAATTTCAGAAAATGACTGTGGCACCGTCAGAGGTGTTGAAATGCGGGCTTTGAAAGATGGTGAAGAAGTCAAAGAGACACTTTATGAACGAATTTTAGGCCGTGTTGCCCTTTACGATGTAATTGATCCGATTACAGAGGAACTACTAGTCAAAGGCGGTGAAGTAATTGATGAAGAAATCGCACAAAAAATCGAACAAAGTTCGATCGAAGCTGTAACCATACGTTCGGTGCTAACTTGCGAATCAAAACGCGGAGTATGTGCAAAATGCTATGGTAGAAATTTAGCTACAGGCAAAATTGTAGATGTAGGCGAGGCTGTAGGAACAATTGCTTCCCAGTCAATTGGTGAACCGGGTACCCAGCTAACACTTCGAACATTCCACACAGGTGGTACAGCCACTCTTGTAGCATCTCAATCATCAATATTTGCTAAATTCGACGGTATAATACAATTTGAAAATATGAGAGTAGTTACCTACGAAGGTGAAGAAGGTGAAGTACAGGTTGTAGTCAGCCGTAGCGGTGTAATTAATATAATAGGCAAGGACAGTAATCGCGTTTTAACAAAATATGATGCTACTTATGGTGCTATATTGAAGGTTAAAGATGGGCAGGAAGTCAATAAAGGGGATATGATTTACGAATGGGATCCATATAATTCAACTATTATCACCGAAGCATCCGGTATTGTAAAATTTAAAGATCTTATATTAAATTCAACTTATCGTGAAATTAATGATGAAACAACCGGACATATATCAAAAGTTGTAATTGATTCGAAAGATAAAAGCAAAACACCATCACTGTTGATATTAGACGATAATGGTAATATATTGAAGAGTTATATAATGCCAACACGGGCACAATTGCGCGTTGAAGATGGTGATTATGTTGGAATAGGTACATCACTAGCAAAAATTCCAAGAGATTTGGGTAGAATGAGGGATATTACAGGTGGTTTGCCAAGGGTAACCGAGCTATTTGAAGCAAGAGCACCACACAATCCTGCAATTGTAGCAGAGATTGATGGTGTAGTTAGTTTTGAAGGTCAAAAACGTGGGCAGAGGACATTAATTATTACAAGCGACGATGGACAAACCAAGATGGAATACAATATTCCTATTGGTAAGCATATTTTGGTTCAAGCTGACGACCATGTAAAAGCTGGGACCCGCTTGACAGAAGGTCCAATTAACCCGCACGATATTTTACGTATCAAAGGACCAAATGCCGTGCAAGAATATCTTGTTAATGAAATTCAAGAAGTTTACCGAATGCAGGGTGTTAAAATTAACGATAAGCATATCGAAGTAATAGTCCGACAAATGCTACAAAAAGTAAAAATAGTTGATCCTGGAGATTCATCCTTCCTTGAGAATGACAATGTTGATAGGCATAGGTTCATTGAAGAAAACATGAAATTAAAAAATATGGTAGTCATAACCGACAAAGGGGATAGTAAATTCAAAGTTGGTCAACTCGTTCAGAAGCGAAAATTACGTGAAATAAATATGGAGTTAAAGAAGAAAGAGAAACAAGTTGCAGAGTCACGTCCGGCAATACCAGCAATTTCAGAACCAGTGCTTCTCGGGATCACACAGGCATCTTTAACAACTGAAAGTTGGTTATCAGCAGCGTCATTCCAAGAAACAACGAGAGTGCTATCCGATGCATCAGTAGCTGCAAAAGTCGATCATTTAGTAGGATTGAAAGAGAATATCATTTTAGGCCAGCTCATACCTGCTGGAACAGGATTGAGGCAATATCAGGAAATGCTAATACAAAGCGAGGTAGGCAATATATTCGGTTATCGCAAACCAACTACTACTGAAATTACGCCATCCGATGAAATGACAACCACTACAAAAACTCCAATACTCGAACAATAATAAAAATAGAAATTTATTAACAAAGCCCGATAAAAATCGGGCTTATTTTATTTTTATAAAATAAAAATAAAATAAGATAGTCTACTTAATTCTATATAATTTTTTATATTTTTTATTTTATTTCTAACTCATTATATTATAAAGAATTAATTAAGATTGTTAAAGATGGACATAACAAAATTAAGAAATATTGGTATTGCTGCCCATATTGATTCAGGCAAAACGACATTGAGCGAAAGGATACTATACTATACGGGTAAAATACACCAGATCACTGAAGTTCGTAGTAAAAGTGGTGCTGGTCCAACGATGGATTCTATGGAACTCGAACGAGAAAAGGGCATAACAATACAATCAGCCTCTACTTACTGCACCTGGGGAGATTATCACATTAATTTGATTGATACCCCTGGCCATATTGATTTTACAGTTGAAGTGGAAAGGGCTTTAAGAGTATTAGATGGAGCTATTCTCGTATTGTGTGCTGTTGCTGGCGTACAAAGTCAGTCCTTGACTGTTGATAGGCAAATGAAAAGATATAATGTCCCCAGAATAGCTTTCATTAATAAAGTTGACCGTTCAGGTGCTAATCCCGACCGTGTTTTGCGTCAAATGGAAGAAAAATTAAATCATAGAGTAGTACTGTTAACAATGCCAATAGGTTTGGAAGATCAATTTAAAGGAGTAATAGATTTAATTAATATGCAAGCAGTCTATTACGAAGGTGAAAGTGGTAAAGATGTGGTTCGTAAAGATATTCCCCCCTATTTGCTCGAAGAAGCAAAAAAGAGACGTTCAATAATGATCGAAAAACTTGCCGATTTTGATGATGATATTGCTGAAAAATTCTTGGCTGATGAGGAAATAAGTTCAGAAGAAATTAAGAAAGTCATACGACGTGAAACAATAAATTTGAGGATAACACCAGTATTTGTAGGAACCGCAAAACAAAATAAAGGAATTCAAACCCTTCTCGATGGCGTTTGTGAATACTTACCTAGCCCAAGAGAAGTAGTAAACTATGCTTTAGACAAAGATAATAACGAATCAAAAGTACAAATATACCCCGACCCGAATGAGCCGTTACTAATGATCGCCTTCAAACTCGAAGATGGTAGATTTGGTCAATTGACTTATATGCGAATATATCAGGGACGAATAAAAAAAGGCGATGTGATTTACAATGCACGTGATGGCAAAAAAATAAAGGTACCAAGACTTGTCAGGATGCATGCAAACGAAATGCATGATATCGAAGAAGCCATTGCCGGAGATATTATTGCAATGTTCGGAGTTGAATGTGCTTCAGGAGATACATTCACAGACGGCAAATTGAACTATACAATGGAGTCCATGTACGTACCTATACCAGTAGTTGAATTATCTGTGGCACCAGCGGAAAAAGCCTCTCAAGTTAATTTTTCAAAGGCATTGAATAGATTTATGAAAGAAGACCCAACATTTCAGGTAACAAGAGATGAAGATAGCGGAGAAACAATAATTAAGGGTATGGGAGAATTGCACCTTGATATATACCTTGAGCGTATAAAACGCGAATATAATTGCGAGGTAATTGTAGGTAAACCTAAAGTAGCTTACCGGGAGACAATAACTCAAAAAGCAGACTTTGACTATACTCATAAGAAGCAAACCGGTGGAGCCGGACAATTTGCTCGGGTTGCTGGTTATATTGAACCAATGACAAATAAGTCAGAAGATTCAATAGAATTTGTAAATGCAATTGTTGGTGGAGTTATTCCCAAGGAATATATTCCTGCCTGCGAAAAGGGCTTTCGGGAGCAAGTTCAAGAGGGTATTTTGATAGGTCAACCAGTTGTTGGTCTCCGTGTTGTTTTAAATGATGGCCAAACCCATCCTGTAGATTCATCAGAAATGGCATTCAAAACAGCTTCGAAATTTGCGCTAAAAGAAACACTCCCCAAATGCAAACCAATTATTCTGGAACCGGTAATGAAATTGGAAACAACTGCACCAGAAGAATTCCAAGGAGTTGTAATCGGACAAATTAACCAACGCAGAGGTATAATTATTAATACAAATATTGATGCAGGATATGTAATTGTAGAAGCAGAAGTTCCGCTAAAAGAAATGTTTGGCTATTCAAATGATTTGCGAAGTTTGACACAAGGTAAAGGAGAATTTTCGATGGAATTTTTACATTATGCCCCAGCACCTAAAAATATTCAAGATGAAATTATAGAAGAATACAAAAAGCAAAAAAAATCATAAAAATTTAAAAAATATTTTTAAAATTGGATTAAATTATTTATTTTTGTAAGCTCTATTATAAAATAATTAAATTTTGGAGAATTAAGTGCCAACAATAAGTCAATTAATTCGTAAAGGGAGAAAGAAAGTAAAATATAAGAGCAAATCACCAGCTCTTAAGGGATGTCCACAACGACGAGGTGTATGTACAAGAGTATATACAACAACACCAAAGAAGCCGAATTCAGCACTACGAAAGGTAGCGAGAGTAAGATTATCATCTGGTTATGAAGTAACAGCATATATACCGGGCGAAGGACATAATCTCCAAGAGCACTCAATGGTATATATACGCGGCGGTCGAGTAAAAGATTTACCGGGAGTACGCTACCATATCATAAGAGGAACTGCTGATACGCAAGGTGTTGATGGGAGAAAACAGGGACGCTCTAAATATGGTACTAAACGTCCAAAACAAGCAGCAAGTAAGTAAAATAATGGCTTAATTAACATGAGAAAACGAAGAGCAGAAAAAAGACCATTAACTCCAGATCCAAAATACAATGATCATATCGTATCACGAATGATAAATTGTATAATGAAATCAGGGAAAAAGAATGTTGCAAGAAAAATAGTATACGAAGCTTTTGATATAATCCACGAGCGGTCAAAACAAGATCCGATGGAAATCTTTAAAAAAGCAATTTCAAATGTAGCACCAATCTTAGAAGTTCGATCACGAAGAGTGGGTGGTGCAACCTATCAAGTACCAATGGAGGTTAGAGAAGATAGAAGAATAGCATTAGCATTGAGATGGATTAAAACTTATGCAAAAGCCAGAAGGGATAAATCAATGTCGCTTAAGCTGGCTGCCGAATTAATGGCTGCCTCCAAAGGTGAAGGATCATCAGTGAAGAAAAAAGATGATACGCATAGAATGGCTGAAGCCAATAAAGCTTTTGCTCATTTCAAGTGGTAAAATGAGAATGTTCTTTGTCAAACGGATTGCCTGACAAAATTATGTCACGGTTAGATGCAATATCGAGGCTGCGGAATATAGGCATAATGGCTCATATTGATGCAGGTAAAACAACCACAACAGAGCGAATACTTTTTTATACAGGTAAACTGCACAAAATCGGCGAGGTAGATGAAGGAACAGCTTTTATGGATTATATGATACAGGAAAAAGAACGTGGAATTACAATTGTATCCGCTGCGACAACATGCCACTGGAAAGAATATCAAATAAATATCATTGATACACCAGGACATGTTGATTTTACCGCTGAAGTACAACGCTCATTAAGAGTATTAGATGGTGCAGTAGCACTTTTTTGTGGAGTGGGTGGAGTCGAACCTCAATCAGAGACAGTATGGCATCAGGCAGATATGTATGAAGTACCGCGTATAGCTTATGTCAATAAAATGGACAGGCTTGGAGCCAATTTCAACCGGACGCTCGATATGATTAGAGAGAAATTAGGGGCTAATCCCATTGCAATAAATATCCCAATCGGTCAAGAAGATACTTTTCAAGGTGTCATTGACTTAATTAAAATGAAAGAAATCTATTGGGATTCTGAAACACAGGGAACTGATTATTTTGAAGAGCCGATTTCTAATTCAAATCTCTCTATCTCAGAGAAATATAGAACATTGCTAATAGAGTCAATAGTTGAAAATAAAGATGAATTGTTGAATAAGTACTTAAACGGTGAAGAAATAACTATAGATGAACTCAAATCAACAATCCGTGAACTTACAATCGCAAATAAAATAGTACCAGTCTTATGTGGCTCTTCGCTAAAAAACATTGGTGTTCAATTGTTGTTAGATGCTATCATAGATTACTTACCATCACCAATTGATAAAAGCAAAATTCAAGGATTTGATATCAATGACCCCGGGAAAAAATTGCTGCGTGAACCATCTGCAAATGAGCCATTTTCGGCGCTAGCATTCAAAATCATAACAGACCAATTTGTTGGCAGATTAACTTTCATACGAATTTACTCTGGAAGTTTAAAGATAAGCCAATCAGTATTGAATTCCAACGCCGGGAAGCAGGAAAAAATATTAAAAATTTTAAGGATGCACGCAAATCGCCGGGATGAAATAGAATCAGCATCAGCCGGTGAGATAGTAGCAATTCCTGGTTTAAGATTTACACGAACAGGTGATACTCTCTGTGATGCAAAGCATCCGATTATTTACGAAAGAATTAAATTCGCCGAACCTGTCATAAAGCAATCCATCGAAGCTAAAACATTAGCAGACCAAGACAAACTAATAGAAGCCTTAAGAAAATTTGAAGATGAAGATCCAACATTTTCATTGCAATATGACGAAGAAAGTGGTCAATTGATAATGAGCGGAGTTGGAGAGCTTCATCTCGAAATTATCGTAGATCGGCTCAACAGGGAATTTAATATACCCGCCAGAGTTGGTAAGCCACAAGTAGCTTATAGAGAAACTATATCGAAAGAAGTAATAGAAGAAGCTGTTTTCGATAAAATTACAGCTGGTAAAAAACAGTGGGGACATGTTAAATTAAGTATAGAACCAGCACCTCGTGGCAGCGGTATAATTATAAGCAACCAAATCCAGGATAAAAAATTTCCAAAATTAATTCTTGATAGCATAGAGACAGGAATAAAGGATGGTTTACAGATTGGACCACTTGGATATGCGTTAATAGATATAAAAGCCAATGTTTTAGAATCACAACTTCACGATGAATATTCGACAGAATTGGGACATAAAATTGCTGCAACAATTGCTGTTAGGGAAGCCTGTAGAAAAGCAGAACCGGTATTGCTCGAGCCGTATTTTGAATTGGAAGTAGTATCGCCGGATGAATATGTAGGAGATATAATCTCCGATTTAAACGCAAGGCACGGTAGAATAGAAGGTATAATCCAAAAGGGTATTATGCAGGTAATAAAAGGAATAGTACCTCTATCAGAAATGTTTGGTTACGTAACACGCTTGCGATCTCTCAGTCAAGGGCGAGCAAGCTACTCAATGCTATTTTCACATTATGAACAATCAATTAGAAAACAATGAAACTTAAAATAGATTGATAAATTTTCAACAAATATCCAAGGAGTATTAATATATGGCAAAAGAAAAATTCGATCGAACTAAACCACACGTCAATGTTGGAACAATCGGTCACGTTGACCACGGTAAGACTACATTAACAGCAGCGATTACAATGGCACTAGCTAAAAAGGGCTTGGCACAGGTACGAACATTTGACTCCATTGATAACGCTCCTGAAGAGAAAGCCCGTGGAATCACAATCGCTACTGCACACGTTGAATACGAAACAGCTAACAGGCATTATGCCCACGTAGATTGCCCCGGGCACGCAGACTATATTAAGAATATGATAACTGGGGCAGCTCAGATGGACGGTGCTATACTTGTCTGTGCAGCTGACGATGGACCAATGCCACAAACTCGTGAACATATACTATTGGCTAGGCAAGTTGGTGTTCCACGTATAGTTGTATTTATGAACAAAGTTGATATTGCTGATCCGGAATTATTGGAACTTATCGAAATGGAATTGCGTGAACTTTTGACTTCTTATGAATTTCCGGGCGATGAGATTCCTATCATAAAGGGTTCAGCTTTGCAGGCATTAGAGGCAGGAGCTGATCCATCAGTCGGACCGGATGATCCAAGACTTCAATGTATATATGAACTAATGGATGCTGTTGACAGCTATATCCCCACACCAAAACGTGAAATTGATAAACCGTTCTTGATGCCAGTTGAAGACGTATTCTCTATAACAGGCCGTGGTACAGTAGGAACAGGTAGAATCGAGCGTGGAATTATTAGAGTAAATGATGAAGTAGAAATAGTTGGTTTCGGCTTACAAAAAAAGACAACCTGCACAGGAGTAGAAATGTTCCGAAAAATTCTTGACGAAGGGCAAGCAGGTGACAACGTTGGACTATTATTGCGTGGTATAGATAAAAATGAACTCGAACGCGGAATGGTTATTGCAAAGCCCGGTTCAATTACACCACACTACAAATTTAATGCACAGGTTTACGTATTGAAAAAAGAAGAAGGTGGACGCCATACTCCATTTTTCAGCGGCTATAGACCTCAATTCTATTTCAGGACGACGGATGTTACAGGCTCATTGACTTTACCAGCTGGAGTAGAGATGGTTATGCCAGGTGATAACTTAGATAAAATCACAATTGAACTTATTACTCCGGTCGCAATGGAACAAGGATTAAGATTTGCCATTCGCGAAGGCGGTCGAACAGTTGGTGCTGGAGTTGTAACTGAAATTATAGAATAGTATTATGATTAATATGAAAAAAGGTATATAAGTGGCAACACAGAGAATAAGAATAAAATTAAAAGCTTACGACCATAATCTGATAGACAAATCATCAGAGAAAATCGTAAGGACGGTAAAACAAACAGGTGCAGTTGTGTCAGGACCAATACCATTACCTACGCAACGCACAGTTTATACGGTAAATCGCTCACCACACGTTGATAAAAAATCAAGAGAACAATTCGAAGTGCGTGTACATAAGCGCTTAATAGATATATTCAGTTCGACTCAAAAGACAGTGGATGCGTTGATGCGTTTGGAATTACCCGCAGGAGTAGATGTCGAGGTTAAAGTATAGTAAGGAGTTAGAAAAATGTCAGCAATATTAGGCAGAAAAATAGGAATGACAAGTATATTTACCGAAGACGGTGTCCAGATACCCTGTACGGTTATAGAAGCGGGTCCGTGCCCTGTAATTCAGGTGAAAACTGTTGATAACGATGGCTATAACGCCGTCCAATTAGGTTTTGGGGAAATAAAACCGAAACTTGTTAATAAACCTCTTAAAGGGCATTTCAAAAAAGCAAAAGTCAACCCTACTAGATATATAAGGGAATTCAGAAGCATGCACTTAGATGTAAAGCCTGGAGATCTTGTAACAGTTGAGCAATTCAGTAAAGGGGATAAAATCAAAATTACAGGTAAATCTAAGGGACGTGGATTTCAGGGTGTAGTAAAAAGGCATCACTTCGGTGGTGTTGGAATGACTACACATGGTCAATCTGATAGGCCAAGAGCGCCGGGTTCAATTGGTTCTTCATCGTATCCATCGAGAGTATTCAAAGGATTGAGAATGGCAGGAAGAATGGGTGGGAAACGTACTACGGTGAGGAATTTAACCATAATTGATATTTTACCTGATAGAAATTTAATGCTGGTAAAAGGTAGTGTTCCAGGCGCAATTAATTCATTATTAGAAATAACAAAGCAATAAGGCTCGACAATGTTAGTGGATTTATATAATAAGGAAGGCGAACAAATTGGCAAGATAGAGCTTGCTCCCGAAGTATTTGAAATAAAACCAAATGAGGAAGCAATGCACAAATCTGTAATCGTCTATCTTGCACATCAAAGACAAGGTACACATAAAACCAAGGGCAGAAGCGAAGTTAGTGGTGGTGGAAAAAAGCCTTGGCGTCAAAAAGGCAGAGGAACTGCCAGAGCCGGTAGTATTAGATCACCACTTTGGATTGGTGGTGGGACGATATTTGGACCACAACCACATAAATATAATATCGATATTCCAATAAAAGTCAAACGATTAGCAAAAAAATCAGCTCTATCATTAAGAGCTATGGAAAACAATCTCAAAGTTGTTGAAAATTTCAGCCTTGATGAAATAAAAACCAAAGAATTTGTGGCAATTTTAGAGAACCTGGACTTAAATGGAGATAAAATATTGGTATTATTACCTGAATACGACAGGAAAATATACCTTTCCTCCAGAAATATACCAAACGTATCAGTAAATGAATGGGATAAAATATCAACATACGACATACTTTCACATAAAAAGCTGTTATTATTCAGTGGTGCAGTCGAAAAGTTAAACGAATCATTAAAACAATAAGAATGAAGAAAAATGTCAACAATAATTAAAAAACCTTTGATAACAGAAAAAGCTATGCGATTTACCGAAAAGGGTCAATATGTATTTTCGGTAGATCCGAAAGCGAACAAAATCCAGATAAAAAAAGCAATAGAAGAAATGTTCGAAGTAAATGTAGTTAGCATTCGGACAGCACGCATCAAAGGTAAGATTAAAACAAGGTTAACCAGACGTGGCATAATGCGTGGCAAAACCCCATTGATAAAAAAAGCTTATGTTACTTTGAAAGAAGGACAAAGCATAGATATAGTAACAGGAGTTCAAGGAACATAGTTAAACTTAACATTGAATAGAAATGGCACTTAGAAAATTAAAACCAATAACGCCCGGAACGAGATTTTATACAATCAGCACGTTCGAAGAAATAACAACGGATAAACCGTTAAAAAAATTATTGAAGCCATTAAAAAGAACAGGAGGGCGTAATAATACTGGACGTATAACATCACGCCATAGAGGTGGTAGGCATAAGCGTCTTTATAGAGTAATTGATTTTAAAAGAAAGAAAATCAATATTCCTGCAACAGTGCAGACAATAGAATACGACCCTAACCGTTCAGCAAGAATTGCATTAATTAAATACGATGATGGCGAATACAGCTACATTTTAGCACCAGATAAATTGAAAGTTGGCGATAAAATTCTTGCCAGTCCTGATGCAGATTTTAAAGATGGCAATGCATTGCCACTGAAAAATATACCAGTAGGTTTATCAATACATAATATAGAAATGAAGCCGGGCAAAGGCGGTCAAATAGCTAGAAGTGCAGGAACATACGCTCAACTAGTAGCCGTTGACGGTAAATATGCACAAATAAAAATGCCATCAGGTGAAATAAGATTAATACCAAGCGATTGTTATGCTACCTTAGGCGTAGTAAGTAATATTGACCATGAAAACATTCTTTTAGGTAAAGCTGGAAGAAACAGATGGCTTGGAATAAGACCACAAACCCGTGGAATGGCTATGAATCCAATTGACCACCCAATGGGAGGAGGTGAAGGCAGATCAAAATCAGGCGGCGGAAGACAGCATCCGTCAACACCTTGGGGCAAGCCAACTAAAGGCTATAAAACGCGTAAAAAAAGAAAATTATCTAATAAATTTATAATACGTTCAAGAAAATCTAAATAATTAAGGAAACGTTATGGCTCGTTCGCTGAAAAAAGGAGAATTTGTACATTTTAAATTACTCGAAAAAATACAGGAATTGAATAAAAGTAATAAAAAAACCGTAATCAAGACCTGGTCAAGAGCATCGACTATAACACCGGATTTTGTCGGTCATACAATAGCAGTGCATAATGGTAAAAACTTTATACCAGTATATATAACAGAAAATATGGTTGGGCACAAATTGGGCGAGTTTGCACTAACGAGAACATACCGTGGGCATTCGGGCCATAGAAAAGAACAACGAGCAGCAGCTAAAAAATAAAGGAGATGACAATGGAAGCAAAAGCATTAAAAAAGTATATAAGATCATCACCTAGAAAAATGAGGTTGGTCATCGATTTAATACGTGGGAAAAAAGCATCCGAAGCATTTACAATTTTGAAATTTGTTGAGAAATTAGCAGCCCGAGATGCTGAAATGGTGCTTAAATCAGCCATTTCAAACCTAACAGCAAAAAATGAAGACTATGTACCAGATAATGATAAAATCACAGTTAAAGAGGCTTATGTAAATCAAGGACCGACAATGAAAAGAATTAGACCCGCTCCGATGGGGCGTGCCTATAGAATAAGAAAACGCTCAAATCATTTAACCATAGTTGTAGAAGCAGAAGAACAATAAGGAGATAAATTTGGGACAAAAAACAAATCCAATAGGTTTAAGGCTCGGAATTATCCGCAGTTGGGATGCTAATTGGTTCGACGAGGACAACGTTGCAGCCAAGCTTAGCGAGGATTTTAAGGTTAGAAATTATATAATGACAAGAAAGAAAAGAGCAGGAATTTCGAGAATATTAGTAGAAAGAACAGCTAAGCAACTTCGGATTACAATCAACACCTCTCGTCCAGGCGTAATAATAGGTAGATCTGGTAAAGATATAACCCAACTGGAAGAAGAATTAAAGAAATTAACAGGTAAAGACGTAAAGATCTTAATAAGCGAAATTAAACGCCCCGAATTAGATGCCTATTTAGTAGCTGAGAATATAGCCCAGCAAATTGAAGGTAGAATTTCATTCCGACGGGCAATGAAACAGGCAGTTTCAGCAGCAATGAGAATGGGAGCAGTAGGAATAAAGGTGATGTGCTCCGGTCGTCTTGGTGGTGCTGAAATGGCACGCACTGAACAATACAAAGAGGGACGAATACCTTTGCATACATTACGAGCCGATATCGATTATGCTGTTTATCATGCAAAAACGATCTATGGAATTATTGGTGTAAAGGTTTGGATTTGTAGAGGCGAAATAATCGGCAAACAACAATAAGATAGGAGATAGAAAATGTTATTACCAAAAAGGACAAAATATAGAAAAACAATGCGTGGGCGACGGAAAGGTAAATCTTTTCGTGGTTCCCAGATAGCATTCGGAGCATATGGACTTAAAGCACTCGAACCTTGCTGGATGACAAACAGACAGATTGAGGCTGCAAGAATTGCAATAAACAGATATTTAAAACGCGATGGGAAATTATGGATCCGAGTATTTCCGGATAAGCCATTTACAAAAAAACCATTAGAAACCCGTATGGGTAAAGGTAAAGGAAGTCCAGAAGGTTGGGTTGCTGTTGTAAGACCTGGTAAAATATTATTTGAAGTTGACGGAGTTAAAAAAGAAGCGGCTCAGGAAGCTCTTCGCCTTGCTTCCCATAAATTACCGATTAAAACTAAATTTGTAACACGTATTGATTTGGTATACGATGAAACCCCGTAAAGCAAAGGATTTAGCTGAATTAACAAATGAAGAATTGCTGGAACTGCTAAAAGATTCCCAAGAAACATTAGCAAAACAAAAATTCCAGCATGCACTAAAGCAATTGCAAGATACAGCTTATTTGAAAATATTAAGAAAAGATATTGCAAGAATGAAAACAATAATCAATCAAAGAAAAACTAAATAGAACAAAGGTTAAAAGATGGAGGAAAATACAAACATAAGCGAAATAGCAGAAATTAAACAAACTGATGATACTCTATCCGGAGCATTAGAACAAAAAACAGTGAAAGAAAAAAAACCACATAAAAGAATAATTACAGGTGTGGTTGTATCAGATAAACCACATAAAACAATTATAGTAAAATATGAAAGACAGGTTTCGCATCCAATTTATAAGAAATATTACAAGAAAAGCAAAAAACTAATGGCACATGACGAAAATAATGATGCTCACACAGGTGATATAGTAAGGATCAGAGAATGCAGACCATTAAGCGCCCGAAAAAGATGGGAATTAATAGAAATAGTTCAACGAGCAAAATAAAGGTGAAAATATGATACAGGAAGAGACAGATTTAGTAGTAGCCGATAATTCAGGAGCACGCAGAGTAAGATGCATCCGTGTACTCGGTGGTCATGGCAAAAAAACAGCCACAATCGGCGATTTAATAGTAGTTACTGTTAAATCGGCTATACCAAATTCAAATATCAAAAAGGGAACTGTCGTTAGAGCAGTAGTTGTACGCACAAAAAAAGAAGTAAGACGCAAAGACGGATCTTTCATAAGGTTTGACGATAATGCAGCAGTACTGCTCAATAATCAGCTCGAACCACGCGGCACCCGTATTTTTGGACCAGTGGCAAGAGAACTAAGAGACAAAAATTTTATGAAAATAGTATCATTAGCTCCCGAAGTATTATAAGGTAATAAAGATGAAATTAAAAATTAAAAAAGGTGATATAGTTCAGGTAATAACCGGTGATGACAAAGGTAAAACCGGAAGAGTAATGCTTGTCTATCCAAAGAAAATGAAAATATTAGTCGAAGGCGTAAATATTCAAAAAAAACACACACGCCCGACACAAGCAGACCCAAAGGGTGGAATTAAAAGTAAGGAAATGCCAATCCATTATTCCAATGTGATGATACTTGATTCTGATAAAAATCCAACTAGAATAGGGATCAGAATCGAAAAAAAAGGTAACAAAAGGCAATCAATTAGATATGCAAAAACTAACGGAAAAGATTTATAACAGAAAAATAAAGTAATTATGGGAAAGACCAAGACAAAACAACCGGAATCAAAAAAACATGTATTCAAACCCGAGGGTAAGCGGCTCGATGAAGTTAAAGACAAGGAGATACCACCACCACGGTTGTTTGAATATTATAAAAACCAGATAATACCGAATTTGATGAAAAAATTTGCTTACAAATCAGTAATGCAAGTACCACGACTTGAAAAAATTGTATTAAATATGGGTATAGGTGCAGCAACGCAAGACCCTAAGCTCTTGCAAAATGCTATAAATGAACTTGAGTTAATAAGTGGACAGCGTCCAGTAATAAAAAAAGCCAAGAAAGCGATTTCAAACTTTAAATTACGTCAAGGAATGCCAATAGGTTGTACAGTAACACTACGAAGAGCACATATGTACGAGTTTTTAGATAGATTTATAAACATAGCAGCTCCCCGAATTCGCGACTTTCGTGGCTTCTCGGATAAAAGTTTTGACGGTAGAGGCAACTACTCAATTGGAATTAAAGAGCAAATAATTTTCCCGGAAATAGATGTAGATAAAGTTGCAAGAATTTCCGGATTAGACATAACATTTGTAATAAAATCAAAAAGCGACGAGGAATCGTATGCTTTATTATCAGAATTTGGATTTCCATTTACAAAACGAGATTAATAACTATGGCTAAAAAAAGTGTAATAGCACGCAACGAAAAACGCAAAAGATTAGTAGCTAAATATGCAGCTAAACGAGCTGAGTTAAAAGCAAACGGCGACTATTTAGAATTACAGAAATTACCCCGCAACAGTTCGCCTGTACGCCTTAGGAACAGATGTAGCATAACAGGTCGCGGTAGGGGTGTTTACAGAAAATTCGGTCTGTGTAGAAATATATTCAGACAGATGGCCCTCGAGGGCAAAATACCAGGTATTCGTAAGGCAAGTTGGTAAAAATTTAAAGGATAGGAATATATGCCTGTAACAGATTCAATAGGAGATTTTTTAACACGTATTCGTAATGCCGGCAAAGCTGGTCACAAAAAAATCATTGTATCGCATTCAAAGCTTAAATGGGCAATAAGCCAGATATTAAAAGAGCAAGGATACATAACAGATTGTGAAATAATACAGAGCGAGCCCCAGAACCAAATTAGCATCACCTTGCGTTACTACAACCGGCAACATGCAATACGTGAAATTAAACGAGTCAGTAAACCCGGTAGAAGAATATATGCACCGGTAGATAAATTGCCACGTGTGAGAAATGGCTTGGGAATAGCAATAATTTCCACATCAAAAGGTGTTATGCCCGACAAGGAAGCAAGAAGATACAATGTCGGCGGTGAAATAATTTGTTCAGTATGGTAATTTATAGGAGCTGAAAAGTGTCGAGAATAGGAAATAAACCAATTGTTATCCCTCAAAAAGTTAATGTTACCCTTGAGGGAAAAATCTTAAAAGCTAAGGGCCCCAAAGGCGAACTGTCGGTTACTATCCCATCCGGTGTAGAAGCAACAGTTGAAGGAAACGAGATTAAATTTACTCGAACAAGCGATGATAAAGCCATTAGAGCATTGCACGGATTAATTAGAGCACTAAGCGCAAATATAATCGAAGGAGTAACCAATGGATATACCAAAGTGCTACAAATTGAAGGAGTCGGCTACAAAGCTGAACAAAGAGGCAAGAGAATATTAATCAATATAGGCTTTTCCCATCCGGTTCTAATATTGCCACCGGATAATATAACACTTGAAGTTCCTAATCCGAATACAATAAAAGTAACAGGAATTGATAAACAACTTGTTGGAGCTGTAGCTTCAAAAATTAGAGCAATTAGACCTCCGGAACCCTATAAAGGTAAAGGGATAAGGTACGAAGGTGAATACATAAGACGTAAAGCCGGTAAAACTGCAAGTAAATAATTGAAATACATTTAAAGAGAAGTTTTATGAACAGGTTAGAATTAAAATTAAAAAGAAGATTAAGAAGAAAGTTTCATATCAGAAAAAAGATAAAAGGAACAAGCGAGCGCCCACGACTTACTGTAACAAAAACCGCTCGTCATATTTACGCTCAAATTATTGACGACACTGTTCACAGAACGCTCGTGTCAGCATCTACATTGGACAAAGAGATTAGAGAAAAAATAAAACCTGAAATGACAAAGACAGATTTAAGCAAACTTATCGGAGCAGAACTAGCCAAGCGTGCAATAAATAATAATATAGATAAAGTCGTTTTCGACCGCAACGGTTATTTGTATCATGGCAGAGTAAAAGCACTAGCAGAAGCTGCCAGAGAAAATGGTTTGAAATTTTAAATAAATAAGAGGAATAATTGTGGCAAAAGTAAAAGCATCAGAATTAGAATTAAAAGATAAATTAGTATATGTCGGCAGAACAGCCAAAGTTGTCAAAGGAGGACGAAGATTCAGCTTTTCTGCAATAGTAGTAGTTGGCGATGGTCAAGGACATGTTGGTTACGGTTTAGGAAAAGCCGGAGAAGTCATAGATGCAGTTACAAAGGCAACAGAGGCAGCAAAAAAGAATATACACAAGGTACGATTACAGGGGACGACAATTCCACACGAAGTAATCGGTAAATTTGGAGCAGCAAAAGTACTGTTACGACCAGCGACACCCGGTACGGGTGTAATTGCTGCAGGTGGAGTGCGTGCAATATTAGAATTGGCTGGAGTTCAGGATGTTTTAACTAAAAGTCTTGGTTCATCCAATCCACATAATACAGTAAAAGCAACATTAAGAGGATTACTTGAATTAGAAGATGCAGCTGCAGTAGCTGCACGACGTGGTATATCGATTGAAAAAGTCATCAAAGGTTAACGGTGAAACAATGAAAAAGCTCAAAATCACACAATTGCGAAGTATAATTAAGTGCAAAGAAAAACAAAAAAGGACAATAAAAGCACTCGGACTCGGACGTCCTAATTATTTTGCAGTATTACCGGATAATCCTCAAACAAGAGGAATGATAGAAGTAGTAAAACATTTAATCAAAGTAGAAGAGATTAATGAATAATATAACGGCAAAAAAATGAAGCACATAGGAAATTTACAATACAACGAAGGTTCCAAACACCGCAAGAAACGCATCGGTCGTGGTGAAGGCTCTGGTTACGGTGGCACATCAACTCGTGGTCACAAAGGACAAAAATCGAGAAAAAGCTATAAACATCCACGAGGATTTGAAGGTGGGCAGATGCCTTTACTCAGACGTATACCCAAATTCGGCTTTAATAATAGAAATCGCAAGGAATATCAAATAGTCAATGTAGGCCAGTTACAAAAGTTACATGAGGATGGGAAAATTCAGCAATCAATTGGATTAGACGAACTAATCGCAGCAGGGGTAATAAAAAATAAAAATTTACCTTTGAAAATTTTAGGTGAAGGAGAATTGACAGTTGCTTTAAACATTACAGCGGACAAATTTTCAGAAACAGCTAAACAGAAAATTGAAACAGCCGGAGGTACAATAAGGTTAAATGGCTAATTTCATACAAACAATACAGAATATATTCAGAATCGAGGAGCTTCGACAAAGAATATTATTTACGCTCGGTATCCTTGTTGTAGTTAGATTGGGTGCACATATAACACTGCCGGGCATAGATGTTGTAGCTCTAGAAGCATCCGTAGCAAATGCAGATGAAAATACCCTCTTCGGACTTTTTGATATGTTTGTAGGCGGCGCTTTCTCCAATGCGGCAATATTTGCACTTGGAATCATGCCCTATATAACTTCTTCAATTATCTTTCAGCTAGCAGGGGTTGTAATCCCAGAAATTCAAAAAATGCAAAAAGAGGGTGAAGAAGGACGCCGTAAAATCAATCAATATACCCGAGTATTTACCGTATTAATAGCTGCATTACAATCCTGGGGAGTTAGCATAAAATTATTGAATCAGACAGCGGCAGGAGTCCCAGTTGTTGCAGCCCCACCTGCACTATTTACCATTACAACCGTTATTCTTTTGACATCAGGTACGATATTCTTAATGTGGCTTGGCGAACAGATTACCGAAAGAGGTATAGGCAATGGTATTTCTCTAATAATCTTTATTGGTATAATTGCCCGATTACCAGCCTCGTTAATTCAAGAATTTACCATGGTACAAATAGGTTCACGAAATATCGTTGTAGAGTTAATCATTTTAGTGTTTTTAGTAGGAATAATAGCTGCTGTAATATTAGTTACCCAAGGAGCACGACGTATCCCCGTTCAATATGCTAAACGACAGGTTGGTCGGAAAATATTTGGAGGCACAACCCAATACATTCCATTGAGGGTAAATACTGCTGGAGTTATGCCAATTATTTTTGCACAATCCCTGATGTTTATTCCTAACACAATAGCTAGCTTCTTTCCTGAAACAAATTTCTTCCATTGGGTAGCACGAATATTTAATGAGCAGTCATTTATATATGCAGGTATATACAGTATAATAATTATCTTTTTTGCATATTTTTATACAGCAATTGTATTTAATCCAAAAGACATAGCTGATAACATGAAAAAGCAAGGTGGATTTATTCCCGGAATCAGACCCGGTAAAACAACCTCAGATTATATAGATAATATATTGACACGAATCACATTGCCCGGAGCTATGTTTTTAGCACTTATAGCAATTTTACCGACTTTTGTCAGTAATTTATTCAATGTAACACCTGCATTCGCATCATTTTTTGGCGGTACAAGTTTGTTAATTATTGTCGGTGTTGCACTTGATACATTACAGCAGATTGAATCATATTTACTTATGCGACATTATGATGGCTTTATGAAAAGCGGTAAAATACGTGGACGAGTTGGAGCAGGAAGTTAATACGATTAATTATGAGAGCAGAAAAATTAATATCGCCTTATATCAAAACAGATACCGAAATTACCCTTATGGAAAAAGCTGGTAGAATCGTTGCAGAAGTGCATATGTTACTTTCAAAATACATTAAACCCGGTATAAAAACAATTGAACTCGACCAAATAGCTGAGGATTATATACTTTCAAAAAATGCCAGACCTGCATTTAAAGGCTATATTGTTGATAAAAGAAAATATCCGAACACATTATGTATTTCCATTGATGAAGAAGTAGTTCACGGCATACCATCAGAGCGACAACTCGAAGAAGGACAAATAGTATCCATTGATTGCGGTGTAGAAAAGGATGGATATTACGGCGATAGTGCAGTTTCATTCCCAGTCGGTAAAATATCACTCGAAAAGCAAAAGCTACTTGAAGTAACTGAACAAGCTCTATATGAAGGCATATCGCAGGCAATCCAAGGGAATAAAATTTATGATATTTCCCGCGCAATACAAAACTATGTTGAAAAACATGGATTCTCAGTAACGAGAGAATTAGTTGGTCATGGTATTGGCAAAAGTTTACATGAAGAACCACCTGTTCCAAATTTTGTACCATTGCTTTTACATCGAAATCGCTATCCAAACGTGAAATTAATTAACGGTATGGCTCTTGCAATAGAACCAATGGTACATATGGGTGCTAAAGAAGTGATAACAAAAAAAGATTATTGGACTGTATGTACAGCTGATAAAAGCCCGGCAGCACATTTTGAACACACGATAATCGTCAATAATAATAAACCATTAATACTAACGATGCGGGATTAATGGATATGGCGAAACAAGATTTAATACGAATTGATGGAATAATTGAAGAAACACTACCCAATACCCAGTTTATAGTTAGATTCGAAAATGGGCATAAAGTACTTGCTCATATATCAGGGAAAATGAGAATGAATTTTATAAAAATTTTGCAGGGCGATAAGGTAACAGTTGAATTATCACCTTACGACCTGACAAAAGGACGAATAGTTTATAGATATAAATAAAAAGGTGTACAAATGAAAGTCCAAGCATCAGTAAAGAAAAGGAATCCTGATGACAAGATTGTCCGGAGGAAAGGAAGGATTTACATTATAAATAAAAAAAATCCCCGATTTAAACAAAGACAAGGATAATAAATAAAGGAGACAGAAATTGGCAAGAATAGCGGGAATAGACTTACCAAAGAATAAACACGGAGTAATCGGTCTGACCTATATTTACGGCATTGGTCGATATACAGCCTCGAAAATACTCGAGCAAGCTAACGTTGACCCAACGAAAAAAATCGCGGATTGGAATGATGACGAAATTGGAAGGATAAGACAGATTGTCCAAGATATGAAAGTCGAAGGACAACTTCGATCAGAAGTTCAAATGAATATTAAGCGATTAATGGATATAAATTGCTACAGAGGACAAAGGCATAAAAGAGGATTGCCTGTCAGAGGTCAAAGAACGAGGACAAATGCAAGAACGCGTAAAGGACGCAAGAAAACAATCGCAGGTAAGAAGAAAGCTGCGAAGAAATAATATTTTGATGTTTAATTAATTGGAAAAACTGAGAAGTGGCTAAGAAGAAAACTAAAAGAAAAATAGTTGCTGATATTCACGGCAAGGCATTTATTAAGGCATCTTTCAATAATATCATAGTTACCATAACAGATATGTATGGTAATGTACTTTGCTGGTCATCAGCAGGTCGAAATGGGTTCAAAGGTTCGAAGAAAAATACACCCTATGCTTCGCAGGTCTCAGCTGAAAAAGCAGCTAAAGAAGCTTATGATATGGGCTTGCGAAAAGTTGATGTAATTGTCAAAGGACCTGGAGCTGGTCGAGAAGCAGCAATAAGAGCATTGGCACAAGCGGGATTGGAAATCCATAGTATTATAGATAAAACACCAATTCCTCATAATGGTTGTAGACCTCCGAAAAGAAGAAGAGTATAAAAATTTAAATATAATCGAAATTATTATGAATCATATATATAAAGAAATAATATGAATGTTCATATGCAAATGCCCGAAAGGGTAATAATTGACGAAACATCAACCAATTTTCACGGCAAATTCATTCTCCAGCCTTTGGAGCAGGGATTTGGTGTTACAATTGGCAATTCCTTGAGGAGAGTGCTTTTATCATCAATTCCTGGAGCAGCAATAATAGGTGTTAAAATAACCGACGTACTGCATGAATTTCAGACTATACCTGGAGTTATCGAAGATGTTTCAGAAATTATTTTAAATTTAAAAGAAGTAAGACTTACTATGAACGACAAAAAAATGCTAAAGGTCTTACTTCACTTAAAAGGTCCCGGTCAATGGACTGCACGCGATATCCAAGAAAGTAATAATCAAATTTTGATTATTAATCCTGACCATGTAATAGCAAATTTAGCAGAAGATGCTGAATTTGAAGTCGAACTAAGAATAGGAAAAGGTAAAGGTTATCTACCCGCAGAAGAACAGCAAATATCTGATTATCCAATTGGAATGATGCCAATTGATGCTGTGTTTACTCCAATTAAAAATGTAATATTTAATGTCGAACCATTCAGAGTTGGACAAAAAACAGACTATGAAAAATTAATTCTTGATATTCTTACTGATGGTACCATTACAGCTGAGGAAGCGCTTCATCTCGCAGCTAAAATACTTAGCGATCATATTAATTTGTTTATCTCTTTCGATGATAAACCAGTAAATGATGAACCTTTAGTCGAAGTAATAGAGGACCAAGTTAAGTCGGTCGAAAGGGAGCGACTACGTAAGATCTTAACAACTCCTGTTGAGGAATTGGAATTATCAGTGAGAGCTTATAATTGTCTAAAAACAGCTAATATAAAAAATTTATCTGAACTTGTGAGTTTACAGGAATCCGAATTGCTAAAATTCAGGAATTTCGGCAGAAAATCCCTTGCTGAACTTGCTGAAGTAGTTGCCAATTATGGATTGGAGTTCGGTATGAATGTTGAACATTATCTTAAGGATGATCCCAAATCAGATTCCAATGATTAGTAATATTTAAGCGGAAAATATTTATGAGGCATTTAAAAGAAGGTAGAAAATTAAACAGAACGAGCAGTCACAGAAAAGCATTGCTTTCAAATTTGGCAACAGCTTTATTTGAACATAAAAGAATAAAGACGACCGAAGCCAAAGCAAAGGAATTGAGACCATTTGCTGAAAGATTAATAACAAAAGCAAAAAATGCTCTTGCTCGTGAACAACAGGGATTATTGCCCGAAGGCCAAAAAATTGATATACATAACAGACGCATCGTCGCTAAATATCTTAAAAGTAAAGCAGTTTTACAAGAGCTGTTCGAAACAATAGCACCAACCGTTGCAGAAAGACCTGGCGGTTATACTAGAATTGTAAAATTGGGTGCTAGGCGTGGTGATGCATCTAAATTAGCAATAATTGAGCTTGTTGATTGGTCACAACCCCAAGATGGGGCTGTTTCACTCAGAAGAAAGAAAAAGACTACAAAAACTAAAAAGACTGTCAAAGAAAAAGAACAAACTAAAGAAACTTCCAAAGAAACAGTTACAGCAACAAGTGGAGAATTTCTTGAGCAAAATCAAACTGATTTAAGCAATATCCAAACGGCAGAAAAAATAGAAGAAACTATACAACAGGTAGAAAGCAATATTGAAACTACAAAACCTGAAGACAAAATTGAACTTACTGAAGAAGAAGCGAGTGCAGAAATTGAAAAAGCTGAAATTGACGATAACTCCTTTGGCGAAACTAAGGAAACAGAATCATCCAATGATGAAGAAACCAAAAACAAAGAATAAATTTGAAGTATTAATCATTTGAAAATTTTAAACAGCGTCCTTAGCGACGCTTTTTTTATAACAAATTTTTAATTTAGTTGAAAGATTTAATTTTACAAGCTCAGGCAATCTGGAAAACATATACTACCAAAACTGGTATTGTAAATGAAGTATTGCGTAATATTGATTTAGAAATTCTCAAAGGAGAATTTGTCAGTATAGTTGGTCCATCAGGTGTGGGTAAAAGTACATTGCTACATATACTTGGAACACTTGAAAAACCGGACAGTGGAAATGTAATATTGAATCTGAACGGCAGTATTTATGATTACTCCAGAGTTAACGAAGGAAAACTATCCGAAATAAGGAACAAAAACATAGGATTTGTTTTCCAATTCCATCATCTTTTAGCAGAATTTACAGCAATAGAAAATGTGATGATACCAGCACTGATACGAAATATTTCATATAGCGAAGCACTACATCGAGGTTTTTATTTACTCGAGCGAGTAGGTGTAGCAAGTATAAAAGATCAAAAACCATCAGAGTTATCAGGTGGAGAACAACAAAGAGTTGCCATTGCCCGAGCATTGATAAATAATCCAGAAATACTTATAGCAGATGAACCAACCGGCAATTTAGATTCAGTAAATGCACAAAAGTTTATAAAGTTGATGAAAGAATTGCAAAGCGAGTATAAACTTACCCTTATAGTAGCCACGCACAGCAACGAAGTAGCAAAAAATTCCGATAGAATTCTGAAAATGTCTGATGGGCAAATTGTCACTACTTAAAAATTAATTTGCAAATTAGCATAAATTTAATTAGTTTTAGATAAATTATATTTTATACATCTTAAAGCCGTATGAAAAAGTTAATTTTTTTAATAGCAATTTTAATATTAACTATAGCATGCGAAAAATCAATTAAACCTGACGATGATACGACTATAAAGTTGCCACCGGGTATATTAGAATTCAGTTTATTTGCACGTGAATATGAGATTAAAATTGGGAATTTAACAGAAATCACAGCAGTAATTACTCCACCGACAATATCTCTTGAATATCAATGGAAAGCAACTGAAGGTGCAATCATGGGATCGGGGCAGACTGTATATTACTCAAATTGTTGTGCCTCCAAACCTAAAATAATATGTACAATAATTGATAAATCAGGCAATAGGGCAAGTAAATCCATAGAAATCACTGTTGTTGAATAACACCAATAATGTCTCAAATTAAAACGAGATTAATTTCACTAAGTAAAAACATCAGCAAAAATTTAATTTCAGGTGTATGAGAAATTTATATTCGATTTTATTTGCAACTCTATGTATTTTTATTTTATTTAGATACAATTGCAAAAGTCAATGTTGTAGCGTTGGGATACCCAGTGGCGGTACAACAAATCTTGGCATATTATCAGAAAAAACTATCAGAGCAAATGTATTTTATCGTTTTAGTAAATCAGATGATTATTATACAGGAGATATAAAAATTCCAAATGGTTTGGTGAAAAATGGGGAATTTAAATTTTTGGGATATAATGTCGGTCTTGGATTATCAAATAAATTTTTATTAGAGTTCGAGGGCGGATATTTTTTTAGCAAGTCTCAGGAATACGAAATAGATATTATTAAAGCATATGGATTTACAAATCATCTTGTGTCCCTTAAATATAACATAATTAACAAATTCGACAATAGTATTGAACTTACCTTTGGTGTTGGTTTTAAATTTCCTTTTACAAGCGAACCATTTGCCTATCGCAATGTTGTTGTTCCATACGACCTGCAACCCACAACCGGTGCTATTGGTTTTGCTGTTCATTTGTTTTCTAGTTATGATTTAAATGATGATGCCAAATTATTTTTAATACATAGGAGTGAAATAAACAATCATAATAATGCAAATTATACTTATGGAGAAGTATACTTAACAAGCATATTTTTATCACAACTCATAATTGAAAACTTATCTGGTTTAATTCAACTTCGTAATGAGATCAAAACGAAGGACAAACTTAATGATAAATTGATGCCGAATTCAGGTAGTATCTTATTATTTATCTGCCCTCAATTAAATTACAATCTTGATAGTTTTAATATCACCCTGATATTTGATTATCCGATTTATAAGTATTACAATGGTAAGCAATTGGCAAATAATTACTCAGCTGCAATAAACCTATCCTATATTTTGCCACTCAATTAAATACCGATATTTCAATTATATTTTAATTTATATTGAAGAATATGAGTCCACATCGATTTTGATTCTTATTGATGAATTGAAGTGTTTCGAGCGATACTTATTCAAAGCATCGCTAATTATTTGCCTTATGATTTTAGCAGATGGATCTTTATCTTTGAAGCTTTTAATGATAATTATCCTGCGATAGTAATTCTTTAGTTTAAAAATTGTAGGGCTTGTTGGTCCTAATTTCTGGAAAAAATCGGATTTATTGGGCAAATAACTGTTAAATAAATCTATATGCTCAATAACTTTTTTTTCGTCAGTCGAGGTAAATTCAATCAATATGAATCTTGAAAATGGTGGATATTTAAGTTCTTTTCTGAAATTTATCTCAGTATTGAAAAAATTTTCATAGTCATTGTTGGCAGCATATTTAATCGTATAATTATCAGGATGCTTAGTTTGAATAATCACTAAGCCGGGTTTATCAGCGGTTCTCCCAGCTCTGCCGGCGGTTTGTGTAATGAGTTGAAAGGTTCTTTCATTAGCTCTGAAATCGGGAATGTATAGTTGCTGGTCTGCGTTTATTATACCAACCAAAGTAACTCTTTCAATGTCTAATCCTTTCGAGATCATTTGCGTTCCAACCAGAATATCAATATTTCCATTAGCAAAATCGTAAAGAGCTTTTTTGTGAACTCCTTTTTTTCGGACAGTATCTAGGTCGAGTCGTTTAATTGCTGGAGTTTGTCCATAAATTTGGAGAACTTCTTCAAGTTCTGCTTCGATTTTTTGAGTGCCAGTACCAATTTTTTTCATTTCCGGGTATCCACAAACGTTACAAATATGAAATGCTTTAATTGTGTAACCGCAGTAATGGCAACGCAAGACGTCTTTTTGTCTATGATAAGTTAAGCTAACAGAGCAGTATTTGCATTGCGGTACATTTCCACAATCAGGGCATTCAAGATGAGTCGAATAACCGCGCCTATTATACAATAATATTATACCTTCTTTCCGATTCAGTCTCTCATTAATTGAATCGATTAGTTGAATTGAAAAGTTTTTTATAATTCGCTTTTCTTTTTTCTCTTGTATTAAGTTAATTATTTCAATTTGTGGTAATTGAGCTCCATCGGCACGATGTTTAATCTCGATCAATGTGTATTTGCCAATTTTTGCATTATACATACTTTCAATTGATGGGGTGGCAGAACCCAATATAACATTTGCATTCTCAAATTTAGCCCGCATTATTGCAGTATCACGAGCATGGTAATAAGGTGGGGGAGATTCTTGTTTAAGTGAACTATCATGTTCTTCATCAACTATGATTAAACCCAAGTTTTTTATCGGTGAGAATATAGCAGAGCGTGTTCCTAAAACTATTGAGACTTTGCCTTTGCGGATAGATCTATAAGTATCGTATCGTTCACCTTCGGATAGTTTACTATGAACGACAACAATTTTGTCATGAAAAGCATTTTTTAATCGGTCAGTTAATTGTGGAGTTAAGGCAATTTCAGGGACTATATAAATGACTGATTTCCCATTAGAAAGGATATCTTTGATAAGATGCATATAAATCAATGTCTTACCACTTCCGGTAACTCCAAAAAGTAGCACAGGTTTGTGATCATCTCTAAAACAATCACGAATTACTTTCAATGCATATAATTGTTCATTTGTCAGTGCCAAATTAATTTCATCTTTAAAATGAAGTAGATCTTTATCAGGTAATAAAGCTCTATTAATAGGTATTTGAATTATTTCGATGTAACCTTTTTTTTGTAAAGATTGAATTGATGATAGAGAACAATTTAGTTCTTTCGTTAAGTTGTTTATTTCAATAGGTTGCCTATGATTTTTCATCCTGAGATATATTTCGCTAAAAATCAGAGATTGTTTGATTGCTGTTTTGTCGAGCTTGTTTATAATATTTTGAATTAATGTATCATCATTAAATATTTTATCGGGGATTTTGGCAGTTTTAATGTATTTTTCTTGTGGTGTAGATGAAATTTTTTTGATAATCTCGATATATCCTGATATTTCTAATGCTATTAATTGACTTGAGATATTTTTAATTTTCAATTTCTGTTCAAGATATTTTACGGATATTTCATTTGTTTTTCCATTTATGAATTCGAGAATTTTAGCTCTTTTAGGAGCTTTTCGCTTTATTAATTCTAATTCTTCAGTGTCAATTTTCTTAATTGGAAGAATTTTAACTAAAGAATGTGGAGAGATTGATGGTGGAAAGAATAATTTAAGTATATCACCGAGTGGTGTAATATAGTATTGCGAAAGCCATTCAGAAAGCTTAAATAGTTCCTTGCTGATAATTGGCTCTTCATCAAGGATTTTAATGATTTTCTTTGTCGCTATATCACTTGGCTTTTTTGTCTCTTTTACAATAACTCCGGTAAGAGTTCTTTTACCAAAAGGTACAACAGCACGGCAACCTACGTAATTCGATGGAAGGTAAGCATCATCGAGTTCATAAGTGAATAATTTATCATTATTGATTGGTAATGCTATGTTAAAGTATAAGCTCATTTAGATTTGATCGAATTGAAAAAAGAAAATTTGTTACTTTTAAAATTGTGATAATACAAAATAATTTTTGGATAAATTTTAAAAACTATATTTTTTACTTTTTTTAAAACATACTATTGTAGCCATTTCGAATTATAAAATTTAACTTAAATTGAGCAAAATTAATCATATTTTTAAATTTGACGTTTAATTTGTTAAAATCTGAATGGGGTATCAAATAAGCAAGCAATTGTCGTTTATTATAAAATAAAAAAGATTTTTTGTAAAAAATTATTCTAAAAGCAAAATAATTATTTTTTTAGAACGTTTATAAACCTGTAATAATAAAAAAAATAATGAAAAAGTTAGAAAACATAAAGAATTTAATATTAGAGAGCGGTTTAAAAGCTACTCATCAACGAATAGCGATATTGGATGCTTTAATCAAATTGCGTTCACATCCGACAGCTGAAGAATTGTATAATTATCTACGCAAAACATATCCAACAATTTCGCTTGCAACTATCTACAATACACTTGATTTATTTACAAAAAGTGGATTAGTCAGGGTTATAAGAATGTCAAATGATTGTGCAAGATATGATGCGGTTCTTCAGAAGCACTTTCATTTATACTCACAAGATACCAATGAAATTGCTGATTATTTTGATGAAAATCTTGAAAAAATCGTTTTAGACTACATACATAAAAATAAAATCGAAGGATTTGAAATAAAAGAAATTCAAATTCAATTTATAGGTAAGTTCAATAACAAGTAAAGGATCAAATAATGAATTATTTAAATAACATTGGGCTTGATAAAGCAAAATCGGATAAATTAGCAGAAGGTTTGAATAAACTTCTTGCTGATTATCAAGTATTTTATATGAATGTTCGTGGATTTCATTGGAACATTCGTGGAGATAAGTTTTTCGAATTGCACCTTAAATTCGAAGAGCTTTATAATGATCTTGTTATCAAGATTGATGAAATAGCAGAAAGAATACTAACCTTGAACAAGGTGCCTATGCATAGTTATTCAGATTATATGAATACAGCTGAGGTCAAGGAAGCTAAAAATATCAGTGATGGAATGCAGTGTGTACGCTCAATTTTAGAAAGCTTTAAAATCATAATAACTAAACAGCGTGAGTTACTCGATATGTCTGCTGATGCCGGCGATGAGGGAACAAATGCATTGATGAGTGATTATATCAGAGAACAAGAAAAACTTGTCTGGATGTATTCAGCTTATTTAAATGACTAATTTTTAACTAAAAAAGGAGGATTTTATGGAAGATCAAAACATTCAATTACCAAGAATCGGAGAGAAATTTCCGGAATTTGAAGCACAAACGACCTTAGGAAAAGTAAGTATCCCCAAAGATTATGCAGGTAAATGGTTCATACTCTTCAGCCACCCTGCAGATTTCACACCAGTTTGTACAACAGAATTTGTTGCATTTCAGAAAAGATATGATGAATTTCGCAAGCTAAATACAGAGCTGATTGGTTTGAGTATTGACCAAGTGTTTTCTCACATTAAGTGGGTGGATTGGATAAATGATAATCTAAAAGTAAATATTGAATTCCCAATCATAGCCGATGATGGTACTATTGCGAAACTACTTGGGATGATACATCCCGGTAAGGGGAAAAACACTATCCGTGCAGTATTCATAGTCGATGAAAATGGAGTTTTAAGAGCAATTTTATATTATCCACAAGAACTTGGTAGAAACTTTGATGAGATTTTGAGAATGGTCAAAGCTTTGCAAATTTCAGATAAAGAAAAAGTTGCGATGCCTGCAAACTGGCCAAACAATGAATTAATCGGTGATAAAGTTATTGTCCCGCCAGCTACTGATATTAAAGCTGCTCGATTCAAGCAGGAAAAATATGATAACTATGATTGGTGGTTCTGCTATCGAGAATTAGGTGCCAAAGAATAATCACAAAATTTTATACTTTTAACCTGCTCAATATTTACATTGAGCAGGTTTTTTTATTAATTTGAGAAATCAGTGGAATTTAAATTCGTCAATTAGATACATATAAATTATATAGATGGAGTTGAGTTGTGAAAAAAAAGATATTTTCCTTAATTTTACTGTTGCTTTTTTCTGGATGTAATACTAATGGAGATGAGTCAAAAGCACATTTAGTATCCAACTCAAAAATATATTTTGAATCTAAACCGTCAAGTGTTACTTCCTTAATTAGTGATTCAATATCGAATATCCGGCGAAATGCGATAACCAGAGTTGTTGAAATGGCAAGTTCTGCTATTGTAGGTATCAATGTAACTGAAGTGGTCGAAGTTCAATATAGTAATCCATTCTTTGACGATCCATTCTTCAGGTATTTTTTCGGAGAACGTGCACCCAGATACAAGCAATATGAAGTGCGTGGTGTTGGGTCTGGATTTATAATTTCACCGGATGGCTATATTTTGACCAATCATCATGTTGCCGGTAATGCGACTAAAATTGTTATAACTACAACAGATGGTAAAACATACGAAGCTGAAATTATCGGCTCAGATGAAATAAGCGATGTGGCATTACTAAAAATTAACGCAAAAAATCTGCCATATCTAAAATTTGCTAATTCTGATGAAGTAATAGTAGGGGAATGGGTAATAGCATTTGGTAATCCATTTGGGTTATTCGATATTAACTCAAAACCAACTGTTACAGTTGGTGTAGTTTCGAATAGGGGTGTAAATTTTTATTACGAGGACAGAGTATTCGCCGGCAGACGATATATAAGTAAATACCGCGTCTATAAAGATATGATACAAACTGATGCTGCTATAAGTTCCGGTAATTCTGGGGGTCCACTTTTAAATACTTTAGGTGAAGTTATTGGTGTTAATACCGTTATTAAATCAACTGCCCAAAGCCGAGAAGGTGCTGGAAGTATCGGAATCGGATTTGCCATACCTATTAATAGAGTTAAGAAAATTCTAGATATATTAGCTTCAAAGGGTAAAGTCAACCGAGATTTTTCAATCGGGATGGAAGTGAAGAAAAATGATGATAGAATAGCAAAATATTTTAATTTGAAAAGCAGCGAAGGTGTGGTAGTTACAAGTGTAAGACACAATTCTCCAGCAATGGCTGCTGGAATAGAACCCGGTGATATTATTTTGAAAATAAACGATACCGCAATTATTAGGGAAGATGACTATTTAATAGTAATACTTGATTCTATGGTCGGTGATAAATTAAAATGTGAAATTTTGAGAGACGATAGAACAATAGAACGAACAATAGAATTGACAAGTACAAGGCGATAAACTGTGGAAAATAATATAAGTGAATTAAGAGCAATTGGCTTAACAAAAAAATTTAAAAAGCGTGAAGTAGTTAAAAACGTATCACTTTATTTAAGGCAAGGTGAAGTTGTTGGATTGCTCGGTCCAAATGGTGCAGGTAAAACAACAACTTTTTATATGATTGTAGGTATGATAAAGCCAAACAAAGGGAAAGTGTTATTAGACGATAAAGAAATCACAACAAAAGCAATGTTTAAAAGAGCGCGATTGGGAATTAGTTATCTTCCACAGGAACCTTCAATTTTTAGAAAGTTATCTGTTGAAAAGAACATTAAGGCAGTGCTACAATTTAAAAAAGCTACAGCTCAACAAAAGAAAGCAAAATTAGAAGAATTAATTGAAAATTTTGGTATAAATCATGTAAGAAAAAACAAAGGATATATGCTTTCTGGGGGAGAACGCCGACGCTGCGAAATAGCACGTGCATTAGCAATGGATCCAAAATTTATTCTCTTGGATGAACCATTTGCAGGAATTGACCCTATCGCAGTTGAAGATATTATGAGAATGGTCAGAGCATTAAAAAAAAATGGAATCGGAGTATTGATAACTGACCACAATGTTCACGAGACTTTGTCAATTACAGACCGTGCTTATATATTAATTGATGGAAATATATTTACTTCTGGTACTGCCGAAGAAATTGCATCAAATGAAGAAGTAAGAAGATTGTATCTCGGCGAAACGTTTACTCTCGATAGATACAGCTACGAATAAAATTAATCAGAATTATTTTTTTGTTTTTTTAGTGATAAAATCCATCTGACAGCAAAATAAGCAATCACAAATGCCAAGATGGAAGCAATAATCCAACCGTATAGTTCAATGTAATAATCAGCTAATTCCCAGTTATTTCCAAAAAATATACCGAGGCAAATTAAAAGAGAATTCCAAATTAAGGAGCCAATTATACAAAAGATTGTGGTTTTATGAATATTTAACTTTGATATTCCTGCAAAAAAGGATATAACAGATCTTGTACCCGATAAAAACCTATTTATGAGTATGACTAAATAACCCCACTTTTGGAACCATTCTTCAGGTTTTTTAAGGGTCTCTCTGCTTATGAATTTGAATCTATTGGCATCTATAATTTTTACGCCAAACTTGTATCCAAGCCAGAACATAAAAATAAAGCCCAGTGCTGAACCAATAGTTGAGGAAATTAATAAAGGAACAAAATCTACTGCATTTAATGGTATAAGACTTCCAATAAATACAAGCACAGTATCACTTGGCGATGGAGGAAACACATTTTCAAGAAAAGTTACGAAGGCAGCTATAACTAATATCCAGTACCAGGGGACTTGTTGAACTATTTCTATGATTGTCTCTAACATCGGTTCTCAACAAATTAAATAATAGCTTTAAAATATGTTATAAGCTCATCTAAATTCTTAACTATTTTGATTGCTTTAGGATATAGTGATGTAATGAAATTACCAACTAAAATTGGATTTACTCTTGCGGAGACGGAGGCAAAATAATCGCTTTCACTATCTCCAATCATATAAGAGTCACTTGGATTAATTTTCCATTTCTCAATAGCTTCGTATAACATACCGGGATTTGGTTTTCTTCTAAAGCTATTTGACTCGGCTAAATCAGGACAGTAGAATATATCGTCGAATTTGTATCCTGCATTAATAAGTAGTTGTTGCTGCATAAAATTATGTATTTCGAATAAATCTTCATCAGTCATTAATCGCTTTCCAATTCCTTGTTGATTTGTTATCAGTATAGCGATGAATTGCTGTTTAATAATTTTAAATAGTTCGAAGAATTTAGGCAGGAAAATAAATTCATCTTTTGAGGTAACGTAGCCACCAATGATTCTTTTATTGACAATCCCATCTCTATCGAAGAAAATAGCTCTATTATTCATTTTCGGTTATTTCTTATGAGAATAGCTCATTTATGATATCATCTAATTCCTTAAAGACGATTTGCCAGGAATGGGTATTGACAATCACTTCTCTTGCATTTTTGGATAATTTATTTGCTAATTCCTGATTCGAGAGTATTTCGATGCAAAGCTTAGCTAATTCCTTGGGATTGTTACCGATGAGAACATCTTCGCCATGTTTTGCATCAATTCCTTGAATACCAGTTGGAGTAGTTACGACAGAGCAACCACAAGCCATAGCTTCAAGCAATTTATTTTGAATACCTGAACCGCCGGAGTGAGGGTGCAGAAATAGTTTCGCTGATTGAAGATATGGTACGATTTCGGGTACATCCGAAATTAATTCTATTTTGTCATCAGATTTGCAAATATTGGTTATCTGATGAAGTGGATGGGAACCTACAATTTTCAATTCGATTTCGGGTATTTGCTTTTTTATTATAGGGAAAATCTCGTTTACGATTGTTTGTATCATAAGAACGTTTGCCCAGGTATTGAGTTTCCCGGTAAATATTATGTATCTACGTTGTGAATTATCTTTTGGTGGAACAAATTTATTAATATCAACTCCATTAGTCAATAAACGATATTGCGCATTAGGATTTAATTTACGTAGAGCTTCTAAATCTACATCTGTAACGCAAGTGGTAATATCAAAATATGATGTTATAATGGGTTCGTATTTTTTTAATTTATTGTATTCCCAAAAACGGACAGATTTTTGTAATATGTTCCTGCTTTCTTTATATGAGCGATATTGGTATAGTGTACGGCAATCCTCGGCAATTAGAATTTTTTTGATATTAACTTCTTTAATATATTCTGAAGTTCGCATAAAAAAAGCAAAAGCGAGGTCGAATTTTTTTGTTTTTAAAAGTTCATTTACAACTTTTTTATAGCTTGTTTGCGTATAATATGCAACTTCGAGGGGAAGAAGATTGAAAAGACTTTTTACTGTTCTCAAGCCTGCATCAATTGGGTACAATGGAATAACATTTAAATTTATGCCCAACTCATTAATTTCTTTAATATAAGTTTTCGGAGGAGTACCACCTTGATAAAAAGTAACAAGATGTACATTGTGACTTTTTGAAAGATATTTCAATAAATTATAAGGTTTTATGCGGTCGCCACCAATTAAAGGATAGGGAAATCGGGGAGTTAAGAATAAAATGTTCAATATTAAACACTTATTGTTAATAAAAAATTTTCTAAAGATGCAATTTAATAATTAAAATACAAAAGTCAGTTGATTATGATTTAATTTAAATTGAATTTTTAATTTGTATTTAATTCTTCATTTACGAGAATGTAATGTTCAGCAATGCTTTCATTAATGTCTCTTATAAATCTGGAGGGTTCAGAAAGTACGGAACCGGAAAAGCGATCGAAAATATTAATAGGATATGTAATATAGAGCAGTGTTTTAGCACGAGTACAGGCAACGTAGAAAAGACGACGTTCTTCTTCAATTGAATCAATAGAATCAATTGATTTTGAGCCGGGGAACCTACCCTCCAAAGCCCATATTAAAAAAACAACTTTCCATTCCAACCCTTTGGCTGAATGGATTGTTGAAAGAGTTAAAATTTCGTCTTCTTTTGATTCTGGCTCCATATCGGATAATGATTCATTTGGTGGATCAATGGTAATCTCATTTAAAAATTCGTTGATTGATTTATATCTTTGAGTGATTGCGATAAGGGTTTCAATATCTCTCCAACGGCGTTTAGCATCATCATACTTGTTTTCCAATAATGGTTTATAATATTCAGCAAAGTGGGTTGTAATTTCTTGAAGAGAAATTTTTTTATGGCGGTATTCTTCAAATATTTCAAATAAAGATTTAATAGCGTCTTTTGATTTTTGTATTTCTTTTAATACATCATTAATTGATTTATCTGAAGTAATGGAATTGATAACTTTGTTGGCTGTTCTTGGTCCGACTCCTTCAAGCAAGAGCAGAACTCTTTGCCAGCTGACTGCATCTTTGGGATTGGCTATGATTTTAAGGTAGGCAAGCAAATCCTTAATATGAGCTGTTTCGATGAATTTCATTCCACCGAATTTCACAAAAGGAATGTTTGATTTGTTTAACTCAATCTCCAGGTCGAATGAATGGAATGAGTACCTAAATAGAACTGCTATTTCCCTGAGGGGAATTCCCTCTTCCCTGAGTTCAAGTATCTGTTGGGTAACAAATTCCGATTGCTGACGTTCGTCTTTTGCTTGAATAATTTTTGGCTTTTCATTTCCGACGATTCGTGAGTACAATTCTTTTTCATATTTATAAATGGCATCTTTGATTATGACATTAGTTAAATTTAAAATTGCTTGGGTACTTCGATAGTTTTCTTCAATTTTATAAATTTTGCAATTATTAAATGATTCGGGGAAAAACAATATATTTTGAAAATCAGCTCCCCTGAAGGAATAGATACTTTGCGCATCATCACCGACTGCCATAACATTCTGTTCTTTACCTGCAAGTAAAAGAACAATTTCGTGTTGCAGACGGTTAGTATCCTGATATTCATCAATCAGGAGCCAGCGATATTTTGAAGTTATTTGATCTGCAACATTAGGCTGGTTTTTTAATAAATCAAGTAAATTAAAAAGTAAATCATCATAATCCATCAGATTGTGCTTTTTCTTGAAAATTTTATATTCATCAAAAATGAGTTGTATTTCCTCTAAGTAATCAATGAAAGCAGGATAATAGGTCTCGACAACATGCTTATAACTTTCCCTTTTATTAACAGAGAGCGAATATATGTCTTGTAAAGAATTTTTTTGTGGGAAGCGTTTTTTGGATTTATCGAATTTAAATTGGTTTCGAATCAAATTTATAGTATCTTCCGAATCGCTTTGATCAATGACACTGAAAGAGGATTCAAAGCCGAGTAGATGTGCATATTGACGAAGCAGTAGTAGAGCAAATGAATGAAAGGTACCACCGGATACTTTTTCGCATCTGCCGTCGAGCAATGAGGCTGCGCGCCTAAGCATTTCTGAGGCTGCTTTACGGGTAAATGTCAGTAAAACGATTTGTTCAGGTGGAATTGAATTTTCGATTAAATATGATACGCGATAAACTAAGGTTCGTGTTTTGCCCGTACCTGCACCGGCAATGACGAGTGCGGGACCGTTTTGATGTATGACTGCTTCATATTGAGCGGGATTTAAAATCTCTTGATAAGCTATTTTATAAGCTATTCGACTATAATTTTGTTTACTGGTATGTTTTTTAAGTGTTAGCTTTTTCATTTCTGAAATCTATTAATAATAATCAAAATTATAAAAAATTTATATTCTTGAACGTGTAAATCATATTATTTTTGTATCTAATGAATATTGAATATATTTGTCAAAAGTTTGAAAATTCATAAAAAGGTTTGATTATGAAAGTTTATTTATACATAATATCGATATTATTGGCCAGCAATGTGGTTTTCTCCCAGCAATTATTACAGCAATTCAAAGCTTCTCAAGGTATGCAAACCGCGATTAATCTTGCTAAGGATTCTGGTATGGTCAAGCCAGTGATGGTATTTGTTGGGACAATGACAGGAATGTTACCAACTGGGACAATGAATTTAACACTTGATTTTGATGAAAATAAAGGTACATCTACGGTCTGGGTCTATGTGATCAAAGATTTGAACAATCCTAATGATATTCGCGTTATTGCGGTATTCCGTATGTTATTGTTTTTCCCGATACAGTTGCCATCTGAACTAGTAAACGGATTACCTATTGAACCTGATACTCAACTGCCAGACAAGTGGATAGACAGTGATGAATTGATGTCAATCTTGAAAAATTACAGCGATTACTCTGATTTTGTTAAGACATATAATGGTAGTGACCTTATTATGCTTGGTCTCGGAATTAATAAAATCAATCCTCTTTTAAAAAATGATGAGCCTTATTGGTCTGGGATATTCAGGGGGATATCTGATACAACTGCAACAATATCTTGTTTTGTTCATGCAACAGATGCTAGTACAATTTGTCTTAAATTTGTCTCTGTTGATTATGTAAAAGACATTGAAAATGAGTTCGAGATATTTCCAAATCCAGCAAAGGATATAGTTTATATCATAGGTGCTACTTTTAAAGAGAATTTCGATGTAACTTTATATGATGAATTAGGTCGGGTTCTCAAAGTTTTTCCAAGCTATGAATTAAAGCTCGAAGGACAAATAATTTCAGTACCATTAGCGAATTTTAGACCTGGTATATATTTTATACGTTATTCCAGTTACAACAGAAATATAATTAAACCAGTTATTATAGAACAATAAGAGCTGAAGCAATGTATGAACAAGTAAAACAAAATGATTTTGAGTTATACTCAGCTTTGATAGGCGAATATAATCGTCAACGTGAGAAAATCGAGTTAATTGCGAGCGAGAATTTTGTATCCAATGCAGTGATGGAAGCCCAGGGCTCGGTATTAACTAATAAATACGCTGAGGGTTATCCAGCAAAAAGATACTATGGAGGCTGTGAATGGGTAGATGTGGCAGAGGATTTGGCACGGGATAGATTGAAGAAACTATTTGGTGCTGAATACGTAAATGTCCAACCGCATAGCGGAAGCAGTGCTAATATGGCTGTTTATTTTACTTTTTTGAATTATGGCGATACTGTCATGGGCTTGTCACTCGCACACGGTGGACATTTGACACACGGCTCACCGGTTAATTTTTCTGGGCGTTTTTATAAATTTATACCATACGAATTAGATCCGAAAACAGGCCGAATTGACTATAATAAAGTTGCTGACCTTGCCAAGGAGTACAGACCAAAATTAATAACTGTTGGAGCATCGGCATATCCTAGAGATATTGATTACAAAGTATTTAGAGAAATTGCCGATTCTGTTGGTGCATTTTTGTTTGCCGATATAGCTCACCCCGCAGGAATAATAGCTAAAGGTTATTTGAATAACCCATTACCTTACTGCGATGTTATTACGAGTACTACTCACAAAACGCTAAGAGGACCACGTGGAGGTGTAATTATGCTTGGCAAAGATACTGAAAATCCCTTCGGTTTGACTGCTCCAAAATCCGGGCGTATTAAAATGATGAGCGAAATAATTGATTCGTGGGTAATGCCCGGCATTCAGGGAGGACCGCTTATGCATGTTATTGCTGCAAAAGCTGTTGCATTCGGTGAATGCTTGACGGATAATTTTGACAGATACATCCAGCAAGTCTTAAAAAATGCAAAAGCCTTGGCAGATGCATTGATTTCGAAAGGCTATAATTTAGTCAGTGGAGGAACGGATAATCATTTAATGTTAATTGATTTGCAGAATAAAAGGATTACAGGTAAAGATGCAGAAGTGGCTCTTGACAATTCTGGTATTACATGCAATAAAAATGCTGTCCCTAACGATCCCAACCCACCTCTGATTACTTCTGGCATACGAATAGGAACGCCTGCTGTAACAACGCGAGGCATGAAAGAAAGGGATATGAAATTAATTGCTGATTTAATAGACAAAGTCTTGAGCAATGTCGGAAAAGAAGAGGTTTACAGAGAAGTCGAAAATGAAGTTAAGGAATTCACTTCAAAGTTCCCATTATTTGCTGGCGAGTGGTAAATTATAAAACTTGAAAAATAAAGAATTTTAAATATTGAGTTTCAGGCATTGATAATAATATGGGATGGTCGGGAGATTGCATGCCTCTATGTACCATCCTTAATTTTTTTTGCGTATCCTTAGCAGCTTTTGAAATTAATTCGATAAAAGTAAATTCATCAATATGTTGTGAACAACTTGAACTTACAAGATAACCACCGCTTCTAATTCTCCGCATTGCAGAACGATTAAGGATAAAGTATCCTTGTTTTGCTGATTTTATTGATTTCTTGTTTTTTGTAAATGATGGGGGGTCGAGAATTATCATATCCCATTCTTCATTTGATTCTTTCAAAAAGTCGAAAACATCTGCATTTATCAATTTTATGTTAGTATATTTATTAGTAGCAATATTCATTTCAGCAATACTCAGTGCTAATTTGGATGAGTCAATCGCTAAAACTTCATCAGCACCAGCATAAGCTGCGCTTAAAGCAAAACCTCCTTGATTTGTAAAACAATCCAAGACTTTAAGATTTTGTGAAATGTTTCTGATAGATAATCTGTTTAGGGATTGGTCTAAATAATAACCGGTTTTTTGTCCCTCTTTTAATGAAATATTTATTTTTATACCAAATTCTTCAGTTGGTATAAAATCTGGAATCTTGCCATAAATAATAGATTCGTAAAGCTCTAATCCTTCATATTGTCGGAAGTAGCTTTGATTCTTTTCGATGATACCATTAGTTTCCGGGAAAATATGTATTAGGCTTTCGACTATTTGATTTATACATTTTTGCATACCTGCAGATAAGATTTGCAAAGCGAAATAATTTTCATATTTATCTATAATTAATCCAGGTAAGAAGTCAGATTCGCCAAAAACAAGTCGAATTATTTTTTTGTTAGGGAAAATTTTCTTGCGATACTCAAAAGCCTTATTGATCCTATTGATAAAGAATGTTGTGTCAGGTAGGGAATCATACATCAATGCGCGGACAGAAATAAGTGAATTTCGATTGTAAAAACCGACTCCAAGACTACCTTTACTTGGACTGAGAATTTCGACAAAAGAGCCATTTTCAATATCGAGATGCTCTTTTATTTGGTTGCTGAAAATCCACAAGTAAGCATTTTGCAAATTGTGATAAGCCTGGCTATTGATAATTATTTTCGGTAAATGGGAAATATTCATTTGGCTTAAAAATTAAATTTATTCATCAGTTCCGGCTAATTCATTCGTTGGAATTTTTGTGATTCTTTCACGCAAAATAAATAATCCGCCGAAAATAATCTGAACAAGGAAATTGATGCCATGGGTGACAGTTGCATATGCAAGAGCATATTCTTTTTCGATTTTGTACAGGCTGACCATTGCAGTTAAAATGAGCCAGTGATAAACACCTATTGCACCAGGAGTCGGAGCTATGGTAACACCAACACCGACGATAATCAAGAGTAACAATGCATCATCTAAGCCAAGTCCGTATTTTTCAGTAAAATTGAATGAGTAAAACATAATATACATCGGTAAAGCGTAACAAATCCAAATAGCAGTAGATTCAATCAATATTCTAGCATATTCACCCGGCTTTTTGATAATACCGAGTCCCTTTCTGAATTTGTTAAATTTATCAAGGATGATATTATGTAATTTTTCAGAGAAGGGCTTTATGAATAATTTCAAAACAGTTTCGAAAAATGGGCGGTAAAGACTTAAAATAATTATTGTTATTAATGGGACGGTAATGTAAAAAAAATTTTCTGGATGTATATTTGGAGGTAGTGCTGAAATAATTTTATCTTTGAGTAGAAGAAATGATATAGCAAAAAGTATAAGTAAGGTAATAACATCAATTACTCTTTCAACAATTATAGTTGCAAAAACACTTGTATAAGATACATTTTCCCTTTTAGCATAGACATAGGGGCGGACAAATTCACCGCCCCTTGGTAATATATTATTTATGGCATAACCGACCATAACAGCAGAGAAAAGATTGAATAAAGATTTGGGCTGCATAAAAGGTTTGAGTATTGTTCTCCATCTCATAGCCCTAAATAAATGAGATAATAGCATAATAGGTATTGGAACAATTACCCAAATGTAGTTAGCTGATATAATCGCTATCCACAATTCATTGTAATCTATACCAATAGATACAAGATATACAGATAAGATAACAAGAATAAATGATATTGAATACTTTAGAAATTTTTTTATGTTATCGCTCATTTGCTTGACACTGCTGAATTAACTTTCTTTCTTAGCCCGGAAAATATGCCAAATGAAATAGCCAATTAAAAATATATACGTAATAATGGCTATCATTTCTTTATTTTTGAGTATTTGTTCGTGCGTAATTAGATTTGGATCCCAGATATTGATACTTAGATCAAATCCAGCAAATTTGATTAAAGCACCTATTACACCAAAAATAGCAGCACCAGCGATAAATCCAGAAGCAATTAAGGTACCTTGATTGCTTCTGGCTTTGACAAGAGCCTCATCCTTAGTACTTTTCTTAACAAAGTGTGAAATTAAGCCACCTATTATTAATGGTGTATTTAGATGCAAGGGTAAATACATACCTAGAGCAAAAGCAAGAGGAGAAATTTTGAGTGCATTTAGCAAAATTGCTATTACTGCTCCTATAAAATATAGCATCCAATGGACTTCTGCACCGGGCGACATTAGAGGCTTGATGACAGCAGCCATTGCGTTGGCTTGAGGAGCTACTAATGGTTCAGGTGTCTCTGGTGTTACAACAAATCCGTAAGTTTGATTTAAAATAAATATAACAATACCAACAGTAGCAGCTGAGACAAGGGTTCCTAAAAATTTCCATGATTGCTGTTTGAGAGGAGTTGAGCCAAGCCAATATCCGATTTTCAAATCAGTAATGAAACCGCCTGCCATAGATAGTGCAGTGCAAACCACGCCACCAATTATAATTGCACTTAGCATACCTTGTTCACCTTGCAAACCAACTTGAGTTAGGACAAAGGATGATACTATCAAAGTCATGAGCGTCATACCTGAGACGGGATTAGTTCCCACTATTGCTATTGCATTAGCGGCGACTGTAGTAAATAGAAATGCTATAATTACGACTGTTAAGAAGGCAACAATTGCTTGACCTAATGTAATATTTACACCTGTAATAAAGAATATCAGAATTGCAATTGCAGTTAATATGATTAAAAATATATTGAATGTAATTTTTATGTCCCTGTCTGTTCTTAATTGCTTTTCGGTTTTGCCTGTTTTTTTCCCGAATATACCAGAAATAGCAAGCGAAAAAGCCCCGCCAATAATTTTTGATGATTTGAGAATTCCAATAATTCCAGCCATAGCAATGGCACCGATACCAATATGCCTTACATATTCTATGAAAATTTTTTCAGGGGACATATCAGCAAATGGATTAGTTCCACCCAAACCAACGGCAATATTGCCAATGGAATTAATTAGAGGAATCAATACAAACCACGATAATAATGAACCGCAAACGATAATAGTTGCAAATTTCAAACCTATAAGATATCCAAATCCTATAATTAGGGAACTGACATTATAGGTAAAGAGTATTTTGGATTTTTCGGCGATATATTCACCAGCAGCGATTATTCTTGAAGTGAAAACTTCTTCCCATAATTTTAATGCAGAGAAGAAGAAATCATAGATACCTCCGATAAGTCCGCTAATAGCAAGCACACCGGCTTGAGTGCCACCTTTTTCGCCTGTGATTAATATTTCGGTTGTAGCAGTAGCTTCGGGGAATGGAAATTTGCCGTGCATATCTTTTACAAAATAGCGGCGGAAGGGTATAAGGAATAATATTCCTAAAAAGCCACCAAGTAGCGAAGAGAGAAATATTTGGAAAAAGTTAACATCCAAGCCAAGGATATAGAGCGCAGGAATAGTAAAGATTGCACCAGCAACAATAACACCTGAACTTGCACCTATGGATTGAACGATTACATTTTGACCCAGAGACTTGTTAATTTTTAAAATTGAGGATAGACCAACAGCTATTATAGATATAGGTATAGCTGCTTCGAGCACCTGACCAATTTTTAATCCTGAATAAGCGGCAGCTGCAGAAAAAATTACAGCCATTATTAATCCTAAAAATACAGAGTAAGGCGTTACTTCAGGGAATGTATATTGTGGTGACATTACTGGTGTGTACTCCTCACCGGGATTTAGTTCACGATATGCATTCTCTGGTAGTCCGCTTTTTGATGTTTCAATTTCCATACTCACTCCAAATATTTATTCTATAATAAGGTCATCAGATTATTTAGCTTTTTCTACCCAGATTTTGATAAGATTGATAATAGTTTCGATTGTTTTGACAAGAAAATCAACCGATAACCATTCTGTTCTGCTATGGAAATTTTGACCACCTGTATAGATATTTGGGGTTGGTAAACCCATTGCGGATAATTTAGAACCATCAGTTCCACCTCTGATTGGTTTCCAATATGGTTCTATACCGGTACGTATGGCAGCTTCCCAGAGATTATCTAGTACTTCTGGAGTTTTTTCAAGAATTTCACGCATATTGCGGTACATTTCAATAATTTCAAGTTCAATCACAGCTTTGGGATTAATTCCTTTGACTTCGTCAATAATTTTTTCAATCATTTCTCTTTGTTTATCTAAGCCTTCGGTAACAAAATCCCTGAGCAAGATTTTTATAGTTGACTTGGCAACAGAACCTTCGACTGTATATGGATGTATGTATGGCTCATAGCCTTCAGTGGTTTCGGGTGCCATATCACGCGGCAAGCGTGCAATGATATCAGCCATAGTTCTTATGGAATTTACCATGATATTTTTTGCTGTACCGGGATGTATGTCACGTCCAAATATTTTAATTACTGCTGTGTTGGCGCTAAATGTTTCTTTGTTGAGTTCCCCAGGCAAATCTCCATCTATGGTATATGCATATTTAGCTCCGAATTTATTCAAATCGAAGTATTTTGTCCCTTGTCCAATTTCTTCATCAGGTGTAAAACAAATTCTGATATCGCCGTGCAATTCTTCTGGATTATTTACAAAGTATTCGAGAGCCATCATAATTGCTGTTATTCCTGATTTATCATCTGAACCAAGTAGTGTAGTCCCATCAGTTGTTACAATTGTATGTCCGATACATTTTTTTAAATTGGGATTTTCCGATTCCCTAATGACGACATTTGGATCAGCTGGTAGAACAATATCCCCACCCTGATAGTTTTCAATTATTTGAGGATTTACGTTTTCTGCAGTAACCTCGGGCGAGGTATCTAGATGAGCAACAAAACCGATTACAGGAACTTTACCAAATGCGGGATGATTTTCAGGTATGTTACTTTTTAATGTAGCCATAAGGTAGCAATGTTCATCGAGTTCGATATCACTTAATCCGAGTTGATGTAGTTCTTTTTCTAAAAGGCGGGCTAAGTCAAATTGTTTGTGTGTACTTGGAGTTGTTGAAGAATCTTCTTTTGATTGAGTATCAATTTTGACATAATTTAAAAATCTCTCTAATGCTCTTTGTTTCATAACAATTCCATTTATTAATTAACAAAATTTATGTATCAGGAAATAATTTTTTTAATTGTTCATCATCAGGTTTAGGTGTTAACAAGCTGACAATTATCAGAGTACCAATAGAAGCAATTGCGGCTGGATAAATGCTTGGTATTCCCCATGGGTCATATCCTGCTAAATCATTTCCGACCATCACTGATGGGAAGGCATAAGGAATGACGATATCAAATAGGACAACAACTATAGTGCCGGTAATTATACTTGTTAAACCGCCGGCTTTGCTTGCACGTTTCCAAGCAAGTGCAGCAATAAGTGATGGTGTCAATGCTACTCCATAAATTGTATAAGCAAAGTATGCGTATTTAAGTACCGAAATTGGCAATTTGAAATATGTTGGTATGAAAATCATCATAAATGCAATCAATCCTAAAATAACAATGAATATTTTTTGTAAAGCTACAAGTTTTTTGGGATCCGCATTTTTATTTATCATAGATTGATAAATGTCCCGTATAATGTTAGTTGAAGGACTGAGCAGATAGTTCATCCCTGTTGATATTACAACTACAACAGCAGCACCAATTAAGAGAAGCCCGACAATTTCAGGCACCATGTCTCTAGCTGCAGCTAATACTACAGATGCAGGGTCAATCGGAGGGTCTGCATTCCAATATTTTACTGATGCAAAAACTGCAATTGCAACAACTACTGTCTCAACAATTATTGTTCCAATTATCCAAAGGACAACAGCTTTTTTAGCATCGGCTGGAGTGCGAGCACTGTAAAATTTTTGGTACATACTTTGCACTCCTAGTAACAAAAGCATTGTTGCAAGGAAATAAGATAATGCTTTTAAGGCAGGGAACTCCCCAAATTCTGAGGAGAAAATCTGGAAATGTGTTGGAGGCAAAACTTCTGTTGGGTTACCAATGGATAGTGAAGTAGCAATAACGAAGGGAACAGATACAATGCAAGCAAGGACAATTATAATTCCGTTTGGCAGGTCAGTATGAGCAACTGCTATCATACCACCTAATGCAGTAAAAAGTATCACAAAACCAGCGGCTAAGGCTTGTCCCACCTCAACGGAAACCTCTCCGTTGGTTAAAACGTTTAGTATATAACCTCCAGCACGAAATTGGTAGGAAACTATAGTTGTAAAAGCAATGATGAGAGCTATTGCCCCAAAGAGACGAGCGAATTTGCCGTATCGCACTTCTAATATATCGCCAATTGTATATTGTCCAAAAGTTCGAATTTTTCCAGCCAGGAAATATATTAGAAATATACCGACCCAAGCACCTGCAGGCATCCATAAAGAACTCCAGCCTGCTTTGAATGCAAATTCAGCCCCAGCTATAAAAGTACCTGATCCAATCCAAGTGCAAACTAATGTAAACACCATTTTGGTAACTCCCAAGCTACGACCGGCTACCATCATATCATCTTGTGTTTTGACTTTTTTGGCTTGAATGAAGTTGAAGATCGTTAACCCGATTAGGTAAAGGAGAATGAAAATAATGTAAGTTGCCATATAGTCCAGTAAATTTATTTGTGATATATTTATAATATTGTCAAAGCATAAAATAAAGCAATATAATAAAATTCGTCAAAGTGAATAAAGAAAATTTATAAAAGATAATAATTGGACAAATATGAGTATTTTTGCAGTAGAATAGTTCAAAAGGGAATGAAAAGATGAGTGAGTCAGCTGCAATCATCAAAAAACGCGAATATATTAAAGCAATAATTTTTAATATATTAGCGATTTCCTGTGTTTATTTGATTCCAGCAATTTCCCATAATTTTGGCGTACCTATTTATCTATTTGAGCCGATGAGGATAATGATTATTTTATCTTTGGCACATACAAGGAAGGAAAATACTTATATATTAGCTGCCACTTTGCCAATTGTGTCTTTTTTATTGTCAGGACATCCTATTTTCCCTAAAATGCTTGTAATTTCAGCTGAACTTATCGTGAATGTATGGTTTTTTTTATTTTTGGATAAATTCCTTAAAATTAAATTTTTGAATATGTTCCTTGCAATTGCATTAAGTAAAGCTTTATACTATTTTATTCTCTTTATTCTGATACAAATCAACCTTTATGATAAACCACTTCATTCAACTCCTTTTATTAATCAATTAATTGTAACGGTAGTTTTATCTGCATATACAGCCATATTCCTCAAACAAGGATATAAAAAACAGGTTGGTTCTTAATAACATTCCAATTATTCAAAGATTTAAAAACACGTCAAGATTACATCTATTTTTTTGTTTATATAAGCAAATTAATAAACAGATAATTTAATACTAATTTAACATCACGAAATTAATTCAAAATCAAGTGATTTAAAATTACATTAATGATTGAAAATAAATAGTAAACTGAATAATATAAATTTTTATATAATAGTTCGTATTCATAAGATTCGATTTAAAAAATTTAATAATTGATTTTCATCAACTATGCCAAAGGTATTAATTATAGGTGGAATGGCAGGCGGTTGCAAAACTGCAGCACGTCTTAGGAGATTAAAACCCGAATGGGATATTACTATTGTCGAAGAAAAAGATTTTCTTTCTTATGGCAGTTGTGGTATGCCATTTTATGCTTCCGGCGATATAGATGATTTTTATGATTTAGCAAAAACACCTTGGGGAGTTGTTCGGGATGCTGATTACTTCGAAAAGGTTAAAAATATTAATGTTCATTTGAATACTAAGATCATTGAAATTATGCCTGACGATTGCAAAGCTTTTGGTTTTAATTCTAAAAATAAGGAAATCATTGAATTCCCCTACGATTATCTTGTTTTAGCGACTGGATCAATTCCGATTCAACATCCATTTGAGATATCCGATAATGTGCGATATTTTCATTCGCCAGAAGATGCAAGGCTTTTCAAACAAAAAGCACAAAGGGGTGAAATTGAGAAAGCAGTGATAATTGGCGGTGGTTATATTGGTTGCGAATTGACCGAAGCTTTAGTTAGCCTTTGGGGAATAGAAACTAGTATGATAGAAATGGGAAGCAGAATAATCCCAAAATCTTTCGATAATTTGATTGCATCTCTTTTAGAAAAAATTATTCAAGAAAACGGAATTAAAATTTTCAAGAATAGCAAAGTTGAATCAATTACTCAAGAAAATGGTAAGCCAGTAGTGAATTTTGGTTCAAGTGCAATTCAATCGGATTATGTGTTTATTTGCCCTGGAGTTAAGCCTAATACTTTTCTTGCTGAAAATATAGGCTTGAATTTAGGAGTAAATGGGGGTATATTAGTAAATGAAAAAATGCAAACAAGTATTCCGAATATATATGCTGTGGGCGATTGTGTTGAAATTAAAGATTTAGTCACCGGGACAAGCGAAGTTTTGCCACTTGGTTCATTGGCTAATAGGCAGGGAAGAGTTGCTGCTGATAATATAGCTGGAATTAATTCTCATTTTGATGGAGCCGTAGGAAGTGTATCGCTTAAAATTTTCGGTGTAATAACTGCTGCTTGCGGAATTACAGAAAACAAAGCAAAATTATCCGGAATAAATTGTGCTTCCGTTTGTGGTTGCTGGTATGATAGACCGGATTATATGCCTGAAAGTAAATTACTTTTCGCACAAATGGTTTATAAAAAAGAAGATATGAAATTACTCGGATTGCAGATTTTGGGCAGAGGTGAAGTTACAAGATATTGCGATGCCTTTGCTGTATATTTAAAAAATACTGCAAAAGTCGAAGAATTGCTAAATTTTGAGCATTGCTATACACCTCCACATTCATCTCCAATGAATCCCTTGAATTTTTTATCAGCTTTAGCTATCGAACAAGAAAAAAATGATGTTATCTGTTTAAATCCCGATAATATTGTAAATTTAGAAGATGCTGAATTTATTGATTTGCGTGAAAAAGATGAGATCGAATCGGCTCCAATTGATTTTGCTAGCAAAAGGATTCCAATTAATGAAATAAGACAGGTTAAAAGTCAAATTGATTTAAATAAACACTTAGTTTTTGTTTGCCAAAAAGGACCACGTTCTTATGAATTTGCAAAGTACTTCAAGTCAATTGGAGCGAAAAATGTTGCATATTTAGGTGGCGGAGTTCAAATGTACAAAAAGATGTTAGACTTAGAAGAATAAAAATTATGATTGATGAAAATCATATATTAGCATTAGTAGGAATAAGCCATAGGACTTCAGCTATTGATGAGCGAGAGCAATTTGTTCTTAGCCGTAAAGAAATCCCAAATGCCTTGAAATCCATACTTAGTTACGAAGGTGTTGAAAGTGTTGTCATTTTATCAACTTGCAATAGATTTGAAATTTACCTTCTCATAGAGCATAAAATAAACCCATTCAATTTGGTAGGTAAATTTTATCTTGAGAATTATAATATTGATATTTACAATTCAAAGAATCACTTCTATACTATTGTTGGTGATAATGTAGTCAAGCATTTGTTCAGAGTAATTTCAGGACTTGACTCACTTGTCTTGGGTGAATATCAAATCCAGGGACAGGTGAAAGATGCATATAGCCTTTCCTGTCAATATAAGACAGTTACAGGTATTATGCATAAATTATTTCACTCAGCTTTCCGAACAGGTAAAAAGGTCAGAAATGAAACTTCTTTCGGCAAAGCTCAACACTCTGTCAGTAGATCAACGATAAAAATTTTGAGTGGACTTTTGAACAAAGATGCATCTATTTCATTTATTGGTGTCAATGAAAATATAAAGATTCTTGCAGAAGGTTTATTTAAGAACGGTTATAAAAATTTGAACTTTATTAATCGTACTTACTATAAAGCTGAAATGCTTGCAACTCAGTATAATGGTAAAGCTTACAGTATGAATGATTTGGAAAATGTGCTTGCTAATACTGATGCTCTCTGCTCATCAACAGGTGCACCAGATTATATAGTTAAATCTTCTTTATTGAATAAATTATTTGAAATTGATAAATGTCCTAAAATTATTATGGATTTAGCAATACCCAGAGATATCGAAATTGGAGATTTAGAGAAAAAAGTAAAATATTACGACCTCGGCGCTATTCAAAAAATTATTGAAAAACAAAAATCAACATTAGAAAGTGAAATTCCAATTGCTGAAAAAATAATTAATGATGAATTTGATTTATTTAAAGCCTGGTCAGACAATCAAATTAGTGATATACTCGCTCCTTATAGCGAAAAGTTTGAACTTATTCGCCAACAAGTTATTCAGGAAAATAGTCCTTATTTTACAAACAGCGATTTCGAAAAAATTGATAAAATATCGCGTCAATTGCTTCACCGCTTGCAATCCGTTTTTATCAAAATTTTATTAAAGGAAGACTCAAACCCATTATGACTAAGATACTCTCCCGCTGATGTAATCCATTAAATACTTATTTTCCTGTTTGACTTCTTTTAATTGATATTTAACAACATCACCGATGGAAATTATACCTACTAAAACTTTGTTATTGACAACGGGTAAATGGCGGATTCGATTAACAGTCATTGTATTTTCGACATATTCAATGTCATCTTCAGGTTCGACAATTATTAATTTTTTTGTCATTACGTTGTTTATAGGGAGGTTTTGATAATTTTCAGGGTCAATAGCACTTTGACGCAAAATATCTCGCTCGGTTATAATGCCGGCTAATTTGGCATTTTCATCTAAGACTAAAAGGCTACCGATATTGTTATTGACAAGCTTTTGTATTGCTTCGCGAATTGTTTTTTTTGAACTGATTGTAATTACTTCGGGACCTTTTTGGTTAAGAATATCTCTAACTTTCATAGAAACCTCTATATAATTTTAAAATAAATTATTGTAATGTAAAATTAAGAAAAAAAAATCTGAATTTATTATATCACAATAAGGTTACAACATAAATAAATCTTTAATATAAATTTTTTTTTATATTTAAATTATACCATAAAGTTTGTATAATCAATAAATGTAAATATTTCAAATAATAAGGACTAAATTATGAAATATCAAAAAAAAGTTAAAGATGTTATGTTGCCTATATCAACATATCCAACTGTGCATATAAGCGGAACCCTATTAGATGCAGTACGTTCATTAGAAAATGCCCAAAAACATAGGTCATCTGAAATAGAACCATATCGAGCAGTACTTGTTGTAGATGATGAAGGGAAAATAATTGGTAAAATAGGTCATTTATCATTTTTGAAAGCACTCGAACCTAAATATAATATTTTAATTGATATAGATAAATTAACGCAAGTGAATTTAAGTTCAGAATTTATCGAAACAATAATGGACCATTATGATTTATGGCGTGACAACTTTTTTGATATTTGTGCTAAAGCTCATAATATTTATATTAAAGATATAATGATGCCCATCATTCAGAATATTTCACAGGAAGCATCGATTGCTGAAGCTGTACATAAAATAATAATGTGGCAAACCCTTTCAATTCTTGTTACCGATGGGAGTAAAATTGTAGGAATCTTGAGATTATCTGATTTATATAAAGAAGTAGCAAATTTTTTATTAAATGAGTGTGAATGTGCTAAGAATTATAAGGAGTAAGTATGGGTAAACTTTTACTGATTGACGATGAAAATGAATTTAGAGAGTCTTTAGCAAATCGACTAAAGCTTCGTGGTTATGATGTTATTACCCTTGATAGTGGTAAAGATGCATTAAAGACAATACGCGTTGAATCTGATATTGATGTTATTGTGCTTGATCGTAAAATGCCCGGATTAAGTGGTGAGCAAGTCTTAAAGGAAGTGAAATCATTGAAGCCCGAAATACAGGTTATTATGCTTACCGGCTATGGTGACGTTGATTCTGCAGTAGAAGCAGGTAAACTGGATGCCTATGCATATTTACAAAAACCTATTGAGCTTGAAAAATTAATAAGTACAATTGAAGGTGCTCGTGGAGAAAAAAAGCATGCTATGGAAAAACACGAAATACCATATGTCGAGAAAGGCTCTTTTAAAAAATGGTTTATGGGAGTGCATAATTATCGTCCAGGTTTTTTATTAATAGGATTAATAATTTTTACAGCAATAGTCCTTTTGCCCGCTCCACAAAGGCTTGTTGATATACTTTCCTTCAAGAAATCTGTTCCGAACATAAACGAGCTTTCCGAAGAAGCGAAGTTGAAAGAATTGAATCTTGGATATAAAGATTATGCAAAGATGAAACAAGGCCAGAGCATTATTGATTATTATAGTTCAAAAATGCGAATTGGTTTAGTTGTAGATGAATGGGGAAAACCGATCAAAGACAAAGACGGAAAAGAAGTATTTAATTTATCAGTTGATGATGGAGTCTTCCGGGCAAAAGTAATGATTGCATTACTGGTTGTAGCAGCACTATTTTGGGCAACCGGTGCAATGCCAATAGGTTTAACAGCTCTCCTAGTAGGATTGGTAATGTATTTCTTTAATGTATATCGTCCAGACGATGTTGCTGCTGCTTATGGCAAAGACTCGGTAATTTTTATATTTGGGATCTTGGCGGTTGCAATAGCCATTCATAAAACAGGTTTAGATAGAAGAATAGGTGTTTTACTATTGAAACCAACTAAATCTTTAAGTTTGTATTTGTTCTTATTTTTACCAATGTTTGGAATCACCTGTTCATTTTTATCTGAACATGCAATGGTAGCTTTTATGATGCCAATTTTGATGATGGTTTATGCATCATCGACTCAAGCTGCCGGAGTTAGAGAAGACCCGAAGTTAGCTATTCTTTTAGTATTATCATTGAATTTCGCAGCTAATTTAGGTGGTCCGGGATCACCAGCTGCAGGAGGTCGTAATACTGTAATGCTCGGAATTCTAGCTGATTATGGTGGTGCTCCTTCTTTCGGTGAATGGGTAATGATGGGCTTGCCCTTTGTTCCTGTTGCTGCTATTGTAGTTGGGATTTATTTTTATATTATCTGCTATCGCAAAATGAAGGTTAAAAAGGTTGATATTTCAACCATGGTTGTACAAGCTTCAGAGAAAATAGGACCGATGACTAAAACAGAATACATAACAGCAGCTATAATGATTCTGTTAGTAACACTATGGATCTTATCCGGCGAAACAGGTATGTGGGGAATGGGTGGTCCAGTGATATTAGCGATTATATTAATGAACATATTTGGAATATTAACCTGGAAAGATGTATCTAGAATACAATGGGAAGTCGTTGCCCTTTATGCAGGAGCGACAGCGATGGGTAGTGGTTTAGCTTCAACAGGTGCTGCTTTATATTTAGCAGATGCCTTTGTCGGATTATTGCCTGAATTTATGAAAAGTGGACAGGGATTGGCTATGGCGGCAAGCTTTATAACTGGTGTTATAACTAATTTTATGAGTGATGGAGCTACAGTAGCTTCCATTGGACCAATTACGGTACCAATGGCAACGATTGCTGATACAAATCCTTGGGTTGTCGGCTTGGCAACAGCATTTGCATCATCTTTTGCCCATATGTTCTTACCTGGTACTCCTAATAATGCAATTGTTTTTGCATTATCACGAAATCCTATTACAGGCGAAAGGGTAATAACATTAGCGGATTTAGCTAAGCACGGTGCAATTGTATTATTATTATCTTTTGCAGTACTCTGGATATGGACCATATTCATATACTGGGGGATGATATTAAAGATTATTTAAGTTTATTTTAAAAGGATAAAAAATGGAAAGAAAAATAAAATTGCTTATAGTAGATGATGAGGAGAAATTTCTTGATTCTATAGCTCGAAGGCTCGAAATGCGTGAATTCGAAGTAACAAAAGCAACAAATGGAACTGATGCAATAAACTATGCAAAAAACATGAAATTTGATCTTGCTTTGCTAGATTTAAAAATGCCCGGAATGGATGGCAAAGAGGTACTCGAAATACTAAAACGCGAGCATAAATTTATTGAAGTAATAATGCTAACTGGTCATGGTTCTTTGGAATCAGCTGTTGAATGTACAAAGCTGGGGGCTTATGGCTATTTGCCTAAACCATACGAATTTGAAAAATTAATTGAGGTATTGAAAGATGCTTATGAAGCAAGATTAAAGAAAAAATTCGAAGCTGATCAATTACGTCTCGAAAAATTATCGCAATTAGCATTAGGAAGAAGTCCTATTGATATTTTAAGAGAAATGAGAAAACTTGATGATGAAGACCAGTAAAGGCGATTAAGTGATGGACGATAATAAAAAATCCGATATCGTCAATAAGGATACTTTGCAGACAGAACGCTACTACAAAGGACTTCAAATTAAGCACATTATTCGATTATCGGTTACCTACCTTTTGCCGATGATTATCTTAATAATTTATTTCCAACTGCAATATACCGAGCTGATTCAAGAAAGCGATTCGCTACATATCAAGTCAATAGCTGAGAATAAATCGAATATGCTCGATTTATTTATGAATGAGCGTGTTGTCAATTTAATTAATCTAATTGATGACCCAAAATTTAAATTTCCGCCTGATTCAGCACTAATGATCGAATATCTGGAAAGATTAAGAAAAGATAGCGATGCTTTTACAGATATTGATTTATTTGATTTTGAGGGCAATAGAATTGCTTATGCAGGACCAATTGAAAAATTTGAAATAACTAATTATAGTGCAGAAAAATGGTTCATAAAATTAAAAGAAGGCAGCGAAAGATTTATTATCACTGATATATATCTCGGTTACCGAATGCAGCCACATTTTACAATAGCAGTAAACAGAAATGTAGGAGAAAATTTTTATGTTTTGAGGGCAACTCTTGAACCTACTAAAATCTATAATTTTTTAATATCATACGAAAAGACAAGCGATACATATATATCAATTATTAATAGCGATGGATATTATCAGTTAGTAAATCCTTCTTTTGGTCAATTACTTGCTCTATCTCCTTATAATGTGAATTCAGATGAAAAACTTGGTTTAAGCTATTCTTACATCAATAATAAAAAGCAAAAATTTGCATACTGTTGGTTATCAGCGGTTGATTGGATTGTGATAGTACAAAAAGCAAACGGAACAGATTCATTCTGGCATATAAATTCATTGACTATTGTTTTCTCGCTGATTCTTTTAATAATCATGTTCATAGTAATAGTTTTACGATCTAAACAAATAGTCGAAAGCCAACGTCAAAAAGATGAAGCCGAAGAAGAGAAGGCAATAGTCGAATTGCAGTTGGAACATGCATCTAAATTAGCATCGGTTGGTGAATTGGCAGCAGGTATAGCCCATGAGATAAATAATCCCTTGGCAATTGTAGCAAGTGAAGTAGGTCTAATTAAAGATTTGATTGATCCACAGTTCAATCAACAGCCAGACATAAAAGATATAATACCTCATCTAGATAATATTCATGACGCAGCTTTTAGGTGTCGCGATATTACGCGAAAACTTTTAAGTTTTGTCAGACACAGTGACGTTCAATTGAAAGAGTATAATCTCAATGATATAATTGATGATTTGGTGGATTCATTCTTTGAACGCGAATTTACGGTTTCAAATATAAGAATAATTAAAAATTATGCTAATGATTTACCAAAAATAACAACAGATGCTAATCAGATCAAGCAGGTTCTGTTGAATTTGTTAAATAACGCAAAAGATGCCATTACTCCGCCTGGAACGATAACAATAACTACAGGTAAAAAAGGTGATTATGTATTCTTTGCTATAAAAGATACCGGTTGTGGTATTACAAAAGATCAAATAGATAAAATCTTTTTGCCATTTTATACAACTAAAGAAGTAGGAAAAGGTACTGGTCTCGGCTTGTCGGTGAGTTATGGAATAGTCAGAAATTTTGGAGGTGATATTGAAGTAGAAAGCATTCCTGGCAAAGGTAGCACATTTAGAGTGTATTTACCAATTAAATTATTTTAAAGTTCAAAACGGTGATTTTATGAAAGAAAAAATAGCTCAAGATTTAATGCTGCCAGTTGATGTTTATCCCCGAATATCAATGTACGCAACAATTAGAGAAGCGATTGCATTTATGCAGTTCACAGAAATCGTATCCAATAAAAGGCATTCAATGCCCAGAGCACTGCTGGTAGAAAATAAAAAGAATGAAGTAGTTGGTATGTTAAGGCGAAGAGATATTCTAAAAACATTTGAACCTAACTTAGTACCCAAATCTGAAGAGTTGGAATCGAAAATATTTTTCTCAATTCAATTCGATACAGATTTATTAGAAATTTCTTATAAATCTTTTATCAGGGATATTATTCTAAAAGCCAACAAAACAGTTGGCGAAATAATGGTTCCTATCACGCACAAGGTAAATTGGAATGATCACATAATTAAAATTATATACGAATTGAATCACTACCAACATACATTGATACCGGTAATCAAAGATGATAAAGTTATCGGTGTACTAAGAACCATTGAAATTATGGATGAGATAGCTGATATACTCAATATAAAAAGTATATAATTTCTAAAAGGGTTTTTATGAATGCTTCAAAGAATTATAATGAGCAATCAGGGTCAAAAATCTTTAAAAAATCTTTCTCTGGACGGCGAGAAGAATTTGAATGGAAAAGATTAGCTTTTATAATGCTTGGTATTATTTTATTTGCCATAGTATATTTACTGCCTGACTTACCCGACGCTGTAGATCCTTATGGTAAGCACTTTGTTCTTAGTTATGAGGGCAAATCAGCACTTGCTTTATTTTTCCTTGCTTCTACTTGGTGGATATTCGAGGTTCTACCAATTGGTGTAACTTCGATAGTTATTGGAGTAGTTCAAGTGCTTTTTTTTATACGATCTGCTGATATTGCATTGAGAGATTTTATGGACCCAAGCGTATGGTTTATATTTGCGTCATTAACTATTGGTATGGCTTTTACTCGATCAGGTTTGACAAAAAGGTTGGCTTATAATATGTTGGCTTTAGTAGGCGAGAGAACTTCGATGATTTATCTCGGTAGCTTTGGACTAATATTAGCTTTAACTCTCGTGATGGCTCATACTGCTGTTGCCGCTGCTGTTTTCCCACTATTAGTTACGATTTATAATTTATACGATGAAAATGAGAGTGTGACAAAATTTGGTAAAGGGTTATTTATCGGTATGGCTTACGTTGCCGGAGCAGGAAGTATAATTACTTTATTGGGTGCGGCTAGAGGAATAGTAGCAATCGGATTGTTTAAGCAAAATACTGGCGAAGATATTGGCTTTTTTGAACTAACTTATTATATGTTGCCCGTTGGTTTAGTAATGGTATTTATAATCTGGCTTGTATTTCTCATTATTTTTAAGCCTGAGAAAAGTCGTATTGATGGTTTGCAAGACAAAGTTAGAATACTACGTGGAAAACTCGGGAAAATTAGTAATAATGAGCGTTTAACTATGATTTTTGTAGGTTTAGCACTTTTGTTTTTAGGCTTGCAGTCTTTTGTTCCTGAATTGAAACAATTCAATAAAAGTGCAATATTACTTTTGACAACGATTTCCTTTTTCATCTTTAAAATTTTAACTATCAAAGATCTCGAAGAAATTCCTTGGAATATTATTTTGTTGTTTGGTGGCGCTATGAGCATAGGTTTTTGCCTATGGCAAACAGGTACAGCAAATTGGTTGGCAGTGCATTGGCTGAGTGTTTTTCAAAAAGCTCCCTGGATTGTTTTTGTTCTTGGAATTGCATTTTTCGTTCTTATTATGACTAATTTTATTATGAATGTTGCTGCTATTGCTATTTCATTACCTGTTGCATTCGCTATTGCCCCTTATCTTGGAGTAACTAATTATGTCATATTATTTGCTTCATTAGTAACTGCAGGTATGCCTTTTTTATTACTCATCGGTGCAGCTCCCAACGCAATAGCTTATGAAAGCAAGCAGTTTACATCGGCTGAATTTTTCCGTACAGGCATTTTGATGAGCATAATACTTATGATTGTCCTTGCTATTTTTGTTTATTTAATCTGGCCCTTAATGGGTATGCCAATATTCTTAAAATAGAATAAATATAATCGTATCCATTAATTCTATTTTATAAGGCTCAAGAAAATATATAAACTAATAAATTAAATCTGTATTCTTATCAAATTTTATGGTATCGAATACATTCTATCCTTTATTGATAATATCTCACGATTATATTTCCTTCCCAATTTTTATTTCCCATCTTGAATAAAAAAATTTTTTGTATTAAAAAAAATTTCTTATTATTGCAGGTAAAAGTGGGAAAAAGTGGGTAAAAAGTATATCAAAATGTTAGATATAAATATATTTGTGTATTTCAAATAAATAATAAGCGGGTATAAATGGCATTTTTCAAAGGACGGGAAAATTTTTCAATAGATAGCAAAGGGCGGGTAAATATACCTGCTAAGATGCGTAAGTCCATATCGCCCGAAGCAAATGATACATTTGTTGTAACCCGTGGTATAGATAAATGTATAGTTGCCTACCCACTTGATGAATGGAAAAAGTATGAGGAAAGTTTTCAGAAATTGAATCAATATGATGACAAGAACAGATTTTTTTTAAGAGTGGTGCTTCCATTATGTGAGGAGGTAACCCTCGATACTCAGCAAAGAATTTTATTGCCTAAACACTTGCTTGAATATGCTGAAATTGAGGGACGAGTTTTAGTAATTGGAATGATGGACCATATAGAGTTTTGGAATCCTGATGAATATGAAAGTTATATGAGTGGTTATAATATACCTTATAAAGATGTAGCTAAGGAAGTAATGGTTAAATAAATGCGGAAACGCAAAAATTCGAGTAAAAGTTATTTGAAAAAAAGTAGTCGGGAAGATTATGATTATCATCTTCCTGTATTGAGAAAAGAAGCAGTAGATTGGCTCATAACCGACTCCAATGGCATATATATAGACGGCACAGTTGGTGGCGGAGGGCACGCGGCAGAAATACTAAGAAGGCTTGCATCAGGGGGGAAATTGCTTGCCTTCGATTTAGATAAAGAGGCGATTGATTATTGCAATGTTAAATTCAGTGATGAATTGCAATCGGGAGAACAAAGTCGCCTTGTCTTATTTAATGAATCATATAGCAAAGCGTGCAGCATAGAGAATATCGAAGGAAAATTGAAGGGCTTACTGCTGGATCTGGGGGTTTCCTCAAGGCAATTGGACATAAGAGAAAAAGGATTTACCCACCGGGAAAACGCAGCACTCGACCTTAGATTTTCACCAAGTTACCAGCCGGCAGAAGCCCTTCTGGCAGTAGCCAAAGAGGAAGAAATTGCCGAAGTTCTCCGTAAATATGGAGAAGAGCCCTTTGCCAGAGCAATAGCACGACGTATCGTTTTGATACGTCGTGTTGTGCCTATTAAAACTACTGCACAATTAAAGGAAATAGTTGAATACTGCGTACCTAAAAAATTTCTAAATCGTTCATTAGCAAGAGTTTTTCAGGCTCTTCGTATTGCTGTTAATGATGAATTGAATACACTAAACGAAACTTTGAATTGTATTCCCTTCAAGCTTGCATCAGGGGGAAGAATTGTTGTTATTTCATATCATTCGCTTGAAGATAGAATAGTTAAGCAAGCTTTCCGCAAGTATTCAATAAATGTCAAAGAACGAGATAGAGAAAGATTATCAAATGATATGCCAATTCTTAAAATATTCACGAAAAAACCTATAGTCCCTTCAGATGAGGAAATAAGAAATAATCCAAGGGCGCGCAGTGCAAAAATGCGTGTTGCAGAGCGAATCTGAATTAGTATAATACAATTGTTGGCAAAACTTTTTTTAATTTCCAAAAAATTCACTAATTTTAATTGTATTTGTTTATGTCTCGGAGTATAAAAATGAAACAAAAATTGTTATTTACATTAATGGTGACCTTTTTAATATCTTGCGGTGGTAAACAAGATGATGAACAAAAAACGCAATTAACACCAGTCGAAGAACAAACCTTATATGATAGAGCCAAGCAATTGTTTGGAGCCTTACCAGATAAAATGCCGGGAAGCGAAAATGATACAGAAGCTTTAATCGAACTTGGTAAGAAATTATATTTCGAAACAAAACTTTCTGTTAATAATACCCAGTCTTGCAATACTTGCCACGATATAACAAATGGAATGGCTGGTGTTGATAATAAGCCTCTTTCACCCGGTGCTATTGAAGGCAAAATTGGAACGAGAAACTCTCCAACAGTATTTAATGCAGGTTTCCAATTTGCTCAGTTTTGGGATGGACGTTCGCCTGATTTAGTTGAACAAGCAAAAGGTCCAATATTAAATCCACTCGAAATGGCTATGCCTGATGAAAAAACCGTCGAAAAAACCATTGCTGCAATTGATGAATATAAAGAAATGTTTAATAAAGCATTCCCTAATGTGAAAAAGCCAATTACATTTCATAATATAGCAGTTGCCATAGCTGCTTTCGAAAGAACGCTCGTATCGAAAAGTAGATTTGATGATTATGTTAACGGAAACCGCGATGCTTTGACAGTACAAGAAAAAAAAGGGATGAAATCGTTTATTGACAATAATTGCATTATGTGCCACACAGGTCCATTGTTAGGAGGCTCATTATATCAAAAAATGGGATTGATAAATCCTTATGAAAACACTGAAGATTTAGGTAGATACGAAGTTACTAAGCTCGAAAGTGATAAATATATGTTCAAAGTAGCTATGCTTCGTAATGTTGCTTTGACACATCCGTATTTTCACGATGGGAAAGTTGAAAAATTAGAAGATGCTGTTAAGAAAATGGCTTGGCTTAATTTGGGCAAGGAACTTCCTGATAATGAAGTAGCAGACATAGTAGCTTTTTTAAATTCTCTTACAGACAAAAATCTTGAAAATCGAAAGCAAGCAAAAAAATAAAGATTTATGAGAATTTTGAATTTAATAATGATTCTTATTTGCATCCCACTCGTATTGGTGGGATGCATCATAAGAACATTGTATCCAATTTATGATAAAAATAATATAATTCTAACTGATATTTTAAGCGGGTCCTGGGTAAAAAAGTCAGATGCAAAAGAATGGGTTGAGCTTTGGCAATTTGTTTATGAAGAAGATGGACTTTATAATTTAAGTTTAATAACAAAATATGGTATTAATAATCAAATTGAAATTGATACAGCATATTTCGAGGCTGTTGTATGCGATGTGAATAAACATAAGTATTTAGACTTAACGCCAGATTATAAACAGATTTTTAAAGCTGATTTATCCAACAGATTTGATTGTGCATTTTTAATCCCTTCACACACTTTCTTAAAATTTGAAATATCAGGGAATCAATTATATCTCTATATACCAAGTTTTGATGCTATTGAAAATATTCTGGCTAAAGGAAGTTATAACCTCAGTTATAAAAAGTTAGGAAAAAATGATTATATAATCACAGCTGATACTAAAGAGTTACAAAAATTTATCTCCGACGACGAAATCCATCCAATAATTTTTAAAGCTGAACCACAAGTTTTGTTTAAAAAATGAAATTTTCACTGTAATAGTAATGGTAAACAGTATACCTGTTCTTAATATACATTATAGTGAATAAGAGATAAATTTAGGCTAAATTAATGATGATTGTTTCAAACAATAATAAAAAAGAAATGGTTTTCTAAAAATTATATGGAATGAATTGAATTATTCACAAAATTCGGATAAGGAACCTTAACAATTATATTTCCCCAATGAACAGTAAATTTGTAAAACTATAAAATTTTTTTGGATGAAAACAGTATTGATAATAGCTTATTATTTCCCACCATCAGGTGGACCTGGTGTACAGCGAGTATTAAAAAATGTACGTTATTTACGTGATTTTGGTTGGGAGCCAATAATTTTCACTGTATCTGATGCAAATTTTCCTGCAAGAGATGAGACATTGCTTGATCAAATACCTAAGGATATTTATATCTATCGCACAAAAATAATTGAACCTTATGCTGCATATAAAAAAATAACAGGAAAAAAATCTGATATTGCTGTTGATGTCAATGTAATAAAGCACGAATCACAAAGATTGACTTTTAAAGAAAAATTTGCTGAATTTATCCGCTCAACTTTTTTTATACCCGATGCTCGAATGTTATGGCAAGTAACATCGAGAAAAGTACTGAAGCAAGTTCTTGCTAATCATAGGATAGATGCATTGTATAGTTCCTCGCCACCATATACTTGTTCTCTAATAGCTAAATGGTTGAAAAAGCGGACCGGCCTTCCGTGGGTAGCTGGATTTAGGGATCCGTGGACTGATTTTTTAACAAGCCCAAAGAGGTGGGCTATTCCAAAAAAGATAGATAAAAAATTGGAAAAATCAGTATTCCAGATTGCTGATGCTATAGAATGTGCTTGGGAGGGGATTATAAAAGATGCAATTCATAAATATCCCGATTTAGATATCTCAAAATTTAGTCATATACCAAATGGCTTTGATTCGGCTGATTTTCCAGAATGGAATTACAAACGTGGTGGTAGATTTGTTATCACTTATACAGGTTCAATGTATGGAAGGCGAAATCCCAAAAGTTTGCTCAAAGCAATAAATAATTTATTATCAAAGGGGAAAATAGATAGAAATAAAGTCCTCCTTAGATTCATTGGCAGATTTGGACAAGATATCATTGATGAATTTAATGCCTCCGGTTTAACCGATATGATTGAGACAATATCGTATCTGCCACACGATGAATCTATAAAAAAACTTATCGAAAGTGATGCATTACTTCTTGTTGTTGATGATGCAAAGGAAAGCTCGGAAATAGTACCCGGTAAAGTATATGAATATATCGGAGTCAGAAAACCTGTCCTCGCTTTAGGTCCTGAAGAAAGTGCTATTGCAAGGCTTTTGTCAGAAACGAACTGTGGAAAAACTGCACATCAATCTAATATTGAGAAAATTGAAGAAATATTTCTCGAGTATTATACAAATTGGTATTATGGAAAACCAATTACAACTCCAAATGATGATGAAATTAATAAATATGAAAGACGGGTTTTAACTGGTGAATTAGCTAAGCTGCTGGATAGAGTTCTCAGTAAATAGCTTATTAAAATTCATGCAAATTTGAAATATTATGACTCCTTAATAATATCAGCAGTTGGTATTTGATGATTAAGCTATAAATTTTTGTAATTATTTTTTTTGAATTATATTAGCAATATAAATAGGATAATTTTGTCCTATTTAAATAAAATATTATTTTAATATCAATGAATTCTAATCAGATATTTTGTACTACATTAATTATTCTATTGTTGACTATTAGCAGTCGGGGGATTATTTATTGGTTTGAGTACAAGATTAATTATAAATACATTATCACAAATCTCTGCAATGAAAAAAATAAACCTATAAACACATGTCAGGGAAAGTGCCATCTAAAGGCAAATCTGGAAAAAACAGATGAAGAAAATGATATATCAAAGGAAAAAATACCACAATTGAGATTGAAATTTGAAGAAAACATAACAGGAATTTTCGACCCAAAACTGAGTTTAATTGCTCAGAATCGTTTTTATAATAAATTGAAATTAATAGAATTTAATTTTAAGAATATAGATTCAAAAGAACCTCCAACCCCTCCACCTGAATTTCATTCCTGCTAAGTATAATTCTATTTTAATTTTTATAAAATTTATTTATGTGGAATAATTTCAATTTAAATAATATGTTTTATAAATCTTTGGTGTAAAAGTATGCATAAATCATATATATTAGGATTTGTCTTTGTTCTGAATATTATTTTTCTATATGCGGAACAGGAAGACAAACAAAAAATTTATAAAATGCAGGAAGTTAAGGTAGTTAACTTTCGTGAATTTAATTTTCAACAAAGTTATCAATTTAATCCAGAATATCAATCCATAATTTTTTCAAAAGATAGAATGAGTTTAATTAGGAGAGGTGCTGGTTTGACACAGGATTTTTATTCAGAAGGATTTAAACGAAATGATATTTCATTTGTTTTGGATGGTGAAGAAATAAAATGTGCCTGTCCTAACAGGATGGATGCACCAATTACTCGAGTTAATATTGTAGAAATTGATGCATTCAAATTAGCAAGAACGTCCAGTACCGGGAATTCATCATTATATGGTAAAATTGAATTTCAAAGGAAGGAATTAAGCGAAGACTTTCGAGTACGTTCTATAATATCTGGAAATTTATTAATGCAAAATGAGTATGATGTACAGATTTTAGCAGAAGGGTTTAAGACTGGTATTATGGGACGATATTTTAATGGTCAACCCTATAAAGATGCTAATGGCTTGGGTTACGATTCACTTTATAATTATTCTTCTACTCCTAACTCTAATTATTTGTCGTTTGGATTAAGGCACGCATTTGGTAATTTCGAAGTTGGTATAACAGCCAGTAGAGGAGGTGAAGTATTATTTCCTTATTTAAGGATGGATGAAAGAGAAACTATGTTTTTAAGCGGGTTTACGAAATATAAAAACAATAAGCTATATTTCAGTTATACATCTCATCTTATGAATAATGGTTTGCGAAATAACAGTAATATGATGGAGATGGAAACTGATGCGAAAAATCTTGTAATCGGACTTACCGGACAGCATTATGATGTTACTTTTCGTAATTGGAATGCTGATAACTACATTTTGAATAAAATGAATTCCATGAGAATTGATAATAAAGCATTACCCAATGTCATAGAATTAATTGCAACAGGAAATTATGGCTATGATTTTAATTATTTCTATGCCAATGCTCGTTTAGGTTTTGCTTATTCAAGTTTTTCCGATGATTCCGTACTTGCAATTTTTAAAGCATATGATCCCAACGCCAGTAAAAACAGAATTTTTGTTGTGGGTGCATTGAATCTTTCACGAAATTTTTTATTAACAAGTGATTTTGAGGCTGCCTTATCAGGCGAAATTTCAACCACTTCTCCGGCTTCTGAACAGCTTTTCTTATCAATACGTCGCTTGGGACAAAATTCGAACTGGCTTGGTAATCCTGAATTGAAACAACACGTGAAAGGGAATATAAGGCTTGATTTCAGCTTTACAGAATATTTTAAGTTGGGTTTGAATGGTAATTACATTTGGAATTACATTAATACTGAAGCGGATACTATTACAGGTCCTAAAGCGAGAACAACTTATAAAAATATAGATGCAATTATCGCTAATGCTTATTTAGCGATTAAATATGAATGGTTTGAAAGTCAATTAAATTTTACGTGGGGAGAGAATAGAGAAAACAATCAGCCACTCTCGGAAATTGCACCTTTGAGGCTTATAAATACATTGTCATTACCAAAGATTTATGGTATTGGATTAACTTTATATCATCAGTGGGAAAATGCTCAAACTAGGGTTGATACTAAGTTAAAAGAGATTCAGTCTGAGTCCTGGAATATTTTAGGACTTGCTATTGATTATGAATTTAATCCCTTAAGATTTGTTTTTGGTGTCGATAATCTATTAAATCATAGATTTAGCCGATATTTATCAACTGCACGGGATCCATACTCAGCTGGTACCCGAGTCTTTGAGCCAGGCAGATCCATTTTCTTCAGAATAATGATAGATAAGGGATTTTAACTTTGGATAGATATTCACCGGGACGTATAACTCTACGTCCCGGCGATTTCAAAATTTTGATAATGTATTTTTAAAAGAGTAACTTGTTAAACAGGTTGAAGCGGGTTTATTATCCGAAAAATACTCGAGGATTTTTGCGATGTATGCGAATGCATCAACCTGATCATCGTATTTCCCATCGGGGAATTCAGTTAATTCACTTTCAAATTCAGATAGCCAATTAGCATTTTGTCTAAAATATACCATACCGACTTCAACTTTTGCTGAAATTGCTATTGCCCGGCTAATTTTATCTTTATCTGGTCTTAGGGCTTTGACGTGCAAGCCTTCGAATAAAGCGGATTGTACAAGTGAAGTTTGGTATTGAACTGACTCTATGCCAATTAATGCAGGTGACCATTGTTTTGCTAATTTTTTTAACATTGCCAAATGTTCGTGAGCTTTTATTCTTGTTCTTATTACATCAATTATCAAAATTTCCTTTTTTTCTGTTAATGCTGAGATAATGAAAACCGTGTAGTCGGATAAATCTTTTTCGCTGATTGCTAAATCTACAGTTATAAAATAACTGCAATTTTCTTTTAGTCTTAGTTCTATTTTTCCGTTTTCGTTGTATATTTTGTAGTATTCTTGATAAATATCGAAATACTTGAAATATTTACGTTCGAAGATCCCTTTACCTAGTGGCATAGGTTCCTGCTGGTATAAAGCAGAAAACCAATAATTACCGATCTGGCTTTTGATTTCGGATAATTTTTCTTTATCGAACCTTTCAGGCCATAGTTCATCTCCTTTTTCCCTCTGAAGAATATCATTTTCATTTGCTAATGCTGGAATTTTGATTAAGCACCATTTCATTTTTGAATCTAATTTATACTCAGCTAAATTACATTTTCGAATAAGACCCGGATAATTTAATTCAATGGTGAGGCGATTTTTTATTAATCTACCGCAAACATCATCTTCATTCCAGCGTGTCATTACTAAAATTATAATACCATTCGGTTCTAATCTTGTGAATACTGTTGAATTGAACCAATCCCAGATTTTATCACGGAAATATGCACTATTCGCCTGTGTATCGTTTTTAATCGGATCATCTATGATGATCAAATCTGCACCTCTACCCGTTATAGAACCTCCTGCTCCAATGGCATATAAACTGCCTTTTGCGTTGCTTAAAGCGAACGATTCCGAGGATTTATGCATCTTTGAAAGTGAAATATTTAGAATTGTACCCGAAAATTCAGAAATTAAATCTCTTATGATTCGAGACCAATATTTTGCAAAGCTTGCATTATAGGAAATTAGCATAATCCGATGATTTGGATAATGACATAAATACCATAATGGGAAAAATTTGGATATGAGTTCGGACTTGCCATGCCTTGGTGGAAGATTAACAATTAATTTTCTTATTTTTCTCTTTGTCAGCAGTATCAATGTATTTTCAATCAACTTCAAGTGAGTTGGCATCAACCATTTATAATGACTTATTGCCTTTGCCAATTTTGAGGGACTTGGATATATTCGATTTCGGTTTTTCGTATATAAATATTCTGGCATATTTAGTAATTCAATTTACTAGCTATGCCGGATATTCTCATATTATATATTTTTAAATGATTTAGATCAGAGCATATTATAAAGGTTGAATAACATTATAAGGGATAATATTCTGATAAGCATATTTTTCAACTACATTCTGACGGGATGCATTTTTCATTTCTTCAAATTTTTCTGGGGAATTGTTTTTTAGTTCCAATAGTTCGATGATTTTATCGGTCCAGATGTTTTTATCCGAATCGAGTGAATAGCCGGTTGTACCTTCAATAATAATTTCGCACGGACCGCCTATCTTGGATACAAGAGAAACTAAACCACAGGATTGTGCCTCTAAAACAGTCATTCCAAAGGTATCTGTTTCGCTTGGAAAAATAAGTAAATCGGAACCTGAATAATAGGTTGGTAGTTCTTCTCGTTTTACTGCTCCAGTGAAATAAATATTTTTAATATTTTTTGCATTTTCTTTAATTTCTTTGTAGTATGGTCCATCCCCCACTAAAACTATGTTTACAGGATAATTACGAGCATTTAATTCTTGTGCAATTTCTAAGATTAAATCAAGATTTTTATCTCTTGAGATTCTTCCGGTAAAAATTAATATAGGTTTATTATCCAAAGTATACTTTTCTCTTAAAATTGAATTAGCATTTTTAATAGGTTTGAATAAATCTGAATCAATCCAGTGCATATAATGAACAATGTTTTCAAAATCAATACCGTAATCTAGAATATATTGCAGATAGTACTTTGATGGGACTGCAACTTCATCCACATAAGAATAAAACCATCGGGCATATAATTTAATTTTTTCTTCAAGAGTGTCGTCGTGTGTAACAATCATGCCCAATTGCTTTTCAAAATCAGTATGGAAAATACCAATAGATTTAATATGTAACAATTTAGCTGCGATTAATCCCATTAAACCAATAAATCCGGGGGTAGATATATAAATCTCGTCAGGCTCTTCCTCTTGAATTTTTTTTAAGGAATCAAGAAATGAAGGAACTGAAAGTATATATTTTTCGTAATAGGGAGCTTTAAAACTAATGATTGATTTTAACTCGAGAAATTCATCTGGAAGATTATTTCTATTGGTTAGTTCATTAATTGTACTTACGATTTTGACATTGCCTCCAAGTTTTGAAGATAGTTTGGCAAATTCCTTTAATGATACTGAAACTCCGTTTAAATCATCAATTGTATCAGTAAACCAGAGAATTTTTTTATTCTTAATTTCTTCGATATTAAGGTTCTTTTTTAGTTTAGAAGTAATTCTTCTATCTTTGTGAAGGCTATGAAATGAGGATATAAAGGGTGCAGCCAAGAATATAGCAGGCAAAAATCCGCTTACTTTACTGAAAGCCTCAATGACATTCAGATTTTTTAAATTTTCTTTGAAATATTTGACAATATCGATTATTATTGCGTCAATTACATCACTTATTGAATTGTAAACTGATTCAATTCGTTTATCAACATCTAGTTCAATATTTTTTTGCAGTTTTTCGATTAATTCGATAATTTTTTGGGAAACAATATCATCTTTTTTAATAGTAGCGTGGTATCCCTTTAATTTCAATCTGTTTATAAAACTTAGTGTTTTAGGTTCGAAAATCAATTCGCTAACATCGGCTAATAAATTTTTAGATAATTTTTTACTTTTAGACTCGGAGTAGTCCCAGGCAGTTTTATAAACAGTAAAAGCTAAAGATGCGAAATTATTTGAGCGACCGGAAATTTGGCTTTGTTTGTTTTTGATCTTTTCGAGAAATTCTTCGATAGATTCTGCTTGTGTTTCGGTATATGTTTTACCAATGAATAAACCAGCAGAATCATTACTTCCAGCAACAAATCCCTTTATCCAAGGTGTATCACTGAATGGTTCTATGTGGTATTTTTCGTATAATTGACTAATATGATCAGGTGTCAGATTTTTTAATATTTCGTAAATTGTCTGATTGTTATAAGCGCTTCGATAGCCGTTAAGTACTTCGAAGTGGTCGAATAAAAGAATTAGTTTGCCGATATGACTAGCTTTGAGTTTACCATTAACAGAATAATTTGGATGGGCAACTGCATAAGCGAAATTTTTTTCTTTTATGTAATCCCTTAAATCATATATATTGTTCCTGAATTTATCAATTTTTGCAAATTGTTTCTCTTTGAATCCCCAGATTAAGATATGTATTCGGCAGGAATCCTCTGGAAAATAGGTTGATACCTCAACACCCGTGAAAGTATCTTCGGGATATTTATCCATAAGTTTGAGAATACCATTAATTTTATTGTGGTCAGTGATGGTAACTAAGTCCATCCCACGTTCTTTAGCAATTTTGTATATTTGTTTTGGTTTGGTATAAGATTCAGCTGCTCCAATTCTTTGTAAAAACCAATCACTTGGGGTCTCCGAATGGAGGGAATGAATATGCAAATCGACTTTCATTAATTTTCTATTTAAATTAGACAAGAAATTTATAGATAATTGTAAATCTTAATTGTATGCAATAATTTTTTATTAAAATGTTATTATAACTAAATCAAAATTATTGTCATTAGTTGAAGAAAATATTAATTTATTTACAAAATAGAGTTAAGAAATTAATATAAATTTAAATTTTGTAGTTTAATGTTAATATTTATATGCAAAGACATAACATAAAACTGTTTATTGTAAATTTCATAAGGTTCAGATTTTTAGGATTTTTATCATATTTCTTGGTTTAAGTGTATCTTCTGATAAACCGGAAACAAGAACAATCATTCCTTTAGGAATATCATCGAAATTTTTCAAGAGCTCCTCTGGGGAATCAAGAATATTTTCAAGGCTTAATCCTTCATTAATTTGAACCGGCTTAATTCCCCATACGATATTTAAAAATCTCAAAGTTGCAGATCTGTCAGTTATTGCATAAATGGGAATCTCGGGTCTATACTTAGCTATATTTAAAGCAGTATATCCAGATTTAGTGAGAGCAATGATTGCATCAGCATTTATTTGTTCAGCAATTACCTTCGAGGCTTTTCCTAAAGCATTATTGAGTGAATTATCTGCTTTAACATCAAATTGTATTCCGTGTTGAAGTTTTATTTTGTTTTCCGCAATAGTAATGATCCGATTGAGGTAATCTACGGCAAGTACAGGGTACTTTCCGATACTTGTTTCACCGCTAAGCATAACAGCATCAGTACCATCAAGAACGGCATTGGCAACATCGCTTGCTTCAGCCCTAGTTGGCATTGGATTGTTTATCATTGATTCAAGCATTTGTGTAGCAGTTATGACGGGTTTACCAGCTAAATTGCATTTTTTGATAATAGCTTTTTGTAGAAAAGGTACTTCTTCTGCAGGCATTTCCAAACCGAGGTCTCCGCGTGCGACCATTATTCCATCTGATTCTTCAATGATATCATCAAGATCTTCGAATCCTTCGAATCTTTCAATTTTTGAAATTATTGGGACGGTTCGCTTGTAGTGACGCATGATTGTCTTGAGTTCTATTACATCTCTTTCCGAGCGAACAAATGATAGAGCTACTAAATCTATACCTGTTTCTAATCCGAATTTAAGGTCATCCACATCTTTATCACTTAATGGAGGTGATGAAATTTTGGCTGAAGGTGCAATTATTCCTTTATTATCGCTTAGCTTACCGCCTTTGATTACAATAGTTTCAATGTTATTCGCTGAAATTTTAACTACTTCGAGTATGATATAACCATCATCAATTAGCAATTTTGAGCCTTCATTAACTTCTTTTGCAAGCAGTTTGTAATTAGTTGGAACAAATGTTTCATCGCCGTATTCAACTTCCTCTGTTGTTATTATAAATTTGTTCCCTTCAACAAGATTGATGTAGCCATCTCTAAATCTTCCGATTCTAATTTTTGGACCTTGTAAATCTTGTAAAATTGATATTTTTTTCCCGGTTATTTCCTCTGCTTTTCGTAAATTTTGTATGGTCAAAAAGTGTTCGTTTTGAGTTCCGTGAGAAAAATTCAGTCGTGCTACGTCCATACCTGCATTTATTAACTGTACTAAAGTCTCAACATTTTTTGTAGCCGGACCTATTGTGCAAAAAATTTTTGTTTTTCGTCTATTCATTTTTTTACCTTTGAATTTTAGTATTATTACAAATTTATTCGCATTATGTTTATTTGCAATTACAATTTTTTTTAAGATTAACATACAATTTGAGATGAATAATTTATATAGCGATAAACCTTCGGACTATTTTAAACTTATAAGGAAAGAAATTATTGATTTGATACCACCGAATACAAAAAGAATCCTTGATATCGGATGTGGTGAAGGCAATACAGCTTATGAGGCAAAAATATTTTTGAATGCTGATTACGTTGCCGGAATTGAATTAAACGAACAAGCCTGCGCTATTGCCAAAGAGAAATTAGATAAAATTGTATGTGGAAATATTGAAATAATTGAATTGCCATTCGATCCTAACTTTTTTGACTGTATTATATGTGCTGATGTGCTTGAACATTTAGTAAATCCCTGGGATGTACTGATTAAATTAAAAAGATATTTAAGTGAGGATGGAGTGTTAATTGCTAGTATTCCTAATTTGCAATATATAGTCCCAGTAATTAGGATTTTACTTAATAAGTTCGAATACGAAGATTATGGGATTCTTGATAGATCACATCTTAGATTTTTTACATTGCATACTATTCAAAAAATGTTTTCAGATAGTGGTTATGAGATAATCAAGATTGCTTATAACAGAAATAAATCTCTCAAGATGAAAATTTTTAATTTAATGACTATTGGTTTACTAAAGAAATTTTCAATTTTCCAATTTTTGATATTAGCAAAAGCCAAACTCAAATAAAAATTTTGCATTTTTGTAGTAGTTCTAAACAAACTTCAAAAGATTATATGATCAAACTATTTAATTCATTAACAAATAGAATTGAGATCTTCAAACCATTAAAGAATAATGAAGTTCGGATGTATAGTTGCGGACCAACTGTCTATAACTATGCTCACATAGGAAATATGCGTGCATTCTTATTTGCTGACTTATTACAAAGGACACTTCGAGTGGTCGGTGGATACGATGTTAAATGGGTTATGAATATCACAGATATTGATGATAAAACTATAAGAGGTAGTTCGATCGGAAGCACTGAATGGCTACCGGAAATGGGCGAGCAAACTAATGATCCAATTACGAATTTGAGTTTATTTACACGATATTTTGAAAAATGCTTTTTCGAAGATATAACTGATCTCGGAATAGATTTGAATCATTTGTATGCAACACCGCGCGCAACGGAATTTATTCCTCAGATGCAGGATTTGATTTTAAAAATATTGGATAAAGGTATAGCTTATATTGCTGATGGTTCGATTTATTTTAATGTTGCTAAGTGGCGCGAAATAGATAAATATGGCAAATTGTACAAAATTGACTTTGAGAATTTCCGCTCTGGTGAACGGATAGATGCCGATCAATATGACAAAGAACAAGCTTGCGACTTTGTACTTTGGAAAGCTAAAAAAGAGAATGAACCTTATTGGGATTTTGTAATTGATGGAGTAAATTATCCTGGAAGACCCGGTTGGCATATTGAATGTTCGACTATGGAATACGTATTACTCGGTTTGCCTTTCGATATACACACAGGCGGAATTGACCTAAAATTTCCGCATCACGAAGATGAAATAGCACAAAGTAAAGCTGGTTACGGTGTTGAGCCAACTATTTTCTGGTGCCACAATGAATTCTTGGAAGTTGAAGGCGAAAAAATGAGTAAATCGTTGGGCAATTTCTTTACATTAAGAGATTTAAAAGAAAAATGTATAGATCCTCTTGATATTCGGTATTTGATGTTTTCAGCACATTTTGGATCAAAATTTAATTTTACTTTCGATGGATTAAATGCTGCAAAAAAGGCTCGGCAACGAGTTCAAGAATTTATATATGAATTATTTTCAGATAAATGTGGACAAATCGAAATTGATGCTAGTGAACTTGAAAGGGATGTATTCAATGAATTATCTGAAGATTTGCATACACCCAAAGCATTAGCAAGACTCTTTACTTTTTTGAATAAATATGAATCAGAGAGCATGAGTGAAAAATCTAAGAAAGAGTTAATCAAATTTTTTGAAAAATTTAATCAGATTTTTGCAGTTTGGGAGCTTGGACCAAGACCAGAGTTTTGCATAATTATTCCTGATGAAATTATTGATTTAGCAGAACAGAGACTCAAAGCAAGGTTAGAAAAAAATTACTCCGAAGCAGATAGATTGAGGCAAATAATTCTGAATTACGGATGGAATATTAAGGATACAAAAGACTCTTACGTTTTAGAACGGTATAAATCATAATGAAACTTGTGAATTTAAAATATGGTATCATTGGTGCTGGTAATATTGGTCAAATCTTAATTCGAAAACTCGCCAATAAGGGAACTTTATTATGGGTTGTTGAATCTGATTACAGTAAATTTCAGCACATTAGAGAAATCACAAATTATAACAGCAATGTTTTTCCCAATATTTCCGATATACAAGATCTTCCTGATGTTATTATAATTGCTGTAAATGACTCAGAAATTGAGAATATAGCTAAAAATTTAGCTAATGACATAGGTGAAAGATTAATCGGTAAGTATATTTTCCACCTTTCCGGTAGCTTGAAATCTGATGTATTGTCATTATGTGAGAATTACGGTGCTATTATATTTGCAATGCACCCTTACCAAACATTTTATGGCAATGATTTATCGGCATTGGATAATGCCTTGTGGGCAGTGGAATTAGGCAATGCTGGAAAGAATGTGATTAAGTCAATAATAGCCGATTTAGGTGGTAAGTATGAATTTCTTAGCCCAGTAACTTTAGAACATAAAATTTTATATCATTTATCGGCTGTTTTGGCTTCGAATTATTTAATTTTATTTTTGTCATTTGCCAAAAAAGTAACTGAAATTAGTGGAATTAATCCAGAAAAATTTTTACCTCCGATAATTCAGCAAACAATTAACAATTTCTTAAATTTTGGATTAAAAAATCAATTACCATTAACCGGTCCTTTTGCACGCGGGGATTTCGAAATCATTAAAAAGCATCTGATAGCAATGGAAAGTCAGCCAGAGTTGTTTGATATTTATCAAAAGCTTACTTTATCAGCTTTAAAAATATTAAAAATAGAAAATATGATATCTGAATCAAAATATAATTTGATGCTGAATTACCTTGAACAATTTGATAGGAATACGGAATGCAAATAGGAATAATTGGTTTCCCATATTCTGGTAAAACGATACTTTTCAATATTTTATCGCAAACGGAATCGGATAATTCTCCCATTAGAAAAGAAATAAATCAAACCTTGATAAAAGTGCCAGACGCAAGATTAGATAAATTAACAGCGATTTTTAATCCCAAGCGGAAAGTTAATGCAACTCTTGAAATTATTGATATATCGGGGGTACAGGGTACAGAAGATTTAAAAGCACAATTCACAACCCAATTTTTAACCAAAGTCCGATACAATGATGCGTTTCTCTTAGTACTGAGGGCGTTTCAAAATGATGCCGTACCTCATATTTTGGGGACAGTCGATCCCCTCCGTGATTTAAATATGTTCAATGATGAATTTTTACTAAACGATTTAGCATTTGTTGAATCCAGAATAGAGAAGATTGGTAAAGATCTAATGAAACAAAAAAACAAAGATGTAATGAAGCGGGAATTAGATATTATGCATAAGTGGAATGATGCATTAACTCAAGGAATCGCACTAAGAGATATTGAACATACCCCAACTGATATTAAATATATTAAAAACTATCAACCGTTAACTGCAAAACCAATGATTATTGCAGTTAATATGGGGGATGAAGACATTGCAAAAAGAGATTTAGTTACTGAACCATTGAAGCAAGCAATTAATTCAAAAAAAGTAGTAATTGAACCACTTTTTGCCCGAATTGAAAAGGAACTTGCCGAACTTGACGAGGATGAGAAACTTGTTTTTATGAAGGAATATGGGTTAGATGAGTCGCCACTTTATAGAATGATCAGGAGTATTTATCATTTGCTTGGATTGCGATCATTTTTTACTGTTGGTGAGGATGAATGCCGAGCATGGACCATCAAGGAAGGAATGAATGCACAAGAATCTGCAGCTGTTATACATACTGATTTTTATAATAGATTTATTCGTGCTGAAGTCGTTCATTATGATGATTTTATCCAACACGGTTCTTTATTTAAATGCAAAGAGAATGGGCTTTTAAGACTCGAAGGTAAAGAATATATCGTAAAAGATGGGGATATTATAAATATTCGACATAGTTGATGAGAATTGAATGTAAATTTCAATTGAAATACAATATTATTGCTAAATTGTATTTAAAATGTTAATTTTGTAAAATAAAACGGCGGGAGTAGCTCAGTCGGTAGAGCACCAGATTGTGGCTCTGGGTGTCGTGGGTTCGATCCCCATCTCTCGCCCATAAATAGAAAGAGGCAGCTATGCACCGCCTCTTTATCTATTTTTGGATAAATTCATATCTATCTCTTCAGAAGATTTACTTCGGCAAGCATTTGGTCACTTACGGTAATTGTTCTTGCAGCTGCTTCGAATGCTCTTTGAGTAGAGATCATATCTGTAAATTCGCGGGTAAGTTCGACATTAGATTCCTCTAATGCAGATGATATAATTAAAGTAGTGGGGAAAATTTCGCCAGCAGTGCCTATATTAGCTAAACCGCTATTTGGTGTTACTGAATAAAAATTGCCACCTTCCTTTTTCAATCCCTCCTGGTTTGTAAATTTAGCAATTACAACTTGCCCGAGTAGTTCTGTTTGCCCATTTGTAAAAGATCCCCAGATTTTACCAGTATTATCGACATATAGCGAATTAAGTGTTCCTGATTGATAACCATCCTGTGAAATTGCTGTAGCTGAGCTATCGCTTGCATATTGAGTTAGACCACTTAAAATATTGATGGGGTCTGCAAGTTTAATTGTTAAATTTTTTGGAGTAGTTGCATCAAATAATTCTGCACCAACGGCTGTGTTTAAATCCGAAGCATTTATTGATAAAGTTAGGGGAGAATTTAGCGAGCCGTCAGCATTGAATGTAATGGTTGTTGTACTCAATGGTACACTATTACCACCTAATTCAGCATTGATTGTGAATTCATTTGGATTAGCAGTTTTAGTAAAGATTAAAGTTAAATTATGGATTCCGCCCTGGTTATCATATATGTTTATACTTGTTCGTCTCTCATCGCCTTCATTCATATTTGAGCTGAGATTACCGCTAATTGAAATATTCTGTGTTTGCCTTGGGGGTGAAATTATATTTGGAGATATTTTGATATTTTCCATTTGTCCTCTTAATTCGTTTATTCCGCTTGAATTTTTCTGTATTCTACCCGTAGTATCCACAGAAAGATTGTAACCTTGAATGTAAGCGCCTGATGATGGATCTATTAAATTTCCATCCCGATCAAGTGCTAAAGCTCCTGCTCTTGAGTAAAGCTCGCGTCCATTCAATTTATAGACAAAAAAGCCATCGCCTTGTAGAGCTAAATCTAAAGGTCTGTTTGTACTTTCAAGAATACCTTGTGACATATCCATCTGTATTGAGCCAAGACGAACGCCTAAGCCAAATTGGATTGGATTAATACCCCCGGAACCCGAGCCAGTAGCATTTGAATCTGGTACTTTGCCGGTATTCATAATCTGACTAATTTGGTCAACGAAGTTTGCACGGCTTGATTTATAGCCAATTGTGTTAGAATTAGCGATGTTATTTGCAATTATATCCAGTCTTCTTTGGTGTGCTCTTAGTGAACTAGCACCTGCTGTTAAGGAACGAGTTAAACCCATAAGATTCTCCCTTTTATTAGTAATATTTTTTTATTTTCTTTTCGGAAGTATTTCAACCCATCGGTCGTTCAGGATTGAGCGGTCCCCATCGAGGTCCAACCGTTAAGACAATACTGCCGAATCAATATTTGTAATTACATTATTCTCCATCTGTTGCTTATTGAATATAGTTACAACAGTTTGATTTTTTACGCTGACGATAAATGCATTATCGTTGATCAATATTAAAGATTCATTTGCTCCCTTTTGCCGGGCTTTTTCAATCGAATTTTCCAATTTGATTATATCTTCGGCGGTTAATACAAGTTCTCTGTTTATTAATCTCGATTGTGCGTGAGCTGAGAATTTGATTTTGGTTAGTTCCTCGGTTAGTAATTTATTAAAATTTTCAGCTTTTTGAGGCACAATTTCCAAAAGATTCTTTTTTCTAAGCTCCGCAATACCACCAGCTGGAATAAATGGTACTTGAATTCCCTGAATTTCTGGCATTTTACCTCCTTTCTATAAATTGAGTATTGAAAAGAATTTATATATTATCTGTAGATATGTCAAAAATATCTCCTAAAGCAACTTCTGTTCCATTAATTACAATTACAGTGCCTTCGTTTTTAAATCTTACAGCTTCAATTTTGCCACTTATAAATGGTTTTACCGAAATATTTTTACCTTGACTATCTTTAAGGTTTAGAAAAATACTGTATTGACCAGGGCTTACTGAATTTCCATTTATATCTTTTCCGTCCCAGAGAATTTTATGATCTCCTTTAGCAAGTTGATCGTTTGTAAGAGTTATTGTTTTGATGAGATTGCCGTTTGAATCTTTGATAATCAATTCACCCGAAGCTACGGGGTAATTGAGCTGATAATTAATTTCAACTGGTTTTTCGCCATCGCATCGGATTGAATTAGTATAAGAACTTGCATTTTTACCAATTAAGCCGGGGAGTGCAGTATTAGAGATAGTTTTTGTAAGTAAGTAATTGATATTTATATGTTCTTCCAGTAATGATTTAATTTGAGTTAGTTGCTCTAATTGAGAAAATTGGGCTAACTGAGCTGCAAATTCTTGATTGTCATAGGGTCGCAGGGGATTTTGAGCACGAAGTTGATACGTCAGTAATTTTAAAAATTCATCTTTACTTACAGTTCTGGGTGAATCTTTTGGAGCTTTGTCGGTAGCGTTATTACTTGATATATTGAATATTTCATCTAACATTTCATTTTACCTGTTGATTGTTTATAAACATACTTTTATTGCCCGCTTCTAAAGTATTATTCTCCGGGGCATTAATGTTGAATTGACGGAAAGTTTTTAAAAATTCACGCATTAAATTTTCTTTTTGATTTTTTTGTTGGCTGGAATAATTATTGTTCTGATATTCAACTGTTTTATCATTATTTGAATTAAATTCAAGATTTTCTATTTTTATACCGGTTAGTTGCAATTTGTCTTTGAGGTAGGGAATTTGATTTTCGATTAATTTGAAAATATCTTTATTTTCAACTTTAATGTTTAACGATAAGTTGTCGTTAATTAAACGAATTGCAATCATTATTTTTCCAAGAGATGGAGGATTAAGTGATATTCTTGCATTGCTGATTGAATTAGCGGGTAAATTATTTATAATCTTAAATGTAACGTCAGCGAAATCTTTCGGTTTTATGAATCTGATAATCGTTTCTTCTAATTTTGGAACAGTTTTCATCTCTTTTGGTATCGGAATAGTAATTGAATAAATGTTCTGTTTAGTTGTGGGCTGTTTTTCTGAATTATTTTCTGGAGATGTCTTCAATTGAAAATTATCGTTTTTATCGTTTTTGGAATAGGATGATTCTTTGTCTATAAATTTTGGATTCTGGTTTATATCAATGGATTTTATTTTCTCTATTTTTGCTTCCGGTAATTCATTTTGTTTTTCTGTATGTTTCTGAGTTTCAGGATTTAAAAATGTGAATGTATTAGGGATGATTTTCATTTCGTTTTTACTTATTTTTTGTGCTGATTGAGTGAAAATTGATATCTGATTGAAGTAATCGTAAGTAGTTTTACTGGTTTTAAAATTTAATTCGTTTCCTTTAGCCTCTTGTTCAATTTTTGGTTTTTCGATATCAATTTCTGATTTTTCAGTATTGAATTTCATTATAATATTGGGGTTAAAATTGAACATTTTTGGCAATTGGTTAATATTATCCTCACCAATTAGATTAGATTGGTGATTATTAGTCAAATTAGTATTACTATTAGCAATCGGGACAGTTAATTGTGGGATTAAATTGCATAAATCACTCGGGCTTGCTAAATATGAATTGGAATTGTCTAACTTTTCTCGGATGCTGATTTCTAAATTGTTATCTTCATTTGTCTGCAATAATTCAGAATATAGTTTAATAGGTTTGTTATAGTTGAAATTTTGTTCCTCTTGGTTTGCTATGTTGTCTAAGTCTATGAATTCTAAGTTAATTTCATCTATGAAATTTAATTCATCGGAGAATTTGATAAGTTCTCTGATTTGCTTTTGATTGCATTTTATAATATTTACAGTACTGCTATTGCCTGTGGAATTAATATACATAGTGCTTCCTTGCACGATTAGTCCTAAATTGAGCAATTTAGCTATTTTAATTTGATAATAGCAAAATTGCTGCAGCTATCTTAGGATCTAATGCCTCAATTACCTTGCCAGCTTTTTTTTGATTCATAAATTTTAGGATTTGCGAAGCGTCTCGTTCGTCAATTTTTTCTAATATTTTTGCAACATCGGCTGGATTTGAATTGTTATATATTTTTGCAAAGACACGGTAATGTTGCTCTTGGAGGGAATCTTTTCTTGATTTAAGTATTTGTTGAGTTTCTGCTAGCTTCGTTTTTAAATTGCTAATTTCATTTTCTGCCAGATTGTATTTTATTTTAATTTTTTCTAATGAATCTCTGAGTTTATTTGCTTCGTTTTGCTTTTCGGATATAATTTCGAAAAACTTTTGTGAGGAGTCAGAAAGAATTTTAAGTTCATTCTTTTTTACTCTCAATGAGTCTTGAATTAGTTTGTAAGATGAATTGAGGGAGTCGTACTGTTCTGAGATAAGGATTGCTAGTGCAGATTTTTTTTCTAATTCTTTTAATTTTTTTGAGCTGATTTCGATGGGATAGTCCATTTCGATTATTTCATTTGATCTCGGTAAGCCAAGTATAGCAGGGTCAATTTTGTAGGTAATTAAAAAAGCTGTAAAGAGTAAGGTCGTTGAGAGTACTGATACTATTGCAATCAATATTAAATTTCTATACCTCATTATTAAGCAAGAAAATTATTTAAATTTAAAATTTTTGAATTTTAGATTGTGCAACCCGCCCAATATCGTCTAAGATGATAGTTTCTTCCTTGGATAATTGGTTGTTATGTATTTCCTTTTTTCTTTCTTTGAGTTTTTCCAACATTTTTTCTTTTTGCATAGCGTCAGTAAGCTTTGCTCTTTTGTAATTTTCAATTTCTTGAAGTTGTGTTTTTTCGTATTTTAGCTTTTTAATTTCTTCTTTTACCTTTTCTTGGTGACTGACAATAGCTTGCATATCTAATGCTTTACCCGAATTTGGTTTGATTGCTATAAGACTTTTATAGTATTGTTCTTTATTATTTATTAATTCTTCTTTTTCGTTTCTTTTCCTCACAATTTGAGTTAACTCGTCTTTTGTGAGCGAAACTATATAAGAACGGATTTTTAATATGGGGTCGAGCCGAAATGTGAATTTTTTTGCCATTTTAACAAATTAATAATTATTAATTCGAAATTTAATAAAACTATTTAAGATTTGCAATTTTAATTAATTCATCGACAGTTTGTTGAAATGATGTAGTTTCATAGATTTTTTGTTTAAGAAAATTGTTTATGGTATCAATCATATTAATGGCTTTGTCAATTTTTGAATTAGTTCCACGTTGGTAAGCACCTACACTGATTAAATCCTCAGCATTTTTATATGTAGCTAAGATTTCAATAATTTCCAGCGAAGCTTCATAATGTTTTTCAGAAATTATATCATTTTTTAATCTGCTTATACTTTCCAGTATGTCTATGGCAGGGTAATGTCCTAATGAAGCTAATTTTCTGGATAATACAATATGACCATCGAGAATACCTCTTGCAGTATCAGCAATTGGTTCATTCATATCATCGCCTTCGACGAGGACAGTGTAAAGACCCGTTATGGAACCTCTTGTGGATGTACCGGCTCGTTCCATTGTTTTTTGCAAAAGGCTAAAAACCGACGGTGTATAGCCTTTAGTTGTAGGAGGCTCACCGATTGTTAATCCTACTTCACGCTGTGCCATTGCAAGTCTTGTGGCAGAATCCATCATAAGCATAACGTCGAGTCCGCGATCTCTGAAGTATTCAGCTATAGTTGTCGCAACCAAAGCGGCTTTCACTCTGACAAGTGATGGTGCATCGCTAGTTGCAACGATGACTATTGATCTACTCAAGCCAGCTTCGCCAAGATCGCGCTCGATAAATTCTCTTACTTCACGACCTCTTTCACCAATGAGAGCAATTACATTGATGTCAGCAGATGTATTACGTGCAATCATTCCTAGTAGTGTTGATTTACCAACGCCAGAGCCTGAAAAAATACCGATTCTTTGCCCCTTTCCTAATGTGAGTAAACCATCGATGGAACGTATTCCAGTTGCTATAGGCTGAGTGATTCTCATTCTTTCGAGTGGGTTTGGCGGTTGTGCGTATATGGAGCGTCTTGTATTGCAATTAAGAGGTTTGCCATTATCCATTGGATTGCCTAATCCATCGAGGATTCTGCCTAATAAAGCATCACCTACCTGTACCGAAAGCGATTCTCCGGTGGCTACTATTTCCATTCCGGGAGATATTTCCGTCAATTCACCGAGTATCATTGACAATATTCTATTTTCTTTAAAACCGACTATTTCTGAACGACTAATTTCTTTACCGTATTTGTTTTTCAATATGCAGATTTCTCCTATTGAGGCTTTAGGCCCGTCGCTTTCGAGTACCAAACCGATAACTTTGGTGATTTTCCCGCTTAATTGAAGCGGGTTTATGTTTTTTAATCTTTCTTTATAATTATTTTTAAATAATGATTTATTCATCATTGTGATTCTGTTGAATTTAGATCGTTTAAGTTTTTATCATTTTTTGCATTATTTTGTAATAAATTGTATTTCAAGGAATTTCTGATTTTTTCGAGCTGAGAATCAAGAGTAGCATCAATTGTACCGGCTGATGTTTCAAGAATACAACCTCCAGGTTCTATTGAATTGTCTGGTATTAACTTAACTTTTGAACCGAGTGTGGAATCATTAATTAATTCGCTTTTAGCCTTTTTTAATACATTTATATTTTCGGGGTTCAATCGTATGTTGAAAACAATTTCATTATCCAATTCTTTTACTGCTTTGCGTACTTGCTCGATTATAATTTCGGAGTTGAATAGAGTCTCGGTCTGCAAAATATGTTTAGCGATGGAAACTGAAAGGTCAATAATTTGGTTTTCGAGTTCTGAAATTAACTTGCTGTATTGGTGAAGTAGATCTTCGATGATTGAATCAATGTTTTTCAGCCATTTTTGGTGTTGTTGTATTTGTGCTTGGAATGCAGCAGTTGTTGTTTGCTGGCCATCGTTAAAACCTTGGTTGTATGCATTCTGAATTTCTTCTTGAATTTTGGCGCTTGATAAATTTTCATCTTCTGTTATTTCCTGATGTGGATTTATCTCAGGGGGGACAGATTCTTGTTCATTTTCTACTTGAATTTCTTTTTCATTAAAATTTTCTAAAAATTCATCATGGTTTTCCAGAATGGAAAAATTTTGGAATGAAATTGATTTGATTTTTTGCTTTGATGTTAATTTTATTATCAATTTCTAAACTCGCTTATACAAAAATATCTTCTTTACCACGACCACCGATGACAATTTCTTCTTGTTCTTCGAGCTGTTTAATAATATCTACAATACGCATTTGTGCAGCTTCAACTTCTTTTAATTTAACAGGTCCCATAAATTCTAATTCTTCTTTAACCACTGAAGCTGCACGCTCGGACATATTTTTGAATATTTTTTGTTTAATTTTTTCATCCGAGACTTTGAGAGCAAGAGCAAGGTCTCTTTTATCCACTTCACGAAGTATTCGCTGAATTCCTTTATCGTCAATAAGGACAATATCTTCGAATAGAAACATCAATCTTTTAATTTCAGTAGCCAGAGAAAAATCTTTTTCCTCGATGGCTTCAAGCATAGCTTTTGCAGTTTGGTTATTACTTTTATTTAAAATATTAGCAACGAGTTGTGCACCACCTTGTGCTGCAAGGTTTTGTGATAATGTTGCCTCAGCAATTTGATCAACAACGTGTTCAATTTGATTTACCAATTGTGGGGATACTTTGCCGATTTTGGCTATTCTCATTATTGTTTCTGCACGGAGTTCTTCTGGAAATTCGTTCAGAACCTCAGCTGTTGTATCTGCTGGAAGATGTGATAAAATCAATGCTATTGTTTGAGGATGTTCCTTTGATAAAAAATTAGCTAATTGCTGTGGATCAGCTTTCTTCAATATATTAAAGCCGCGGACGGTAGTTAATACACGTATTTTTTCAATAATTTCTTTAGCTTGTTCAAGCCCATAACTTTTTTCGAGCAACATTTGTGCATAGTCGATTCCACCTTCGACCATATAACTTTGTGCCGTCATTAATTGATAGAATTCTTCAATAACTTCTTCAACAACTTGAGGTGAAATGTCTCGAAGATTGGTTATTTCTACTGCTATTTGCTCTACTTCTTTTATATCTAGTTCTTTGAAAATTTTTGCTGCAACATCTACTTCCATGGACATTAGCAATACCGCTGCTTTTTGCTTGCTCGTAAGTTGGTCGGATGATGTTATTAGATTCTTCATTTTATTTATGATACATTTTTTTCAAGTTACTAATTAAACGAAAATTAAATTATATTTATTGAAATTATTTTGACTTTTCTTCAGGTTCTTGTGATAATAACATTCTTACTAATTTTACGGCGTTTTCAGTTTCGTTTTCCATATATGATTGTACTTTTTTCTTCATTTCAAGTTTCATCAGTGCATCTTCGGTTAAATCTGGAGCACCTTCGAGTTTTGTACGAGCTAATTCCTGAAGTTTTTCTTTGTCGTAGAGTGGCTTGCTTGCAATTCCTTCAAAAGGAGGTAATTCTTCAGCTGTTTGAACAGTTTCTAACAATAGTGGGGTTGGGCTTTCCGGTGGCAACAGAATTGTATCCTCACCTACTAATTCTATATCTTCTAAACCCTCCTGTTCTAAACTTTCCTTTAATGATTTCTCGGGTAAAAGTAATGTAACCCCAAGCTTTTCACTAATATCTTTGGCTCGTAATATTCGGAACATTATTATTGTGGTGATCAAGATTATCGCACCAAGAAGTATTAATTTCTGAATATCAGGATTTTCCCACCATGGGATTTCACCAATTTTAAGCAACTCTTCTTCTTCATATCTTGAGCTGAAAGGGACATTGATAACTGAAACCTGATCATTACGGGTAGGATCGTAACCTATTGAGTTTTTGACGATTTCGGTTAATTTTTGCATTTCTTCTTCTGAACGAGGCAGATATTGAAGACTCTTTTGATTGTTTTCTTCAACTATTTTGTAAGTTCCATTTACAACAACAGCAACGGATAGCCTTTTCAGTTTACCGACTTCCTCAATGGTATGTTCTACTGTTTTTGGTATTTCATAATTAGCTATTATGTTGCTTTGGCTCTTTTTTAAACCTGTGTAAGGTACAATAGATTGGACTATCTGATCTGGATTTTGTATAATAATAGAATCAGTTGTTTCTTGTATTTCCTCAATAGTTTGCGTGCTACGTTCTACTTGCTTTTCAGGGTCGAAATCGGTAATTGTTGTTTCCTTTTGGGTAAAATCTAATTCTGTATTTACACGTACCTGAGCATTGCCGGGTCCCAATACTTCATTAAGCATTGATTGAACTTTATCAGCCAAATATTGTTCAACTTTTTTTTGTTGTTCGTGTTGTTGTGCTGTTATTCCAGATATGGATTTTGTATCGAGTGGTTGTTCATTAAGAATTTTACCTTTGTGATCGACAACAGTAACGTTGTCGGGGCTCATACCCTCGACGCTTCCAGCTATCAAGTTTTGTATGCCTTCAATTGATGATTTATTTATGCCTCTGCCAGATTTTAAAGTTAAAATAACTGAAGCAGTTGGCGGTTTTTGGTCTTTTTCAAACAATGCTTTCTCAGGAATAACAATGTGAACACGGGCTTTTTCAATTTCCTGAACTGAGCTAATGGTTCGGGCAAGTTCTCCTTCTAATGCACGACGATAGTTTAGTTTTTGCACAAATTCAGACATTCCAAGATTTGTCCTGTCAAAAATTTCATATCCTACTATGCTTGTTTGAGGTAAACCTTCATTTGCAAGTTGCAGACGTGTTTCATAAATTTTGCTTCTTTCAATTAATATAGTAGTTCCGTTATCACGGAGTTCGTATTTTATTTCTTTTTCATTTAAAATGTCAACAATTTTAGCGGCATCTTGTGGATCTAGCGAATTATAAAGTACCGCCATGTTTTGCTTTGATGCTGAAAATATCAAAATTAGAATAATTAAAACCACAAGAGTGATAGTGCCACCAAAAATTAGTTTTTGTCCGGTGCTTAATCTCTTAAAAAAGCCAGTGGTTTGTTCTAGAAAAGACTGTTTTGCCATTTAGCTAAACCCTATATTAAATTCATCAGTTAAACCTGAAGTCTATTGATTTCTCTGTATAGTTCCAATGCTTTATTACGCAATTCCAATAGTAAATTGAATGATGTTTTAGCTTTTTCAGCAGTAATCATAACCGTATGAATATCGACTGGTTCGCCTTTTATAAATTTTTCGCTTTGTATTGCTGATTCTTTCTGCAAGTTGTTTACATCATCAATGAATTCTTTTAATGTATCAACGAAAGATGAGGCATTTTTTTTCTGATTGACTTGGTTATGCTGTTTAATCAATGGAGAAAATTCGTTTGTAATTTGAATTGGATCAAGCATAGTGAATCCTTTCACAATAAATCCTAATAAATTAATTAATTATGCTTTCCCGTCAATAATCAATCCTTTCATAATTGGTTGTTGCTGTAATTTACCATTTCTATTGAACAATACGTGACGGGTTAATTGCTCAGAACTTTCTGGAAATAATTTAATGAAAAAATCTCTCTCTTTATTGCTCACAAGCTCATTTATGTCTTTTAAATCTAGTTTTATAGCAGGTTTATTATTATTCTGCGAAGTGCCATTATTGTTTACTTCGTAGATTATATCTTTTATTTTATCAGGTTTATTTACATAATCATTTTTGTAAGCATCAATTCCGTTGATTTTCATATCACTCCTTTATTAGAGCCAGAACAAATTATTAAATTTCGAGCGAATCCCTTGCCATATTTTTAGCAGATTCAATGACACTTGCATTGGCTTCGAAAGCTCTTTGTGCTGCAATCATTTCAACCATTTCAGTAACTATATTTATATTGGGAACTGCTACATAGCCATCTTCATTAGCGTCTGGGTGCGATGGTTCGTAAATCAGTCTCGGTTGCGAGTTATCTTTGCTGATTTCTGCTCTTAAGGTATTTATGTATCCCTCCGGATTTATAGAAAGGCTTCGACTTGTATGAGCAGGATTTGTGGTTTCGAGTTCAATTTGATTTCTGAGCTCTGAGGCAAATGGTGTACCTTTTATAGCTTTGACTCCAACTATTTCACGCCTATAAGGTTTACCGTCAATGTCTTTTGTTGTGTTGACATTGGCTATATTCTTAGCTGTTGCCGATAGACGTTGCCTTTGCACTGAAAGCCCCTGCGAACTGATATTGAATGTCGTAAATAAATTTTCACTCATTGTTTTATCAAATATGTAGAAAAATTATTAAAAATTAATCAGAAAAAATACTGAATCTCATTTTATTATACCTGTAATAGCTGTTTGCAATGCTAACATATAGTTTTTTAGCGTTCTTGAAACCAGTCTGAATCGAATCTGATTTTTTGCTAGTTCAGCCATTTCCTTATCTATATTTACATGCGATTCTCCTGAAAAAAGAATTTCGGCTTTAGGGATATCAGCTTGTTCTTTTATTGGCTTTACTGAATTCGTCAATGCTTTTCCGATGTCTATATGCAGTTCATCGGTCTTAATTCCAGTTGCCGAAATTTTTCCCTGTTGAAAAAATTCCTCAAATTTTACTTTTTCAGGAATATAATCAATTGAAGTTGCATTTGCTATGTTTTTAGCTATAGTTTGTTGACGCAATGCATAAGCATCTAATGCCGATTGCATTAATGGAATACGTGATTTAAAAAGATAGTCTTTAATCACAACAACATTTCCGTAATATGTTCAATGTTGAATCAATTACAATTTAAGTGCCAATTATTGTTCAATATTGGTAGTAAATTTAAAATCAAATAGTTATATCAGATTGATTGTGATAGATGAAAAATAGATTGGCTAAAATTAATCCATTGTCTAATATTCAGCATTGATAAAAATATAATATTTTCAAAAGTGATGTAATTGACGATAATTTTATAATTTTGAATTTATTTTTATTACTGAGAGCTATGCATTTTGAGTTAATAAACGAATTAGCATGTGGTCTGAAACTCTTTTCATCAAAGATTTTCAAGGATAATAGAGGTCAATTTTTTGAGGGTTTTCGCATCGATGAACTTGCTAAATTCGGAGTAAATGTCAATTTCGTACAAGATAATTTTTCTTATTCAAAGAAAAATGTATTGCGTGGAATGCATTTTCAGTGGGATAAACCCCAAGGGAAACTAATACGTGTCTTAAAAGGTGCAGCAAAAATAGTTGAAATTGATGTAAGAAAAAACTCCCCTTGGTTAGGGAAATGGTTTGCTTTTGATTTAAATGATCAAAATCATCATTGTCTTTGGATACCTCCGGGGTTTGCAAATGGATTTCTGGCTTTGACTGAGGAATTAATTGTTTTTTATAAATGTACTGAATATTATAACTCAAAAGGGGAAGTTTCAATTTTATGGAATGACAAAGTTGTTGGTATTGATTGGGATATAGATGAAGAGCCAATTTTATCAGATAAGGATAAATCAGCACTTAAATTTGAAGATTGGGTTCAAAGCAAATATTTCGATTCATTGTGTTATAATTATATAAAAAAATTATGAAATTTGCTGAATTTTGCTCCAAAAAAACTGGCAAGGATATTTTCTCAAAAATTTTCAACTACATTTTATTAATTATGGGTTCAAGTCCAATTGTTGATGTAGAAAAAATCACTTTGCGTGATAATATTGAAATTAGCTATTTTATCGGCGAATCTAACTTTGTTAATTATGATGATGTTTGCTTTGTCAAAAAAAATGGCAAAGTGATTGAAATTGAATTTGCAGGTAAAAGAATTAAGACAAGTAATATTTTAAATTGTGATTTATTCATTGAAAATTTGAAAGAGAATATTCTTGAATTGGGATTGTCAATAAAATTTAAAGAATGTTGAAATTATATGTATAATTGAGTGTAAAATAGGGAGTTATTATGATTATTTCAAGATATAAGACATATCATTATATAGAAGATTTGAAGAGATATGTTGGGCAAGAGGTAACCCTCAGAGGTTGGGTTTACCATTTAACAGGCAAGGGTAAATTACAATTTATTTTAATGCGTGATGGTACAGGTATATGCCAATGTGTTGTATTTAAAGGTAGTGTGAGCGAAGAAACATTTCAATCAGCAAAATCACTTACACAGGAATCCTCTTTGCAGATTACCGGAACCGTTCGCGAAGAATCAAGAGCACCTGGAGGATTTGAAATTGATGTGAAAGATATAAAAATCTATCAGATTTGTAATAATTATCCGATAACGCCAAAAGAGCATGGCGATAGCTTTTTGCTCGAACATCGTCATTTATGGCTTCGTTCTTCACAACAGCACGCAATAATGAGAATAAGAGCGGCAGTTGTCAAAGCTATTCGAGATTTTTTTGATGGTAATGGATTTAAATTGATGGATTCACCTATTTTAACTCCAACAGCTTGTGAGGGAACATCGACTTTGTTTGAGACAGAATATTTTGATTTAGGCAAAGCTTATCTATCGCAATCAGGTCAATTATACGCCGAAGCCTCAGCTATGGCTCTCGGCAAGGTCTATACATTTGGACCAACTTTTCGGGCTGAGCGTTCCAAAACGCGTAAACATTTAACGGAATTTTGGATGGTAGAACCAGAAATGGCTTTTTTTGATTTAAATGATGATATGGATTTAGCAGAAGATTTAGTTGAGTATATTGTCCAATATTGTCTTAAAACATGTCAGAGAGAATTTGATGTTTTAGAACGAGACACAGCTCCCCTCGAAAAAGTCAAACGCCCTTTTTATCGTATGACATATACAGAAGCGGTCGAATGGCTTCAAAAAAATAATATTCCATTGATTCGAAAAATAGATGGCAAAGAGTTAGCAGAGCCATTTCCTTGGGGCGAGGATTTCGGCGCTCCCCAAGAAGAAGCGATAATGGAGCAATTTGATAAACCTTGTATTATTCATCGCTACCCTGCTGAAGTTAAGGCTTTTTACATGAAGCGAGACCCTGAGAATCCCAAAGTTGTACTTGCTATGGATATGTTAGCACCAGAAAAAGGCGGTGAAATTATTGGTGGTAGTCAAAGAGAAGATGATTATGATGCACTTTATCAAAGAATAATTGAGAATAATTTACCAATTGAGGCATTTCAATGGTATTTAGATCTAAGGAAATACGGTAGCGTTCCCCACAGCGGTTTTGGACTCGGTGTAGAAAGAACAGTCAAATGGATTAGCGGTGCTAAACACATTAGAGAAGTTATACCAATGCCTCGTATGATTCATCGTATTGTGCCTTAATTTTTTTGTATGCAAAAATTCAGATGATTAAATCTGACTTTTTCAGTAAATTTTTGTTATAAATTAAGATTTGAGTAGCTTTTCAATTTGTTCAGCAATTGACTTAGGCTCTGTTTGTGGTGCAAACCTCTGTATAACATTTCCTTTTTTGTCAACCAAGAATTTTGTAAAATTCCATTTTATAGCATCTGTTATAAAGCCGCTTATTTGACTAGTAAGATATTTATAAAGAGGATGGGCATTATCACCGTTCACATCAATTTTATCGAAAAGTTGGAAAGTAACATTGAAATTGCTTGTACAAAATTCTTTTATCTCTTCATTTGTTCCGGGTTCTTGTCCGCCAAATTGATTGCATGGGAAGGCTAAAATTTCGAATCCTTTATCTTTATATTTTTCGTAAAGTTCTTGTAAGCCAGTGTATTGTTTGGTAAATCCACATTTACTTGCAACATTGACGATAAGCAATACTTTGCCTTTGTATTCTGCTAAACTTTTTTCCTCACCATCAATAGTTTTAGCAGTAAATTGATAAATATTACCATTTTTGATATTTGTTTCTTGCTTGCTTGATAAATCCATAAAAATTCCTCCAAAAACGATTAGAATAGCTATGATAAAAGTAATTAAAATTTTGCTCATACAAATTTCAAAATTATGTTTAACAAATATTATTTTTGATTTTGACGGATAAAGAAGCAAAAAATTGAATAGCAATTTGTGAATTTGTCTAAAATTCAACATTTATTTATATTTATATTTTAAATAATTAGTGATTATCAATTAGTTTGTTGGAAGATTATGAATATACTCAAAATAGCAATGTTGTGCATAGTGATGTTGATTTTGCAGAATTTTGAATCAATCTCCTGCACCAATATTTTAATTAGCAAAGGTGCAACTGTTGACGGCTCTACAATGATTACCTATAGTGCCGATGCGGGTGGTTTTATGGAACCATTATATTTTAAAAAAGGGCAAAAACATAAACCCGGCGAAATGATAGATGTCTATGACTGGGACAGTCATAAATACCTCGGTAAAATAAAGCAGGCACCGATAACATATACCGTTGTTGGAAATATGAATGAATATCAAGTATCAATTGGTGAAACTACTTTTGGTGGACGTCCCGAGTTGCGCGATACAACTGGAATAATTGACTACGGTAGTCTGATGTGGTTGGCTTTGCATAGAGCGAAAACTGCCCGCGAAGCAATAAAAGTTATGACGGATTTAGTCAGCGAGTATGGCTACTATAGTTCGGGTGAATCCTTTTCGATCGCAGACCCTGAAGAAGTATGGATAATGGAAATGATTGGCAAAGGACCAGGAAGAAAAGGAGCAATTTGGGTGGCTTTACGGGTTCCTGATGGATACATAAGCGCTCATGCTAATCAGGCAAGAATTACTACATTTCCTTTGGATGATCCTGAAAATTGTTTGTATGCACCGGATGTAATTGAATTTGCAATTGAAAAAGGTTACTATGACCCAAGTCAAGGTGAATTTAGCTTCCAAGCAGCGTATTGTCCGCTTGAGCCATCCGGACTTCTCTATTGTGAAGGTCGTGTATGGAGTATTTTCCGAAGAGCTGCACCTTCTCTAAATCTATCCCCTGATTATTTTAGAGCAGTCAAAGGAGCAGAACCGTATCCATTATGGATTAAACCTGACAAAAAATTATCGGTTTATGATGTTATTGAATTAATGCGTGATCATTTTCAGGGAACTGAATTCGATATGACAAAAGGTTTAGCAGCGGAACCTTATGGTAACCCCTATAGATGGAAGCCATTAGGATGGAAAATTGAAGGCGATACCATTCAATATGGGTGGGAACGCCCTATTTCAACTCAGCAAACAGCATTTTCTTTTGTAGCTCAAATGCGTTCATGGTTGCCGAGAGAAATTGGTGGTTGCTTCTGGTATGGTGTTGACGATAATTATTCTACTGTTTATTTTCCTCTTTATAGTTCTATTACTAAAGTACCAAAAGCTTACCAGATTGGATCGATTAAGGAATTCTCTTTCGAATCGGCTTTTTGGATTTTCAATTTGGTAGCCAATACAGCTTATCGTATGTATTCATACATTATTAAGGATATACAGATTGTTCAAAAAGAACTTGAAGGTAAATTTTTAGCTGAACAGGAGAAAATCGAGCAACAAGCTCTTGAATTATATAAGAAAAGCCCTAAAAAAGCAGTTGAGTTTCTCACTAATTATTCTGTCAGTCAAGGGGAATTAGTTGTAAAAAGATGGCAGGAATTATGGAAATATTTAGTTGTAAAATATAACGACGGGTATATTAATGATGTAAACGTCAATAATGGTAGAAGTCCTAAAGGTCCTGGTTATGGGGATGAGTTTTTCAGGAAATGCATCATGGAAAGACCAGGATATTACAATGTTGAATGGCGCGAAAAAGAACCATCTGTTTTGCCCGGTAGTAATTAATTCATATAAATTTCTGGAAAAAAATTGAGAAAACACTACTTTATTTCGAATTTAATAATAAGCTGGATCGTTTGCATAACAGTAATATATGCAAAGGAGCTACCACTTAGAAATATTGATCTAATTGATTCATTGCTTTTCGAATATTCAAAAAATTTAGCTGAGTTTTTAACAGAAAAGAATATAAAAAGCGTTGAGATGAAATTAAATAGTCATCCTGCTGAAAATTTTTTGAAAAGAAATATTGTTCAGGCATTTGCTGAAAAAGGTATTGAAGTCTATCAGTTTTATGAACAGAATCAAAACAATACCCTCATTTTATTAGACATTAAAGACATTTCAGTAAAGTACTCAATTGTAAAAAATAGTGAACAATTGCAGAGAATATTTAATATCTCAATAGTAGGGATGATGAGGGATAAAAATCATAAATTGGATTTAATCCCAGAAGTTTCAATTGAGCATAAAGAAATAATTGAATGGAGTGATTTAGATCATATCGAGCATTCGCCTTTCGATTTTGCAAAGTCTACACGACCAGAGCATAAAGAAAGTTTTTTCAAAAAAATTGCGGAGCCTGCTATTATAATAGGCTCCGCATTGATTACACTTATTTTACTTTTTACTGTTCGTTCGGACTGATTTTGAAACGAGTTGACAAAAGCTCAACCTTTTCGCCTTCTTTATTGAATTCTATTTCATATCTTTTTTCATCTTTTTCAACAGTTAAAATATAACCAGCTAAATGCCCTTGGACATTGATTTTATCGACTCTTAAGATTTTACCTCCAGTAAATTCTTTTTGGAATGTTTCGATAGCTTTACGTGGAAGATGTTTAAAGTCAATTTCTTCTTGATATCGAATAATTTTATTATTCTCGTTGACGAATAATTTCATGCCGACATCAGCGATATAAAAGTCGAATAGATAAACTTTGAGCTTATCAAGTTCTAATGTAAAAAATTCAACTTCCTCGTGTTCAGGAAAGGCACGTGTAAAAGTTGTATAGATGTCAATTGGTATATCTTTTTGTTTTATAGATTTGAATTGAGCTAATCCTGTTAAATGAGATAGGAATGTGAGTGCAATAAGCATAAGAAAAATTTGTCGTGGCTTCATTTTCATTATATGGCATATTATCAATAAATAATTATTCAACGTTTTTTTTTTATATTTATTGATCAAATTTAGTGTATAGGCAAATACAATTTTTTGGATTTGAAAAATGGTACAGAATCAGAATCAATCAATTATCAATGTAGGTGCGATAATTTCTAAGTTTAAGGAATTTTTGCAAAGTAATACAATCGGAGGATTTTTATTAATTATCAGTGCAGTTATTGCAATAATTTGGGCAAATTCGCCTTGGTCTGAATCTTATTTTGCAATTTGGGGGAGTTATTTGACTATCGGAGTCGGTGAATTTTCTTTGTCGAAATCTCTTTTGCATTGGATAAACGATGGTTTAATGGTTATATTCTTTTTCTTTGTTGGATTAGAAATTAAACGGGAATTACTTGTTGGCGAGTTATCATCATTTTCCAAAGCTGCATTGCCAATAATTGGTGCTATAGGTGGTATGATTGTTCCTGCTCTTTTTTATTTGGCACTGAATTGGAATACTGAATATGTCAGAGGTTGGGGTATTCCTGTAGCTACCGATATTGCCTTTGCTCTTGGGGTGTTGGCAATGCTCGGCAAAAGGGTCCCTATAGCAATGAAGGTTTTTCTCACTGCACTTGCTATTGTTGATGATATTGGTGCTGTTCTTATTATTGCGATATTTTATACAAGTGATCTGTCGATCATCAGTTTAGCTTTCGGAGCGGGAATATTGATATTATTAATTGCTTTAAATATTTTTGGAGTTAAAAAACCAGCTATCTACATAATTTTAGGTGTTTTTCTCTGGTATGCCTTTTTGAAATCTGGTGTACACGCAACTGTTGCGGGTGTTTTGCTTGCAATGACTATCCCGGTTAGGTCCAAAATGAGAAAAGATGAGTTTTTAAATAAAACAAAACCATACATAGAGGAATTAGAATCAAAAGCCTCAAATAATTCGAAAGAATATTTTGTTAAAAATGAGCAAGATATTTTTGGTTATATAGGTGAATTCTCGGTTGATGTTCAATCTCCATTATACCGAATAGAACATATATTAGCTAAATACGTAGCATTCCTTATTATGCCAATATTTGCCCTTGCTAATGCAGGTGTTGTAATTGATGCTGAAGCATTGGCCTCGGCTTTTGGGAGTGTGAGCATTGGTATATTTTTAGGTCTTACTTTAGGGAAGCAAATTGGCATTTTCAGCTTTTCTTACTTAGCTGTGAAGTTTGGATGGGCGACCTTACCTTCAAATGTTAACTGGAAACAGGTTTATGCTGTCAGTATGCTTTGTGGAATAGGATTTACAATGTCGCTCTTCATATCAATGTTGGCATTTGATTATCCCTCAGCTATTGTACAATCAAAAATTGGTATATTTTCTGCTTCAATCGTAGCTGGATTGATTGGATATTTCTGGATACGTATTATTTCCAAAATTAGTAAAAAATAATTTGAATTATTGTTTATCCCGGGCAAAGCCATGAATTGAAATATTTAAAGTTGGAGCATCCTCGCTGTTTGTTTTGATTTTGATATTTCCGCCAAACCTACCATATTCAACTGGAGTAAATGTTACTACAAGGGTAAGTTCGCTGTTTTTATTTAAAATTGTTCCATCTTTGATATTAATTTTAAATTCATCGGGTTGCACAATAAATTTTTCCAGTCTAACATCTTGATCGGTATTGTTTTTGATAATTAACTTTGCTGAATCGAGCTGATTCAATCGGCTGTTTGGGAAATTTACAAATCGTGGGTAAAAACTGATTGGTTCGAAAATGTTTGCTTTGAGATAAAGAGTACTACGTCGATTCTTGGGGTCATTTGTATTAAGATCAATTTTTTTGGTAATTTCGCCCTGAAAACCAGTAGTATTTAGCTGGACGTCAAGAAATGCATGACCTAATGGAGGTATACTATTACTACTCAATGGTGCTGTGGTGCATCCACAACTTGGTTTAACACTATAAATAACAAGAGTATCAGTATTGCTTAAATTTAATAACTTTACTTTTGCTTTCAGTGGTTCTTCTGTTTGTTTAACAACACCCCAATTTAATGTATCTCCTCCTTCGATAGCAAATTTAGGTTGTGAATATGAGAAAACTCTAAGGAGAAAAATTAAAGCAAAGAAAACTACTATTAACCTCATTTTTTGTCCTCAAATTTTAAAATTATATAATTATTAAGACTATACAGTATGAAAAAAATTTTGTAAGAGAAGTAAAATTGATTTATTTTAAATGATTAAATGTGTGCGGAAATAATTTATTGGATATAAATGTTTGAGGATTGAAAGATGATTTCATTTGAATTAAGCGATATTCAATCACAAATCCAGGAAACCGCAAAAAAATTTGCACGTGAAGAAATAGCTCCCGGTGTCATCGAACGTGACATAAATTGCATTTATCCTGCTGATATCATAAAAAAATTGGGAGAGCTCGGCTTTATGGGATTTATGGTCTCGAATCAGTGGGATGGTAGCGAATTGGATACTTTAAGTTATGTTTTAGCTCAAGAGGAATTTTGCAAAGTTGATGCAAGTGTTGGGATAATTTTTTCGGTTCATAATTCCTTAGTCAATTGGATATTAGAACATTACGGAACAGATGAACAAAAAGAAAAATATCTGAGACCGCTTGCACGGGGAGAAAAGCTCGGAGCCTTTTGCCTGAGTGAACCTGAAGCTGGTTCCGATGCATCCAAACAGCACACTACTGCTGTGAAAACTGACAAAGGCTGGATTTTAAATGGAACAAAAAATTGGATATCCAGTGGAACAAATGCTGATTTATTTATTATTTTTGCTCATAGCAAGCCAGAACTTGGTTATAAAGGTATTAATTGTTACATTATTGAACGTGGAACTCCCGGATTCGAGCCAATGAGAAAAGAGGACAAAATGGGGATGCGTTCCAGTGATACTTGTTCAATCGGTTTGTTAAATGTAGAAGTCAATAATGAAAGTTTAATTGGGAATGAAGGAGATGGTTTTAAAATAGCTATGTCTAGTTTAAACGGGGGCAGGATTGGAATTGCTTCGCAAGCTGTCGGTATTGCACAAGGTGCCTTCGAACTGGCTTTCAAATATGCAAATGAAAGATATGCCTTCGGTAAACCGATAATTGAACATCAAGCAATTCAGTTCAAGCTTGCTGAAATGTCAACTATGATTAATGCTGCCAGATTGTTGGTATGGAAAGCAGCTTTTTTGAAAGATAGAAATCAAAATTATATACAGGCGGCTGCGGAATCTAAAATATTAGCATCCAGAGTAGCAGTTGATGTTACAAGAGAGGCTATACAAATACACGGCGGATATGGATATGTACGGGAATATCAAGTTGAAAGAATGTATCGGGATGCTAAAGTTACGGAAATATATGAAGGTACATCTGAAATTCTTCATATAGTTATTGCTCGTGAATTAATCAAATCGATTGGAAAAATTTTAATCTGATCAATGCAAAGAACGTTTATAATTGGGGATATTCACGGTTGCTATAACACGTTTTGTGAGTTGATATATAAAAAATGTGGTATTAATAAGCAGGATGAAATATTTCTTTTAGGCGATTATATTGATCGGGGACCATATTCCAAAGAAGTAATTGATGAGATTTTATCTATTAAAAAAAATGGTTTTAATATTAAACCTTTAATGGGAAATCATGAATATATGCTTCTTCGCGCAATTGAATCAATTGAAATGTTGGAATTATGGTACCAGAACGGTTGCCAAACCACTTTGAAAAGTTTTCAAATCGATCATCCAAAGCAGTTAAATATTAATTATTTAAGTTTTTTTCAAAATTTGCAATATTACTATTTGCTGGATAATTATGTTATTGTTCATGGTGGTTTAAATTTCAATATAGAAAATCCTTTTAATGACTTAGAATCAATGATTTGGGAACGCAATAAATCTGTAGATCTGACTAAAATCGGTGGTAGAAAATTAATTGTCGGACATACGCCTAAAAATTTGGATGAAATTAGAAGTTCTATAAATTCTGATATTGTCTATCTTGATGGAGGTTGTGTTTATGCCGGGAGATATTTTGGTTTTGGCTATTTAGTAGCACTTGAAATTAATTCACTAGAATTGATTGTTCAGAAAAATATCGACTTTCCTTATTAGTTCTTATTTTTGAGTATATTTTGGGGGAATTCTATCAAAAACGTAGTACCGGATATACTGCTTTTGATACTGATTTTACCATTCATTAATTCCAGACATCTTTTAACAATAGCAAGTCCTAGACCGGTTCCTGAAACTGTACCGACATTTTTACCACGATGGAATGGTTCAAATAAATATTTCTGATCTTCGGGTCGGATACCAATACCGTAATCGGTAATACTAATATTGACTGAATTTTTTGATACATCAAGTTCAAATTTAATTTCAGAATTAATTGGGGAATATTTAATTGCATTACTGAGAAGATTGGTGATAATCTGACGAATTAATTTTTCATCGTTTATGATATGACAGCTTGATGTTTTAGAAATAAAATTGAAATAATGTTGCTTGTTATCAATCAATTTCATTTCATCAATAATTTCATTGCAGACCATAATCAAGTCAAATGAAGTAGGATTTAAAATTAATTTACCAGATTCGCTTTTACCTAATGTTAAAACATCTTCAAGTAGTTTAGTCATTGTTTTAACAGAGGCACGAATTTTTTCTAGATGGCGCAAGAAATTCTCTTCATTTCTGTTATGAAACAATTGCTCCAATAGGTAGGTGGAAGTCATTATGACTGTGAGCGGTGTTCGGTATTCGTGAGAAATCATTGATATAAATCGGCTCTTTAATTCGTTTAATTCCTTTTCTTTTTGCAAAGCGTTGGTTAGATCCTGTTGAGCTAAGATTAGCTGATTTTCAGTTGCTTGCCTCACTTTGATTTCATTATTTAAGTTATTTAGCATTTTTTCAAGTTGAATAGTACGTTCTTTTACTCTCTCTTCTAATTGTATATTCATATTTTTGATTTCATCCATAGCATCTTTCAATTCAGTTATATCTCGAGAAATACTATTATAACCGATAAATTTGTTGTATTTATCATACATGCCTATCATACGAGCTTGTATCCATTTCCAGGAACCATTTTTAGAGGCTATTCTAAATTCAAAAGAGTAATATATTGTTCCGTTAGGATTGTTCTTGAAAAATAATTTGATTTTATCTAAGTCATCGGGATGAATAAGGTTTAAAAAAAGATTAGGTTCATTTTCAAATTCTTCTAAAGTATACCCTGTGATTCTGCAGTGAGCATTATTAAGCATTGTAATCTGTAATTCGGGTGTAACAAAGTATATCATGTCCTGTGCATTTTGGATAAACATAGATAATTTTTCTTTTGCTTGCCGAAATTCCTCCTGATACTCTCTCAGTTGGGTTATATCTTGAAAAATTAAAATGCCTGCAATTAATTTATTAGAGTCATTAAATACAGGTGCAGCTGTACCCGATATATATAGTAATTTCCCGTCTTTTCTTTGTATCCTGTAATCAAATAATGGTGTAGTGATAGAATGAACTATGGCTTTCGTCAAAGGTAATTCGGTAACAGGTAAAATTGTGCCATCATCTTTGATGACTCGCCATTTATTGGGATATACTGGTTCATCAGGGTTAATGAAGTCAATTTCATCTATGCCTAACAATTCTTTTGCATGTTTACTAATAAAAAGTGGTACCTCATTTTGTGGGAGCATAATTATAATTCCAATATTTGACTGCTCTAAAGCAGATTTCAAAATTGCCTGATTTAGTGTTAACTGCTCTTTAATCTCGATTTGTTCATTGATATTTGTAAAAAATACCAGTAAAGCAGGTTTATTTTCCCAGTGAATAACAACAGATGAAGCTTCGACCCATATAATTTTATCAGAATCATCAATATATCTGAATCTAACCTTTTGATCAGAATCTTGCCCGATTATCTTTTTTTGAATAGCTTTTCTTATTATTTCATAGTCATCGGGATAGATAAAATTATAAATATTTTGACCAATAAAATGTTCTGCTCCTTTTTCTGTTAAGTTAATAAAGGTTTGGTTAACAAATACGAACTTATCATTTTGGATAACAGCAATACCTTCGTGAGAATTGTCAACAACAGTTCTGTATTTAAGTTCTGATTCTTTTAATGTTTCCATTATTTTAATTTGCTCGGTTACATCACGCATTACACAAAATATCAGAAACTCATCGCTTTGATCAAATATTTTTGCACTGACGTTGACAATTACCAGCTCTCCATTTTTATTGAGTATTTGTAAATTGAAATTATCTTTTTTGATTAAACCTTTTTTAGTGAACATATAGAATTCGTCAAATATTAATTTATTGCTTCCGATTAACAAAGATGTAAATTCAAATTCCGGATCTAAGAGTTCTTCATAATTATAACCGGTTATCTCGCAAAATTTGTAATTGCAATATTCAATTTTGCGTTCTTTCAGAAGAAGAATAGCATCGAAAACATTATCCAATAATAAATTGTATTTGTATTCTGTTAATCTTAATAAATTATTTGTGTGGACTATTTTTGAAACTTCATCGAATGACACACAGAGTAAATCATCCTCAAGTTTGAATGCATTAATTTTAAAAATACCCCTTAGGTGATTATCGCTGTAAAATTCTTGGTCTGAGATAAAAGGTTTACCGGTTGACATTACTTTTAGATAAGAGTCGGTGATACCATTTTCTTTAGCTTTAGTCCATATTTCATTGAACTCTTTTCCTATTAGTTCACTGATTTTTAAACCTGTGATACGTTCAGCACTTTTGTTCCCGTTGATTAAGTATAACTTGTCTGGTGCTTTAAAGCGGTAGAAAAACACACCAGTAGTTAAATTATTTATAAATTCAAAGTCAATTAGTTTTTCCATAATAAATATATAATAGTGTTTTTAAACTACATTTTCGACATTATTTTAATTATAAAATCTATGTTTAATTATTTTTTCTAAATGTAATTTCTAATTATTTTTTGTTTAAAAATTTCGCTACTAATATATTAAATAATGACAAATTATTTGTTTACAAAAAATTTAAGATATAATTTATGGCCATATTTTGCGAAATATAGGAAGTATGCTGTAAACCATTGATTGAGAAGAACTCCGATGTTTTTTGACTCAATAATATCATCATAAGAATCAATTCCTCCAGTTCTTATAATATTGAATTCTTTTCTTAAGTTTTTATTTTTTAGAATTTCACAAGCTTTTGAACATAAAGTAAGAGATTTATTCTTTAATGGTTTACCGCTGATACCTCCACCAAATGTACTTATGAAATATTCGAATTTATTCAATTCCCCGTAACTTATCAAACCTTTTATATAGGAATAATCGGTTGAAGTATTACCAAAATTGATACCGTCAAAATTCAGTGTTATAGCGATATCAATTAATTCATCTAATAAACTGATATCAAAATCATTGGAGAGCTTAATTATAACAGGTAGGTTTCTTTTTCTTTTCGCTAAGAAATTTTGACTTACGTATTCTAATCGTTTGATAAAATTTTGATCTAGAGTTTGGGATATAGAATGATTATGTGCTACATTAGGACAACTTTCATTTAATTCGATAAAATCAACATTTGCTTTTTCGTATTGCATTAATCCATGTATAAGTTCATTTAAAGCCACTCTTTCCTCTTCATCAGGTGAGATGCTAAGGCTTGCACCGATAGGACAGTGTTTTCGTTTTGGGATTTGAGAGAGAATTTTGGCGACTTCAGAGTGTCCCGGGTTGGGTAATCCAAGCCAATTTGAGGCAGATTGTGATTTGGGATAAGGTAGAAATGGATGCCATATACCTTTTTTATAATTACCAGGTCGTTTTCTGGAAGTTGTCGTGCCAGCGAGAAATGCACCTGCTCCCTGATTGGCAGCCAGTTTGTAGCCAATTCCATCTTTAAACATTCCTGCAGCATTGAATAATGGCGAGGCAAATGATATATCCCAGAGTTTAATTCTAAGTGTTAATGGTAATTCAATTGGTTTTTTTGGTATGTTTTGGGTTAATGATTTTAGAAACTTTTTACGCCCGGATGAATAAATAGCACAAAAAAGCTCAGGCGGTAACTTAGATAGTAATGGTCTTATCAGATGTTCAGCTTTGGCAAATATTTCAATTATTCCCACTTATTGTAGCTCTTTTCTTAATCTAGCAACGGGTATTTTTAATTGGTCTCGATATTTTGCTACAGTTCTTCTTGCTACTTTGTAGCCTCTTTGCTGTAGCATCTTAGTAATTTTATCGTCGCTGTATGGTTTATTTTTTGGTTCTTTATCAATTATTTCTTTGATAATTTCCTTTACTACTTTGGCAGCAACTTCATCGCCATCTTCGGTTGGTAAAGATTCGCTGAAAAAAAATTTTAATTCGAAGGTTCCAAACTCAGTTTGGACGTATTTTCCATTTACAATTCGACATATAGTTGAGATATCAAGACCAGTTTGATTGGCAACATCTTTGTATATCAATGGTTTTAAAGCAGATACCCCTTCGTAAAAGAAATCTTTTTGGAGATAAGCAATTGCAGTCATTACTTTTAGCATTGTTCTACGTCTTTGCTGAATAGCCTGAATCATAAATTTAGCATCTTCATATTTTGCTCTAATCCATTCTTTTGTCTCTTTGTTAGAGTTTTTGTATTGTATTTCTTTCTTAAGTTTTTCGTAAGCTGTATTTAATTTGATTGGTGGGATATGGCTATCGTTAATAATAATTTTTAATTCATTTGTATCGTAATCTTTTTCAATAATGAAATCTGGTATTATAGTATTTGTTTCGCTATGAGAGTCACCAATACCGGGTTTTGGATTGAGCCGTCTAATGAAATCTAAGGCATTTTTGAGGTCCTCTTGTTTAATTCCAAGCTCTTTGGTTATAATATGATAATGTTTTTTCGTAAATGCATCGTAAGTTTTTGATAATATCTGGTAAGCAATTTGCTTATATGGATTAGTATTAGGGAAAGCTTTACATTGGGCAAGTAGGCATTCTTGAACATTTCTTGAACCGATTCCCGGTGGGTCTAATTCTTGGATAATTGATAATACTTTTTCAGCGTCTGCTATGTCAACATATTTCAGTAATTCAGTTGAATTGTTTGTAGTAATATTGTTTTGTGAAACTTTTACTTCTGATGAATCCTTTGAATCGCTGTTATTTATTTGATGCAAGAGTAAAGCACTTTCGGTGGATAAAGCAAATTGCTTAGCAGGATTTTCAGAATTAATATTATTTGTTTGCATTCTTTTTAGGATTTCGAAGTTAATGTCTTTAATGTCGGAGTTGACATCATAAACAATATCACTTAAATCTCTTCTTAAATATCCGTCGGAATCAATATTGCCGAGGATATGTTCGCCGATTAAATATTCCTCTTTTGATAGTTCGAGCATCCTTAATTGTTGCCTTAACTCATCGAGAAATGTGGGATTATCTTTAATTTGAAATGGTTCGTAATCTTCATCATCAGAGTATTGGGGAGCAAAATCATTGAGAGATATGTGTTCATCCTGCCAGATGAGTTTTTGGAATTCAAAAGGATCTTTAGGTTCGATCTCATTTTCAGTTTGTTCTAATTCTGGATGAATATCTGCGTTTTCGCTAATTTCTGGTAGCTCGGTTACTAAAGGTATATCTTCTTGAAATTCGCTTTCGAATTCTTGGATAGATTCCACTCCTTCATCAAAATCAGATGCAAGCTCTAACATAGGATTTGTTTCAAGTTCTTGTAATACCTGCTGTTCCAGTTGAACAACAGGTAGCTGCAGCAGTTTCAAATATTGAATCTGCTGTGGCGTCAGGGTCTGAGTTAAAGTTGGTCTTATTCCTACTGTTAGCTTCATCAATGTTTACAATGATTGAGTAAATCAAAATTCTAATGCAAATATATGAAAAATGAATAAAATTTAAATTGAATTGCCGGTTAATTTTTTAACTTTTTCGAACCAATTTTCTCCGAATGCTCTGATTAGTGCTTCTTTCAGACTATCAGTCAGATATATTTTATCGCGATAGCCTTTGATAATGCCCGGAATACATTCAGGAATTTTTTCGTAATGTAACAAAAGTTGAGAGTGATATTTAACTCGTATAGGAAAAAGATGGCAGGATAATGGTTTACGCCATCCAGTATTTTTCTCGTGGTAGGCTTTTTCAAGGGTGCATTTTGCTACGTCTTCATCATAATATACAAAAACACAGTCTTTGTTATTGATACATTGTGTTGAATAAAAATTTTCTTTGCCCTGGTAAAACCCATTTATATTAATGATTTCACGGGCTTTTTCAGGGAGATATTCAATTAAAAATGGTAGTAAAGATTCAATTATAGAGATTTCTTCGTTTAACAAAGGTGCTCCGAACTCTCCTGGGAAGGTACAGCATGCACCTTTACATTTTTTTAAGTCACAGTTAAACATAGAATGTATTATATCATCTTCAATAATTATATTATCTATAACTATCATTTGTTCGAAATTGGTGATGTGTAAAAAAAATTTTTCAAATATAGCTAATAACTGATTATATTTATTCAGAATAATTTTGTCAATATTGGATTAATATTTAATTCATTTTATGAAAAAGAATCGAGAGAATAGTAAACTGCAGTTTGAACGAGCACAGAAAGTGATTCCAGGCGGGGTTAATTCTCCGGCCCGTGCATTCAAAGCTGTAGGTGGTAATCCATTATTTATCGACAAAGCAGTTGGTTCGAAAATAATCGATATTGACGGCAACGAATATATTGATTTCGTAAATAGCTGGGGACCGCATCTTTTTGGTCATAAACCCCCATTCATACTTGAAGCAATTTATAAAGCACTAGAAAAGGGGATAAGTTTTGGTGCTCCGGTTGAGGGAGAAACTAAATTAGCTGAGCTGATTATTGAGCTTGTGCCTCAAGTTGAAATGGTTAGAATGGTCAACAGTGGCACCGAAGCTACAATGAGTGCTATTAGACTTGCCAGAGGTTACACAGGTAAAAATAAGATCATTAAATTTGAGGGATGTTATCATGGTCACGCTGATAGCTTTTTAGTTATGGCTGGTTCAGGTGCATTGACTAATCAAGCTCCAACAAGTCCTGGAATAACCGCTGGAGTTTTAAATGATACTTTAATAGCACGATATAATGATTTAAAATCTGTTGAAACGATTGTGGAATCAAATAATGATATAGCTTGCATAATTATTGAACCCATTGCCGGTAACATGGGAGTTATTAAAGCTGATGATGATTTTATATCAGGATTGAGAAGAATTTGTGATGAAAATGATATTTTATTGATATTTGATGAGGTAATGACAGGTTTTCGGGTTAGTCCTTCCGGTGCATGCGGTTTATATAATATAAGGCCGGATTTAATTTGCTTTGGCAAAATTATTGGTGGTGGATTGCCTGTTGGTGCTTATGCAGGAAAAAAAGAAATTATGCAACACATTTCTCCTTCCGGTAAAATATATCAAGCCGGTACCTTGAGTGGTAATCCAGTTGCTATGGCTTCTGGTATTGCGACATTGGAATTTATTAAAGCTAATCTCGATCTGTATGAAGAGTTAGAACGAAAAGGTGCTTTTCTCGAAAATGGCTTTAAGCAGGTGCTTAAAAAATACGATTTGAATTATTTCATTTCAAGGGTTGGCTCAATGTTTTGTCTATTTTTCATAGATACCGAGGTTCGTAATTATGATGATGCAATAAAATGCGACACTGAACTATTTTCTAAATATTTCTGGAGTATGCTCGACGAGGGGATTTATCTACCTGCGAGTCAGTTCGAGTCGTATTTTATTTCTTTAGCTCATAGTAATGAAGATTTAGAGAATACGATCAAGGCTTTTGAAAAAACGATTAAAAATTTTAATGTTTCCATTGGATAGAAAAAATGTATGTTATTATTTCATTAGCATTAGCAATAATACCAGCGTTTTTATGGCTCTTTTATTATTACAAACAGGACAAGATTAAGCCCGAACCAAAAGGGCAGTTGACAAGAGTCTTTGTATTTGGAATTTTAAGTATAATCCCAGTGCTGATAGTAGAAATAATATTAGACAATTTTTATCAAATTTTTTTCGGACAGTTTTTTATAACATACATATTTCTTCGTGCATTTATTGTAGCAGCTGTTTGTGAAGAATTCTTTAAATTAATTGTTGTATTGGTATTTGCTTATCGTTCACCTCACTTTGATGAAGCGGTAGATGGGATAATATATTGCATTTTTGCAAGCCTTGGATTTGCAGTTTTTGAAAATATTCTTTATGTATTGGATACAGGATACACAACGGCAATTATAAGAGCTTTCACAGCTCTTCCTTTACATGCAATAGTCTCTGGCTTAATGGGCTACTACGTTGGTCAGGCAAAATTTGCTTCGAGTAGACAGTTAGAACAAAATTTAATAATTAAGGGATTTTTAATTGCCGTTATACTCCACGGTACATACAATTTTCTGCTATTTGCTATTCCTGTATTCGGTATATTACCAGCTTTGCTAAATATACCACTAATTATAGTGTCTTTTTCTGTTCTTCGTAAAAAAATAAGATTAGCCATCGAAGATGATATTCAAAATGGAAGAGCAGTTAAAAAAGAATATGATATTTTATTGAATTCAATCATTAAATAGAATAAGTTATGTTTGCTAATATTGCCTTAATCAATGAATTGTTCCGTGGTTTTTATATCCAGCGTTGGAATGACAGGATTCGTCCGATGGATTTAATCGAAATGGATAAACACGCCCATAAAATGGTCATAGCATATATTATTTCCCGATACGAAGAAGATTGCGGAAGTAAGATAGATTGGCATGAAATAATTAAAGGTGGCATTTTTGAACTTTTGCGAAGAATAGTAATCAGTGATATAAAATCACCGATTTATTCTCGGATCAGGGAAAATCCAAGTGTGTTCAGTCAATTAAATAAATATGTTTTTAATGAATTAGAATCAAAAATTGAAAATGAGATATTTAAAGGGGAACTGCAAAAATATTTATTCGAAGATTCCCTTAGCGAAAACTTAACCCGTCAGATTTTAGAGGCTGCACATATTTATGCCAGCTTTTGGGAATTTCAAATTATAAAGCAGGCAAATCCAAACAGCTATCAAAATACACGAATAGAAACTGAATTGCTCAATAAATTAGATAAATACAAGCATTTAAAAGGTATCTTTAGGTTGGTCAATCAGTATTCGATTTATAATTTTGTTGATTTAATTGGTCAATTGCGTTTTCAAATTCGATGGGCTCAAACACCTCGCATTCCAAGAACTTCAGTACTTGGCCATTCTCTTCTTGTAGCTTGTATTTCATATTTATTTGCTCGTGAAATTAACGCTTGTTCCAAGAGACTATATAATGATTTTTTCGGAGGACTATTCCATGATTTACCCGAAGCAGTAACTCGGGACATAATCTCGCCGGTTAAACGTTCATCCGAACAATTGGAGACATTGCTGAAAGAAATTGAAAATGAACTTGCCGATGAACAAATTTATCCCTTATTAGAAAATGAATGGGCTAATGAAATAAGATACTTCACAAACAATGAATTTACAAATAAAATAATTAATAAAGATGGGGAAATAATTTCTGGCATTTCAATTGAGGATATTAATAATAATTACAATCAAGATTATCATAATCCCTATGATGGTGAAATAATAAAAGCGGCTGATGAATTAGCCGCCTACCTAGAAGCTTATCATTCTATTATTGCTGGTATTAAATCTAAAGAATTAAATAGGGCAAAACAAACTATCAAAGACAAATATATATCCAAAACATTAAGTACATTGAAAATAAATATACTTTACGAGAGTTTTCCAGAAACAATTTAAATCATAAATTCATAGTTTCACCATATTCCATTACCTTGCACTTGAAACCTTCGAGTTCGGCTTTCGCTTTGAATTCGTTCGGATCAGCCTTGATAACCGGGAAGGTATTATAGTGCATTGGTATTACAAGCTGTGGTTTCACAAATTTTGTTGCAACTATAGCATCGTCTATTCCCATCGTGAAATTATCACCGATTGGTACTAAAAATACATCAATTTTATTCAATTCACCGATTAATTGCATATCCATGAATAAACCTGTATCGCCCGCGTGATAAATAGTTTTACCTCCCATAGTAATCACGACACCAGCAGGTTCACCCATATATCTACCATCAGGAGAAGCGGAACCGTGGTGAGCTATAGTAAATTTTAATCTCCCAAATGGGAAATTCCAAGCACCGCCGATATGCATATTATGAGCATTTGCACCATGTTCAGCAGCATAATTGGCAAGTTCATTTACAGCAATTACTAAAGCTTGATTATTTTTTGCAATGGTTAATCCGTCACCAAGATGGTCACCGTGGCCATGAGTTAAAACTACATATTTTGATTTAATTGAACTGATATCAATCGGACATGTTGGATTTCCATTGATGAATGGGTCAATTATTAAATTGTGGGTTCCGTCGTCTAAAATAAATGATGAATGGCTCAGATACGTCAATTTTAACATTGCTTTCCTCCTTTTTTATGAAAAATCGAAATTTTAACAGATAAAATATATAAATATAAGCTCGAATAAACAAACAAATAAGTAAATAAAATCCCGAAAAAGTTATATATTAAAAATTGTATAATTAAATTGCATTTTTGGAGTTTTTCAAAATGAGATTGCTAATAATAATTCTGATAATAATTGCCTTAATTATAATTATAGTTGCGGTTATAAGAAATGCAATCATTAAATTTTTTATGAAGTTGACAAAAAATTACACTTCCAATACATTTGAAGAAAAAAACGAAATAATTTACAAAAAAGACGATATAATAGTTTTAAAAGGAGAAGCAAAAAGTAAGGATAAAGATAGGAAACAGTAAGTAAAATGAGAGAACTAACTGAAAAATCAGCTAATTTGATAGCAGCAATAGATGTTGGTACTAATTCATTCCACATGATAATAGCATCTGTCGATCAGCGAGGTGTCCTGACGATTAAACGCCGAGAAAAGGAGATGGTAAGATTGGGGTCGAGTGGCGGTGATATGAAAAAAATCACTAATGATGCTATCCAACGTGCTGTAGAAACTTTGAAGAGGTTTTCTGAAATTGCAAAATCTGAAAACGCAATCATCAGGGCAGTTGCTACAAGTGCAACAAGAGAAGCTGAAAATCAAAATGAATTCATAGAAATTGTTAAAAAAGAAACAGGAATAGATATTGAGATAATATCTGGTATTGAAGAAGGAAGACTAATTTATAAAGGGGTATCTCACGCATTACCTATTGATACTTTAAAAGCACTAATTATAGACATTGGTGGGGGGAGCACTGAAACTATAATTGGGCATAAAGGGGAACTAAAATATGTAAATAGTGCTAAACTTGGTGCTATAAGATTAACTAAACAATTTTTCCCTGATGGAAATGCGTCTGAGGAAAGGATTCAACAATGCAGAGAATATATAAAAGGGGACTGGACGCCGGTTTTAAAGAGATTGATTGAATGTGGATTCGAAATTGTAATTGGTACAGCAGGTACGATTTACAATCTTGCTGTTATGAGCTTAGCAATGAAAGGGGCTCCTATACCTGATATTTTAAATGGAATGACAGTTCCACGGGAAGATTTATTAGCCGTTATCGAAAAGGTAATTGCAGCAAAAACTAACGAAGAACGTGCCAAATTACCAGGAATAGATTTAAAACGAACTGATATTATTTTAGCTGGTGCTCTGATACTCGATTCAGCTATAAAAAACCTAAATATTCAAAAGTTATTGATTTCAAGTTATTCACTTCGAGAAGGCGTACTTTACGATAAAATAGAAAAAATTAAAGCCTTCAGAGAATGGAGAAGTCTAAGCCATTTGAGATATGAGTCGGTAATCAATATATGTAGAAAATACCAAGTAGATTTAAAACATTCCAACCATGTAGCAAAATTATCAATTCGCTTGTTCGATTCTTTGCAAAGTATATTCAATCTGACTGATTATGATCGCGAATTGCTCGAATCAGCTAGTTTGATGCACGATATGGGGTATTTTATATCGCAAGATCAACACCATAAACATAGCTACTATATTATCTACAATTCAACCTTGCCCGGATTTACAAATTCTGAAACAGAGATAATAGCTAATATAGCAAGATATCATCGAAAAAGTCATCCAAAGCCTAAACACGAAAATTTTAAGCTACTTACTCCTGAAAAGCAAAGAATTGTCAAAATATTAGCCGGAATGCTTAGAATTGCTGAAGGTTCAGACAGAAGACAAACACAAGCTGTTACTGATTATAAAATTTCAATAAATAGTAAGACAATAGAAATTGGCTTTATTTACGATAAAAATAAGATTTACCCTGACATTGAACTTTGGGGTGCTTTAAGGAGAAAGTTATTGCTCGAAGAAATTACCAAACGGGATGTTGTGGTTAAGATTTTAAATAATCATTAGAAATTTTGATGGTATAACTTATGAAGCAAATAAAGGTGATACAGTTTCTTTGTGCTTTAATAATTATAGTGTTTTTTTTATCTTGTAGAGGCACTAAACTGGCAGAAGGTGATTGGAATATAACGAAAGATTCATCCTTGGTACTAAAACACAATATTAATATTATTGATGATTCACTGATTGTATTTTCTGTTACTTGTAAAAGATTAAAGATTAATGATGAGGCTTATTTTCCGAGTTCAAAAGATTTTGTTGTCGAGGTATATACAGAAAAAGATAATCTGATTTGGAAATCTGACCTGAATATGAGTTATCTTCAGGTAATTACACCAATTGAGCCTACTAAAGTAGATGAAGAATACACTTACACCATGGAATGGGACGGAATTATCAATAATGGGAAGAAATTACCAAGAGGTAAATATAAAATAAAATTAATACTACCTGCCCGACCTATTGAATATGAGTTAACAACAGATTTTGTATGGTAGAACTGATGCTCAATGACGAAGAATTAATGTGGCGAGCTATCAAATTAGCTCTAAAAGGTAGTGGTTACGTAAGCCCGAATCCACGAGTGGGTGCTGTTATTGTAAGAGATGGTGAAATTATATCAGAAGGTTATCATAGTCATTTTGGAGCTGAACACGCTGAAGTTAATGCTATTAAAAATGCAGGTCTAAATAGTTTTGAAGATGCTACTCTTTATGTAAATCTTGAACCATGCTCACATCAAGGTAAAACACCACCCTGCGTAAATGTGATAATAGAAAAGAAGTTTAAAAAAGTTGTGATTGGCACTATTGATCCCAATCCACTTGTTTCAGGTCGTGGAATTAAATTACTCAAAGATGCAGGAATTGAAATTAAAGTTGGTGTACTTGAAGAAGAATGTAAATGGCTAAATAGATTTTTTATAAAACATATAACGAGCGGTTTGCCATATATTATTTTAAAATCAGCTGTCTCTCTTGATGGATTTATTGCAACAGCCAACAATGAATCCAGATGGATAAGCTCAGAGGAAAGTCGCCTTAGAGTCCATATATTACGTTCGATTTGTGATGCTGTGTTAATTGGTCGTAACACCGCAGAAAAAGACAACCCCAGACTTACCGTTCGCCATATAAATGGAAGGAATCCAAAACGCGTATTATTAGATACAAACTTAAATTCGCCAATGAATTTAAATTTGTTTATAGATGATTTTAGAGAAAATACAATAGTCTTGTGTGCAGAAACAGCCGCTCAAACTGCAAAAGCAGAGACATTGAAATCTAGTGGTGTTAATATATTAGCTGCAAGATTGGATAAAAATAATAAAATAGATTTAGTTGATGCACTGTTGAAATTATCAAATCATTTTAATATTGGCTCAATTCTAGTTGAAGGAGGGGGAAGTATATTTTCTTCATTTATCAGCAAAAATATATTTGATGAACTCCAGATTTTCATATCAAATAAAATACTTGGTAATGGAGTAAAATTGTTGAATGATTGGCAAGCATTAAGTGTTGACAAAGCAAAAAGTTTTACAATAAAGGCAATTTCAAAAAGTGATACAGATATACATTTAATTGCTTTGAAAAATGATCTATAAAGAAAATTTATAATTTCTCGTCGAGAAATTTGGACTAACAAATGGTGTTATTGTAATGCAAAAAATTTTCATTTTTTTACTTTTATTAAATTTAACATATTCACAGCCGAAGGATATAACAATATTTCAGCAATATAATCTAGATTTCGAGATTGGCAATCCCGGCGAAATACCCATAGGATGGCATATTACTCCTTCTTCCAAAGAAAGAGGTTACAAAGCTCAAATAACAAATCTAAATCCATACAAAGGTAAACATTGTCTGGAATTGAGTAATGAGGGAATATACAAAGAGGGTATTTACGGTTCGGTAATGCAAAGTATTGATGCAAAGCCATATCAAGGTAAAAGAGTAAAACTTCGAGCAGCTGTTAGAGCTGAAATTACAAGCGAAAGAGGCTCTGCCCATATCTGGATTAGAGAGCATTTTATTGATGGAAACGAAGGGAAATTTGAATTTTTAGAGGATGCTCCAATTGTATCTAATCAATGGGCTATTTATGAGTTGGAGATGGATATCGAGAAGTACACTGGAGTTTTAAATTACGGATTGTTATTATTCGGTACAGGTAGAGCTTGGCTCGATAATGTTTCTCTTGAAGTTGTATTAAAAGATCCAACACAAAATGAGCCACCAAAAGAAATTAGTGATATACAAATTGACAACCTGATTGCCTTTGCTGATATTTTTGGCTATGTGCGATATTTCCATCCCAGCAAAGAAGCACAAACTCAAAATTGGGACGAGTTTGCTTTGCTTGGTGTTCAGGAAGTGGAGAATGCAAATAATACATCAGAATTGAGAAATAATCTCGAAAGGCTTTTTACAACAGTAGCACCAGGCATAAAGATATACCATAAATCAGCAAAAACTGAATATAATAGATATCCAAATCCTCCTAAAAATGCATTGAAAAATGTTTCGATATCCTGGATACAGGATTTTGGGGGATTAGAGTTAAAGGACCCAAGAATAAAAAGCAAAGTTGTAAATGTTTATGAATCACAAAGAGAAAAACCGGGTATTGTAATGCAATCAATCGAAGGATTTCCTTTGAGAAATATGAAAATAGTCCTTTCTGCCTGGGCTAAAGCTGATTTAGTTGGAGTTGAAAGCAAAGGTCAAATCTGGATTTCAATTTTCGATGAGAAAAATGATCTAATCAAAACAATTGCATCAGAAGACAATCCCATTATTGAGAATAAATGGAAAAAATATACATTATCAACAGAAGTGCCTGACAGTGCTGAAGATGTTAGGATAGGGCTTGTCCTAATAGGCGATGGCTCGGTATGGTTCGATGATATTCTTATAGAGGTATATGATTCAAGGAGATTATTCGATACATTAAAACCTAAAAACTACGATTTTGAAACCGGTATTCCCGATGAAATTGTTCGAAATTGGATTATGCCAATCTATTCAAAAAATGCCGGATATAAAGCTATAAACACAACACAAAATCCAAAAAGTGGTAAGCAGTGTTTATTGATACAATCAGATTTATCATCAAGATTACAGTTACCTCAACCCGGTGAGGTCATTAGAGCAAATGCTGGTAAAGAATTAATTTTTGATTTACAAATATCTTTATACATAGATTCTTTGCGTACATTACCTTATCCACCTGAGAATTTTACACCACCCAAGCTGAAAAAAGGCGATGATTTTACATTAAACACAATGGACAGACAATCGAGGCTTGCCACAATAATTGTTATGTGGAATTTTTTCCGACATTTCAGCTTATTAGAGATAGAGAAGGATAAATTATATTCAACTCTACGTAAAGTATTATACAAAGCATCTCTAGACAAAAATGAACGTGAATTTTCAGAAACATTAAGAATACTAACAACTCTCATAAATGACAGTCAGGCAAGGGTATGGTACGAAAAAGATTGGGACCAATATGGATTACCGATTCTCTGGCGTTATATAAATGGCAAGGTATATATAACCAAGGTAGGTGAGAATGTAACAAATATATCCCCGGGAGATGAAGTTATAGAGTATATGGGGAAAAATATTCATGATACTCTTGAAGTTGTAGCTGGTAGAGTGTCTGGGGCAACCGAAGAGTGGAGAAAATTAAAAGCATTAGTAATGCTAAGATCTGGTAATTTGGGAAGTAATGTAAAATTATCTATCAAAAAGAAAAATGGTGCTCGATTACAGGTAGATTTAGAGAGAAATATTCACATTGCAATGTTTAATGAAGACAGATTTCCAGAATTCCACGAAATTGTTCCTAATATCTACTACATAGATATGACGCGGGTGGATGATAAAATGTTTAAAGATTCACTTGACATACTCATCAGAAATGCAAAGGGGATTATATTCGATGCTAGAGGGCTTTCAACTATGTCAGAACATTTTCTTTCTCTTTTTGTTAATGAAAATTTACCTGCTTTTACATGGAAAATACCAAGATTTACAAAACCTGACCGTGGACTTATAAATTATAGATTAATAAATTCGCAAATCAATAAAAATCCCAAAAGATTACAAAGTGTTTTATGTTTTTTAACAGACGAGAGGACAATCGGCTACAGTGAGGCAATAATTGCATTAATTAAATATTATAAATTGGGTGAAATAATTGGTACTCCTACAGCTGGTTCGCCTGGTGATATTATTGTTTATAGATTGCCATGTAAATATTATTTATCAGTTACAGGTTTGAAATTATATATGCCTGATAATGCATTAGTTACTGGAAATGCAATTGAACCCACTATAAATGTTAAATGGAATCAAGAGTCTGTTTTTAAAAATGAAGATCCTTTAATTCATAGAGCTATTGAGGAAATTTACATGAAAAGTAAAAATTAATTTGTTTAAACTAAAATAATAATTTCGTAAATTCGTATAAAGATTGTAATTTCGTAAAACAAGTTATATTTATTAATAACAAAATTTCTGGAGGTTAAATGTATAAAAATTATTTCAAATCACTTTTATCAGTTGTACTCTTTTTAGCTTTGGTAAGTTTCAATGCATACAGTGAAGATGCAATTAAGCAAGTTCAAATTCAAACTAATGCACATTGTGGTGGATGCAAAAGTAAAATAGAGAAGGGTTTGAATAAACTTGATGGTATTTTAAAATCAGATGTGAATTTAGAGAACAAAGTTGTTACAGTTTCATACAATCCATCCAAAATCAATGAAGAGCAGATTACTCAGAAGATAGCAGATTTGGGCTATTCAACCACTGTAAAAAAAGATTCAGAGTGCTGTGAAAAGGGTACGACAAAAGATTTATCAAGTAAAAAGGATTGTGGTTCAAAATCAAATTGCTGCTCATCCAAAACAAGCAATACAAAAACAACAAATAATGAAGACTCTCAAACCAAATAAATTTTACACACAAATTTCAGGGGGGCTATAATAAGCCCCCTTTTTATTTAATGTTAAGTTTAGATTTGAAATAATCAATAGTTTTAAGCAATCCTTTTTTTCTTTCAATTTTAGGTTCCCAGTCCAATATTTCTCTAGCTTTTGTAATATCGGGTTTACGCACCTTTGGATCATCTTCAGGTAGTGTTTTGAAAACTATTTTGCTTTGAGAATTTGTAAGCTGAATTATTTCTTCTGCAAGATGAAGCATCGAAGTTTCATCTGGATTTCCGATATTAACTGGTTCAATTTCATTGGAGAGTAATAATCTAAAAATTCCTTCAATCAAATCATCAACATAACAAACGGAGCGTGTTTGGGACCCATCACCAAAAACAGTAACAGGCTCGTTTTTCAATGATTGAGTAATGAAAGCAGGAATAGCTCTACCATCGTTAATTCTCATTCTAGGACCATAAGTGTTGAATATTCTAACAATTCTTGTATCGAGTTTATGGTAACGATGATAAGCCATTGTCATAGCTTCTGCAAATCTTTTAGCTTCGTCGTAAACTCCCCTAAATCCAACCGGATTTACATTGCCCCAATAAGATTCTTTTTGTGGGTGGATTAGTGGATCTCCATAAACTTCACTTGTGCTAGCAAGTAAAAATCGTGCATTTTTTGCTTTGGCAAGACCTAATGTCTTATGAGTACCTAATGAGCCTACCTTTAAGGTTTGTATAGGTAATTGTAAGTAATCTATGGGTGAAGCAGGTGAGGCAAAATGGAGAATAAAATCGAGTTCGCCGGGTACATATATAAAATTTGTTACATCATGATGAATGAACATGAACTTTTTGTTGCCAAACAAATGGGCAATATTATCAGGTGATCCAGTGATAAAATTATCCATGCAAATAACTTCGTCACCTTCAGCTATAAATCTATCACAAAGGTGAGAGCCAAGAAATCCAGCACCGCCTGTTATCAAAACTCTTGCCATAAATAAGTCCCTAATTTGAAAAAAAATAATGCAAAAGTACAAAATAAAATAATATCTGAATTAAAATTTTATTTTAATAATTGTAACAAAGAAATTACAAAAGTTTGAAATTTGAAATAATTCTAGTAAATAAGTTTTGTCAAAGTCCAAAAATTTATTATATTTCTTTTGCTTCAAAAGCTCTGATAATTTGTTTAAAAGGTTAAAAAAATGTATTCTTCCGTTCAATCTTTAATTGTATCTAATACAAAAAGACTTATTTATTAATTTATCGAAAGGTTTGCTATGGAAATGCTTAAAACCAAACTGTCGAAGAAATTTGCCGAGGAAAAAGCGGATATTTCTGCGTTTGTTAAGCAATATGGGGATAAAGAAGTATCTAAAGTAACATTAGCACAAGCTTATGGGGGATTGCGGGGAGTAAAAGGATTAGTTTGCGATACTTCAGAAGTGCCACCCGACAAAGGATTAATAATTCGTGGCATAGAATTGAAGTATCTAACTGAAAAACTTCCCGAAGAAATACTTTATCTTTTGCTTACAGGTGAATTACCAAAAGAAGATGAGCTAAAAGAACTGCAACAAGAGCTTATCAAACGACAGAATGTACCACAATATGTATGGGATGTTTTGAACAGTATGCCCGAAGATTCACATCCGATGGCAATGTTCAATACTGCAATTTTAGTAATGCAAAGGGAATCTATTTTTGCGAAGCGATACGCAGAAGGTATGAAAAAAGACGAATATTGGGAGCCAACGCTTGAGGACACTCTGAATATTGTCGCAAAATTACCGGGAATAGGGGCTTATGTTTATAGAAAACGATTTAACAAAGGACCGCGAATTGAACCAAGAACCGATGTTGACTGGGCTCAAAATTTTGTACACATGCTTGGCTTACCTGATCCAAACGGTGAATTGACAAAATTGATGCGTTTATATCTCACCTTGCATTGCGACCATGAAGGTGGAAATGTAAGTGCTTATTCTGCAGCAACAATTAATTCTGCCCTCTCAGATTTATATTATGCATTATCTGGTGGATTAAATGGTCTAGCTGGTCCTCTACATGGTTTAGCGAATCAAGAGTGCCTTGGATGGATCCTTGAAACAATGGAAAAATTTGGTGGAACACCAACTGAAGAACAGCTTGAAAAATTCGCTTGGGATACTTTGAATTCGGGCAAGGTTATACCCGGCTATGGTCATGCAGTATTAAGAATAACAGATCCACGCTTTGATGCATTCCTTGCATTTGGTAAAAAGTATATGCAAGATGACCCTGTATTTTTAACAGTTGAACGAGTATTTAACGTTGTGCCAAACGTTCTCAAACAGGTTCAAAAGATTAAAGACCCATGGCCAAATGTTGACGCTGGTTCTGGAGCATTATTATATCATTACGGAATGACCGAATTTAGCTATTACACGGTACTGTTCAGTATTTCGAGAGCATTGGGAATTTGCTCTCAAGCAGTAGTAGCCCGAGCAATGGGATATCCAATTACAAGACCAAAATCCTTACCGACAGCAAAATTCAAAGAATTAGTTGGTGCTATATAAATACGGGAAATTCAAATATGGGGCTTCAAAGCCCCATATTTTAATTATATAATTGTTTAATATCATAGAATAATAAGGAGTTGTTTATGAAAATAACTGTAATTGGTGCTGGAAATGTCGGTGCTACAACAGCTCAATTGCTTGCTAATGCTGAATTAGCAAATGAAATCTACCTTGTAGATATTTTGGAAGGAATTCCCGAAGGTAAAGCCCTCGATATGTACGAATCAATGCCAATAATTGGCTCTGATACTAAAGTCTTTGGTACAAATAGCTATGAACTGACCAAGGATTCCGATATTATCATACAAACAGCTGGTTTAGCCCGCAAACCTGGAATGAGCCGGGATGACCTTTTAGTAAAGAATGCTGAAATAGTCAGTTCCTGTATCGAGCAAGCATTTAAATATTCGCCCAATGCTTATTATCTTATTGTTTCAAATCCATTAGATGTAATGACTTATGTTGCTATGCAGGTCACAAAACTACCAAGACAAAAAGTTTTCGGTATGGCAGGTATATTGGATACTGCCAGATATAGGGCATTTATCTCGATGGAACTCGGTGTTTCAATGCAAGATATACAGGCTTTGATTTTGGGCGGACATGGTGATACTATGGTGCCACTAGTTCGTTATACAACGGTAGCTGGTATTCCAGTGACTGATTTAATAAGTAAGGAACGATTAGACGAAATAGTAGCCCGAACAGCTGGTGGTGGAGGTGAAATTGTTAAATATTTGAAAACTGGTAGTGCTTATTATGCTCCATCAGCTGCTGTTGTCCAAATGGTGGAATCTATCGTACGTGATCAAAAGAGAATTCTGCCTTGTTCAGTACTTTTGCAAGGTGAATTTGGATATAATGATATTGTTCTTGGGGTACCTGTAATTTTAGGTAGAAATGGTATGGAAAAAGTTATTGAACTTAAACTAAATGATGAAGAAAAAGCATTGCTCAAAACTTCAGCCGATCACGTCAAAAAGACTATAGAAGAAGCAATGGCATTGATTAACAAATAATCAAAGAAATTGAAATCAAAAAGCCCGGATTGTGAAACCGGGCTTTTTTCATTGGGGGTAAAACGGAGATGTTAGTTATGATAACGGGTTCCATTCATTAATAAATAGCATATGACTGGGTCTAAATCGGCATTAAAATGCTTATTCAGCCAATCTACAAGAAATCTACAGGTTAGCTGCTCTTTTAATTCAATTATTTCACTTTGTCTAAGTTCCCGACCATTAAAATTATTGATTTCGTAAAAGTTTTGATCGAAAAGTTTATCTACATAGATTCTGATGAATGTTTCAGCTTTTTGGATGTCTTCAATTTTAGGGGTATTTTCGATTTGTATAAATTCAATATCTGGCATTGTCTGGAGAATATTTTCAAGAATTTTTTTCATAATTACCTCGCTAAAATGTTGTATAATGTACTGATGCAAAAATACAGAACTAATCATAAGAAGAAATCAGTAATTATACTGAATTTTAAAATTGATTAATAAAATTTTTAAATGTCTTTGTAAAAAGCATAATTTTGTAAATAATTTAATCGATAATATTACTTTAGGAGTTTAGATGCCAATTAATAAGGAAGTTGTAAAACTCAAAAGTATCAATCTTTCGAAGGATATGGACATAGCTATCTATGGTCATTTTGGAACAATAATTTTACTCTTTCCAGCAACAAGGGATTCGATAGACGAAAATGAGGAAATGGGACTAATTGATTCAATTGGTCAGTATATCAGATCGGGTAGAATAAAAGTTTACTCTGTAAGCTCTGTCAATTTTGAGAGCTGGTTGAATTACGAAATTGAGCCAGCACAACGTTCAAAAAGGCACTTTGAATATGATAGATTTCTTATTGAGGAGGTGGTACGCTTGATTTATGAGGATTGTGGTGGGGCGGTACCAATTTTGACCTGTGGTTGTGCAATAGGAGCTTTCCATGCTTGTAATAGCTACTTAAAAAGGCCAGATCTTTTTCTTGGTACAATTGCAATGAGTGGTACTTTTAATATTCAACACTTTAGCGGCGATTACTTTGATGAAAATTGCTATTTTAATTCTCCGATACATTATCTACCGAATCTAACTGATAACTACTGGCTTTCATTTTTGCAAAGCCGCCATCATTTACATTTATTGTCAGGTTCTGGTGAAAATGAATATCCTGAGAATTCTATTCATTTATCAGAAATACTCACCGCTAAAAATATACCACATAATTTGGAGATATGGGGTCCAAAATTTGGACACGATTATAATACCTGGAATCAGATGTTACCTACAATTATTGGTAGAATACTATAATAGACAAATTATAATAAGAGATAAGCTTTAATGAATTCATCAATATTTCCATCCATAACCGAGTGTATGTCACTTGTTTTGAATTCAGTACGGTGGTCATTAACTAATGTGTATGGCTGAAAAATGTAAGAACGTATTTGACTTCCCCACTCAATTTTCATTTTTTTGCCTTCGATTTCAGCTTTAACTTTTTCTTCTTCCTCTCTTTTCATTTGATATAATCTTGATTTAAGCATACGCATAGCTCTTTCTCGGTTTTGGAATTGTGAACGTTCCTGCTGGCAAGAAACAACAATGCCAGTTGGGATATGCCTCAATCTGACAGCAGTTTCAACTTTATTTACATTTTGGCCACCTTTGCCGCCGGAACGAAATGTTTCCATTTCAACGTCAGCAGGATTTATTTCAATATTTATATCATCATCAACAATTGGATAGACATATACGGAAGCAAAAGATGTATGACGCCTTGCATTTGCATCGAAAGGGGAGATTCTAACGAGACGATGAACCCCATTTTCTGCTTTAAGATAACCGTATGCATAGTTGCCGATCACTTCGAGAGCTGCTGATTTGATACCAGCACCATCGCCATCAAGTTTATCAATGAGAGAAAATTTAAAACTTTTCTTTTCTGCCCAGCGTACATACATTCTTAACAACATTTCAGCCCAATCCTGTGCTTCTGTCCCACCTGCACCCGAATGAATAGTAATAATAGCTGATCTAGAATCATCTTTGCCGGAAAGAAGTTTTTTAATTTCCAAGTCGTTAAGCAATTCCTCGACTTTTTTTAGTTCATTATCAATTTCATTTTCATAGGATGGGTCAGAAAATTCATCGGCTAGTTCTATTAAAGCCTCGACATCAGAAATTGCTTTATCGAGCGAATCCCATTCCTTAATCCATTCTTTTAATTCAGAAATTTGCTGCATAATGTTTTTAGCAGATTGCTGGTCGAGCCAGAAAGTTTCGGACTCAGATTTTTTTTGTAATTCTTCTAATTGGATAATTTTATTGTCAATGTCAAAGAAACCTCCTAAGTTCTTTAGAGCGGTTTCTTAATTGCTCGGTTTTATCTTTTTGTGGTTCGAACATATTTAAAAATTAATTTGTTTTATAATTAGTTAAGTGAAGACGATAAATTATAATGATAATTTTATTTGAAATTATAGATGATCGAAAAGTATATATAAAATATTTCAAAGTAGAAAAAAATTTAATAAATTTATTGTTGAAAAAATTAAAGTGGGGAAAATGTTAAAACTTATTACATACAAATTACTTTTGTCCATATTGTTGTTAACCAATGAATTGGTAACTCAGCCTAGACTTGAATTCGAAAATGGAGATAGTTATGATTTCGGTGAAGTGTTAATGGAAAATGCTCCTTACTTTGTCAAAATTAAAATCAGAAATACAGGTACAGAAAATTTAAAAATATTCGATATAGAAAAAGATTGTGGTTGTACCTGGGCACCAATAAATAAAAATGAAATCCCTCCAAATGATTTTGCAATAGTTGAAATACGTCAGACATTTCCTGTTACAGGTAATACTACGAAAGTTTTGACCTTTATTACAAATGACCCTGATAATCCAAATGCTAATTTTTATATATATGCCAAAGTAAGCACATTGTCATCGGTTGGGAATATGCTTTTAGATTTCGGTGAAATTAATCTAAATCAAATTGCTAAATCAACTGTTTCCATAAAAAATGATAAAGATTTTCCCGTAAGAATATTGAAAGTCAAAAATTCTAGTAAATTTATTTCGCTAAATATCAGTGATGGTACAGTGATACCACCAAAAAGCGAAATAAAAGTTAATGCTACATTTCAGGCAGATTCGACAGGATATTTCAGAGAACCAATTTATTTGCTAACAAATGATAAAAACATGGGCAAAATTACCATCCATACGAATTGCAAGGTTATTGCGACTTCACCCAATAATTAAATTTATATATTTTTAGTAAATTGTTGTATTTCAGCAAGGTTTAGCATTAACAAATAAAATATATCTTTTTGCGTCGAAATGTTATAAGAGACTAAATAATTAATGAGAGATTAAAATGGAAGGTAATTTTTCGAATAGAGTAAATGATGTAATTCGATTAAGCCGTGAAGAAGCTTTACGACTTGGTCACGATTATATTGGAACAGAACATCTTCTCTTAGGAATAATACGGGAAGGCGAAGGTATTGCGGTTAAAATACTTAAAAATTTAGGGGTTGAGCTATATCGCCTTAAAAAAGGAATTGAAGATACAGTACGGAGTTCAAGTACAACTATAACAATCGGCAATATACCACTAACAAAACAAGCTGAAAAAGTATTGAAAATTACATATCTCGAAGCTAAACTTTATAAATCCGACGTTATTGGTACTGAGCATTTATTACTTTCATTATTGCGCGACGAGGAAAATATCGCTGCACAGATTCTGGCTCAATTTTCGGTAACATATGAAAGTGCAAGGCGTGAATTGGATAATATTTTGAGTGGTAAATCTTCCACAAATCCAAAATCTAGCCAACAGAATTTACGAGTTAAACCAGTAAAAGAAAGAGTTAAAACGCCTGTACTTGATAATTTTGGCAGAGATTTGACCAAATTAGCATTAGAGAATAAATTAGATCCAGTAATCGGACGCGAAAAGGAAATCGAAAGGGTATGTCAAATACTGTCTAGAAGGAAAAAGAACAATCCGGTATTGATAGGTGAACCTGGTGTAGGTAAAACTGCAATAGTTGAAGGGCTTGCCGTAAAGATAGTCCAAAGGAAAGTATCTCGTGCTTTATTTGATAAGCGAATCGTTACTTTAGATTTGGCAGCACTTGTAGCTGGTACTAAATACCGTGGGCAATTCGAAGAGCGAATGAAAGCTGTGCTTAATGAGCTCGAAAAAGCCAAAGATGTAATTTTGTTCATAGATGAATTACATACTATAGTTGGAGCCGGCGGTGCTTCTGGTTCTCTTGATGCTTCAAATATGTTCAAACCAGCATTAGCTCGTGGCGAAATTCAATGTATTGGTGCTACAACTTTAGATGAATATAGACAATATATAGAAAAAGATGGAGCCTTAGAAAGAAGATTTCAGAAAATTTTAGTAGAGGCTCCAACTGTCGAAGAAACGAAAATTATATTAAATAATATCAAAAGTAACTATGAAGAGCATCATAGTGTTGTCTATACCGATGAAGCTATTGAAGCTTGCGTCAGGCTTTCCGAAAGGTACATTAGCGATAGAAGTTTCCCCGACAAGGCAATTGATGTATTAGATGAAGCTGGTGCAAGAGTGCATTTAGCTAACATAGTTGTCCCTAAAGATATTTTGAATCTTGAAAAAGAAATAGAAAAAGTAAGAAATCAAAAGAATCTTGTAGTAAAGCAGCAAAATTTTGAAGAAGCGGCAAGATTAAGAGATTTAGAGAAGAAATTGCAACAGGAATTAGAAAATGCCAAAACTGAATGGGAGTTAGAGGCAAATAATAAAGTATATCCTGTTACGGAAGATGATATTGCTGATATTGTTGCAATGATGACTGGCATACCAGTCAATAAGATTGCGGAAAGTGAATCCCAAAAATTATTGCATTTATCGGATGAATTAAAGAAATATGTAGTAGGTCAAGATGAAGCTATTGAGCTAATATCCAAAGCCATAAGGCGAGCAAGAGCTGGTCTCAAAGACCCAACTCGTCCTATTGGTTCATTTATGTTTCTCGGACCTACAGGGGTTGGTAAAACAGAATTAGCAAAAGCGTTAGCCAAAGTTATGTTTGATTCAGAGGACGCTTTGATTCGTATTGATATGAGCGAATATATGGAAAAATTTTCCGTATCAAGATTTGTTGGTGCTCCGCCCGGATACGTAGGTTATGAAGAAGGCGGTCAATTGACCGAAAAGGTCAGGAGAAAACCATACAGTATTATCTTACTTGATGAAATAGAAAAAGCTCATCCTGATGTGTTTAATGTACTACTTCAGGTATTTGATGATGGTATTTTGACCGATGGTTTGGGAAGAAGAGTTGATTTTAAAAATACAATAATAATAATGACATCAAATGTTGGAACAAGAGATATAAAAGCCGGCGGTAAAATTGGATTTTCCGAACAAACACCTGAAAATGATTATGAAAATCTAAAAAATACAATCGAGGAATCAATCAAGAGATTGTTTAATCCCGAATTTATCAATAGAATTGATGATTTCATCATCTTTAGAAAGCTTGAGAAAAAGCATATTTACTCAATCATTGATATTCAACTTGCTGAATTAATGGAAAGATTGAAGATCAATAATGTATCGCTTGAACTTACCAAAGAAGCCAAAGATTTTCTCGTTGATAAAGGATTCGACGAAAAATACGGAGCTAGACCACTAAGGAGGGCTTTGCAGAAATACGTTGAGGATGAATTAGCAGAGGAGATGTTGAAAGGTGAAATACCACCTTCGACAAAAGTAATTGGCAATTATGATGGTTCACAAAAGAAAATTGTCTATACATTTATTAAAGAAGTAAAGCAGTTAGATGAGAAAAAAATGCCCTTACTTAGCCCTACAAATCCACCCGAATTAGAAGAAGAGATTCAAGAAAGTGCAGATTAAATCAAACGCCGGCAATGACCGGCGTTTTAATTTTTCTGCCTTAGTAATTTTATTCACTGCGTAAAAATTTGTTTATTATATTGTTAGCAACCTCATAACTGATATTAAAACAAGTTTCATAATTTTATAAAAAGTCATACGTAGTTTATAAATTTGTATTATTCTATTTTTGCTTTTTGATCTTTAAAATTTAAAATTTTGCTAAGGGGAAATATCATAATATTGTATTAAAAAAACAGAGGCAATTATGTGGTATCAAGCTATAAATAATGTAATTCATCTGCTGAGTTCGGTCATCTGGATTGGTGGTATGATTTATTTGATATTTGTATTTTTACCATCATTACGAGAAATAAATGATTTTCAACGTGCTAAGATAATTGGAATTGCTTCCAAAAAATTTTCACTTATTGCATGGCATTGTATTGCACTTTTACTTATAACTGGTTTGATTCGTGCTCCACATAAGTTAATGTTTAATATTTCAGTCCACTATGGATTAATTTTAACTATTAAGCATATATTTGTTATTCTGGCAATCATATTTACAATCTTATGGTCAAAGCATATTAACAAGTATTACAAGCCTATTGTGAAAGGAGCTCAAAATGATTTAAGCTCGGATTATCAACAGATCGAAATCAAATTTAAATTTTTATCTACCGCAAATATGATTATTGGAGTAGCTATATTATTAGTAATTTTACTATTTAATCTGAGATTTTGACGAATGAATCTTTGTAGATAATTTTGTTTTCCTCAAATAGAGAAATGAAATATAAACCATTTGGTAATCCATTGAGTGAAATTTTATTTTGTTTACTATCATTGATTGTACCGAATAAAATCTTTTTACCCAATGAATTTGTAATTACATAATTAAGTTTTGAAATACAGTTTCCATTAATGTAAAGTATTGTAGTAGCTGGATTAGGATAAATATTGATGCTTTCCTCAAAAGACATAGTTACTTCGATACTTGAATAGTTAGAGTTAATTCTACCAGGTGTCCCGTTTAAAACATAGGAAGCACGCCAGTTTTGAGGTTGTGTATTATCTAAATAAGGATTTATAAGTTCAAGTGAATAACCGGTTTCATTAGCTTTAGGGTCCCACGGTGGTGATGATGAGTATTTAACTGAATCAATTAATATACCAAAGACATCATAAATTCTAACCATATCTTCTAATCCGAATCCAAAATCAAATTCACCAATGTAATTACTTACATCGGGATGAATTTTAGAGAATTTTTTAATTCGTTCAACTATCACGAGATAATCTTTTGCTTTTATTATTGTACCATTGGGAATTTCGAATATATGTTTATCATTATCATCTTTTAATAGCCAGCCACTTAGATCAACATCGTCATCATTAGGATTAAAAAGCTCAATCCAATCTTCAGAATCAAATTCTTTCGAGGCTTTGTACATAATTTCATTAATAACAATTTGTGGGCTTTCTTTGAAGTCAAATATTGCTTTTAGTTCAAGCGAGTCTTTAAGTACTAGTGTAATTTTTTTTGATTGAATGAGACTGTCGGAAAACCATCCAATGAATGGAATATTGGGATGTTCAAGTAATTCGATTTCAATTGGGACGTCGTTAAAGTAAATACCTGATAAGGCTGTGTCTTGAACTTCGATTGAGTTAATTCGAATTTTAATTGGTTTTTTCAAATTAGATGTAATTTTCAAATTTGACAAGCCACTTAATTCAAATATTTCTACAATTTCATTTCGATAGTAATATGCCCTTTTTTTAAGAAAATCTTTGATATCTTCGATGGAAGTTTCAAAATTTTGTAATGATTCGGGATACAATGCTTTTTGACGTGACACTTCTTTAATGTATGAATTTACAAGTGAATCTAGCAGGTTAGTTAATTTTTCAGGGATGAAAATGAAATTGAGTATATCTGCACTGCGATTTATAAATTTATTTTTGAATTCATCAATTTGAATGATTTTTTTAATGAGTTCAGTAAATGCATATTTTTCATAGAAATCAGATGAGAAAAATCGCTTAATTGACGGGTAATCCGGTGAAGCTAATGAATTGTAATTAAGAGACCAATCCAAATCGTGTGGTAAAAATCTCCAACGACCATCATAGGATTCGGATTGCCAAAGTTTGATATTCCAATTTAGCCAATCATAGTTAGAAACGTAGAATTCAAGAATTAAATAGTCAGTCAAATTGTCCAAATCCAGATTTTCTTTTACTAATTCCTTTGCAGCAATTGAGTTTATATCATAATTGTGCAATTCATCTATAAAATGATAATAGGAATAAACAGAACCATTATTTATTTCTTTGTATAACTTAAAAATATTGATAGAATCTTTGTTTAATTTATATTTATGACTTAAATAATCATCATTAGTAATTTCTCGTAAATTATAAAGCCCGAAATATTGTCCGTTAATGTAAACATTGATAGGTATATATTCAGAGATATCGAGCGAATGGAGCATTTTGGCTAATTGATGACAATATGCATCCCTTATATAAGCCGAGATCCAATCACCACTTGAATTTCTAAGCATGATGGATTGATATGTTTTTTGCGATTTTTCACCAAAAAAAGGAAAATTCAGCTCATTGTCGCCAATTGAATTTTTTGCTTTTATTTTAAAAGAAGGTTGTAATGGATTTCTTGCAGCTCCATGTCCTAATAATTTTAGTTCTACGGCTGAATTATATAATTGGTTAAAATTTTTATCGAAAAATTCAAAGTAAGATACAATCCTCATATCTGAAAATACTCTATCAAGTAAACCACTAGAATCTTTATTTCTAAAATCCTCATTTTTTCCGGATAGTGAAACAACATTAATTGTACTACTATCATTAACAAAAATAGTTATTACTGAGGTTTTCCCCGATAAGTAATTCTCTCTGAATGTTTTTGCTTTAAGGACTGTAGTTGTGGTGAAAACCAAAGGTTGATTTTGATATAACATTGAACTAATTGTAGGCTCGCTACCGTCTAAAGTATAAAATATTTGTTCATTTGTATTTGCTTGTATTGTTGCGTATGCTTTCTGATTAAAGATATCGTAATCAACTTTAATTTTAGGAGCTTTAGTAATTCCTATGTATGGAGTGGCATTCACGTTGGGTTTATCTATTGTGCCTTGTTTGAAATAGTAAAATGTATTGCTTCCATCAGGATAACGCCCATAAGAGACATCAGTTAAAATTTCACCAAATCTTAATGAATCGATTAAATTCCCATTGGCATCCCATAGATAGATAGATTCTCCTTTGCTGTCAAGTTTGAAATTTGTGTGCATTTCTCTCGATCGGTATATTTTCCCTGGGGTTGTAGTGTTGATGTCGATAAATTTTAGTTGTTCCCAAGAGAATTTTTCCTCATCAACTAAAAGCATAAAGTCTGAAAAAGAGAATTTTGTTAGATTTTTTTCATCATTACTTGCGACTGCTAAGCCTACATAAACGGGCGTATTAACGGGGAACCATATTTGGTTTTCTTCGATAATCCATCCCTTTTCGTCTGTAGCATAAGTATAGATCCATTCTCCATCTCTCCATATTTTTAGAAAACAAGATTTATTATGATTTGAAAAACCAGGGAATTTATATTTAGGATAAGGATTAGTAGAATCTCGGTAAGTAAGCCAATAAAAAGGATTATCATTTTGGTTCATAACATAATATCCGACAAATCTTGCAAAGGAATCGAGAGACTCACGGACAAGTAAACCCCCGTGGACGCTTCTTCCTTGGATGTATCTTGTCGAATTTATAGTTACACTCATAACAAAGTTGCCTTTTACTTCTTTATACAAAAAGCTGAAACTATCGAACCAGGTATGTTGAAAAACGCCTAATCCATTACTTTCGATATTGAATTTATTCGAGACGACCGTATCCCAGCCGCTGGCATAGACGGAGATGAAGGATTTGCCTCGGATAACTGTATCAGGGAAAATCCATGCTTTTTCGAAATCAAATTTATCGCTAATTCTAAAACCTTTGAGGTTGATAGCTGTATCCCCGATATTATAAAGCTCGATCCAATCCGGAGTTTTGTATGAATCATCATAAAATGATTTTGCATTAGAAGGCATTATTTCGTTGATTTTAAGATTTGATCCCAAAGATTTAGAGAAACTCGAATGTAAATTTAGAGCAATAATTACTAATGAGGTTAGAATTTGTTTCATTTTTATGTCAAAATTGAATATATTAACTCATAAAATTTATAATATATTAAAAAAGCTTAAATATATCAAACTTTTACATATTTTTGAATTTGTGTTATGCTTTATCTTTTTTATTTCTCGGGAAGTTATGTTAGATGAAGTATTTGTTAAGTCAACTAGCATTTTTATTCGAAAACTCCAGAACAAAGCGAAATATCAAATTACTCTGGAAGTTTTTTTTAATTTTATTCATAATGATTGCCTTATACAGCGTTCTTTTTCATATAATAATGTTATATGAAGGCAGATATCATAGTTGGATAACTGGCTTCTATTGGACCTTGACAGTAATGTCAACTCTTGGATTTGGTGATATTACATTTCATAGCGATTTAGGTAAAATTTTTTCAATAGCTGTACTTGTTTCAGGAGTTGTTTTTTTACTAATATTATTTCCATTTTCTTTTATTCGATTTTTTTATGCACCCTGGATTGAAGCCCAAGCCAAATTACGTGCACCAAAAGAACTGCCCGAGAATACCGCCGGCCATGTTATTATCACAAGTTATGATGAAGTTGTTGAATCTTTGGTTAGCAAATTAATTGCTTATAAGAAAGATTATGTAATTATACTTGAAGATTTAAATAAAGCATTAGAGCTAAGTGATTTAGGATATAAAGTCGCAGTCGGACTGTTGGATGATCCTGAAACTTATAAAAAGATGCAAGTAAAAAAAGCTGAATTAGTTGTTGCCGTTGCAAATGATGAATTAAATACTAATATTGCTTATACTGTCAGGGAAATTTCAGACACAATTCCAATCATCACAAATGCAAATTCCCAAGATTCAATTGATATACTTGAACTTGCTGGAAGTAGCTATGTGTTAAATTTAAAGCAATTGCTTGGTCAAGCCCTTGCTCGTCGTGTTATGGTCGGTGGCGCAAAATCAAATACAATTGGGAAAATTGAAGAGTTATTGATTGCTGAAGCACCTGCAATTGGAACTCCATTGGTCGGTAAAACTCTCAAAGATAGTAGGTTACGTGAGTTAATAGGTATAAATGTTGTAGGTATTTGGGATAGGGGCGTTTTTAAAATACCAAGACCTGATATTATAATAAATAATTCTACAGTTTTAGTTTTGGCTGGCACTAGAAAACAACTCCAATTGTATGATGAAATTTTTTGTATTTACCATAGTTCCAATTCGCCAATCTTAATTTTAGGTTATGGATTGGTTGGTAAATATGTTGCCGAAACATTAGATAGAAGGGGTATCTCGTACAAAATTGTTGAGAAAAATCCATTACTAAAAAATAACAATGAAAATATTGTTATTGGTAATGCAGCTGATTTGAATACTTTAAAAAAAGCTGGTATTTTCGAAACGCAATGCGTACTAATTACAACAAGAAATGATGCTACAAATATATATCTTACGATATATTGCCGCCGACTTCGTTCAGATATCCAAATAATAAGTAGAGCAAACATGGACAGGAATGTTTCTACATTACACAGAGCTGGTGCCGACCTGGTTTTATCTTATGCTTCTCTTGGTGCAAATGCAATAATTAATTTCCTTGAACGCGGTAAAGTTTTAATGCTATCGGAAGGTTTAGATGTTTTTAAAGTTAAAGCTCCTGCTTCACTCATAGGTAAAGAAATAAAAGATTCCCAAATTCGCGAAAAGACAGATTGTAATTTAATAGCTATATTCGATAATGGCGAGATGATAATTAATCCTGACCCAAATACGAGCATCAAAGGTAGTTTTGAATTATTACTTATAGGAAATGTAAATTCAGAAATGAAATTTTTAGAAATTTATGGGAAATAAAAAAGGTGATTTTTTAATCACCTTTGTCGGCGTGACTGGATTTGAACCAGCGACCCCTTGCACCCCAAGCAAGTGCGCTAGCCGGGCTGCGCTACACGCCGAGTGAAACAAAATTAACATTAATTACTGAAAATTCCAAAATTTATCAATTATCCTCAGGCTCGATTATATATTTTGATATTAATGAATCTATCTCATTAAAGGTATCGCTCAACATTTCATTTTTAATAATATAATCAAACTGCTCCTTTAATTTTAATTCCATTTCTACTCTGGACAATCGCTCATTAATTTGTTCCTCTGATTCACTTCTTCGATTTTTCAGTCTCTCTTTTAGTGTCTGTATTGAGGGGGGTTCTATAAATACTAAAAAAGATTCCTCAGGGTATGCTTTTTTTATAGATAAAGCTCCTTTTACATCAATGTCGAAAATAAGTACTATATCATTTTTAAATGCTTTTTCAATCTCGCTTTTAGGCGTTCCATAGTAATTACCGAATATGTATTCATATTCGATTAGCTCATTATTTTTAATTTTTTCTTCAAATTGTTCTCTACTTATGAAATGGTAATGAACACCATTTTTTTCTCTCGGTCTCTTAGGGCGTGTTGTAGCAGAAATTGAAAATTTGATCATTGGATATTTCGATAATATGTAATTAGTAACTGTTGTTTTGCCACCTCCGCTAGGCGATGAAATTACTAAAAGCTTTTTTTTTATGGCATATCTTTTTTTCATTTGTTATTTCTTTTCCTTAATTTTTTAAAAATTGGATCGCTGGCTCTGTCTGATAATATATTATAAGCATTATTTTTAGCATTTAAAAGTTGTACATATATCTCGGCACGGTAATTATCAGGTAAATTCCTGAATCTTTTGATGTATTTTTTTGCATTCTTGTTGCTTATATTACTTTTGTTAACAAGTGTAATTACAAGCAATTTAAATTTTTCATTCGAATTGGATTCAATTAAGGATAGAATTGTCTCAAAGTCAATATTTTCGATATCCATTAATCCTTTATATGCAGAATAACTCAACTCGGGATCGCTCAATATTTTTTCGTCTGCAAAGAATGTTAAGTCAGTTTTTGTTATAGCGTAAGCTGAGTAAAATCTTAAATAGGATTTGTCATTTTCTAATAATGAATAATATACATTAGAGTTTTTATAATTTAATTGAGCTAATGCCCAAAGTGCCATAATTTTTAGTGAGTAATCATTATAATTGAGAAGGGAGTAAATTTTTGGTATGTTATCGGTAAGCTCCATAACAACAGAAAGTTGTATTGCAAGTAATTTTTTCTTGAAATCAGAACTTGTAAACATCTCGTTGATTAACTGAATGATTTTATCGTGGTATTCAGGCGAGTAGGAACTTATTATAGCTGGTAGCACTAGAATTTCTGAATTAGTTTTTGTATTGATTTTATCCTCTAAATATTCGAAGGAACCAGTTTTTTCAAGGAATTCATTAAGAATAGAATTGAATTTAATGGACTTATTTCTGTAAATCACAAGAAGTGAAAATAAATCGGCCAAATCTAAATTCTTATCATTAGTTTCATTGTAATTAAATTCATAATTTTCAAAGTAACTTGGAATTAGATATAAGTCAGTGAATGGATTAGGCATTTTTGCGTATTCCTGCATAAATGGATTATTATTGAAAAAATTAAATGCATATTCTGAAAGATTTTTATCTTCAGCAGTATTTGTAATTTTCAGATAATAAGAGAATGAATTATAGTTTTGTTTGTTATCCTTGGTTATAAAATAGTCATTGATCGAATAATTATCAATCAAAACTGATAGAGATAAATCTTGTGAAAATGATTGAGAATTATAATTGGAGGAATAAGTATCAAAACCGTCATAATCAAAAAGGTAGGCAAATGAATTGTAAATTGCATAAGCCTGAGAGCAGCTTCCGGATTGGTATCGTTCATTTCCAGATTTATCAATAAGTGCAGCTATTCCACAGTAATTTGCATAAGCTTGTGCTGAATTATTAGCAATGTAGTTATCGTCTCCGCTTAGATCTAATAATATCCCAATACCACCAGATATTGAGTAGGGCAAGCCAAGGGAAGCTCCTTGGGCGTAATTGTGAAAATCAGGCTGTTTATCTTTATTTTCGCTGAATGGTTTAGAGGCTATGTAGTTATCATTACCAGCAGCATCGATTAAAATACCCATTGCAAGTCCAAGTGAAGCAGCCTGAGTAAAGTGTACACCGCGATAAATATCATTGCCAGATTTGTCCACAAATATACCCCAACCATAAAAGGCAGAACCGATAGTAAAGCTTTGCGCAGAATAAATATCATTACCATTTTTATCAAAAAAAATTCCAACGCCGAACAAAGCACTTCCTAATGAGAAATCAGTTGTTGAATATGAATCATTACCATCAAAATCCATCAAGATACTTATCCCAAATATGCCTGCACCGAAGCAATAGTTATTGCCTATATATATGTCGTCTCCACTGAAATCAATTATTAGATTAACAGGTGATGTCATCTTATTTTGCAGTGTTTGCGAATTCGATATATATGTATCATTTCCGCCAAGATCTATTATTATAAAATAATCATCCTCATAATAATCATTATCGAATCCACCGAGAGCAATTTTACCAAGATCTGTTTCTATTATAGTTGTTTTGATTGTTTGTCTATATAAATCAGAATTCCTTAGGGTAAGTTGATTAATTTCAGATAATGAAAAATATAAATTTATAGCTATAGATAAAACTTCAGATTTAATAAATTTGTTTGATTTTTCCGCTAATATGGAGGACAGTTTGATTAGTTGGTCGGTGTGTTCTAATTGTTCAACGGGATTTCTTGATATTATGTCATTTCTCAGTAAATCAAGTTTATTTAAAATTTTAGTTATTTCAATAATATTTTGAAAATCAGAGAAAAATTCATCTTTTTCAAGGTATTCAATCGCTAGTAGAATTGGCGATAAATATTGCCTGATAATGTTGTATTCAATATTGCCAACAATTCTATTGATATTAACATTTATTTTGTTTGTTATGTAATCATTGGGTAAAAGTGTATTTAAATTGTATTTATTCCACTTCTGTCCGAATAAAATTGGTATAAATTGTTCTGCTGAATTTTGAGATTTTTCGCTTATAAGTTCGTATGCATATTGAGCAATTTTTTCTGTGTATATTATATTATTAGGTTTATCAATAAGTGAACGAAAAAAAGTTGGTTTAGAACTTGAAGTTACATCAGGTATGATTACTTGATGTTGGCTGAGTATTTGATTGAGAAATTGCTGGGGTTTTGTCAGATTTTCGGATAAAGTATGGTAATTCACTAAAAGAAATAATTGTAATAATAATACATTAATTTTCATATCTGATTATTGTTTTTCAAAATTATAAAACTCAATTATACAAACATTTTTTCTGATTTTAAAATAATTAAAATATCATAAATACCTCAATATGTTTGTATATTTTAAGATGTTTTAGATTGATTTTCAAAAGATAATTTTATTTTTTAAATTAATTAAATCAACATGTGAAATTATTAAATGAAGATTACATATTTTATACTCCTGGTAATACTAATCTCAGGTGTGGTTTATTCCCAAGGCATTATAATAAGCGAATATTATAATTTAAGAAATAACCCAAGAGGGGAATGGGTTGAGTTGATTGTAACAAGTAACAATTTAGATTTGAGGGGTTATATTCTGCGTGATAATTCTGGTTCTACACCTCCACCGAATAATTGGCGTGGAGGAATACGTTTTAAGAATATTCCATTTTGGCAAGGTCTGCATTCGGGTACAATTATAGTTATTAATTTCAGAGGAGATTCAATCATTGATGCTGAAAAATCAGATGGTTATATTGAACTGGGTGCCGAAAATGATTACTTTTTCGAAAAGATTTGTTATTATTGTCCCCAAGGCTGGAATATTAATGCGCTAAACATTGCCGAAGCCTCCGATTTACTCCAAATACTTGATCCTGATGGGAATAATATACACAGTCTTGCCCATATGCCATTTGAGAGTGGCGATTTTACCAATATTATTGGACATAAATTATCTGCAGCCTCGGGTATGACAAATGAAACAAGTTTATCTGTTGTTCCTGGACAATCGCTACTTGATTATTCTGGAGGTTTTGATGCAACAGCTTCGAAAACATCAATTAGCTCTTTTGTAACAAAAGGCTTACCTAATAATTCTCTTGGGAAAATGAATGTAAATCAAGCATTTTGGAAAAAACTGAGGATGCCTATTTGGAATAATTATCGCGTTATAAATGGTAGAGTTGAGCAAGATTATGTCTATTTGAGTTGGATGCACACTGACGATAAATTACCATTAGACACGATTATTGGTTATATGATCGTACGATCACTTGCATATTATAAAAATAACATTGAATTGCCCGAGGACGGACGTATTTATAATATTGGTACTCAGCTTGGTTCATCAATTGTAATCGCTCAGACGAGTTCAAACAATTTCATCGATAATTATGAACTTCAATGTGGTGAGCAATATATATATAGAGTTTATGCTTACAAATTCAAATCTGATGACCTCAATTTTGATTCCAATCCATTGAATCGTCGAGGAAGAATTTATAATATTGAAAATTATGCTGAAATCCAGCTTGGAAAAGATACAATTGAAAGTAAAAATATTATAGTCGAAATGGGGAATAATATCATTTGTACCGGAGATACAGTTAGGATTAAAATAGATGGTGAAACAAAGGCAAGTTATAAATATGACTGGCTCAAAAATGGAGCTTTATTTAAAAGTGATGCCAAATATGTTGATGTATTTGAATCTGGTAGATACCGTTTAAGGATTACATCTTCACAAGGTTGCGAATATTTATCGAATGAAATTCAGATTTTTACAAAAGATAAGCCAATAGCGGAAATTTTTGTCAATGGGACTAAAGCGGAAAATGACACCATCATTTTCCTTTGTGATGGTGAAAATTTAGAGTTACGTGTTAATGGTGGAAATAATTATAAATGGTTCAAAGATGATATACTTTTCGATTCATCAAGATCACTAGTTTTAATTAATGATGAGGGAGAATTTTATTGCGTACTATCCGATGAATTTTGCTCAAACTTTACTCCCAAAGTAAGAGTTTTCAAGAAAAATATCGACTTTGCATTTGATAAAGATACGATAAAATTATATTTTGAACCTGGCATAAGTTATATTGATACAGTCTTCCGTTTGATTAATCAAAGTAATAATGATATATTAATCAAAAAACAAAACTTTATTATACCAACAGGGATTGAAATCATATCTCCAATTGATAATGAATTAATCATCAAAAGCGGTGATAATATTGATATAGTGATTAGATGTTTAGCTGATTTTTTCAGTTCTTCTTTAAAAACCGTTATCTATGCTGATTGTGGTAAAGAGCAGATTTTAAATTTAATATTAGAACGAGAAAAGGAAGAAATTGTCACTAGCAATATTTTTTATGATTTTGGAAATTATTTGCATTGCCAATTTGAATATAAGGATACTTTAATCACTCTGTATAATATATCACATATTCCCTTAGTAATAGAGCAAATAGTTGTTGATTCTCCATTCAAAATTCAACCGATTGATCTGCCAATAATATTAAAATCCAAAGATAGCCTTGTAATTAATTGCTTTATAGCTAATCCAATAATTGGTAAATATCAGAGAGAAATGCAAGTAAAATATTTTTTTGATAGTGACACTTTGAATTTAAATACTTTAACTCTGAAATTGTTAGTTGAAATAAATAATGTTGATTTTGAATTGCTCAAAGATACTTTATTTTTTTCATTACCAGAATGCACAAATAGCGATGAGCAAATTATTTTTATTAAAAATACAGGCGATGATGAAATTATTATAAGTAAACAAAGTGAGAATAAGAATTATAAATTTGTGAATTTACCTCTGATCATAAGACCTGACACTGAAGAAGCGTTGTTAATTCAATTTAAACCGCAGGAGAGTTATCATTATGCAATAGATTCATTATATATCATAGCTGATCAATGCGACCTTGTAAAAAAGATTTATACCAATACACAACGTTTTAATTATGATTATGTTTGGGATTGGGACAATAATTATGAAGCTAAGCTATCAAAATGCAATGATCCAATTTATTTCGAAATTAGAAACAGATTAATTTTAAATGGCATTTATAATCAGACAGCAAGTATTAACAATATAATAATACAAACGTCTAATCCGACCGAATTACATTTAAATATTGAGAAAGGCTATTTTTTAACTGACACAAATGAAATAATTATTACTTTAAATATTGAGGAAGTTGAAAATTATAGGGGTAAGATATTATTTGAAGTTCTTCCTTGTTACGATACTTTATCAATAAGTTATGATATAACTGTTGACTATGCTATATTGCATTTTGAATCACGAGATGTTGAATTTACTGACTGTGAAGTCGGAGATTTCCAAATTGTAAATCTTGGAATAATAAATAATTCCATAACGGATATTTTTATTGATAGCATAAAAATTCAAGATAGTATTTTTAATACCAAAAACATCACCCCAATACTAATACCAAGTCAAGGTAATAACTCGATTGAGTTTACTTTTGCACCATCTTTTAATGGTGAATTTAGAAGTAAAGCCACTTTTTATCAGTCATACCCGTGCAATCAAGAATATGAAATTAATTTATCAGGTAAAGCTACTATCCAGAGTGATACAAATAAAGTACTGATTTCCATACCGAGCATTAAATCAAATGCAGGAGAAATTATAAAAATTCCATTAAGAATTACAGCAATTCCGCCATTTGATTTATCTCAGGCTAATATTGTAGCTATTGAATTAAATTTACGCTTTAATCCCAAGCTTTTTAATTTAACAAATGTCCTACCGGGAAGTGTATTTATGCTCAAAAGTCCTTACATTACACTTCTTCATCACACAAAGGGTGATGTTACTATAATGATTGACCAAATTGATCCGAATATGCTAAATAACGGAGAATACCTTGTAATTGTTGGCGAGACATTAATCGGTGATACATCTTCAACTGGATTAATTCTCGTAACAGCAATTTTTTATGCTGATTATCCAATTGTATATGATAAAATTGATGGACAAATTACAATAATTGGTGATTGTGCATTCAATCAACGTTTAGTCCATGTTGGCGGTGAATTTAAATTTGAAGTAATTGCAATAAATGAAAGCGAAATTGAAATTAATTTCTCTGTAATAAGTAATGAAGAATCATCTATCAAAATTTATGAAATTAATGGAATTTTACTCGATTTAATTAAACCGAAATATTCTAAAATTGGAATAAACTCATTAAAATATGATTTTAGTCCTTATCCATCTGGAATTTACTACATCGTATATCAACATGGTACATTAACCAAAACTAATAAGTTCATTCATATCAAATAAAATTAATTGCAAACGTCATTTATAATGATTTTTCCAAAAATTTTCATTCTTAAAATGAACCCATCTGCAAAAAAGCGTTACCCGTCAAGTTATTACAGACTTAATCAGCGAAGAAAAACCTCAATCAGGAAAACAACCCTCGAAAATGGTCTTAGAGTAATAACAGAAACTACAAAAGCTGTACAGTCATTTGCACTAGGAATATGTATAAATGCTGGTTCAAGGGAAGATGAGGAAAAGTACAATGGTACGGCACATTTTCTAGAACACATATTGTTTAGACTTTCAAAGCATGGTAGTACGAAATGCCTAAACAGCAAATTCGAGGCAATTGGTGCTTATGTAAACGCTTTTACTGCAAAAGAATATACATATTATTATACCCGTGCATTATCTCAGAATCTGAAAAAAGCATTTAATTTGTTAGCAGATATTCTATTTCCTATGGAATTCAGAACGAAGGACATAGAGTATGAACGTAAAGTTATTTTGGAGGAGATTAAATTATATAATGATGATCCTGATGAATTAATTTTTGATTATGCCGACTGTTTTATTTTGGGAAATCATCCATTAGCTAAACCAATTACAGGCGAATTGAATTCTGTATCTGAGATAAATAGACGTGTGTTAGAAAGATTTTACAAAAAATTTTATCAACCACAAAATATCATTATTTCAGCCGTTGGCAATGTTGATCATGATATTATTGTCGAATTAGCAGTAAAGAGGTTTGGCAACTTAACTAAAAAAGGAAATGTAAGGTCAAGAATTGAACCATCAGTTCATAAATCAGTTAATAAAAATATATTTATGGGGGTCCAACAAGGATACATTTTGATAGGGCGTAATGTTTGTGAATTCAATTCAGAAGATAAATATCCATTAATTATTCTCAACGAAATTTTATGTGATGGTATGAGTTCCCGATTACAAAGTAAAATCAGAGATAGATATGGGCTTGCCTATTCACTTGAATCTGATCTTTATTTTTTTTCAGATATAGGTACTTTATACATCAGTTCTGTAAGCGATATGAATTCCATTCCTCGTATTGAAGAGATAATTTTCAATGAAATGGAAAAGTTACAAAAAAGCGGTATCCATTCATCCGAATTCAAACGTGCGAAAGAACAGCTTAAGTCAAGAGTAATGATTGATAATGAAGATATAACTTATAAAATGAAAAGTCAGATTAAAAATGAGTTATATCTGAATAAATATGAAAATCCCAACGATACGATTGCCAACATTGATTACATAAAGATTGAGGATATACACAGAGTAATTTCAAAATATTTGGATACAAAAGATTGGAGTATTATAAAAATAATGCCGGAAAGATAGATTAAATCCGGCATTTCTAATAATTTGAGATTTAATTACTGGCTGTAATCGTTATTTTCTTCCTGAGGCAATGACCATTTTAGTTTGTTTTCTTTAATTTCTTGCATAGCTAAAAAGGTAGGTTTTGGTATTTTATCGAATTCACGGCTGACAGCCATTTGGTCGAAATTAATACCCTCATTTTCATCAGACATTGGTGTGATATCGGCTAATCTTTGGCTTAATTCGCTTTTAATGTCATCATTAATTTGTCTTGCTCTGAATCCCATTGCTACTATAGATTGGTAAACAGTTCCCTTCTCGGATTCTTGCATTCTAACTTCAACGGGATTGACGACATATTTGCTCATTTAGCCTCCAATTGAAAATTTACAAACAACAAATATAATTAAAAAAAGTAAATTTTACAAATTCAAAAATTTTTTGCATTAAAAATTTCTTTTTGCTCATAGCTGAGGATTTATACTATAAGTCTATGAAGATTTTTTCATAGCTTTTGTAAATTTGGAAAGCTCATATGAATAATTAATACTTTTTCGATTATTTTCAAATTTGTATTTTATAAATTTAATCAGACCAATACCGGGTTTAAAAATTTCGTCTCTTTCATTCTCACCATTTTTAAAATGGTAGATGATGCAATTATCAAAGCTACCAGCTTTGACTTTAACTTTTTCGCTGATGGACAATACGGTAATTGTATCACCATACCAAGTTGTATAGGTATCATTTAGGCGCGGTGGATATTTGTAAACCAAGTATGGTTCATCGAAACTATTGAGATAATAAATTCCATCATTGCGTTGAGTGAAATAGTGATAAAATAGACCGCCTGGAATGTCTTCATATAAATACCATTTTTCAGGTTTACCATCAAAGATAAAAATTGTGTCAATGAGTAGCATGGAGGTGAAATAAATTGAAACATTGTCATATAAACTAACATATTCCCATTGTGTACCAGTATTTACATCTATAAGATATTCAGGAAATTCTTGAACATTGACAATGGTCTCATTACAAGCTGAAGCAAATACGATCAAAATAATGAAATAGAGATGAAAAATACTCTTTTTAGCCATTTTTTATCCCTTTGAATTTTGAACAATAACTTACTCTAGGAAATATTAGCAATATTAACACATTACTGTATGAAAGGTTGCAAATTTTTTTTTGATATTTTTTTTATAAACATTGTATTAAAAAATATAATTTTTTAAATTCTACTTTGCCTTTTAGCATCATAAATCAAAACTTGTAAAATTAAAATATGCAAAAGCTATATTATTCAATAAGCGAAGTGAGCAAATTAATTGATGAGGAGCAACACATACTTCGCTACTGGGAAAAAGAGTTCGAAATTCTTAAACCCAAAAAAAACAGAGCCGGTAACAGAATATACTCTGATAAAGATTTAAGGATACTCAAAATGATTAAGTACCTGCTTCGTCAAAAGAAAATATCAACAAAAGGAGTAAAGGAATATTTAGCTAAGAATTATGATTCAATAGTTAATAGCAATCTAAAAAATTTCGAAATTATAATAAATGATAAAATTGAAACCACTGAATCTAATAAATTTAATTACGAACGAGAATATAAAAGAGAATATCTGATTTCGAAAGTTAATGAATTAAAAAATAGTATCGAAAAGTTATTGAAAACTCTTGAGTAAATTTTGTATTTTTAAATACTATTTAGAATCACAAGAAAATAGAAATGGATTACACAAAAGATTATAAAATCATTTTAGGAAGAGAGATGCAATATATCTCAAGAATTAAGTTTTTAACATTAATTTTTATCATCAGCTCTATATATCTTCATTCGCAAGAATATAAGATGCAGATTATAGGGAAGCACGACGACGAAGTTCTTGGAGTATTTGTCAATTCCAATGATACAAAAGTAGCAACCTGTAGCCTCGATGAAACTATAAAGATATGGAGTTTACCCGACGGTAAAGAATTGCGTACCCTCAGGGGCCATTTAGGGCAAGTGAATAACCTCTCCTTTTCGGGAAATGATAGGTGGCTTGCAAGTGGTAGTAGCGACCAAACAATCAGAATCTGGGATGTCGAAACAGGAGAACAATTGAAAATACTTCGTGGACATACTGACCAGGTCATTGGAGTTTATTTTTCACAAGATGAAAATTCCACATTTATAGCAAGCACAAGTTTCGACAAAACCGTTAAACTTTGGGATGTAAATCTCGCAAGCGAAATAAAAACTCTCAGAGACCATACACAAGCAACCAATAATGTAGCTTATAGTTATGATGGGAAATACATTGCTTCCTGTAGTGATGATAAGACAATAAAAATTTGGTCAACCGATTTGACTACCCGCGAGCCACTGATGACACTCTTGGGACATAATGCACCGGTATTAACTGTTCTGTTTAGTTTCGACAGTAAATTACTTGTTTCCAGTGACCAGGATGGATATATAAAGGTATGGGAAATGCCCTCCGGAATTAATATCAGAACTATAAAAGCCCACGATGATTTAATTCAGGATATATCTTTTGCCGGTGATAATTCAACAATTGTTAGTGCTAGTCTGGATAAATTTGTCAAATTATGGGATATTAACAGCGGTAAAAATTTAATGACATTTAATGCAGGTGTTGAAATTTGGTCAGTGGATTTAGTACTTGACCAAAGTATCATTATATTAGGATGTGCCGATGGAACTGTGAGATTTCTTACTAAAGAACAAAAGAAAAAGAGGAGGTAAAAATATAATGATGAAAATCAAGCTTTTCATAATAATTATGTTTACCCTGTCATGTATACAGTTAGCCCATAGTCAGTTAGTTGGGCCTGTTATATCGCTTACTGGTAACATATTCAATGAAGTAACTCGTCAACCAGTAACTGTTTTCTTAATAGTATTGGACGAAGAAGGCAAGCGGGTTAATGCTACTCGTAGTAATTCAGCACAAAATGGATATTACTATTTGACAGGTTTAAAACCTGGTAAGAAATATATTTTAACTATTAAACAAAAAGATTTTTTGACTGAAGAATTTGAAATCATTACTCCAAATACTGATAAATATTTAGAAATATCAAGAGATTTTTTGTTAAAACCGCTTGAAGTGGGCGTAAGTATAAAATTGCCAGTAGCTCCATTCGAACTGAATAAATCAAAATTAAGATACGGTGCTGAGCTTTTCCTTGATGATTATGCTCATGTTTTAAAATTGAATCCAAATGTAAAAATCTTAATTGAATGTTTCCCTGATAATAATGAAAATAAGCAGGAAAATGAGAAATTGACAGAGGAAAGAGCAAAATCATTAAAAGCATTCTTTGTGTCACAAGGCATAGAAAGCTCACGAATTGAGATTAAATTCAATTCATCCATAGATCCCAAAACACCTTTGCCAGTAAAAAAATTAGCAAAAGGCAAAAGATATATAGGTCCGACCTATCTTACAATAACAGAAATTTAACCACCTATACAAAACAATTTTCAACCCCGGTAAAATTAACCGGGGAATTTTTTTTGTAAATATTTAAGGAATTTATCTTTTTTCAATTTATTTTTGATAAATGTATAGATTTTATTAATATGCACTATTTGGAATTAAATAAATATTTATTAGAATGAGTAGCGATTATTTAATATCAGTCCGTGGATTACATAAGTACCATTCAGGCATACACGTATTAAAGGGTATAGATTTTGATGTAAGAGCAGGGGAATTTATCTCAATCATAGGTCGTTCAGGATGCGGGAAGACAACTTTCCTAAGATGCTTAAATTGCTTGGAAATACTTGATGAAGGAACCATCCATATAGCTGGCATAACATTATCTAGAAACAGGCAGGAAAAAGCATATATTTCTAAATTTAAAATCAGAGCAATGCATAAAAAAAGTAATTCACAAGAAAATGATATTTCATTGGATGAAGATTTCCGTGCCAAAGTATATGCATTAAGATTGAGAGTTGGAATGCTTTTTCAAAGCTTAAATCTATTTCCACATCTCACAGTTTTGGAAAATATAACTCTTGCACCGGTGAAAGTAAAAAATGAAACAAAGTCGCAGGCTACATTAAGAGCAGTTCAATTATTGGAGAAAGTCGGAATGGGCGAATTTATGGAACGATATCCCCATCAATTATCCGGTGGACAGGCTCAGCGAGTAGCAATTGCTCGTGCATTGGCTATGTCGCCTCAGGTCATGTTATATGATGAGCCAACGAGTGCTTTAGATCCTGAACTTGTTGGCGAAGTTATTGACGTTATGAAAAATTTACACAGGGAAGGGATGACACAAATAATTGTAACCCATTCATTAAACATTGCTAGAAATGCTTCGGATAGAGTAGCTTATATGGAAGACGGGAAAATAATTGAGTATGAAACAACAGACAAATTTTTCTCGTCACCTAAAGATCAGCGAACACTTAATTATTTGAAATTAATGATTGATTAATTATGTCATATTTTAAATCATTTTTATTCTTAATAATTTTTGTTTTCGTAAGCAATTTAAAAGCTAAGGAAACCATACTTAGATGGGCTGCCGATGCAGAGGGCAATGTGCCATACATTTTTCAGGATCTATTAGTAGAAAACAGATTAACAGGTTTTGAAGTTGATATTGTTAATGCAATATGCAGTTATTTAGATATGAAGCCTGTATTTGTTCAGAATCAATGGGATGGCTTAATACCCGGCTTGTATCGTGGTGATTATGATATTGCTATAAATGGTATAGAAATCACTGCTGATAGAACTCGTGAAGTCTTGTTCTCAAAGCCTTATTATATTACCTATGAACAGTTGGTTGTACTTGCCGATGATGAAAGAATACATAAACTAGCTGATTTGAGAGGGTTAAAAGCTGGAGCCCTCAAAAATTCACTTGCTGAACGTATTTTAAACGCTATGCCAGGCGTGAATGTTGTCAGTTACGAAGGAGAAGTAAATGCTTTTACAGATATGATTAATGGTAGGATTGATGCAGTGCTTTGCGATGCCCCTATAGCTATGTATTATACATCTTGGAATCCCGATTTAAAAATGGTTGGAGAGCCCGTTGGCGAAGTGATTTATGGCATAGCTATGAGATTACAGGATACGGCACTCCAAGCTAAAATTAATGAAGCACTTGACCATTTGATAAAGACAAAAAAACTGAGAGAAATCTACGACCGGTGGAATTTATGGAATTTATTGATGGCGGCTTATTTAAATGATTATGACCCTACTCTAATTGAACCAGTCGAATACATCAAGTATGTTGAGATACAAAAACAAAAACCCGGTTTTGATGAGCTTGTCGAAAGATACATCGGTGTTATACCAACAATCGGTAAAGCAGCATGGATGACACTACAAATTTCAATATTATCAATGTTATTGGCAATAATTCTAGGTTTAATTCTTGCTATTATCAGAGTTTATGCACCCAAACCGCTTTCTTTTTTAGCAGTAATTTATATTGAATTTATGCGAGGTACGCCACTACTAATTCAATTATATTTCATTTTTTATGCAGCACCGAGTATAGGTATAAAATTGTCTCCATTTTTGGCAGCAATAATAGGTCTTGGATTAAATTATGCAGCTTATGAAGCAGAGAATTATCGAGCTGGTTTGAATTCAGTTTCTCGTGGTCAATTCGAAGCTGCTTACGCTTTGGGAATGAACAGGCGTCAGGCTTTGAGATACGTTATTTTACCTCAGGCGATTAGATTAGTTATACCACCAATTACTAATGATTTCATATCATTGCTAAAGGACTCCTCACTTGTATCTGTTATAACTATGGTTGAGCTGACTAAAGTGTACTTCCAGCTTGCAACTAAATATTATGATTTTATCGGAATGGGAATATTTGTAGCATTGGTATATTTATTGCTTGGATTACCATTTGTAAAGATTTCAAAAATGGCTGAAAACAGATTCCTTATTGATAAAAGGAAAATTCCAACGTAGATAATTCGTTAATAAATAAAATATAGTAAAATAATTGAAGGGTGTTTATCGGGAAAATTATACGATTTCAAATAACGTTTAAAAATGGAGATTTCAAGGTTGAAAAATTCAACTTCAGTTATGATGAAGACAAATTTCAACAAGTTGCCTAATTTAATCATTGCCGTGGCTCTTGTATTTATTTTAATATTTGGGGCATATCATCAAAATGAGGCATTATCGCAAAATTCATTGCAGCAAAAGCCACCGCAACTTAAACCAGAACAGACATATACTACATTTAATGAAGCTTTGAAAGATGCTGCAACTTTAAAAAGACTGTCCTTGCGAGGAGCTAAATTAAATTCTATTCCACCAGAAATCCAACAATTTACAGAACTTGAAGTATTGGATTTGAGTTTCAATAATATTAGTTCTTTACCAGCAGAAATTGGTAAATTAACTAAATTAAAAAGTTTGAGATTATTTAAAAATAAATTAACAGAGATAAATGATGAATTATCGAATTTAGAAAATCTCCAACAATTGGATTTGTCGAATAATAAAATCAGCTCGATTAATTTAAACTTTTCTAAATTGAAACAGCTAAAAGTATTAAATTTATCCAGAAATGAGCTTTTATCTATACCCGCAGGCATTTCAAATTTAACGGATTTAAAGGAATTCTATATAGATAATAATAAAATTAAAAACTTAAATGAAGAATTATTCAATATCAGCGGATTGCTCACACTCAATTTATCAAGTAACAATTTACGGCAAATACCTGTCGAAATTAGCAAGTTAACATCACTTCGAAGATTACTTTTAAGCAATAATGAGATTGAATCCATACCTAAAGAATTCGGGTCGTTAAAATCCCTGGCTATACTAGAAATTGATAATAATAAAATCAGTACACTACCGAATGAATTTTGCAATCTTAGTGAACTTACTATGCTTCAAATCAGCGGAAATGAAATTAAGTCTTTGCCAAAAGATATGTCTAAATTAAATAAACTTACAACACTAAGCTTTACAAATAATAAAAACGAGGAACTTCCAATTGGTTTAGGTAAATTATCAGGTTTGAAAATAATAGACATTAGTAACAATAATCTTAAATCATTACCTGAGGATTTCGGACATCTTCAATCCTTGCAACGTTTAATAGCTTCGAAAAACAATTTTGAAAAAATTCCAATACAGATTTTTTCGCTGAAAAAACTCGAACAGCTTGATTTATCTTACAATAATATTAAAGATATTCCGCAAGAAATAATCCAGCTTGAACATTTAGTGTCCTTGAATTTAGATAACAATCAACTTACTAAAATACCGTTAGAATTAACTAAACTTAACAAACTAAATTTCTTACTAATAGAGAATAACAAAATTTCGACAATTCCTGATGATTTTAAAACAATGAAAAATTTGCGGGTAATCAAGATAAAAAATAATAATCTTTCCGAAAGTGAAAAAAATAGATTGAAGACTCAGTTCCCAAATCTTAAAATCTCCTATTAGAAACAGATTGGCACTGGAATTGATAAATTTTTATGAGATTTGCCGATAAATATTTATTATTGATAAATTTATGGATGGAACTTTGCATTTAACAACAACAAGTTTGAAAAAGATAAAGGATGATCTAAAGAATCCAATCTACTATATTAATCGTGAACTAAGCTTTCTCGAATTTAATCGTCGAGTATTAAATGAAGCAGAAGATACGAATCATCCACTTTTAGAGCGTTTGAAGTTTGTTTCCATTTTTAGTTCTAATCTGGATGAATTTTTTATGATTAGAGTTGCTGGATTGAAAAGCCAGGTTTATGCTGACACTCAGGAATTATCTTATGATGGTCTCACTGCTCAACAACAATTAATTGAAATCAGAAAAAAGCTTTTACCTCTCTATGAGTATCAGACTCGCTTGTTTAAGGAAATAATGTCATCTTTGGAAAAAGAGAATATACAGTTATATGATATAAATACATTGACGAAGCGGGAACGAGAGCGTCTCAGGAAATTTTTTATTGAGTGTGTATTACCAGTTTTAACACCACTAACACTTGATCAGGCTCATCCATTTCCGCGATTGATTAATTTAAGATTGAATATCGCATTTGTACTACGAGATCCGAGCAAAGAAACAGGCAATCATATACTTGCATTTTTACAATTACCTACAGTTTTGCCACGTATGATTAGGCTTGAGCATAAGCCCGGATATCATTTTGTTTTGCTTGAACAGATAATCAAAGATAATGCAGAATTAATCTTTCCAGGGCTGGAAATTTTAGGGGCGAACGTTTTTAGAGTAACCAGAAATGCTGATATAGAAATTGCTGAAGACGAAGCTGAGGATCTTCTTTCTGAAATAAGTGAACAAGTTAAACAAAGACGTTGGAGCACAGCTGCAGTTCGTTTAGAAGTAAGTTCAAAAATGGATGAATTTCTTTTGAATTTACTAATGAGGACATTGAATCTAGATAAAAACGATATTTACATTCACGATAGACCTCTTGGATTGCCAGATTTTATGCAACTAGTGAAATTAGATAAGCCATCATTGAAAGATAAACCATTTTCAACATTTAAGATACCAGAATTCATTGATAGTAGTACAAATATTTTCTCAGTTATTTCAAGTAATGATTATTTAGTTCATCACCCTTTTGATTCATTTACAAATAGTACCCTGCGATTTCTCGAGCAAGCTGCAGTTGACCCGAATGTTTTAGCTATAAAAATTACTCTATATAGAACTGGTTCCAATTCACCAGTAGTTGCTGCTTTAATCAAAGCTGCAGAAAATGGTAAAGATGTAACAGCATTTGTGGAATTAAAAGCAAGATTCGACGAAGAAAATAATATTATCTGGGCTAAGGAATTAGAGCAAAAAGGAGTCAATGTCGTTTATGGTGTTGTTGGATTGAAAACGCATTGCAAAATAACTTTGGTTATACGCCGTGAAAATGGCAAGTTAAAAAAATACCTGCACTTATCAACAGGTAATTATAATCATATTACTGCACGTTTATATACAGATATTGGATATTTTACATCTAAAGAAGAACTTGGGTTCGAAGCTATTCATTTATTTAACTTTTTAACTGGTTATTCTCTATACAAGGATTGGAAAGATTTTGTAGTTGCCCCTGTTAACTTATATGAACGGACTTTAGAGCTGATACAACGTGAGATAGATTTGCATACGCCTGAGAATCCGGGTTTAATATTTGCCAAGATGAATTCATTAGCTCATCGGCAAGTTATTCCTGCACTATACAGAGCATCCCAAAAAGGAGTTCAGATTAAATTATTGGTAAGGGGGATATGCTGCTTAAAACCGGGTTTACCTGGAATTAGTGAGAATATTGAGGTGAGAAGCATTTTGGGAAGATTTTTGGAACATAGCAGAATTTTTTATTTCAAAAATGGTGGCAATGAGGAATTTTATCTTTCAAGTGCCGACTGGATGTCAAGAAATTTGCATAAGAGAGTGGAGCTTATGTTCCCAATTAAAGATAAAAAAAATCAAAAACGCCTTTGGAGTATATTAAACATATATTGGAATGATAATTTAAAATCATGGAAATTAAATTCTGATGGGTCTTATACCAAGATAAAGCCAGCGAAGAATCAAATTCAATTATCTGCACAAGAATATTTTATAAGGGAAATAAATGAGTTAAAAAGTAATCATCGCTAATTTAAGAACAAGATGAATTTTATATTTTTTTTTGCACGCAGATATATATTTGCCCGCCATACATTCAATATAATTAACATAGTGTCTATAATTTCTATTATTGGCATTACAGTTGGAGTAGCTGCATTAATATGCGTGATGTCTTTATTTAATGGATTTAGTGATGTTGCCAAAGAACAGATTCTCGGGCTTGACCCCCATCTCAGAATTATTCCTACTAAGATGTTGAGCGATAATGAATTGAATAAATTAATTAGCTCAATAAGTAAAATTTCTGGGGTAATCTCTTGTACACCTGTAAAATTCACCCGGGCAGTAGTTTTTAAAGGCGAAAACATGCAGGTAATACTATTATATGCCATATCTGGAGAAAAGATAGTGGATATTTCAGGAGTTAAAAATAATATCATATTCGGAGAAAGTAATTTTAAAAGCAGTGATATAAACGAAATAATTATCGGAGCTGGTATAGGTGACCGTTTGAGAGTATTTGCAGGTGATACGGTTTATTTAATGACACCCGAAATGATCGAGACATCATTGAGAACATATACAAAAACCAATCCAGTTAAATCTATTATTCGTGGTGTTTATTTGGTAAATAATCAATATGACTTTTATGGATTCACTGAAATTAATCGAATTTCTAAATTATTTGAAAATCAAAAAAGTTTTGAATTTGCTATTGATATAAGAGTTGCTGATATTGATGAGTTAGATAAGATAAAACAAAATGTAAGCAATCTTTTGCCCGCGAATTTTCATATAGAAAGTTGGAAAGATTTGAATAAAGAGATTTACAGTATTATGGATTTCGAAAAAATGGTTGCATTTTCAATTTTGAGTTTAATTATTCTAATAGCAGTATTTAATATATTTGCACTTCTAAATATGACTGTTGCTGAGAAAAGAGGTGATATTTCAGTTTTAAAAGCTATGGGTGCCAGTGACCAAACAATAACAAAAATTTTTATTTCTGTAGGATTAATAATAGGTCTTTTAGGTACTGTTTCAGGGACTATACTTGGACTTGTGCTTTGCTATGGACAGATAAATTTTGCTTGGTTTAAGCTCGACACTACAAAATATTTTGTAAGTCAGTTACCCTTGCGAGTAGATTATTATAATGTTTTATTGATAAGTATTGTATCTTTATTACTTTCTTTTATAGCTACTATATATCCTTCCAGAAGAGCAGCAAGAAGCGAACTCCTGAAAACATTAAGGGAAGAATAAATATATTAATTCTTTTTTAATTTCGTTTAATTAAAATATATCTTTGACTATTAGTATTTAATATTTTAAAATTGAAGGGTTTATACATAGATGAAATTAATTATTTCATTACTTGTAGTTTTGGTTCTGACATTTTTTCACGTAGAAGCTCAGCTTGGCAAAGTCATCTTGCTCAAAGGCAAAGTAGAGGAATATGGTAGTAATAAACCATTAGGACTGAAATTAACTTTTATTGGAAGAGATGGGAAAAAAGTAATTGCAAATTCAAATTCAACAGACGGTTCTTACCAGGCAGTTTTGAACGGCGGTGAAAAATATAAGGTTATTATTACTGATCATATTATTGTTAATGGTGATACAGAATTTGAGTTGCCGGTAGTCAGCGAATATAAGGAAATCTACAAGCATTTTACCTGTTCTAAATTGTCACCAGGTATGATTCTATCAACTCACAGTATTTTTAATAGAAATGATGACAATTTAATTGACCAAAAAGTTCAATTATTAAGTGAAATAAATGAGCTTTTGAGTAACAATCCAAGATTAATACTTAGGATTATTGTTAGCACAGAAGATTCCTGGTTCCCCCCTAAATCAGTTAAAATAAATGACCCAAAATCAAAGAACAAGAAAAAAACAGTAACAATTACAACTGAAGAGCAATTAAAAGAATTGCTCGACAAAAGGATTAGTAACTTAAAGAAATTTCTGCTAGATAATGGAATAAGAGAAAAAAGAATCGATTTTGAACCCAAATTGGCTTATAAACAACCTGAAAAAACCCGAAAAACAAAAGGGAAAAAATCTCCTGAAAAAGAAGCTGATAATTTGGTAGATAATATAACTATATCAGTTTCTCGGTTGATGAATCTTTGAGCTTTATTCTGTCCTTTATGAAAAAATGATAATAAAAAATTGATTCTGGAATTAATAGCAAAATCAGGGATAGAGTATCCTTGTTAAAAAAGATAGTATTCCATTTAGATGGCATAATTAGAGAAGCAATGGTTGAAGTCATAGCCCAGCCTATTGAAAACATTAAAAGAATGATACCAATAGCTAAAAAGCCATCTTTAATAGAGGTTTTCTGCCAGTTTTTGGTAAATGCGTATAAGATTGCAATAATATGAATGTGAAATATTAATATTTCGATCATAATTACTTATTATTATCTCCAATTTTTGTAATAATATCGATTTTCACTGTTCTGCAATAAAATCTTCCTTCGGGATATTTCGTACTGTATAGAATTTTACTTTCTCCAATACCTTCGATTTCAGCGTTTGGTGTTTTTAAAGCCTTAGCGACTTCTTTTGCTCTTGCTAAAGATAGTTTATAGTTTACTTCTTCATCACCAATTGTATCTGTATAGCCATAAATGTATATAAATGATTCAGGATTTAATCTTGATTTAATAAAATTAATCATATCAATATGAGATTTTGTCAATTTTGATTTCCCATAATCAAATAAAATAAGGCTATACTGTTCGAATTCTTTATCTTCGATTCGTTCCAATCTTTTTCTTGGAATTGTCAATTGTTCAACGGGGATAATCTGTTGGGGCGTAGTAAAAGTTTGTCCGAATTTATTGCTTATTCTGAATGAATATTTGAGAAAGCCCGGTTTAATTTTATTATTTAAAATTGTATCGTTGATTGACCATTCTATAATATCTGGTGGAAGGGATTTACCTTCTTTTCTGAAGATTGTGTTATTATCCTGAGTAACAATTAATGTCCAATTATCGATTTGAGCTTCAGATATTATTTTGGGTAAGAATCTAATTGTTGTGGATGAAAGTTGCCTTAGTGTATCATTTGAGATGAGTGCTTTTTCTATTTTATCGTCAGTGGAAGTAATTTCAACTCTTCGGTTTTCGTCATCAGCACCCTCTTCGTCACTTATTGTTGGTGTTTGGGGTAAGTTTCTTGCTGTGGTTTTAATTCTCTCCGGTTCAATTTTCCAATTTTCTACTAAATAATTTTTAACTGCTAATGCCCTATTAAGAGAAAGTGTTAAATTATTTTTCTCCTGACCTTTGTTAGAGTTAGTTCCTGTTAAAGTGATTGTAGATTTGGGATAGTCCCTCATTCGTTTACCGATAATATTGAGAATATGATAGTAAGTTTCGAGTGGATCTAAATTATTCAATTGTGATAAATTAAAAGAATATGTTTCAGGTAAGGATAATTTTTCGTATCTATCTGGGATTATGGCAGAATTTTCCTCGAAAAATACATACATTAAAAGCGGTCTGACATTAAGCGATATAAATTCTTCAATTTTTATTTGGAAATCTGCTTTCTCACTTGGAAAATCCTCTCTTTTTTCTACAGCTTTTATGGAAGCAGTTAAAAGGGGAGGCTTTTTGGGAAGCTCAAGTTCGGGGTATGGTGGCATAATTGGTGGTGGAGGTGGTAGAGGAGCTGGTGGTGGCTCTTTATATTTTAGTGATAGTCCCAATCTGAACGAATGATAATTCCAATTCAATCCTTTAATTAAATTTAATGGATAAAAACTGTACAATAATTCAGGATAAAGAAAATAGATTAGTCTTTTATCGAGTGGAAGTTCATAGGAGATTCCGGCAGAAAATAAAAGTTGTAGATTTTGAAGATTTTTAATTTTACCGTTGAAACTGTTCCTAATTCGAGTACCATCGGAGAATGTGCCTGTGTATAAAGGTTCAACAATTTTTTCATTTTGCGAAAAAGAACCGTCAAAAATATATCCTAGTCCGGCGCCTATATGTAAATTCAAGAAATTTGTTGGCTGGTATGAATAATAAGTCGAAAGAGATAAATCGGCAAATCTTGAATCTAGTCTATGTTCGAATTTACCATCCCTCGAATTACCGTTTATTATAACTGTGGTAGCTTCTAAGTTACTGAAAGTCTGGCGATTATCAGAATATGATAATCTGAAATGTAAATATGATTGTTCATTGAATGGATAATCTATTAATGCAAATAAACTGTAACCCGATGAAATATGATTACCATAACTACCGCAGCAAGATGGGTAATCAGGTAGTTTACCAAATTGTGCAATGTGATAATTTAAGTTATAATTAAAACCTAAACCATACTTTATTTTTGTTGCTTCAACAGTATCGGGTTCAATGGCATTGGTGTGATTAACAATTAAAATGAATGTTAAAAATATGATCAATAATTTATCTATAGTTATCAATATTTTTTTTCTGTTTTTAATGAAAAATTATTTCAAATCTAATCAAAACAATGAATTTTTGCAATTTTGATAAGTTTCTGAAAAAAACTATAAAGGATAATAACAATTCATACTAAAAGAATAGCCAAAACGTCGAATTTAAAATGAAAGAAATCATATAAAGTCAAAATCCAAAAAATATGTTCCCTATACAAATTAGACGATTAATAAGTAAATCAAAGAATGAGATTTGCCCTGTTGACGAGTATCAAGCAGATTTAATTGATTTTTTAGAAAATTGCAGGAACAAAATTCCCAAACTAAATGAGGAATTAATCACAAAAGCTTATTTATTTTCAGTTAACGCCCACAATAACGTTTTCAGAAAATCTGGTGAACCTTATTACAAACACTCGCTTGAAGTAGCAAAGATTCTTCTCAACGAAGTAACTCTTGATGAGGAGTCAATTGCAGCAGCATTGTTGCATGATGTAATAGATTATGGAGTAAACTGCTCAATCAAAGATATTCAAAATGAATTCGGCTCAAAGATAGCGAATATTGTTGACAGTCTTTCGAAAATACAAAGAGTAGAAGCACAATCTTCCGACACAATGATTGAGATTGAGAGCTATAATCGTTTATTGCTAACGATGCTAAAAGATATTAGGATAATACTTATAAAGCTCGCTGACCGACTGCATAATATGAGGACACTAGAATATTTATCAAAAGAAAAACAAATGTATCTTGCCCGAGAAACACTCGATATTTTCTGTCCAATTGCTCATCGCCTGGGTTTAGGTAATTTTAAATGGGAACTGGAAGATTTATCTTTTAAATTTCTGAATCCAATCGAGTATGAAAGGATAAGCAAGAAAATTCAGACTACGAGAAAAGAAAGAGAAGAATACATAAAAAAATTTGTTAAACCATTAAAAAATATGTTGGAATCGGATGAATTATTGAAAAAAAATGATGTTAAATTTGAAATTACAGGGCGGGCAAAACATATATACTCAATATATCAGAAGATGATAGCCCGTGGATTAACAATTGATAAATTAAATGATTTGTTTGCTGTTCGAATAATTTTAGATACCGATGACCATAATCTGTGCTTTTATGTATATGGGCGAATAACTGATATTCATAAGCCCGTGCCAGGTACTTTTAAGGATTATATCCATACTCCTAAAAAGAATGGCTACCGTTCAATCCACACTGTGGTAATAGACCAACAGGGCAGAAATGTTGAAGTACAAATACGTACACGGAAGATGCACGAGTTCGCAGAAAAAGGTTTAGCCGCTCACTTTTTGTATAAAGGTGGAAAATCCAAGCTTGAGAATATATTACAAGAGGCTAATATAAAAGAATGGCTTGATTCACTACGTTTATTCAGTGAAATTTCGAGAGAAGAAGCACAACAAGATTTGCTCGAAAATGTTAAAAGGAATCTATTTTTCGATGAAATCTATGTTTTTACTCCAACAAAAGAGCTAAAAAAATTACCCAAAGATAGCTCCCCATTAGATTTTGCTTATCTAATTCATTCTGATTTAGGCAACCATTGTATTGGGGCTAAAGTAAACGGTAGGATTGTGCCGCTGGATTATCGTTTAAAGAATGGTGATACTGTTGAAATACTGACCTCTTACAATCAGGAACCAGATAAAGAATGGCTAAAAAGCGTAATCACGAGTAAGGCGAAAACCGAAATCATAAAATATTTCAAAAATAAAGAGAAAGAATATGAAAATAAGGGTCGGCAGATATGGTATGAAAAAATTAAGAAAGAAGATTTAGAAATATCTGATGATGAACTTGCTGAGATTGTCAAAGGTATAAAGTTGATGAATTTATCGAATTTTTTTGTTGAACTTGGTAAGGGGGATATAAATATTGACCGCGTATGGGACTTTATAGTATTTAAGTTTAGTGAAAATCATAAAAATAAAATACAAAATGCTAATTATAATGATAATCATATCAAAAAAGTCGAAGATTTTGAAAAAATTGATGTAGAATTGGCTAATTGTTGTTATCCTATACCGGGAGATAAAATTATCGGATTAATAACAGATATTAATGAGATAATTATTCATCAGAAAAATTGCAAAAACTTGCAGAATTTACTTAAAATGAAAGAGGCTAATATAATTGAAGTCGACTGGCAATCAATTAATCCAAAAGAGTTAGTTTTAGACCTGATAGTTATTACAGATGATAAAAAAGAAATAGCCAATGATATAACAAACTTTGTGATTGCTATGGAAGAAGCTTTGATTAAAGGTATAAAAATTAGTCACGACGAAAATGAACAAATTATCGAATTGCTTGTTTCAATTGAACACATTGAACAATTGCAACAATTAAAAGAAGGTATAGCAAATATTAAAGGCGTAAAATATGTTTCGCGAAAAGAATTAATACCAGTAAGCCCCCATTAATCCAGATATAAATTTTTGCATCATACTATTTTTTATTAATTTGCGTATCAATTTTAGTAAATAGTAATGGTATTAATGTGAGTTTATCCTATCTATTCTTTATTGTTTTGGGTGTTCTTGCAATAGCAAGTGCAATAGTTACAATTGCCCACAAAAATCCCATAGTATCAGCAATGTCTTTGGTTTTACATTTTTTTATGTTAGCGGGTTTGTATCTTACTCTGAATGCTCAGTTTCTTGCCGTAATTCAGGTACTTGTTTATGCCGGTGCCATAATGGTTTTGGTCGTATTTGTGATAATGCTATTGAATCTGAGTGATGAGGCGCAACTGAAGGAGAAATTAAATTTCAGGAAAATTATAGCAGCATTTTTTGCTCTTGGCTTAATTACACAATTTACAACAATGTATATGGGAGTATCATCGAAGAATGCATTTTTACCTCCACAATCAATTGAAGCAGGTAAAGCTCAATCTATAGGCAAAGAATTATTTAGTCATTACTTAGTTCCATTTGAGGCAATTTCCCTATTATTGGTAGTGGCAATAATAGGTGCAATTGTATTATCAAAACGAAGATATGAGTAATAAAAGGATAAATTATGCTAATTGATGTTCCTCAAGAATATTATTTAATACTATCGGCCATGATGTTTGTAATAGGTTCAGTAGGTGTTCTTACAAGACGCAATGCAATCATTATTTTTATGTCAATCGAGATTATGCTGAATTCAGTGAATTTGACATTTGTTTCGTTTGCTGCTTTTATGGGAGATACAGCTGGTCAAATTTTCGTTTTTTTTGTAATGGCTGTTGCAGCGGCAGAAGCTGCTGTTGGTTTAGCTATTGTTCTTGCTCTTTTTAGAAATAAGAAAACTATCTATGTAGATGAAGTAAGTCTTATGAAATGGTAAAATATATTTTAAATTAACCAAAATTATTTAAGCCCCATAAAAAGGGCCTTTTTTAATAATCAATTCAGAAAAATAAATACTTTTATGGTTTAGAATAAGTAAATAGTAATAAAAATTTGATATAAAAATTAATAACGCCCTTTTGCAAGGGCGCCAAGGTGAAAAATGAAAAATGAAAGGGTGAATATTACATAGATGAATTATCAATCTTATCGTATTTAATGCTATATTTTTTTAAGTCTTCAGGTGCAATTCTTTTAGCACCAATGAAACGCTTGTTGTAATAGCTTGATTCAAGCGAAGAAATAGTAACTCCATATCTTGAACTGGCATGTGCAAATAAGTTATCCCCGAGGTAAATTCCGACATGAGATATATATACTCTTTTTCTGGTTTGAAAAAATACTAAATCCCCAAATTCGAGTTTTTCTCGTTTAACCTCCTTGCCTAATGTGTATTGTTCTCTTGCAGTACGGGGGATCATTATTTCGTGAGTTTTTAGCATTAGATGCCTAATGAAAGCTGAACAATCAATCCCTTTTTCGGTAATACCACCAAATTTATATGGAGTGCCTAGCCATTCCATAATTTCATTAATAATATCAACTTTATTAATACCTGTCGAAGTAAACATACTTTCACCGGGATTGACATATGAAAGCCATAAATTTTTAAAAGTTTCGAGGTCAACAGTAATGTCGTCTTCTCTTTCAAGCTCTTCGATATCTTCACCTAATTCACCGATAAGTCCTTCATTTTCATACCCATTAGTATTATCTCCATAAATAGGTTCTAGGCCAGCTAATTCGCAAATACTTTCAGAATTTTTTCTTATCAAATCAATTGCAGTATTTCTAACGTTTTCTTTTTTTGGTTTTTTCTTCTTTTTGGCGAGTGTCTGGTAGTGAACAAATGGGGTTAAAGAAATTATGATGAGGAGTGCTACGAATATTTTAGTTAAAATTTGAATCCTTCTTATCATAATTCCTCCCTATTTAGTGAAAAAAATCCCTGCGATCATTTGTCGGATAACAGGCGTGTAAAAAATTACACATTTAAGATTGTGCAAGAAACAAAAAAATTTTTTAAATACCAAAATTTTTTTTCAATCAAAATTTTTGAGCATTTGTAATTAATTATATATCAATATTTTAAGTGGGGGAAAAAATAAAATAATTTTTCAATTTTAATTCTTTATGTAACTTTGCTTGTAAATATGGGATGTTATCAATAATAAAATTTGACGTTATGAAAGTCTCAGTAGTCCAATTTGCACCTGAATTATTCAATAGACAGTATAATATTGAGAAAATGATCGAATATGTTGAATTAATTAATTCTGATATTATTATTTTTCCGGAGCTTTCAACAAGCGGTTATTATTTTCTTGATTTTCGTGAATTATTCCCTTTTTCAGAAAGATTTAATGGTGAGACTTACAAAATCTTTCAAGAACTGAGCAGCAAAAAAAATACTATAATTATTTATGGCTTTCCGGAGCTTGAGGCAGATAAGATATATAATTCAGCAATTTTAATTTTCCCGGATTCAAAATATAGCGCTATATATCGAAAGACACATCTTTTCTATAAAGAGAAATTTTGCTTTTCCGAAGGAAATACTGGATTTTTCGTTATAGATTATAAAGAATGGGATTTGAAAATTGGTTGTATGATTTGCTATGATTGGCGTTTTCCAGAAGCTGCAAGGACCTTGGGATTAAAGGGTGCTGATTTAATTGTTTGTCCTTCCAATCTTGTTACAAAAGTCTGGCGATTAGCAATGCCAACCCGCGCTTTAGAGAACAAGGTATATTTAGCTATTGCAAACAGGATTGGCAGTGAATCAAGGGATAATGATACATTGCTATTCAATGGCCAATCTGTAATTTATGATTACAATGGTAGTATTCTTGCGGAAGCAGATAATAGTTCCAATCTAATTATATCAGCAGAAATAAAACCTTTTGAAACAAGGGATAAATCATTCAATCAATTCAATGATATTAATAAAGACCGCCGTCCTGAATATTATTATAAATAATTTTACAAATCAGTTATTTTATCACCAGAACTAATTTCAAAAGGTTCTATATTTTTTTTGAAAATTTTTGCACCGGTAGATCCTTTGAGCGTTATTTGGTCGTCTTCAACTCTAATCATTGCACCTTCACGTAAGCCAATTACTGATGTATTGTTGAAACAAAGGTATTCCTTAATGCGAGTTTCTCTAGTTTCGCCTTGATGTGTAGAACTTGGATCGGGGTCTAAATAATGCGGATTAATCTGATATGGAAATAAATTCAAAGCTTTAAAGCTTTTCAATTCTTTGATTGGCATATCATTCGTAGTCATAATTGTTGGGCAGGCAACATTCGAGCCTGCACTTGTACCAATGTATGGCGTACCACTATTGACTTTCTTGCGGATCGGTTCTATTAAACCATTGGCATAAAGTCCATCGAGTAATACAAAAGTATTACCACCACCAATAAAAATTGCCTCGCTTTCTTCTATCAATTTTTTAGAATTTTCGACTTCGTGAACTGAAATTAGCTTATATCCTAATTTGAGAAATCTTTCTCTTGCTTTTTTGGTATATTCATCGTGTGAAATTCCCGATGGTCTTGCGTATGGAATAAATACGACAGTCTTTATTTTTTTCCCTAAAAAATCAATTATTTCGTCTTCGCAATGATCAAGATAGCCACTACCAAATAAAGTTGAATTGCTAATCAATAATAATCTTTTCATAAATTTTAACCATTTTAAAATCAAACCTTTTTGTAAAGATATAAAATTTTATACATTTGATAAAATTAAGAATTCTTAAATTTATTTTTTCATTTTTAGCATAAAATGGAACAAATGTTTTTCACAGTCAGAAACATACATTTTGTAGGTATCGGCGGCATTGGTATGAGTGGCTTGGCTGAAATCTTATTACATAAAGGATTTTCTGTTTCGGGATCGGATTTAAACGAATCTGATAATACTGAATATTTACGTAAAATAGGAGCCAAAGTTAATATAGGGCATAGCGAGTCAAATATAACAAATGCTGAAGTATTAGTTTATTCAAGTGCAGTCGATCCTGAAACGAATATTGAAATTATCAAAGCTCGTGAACTTGGAATACCCATACTCAGGCGTGCAGAAATGCTGGCACAGGTATCGCGGTTGAATTATTGCTTGGCAATAGCAGGCACTCACGGCAAGACAACTACAACTTCGATGATGGGCTTGTTGTTAATTGAAGCAGGTTACGATCCAACAGTTATTGTCGGAGGCAGATTAAAAGATTTTGGAGGAACTAATGCAAGATTGGGCAATGGGAATTGGTCTGTTTTAGAAGCAGATGAATTCGACCGTTCCTTCCTACAATTGATGCCAACTGTTGCCGTTATCAATAATATTGAACCTGAACATTTAGATGTTTATAAAGATTTTAAAGATATAAAAAACACATTTATTGAGTTTGCCAATAAAGTTCCTTTTTATGGCTTTGTGGCAATTTGCGCCGATGACAAAGGGGCTATGGAAATATCAAGTGATATAAACAAGAAAATGATCAGTTTTGGTGTGGATAACGATGCTTATTTTATCGCAAAAAATATTAAATTTAACGAGCTTAACACAGAATTTGACATTTATGAAGCTGGTGAACTAAAAGAAACAATTAGAATTAGAGTACCTGGAATACACAATGTAAAAAATGCCCTTGCAACGATTGCTGTAGGACGTACACTTAGTATAGGTTATGAAGTTATCAAAAAAGCTCTTTCCCGTTTTGGAGGTATTCTACGACGCTTCGACATTAAAGCAATAATAAACGGTATTACAATAGTAGATGATTATGCTCATCATCCCACAGAAGTCAAAGCAACTTTAAAAGCTGCAAGAGATGGTTGGAATAAAAGAATTGTATGTGCTTTCCAACCACATACTTTTACTCGTACAAGGGATTTTTATTTGGAATTTGCTAGCTCATTCTTTGATGCTGATATTGCAGTGATTACCGATGTATATCCTGCACGGGAAAAACCGATTGATGGAGTAAGCGGTAAGTTAATTGCTGATAATATAAAATTGGAAGGGAGATTGAAGAAAGTTATTTATGAACCTAATTTTGACAATCTAACTCAACTAATCTCAGATGTGATCCAACCTGGAGATATCTTTATTACTCTTGGTGCTGGTAACATCTATAAAATTGCTGATAATATAATAAAAGGTTTGAAATCTCAATAATAGTAGTAAATTAATTACGTTTCTATAATATTGAATCCCGATGATTTCTAAAATGCCAAATATGTTGATTAAATAAAGGGTTTTGTGATGCTAAAAGTTCAGAAATGTCAGTTTTTAATATTTATTGTTCTGTTTTTGAGCTTGTTATTGACTAATCAATTGATAGCGCAAAAAGGTAGAAAGTCAAAAAATGTCGTTAAAGATAATTCCACTGTTGTGGTAGCCAAAGTAGGCAAAGAAGATATAACTTGGAGTGTGATTGAGCAAGCTTTTCAAAAAAATATAAGCAGAAAAAATACAAAATTGACCGAAATTCCTCGGGATTCAATATTAGACTTCATAAAACTTTATACAGACTATCGTTTAAAAGTTCATGATGCAATTGCACGAGGTTTCGAAAAAGATTCCTCTGTTATTGAAGATATCAAGCAGTATAGGCGAATACTAGCAGAATCATTTTATTATGATAAAGAACTAATTGAACCCAATGTAAACGAGATGCTTGAATTTCGTAAATGGGAAATACAATTTGCATATATTTTGATAGCACTTGATCCACATGGAATAGCTGATACACTCGAGGCATATAATAAAGCTCAGGATATAATGAGGCGTGTCAAAGCAGGCGAGAATTTTTCAACTCTGGCAATGGAATTTTCTGACGACAAGGAATCAGGTAGAGATGGTGGGACTTTGTTTAATTTCTTTACAGCTGGCAAAATTTCACGACCAATCGAGAGGGCTCTTTTTTCAATAAAAAATCCAGGCGAAGTTTACCCAGAACCAGTTAGAACAAAATATGGATATTTTATCCTAAAATTATTAAAAAAAGAGCCACGTAAATATGTTCTTGCAAGTCATATATTAATTGGCGAAGGGCTTGATAAAGATTCAGCTCAAGTTTTGAAGAAAGCAGATGATTTATTAAAGCAGCTAAGAGAAGGCGCTGATTTTAGCCGATTAGCAGAATTGCATTCCGATGATCCTGGAACAGCTATGAAAGGTGGAAGGTTTCACGATTACTACTCACGATCCACTGGTTTTTTAAATTCAGGTAAAAACATCTCTAAACAGCTTGAAGATGCAATTTTCAGTTTGCGAGATGGTCAGATTTCGGATAAAGTTTTTAGTGAATATGGAGTGCATATAATTCGCAGGGATTCGACTAAAGATATTGATGAAGAATTTGAAAGAGAAGAACTGAAAAAAATCTATAAAAGACTTTATTATGAAGAAGATAAGCAAGCTTTGATCGAACAATTGAAGATTAAGCACGGTTTTGCAATAAATTATGATGTGCTTAATCAAATTCTTGAAAAAGTAGATACAACAAAAACTAACCAGAAAGAAAATTGGGATGAGAATATTGACATAGCATTACGCGAAAAATCACTTTTCCGTTATTTGAATAAAAATGTAAGCGTCGGAGAATTTATAGGAATATTTAATACTAAAACCGAATATCGGGGATTAGCCACCAATACGAATGGTATAATTAACGCAATTAACCGATACGTGACACCAGATATTTTTGATGAAGAGACAAAAGATTTGGAGAAAAAATATCCAAATTTTGCACAATTAATGAGTGAATTCCGCGATGGTATATTACTATTTAAAGTTGAAGCGATTGAAGTTTGGGATAAATTAAAGTTTGATACAATTACAGCACGAAAATTCTGGGATACAACCCGCACACGATATAAAACAGATTTAGCCTATGATGTAACAGAAATTTATGTCTTGTCGGACTCACTTGCTAAATCTTTATATGATGAAGCAATAGCTGGAAAAGATTTTGAAGAATTAGCAGAAATTTATACACAAAGAACAGGTTTCCGCGAAAAAAAGGGAAATTGGGGACAAATAGATATTAAAAGGAATAAATTAGCTGCAAAAATTTCTGAATTTGATCCAGGTGAGGGGGATATATTAAAACCATTTGCTTACGAAAAAGGATATTCTATTGTACGTATTAATAAGGTTTTTCCAGTTAGGGAAAAAACATTTGACGAAGCTATATCAGATTTTGCTCCACTTTATCAAGATCAGATGCAAAAATATTATACTGAAAATTGGTTGAAAAGAGTTAAGGAAAAAATACCGGTTAGAATTTTTACTGACAGAATTGATCAAATATTGAAAAGCTAATAATGATGAGAAAATTGAATCTATATCGCAAAATAGTTTTAGGGATTATAATAACTCTAGTTAGCTTAAATCCGGTTATTTCGCAAATAACAAGCGGTCAAAGACTTGATAAGATAATAGCTATTGTAGGCGACGAGATAATTATGGAATCGGATTTAAATTCTGCATTAATGATACTGACATATCAGAATCCGAGGTTAAATCCTAAAGATCCAACTTTAAGGAAGCAAGTTTTAGAAAATCTAATTAATACAAAATTGATGATTGCCAAAGCAATTCAGGATTCAATCAAAGTTAGCGACGAAGAAATTAATCAATATCTGGATTATTGGATTAGTGAAGAAATCAGACGATATGGTTCAGAAAAGCGACTTGAGGACGTATATGGAATATCAATAACACGGCTCAAACTCGAATATCGCGATGAAGTTCAGAAGAGATTACTTGCACAAAAATTACAACAGCAAAAATTTGCAAATGTAACTATAACACCGAAAGAAGTAGAGGAGTTTTTTGAAAAATATCGTGACTCTATACCTGAGATACCCGACCAAGTGGAACTCTATCATATTGTAAAAGAGGTTGAAGCTGTAACTAACTCAAAAGCAGAGATTTTTGATTTAGCAAAAAGAGTAAGAGATTCAATTATAGCAGGTGGAGATTTTGCAGATTTTGCGAAACGCTACAGTGCTGATCCCGGTACAAAAAATGATGGTGGCAATTTAGGCTGGTTCGAAAGAGGTAAGTTATATCCAGAGTATGAAAAAGTTGCATTTAATTTACAAATAGGCGAGATTTCGCTACCTGTAGAAACACCTTTTGGTTTTCATATAATACAAACTCTTGATAAGAAAAAAGAAGCTGTCTTGACTCGGCATATTCTATTTCAAGTTGGATTGAGCAACGATGATATAGAACGTACAAAAAAATTCCTTTCAGATTTAGCCGAACGTGTTAAAGCAGGCGAAAATTTCGAGGATTTAGCAAAAAAATACTCCGATGATAAAGAAACCAAAGGATTCGGTGGGTTTTTAGGAAAAATCAATGTATCCGATATTACATCTGCTGATATAGTTAATTTACCTGTTGGTGAAATTACTCCTCCTATGTTATACAAAACAGAGGGAGCAAAAACAAGCTATCATATTGTATATAAAAAACAATTTATCCCCAAACACATACCAAAATTACCCGACGATTATAAACAAATCGAAAAAATCGCCTTATTTTTTAAACAGGAAAAATTATTCCAAGAATGGATTAAAAATTTAAAGCAGGAAATTTATTGGGTCATCAAAGAATAGCTTCCATAATTTCCAATTTATAAAAGATTTTATAAAAATTTAAAAGCAGTAACTTTTATAAGTTTATTTTGTTTTAATAGAATAAATATTTTAACTTTGAATTTGAATGAATAAACTTTATTTCATAGCGCTTAAATCACTTACAATAATATTAATATTATTGATTCATAACCCTGTCTATACACAATTCACTGGTTATGGTAATGATCAGCGTTATCAGGCATCAATGCTTTTGACCAAATTAGAAAAGATACCTCCTATAGAGAACGAAATGCCACCTTCTTGCTTTGATAGTTACATCATTATTGAAAATCTAACAAAAACAAACTCTTGTGATTATTTAATTGATAAATTAAAATTCAGTTCTTTCGATACAATAAAATTTTATTCAGGTTTTTTTTACGAGGTATTAGATTACAGTCCTTATTTATTTAGAAGATACAATGCAACAATCAATTCGTTAGAATATAATAAATCTTACAAATCTGATCCTAATTGTTTATTTAATGGGTTTCTTTCATTGCTTTACGACAATTACAGAAACATAATTGGCGAGGATTATTTAATGTTAATAGCCTCGCATTATATTTTGGAAATTCAAATAGATAGTGTAATTATTGGAACTGATACGAGCAGTCGTGAACCATTGCGATGGATAAATGTTTCTGCAAAAGTACTAAAATCTTATAAAGGGTATAAAACCCCATCTAATTGCAAATCAGAAGGTAGTAACTTATATTCCGAAATATTTGTTAATGACAATGATTGTCTTAATTTTGGTTATATTGAAAATTGGGAAACCGGAACTGGTTTGTCCCACAATTTATTGCCCAAAGGTAAAATTAAAACAGTTGCCAAGGGTGAACGATATATAGCTTTTTTGAGATTAATTCCCGACGGTAATAATATTGACATAATAACTCCAGAAAATAGATTTGAAGTAAATGGCGGTCTTTTCAAAATTCAAGATGGTATTGTTTATGATAATGCTAACTTTTTGAAAATTGGAACTAAAGTACCACTAAATCATTTTGAAACCTCATTAGTCAATAAAATCAATATCATTAAAAATTGGTATCGTCAATATTCCTACGTTGAGGATTTCTCCGATGAGATAAGCAATATATTGATTTACCCCAATCCAGTTTCAGATGATTTGTTTATAAAAAATTCAGATAATTTTTCAAATACAATAGAAATCGAAATCCACACTTTGACCGGCAATTTAGCCCAATCTTATAAAGTTAAAACTCACAATAGGGAATTAATTAAAGCCAATTTTAATAGATTCCCAAACGGTACATATATTTTAAGATTGAAAATAGGTGAAAAAGTACTTACAAAAATTATTACAAAATTAAATTAATCATTTAATAATCCTTGATAGAGCTTTGAATTCTTCGGTGCCTGAAATTTCGCACAATTCAAATAATATGGATTCATAATTTGATATAATAGCCCCTTCTTGCTTCATTCTTTCGAGAGCATTCAATTTATTAGCCAGCGTTCGTGAGGAAATAGCGTCTTCAATGATGACAGGAATGTAGCCGTTTTCAATTAATTCAATGGTTGTTTGCAAAACGCATACGTGAGCTTCAATACCAGTGATTAGGACGTGTTTTCTGTTCAAAACTCTGAGTGCATTCATAAATTCATCGGATTTACAGCAACTAAAAGTCATTTTTTCGATTGGTTTATAATCTTCATTGAGTAAATTGATCAATGAAGGAATAGTCTTTCCAATACCTTTTGGATATTGTTCAGTAATAAGTATGGGAGTATGCAATATTTTCAATCCATCGATCAATTTTAAGAGGACAGTATTAAGCTTTTCATTTTCATAAATAAAGGGGAATAATTTTTCTTGAATGTCAATGAATACAGCAACAACATCATTTCTTTTAATAAGCATATATCACCTTTTTAAGTTAGATAATAAATTTTCAATATCATCGATTGTTTTGGGTAATTTTTCTGAGAGAACAATTGGTTCATCATCTGTAATTAATATCATATCTTCAATTCGTATGCATGAATTCCACCATTTATTATCGCAGGGACTGCCCGGTGGGATGTAAATTCCTGGTTCAATAGTAATGATAGTACCATTTCTTAATTCACCGTAGGTTCCGACGTCATGCACATCTATACCAATGTAATGGCTTACAGAATGAGGTAAGTAAAGTCGGTAGTCCTGGGAATTTTCAATTATTCCCAATTCTAACAATCTTTTCGATATGATTTCGGTGGCTTTTATATGTGGTGCAATAAAAGGTTTACCGGGTTTACAATTAGTAATAGCACTATCCTGGGCTTCTAATACAATTGAATAAAGGATTTTCTGATATTCGTTGAATTTGCCGTTTACAGGTATTGTCCTTGTTAGATCAGCGGAATAGCCACGATATTTAGCACCGCAATCGATTAGTATTAATTCACCGCTGTAAAATTTTCGATTATTGTATGAATAATGAAGAATACAACTATTTGGACCGGAAGCAATAATTGATGGATAGGCTGTATGTTCGGCGCCTGAATTACGAATATAATACTCTATTGTAGCTTGTAATTGATATTCAGTATTGATTTCTGGCATTTTGCTGAATGTTTTAAAGAAGGCTTCGATTGTAATATCAACAGCTTTTTGAATGAGACTTATTTCAAATGAATCTTTTATTTCCCGCATTTTTTTCAAAGGAGTGAAGGAATTTTTGATTACGGTTTTACTATTCCATTTAGTGATTGAATCAATAATAGGTTTTTTGAAGTTGAAGAAATTTGAAGATTGATAATGTTCTGCTTTTTGTGAAGGATAAATGATATAGAAAGTATCTATAATCTTAACAAAACTTTTAATATAATTTTCCAATTCCTTTAGTTCAAAAGCAGCGTCAATTTTAAGATAATTTTCAACAAAATCAATATCGGGTGACGTTTCATACCATTTACGATGTATGTCGCTTTGTTTTTCTATGAAAAGGATTTCGTTGAAATTGCCTTTAAGGGTTTTAATTTTGTTAAATGTTAAAATTAGAACTGACTTTTGCCTTATATTGCCAGTAAGATAATATAGATATGAATTTGGTTCAATGTAAGTACTTATGGCTTCTGAACCAATATAATCAGCAGATAAAATCATAATAGCTGAATTATCACCGAGCGAGTTGATTATTTTGGAACGTCTTTCTTTAAATATATCTGGGTTGAAAGTATCAGAGAGTGGGAAATGATAATTAATATCAAGATAAGAATTTAAAATTGATGTGATTAATGCTATATAAAAATAAAAAAGCATAATTATGACTTTATTTTATAGTCAAAAATATAAATTGGAGGCTAATTTAAAAAATTATGCTTTTGCTAATGTTGCAACATCAATTCTTTTAGCACCCGATTCAATAAGTAATTTTGCAATTGTATTGACCGTTGCACCTGAGGTTAAGACATCATCAATTAGGAGAAAAATTTTATTTTGTACTTCGTTCGGATTGCTCTTAAAAGAAAAAGCATCAATAAGATTGTCTTTTCTTTCTTGTGTACTGTTGAATTTTGTTTGTGATAAGGTATAGCGATTTCTGATGATTAGATTATTTAAGATTGGTTTGTTAATTACTTTTGAGACGGATTTGCTAATAATTTCAGATTGATTGTATCCTCGCTCCCTTTTGCGTGCAACGTGTATTGGAACAGGAATAAGTCCGTCATAATCGAGAAAATGGAATTTAATCAATTCTTTACCAAGCAAGTGTCCCAGTTCATAGCCAACCTTAGTAAAAGATTTGTATTTAAGTGAATGTATAATTTTGATAAAGATATGGTTTGTCCCAGATACACTAAAAAGGGATATTGCATTGGAAATAAACAGTTCGTCGCCTGGGAAATTTGTAATTAATGAATTCAAGATTAAGTCAGGTGATGGAGCTTTGGGAAGTAAATAAAAACAATTATCACAAATGAATTCCAATTTTCTTTTATTTAATCCAATATGATTGCCACAAATTTCACAGTGCCTAGGCGATACGAATTCTTCAAAAGATTGGTAAATATAATGGATTATCTTTGGAAGATTCTGAGGGAAATTCATTAAATTTTATTCATTGTTATTTTTATGGTTCAGTATTATATTTTCAAGTGTTAATTTTTGAGGTGGTTTGAAAAATAAATAAATAGAGCCGATTAGTAGAGCTGTATTTTCAAAAATTTTACCCCAGCCTACCTTTTGTATAGTTCTGCCGAAGCAACCACAATTTATATCAAGATTTCGTGCCATAGCTGAAGCAACGGCAAATATGAAAACTACAAGCATCATTCCTGCAATTAATGAACTTGCTTTTATTCGGATACCAGTTATCAAGAAAATGGAAATGATTAACTCTATCCAGGGCAATGTTAAAGCAATTAGATTAGTCAATTCAAAATTTATCAGATTATAATTATTTATTTCTCTTGCAAATAATGCTGGATCAGCAATTTTACCAACCGCTGCAAAAAAGAAAATTAAACCTAAAATGAGGCGAATAATTAGATTAAAAAGAGGATTATTAAGAATTTTACTCATTTTTCTAAAAATTAATTATACAAACTATAAAAAAGACTTATTTATATAAATTTTATTTGAATAATGTTCGATGATATCATTTATTTATTATATTTAACTTTTTAGATAAATTAAAAATTGTCTAATAAATGATAATAATCTATGCCGGTGATTCGTTCGATTTCAGGACTAAGAGCTACTCATGATTTGTTAACAGATGAATTAATTAAAGCTTATACACAAGCATTTTTATCGCTATTACCTCATAATCAGATAGTAATTGGTTACGACGGACGTCCAAGTGGTGCGAAATTAAATGATTTGATAACTAAAATTTTAGTAGAAAGCGGAATTGATGTTATTCAAATTGGAATTTCACCAACACCAACAGTGCAAGTAATAACAGATTTACATAAATGTTCAGGCGGGATTGCCATAACAGCCTCTCACAATTCACAAGAGTGGAATGGGTTGAAATTCATTAATAGTGAAGGAATCTTTTTGGATGAATTCGATAATAAAAAGTTGTGGGAAAAATTAGACAAAGGTGAATACAATTTTCAAAATCATTCAAAGAAAATTGGTAAAATAACTGTATTAAAAGATGTCCACCGTATTCACATAAACAAAATTTTAAATTTGGATTTTTTTAGAGCTGATGGAGTAATAGACAAAATAAAAAACAGGCGATATAGGATTGTAGTTGATGCTGTCAATGCATCAGGTTCACAATATATACCAGAACTTCTTAATTCTTTGAATTGCGAGGTAATACCACTTTATTGTGAAAATACAGGCATTTTCCCTCATAATCCAGAACCACTGCCAATACATTTAGGCGATTTAATGACTGCAGTAGTCAATTATGGTGCTGATTTCGGAGTTGCTGTAGATCCTGATGCCGATAGATTAGTGCTAATTGATAATGAAGGCAATGCAATTGGTGAGGAGAAAACAGTTGTGCTTGCTATTGAAAGTGTTTTAAGTTTTATGACTGATTTTAAAAAGTTGTATAAATATAATGTTGTTGTAAATTCCTCAACGACTCAGTTGGCAGAATTTGTAGCAGATAAATATGATGCAAAATTAATACGATCTGCTGTTGGCGAGATTAATGTTGTAAAAGCTATGAAAGAAAATAATGCAATAATCGGAGGCGAAGGTAGTGGTGGTGTTATTTTCCCGGATAGCCATTATGGACGTGATTCACTTGTTGGTGTAACCTTAATTTTAGCTTTGCTCATTAGAAAAAGAGCAAGTCTGTCACAATTAGCCAATAGCTATCCAAAATATTTTATGGAGAAAGAAAAATATAATTTTACCGGAGATTTCGAAATTTTGAAAGAAATCGTTAAGGAAAAATTAGCTTATTATGAATTTTACGAATTTGATGGTATTAAAGGGATAAAAGATAAAACTTGGTTTCAGTTAAGAAAATCAAATACAGAACCAATAATTCGGATTATTTATGAGTCCAATAATATTCAGGAACTGAATAGATTGAAATCTGAAATCAAAAAAATTGTATCGAACTTAATTTAATTTCGGATATTTTTTTCTGATTTTAATTAAAAATTGAATATTTAAATATTTGAATATTAGAGATTTACTAGATTTTATCAACTATTTCAAATTTTTTCTTGTGTTTTTCTTGTCTCTGAATTAATTTTACTAAAATAAATTTGCAGATATTTGAAGTTTTAATTTGCTATGATGCAAAAATTTTTTTTATATCTTTACATTGAATTAGATAAATGGATAGGTTTCAATATTACATGGTATATAAGTGAATAAAAAAATACTTGATTATACTCTAAAAGTAAGATTCCCCATAACAATATTTGTGATTATAGCAACATTTGCGATAACATATTATGTATCTCGTCCAGAACGAGACGGAATTGGTTATGAGCCTGACCAACCTATAAAATTTTCTCATCGTTTACACGCTGGCGTAATGGGAATTGATTGCAAATACTGCCATACAGAAGTAACGAAAAGCAGACACGCAGGAATACCATCGGTAAGTACATGTATTAATTGTCATTCAGTGGCACGAAGAGATAGAGAAGAAATAGTGAAGTTATTTTATTATTACGAAACTAATACACCAATTCCTTGGAAGAGGATACATAAAGTACCAGACTATACTTATTTCAATCACAGTGTCCATGTCAACAGTGGTATAGAATGCGTTAGCTGTCACGGACATGTTGAAAGAATGGATGTAGTAAGCCAAATCGAGTCATTTACTATGGGAAGTTGCCTTGATTGTCACAGAGAACCACATTTGAAAGTTCCACAGTTTACCGAGAACGCAAAAAAAGGACCGGTAAATTGTTTTGCTTGTCACAGGTAATAATGTTATGAATTTATAAGTTAGTTTTAATTGAATAATTCGAGGTAAGGAAATTAATGAGTAAAAATAAGACGACTCTAAACAAACAATGGATAAGTTTAGAAGATTTTGAAAATAGCTCAAAATTTAATGAACAAAAGAAAAAAGAATTTTTTGATGGAGTAACAGACGATTTTGAATTATCAACATTAGCGCCACTCTCTCGTCGAAAATTTTTAGCATTGGTAAGTGCATCAGCTGCCCTTGCAGCAACTGCCTGTACTGATTATAAAGACAAGGGCGAAATAATACCCTATAACAAAAAACCTGAAGATATAACAATCGGCAAAGCCAATTACTACGCTTCAACTTTCAATGATGGTTCTGGAATTCTAGTAAAAACCAGAGAAGGAAGACCAATCAAAATAGATGGTAATCCCGAACACCCAATTAATCGAGGCAAAGTGCCTAATTATGTTCAAGCGGCTATTTTAGACCTTTACGATCCCGAAAGAATAAAAAAGCCACTACAAGTTAAAGAGGGCGAAAAGCGAGAAACCCAATGGGAAGAGGTAGATAAATTTATTGTTGATAATTTAAAAAATGCCGTCAATCAAGCTAAAGAAATTGCGTTCGTAAGCCATCCAATAAAATCGCCTACTACTTTTAAACTTATTCAGGACTTTCAACAAAAATATCCAACAACAAAGCTTTATATTTATGATTTAATTGACGACCAAAACAGAAAGATTGCATGGAAAAAGTGTTATGGTGAAGATTTTAAATATCCTATAAAATGGAATGAACCTGATATCATAATCACATTAGAAGCAGATATTTTAGGTAGTGACAATAATGCAATCGAGAATATTAGATTATTCTCACAAAGAAGAGATATTAACAACCCTAAATACTTCAACAAATTATATGCAATAGAAGGTAATTTTACATTAACAGGAGCTAATTCGGATATTAGAATTAGAATCAATCCTGCTCATACACTTGAGTTTGTTTTAGCAATTATAAACGAACTATTTAAGAAAAATAAAGTATCCGATAATTGGTTTGCAATTAAAGATAAAGTAAAAAACTATAACTTAGATGAAGTTATAAAAAAATATGATTTATCCGCTGCTAAAATAGATGAGTTAATAAATGATATAATGAATAATAACAATAAATGTTTTCTATATGGAGGTAACGCGCTCACAGTAGATACACACATTGCTATAAATATTTTAAACGAAATTATTGGCGGAATAAAATTTTACAATTTTGATGATATCAATATAAGCTTTACAGAATATTCCAGTCACGAGGAATTAAAAGCTTTAGTCAAGAAAATGCAAATGAATGAGGTTGCTGTAGTAATTCATTTCGATACTAATCCTGTATTCCATTTTATGCCAGAATTGAATTATGGTAAATCGCTTGAAAATGTACCTTTAAAAATTTCAATGACGGATTTAGCCAATGAGACATCCCAATTATGTGATTACGTATTGCCTATTAATCACAGTTTAGAAAGCTGGAATGATTTTCAAATTCGTTCATCCTTAATTAGTTTACAGCAACCTGTAATTTCTCCTCTTTATGACAATAGACAGAAGGAACTTATATTATTGAATTGGATATCACTACAAACATCCGACAAGATATTCGATTTATACCATAAATATTTACAATTAAGATGGGAAAATGAGGTATATCGCCAAATTAATTCTAAAACTGATTTCAAGGATTTTTGGTACACAGCTCTACACGATGGTTTCATTGAATTTGCTACCTTAAAAACAGAAAAACCGTCAATCAGATTGGATTCAATAAATGAAATTAAAACTATTGTAGAAACAAAAGAAGAATTCACACTCTTATTGTGTGATAATATAACTATCAAAGATGGTCGATACTCAAATAATGGATGGCTACAAGAATTACCCGATCCGATATCGAAAATTACCTGGGACAACTATGCTAGTATTTCGCCAAATTCAGCCAAAAAACTTGGTTTGAAGAACAATGATATGATTGAAATTCAAACAAAAAGCGGAAATCTCTCAATTCCTGTATTAATTCAGCCAGGTCTTGCAGAAATGTTGGTTTGTGTCAAATTAGGATATGGAAGGACTTTTGCAGGTACGATTGGTAGTAATAATGGATTCAATGCAATAAAATTGATGAGCTTAGAAGGCCAGTCAAAATTTTTGTACCAAAATATTAGCATTAATAAAACAGGGGAGGTTTATAAATTAGCTACAACTCAAGAACATCATGCTCTTGATGATGAATTTGTTAAAGACAAGCATTTGGAAAGAGGTATAATTAAAGAAGGAACAGTCCAACAATATATCGAAGAACCAGAATTCCTTCACCATGGAGCGCATCATAGTTTTTCCGGACCTGACGGTAAACCATTAAGTATAACTAAAGATTTTGAATACGAAGAAGTAAAATGGGGAATGGCAATTGATTTAAATAAATGTGTAGGTTGCAGTTTGTGTATTACTGCATGTAATGTCGAGAATAATGTCCCGGTGGTGGGCAGAGACCAGGTAATCAGAGGTAGGGAAATGCAGTGGATTAGAGTTGATAGATACTATACTGGTACACCTGATGAACCAATAGCCAGTTTACAACCTATGTTATGCCAACATTGCGACAATGCTCCATGCGAGAACGTATGTCCAGTAGTAGCAACGACACATAGTCCTGATGGATTAAATCAAATGATTTACAACAGATGCGTTGGAACCAGATACTGTGCTAATAACTGTCCTTATAAAGTACGAAGATTCAACTTTTATGATTACAGAGACTTTTTCGCAAATGGATTTTATTATAAAGATTCATTGAAACTTGCCCACAATCCAGAGGTTACGGTTCGCTCGCGTGGTGTTATGGAAAAATGTACATTCTGTATCCAGCGAATAATGGATGCACGACAGGAGGCAAAAATACAAGGTCAAAATTTTGATGGGAGGAATGTTAAAACTGCTTGTCAAGAGGCTTGTCCTGCAGAAGCTATTGTTTTCGGTAATTTAAATGACCCTGAATCTGAAATATCAAAAATTAGAAAGCATAATTTGGGCTACCATATTTTGGAACTACTCAATGTTAGACCTAATGTAACATATATTGCAAAATTGAGAAATATAAATACGGAGGATGCTTAGTGGCAGTTGATTATACACAAGAGGCACCTGTTATAGAGGGTAATTACTCGTTTAGAGATATAAGCGATATTATCTCCAAGCCGATGGAGACTATACCAGATAAAAAGTACTTTATCGCTTTGGGGATCAGTTTGTCTATGTTCGGTGTGGGAATTCTTTGTTGGATCCTGACATTTGTATATGGAGTAGGTAAATGGGGAAATAATGTACCAGTCGGATGGGGATTTGATATTACAAATTTTGTGTTTTGGATAGGAATTGGTCATGCCGGCACACTCATTTCCGCAATTCTATTTTTATTCAGACAGCGATGGCGAACAGGAATAGCAAGGTTTGCTGAAGCAATGACAATTTTCGCTGTAATAAATGCTGCTCTTTTCCCTTTATTTCACGTAGGTCGACCTTGGTTGGGATATTGGCTTTTTCCATATCCAAACAATTACAAATTATGGGTTAATTTCACCTCACCATTATTGTGGGACGTTTTTGCCGTTTCAACTTATTTTATTGTCTCGTTGATTTTTTGGTATATAGGTTTAATTCCCGACTTTGCATCTTTACGTGAAAGAACCAAAAATAAAATAAAGAAGGTTATTTATTCTATCTTTAGTCTTGGTTGGCGTTTTTCCCATAGGCATTGGCATAATTATGAGATGATTTACTTAATTTTAGCCGGTTTCGCAACGCCTTTAGTTCTATCCGTACATACAATCGTAAGTTTCGATTTTGCAGTGTCTATAATTCCCGGTTGGCATACAACGATTTTCCCTCCATATTTTGTTGCTGGTGCTGTATTTTCAGGATTTGCTATGGTTCAAAATGTTTTGATATTTATCCGCAAAATCTTTAACATGGAAGATATCATTACAATTGATACCCTTGAGAAAATGAATAAAATCATAATAGTAACAGGTACTATGGTCGGTTATGCTTATGGAATGGAATTTTTCATAGCTTGGTATAGCGGAAATCCACCTGAGCAATTTGCATTTTTGAACAGAGCATTTGGAGACTATGCTTGGGCATATTGGATAATGGTCACCTGTAATGTAGTTTTCCCGCAATTGTTTTGGATAAGAAAGATAAGGAGAAACATAATAATTATGTTCATAATCGGAGTTATTGTCAATATTGGAATGTGGTTCGAAAGATTTGTAATAGTAGTTACATCTTTGTCAAGAGATTTTCTGCCATCGAGTTGGGATTATTTTAAACCTACTTTAGTTGATATCGGTATCCTACTCGGTAGCTTTGGATTTTTCTTCACATTGATAATACTTTTCACAAAAACATTGCCCGTTGTTTCTATTGCTGAAGTCAAAGCAGTTCTTAAGCAGGCTCAACCTTCACATCACGGGGAGGCCCAAAATGGATAAAAAATTATTTTGTTTAGCAGCAATATTCGATAAAGTTGATGATATAACTAAAGCAGCAAAAAAAGTAGCTGAATCCGAATATAAATTCTTCGATGTTCACACACCATATCCAGTTCATGGTTTAAGCCAAAAAATGAAATTAAAACCATCCACATTAGGATATATAGCTCTTATCCTTGGTCTTAGTGGCGCGGCGTTAGCACTTTTACTTATGTACTATACAAAAACGTTAAATTATCCTCAAAATATTGGTGGGAAACCAACATTTGCTTTACCTGCATTTATTCCCATTACATTCGAAGTTACTGTTCTATTAGCCTCTGTTGGGACTGTCCTTGCTATGTTATTTATTTACTTTAAATTTCCTAATAATAGCCATCCCTTGCATGGTACTGAGTATATGGACAAGGTATCATTAGACAAGTTCGGTTTGATAATTGAAGCGAAAGATCCTCAATTTGATGAATTTAAAGTAAAAGAGTTTCTGGGCAGTTTAAATCCTGAGGTCATTATGCCAATTTATTATGACCCTGAGGATTTAAACTTTAAAGCCGAGATTTTTCATCCTAAATTTATGTTGTTGCTAGGTGTTGTAATTGTTCTAACAGCAGGAATATCCTATATATTACTTAATAAATGGAAACAAATTCCACCAAGGAATTGGATGTGGGAACAGCCTCGGTTAAATGTACAAAGCAGTTCATCATTTTTTAGTGATGGTTTTGGTATGCGAACACCTGTCCCCGGCACTGTTTCGAGAGGGAATTTTCCATATGTTTATAGTGGATTGCCTGATACAATGGCAAAAAATCTTATAAATCCAGTATTGATGAATGAATATCATCTAAAAAAAGGGAAAGAGCATTACAATACCTTTTGTAGTCCCTGTCACGGATATTTTGGCAAAGGTGACAGCCGTCTGAATAATCAATTTCCAAATCCACCAAGCTTACATTCTGATAAGCTCAGAAATTGGACCGACGGACAAATATATCACGTTATAACAGTTGGGCAAAATATTATGCCATCATATGCATCCCAATTGGAACCAATCGAAAGATGGCAAATTGTTAATTACATAAGGGCTTTGCAAAGAGCTTTAAATGCCCGGGAGGAAGATTTAAATGAGTAACACGGATTACACTTTGGAATATTCGAAAAAACCTCTTCCAGGTAAAGTATTCACAATCGGTATAATACTTACTGTAATTGGAATTGCTCTTTTAGCAATTGCCTATTCGGTTGACTATGTCAGAGCATCGTTCAATATTATATTGCTATTTTCATTTGTTGCAAGTATCTCTCTTTGTTCAATATTTCTAATAGCACTTGAATATTTAGCTGGAGCTGTTTGGAGCGTACCTTTTAGACGTATCACAGAATTTTTAGCATCTTTGGTTCTTATTTTACCTATACTTGCACTTCCCGTTCTATTAGATTTGCATACACCATTCCATTGGACGCACTTGGAAGCAATCGAAAGTGATCCAATTTTAGCAGGTAAAAGACCATATTTAAATGAGACATTTTTTGTGGTGAGATTTATAGTTATATTTATTTTGATGTCTTTGTTTTACTGGATATTTACAAGTCGTTCTCAAAAGCAGGATTTGAGCAAAGATCAGAAATTTACCACTCAAAATATAAAATTTTCAGCTATATTCATGCTGTTTTTTGCAGTATCAATGACAATTATTGCACTCGATTGGCTAATGAGTTTGGAGCCTCATTGGTATTCTACAATTTTTGGTGTTTATTATTTTTCCGGTAGTGTACTTGCAGCACTTGCAGTAGTTACATTGTTTTCAGTAATCTTAAATGAAGCTGGTTATCTCCCTAAGGGCATAACAGAAGACCATTACTACAGTTTAGGTGCTTTAATGTTTGCCTTTTCGAATTTCTGGGCATACATTGCTTTTAGTCAATTTATGTTAATTTGGTATGCGAATTTACCCGAAGAGACTTTTTGGTATATTCAACGCGGAGAAGGTAGCTGGCTATATGTTTCAATTGGTTTAATATTTGTAAGATTTATTATTCCTTATGCATTGTTAGTATCTCAGACATCAAAGAAAAATCCTAGGCGATTAAAATTTGTATCAATTTGGGTACTTGCCGCACATTTTTATGATTTATATTGGCTTATAGCACCCAATTACAGTAAAGACAATGCAATTTTTGGTTGGATTGAACTCGGTGTTATAATTTTAGCAACTGGTCTCATTATTGTAGTATTTAATCTTGCTGCCAAGAATAGAAATTTAATACCGATTGGAGATCCGAAATTAAAACGAGCTATGGAATTCCGATTATAAAATGAATTGAAAATTATTGAAGTATATGAATATGGGGAACAATCATAAATACGAAGACGAAATAAATTTCAAAGCAGTAATAAAAACTCCGATACGTTGGTTTGGAATTGTTTACATATTTTTTATAATTTTTGTGATTATCGGCGGTTTATTTTATATAGATAGCTTACCAGTTTTAACTGCTAATAAAGTACCGCCTGAAGGTAAATTTGCCGAGCCTTTTAAAGATATTGCCAAGAAGAAGGGAATTAAACTCGAAGGAGTCGATGTTAAGTTGCTTTCGAAACCTAATGATGAACTAATAGCTCAAGGTAAGACACTTTACGAATCCAATTGTGCTTCCTGTCACGGAGCAGAAGGCAAAGGCGATGGAATAGCAGGTGCCGGGTTAAATCCAGCTCCAAGGAATTTGCAGTCTTCAGATGGTTGGAAAAATGGAAGAAAAATTTCACAGTTATATAAGACACTTGAAGAAGGAATACCTGGTACGGCAATGGTCGCCTATGAATACTTACCAATTAAGGAAAGATTTGCAATAATACATTACATCAGGACCTTTTCAGCGGATTATCCGATTGATACTGAAGATGAATTAAAACAATTAGATATTGAATATAGATTGTCGGAAGGGAAATTCTCCGAAAATCAAATTCCAGTGGCATTAGCTATGATAAAATTATCAAATGAAAATCAAGAATTGAATAAAAAAGCTTCAAAAATAAATACATTTTTGGATGATAATCAAGCTGTAGCCGAGATTTTTAGGAAAATAGCCTTTGATTATGAATTAACTTACTATGCTTTTATTAAAAATTCGGAATGGATGAATGAATTTTCCAATTTTGAGGCATATTTAAATAGGTTAGTGCAATCGAATGCGATTAAAACAACTGCTCTGAATTTAAGTACAAAGGAGAAAGAACAGTTATTCGAATTTTTAAAATCAATAAATTAGTTAAAATTAATAATCAATTTAGTTTTGATAAATTTGTTTGTTTAATTATTCGTCTAAACATTTAAATTTGTAAAACAAATTAATATTTTAAGGCATGTTAATTTTATACTTTTTCATAATTTTCTTAAACTTATATAATTTCAGTTATGCCAACGAGAAAGCTCCAGAAGTTGGTATTTTGGAAAAGTTAGGGCAAACTATAGATTTGAACTTAAAATTTATAGATGAAGATGGTAAAGATATAACACTAAAAGAGCTTGCAGATAAACCAATAGTAATTGCCTTTGTATATTTTCATTGCCCGGGAATTTGCAGTCCGCTTCAAACAGGACTTGCAGAGGTAATTGACCGTTCTGATATAGTACCAGGTAAAGATTACAGAATATTGTCCATTAGTTTTGATCATAGAGAAGGACCTGATAAGGCAAAAAAATGGCAGAAGCAATATTTATCAGGTATTAAACGTAAGATTAATTCCGAAGATTGGAAATTCCTTACAAGCGATAGCTTGACAATTCAAAAAATAACTGACCAAGCTGGATTTTATTTCAAGTCCGATGGTAAAGATGATTACATTCATTCGGCTACTTTAATAGTTATCTCACCTCAGGGGAAAATATCACGCTATTTATTAGGTACACAATTTCTACCTTTCGATTTAAAAATGGCAGTAATCGAAGCAAGTCAGAACAAATGGAATCCAACGATCAGTAAAATATTACAATATTGCTATAGCTATGACCCCGAGGGTAGAAAATATGTTTTTAATTTTACCCGTGTTGCAGGTGTAGTAATATTTTTAGCTATCGGGGCTTTTTTCGCCATACTTTTAATTAAAGGAAGAAAAAATAAGCAAAATAAGGGAGATTAAAATGAATAGTCAAGTATTAGATGTCAATAGTGTAGATTATCTTGAATATAAAGGCAAACATAAAGGCATTTTAGCATGGATTCTCTCTACAGATCATAAGAGAATTGGAATCTTATATTTGGTTTCTCTAACTACATTCTTTGTCGTTGGTGTTCTTCTTGGCTTTTTGATGAGATTTGAAATGCTTAGCCAAGGTAAAACTATTGTGGATGCCCAAACTTACAATGCACTTTTTACTTTGCATGGCATCATCATGATTTTTTTAGTTATCATACCGGGTATTCCAGCTGTTTTTGGAAACTTTTTTCTTCCAATTCAAATTGGTGCTAAAGATGTAGCTTTTCCGAGATTGAATCTTCTATCCTGGTGGCTTTATCTAATAGGAGCTATTTTTGCACTAAGCTCCCTCTTTTTAAGCGGTGGTCCAATAGACACTGGATGGACATTCTACATACCATACAGTAGTAGATATACAAGCACTAATGTTATCTTGCCTTTGTTGGGAGCTTTCATACTTGGATTTTCCTCTATATTAACAGGTTTGAATTTTGTAACAACAGTTCATCGCCTCAGGGCTCCCGGAATGACGTTTTTCAAGATGCCTTTATTTGTTTGGGCTATTTATTCAACGGCTTGGATTCAAGTGGTTGCAACCCCTGTTGTGGGAATAACTATTATATTAGTGATGTTGGAACGATTGTTCTATGTTGGGATATTCGATCCAACTCTTGGTGGCGATCCTATATTGTTCCAGCATTTATTCTGGATTTACTCACATCCAGCTGTTTATATTATGATTTTGCCTGCAATGGGTGTTGTTTCTGAAATTATTCCAACCTTTGCAAGGCGTACAATATTTGGCTATAAAGCAATTGCTTTCTCGAGTTTATCAATAGCAATAATCGGCTATCTTGTTTGGGGACATCATATGTTTACAAGTGGAATGAGCGATACTTCGCGCTGGATATTCTCATTTTTGACATTTATTGTTGCCATTCCAAGCGGAGTCAAAGTTTTCAATTGGGTTGCAACACTCTATAAAGGTTCTATTGATTTGGGCACTCCATTAATATATGTATTAGCATTTATATTTCTATTTTCAATTGGTGGTTTAACAGGACTTGTACTTGGCTCAATTGCAACTGATATCCATGTCCATGATACATATTTTGTTCCGGGCCATTTTCACTATGTAATGTTTGGCGGTACAATATTCATATTTTTTGCTGCAATTCATTATTGGTTCCCTAAAATGTTCGGGAAAATGTATAATGAGAAATGGGCTAAAATAGCTGTCGGTATAATGTTTGTAGGATTTAATATGCTATATTTCCCAATGTTCATCTTAGGATATATGGGAATGCCGCGAAGATATTACGATTACTTACCTGAATACGCAGGATTGCATATCCTCTCCACTATAGGTTCTTGGGTCTTAATAGCTGGATTGACAATTATGATCATTAACTTAATTAAAGCAGTGAGAGGGCCAAAAAATGCACCAATGAATCCCTGGGGAGGTTTAACTTTGGAATGGCAGGTGCCATCACCTCCGCCACTTGAGAATTTCAGGGAAATACCTGAAATCAAGCACGGACCTTATGATTATCATTATTACGAAGAAGAAAAGGTGGAATATGAGCACAGCAAGTGAGCTACAAAATACTGAACATTTAACAGGAGGTCATGCTCACATACATAGAGATGATGTTGGAGCAAAACTTGGTATGTGGCTATTCCTTTTTACTGAGGTATTGCTTTTTGGTGGGATGTTTTTGCTTTATATGGCTTATAGACTTGAATATACATTTGAATTCCAAATTTCAGCCAAAGAACTTGATATGGCTCTTGGAACTGTAAATACATTAATACTTCTGACAAGTAGTTTAACAATGGCATTATCCATTGCAGCAATTCAAAGAAATAAAAAGACATTATCACTGATATTTATAATAGCTACAATTTCATTGGCTCTTGCATTTCTTGTAAATAAATACTTTGAATGGAGTGCTAAATTTCATCACGGAATATATCCTGGAGCCACTGAATTAGCTGAAAAAAGTAATGGTGAAATAATCTTTTTTGGTTTGTATTATGCTATGACTGGTCTTCACGGTTTGCACGTATTAATCGGAATAGTAGTATTATTGTTTATGCTTGTATTTGTAGCAAGGAATAAAATTACCGCAGACAATTATATGAAATTAGAGAACTCAGGATTATATTGGCACCTAGTTGATTTAATCTGGATATTTCTCTTTCCATTATTCTATTTATTACATTGAGGCAGAATATGGCAACAGATAAAAATGAACACGAGAAATCACATTTAATCGGTTATGGTACTTATGTCTTAAGCTGGCTTGCTTTACTATCACTTGCAATCTTAACGGTTGCTGTTGCAGGGCTCGACCTTGGAAACTTCACACTATTCACAGCTCTTTTGATTGCTGCGATTAAATCAGCACTTGTAATTATGATTTTTATGCACATTAAATATGATGAACCGATTTTTAAGGTTTTTCTTGCCATAGCACTTTTGGTACTGGTTATTGTATTTGTATTAATGGGATTTGACGTATTTTATAGATAAGGAGAACTATGATGTTATCCTCAGCATCAGCTTATGCTGAATCGGTTGATATGGTAATGATTTATATCATATCAGTTTCTGTTATTCTGCTTTTAGGAATTACGGCAGCAATGATTTACTTTGTAATTAAATACAACAGGAAAAGGCATCCCAAAGCTAAACAAATCGAAGGAAATGTCGCTTTGGAAGTGATTTGGATTGCTGTTCCGCTTGTAATTGTATTGAGTATGTTTTGGTATGGATACGTTGATTTCTATGAGTTAAGAAATGTAGCTGATTTAGCGCTTACTGTAAAAGTCAAAGCTCAGATGTGGAAATGGAATTTTGAATACCCGAATGGTAAAAAAACTGATACTTTATATATCCCAGTTGATGAAACTACAAAACTCGAAATGACTTCAATTGATGTAAACCATAGTTTATATATACCTGCATTCCGGTTGAAGGAGGATGTTCTTCAAGGCAGAACAACTTATATGATACTTCAGCCTATAAAAACTGGGTCTTTTGATATTGCTTGTGCTGAATATTGTGGTTTAAATCATGCATATATGTACACTAAATTGCATGTTTTGCCGAAAGATGAATTTGAAAAATGGCTTAATGAAGGGATGGAATCGAAAGAATCAGCTCCAGCCGATACTGTGAAAACAGGAACAAATATTTCAGCAAATTGAACATAAGATGAAAACTTTTAGTGACTATATTAGTATTATTAGGGATTTAACGAAATTTAAAATAACATTTTTTATCGCAATCTCTTCTTCAGTTGCTTATATCCTTTATTCAGGGGCATTATCATATAATATGTTATTGCCTATAATGGGTGTTTACATCTTATCTTCAGGTCTTTCTGCTTTCAATCAATACCAGGAAATAAGGACAGATGCAATTATGAACAGGACACGTTTCAGACCACTTCCTTCAAAGAGAATCACTCCTTTGACCGGATTCATAATCGCATTGACATTAACTATAGCCGGACTTTTACTTTTATATTTAACCGGTAATTTTTCAGTATTTTTATTAGGAATATTTGCAATAATTTGGTATAATCTTTTTTACACTCCTTTGAAAAAGAAAACCGCCTTTGCTGTTATCCCTGGTGCCTTAGTCGGAACAATTCCTCCTGCAATTGGCTGGATTGCTGCCGGTGGTAATCTTTTGGACTTGCACTTATTAATTTTCAATTTATTCATCTTTATTTGGCAAGTACCGCATTTTTGGCTTCTTATGCTGATTTATGAAGAAGATTATAAGCGAGCTGGTTTTCCCGTTTTAACTGATATATTCAACAGCAGTAAATCCAGCCGCATAACATTTGTTTGGATAATAGCACTGGTACTGAGTTGTATATTAATTATAATATTTAATGATATTAACAATCCTGTAATATTTATTTCACTCGTGTTAGCAGGATTTTGGCTTATTTGGCGAACCAAGGAATTACTTGATCAATTTTCAAAAGTTCCAAATTATTCATTTGCTTTCAGAATGGTGAATTTTTATGTTTTATTGACGGTTGTACTTATTTCTTTAGATAGATTAATTTGAAAAATCAATACAATAGGTAATATATGGGCATATTTAATGATTTAATAATATTGCAAAAAGAATCAAATATACAACTATTAAATTATTTATTGATTTTAGCTAAACTAATATTTATAACATACTCGGGCACATTATTTGGTAGCTATTTATTATCATTATACTTCAATTTTAAAAGTAAAAAGGGAAGTCAAACAGAACAATTGCTATCCAGAGACTATATTAATCTAATTACTCCAAATAAAACAATTGCATTTGCCTTGGGTATCGTGCCTTATATTTCAATAATTGTTATTTATGCTCAATTATTATATAATACAGATTCACCTGTTGTGCTCTATTTAATTTGGGGATTTGTTTTTTTCTTAATAGCATTAATCGGTGCTTATTCATATAAACATTCATTGCAATTATCTTTACAAATGGCGACTATTTCTCCTAAAGAGCCAATTGAAGAGGGGGATATTTACCATTATACACAAGCATTAAGCCGACTTAAAGCGAGGGCGGGAATTTTGGGCTTTGTATTTTTATTTTTCTCGCTTTGGATATTAATTTCTTCTTCTTCTTTAGCGGTTGATAAGGAAAGATGGGTTTATGCTGATTTCATATCCACTCTCTTTTCTATACCAGCAATAATAATTTACATCAATTTCATTACTGCAGGATTGGCAGTAACAGGTATGGCTTTTATTGTAAAATTCTTTATCTGGGACAAATATACTTATAAATTTACTCCTGAATATGGTGAAAAAGCACAGAAACTAAACGCTTCCATATCATTATTTTTTATGGCATTCCAGCCAATATTTCTTATTCTTAATCTTGTATTAACACCAAAATATGCTGTATCCTACTTTATGTTTGGATTTGCTCTGGCTGTTCTTTTAATTTCGTTTTATACCATTCATATAATCTATGTAATAGTTAGAAATAATAAAATGGGTTATTCCTCATTTGCTTTTTATCTGGTGATTCTTGTATTTTTCTTTACAATAATTAAAGAGCAAAGTGCTTTCACTGTCGCAAATAAACAGCAATTTGCTTATTTGGCAGATGAATATAAACAATACGAGGAAGCCAAATTGGCTTCACTTGGCAGGACTCAGGAAAGTATCAACGGTGAGGAATTATATAAGGTGAAATGTACTGCTTGTCATCAATTTGATCAAAAGCTCGTTGGACCGCCACATAAGTTGGTGTTGACTAAATATATCGGTAAAAAAGATGAATTAGTCAAGTTTTTGCTCAATCCAGTCAAAGTTGACCCTGAATACCCAGCAATGCCTAATCAAGCACTCAAGCCCAAAGAAGCTGAAGCAATTGCCGATTATATGTTTGAGCATTACGGTCCTATGCTCGAAAAATAAAGTTTTATACAAAGACACATTTTCCTTTTGATTATTACTAATTTGTTTGGTATTTTAATACTCAGATTGTTTCCATCCACAAATCTGAGAATATAAATGTTAGATGTAGAACTATTATCCCGTATACAATTTGCGTTTACTGTTGGCTTTCATTATTTGTTCCCCCCGATGAGCATCGGTTTAGGACTAATCCTTGTTATAATGGAAGGTATGTACATTAAGACACGTAATAAAATGTATGAAAATCTTACCAAATTCTGGGTGAAGATTTTTGCCTTAATTTTTGCAATGGGTGTTGCCAGTGGTATAGTGATGGAATTCCAGTTTGGAACCAATTGGGCCACCTATTCCCGATACGTTGGGGATGTTTTTGGAAGCGCATTAGCAGCGGAAGGTATTTTTGCTTTCTTCCTTGAATCAGGTTTTCTCGCGATATTGGTCTTCGGCTGGAACAAAGTTAGTCCACGAGTTCATTTTATCTCGACTATAATGGTTGCATTAGGTGCCCATCTTAGTGCCGTTTGGATTCTTGTTGCTAATTCCTGGCAACAGACACCTGCAGGTTTTCACATTGTAGGGGAAGGGCTTTCACAAAGAGCAGAAATAACGGATTTTTGGGCAATGGTTTTTAATCCATCTACCATTGAAAGGTTAACCCACACTATTTCTGCCTGTTGGTTAACAGGTGCTTTTTTAGTGATTAGTGTCAGCGCATATTATTTATTGAAGAAAAGACATATTGATTATGCTATTGCTGGGCTAAAGATAGCTCTTGTTGTAGCTGTAATCGCCTCTATTACCCAACTTATTACGGGACATTATAGTGGGGTACAGGTTTCTCAGACTCAACCAGCGAAAATGGCTGCATTCGAAGGGCATTTCGAAACAGCTCCCGGTGATTTATATTTAGTGGGGTGGGTTGACGAAAAGAATGAAATAACTTATGGAATTAAAATACCTAAATTATTATCATTTTTAATTTACGGAGATTTTAATAAACCTGTTACTGGTTTGAAAGAGTTTGCACCAGAGGACAGACCGCCAATAAATATTGTATTTCAATCTTATCATTTCATGGTTGGAATTGGATTGTTACTAATTTTATTAAGTTGGATTGGACTTGTGTTATGGATAAATAAAAAATTACTAACAGCGAAGTGGTATCTTTGGATTGGTGTTTTTTCAATACTTCTTCCACATTCAGCTAATATGCTTGGCTGGATGTCAGCGGAAATTGGCCGTCAGCCCTGGATTGTATATGGATTATTGAGGACTAAAGATGCTCTTTCAAAAGTTGTCTCATTTAATGAAGTTCTGTTTTCAATTATTCTCTTTGGGATAATTTATTCACTTCTGTTCATTCTTTTTATATTCCTACTCGACAGGAAAATCAAGACAGGACCAGAAAGTGCTGAAAATATTGAAACAACTTTGACTGAACGTAAGACAATTTTTGGAAATTAATTGAGGTAGTAACAATCAAAATAGAGGATGATATGGAATTACAAATAACTTGGTTCATTTTAATAGGCGTCCTTTTTACGGGCTATGCCATACTTGATGGATTTGATTTAGGCGTTGGGGCATTGCATTTACTAGTAAAAGATGATTTAGAACGGCGCATTTTGTTGAATTCAATTGGTCCAGTATGGGATGGCAATGAAGTATGGCTTGTTACTGGTGGCGGAGCATTATTTGCAGCATTCCCCGAAGTTTATGCAACGGTATTCTCCGGCTTCTATCCAGCAATGATGCTTTTGTTACTTGTGATAATTTTCAGGGCTGTGTCAATTGAATTTCGAAGTAAACGTGAATCAAAATCCTGGAGAAGAAATTGGGATGTAGCGTTCTCATTGTCAAGTATTTTGATAGCATTTGTTATGGGTGTTGCACTGGGGAATATAATACAGGGCATTCCAATAGATGCTGACAAGGAAGCTTACATTGGATTTTTCGAATTATTAAATCCTTATGCTATAATGGTTGGAGTTACAACAATAGCTCTTTTTATGATGCATGGTTCTATATATCTTGTGATGAAAACAGAAGGTGAACTACAAAATAAAGTAAGAGCTTGGGTAAATAATTGTATAATTTTCTTTGTGATTTGTTATGTGATGATAACTATGTGGACTTTGATTTACCAGCAAAGTATGATAGAGCATTTTAGAAATCATCCTGAATTATTTATTGTAGCTTTGTTGAATATGCTTGCAATAGCTAATATTCCACGTGAAATTCATCATAAAAGAGAGTTCAGAGCTTTTCTGTCTTCTTGTGCAAGCATAATTGCTCTGATAGCACTTTTTGCTATAGGAATTTTCCCAAATATCGTTATCTCGAGCATTGATCCGGCTTATAGCTTGACTATATATAATGCTTCTTCTTCGCAAAAAACCCTTACGGTTATGTTAACAATGGCAATTATTGGTATTCCTTTTGTATTGGCTTATACCATAGGTATTTATTGGGTATTCCGTGGCAAGGTAAATATAGATTCAATGAGCTATTAATTAATTAACTTAAAAAAAAAAGACGCCCCAATGAGGGCGTCATTTAATTTTGCTTACTAAGATTTAAATCATAGTATTTCAATTATTATTGCATTTGCTTCGCCACCACCGATACATAAGGATGCAATGCCATATTTTCCGCCAGTACGCTTAAGTGCATATATAAGAGTGGTTAATAATCTTGCACCAGATGCACCTATAGGATGGCCGAGAGATACTGCTCCACCGTGAATATTCATTTTTTCATATGGAACATCAGCTAATTGCTTCGTCACAATCGGTACAACAGCAAAAGCTTCATTTACTTCAAATAAATCAATATCACTAAGTTGCATATTTGCTTTATTCAAAACTTTTTTAATTGCAGCGGCAGGGGCAGTTGTAAACCAGTCTGGCTCCTGAGCATGTGATACATGAGCAACTATTCTTGCAAGTGGTTTAACACCTATTTTCTGAGCTTTGGCTTCTGAAGCGATAACTAAAGCAGCGGCTCCATCATTAATTGTTGATGCATTTGCTGCTGTCACAGTACCGTCCTTTTTAAAGACAGGCTTTAATTCGGGTATTTTCTCGAATTTGACTTTAGCGGGTTCTTCATCAGTATCAATTATAGTATTACCCTTTTTATCGCTAATTTCAATTGCAACTATTTCATCTTTGAACCAACCGTTTTTCTGAGCTTCTTGTGCTCTTTTGTAGCTCATAATAGCATATTCATCTTGTTCTTGACGTGAGATTTTATATTCGCTCGAGCAAAGTTCACCAGCCATTCCCATATGAATTTGATTATAGACATCCCATAATCCATCGTAAATCATAGAATCAAGCAATTCACCATGTCCCATTCTGTATCCACTTCTTGCTTTAAATAGCATGTAAGGTGCATTTGTCATTGATTCCTGACCTCCAGCTACAATTAATTCAGCATCTCCACATCGGATCGCTTGGTCTGCAAGCATAATTGATTTCAATCCACTGCCGCATACTTTATTAATTGTCATACATTCGACTGATTTTGGTAGTCCAGCATATATACTGGCTTGTCGTGCTGGTGCCTGTCCAACACCACCAGTTAGAACATTGCCCATAATAACTTCATTAATCTCATCTTTGTTGATCCCAGCTCTTTTAACAGCTTCAGCTATTGCGAAAGAACCTAATTGCGGAGCCGAGAATGATGATAAACTGCCCATAAATGAACCGATTGGTGTTCTTGCTGCTGATAGTATGACTGATTGCATAGTTGTTACTCCGAAAATGAATAATATCTTGAAATTTTAGATGCTATAAAAAACAATTTATCCAATATAGCGAAAAAATTAAAATTAAATTTAGAGTATAAAATCAAATTGATGAAATGATGAAATTAAATTTAAATATTTATAAAGGGAATAGGAATAATAAAATAATTTTTTTTATCATTCAAACATATTAATTTTGCACTCATATAAGTGAGTATTGGGTAATAAAATTCTATAAATGAACATAATTCCAGTAGAAGCGGGACCAGTTTTTACGATTGGTTATTTTGTTTTTGACCCATCTTCGGCAGATGCAATAATTATTGATACGCCGTTGGATAGTTGTAATAGATTTATTGAACTCATCGATAAATATAATGCTAAATTAAATGCAATCATACTTACACATTCACACTGGGATCATACTGCTGATCTTACAAAAATAAACAAGATTACTAAAGCTTCTGTCTATATTCATAAAGATGACGAATATCGTATATTAGATCCAAATAATCATACAGTTTTCCCATTATCTCAACAATTAGATAGCTTTTCTCAATCTATATATATTGCCCACAGAGATAAAATTAAATGTGGTAACCTTGAATTTGAAGTGCGGCATACCCCTGGTCATACCGAAGGAGGTATTTGTTTAATTGAACATAACTATGGAGTTATTTTTGCTGGGGATACATTGTTTTGCGAAAGTATTGGAAGATATGATTTGCCCGGGGGTAATGGTCAACAATTACTAGAATCGATAAAACGTGAATTGATGACGTTGCCTGACAATTTTAAAGTTTATAGTGGCCACGGTGAGCCGACAACAATTGGGTATGAACGTATTAATAATCCTTTTTTAAACGGGTTCATAACTATCTGATCTATAATATGACTGTATTTAATAAAAAAGTTTTTTTTTCATTAATTTTCATTTTAATTAATTTTGTTTTTCTTAAATTGGTAACAGGTTGTTATTCTTTTACTGGTGGTTCGATTCCACCACATTTGAAAACGCTTTATATAGCTAATGTTGACGATATGAGTGGTATTGGTAATCCATCATATCGTGAATTATTAATGCAAAAGCTATTTGAAAATTTCAGAAATGATAACTCATTTTCTATTGTTGATTTTGGAGGAGATGCTAAGCTTTTTGTTAAAATAACAAGCATAAGTGATCAGCCTCAAACTATTGGGGTTAATGAACTTGTTGGTGGTAATAGAATTGATGTCAGATGCGAAGTTGAATATGTTGATGATATTAATAAAAAAACTATATGGAAAAAGAGTTTTTCTAGTTTTGATGTATATGAAGTATCTAATGCACAAGTGGGTAGGGATGTAGCTATTCAAAATGCTATTAATCAAATAGCATCAGATATACTCGTGGCTGTTGTTTCAGGATGGTAAGTATTAAAATAAATATTAAAAATTTGTAAAAGGTTAATAGGTGTTTACCTATGGAAAACGTCATTTTAATTGTTTATTTCATATCATTATGTATATTGTTTGGTTTTGGTATTCACGGTTTGATACTTGTATATTATTACAAAAAAGCCAAGAGGAAATTCGAATATGATCAACTCGACACCGATAACTTGCCCAAAGTAACAATTCAACTGCCTATATACAATGAGTTTAATGTAGTTGAACGACTGATACATTCAGTTTGTAAAATCAAGTATCCGAAAGAAAAATTAGAAATTCAGGTGCTTGATGACTCAACTGATGAAACTCAGGAAATAGCAAAACGTCTGGTTAATGAATATGCTGATAAAGGTTTTAATATTAAGTATCTTCATCGAGAAAATCGAGAAGGTTTCAAGGCAGGAGCTTTGAGATATGGATTAGAACTATCCGAGGGGGATTTTATAGCTATTTTTGATGCAGATTTTGTTCCAAACCCTGATTTTCTTTATTTGACACTTCCATATTTCAAAGATGAAAGAATAGGTATGGTTCAAACTAGATGGGAGCATTTGAATGAGGATCAATCTTTTTTAACTCGTGCACAAGCTTTAGCCTTAGACGGTCACTTTGTTTTGGAGCAACAGGTAAGAAATAATGCTGGCTTTTTCATCAATTTTAATGGCACTGCTGGTATCTGGCGAAAAAGTTGTATTATTGATGCTGGTAATTGGCATGCTGATACTTTGACAGAAGATTTGGATTTAAGCTACAGAGCTCAACTTAAAGGATGGAAATTTGTATTTTTAAATGATGTAACCTCCCCTGCGGAATTGCCTTCAGATATCAATGCTTTAAAAACTCAACAATTTAGATGGACTAAAGGTGCTGTTGAAACTGCTAAGAAAATCCTGCCACAGGTTTTACGATCTGATTTACCACTTAAAGTTAAATTGGAATGCATTGTTCATCTGACAAGTAATATTGTTTTTCCATTTATATTAATTGTTGCAATTTTAAACGTTCCGGTGGTTTTAATAAAAAATCTTGTTGGTACATATGATGAATTTTACTCAATAATGTCAATTTTTGTTCTTGCTGCTGTTTCGACATTTTTGTTCTATATGTATGCCCAAAAAGCGATACATTACGATTGGCGTAAAAGACTACTACTGTTCCCACTATTCCTTGCCGGTAGTATGGGATTTGCTGTTAACAATACGAAAGCAGTTATAGAGGCACTTCTTAACCGCAAATCAGCTTTTTGGAGGACACCTAAAATAGGTGATATTAAAGAAGGTGCGAGTAAGAAAAAATATGTACAACACAAAATCAACTTTGCTGTATTTTTCGAGTTATTGATAGCTATTTATTTTGTGATTGGAATCATGATTTCAATTTATTATAAAGAAATAGCTGCTATTCCCTTCCAATTCTTATTCTTGCTCGGTTTTGGGATGGTTGGATGGCTTACACTTAATCAATCATTTAATAAGTTTAAATTCAAATAAAATACTAATCCTGTGTTTGGAAAAAATCGTTGATTTCATAATGTTGCCTGCAGTTGGGGCAATTTATATATTTTTCATACCCATTATTTGTCTTCCGATATCTATACTCAAGAAAATAGTGATTACAATTAGGACACTTATGATTGATTGGTTCATAATTGGTTAAGAAATCACATTTGGGATAGTTGGAACATCCCCAGAATTTTTTCTTAGTCTTAGGGCTAAATCTTTCTATCAAAACTCCATTGTTGCATTTTGGACATGTGACACCGGATGATATTGGTTTTATTTCTTTGCAATCAGGATAAGCTGAGCATCCATAAAATTTACCGTATTTTCCCTCTCTAATTACCATAGGTTTACCACAGGAACAGAATACTCCTTCTGCTATTTCCGGTTCTTTTTTTTGTTTATTATCTAATGTACCTTTAGGTAAGGGTAGTGTGCCATCGCATTCAGGATAACGTGTACATCCCAAAAATCTACCTCTGCGGCTTACTTTTATTTGCATAGGTGCACCACATTTAGGGCATGGAATTTGAGTACCGGTAGATTTGTTCTCTGCATCATTTAATGTAGCTTTGAACGGTTCATAGAAATCTTTTAATACAGATAAGTATGACTTTGTCCCTTCAGCTATATCATCAAGTTCTTGTTCCATCTGGGCTGTGAAATCAACATTAAATATATTTGGGAAATACCTGGATAGCACTTTATTTACTTCCTGCCCTAATTCGGTTGGAACAAATGCTTTTTTGTTTAATTCTACGTAGCCTCTCTCGTTTAAAGTAGATATTATTTGTGTATATGTACTTGGACGACCAATTCCCAACTCGTCTAGTTTCTTTATCAGACTTGATTCAGTGTACCTTGGTGGAGCTTTTGTTTGAGATTGGATTGTGTCAGTTTTAATTAATTTTAGTATTTGATTTTCTTTTAATCCTTCTGGTAAAATAGTATTTTCATCTTTGTCATTACTAGCGTTTTCAGTTAAGTCATCATATACCGCCAAAAAACCCTTGAATAAAATAACCGAACCAGTTGCACGGAATTTAAATCCATTACCGGCAATATTAACCGTTGTTTGCTCAATGATTGCATATTTCATTTGTGAAGCAATAAATCTATCAAATATCAGCTCATAAAGATCAGCAAGGTCTTTTGTGAGGTGCTTCTTTATTTCCTGCGGGGTATAACTTAATATTGTAGGTCTTATAGCTTCATGAGCATCTTGTATATTTGTAGTTTTAGATTGAAAAATGTTTGGCTGTTCGGGATAATGGTTATTTCCATATTTTTGGAGAATAAACTTTTTGGCAGCTTCTGTGGCTTCAGGGCTGATTCTTGTAGAATCTGTTCTCATATATGTAATAAGTCCTACTGTTTCAGAACCAATTGTGACGCCTTCGTATAAAGTCTGGGCAAGTTGCATTGTTTTTTTCCCTGCAAATCCTAAACGTTTTGATGCCTCTTGTTGCAACAAGCTTGTAGTAAACGGTGGTGCTGGAGTGCGTCTAATTTGTTTTCTGGTTATGGATTCAATTTTAAATTCTGTCGATTTAATTTTATTAATTAATTCTTCAGCCAGTTTTTGATCTTTTATAAAGTGTAGTTCTTTTAATTTTCGATCTATTTCATCCTGCAATTCAGGGATATTAGACTTTGCGGAGCCTTCCGGATTTTTGATTAATTTATTGTCAAAAGCAATTAGTCTTGCTTTAATTTGATCTTCATTATTATTGTTGAAAAAACCATTTATAGACCAGTATTGAATCGGTACAAAAGATTGAATCTCATCCTCTCTTTCGCATATCAATTTAAGAGCAACAGATTGAACCCTGCCTGCTGATAATGCTCTCGATGTTTTATCAATTAAAGTTTGAGATAAAAAAGGAGAGACTTGATAACCGATAAGTCTATCCATCACTCTCCTTGCTTGTTGGGACATAAATAGCTTTTCGTCCAAATCGCGAGGCTGACTAATACCTTTCTGGATACCGCTTTTTGTGATTTCATTGAATAGAACTCGTTTTATATTTTTATTTTTATCTCTGACTTCTTCGGCTATGTGCCAAGCTATAGCTTCACCTTCACGGTCTGGGTCAGTGGCTATTAGTACATTATTAGAGTTTTCGGAGATTTGCTTTAATCTTTTTATGATCTCGGCTTTGCCTTTGATTGTTGTGTATTCAGGTTTGAATCCATTGTTAATATCAACTCCGAGGCGAACTTTAATCAGATCTTTTATATGTCCAACAGATGCTTCTACGACATAACCCGAGCCTAAATATTTATTAATTGTTTTGGCTTTTGCTGGTGATTCGACTATGATTAGATTTTTTTTCGACATATTTTTTCTTTTCAATTTTTAAAAGTTTTCAAAAATAAAAAATGATAAACCACTTTAAGATTTTTTTATTGAATTAATACGTTATAATGTTACAATTCTTTTTCTTGTTTTCAAATTTTTCATTTTTAAAGACGTCATAAAATTGATTTTATCAATTACTGGCTTAAAATTTAATTGACAAAGGCACAATGGAAAAAATTTTGGTGATATTTCTATTTTTATTTGCTAATTCTATATTTGGCGAGCAACAAAAAGGTAAATTGATTATACATATAGAAGGTTTTAAAAGTAATGAAGGCAAAGCTTATGTTGCTTTGCATAATAATCCTAAATCATTTCCTATGATTGGTGATAAAGCTTACAGTTATGGAATTTATTCGATTACAAATAATCAAACAACTGTTGAATTTGATGATATTGATTATGGAGAATATGCAGTTTCAGTTTTTCACGATGAAAATAATGATGGTAAATTGAATACAAATTTCCTTGGGATACCAAAAGAAAGTGTTGGTGTATCTAAAAATGTTAAGGGGAGATTTGGACCTCCAAAATTTGAAGATGCAAAATTTAATCTAAATCAAAGTATTAAAAAGATATTTATAAAAATGCAATGAACTTAATAAAATTGACCTTAGTTTCTCTGTTATTAATTTTATTAATGTTTAGCTGTGATGAACCAGTTTCAGTAGTTGATTACAAAGATTTCGAAGGTTGGGTTAATTGTAATACCGGTACACGGGATAATTTTTTCACAGTTTATTTTGTTGATCCACAAAATGGTTGGGCTGGTGGCGAAAATGGGAATTTGTTAAAGACAAAAGATGGTGGTATTAACTGGGAAAGAATAAAGATACCTTCTAATGCAAGTATTTATTCACTTTATTTTTCTGATACACTTAATGGTTGGGTCGCTGGGGGAGCACTGAGCAATGCGTTACCACATTTATCACTCTTAATAAAGACAAGTGACGGCGGTAATACCTGGGAAAAAATAGATTTAGCCTTTACTGATGCTGTATATTCAAAAATATACTTTATAGGCGAAAAGGGTTGGCTTCTTGGAAATAATCGTCAAAGAAGTTTGTTTTATCATACTACTGATAAAGGTAATACCTGGGAGTTGATTGACACAGATTACAATATTCTTTATCTCAATGATTTTAGTTTTATAGATGAAAATAATGGTTTTATGGTAGGTGACAGGATAGTTCTTTTTACAATCGATGGGGGAATGAAGTGGTCATTATCAGTTGGAATAGATAATGCTTGGTTAAACTCTGTTTCAGTTATAAATAAAAGCATTGTCTGGGCTGGTGGATGGCGAGGACTGCTTATAACTACAAATGATGCAGGCTTTAACTGGACGGGCGGTACAATAGACCAATCCTTTGATATTTATTGTTTGAGATTTCTCAACGAATTTGATGGCTGGTGTGTTGGGAATAGAGGTATAATAATTTATACCCGAAATGGTGGTGTAAGTTGGTTTCAACAGATTACAAATTTTAATAAGAAAATTTATCATTTATTCTTTCTTGATCAGTCCAGAGGCTGGTTTTGTGGTGAGGAAGGTATGCTCTACAGAACTACAACAGGTGGTTTCTGATCTAACCCAAAATTATGCCAGATGAATTATATATAAGCGATCTAAATATGTCTTTGGCTGAAAAAATTAATTCTCTGCCAAATTCACCGGGGATTTATCAATTCAAAAACTTTTCTAATAAAATCATTTATATCGGCAAGGCTAAAAATTTGCGAACGAGAGTACGTTCATACTTTCAAAAGAATAAACCACAGGATGCAAAAACTAAAGCAATGCTCGATAAAATAGCCGATGTTGATGTTATTTTAGTGGATTCAGAAGCTGAAGCATTGATTTTAGAAGATACTCTCATTAAACAACACAAGCCACGTTATAATGTAATGTTAAGGGATGACAAATCTTATCCCTATGTTCGTATTACCAACGAAGATTTTCCTAGAATTTTTCCAACACGAAAAATAGTAAGGGACGGATCTAAATATTATGGACCATTTACCGAAGTAAGGTATTTAAAACAAGTACTTAAATTGCTTCGAAGTATATTTATGTTCCGTAGTTGCGATTTAAAACTAACGGAAGAATCTATTGCGAAGAAAAAATTTAAGATCTGTTTGGACTACCATATTGGCAAATGTAATGGACCTTGCGAAGGTTTGATTAACAGAGATGAATATCTGACAAATATCAGATTGGCTATACAGGTCCTCAACGGTAAAACTAAAGATGTAGAGCGAATGCTCGAAGAAAAAATGTACAGGCTCTCAGAGGAATTGAAATTTGAAGAAGCTAATTTGATAAAACAAAAGTTAAATCTTTTGCGTGAATTTGATGCTAAGCAAAAAATAGTTACAAGCGATTTGATAGATAGAGATGTGTTTGGTCTAGCTAAAGATGGAGAAACGGCTTGCTCTCTCATATTCAAAATTCGTGATGGGAAATTAATTGGGAAAAGACATTATATAATTACCGATTCACGTAGCGTCTCTGACGAAACGATTATGCAACTAACGTTAGAAAAATGGTATCTCGAAAACGATTTTATTCCCAAAGAAATATATTTATCTTGTGAGCCAGAACAATTTGATTATATAATAGATTGGCTCGAAAAAAGGAGTAAAGGGAAAGTTCATATTTTTATTCCTAAATCGGGCGAGAAGAAGAAATTAATCGATATGACTAATACAAACGCTCTTTTTATAGCTAAAGAGTATAATATTGCCCAATTCAATAAAGAAAAGGTTATACCTCATCAGGTATTATCATTGCAAAGAGATTTACGATTGAAAAAACCACCTATACGTATTGAATGTTTTGATAATTCGCATATACAGGGTAGTGAACTTGTTTCTTCGATGATTGTATTTATTAATGGTAAAGCAAAAAAATCTGAATATAGAAAATATAAGATTGAAACAGTCAATAGAAATGATGATTTTGCGGCTATGCGGGAAGTTGTTTTCAGAAGATACAAAAGACAAATAGACGAAAAAAAGGAACTACCCGATTTAATCGTAATTGACGGGGGTAAAGGACAATTATCTGCTGCTCTAAATGTTTTAATTGAGCTAAAAATTTCTGATAAAGTTGAAATTATTGGATTAGCCAAAAGACTGGAAGAGGTTTTTAAACCTGATTATCCTGAAACAATCATTTTGCCGAAAACATCAAGTAGTCTCAGGCTCTTACAACAAATTCGTGATGAGGCACACCGCTTTGCTATTACTTATCATCGTCACCTGAGAGAAAAAAGAACTATTCAAACTGAACTCACAGCGATAAAAGGTATTGGTTTGAAAACAGCTATGAGGTTATTAAATGAATTTGGTTCAGTTGAAATAATTAAAACATTATCGAAGGAGAGGATTGCTGAAAATTTTGGTAATGCAATAGCTGAGAAAATTTTTAATTTTTATCACCAGGAGCAGTTAAAGTAGTTAAATTTATATAAATTCTTGGATGCAAAAGCTAAAAAAATTAAAAGCAGTATTAGAGGAATTAGTCAGAACTGGTTCCAGATTAAGAAATTATTATATACCTTCACTGTGGTTAGATCCATATCTAAAAAGGTACAAAGGCTTGATAAATGTCAATCCACAGCGGTTTTTTCTTAGACAAATCGATAGGATAGAAAAGTCTGCAGGAATCAATCCAAACAATATCAAACCCCAATTATCTGAACAAGTTGTTTATAATATGTTTGTACGTTATACAACAGCATTTGACCACAACAATGATGGTAAAATTGAACTTGAGCCAATATTAAAGGGGTTCAGGGAAACAGGTACATTTCTTAAATCAATAGCAATTTTGCCATATATAAAAAGTCTTGGTGCTACAATCATTTATTTACTACCAATCACATCAATTGGTATATACGGTAAAAAGGGTACTCTCGGTTCACCTTATGCAATTAAAAATCCATTCAAAATAGATAAAAATCTATCAGAGCCAATTTTAGGATTAAGTGTCGAGGAAGAATTTTCAGCTTTTGTAGAAGCTGCTCATATTTTAGGTATAAAGGTAGTTCTCGAATTTGTTTTTCGTACAGCGAGCAGGGACAGCGATCTTGCGCTCGAACGTCCCAACTGGTTCTATTGGATTTATGATGATGACGAACTAGCAGAATCATTTAAACCGCCTAAATTTAAAGAAGAAGAGTTATTGCTAATTAAGCAGAAAGTAGAAAATCAAGATTTCGAGGATTTACCGGCACCTGATAAAGATTATCAGAAATTATTTTCTCCAACGCCCAGAAAATTGAGACTAATAAATAATAGAATAGAAGGTTTATTACAGGACAATAGGAGATGCATCATCCCTGGTGCTTTTGCAGATTGGCCACCTGATGATAATCAACCCGTTTGGAGTGACGTAACTTATTTAAGGCTTTATGAGCATCCCGATTTTAACTATATTGCCTATAACACTGTCAGAATGTATGATACAAAATTAGCTATTGCAGATAACAAAGTTGACGACCTCTGGGATAAAATAATGCGTATAGTACCATACTATCAAAATAAATTTGATATTGATGGTGTGATGATTGATATGGGTCATGCTTTGCCCTCGGATTTACGAGAAGGTATTGTAGTTCGAGCAAGAGAAAACAAAAAGAATTTCATTTTCTGGGAGGAAAATTTCGTTCTCAGCAAGAAAAGTGCTGATGAAGGATATGATGCAGTCGTTGGATATTTGCCTTTTGATATGCATCAGCCTGCTAAAATGAAGAATCTTATAAATTTTTTGGCAAAAGAAGGCTCACCTATTCCATTTTTTGCCACTTCTGAAAATCACAATACTCCAAGGGCATTTTCAAGATTCAACGATATTCGATTTAATCAATTAGTATGGGCTGTGAGCTGCTTTTTGCCTGCTATACCATTTATTCATACAGGATTTGAACTTGGTGAAAAGCATCCGGTCAATACCGGACTTGACTTTACTGATGAGCAGATAAAACAATATCCACCTGAAAATCTCCCACTTTTTTCTGAATCATCTCTTAATTGGTTAGATCATTCAGATTTATTAATTATAATGCGTTTGATTTTGTCTTTGAGAGATAAATATTTAAAAGGTTTGAACAACGAGACTTATTCGAAAATATGGGAAATTAAATGCTCTAATGAATTTGTTACTGGCTTTACAAGAGCAACTATAAACAAAAAACTCGATTTAGCAGTAATTTTTAACTTGAACCCTAATGAAACCAGCTTCACAAATCTGAAATTTGAAAAAAATTATTCTCAAATTTTTGATATTTTTAATAAAAGAAAATATAAGTTAATAAACAACTCTCTTGTAGTGAGTTTAAAGCCATTTGAATTTATTATTTGTGAATTGAGCGATTAATCAATCGGAGCGGTATTTTCAATATTACTAGTCATTATGTAATTCTTGACTTTTTCTGATAACTTCAAAATAGCATCAACATATGCAGAACTATTGTTGTAGTTGAAGATAGCTTTTCTTTTCTCTTCGTAGGAATTACCCCAGCCGTTATTTTTTAAATAATTAGCTACACTGAATACTGCATCATTAATATCGAATAAATCAATGATGCCATCTTTATTACCATCTATAGCCCAATTAAGGTAGCTGGATGGTAAAAATTGTGAAATTCCGAATGCCCCAGCCCAAGAACCATAGAGAGAAAATATATCAATTCCACGCTCATTGTATATTTTTTCTAAAGCTAATAATTCTTTAATTGCCCAATTAGCTTTCTTAGCTGAGCGAGATTTGATTTTCTTCCGAATTGATTTTTCGTCGGCTTTTTTTACGTTTAAATCTTTTAAATTCATTTGCAAATTTTTTTCTATATATTTAGCTTCATTAGCTAATGCAGTATTTAAATAAACGCTTGGTACGTGCGAATTACCGAGATAAGAGCCAAATTTTGTTTCTACCCAAATGATAGCAGCTATAATTTCCTTTGGGATGGAAAACTGATTTTCACAGTTTTGGAATAAGTCAAAATTTTGTCTTAATAATTCATATACAGTTTGTGCAGATTTATCAGAATAATGTGCTGAATAATCAACTTTTTGCATACTTTTGATAACGTTCACACGAATGTACTTTTCATTAAATTGAACCGATGGGTGGTTAATTAAATTTTTTACGAATTCAGGATCAGATTTGTTTGCAATTAAACGGTCAACAACTGAACTGAAAATTATTTCATTGCTTATATTATCGTCAGTGTTGAATAATGAGTAGCTTTCGTCAGTTCTCAATGAAAGAAGCAATAATGTAAACGTGAGAAGACTAAATATTTGTATAAGTTTGCTATATTTACATGATATTGTCATTAATATTTTTCTTTATGACACATGAATACATACGTTTGAAGTTTTTATATGTTGTATGAGGAAAAGCAATTTTTAAGCATGAATTGTTAATTTTTATTTAAGGAGATTACTAATTGATTATAATTAAAGAATTTATTTGGTAATTGTAATGAATGAATTTAATTTGCTACTTAATAACTTAGTTTTTAAGTTTGTAGTTTCTATAATTATAATTTGAATATAAATTTAATCTTAAAAAGATATCTGGAATTAATTACTAAGGAGTATTTATGGGTTCAAAAGACAAAAAGGAAAAGTCGAAAAAATCAAATCAGCCAAAGTATGTTTATTATTTTGGAGCTGGTAAAGCAGATGGTGATGCATCTATGAAAAGTTTGCTTGGTGGTAAAGGTGCAAATCTTGCGGAAATGGTTAATTTAGGTTTACCAGTCCCCCCAGGATTTACAATAACAACCGAAGTGTGTACATATTATTATGCAAATAATCAAACTTATCCTAAATCCCTTTACAAAGAAGTGGATGAAGCTTTAAAAAGACTTGAGAAAGAGATGGGAGCAAAATTTGGTGATCCCGACAATCCCCTCCTTGTTTCGGTACGTTCTGGTGCAAGGGCATCAATGCCAGGTATGATGGATACTGTTTTGAATTTAGGTCTTAATGATACTACCATTGAAGGTCTAATAAAAAAGTCAAATAATCCAAGATTTGCTTATGATGCTTATCGTAGATTTGTGGCAATGTATGGTGATGTTGTTCTTGGATTGAAGCCTCAGTCAAAAGATGATGAAGATCCTTTTGAGGTAATTTTAGAAAAGAAAAAGAAAGATAGAGGCGTAAAATTAGACATCGAACTAAGTGCTGATGATTTGAAAGAACTCGTTTATGAATTTAAATCAGCAATCAAGGAACGATTGCATATAGAGTTTCCCGAAGATCCGAAAGAACAACTTTGGGGAGCAATTGGTGCTGTTTTTGGTTCTTGGATGAATAATAGAGCAATTGTTTACCGTAAATTAAATAATATTCCTGAATGGTGGGGAACAGCGGTAAATGTCCAGGCAATGGTATTTGGCAATTTTAGTGAGGATTCAGGTACAGGAGTAGCATTTACTCGCGATGCTGCTACTGGTGAGAATATTTTTTATGGTGAATTTTTAATGAATGCTCAGGGCGAAGATGTTGTTGCTGGTATTCGTACGCCACTTCCTATTAGTCAACTAAAAGAAATAGATCCAAAATCATATAATGAACTGGAAAAAATCCGCCAAATTTTGGAAAAGCATTACCGCGATATGCTCGATATAGAATTTACCATCCAGGAAGGCAAATTATATATGCTTCAATGCCGGGTAGGTAAGAGAACAGCAATGGCTGCAATGAAAATAGCAGTTGATATGGTAAATGAGAAATTAATTAAGCCCTGGGAAGCATTGATGCGAATAGACCCAGACCAGTTAAATCAACTATTAAGACCAGTATTCGATAGCGAGGCAAAGAAAAAGGCGTTGGATGAAAAACGCTTAATTGCTAAAGGACTTAATGCTGGTCCTGGAGCTGCTACTGGTAAAGTTGTATTCAATGCCGAAGATGCAGTTGAATGGAAAAAAAGAGGAGAGAGAATAATTCTTGTACGTATTGAAACTTCACCTGAAGATATAGCAGGGATGAATGCTGCAGAAGGTATTCTAACTGCTCGTGGTGGTATGACATCGCACGCAGCTCTTGTTGCAAGGCAAATGGGTAAGGTATGCGTAGCTGGTTGCGAAGCTTTGCAAATTGATTATAAAGCCCGCGAAATAAAAGTACCCGGTACAGAATGGCTTATCAAGGAAGGTGACTATATTTCTATAGATGGTACAATGGGAGAAGTTATTTACGGCGAAATACCGACCAAGCCCAGTGAAGTAATCCAAGTATTGATAGAAAAAACTCTCGACCCAGAACAGGCACCAGTCTATAAAATTTATGAACAGATAATGAATTGGGCTGATGAATATCGTAAGCTACGTGTCAGAACAAATGCTGACCAGCCTGATCAAAGTTATAATGCCATTCAATTCGGAGCAGAAGGTATTGGTTTGTGCAGAACAGAGCATATGTTCTTCGGTGAAGGTAAAATCGGACCAATGCGGGAAATGATATTATCTGATACAGCAGAAGAGCGCAAAGCTGCTTTAGCTAAATTGTTACCCCTGCAACGAGAGGATTTTGCTGGAATTTTCAGAGTTATGGATGGTAAACCTGTAACAATCAGAACAATAGATCCTCCACTGCATGAATTTTTGCCACACGATGAAGTTGGTCAAAAAGAAATGAGCAAAACTATGAACATTCCACTTAAAACAATTAAAGAACGAGTTGATGCTTTGCACGAATTCAATCCAATGCTCGGTTTCCGTGGATGTAGATTAGGTATTATATATCCTGAAATCACTGAAATGCAGGCAAGAGCAATATTTGAAGCTACAGTCGAAGTTATTAATGAAGGCAAAACAGTATTACCAGAAATTATGATTCCGCTTGTTGGTAATGTAAAAGAATTGAAAGATCAGGAAATAATCGTTAGACGGGTTGCTGAAGAAGTGATGAATGAAACTGGTGTTAAATTTGAGTATTTGGTCGGTACAATGATTGAAGTGCCAAGAGGTGCAATCACAGCCAGTGAAATTGCTGAAGTAGCCGAATTCTTCTCATTTGGAACAAATGATTTAACTCAGACAACATTAGGTGTTAGCCGTGATGATTCAGGAAGATTCTTACCTGAATACGTTAACAAAGAAATTTATAAAGTGGATCCGTTTGTTTCAATAGATCAAGCAGGTGTTGGATTCTTAATGGAAAAAGCTGTTGACGACGGAAGAAAAACACGTAAAAAGTTGAAAATAGGAATATGCGGGGAACATGGTGGCGATCCCGAATCTGTAGAATTTTGCCATCGATTAGGTTTGGATTATGTATCCTGTTCGCCATTCAGAGTTCCTATTGCAAGATTAGCAGCAGCAAGAGCAGTAATTAGAGAAAAAGTTATGAAAAAAGAAAAGAAAAACGAAGAAAAAGATAAAAAAGACAAAAAGAATAAAAAAACAAAAAATAAGTAATGTGAATTAATGCCGTAGCGGGTTGCATTCTTATTTTTATATAATTCAGAGGCAACCCGCTTATTATTTTATGAAAAACAAAGTAGCAGTCATAGGTGCTGGAATTGCTGGAATTAGTTCAGCAATGTATCTTGCCGAACGGGGGCTGAGTGTAAAGCTTTTCGAATCAGCAAATAATATTGGAGGAAGGATGTCCTCTTTTGCTGATACAGAAATTGGGGAATTACTTGATTTAGGGCAACATATAATGATTGGTGCTTATGTGAATTTCTTCAATCTTTTGAAAAAGTTAGGTACCAAAGATTTGCTTTACCAGCAAAAAAAGTTTAAAGTAAGATTTTTAATGAATAGCGACAAAATTATAACATTTGAGCAAAAGTTTTTCAATGATAATATAGGATTTATTCTCGGATTATTCTTATTGAAAGGAGTAGGTCTTAAATCAAAATTCAAAATGGCAAATTTAATTTCTAAAATAATTCATCAAAAAATCAGAAAATCGGGATTAAGTTGTCAAGAATTTCTTCTCTTGCATAAACAGGAAAATGATCTTATAAAATTGTTTTGGGAACCCTTTATTATCGCTACTATGAACGCACAGCTTAATGATGCTCCAGCGGATATTTTGATAAATATTTTATATGAAATATTTTCCAATGGATTCTCAAAAGCAAAAATTGTAATTCCAAAAACTGAATTGTTAAATTTAATATCACCTGTTGAAAAATATCTCAGCGACAGAAATTGTGAACTTTGTCTAAACCATAGACTGAAACGAATTGAAATAAGAAATGGGAAGGTTGCTACATTAACAATAAATGATTTTTGCTATGATGATTTTGATGCTGTAATTTTAGCAATCCCACCTGATTCTCTTAAACAAATTGGTAGATTGAGTAACTTAAATATTTTTCTTGAATTAGTTAATAATTTCAGGACCTCATCAATTATAACGGTATATCTTTGGCTCGATAAAGAAATTACAACGGAGAAATTTATAGGATTAGTTGATTCTCCATTGCATTGGCTTTTTAATATAAAAAGGATTTCTGGGGAAATAACTGAAAAACATAAATTATATAAATATGCGATTGTTATCAGTTCAGCGGATAAGTATGCAAAATTGACAAGAGAACAAACTCTACAAATGTGCCTTGATGAATTAATGAGATTTTTCCCAAATTTTAGTACTGAAAATGTTATCAATTGGAAAGTTTTGAATTATAAAAAAGCAACAGTGCTATTAACACCTCAAAATCTACATTTTAGGGCAACTGCTGTAACAGAATATGAAAATCTTTTTTTAGCTGGCGATTGGACCTCGACAGGATTACCCGCAACGATAGAGGGGGCTGTACGGAGCGGAGAGACAGCTGCCCGATGTGTAATTAATTATTTATCAATGTGTTAATGAATTATAATGGTATATTACCGTGTTTTTTCCTTGGATTAGTATCAATTTTATTTTCTAGTAAATTGAAAGCATCAATCAATCTCTGTCTTGTAAACTTTGGTTCGATAACTTCATCGATATATCCATAAGAGGCTGAGATGTAGGGATTAGCGAATCTTTCATTAAATTCATCGATTAACTCTTGTTGTCTTTTTTCCTTATCTTCAGCTTTTTCAATTTCTTTTTTGAAAATTATTTCAACAGCACCTTTAGCACCCATGACAGCTAATTCAGCAGTTGGCCAAGCGAAATTGAAATCACCTCTGATATGTTTGCTGTTCATAACGTCATAGGCACCACCGTAAGCTTTCCGTGTGATTACAGTAACCTTTGGTACTGTTGCTTCGCAAAAAGCATAAAGTAATTTAGCTCCATTTGTGATAATTCCACCCCACTCTTGATCTGCTCCGGGCATAAAACCGGGAACATCGACAAGAACAAGTAATGGAATATTAAAGCAATCACAAAATCGGACAAAACGCCCTGCTTTTCTTGAAGAATTAATATCCAAAACACCGGCTAAAACAGCGGGTTGATTAGCAACAACTCCAATTGAACGCCCACCGAGACGAATAAATCCTACTATTATATTTTCAGCCCAATCTTTGTGAATTTCTAAAAATTCACCATTATCAGCAATTTTATATATTATATCTCTCATATCGTAAGGATGATTCGGATTTTCGGGAACAATATAATTCAGCGATTCGTCAACTCTATCGTAGGGATCACTCGTTGGTACAAACGGTGGGTCTTCAGCATTGTTTGATGGCAAGTAGCTTAGAAGTTTGATAACAATTTCAAGAGCTTCAATATCATTTTCAGCAGTAAAATGAGCTACCCCACTTTTTGTTGCGTGAACTTCAGCCCCGCCGAGTTCCTCAGATGTGAAATCCTCATGAGTAACAGTTTTAACAACTTTTGGTCCAGTGACGAACATATATGAAGTCTTTTTGACCATTATAATAAAATCTGTAATAGCAGGGGAATAAACAGCACCACCAGCACAAGGTCCCATAATAACAGAAATCTGGGGAATAACTCCAGAAGCAAGAGTATTTCTCAAAAATATATCTGCATAAGCACCGAGCGAGATGACACCTTCTTGTACTCTTGCTCCACCAGAATCATTTAATCCAATAATAGGGCAGCCAATTTTCATAGCAATATCCATTATTTTGCAAATTTTTCTTCCATGCTCAGAAGCCAAACTTCCGCCTAATACAGTAAAATCCTGCGAATAAACAAAAACTTTTCTGTTGTTAATTGTACCGTAACCTGTTACAACACCATCACCGAGATAAATATGTTTATCAAGTCCAAATTGGCTTGAGTGGTGATGGGCAAAGGCATCAAGTTCACGGAATGTGCCTTTATCAAGTAGTACTTCGATTCGTTCACGAGCTGTAAGTTTACCTTTTGAATGTTGTTCATCGATTCGATTTTGACCGCCTCCTTGATAAGCTTTCTCTAATAAAGAATACAATTCACGAATTTTTTTGTCTCTTAAATCTTCTTTTGACTGCATAATTATTCAATTGGATTTAGTTAACATTCGTATAAAATTAACTCTTTTTATTTAATTAGCATTAAAATAAATTTTTTAATTTGCAACACAACGATTACAGGGCTTCTATATGTTTTTTTGTACGGTTATTTGGCAGATAATTTAGTAAATAAAAAATTATAATTTATTGAAAAAGAGGAGAATATGCCCAAAATAGCAATAATTGACGATGACCCAGATATCCTGGAAGCCATAAAAATTCTGTTAATTAATAATGGTTACACACCAGTTACTGCAAACAATCCGGATGATGCTATCAATTTGGTAAAAAGCGAGCAACCTGATTTGATTATCCTTGATATTATGATGGTTGAAGCTGATGATGGATTTTATCTTGCTAATAAATTTAGAAAGCTTGGAATTAAAGCTCCGATAATTTTATTAACATCAATCAGTAAAGTTACAGGCTTTGAATATGGTACATCAGAGACCGTACCTGCAGACGTATTTTTAGAAAAGCCGGTGGAGTCTAAAATACTATTGGAAAAAATTGCTGAATTATTGCAATAATTAAGGAGAGTGAAATGTTAGTATCAGAAAAAAGTGCTTTAACAGCTGAGATAGAAGGAATAGTAAATGAATATGGTAATACACGCGATAATCTATTGCCGATACTCCAAAGGATATTGAACAAGCATGGTCATATTTCAGAATTTGCTCAGCAGGAAGTAGCCAGATTGCTGGATATTCACCCAGTCGAAGTCTATGGAGTAGTCACATTTTATGGCTTTATGAGGGTTAAAGAAGAAGGCAGATATATAGTCAGATTGTGTAAAACAATTTCCTGTGACCTCGCTGGAAAAGAAGCTATTGCAAGGGCTATTGAACGCGAACTGGATATAAAATTTGGAGAAACAACCCAGGATAAAAAGTTTACTCTTGAATATATCAATTGTATGGGAATGTGCGACGCTGGTCCAGCTATGTTGATTAATGACACAGTTTACACACATCTTACACCCCGAAAAGCAATTGAAATATTGAAAAATTGCAAATAGGAGAATATTATGCCAATAATCAATGGAACAGTATTATTTAACAAAGAAAACCATGGTGATGGTTTAAAAAAAGCCCTCGAGTTGAAACCACAAGAAATAATTATGGAGATTAGAGAATCAGGTTTAAAAGGTAGAGGTGGAGCGGGATTCCCAACAGGTACGAAATGGATGCTTGCCGCTGCTGCTATTTCAGAGAAAAAGTTCGTTATTTGTAATGCTGATGAAGGGGAACCTGGAACATTCAAAGATAGGGTCTTGCTCGATGAATATACAAGACTTGTTTTTGAAGGTATGATAATAGCAGGCTATGCAATTGGAGCATCCAAAGGTTACGTATATTTACGTGGAGAGTACAGGTATTTGCTAAATAAATTAAAAAGCGAAATTGATAAGATGTACTCGGAAAATCAACTTGGCAACAATATTTTAGGTTCTAATTTTCACTTCGATATAGAAATACGACTTGGTTCAGGTGCTTATGTATGTGGAGAAGAATCGGCTTTAATTGAATCTCTCGAAGGTCATCGAGGTGAACCACGTAATAGACCACCTTACCCAGTAAATACCGGCTTTATGGGATATCCGACTATTGTCAACAATGTAGAGACATTTGCAGCAGTACCTGTTATAATTTTTAAAGGTGCAGAATGGTTCGAAAAAATTGGTACAGATAGATCAAAGGGCACTAAGTTGATCTCTGTATCAGGTGATTGCGAAAAGCCCGGAGTTTATGAAGTTCCCTTTGGAACGACTATTAACGAAATGTTAGAAATGGTTGCTGCTAAGGATACAAAAGCGGTTCAAATCGGAGGTGCATCGGGAATTTGCGTGCCAAAATCTGAATTCGGAAGGAATATCTCTTTCGAGGATGTATCCACAGGTGGTTCGATAATCATATTTAATAAAGACCGCGATATGTTGCAGGTTTTAAAAAATTTTATGGAATTTTTTGTTGAAGAATCTTGCGGGCAGTGCACACCCTGTAGAATAGGCAATATAAAACTTCTTGAAGGAGTACAGATGATTGAACGTGGGGAATGTTCGATGAGTTACCTCAAGGAATTGATTGAATTAGGTAAGACAATGCAAATAGCCTCAAAATGTGGTTTAGGTCAATCAAGCCCAAATCCTTTTATTGCAATTATGACACATTTTGAAAACGAAATTTTTACACAATGGTAATGGTATAATTATGAATGCAAAAATCTTGAAAAGAGCTCCGGTGAGCCAGCAAAGACAGATAATCGATAAAGATAGTAAAGCCGACATAGGTAATATAGTAGAGATTGAAATTAATGGTAAAGATTTTAAGGTTCCATTAGGTGTTACAATTTTGGAAGCTTGCCGCTCAAATGGTATTCATATACCAACATTATGCTATCACGAAGATTTGTGTATAGCAGGAGTTTGCAGAATTTGTGTTGTTGAAGTAGAAGGGATGAAAACTTTACAAGCCTCTTGTGCATATCCTATTACAAATAGAATAAATGTCTGGACTAGCTCAGAAAAGGTCAGAAAAGCACGTAGGCATATATTAGATTTGTTGTTGTCCGAACATTATGGTCAATGCTATACTTGCCACCGCAATAACAATTGTGAGTTACAAACATTAGCAAAAGAATATGGTGTTGACTTTTTCAGGTATGGTCATATTCAAGAACGAAGATATAGCGTTGATCGTTCCTCTTTTGCAGTCATTAGAGATATGGATAAATGTGTATTGTGCAAAAGGTGTGTTCGTACTTGTATAGATTTGCAAGAAGTAGGAGTTTTAGAAGCAACATACAGAGGCGATAGAACTAAAATTTCCACATTTATGGACAAACCGCTTGCCGATGTTATCTGTATCAATTGTGGTCAATGTATAAATCGCTGTCCAACAGCAGCACTCAAAGCAAATGATCCATCTGATGAAATATGGGAGGCAATAGATAATCCTGAAAAGCATGTAATTATACAGACAGCTCCGTCGCCACGTGCTTCTATTGGAGAAGAATTTGGTTTGCCACCTGGTCATTCGATGACTGGAGAGTTAAATACAGCCCTAAGAATGATTGGATTTGATAGAGTTTTCGACACGAATTTCTCAGCCGATTTAACGATAATGGAAGAAGGTACGGAGCTACTATTGAGGTTGAAGAAAAAATTAGTTGATAAAGATGACAATATCAAACTTCCTCAATTTACCTCTTGCTCACCGGGTTGGATAAAATACATAGAACATTTCTATCCTGATTATTTGGATTATCTATCAACTTGCAAATCACCGCAACAAATGTTTGGAGCAATATTAAAGACATTTTATGCGGAATTGCACAATATAGATCCAGCAAATATAGTTACAGTAGCTTTAATGCCTTGTTCTGCTAAAAAATTCGAGTGCAACCGACCTGAGATGAGATCTTCCGGTTATAAAGATATTGATTATGGCTTGACGACACGTGAGATGGCACAGATGATTAAAGAAGCAGGGTTGAATTTGCCAGAATTACCAAAATCAAACTTTGATGATCCATTTGGCGAAGCATCGGGCGCCGGTTTAATTTTTGGTGCTACCGGTGGAGTTATGGAAGCAGCTTTGAGAACAGTCTATGAATTAGTTACAGGAAGACAGGTACCATTCCAGAATCTGAATATAGAAGTATGCCGTGGATTTGAGGGAATAAAGGAAGCATCTATTTTATTGACAGAGGTCAAACCTGAATGGTCATTCTTAGAAGGGTTAGAACTAAAATTTATCATTGCACACGGAACTGCTAATGCAAAAAAAGTTATGGAGATGTTGATTCGTGGCGAACTTGATGATTATCATTTTGTAGAGATCATGGCTTGTCCTGGTGGATGTATTGGTGGTGGTGGACAACCTATCCCAACATCTCCGGAAATTAGGAAAAAACGTGCAGAAGCTATATACAAAGAAGAAATGGAATTAAGTGTAAGAAAATCTCACGAAAATCCACACATTAAGTTTATTTATGAAAAGTTTTTAACAGATGGTCCCTGTGGGCATATTTCCCATAAGCTGTTACACACCCATTATGTAAGGCGGGGTAGGTATATAGACTGATATTAATATGATAACATAAAAATAATATGAAAGTTTATATTAAAAATTTTGCTCATTTTTTATAACAAATGAGCATTGAAATCTGGTGAAAAAGCAATCCATATTTACGCTAGTGCCAGAAAGGGTACAATTCGAGGATTTTTGGGTCGAAATCCGGAGAAGGAATTTATGGCTTATTAAGCTCAGATATGGTGCTGTTTTAATGCTTACTTCAATGATTCTGGGTACATATTTATTGAAAATTATCTACCCAGATTTTGATTTAGACACTAAACCGCATTGGATAATTGCATTATCAATTTTGGTATATAATATTTTTTATCATTTGTTATGGCGTAAACTTGCCACTGCAAGAGGTTGGTTCCGTGAGGAAAGCGAATCTAAAAAACAGTTTAAATTTAGGAGCACACATTTTTCTCTTTTACAAATATGCACCGATTTTTTAGCTTTGATACTTTTTATTTATTTCACGGGAGGAATTGAAACGCCCATTTTCGTGTTGTATATATTCCATGTAATAATTGGCAGTCTATTCCTACCTGGTATTATAATGACTATCATAATTACTGCTGTTTTCATTATATCAGTGTTAATAACATTATTCGAATACCTGGGATATATACCTCACCATCCTATTTATGGTTTAATTACAGAAGATTCCTATTATAATATTCAATACATAATAGTTTTTTATGCAATTTTTGCATTGGCGCTATATTTAAGTACATATTTAGCAAATTCAATTGCAAAAGAATTATACCGCAGTCATCGATCTTTGGACGAGGCATATAATGAACTTGAGAGAGCGGAAAAAGCTAAATCGAAATACATTATGTCCTTTGTACACGATTTGAAAACTCCACTAAGTGCAGTTATAACATATATAAATATGATGCTTGAAGGTGCATATGGTGAAATTCCTATGCAGTTGAAAACACCTCTTGAACGTTCAAAAATTAGATTAAATAATGGAATCGAATTAATTAATGATATTTTATATTTGTCCAGCTTAAAACTCGGGATATTGACAACAAAAGTCCAACCAATAAATTTAGTTGCTTTTTTCAAGGAAATTCTAGATGAATTTAAGGATACGATTCAAACGAAAGAAATTCAAGTTCAAATAAAATCCTACCCAGACGAGGAAATATATTTTAATGGAGATAAAACAATTCTAAAACTCGCCTTTGCAAATTTAATTTCAAATAGTTTAAAATATACAGATTCTGGAGGTGAAGTAGAGATATATATAAATGATTCTCCAAAGGTATTGGTAATATCAATTGCTGATAGCGGAATCGGAATACCTGATAAAGAAAAAGACAAAATATTTAATGATTTTTATCGTTCAACAATTTCAAAGAAAAAAGGAATAGAAGGAACTGGTTTAGGGATGTCTGTTGTATTGGAAGCTTTAAAATACTACAATGCAACGATTAAACTTGAATCACCATCCCACCTGCAAAAATCAGCCAATATTCCTGGAACAGAATTTATAATTGAATTCAAAAAATTATAAACTATTTGGAGAACAAAAATGATTAAAAAGGTAATTGAAGATGCATTAAATCAGCAATTGACAAGGGAAATGTACTCATCGAATTTATATTTATCAATGGCTGGTTTTTATCATTCAATAAATCTCAGTGGCTTTGCAAACTGGATGAGAGTCCAGGCACAAGAAGAAATGTTCCATGCACTGAAATTGTTTGACTATATATTAGATAGGGGTGGAAAAGCAAAAATTGGAGAAATTTCTGCACCTCCATCTAATTGGCAAACTCCGCTTGAAGCTTTCGAAGCATCATATAACCACGAGCAACTAGTAACAGGTTGGATTAACGAATTAGCGGATTTAGCGATTAAAGAAGGTGACCACGCCACGCATATTTTAATGCAATGGTATATTACTGAGCAAGTCGAAGAAGAAGCAACAGTCAGCGATATAGTCGCAAGATTAAAATTAGCAGGAGATAATCCTTCAAGCTTATTCCTAATCGATAATGAATTAAAGAGCAGAACTTTTAATCCACCCGCTGCATAATTGTTCCAGGACAATATATTAAGGGGTAGTTTAAAACTACCCCTTTTTTATATTAAATAAAGCTATATAAATTAATGTGTTACAACAACAACAAGATGGAGACATATAAGTTTTGTAAAACCTTTAAACCAAACATATTTTGTAATTTGAAAAAATTTAAGATAGTAGATAATATAATTTTATTAAGTTGATAAATTGTTTGAATAAAATAAGGGCTAATTTATGAGTGATAAAGTATATGTTACAATCGATGGCAATGAAGCTGCAGCTTACGTAGCTTACAGAGTTAACGAAGTATGTGCAATATATCCGATTACACCGTCCTCAAATATGGGCGAGTATGCAGATGAATGGGCAGCAAAAGGTATAAAAAATATATGGGGTGTTGTTCCAACTGTAGTTGAGATGCAAAGTGAAGCTGGTGCTGCTGGTGCCGTCCACGGTTCACTGCAAGCAGGTGCATTAACTACAACTTTTACTGCTTCTCAAGGACTATTGCTCAAAATACCGAATATGTTCAAAATAGCTGGGGAGTTAACTCCTTCGGTATTTAATATAAGTGCCCGTTCGATAGCAACCCATGCCTTGTCAATTTTTGGAGACCATAGCGATGTTATGGCAGCTCGTACAACAGGCTTTGCAATGTTATCTGCAGCTTCAATTCAGGAAGTGATGGATTTTGAGCTAATTGCTCAAGCAAGCACCCTCGAATCAAGAATTCCATTCATAATGTTTTTCGATGGATTTCGTACATCGCACGAAGTTTCAAAAATCGAATTAATAAGCGATGAGATAATGCGACAGATGATAGACCAAGAACTTGTAATTGCTCATCGCAAACGAGCTTTAAATCCAGACCGACCAGTCCTACGTGGAACTGCTCAAAACCCGGACGTTTTTTTCCAAAATAGAGAAACAATAAATCCATTTTATGACAAATGCCCCGATATAGTTCAGAAAACAATGGATAAATTTGCTTCCTTAACCGGACGCCAGTATCAATTATTTCAATATGTAGGTCACCCCGAAGCAGATAGGATTATTATACTTATGGCGTCTGGATGCGAAACTGCCCACGAAACTGTAGAATATTTAAATGAAAACGGCGAAAATGTAGGTGTTTTGAAAGTTAGATTATTTAGACCATTCGACATTAAAAGGTTTATGCAAGCAATTCCCTCGACTGTCAAGGCAATTAGTGTACTCGATAGAACAAAAGAACCTGGTGCTACGGGTGAACCACTTTATTTGGATGTAATAAATGCATTGATGGAAGGATTAAATAACGGTTATGGTAATTTAAAATCAATGCCGAAAGTAATTGGTGGAAGGTATGGGCTATCATCTAAAGAATTTACCCCATCTATGGTTAAAGCTGTTTTTGATAACTTAAAGTCAGAAAAACCTAAACATCATTTTACGGTAGGCATCAAAGATGATGTAACATTTACAAGTCTTGATTTTGACCCAAATTTCAATATTGAACCTGATAATGTTATTCGAGCAATGTTTTATGGACTTGGTTCCGATGGCACTGTAAGTGCTAATAAAAATTCAATTAAGATAATTGGCGAAAATACAGATAATTTTGCACAAGGTTATTTCGTATACGATTCTAAGAAAGCTGGTGCTGTAACAATTTCTCACTTAAGATTTGGACCTAAGCCAATTAGATCTACCTACCTAATAACCCATGCTAATTTTATAGCATGCCATCAAACAGTATTTTTGGAAAAATATGATATGCTGAAGGATTTAGTTGATGGAGGTACATTCCTGATTAATGCACCATGGAAACCCGAAGAAGTATGGGATAATTTACCTCGTACGACACAACAAAGAATCCTCGATAAAAAAGCCAAGGTCTATGTTATAGATGCACAAAAAGTTGCAGAAGATAGTGGAATGGGACGACGAATCAATACAGTAATGCAAGTATGTTTCTTTGCTATTTCAAATGTACTACCTCGTGAAGAAGCCATTGAAAAGATAAAAGACTCAATTAAAAAGACATATTTCAGAAAAGGTGAAGAAATTGTACGGATGAATTTGATGGCTGTAGATAATACACTCGATAATCTTTTCGAAGTACCAATTCCAGATAAAATTACAGCAAAATTTGATATTAGACCTCCCGTTCCAGATTATGCACCTGAGTTTGTAAAAAATGTTTTGGGCGAGATAATAGCCGGTCGAGGTGATAATTTACCTGTGAGTGCTTTCCCCAAAGATGGTACATTTCCAACAGCAACAGCACGTTATGAAAAGCGAAACATAGCCCTTGAAATACCGGTTTGGGTTCCAGAGTTATGCATTCAGTGCGGCAAATGCGCAATTGTCTGCCCTCATGCAACCATACGTATTAAATCTTATGATGCAAAATATCTTGAAGGAGCTCCTCCAACATTCAAATATATGGATACAAAAGAAAAAGATTGGATTGGTGAAAAATATACTATACAAATAGCACCTGAAGATTGCACCGGATGTGGAGTCTGCGTCGAAGCCTGTCCAGCTAAAGATAAAAAGGATGCAAGTAGAAAAGCGTTAAATATGTATCCACAGGTACCATTGCGTGAAATAGAAGCGAAAAATTGGGAATTTTTCCTTTCAATTCCCGATAAAGATGTAACTGAGATAAAAGTGAATAACATACGACAACAACAACTTCAACTGCCATTATTTGAATTTTCCGGAGCATGCGCCGGTTGTGGCGAAACACCCTATGTAAAATTAATGTCACAATTATTTGGCGATAGGGCAATCATTGCAAATGCAACAGGTTGTTCTTCTATTTATGGTGGTAATCTACCAACAACGCCGTGGACCGTGAATAAAGAAGGAAGAGGACCGGCTTGGTCAAATTCATTATTTGAAGATACAGCGGAATTTGGATTAGGATTTAGATTAGCTATTGATAAGCAAAAAGACTTAGCAATTTTGTTGTTAAAGAAATTAGCATCTCAATTAGGTGAATCGCTTGTTGATGCATTAATTAACGCTGAACAAAAAACAGAAGCAGGTATAAAAGAACAAAGGAAACGTGTAGAGCTTTTACGGGAGCGATTAAATGAGATCAACAGTGAAGACGCCATAACATTAAGCGAAATTGCGGATTATCTTGTTCGTAAAAGTGTATGGATTTTGGGTGGAGATGGTTGGGCTTACGATATCGGTTTCGGTGGTCTTGATCACGTTTTAGCTTTGGGTAAAGATGTAAACATGCTAGTTTTGGATACAGAGGTTTATTCAAATACTGGCGGACAAACTTCAAAAGCAACTCCATTGAGTGCTATTGCCAAATTTTCAGCTGGTGGTAAACCAACACGTAAAAAGGATCTTGGATTAATGGCAATGACTTATGGCAATGTTTATGTAGCGTCTGTTGCGATGGGTGCAAAAGATGATCACACTTTGAAAGCATTCTTAGAAGCTGAAGCTTACGAAGGACCTTCAATTATAATTGCATACAGCCATTGCATTGCTCATGGTATAGATATGACTCAACCTCTAAAATATCAAAAAGCACTTGTAGATTCAGGTCAATGGCTATTATATAGATACCATCCCGAAAGACTCAAAATGGGAGAAAATCCATTAATTCTTGATTCAAAAGCACCTAAGTTGCCAGTTTCAGAGTATTTAAATATGGAAACCCGCTTTAAGATGTTGACAAAAATCAGGCCTGATGCTGCAAAAGAATTTTTCAGACAAGCCCAGGAAGATGTAGAAAATAGATTCAAATACTATCAATATCTTGCAGAAAGAAGAATTCAATAAAATATAAATTGATAATATAAGGAGTAAAATGATGAATTTACAAACGAAATACTTGGGAAAATTGCTTAAATCCCCGATTGTAGTATCAGCTTCGCCCTTATCAGAGAACATAGATAATATTAAACGAATGGAAGATGCAGGAGCATCTGCTATTGTTCTATATTCATTATTTGAGGAGCAGATTCGACTTGAACAAATAGAATTAGAACATACAACAACTATTGGTGCTGAAGCATACGCTGAAAGCTTATCTTTCTTCCCTCAAGCATATGAATATAGACTGGGTCCAGAAGAATATCTTGAACACATACACAAATCTAAACAAGCTGTAAAAATACCTATTATAGCAAGCTTGAATGGTTCAACAAACGGCGGATGGATAAATTATGCAAAGAAAATGGAGCAGGCTGGTGCTGATGCTATTGAATGCAATATTTATTATATACCTACCGATTTAAACTTAAAAGGTGAAGAAGTAGAGCAAACATATATTGACATAGTTAAATCAGTAAAAAAAGCTGTTACAATCCCAGTTGCAGTTAAGCTTAGTCCATATTTTTCTAATATGGCGAATATGGCAAAAAGACTTGACGATGCAGGTGCTGATGCTCTTGTTCTTTTTAATAGATTTTATCAACCAGATATTGATTTAGGTCAAAGGGAAGTTGTACCAAATATACTATTAAGCCATTCATCTGCAATGAGATTACCAATGCGTTGGATAGCTATTTTAAAAGGTAAAATTAAAGCAGATCTAGCAGCAACAAGTGGTATTCATACAGGCGAAGATGTAATAAAAATGCTTATGGTAGGTGCTAATGTTGCTATGGTTTGCTCTGTTCTTTTGAAAAACGGAATTGTGCATATCAAAACAATCGAAAATCAAATGAAAAGCTGGATGGAAGAGCATGAATACAACTCAGTTGAGGAAATGATAGGTAGTATGAGCCAGGTTAAAGTTTCAGACCCAAGTTCATTTGAAAGGGCTCAATATATGAAAGCTATAACTAAATATAAACTTGGATATTAGTAACACTTATTATACAAAACAGCTAATTTGTTTGTATTTGATTTATTTAAGTTATAATTAGCATTGTAATTGAAACAATTTTTTTGTTGATTTAGCGTTATTGTATCGTAGATAATGATTAAAATTAACTTAGCTCATAAAATGAGCTAAAAATGAAAATAAAAGGTTAATATATCGTACAAATTCAGGGACCAAATTTAAATGAAGGTTCCCTGTATTTTTTTTGATTGAACTTTATTTCAACAATATATAGTCAAAATATGGAAAAAAGAATTGAATATTTAGAAGATGTAACGATACGATTTGCCGGCGATTCGGGCGATGGAATGCAGCTTGTTGGAGCTCAATTTTCAAACACATCCGGTATTTATGGTAATGATGTCAATACATTTCCGGATTATCCATCGGAGATCAGAGCACCCGAGGGAACTCTATATGGTGTAAGTGCATATCAAATACATTTCGCACGCCATAAAATTAATACTTTTGGAGATTTTATTGATGTATTAATAGCAATGAATGCCTCGTCCCTTAAGGTGAATTTGCCTAAACTAAGACGAGGTGGAATTATTATTGCTAATACTGCCGGATTTGATGAAAAAAATTTGTCATTAGCTAAATATGAAACTAATCCACTTGAAGATGGTAGCTTGAGTGATTATCAGGTTTACAAAATTGATATTAATCGAGTTTTAACTCATGTACTTGAGGATTTAAATTTAAATCCCAAGTACGTAGATAAAACGAAAAATATGTTTGCCTTAGGCCTTGCTTACTGGTTATTCAACCGCCCTTTAGAAGCTACCGAAAATTGGCTTAAAGCCAAATTTGCGAAAAAACCCGACATTTTAGAAGCTAACTTGAGAGCATTGAAAGCAGGTTGGAATTATGGAGCTTCACGTGAAGAATTTGCTATTCAATACCATATTCCAAAAGCTGATTTAGAACCCGGCATTTACAGAAATATCACAGGAAATGAAGCAGTTGCAATCGGTTTAGTCATTGCAGCTAAAAGAGCTAATTTACCTTTGTTTTTAGGTTCTTACCCAATAACCCCAGCTACTGAAATTCTACATTTTATATCTGGATTTAAAAAATTTGGTGTTAAACATTTGCAAGCGGAAGATGAAATCGCTGGAATATGTAGTGCTATTGGTGCATCGTTTGGTGGATATTTAGCTGCAACTACAACAAGCGGTCCGGGATTGTCGCTAAAAGTAGAATCAATCGGTTTAGCTGTAATGCTTGAATTACCGCTGATTATAGTTGATGTTCAAAGAGCTGGTCCAAGTACAGGACTTCCAACTAAACCAGAACAATCTGATTTATTTATTGCAATGTATGGACGTCACGGAGAAGCACCTCTACCAATATTAGCTGCTACAAGCGCTGCAGATTGTTTCAATATGACAATCGAAGCAGCGAGAATCGCACTAAAATATATGACACCTGTTATTTTATTAACTGATGGATATATTGCCCAGGGTACGAATCCATTTAAGATTCCAAAACTGGAAGAATTGCCCGATCTAACACCAACTTTTGTAACAGATCCGGAAAATTTCCAACCTTACAAGAGGGACCCGGTAACTTTGGCAAGGCTATGGGCATTGCCTGGTACACCTGGACTTGAGCATAGAATTGGTGGTTTAGAAAAAGAGGATATTACAGGTTTGGTAAGCCACGACCCACTGAATCATCAAAAAATGGTTGAAATAAGACAAAAGAAAATTGATGGCATAGTAAATGATATTCCTGATGCTGTTGTCGAAGGTGAGCAAGAAGGAGATTTATTGATTGTCGGGTGGGGAGGTACTTACGGAGCTATTAAAGATGCTTTCGAAAAAATGAGACAGAGTGGATATAAGATTTCAATGTGCCATTTGAGATACTTAAATCCATTCCCCAAAAATTTAGGTGATATTTTAAAGAGATTTAGGAGAATATTGATACCGGAGCTTAATAATGGACAGTTGAGGGCAATTCTTGCATCCAAGTATCTTGTTAGGGGAATTGGTCTCAATAAGATTCAAGGGTTACCATTAAAAGCAATCGAAGTCGAAATGAAAGTAAAAGAATTATTAAATGAAGTGAGGTCGTGATGATTTATAAAATTGATGAAATAATTAATTTAAATCCTAGCCCAATACAACAACTAACCCCCAAAGATTTTAAGACACCGATTGATGTACGTTGGTGTTCAGGTTGTGGCGGTTATTCTATTTTAGCACAAACGCAAAGAATATTAGCATCTCTTGGTATCCCAAGGGAAAAAATTGTATTTGTATCCGGAATAGGATGCTCGAGCCGTTTCCCATATTATGTCAACGTTTATGGTATTCATTCTATGCACGGCAGAGCTATTGCAATAGCCTCAGGTTTAAAAATCGCTCGACCTGATTTATCAGTGTGGATTGCAACCGGTGATGGAGATTGCCTAAGTATTGGTGGTAATCATTTTATACATGCTGCAAGAAGAAATGTAAACTTGAAAGTTATTATGTTCAATAACGCCGTTTACAGTTTAACAAAAGGGCAATATTCCCCTACTTCACTACCGGGTCAGATTACAAAGTCATCTCCTCTTGGAGTATTGGATGATCCGTTTAATCCGGTGGGACTAGCCCTTGGTTCTGGTGCAACCTTTGTTGCACGCTGTTATGACAGAGATCAGAAAATGATGCAACTTATGTTCGATCGTGCAGCTCGTCACGATGGCTTTGCATTCATTGAAGCATATACTAATTGTGTTATATATAATGATGGTGCCTTCGATTTATATACTCGAAAAGAATCTAGAGCTGAACATACTGTATTACTTGAACACGGTAAGCCACTAATTTTTGGTGATAATATGGATAAAGGTATAATTTTAGATGGCTTTACGCCCCGTGTTGTATCTTTAACAGACGGTAAATGGTCAGTTAATGATTTAATTGTTCACAATGAACAGGATACAACATTGGCATTTATATTAGCCAATATGACATACAATCCGGATGTGCCAAGGCCAATGGGTGTTTTTCTCTCTATTCGAAAACCAACTTATGATGAAAAGGTAACTGAACAAATCGAATTTTACAAATCAGCTCCCGGAGCTTATGATTTTGATAAATTGCTTAAAGGTGATGAATATTGGGAATTGAAATAGAAAACGGGGCACAAGCCCCGTTTTTTATAAATAGGAGAATTATTAATAAAACTCAATCTTCTTGTATTCAAATAAATTACGTTTTATTATTTCCTCAAGGATTTGGATTGCATTAGTAGCAGCACCTTTCCTTAAATTATCGGCAACAATCCAAAGGTAAAAACCATATGGTACTGAGTAATCCCGATGGATTCTACCGACATAGACAAAATCAGTGTCTCTTGCTATTTGTGGAGTAGGATATTCTTCGTCAGCCATATTGTCAATAATTTTAATTGAAGGCTGAGTACTGAGGCATTGGATTATTTCCTCTAATGTAAAATCCCGGTTAGTTTCAATATTGACAGATTCGCAATGTCCACCGAAAATAGGCAAACGGACACAGGTAATAGCAATTTTTAAATCATCATTGTGTAAGATTTTTCTTGACTCATCATACATCTTCTTTTCTTCAATTGTAAATCCGTTTCTATCGGATAATTCGTGGAACATTATGTTATATGCAATTGGGTGCTTATCATCTGGATTGAAATCACCTTTAATTTCATTTAATAATTTATTGATACCTCTTTGTCCAGCACCACTAATAGATTGATAAGTCGAAACAACAACGCGTTTCAAGTTGAAATATTTGTTGATTTCAGATAGAACCACAAGCAATTGTATAGTCGAGCAATTAGGATTTGCTATTAATCCATGGTGATTTGAGAGATCTTCGGGATTAACTTCAGGAATGACAAGCGGAACGTCTTTATGCATTCTCCAGTATGAACCATTATCCACTACTATACAACCACTCTGGGTTGCTTGAGGTGCGTATTTTATACTAACCTCTTTGCCAGCAGAAAATAGTGCAAAATCAAAATCTTGAAAATTAGCCTCCTCGATACTTTCGACAATATATGGAATATTTCTGAAATCTAATTCCAAACCGCTAGATTTATTAGAGGCAAATAATCCAAGCTTCTTAATAGGGAAATTGCGTTCCTCGAGAACTTTTAGCATGGTACGTCCAACCAAACCAGTTGCTCCTACAATAGCTAAATTGAATTTATCTTTCATTTCTATACCCTATATATTAATTTTTCGTTCAAATTCTGGTAAAATAATATGCTCAATTTCCATAGCCTGAGCTGTTTTAGTATTAATTTTAATAAATACAGCGCAAAATCTAATGTCTTCTTCAGCAACTTCGAATTTATGTGCTGTTTGTAGTAAAAATCTTTTCAAAGCGATTTCTTTACGCATTCCGACTACAGAATCATAAGGACCAGTCATTCCGACATCGGTAATATAGGCTGTACCGTTTGGTAATATAGTGGCATCACTTGTTGGTATATGCGTATGGGTGCCGATTAAGGCACTTACTCGTCCATCTAAATACCAGCCTAAGGCAATTTTTTCAGCTGTAGCGTCAGCATGAAAATCAACTATAATGATATTTGTTTTTTCAGAAATTTTTTTAATTGCGAAATCGGCAGCTTTAAATGGACAATCAATAGGTTGCATATATGTTCTACCTTGTAATTGCAAAACACCAATAGATTCGTCGCCATTGAGAGTTTTTATTGCAAATCCAGCCCCAACATTACCTGACGGGTAGTTTAAAGGTCTTAAAATATCAGCGTTTTCTGCAAGCAGTGGTCTTGATTTCCAATTATCCCAAATGTGGTTACCAGTTGTGATGATATTGATACCGGCTTCGAACAGCAGATTTGCCTCTTCTTTTATGAGACCTTTGCCATTATTAATATTTTCGCCGTTTACAATAATGAAATCAATATTTTTCTTATGCTTCAGTTCGTTAATTTTTAGTATTGCGTATTCTAATGCTTTTTTACCGACTATATCGCCAACAAATAGTATATTCATAAATTTCTTTCATTTTGAAAACTAAAATTTATCAAAATTATAAAAATTTGTATAATTGATTTGATTTTTTAAAAATGCAAAATTAAGTTTGTTTATTTAAATGTGGGAGTTTATGAAAATTTACACAAAAACAGGTGATGATGGAACAACAGGTCTTTTTGATGGTAGCAGAGTTCCGAAATCTTCTTTGCGGGTTGAAGCTTATGGCACAACCGATGAATTGAATGCTGTACTTGGCATAATCAGTACATATGAATTACCTGAAATATTGAAGGAACAAAATGCAAAGATTCTTCATTTGATATTCAATCTGGGCAGTGATTTGGCAACACCGCACGGCACTAAACAATCGGATTTCATCAAAAGAATCGATAAACAAAATGTTGAGTTAATAGAAGGTTTTATTGATGTGTTAACTATGGAGTTACCAGAATTGAAAAATTTTATATTACCTGGTGGCACTCGTGTTGCAAGTCTTTATCATCTTGCCCGTACTGTTTGCAGAAGAGCGGAACGATGCATTGTCAGGTTAAGTGAAGAAGAAGAAATTAATATAAATGTGATTCTTTTTATAAATCGTCTTTCTGACTACTTTTTCACCGCCGCTCGTTATTACAATTATAAAATGAATGTAAAAGAAGTGATCTGGCAAAGCAAAATTTAATTGAATGGATAAAACCTTATATAAAGAGACACGTGAAAAACAATTAGTTGCCCTAACCTCAGTTTTAGCAGCTATTTTGTTGACAACTGCCAAGGTTATTGTCGGTATTTTAACCGGTAGCATTGGTATAATATCTGAAGCTCTGCATTCATCTCTTGATTTATTCGCTGCTTTGATCACTTTCTTTGCGGTGCGAATAGCTGATAAACCTGCTGACAGTACTCATCATTTTGGACATGGTAAAGTAGAAAATCTCTCTGCCTTTATACAAGCTATTTTACTTATTATTACCTGTATTTGGATTTTTTATGAAGCCACTAACAGATTAATAACAGGTAATACTGAGATTACGGTAACTTTTTGGAGTTTTTTTGTAATCATACTTTCTATTATTGTTGATATTTCACGGGCGAATGCTTTAAAAAAAGCAGCACGTAAATATAACAGTCAGGCACTCGAAGCAGATGCACTACATTTTTCAACTGATATTTTAAGTTCCTCGGTAGTACTTTTGGGATTGATCGGTTCTCTTTTTAGTTTTTACTTTCTCGATTCAGTTGCAGCATTAATTGTAGCTTTTATTGTGTTGCTCATAGCTTTGAAGCTGGGTAAAAAAGCAATTGATGTTTTGATAGATCGTTCACCAAGCGATATTGCTGAAAAAATTATTGAAATAAGTAAAGATATTCCTGAGATAACCGATGTTCATGATTTACGTGTCCGTTCATCTGGTGCTTTTATCCTTGTTGAATTAAATTTACACGTTGACAATCAGTTGAGTTTAGAAGAAGCCCACAAGATCTCGCATCGTTATGAGAAAAGAATTTTGCAAGAAATTAAAAGATGTAAAGTGCATATGCATATTGAGCCTGATAATGAATAATTATTTTGATTTAGTTAGAAAAGCAAATCCGTTTTTTTCATAAAGGATTATTAGCTCGAATTGGTTCATGAAATCATCTAAACTAGGTTTTCTGATGATAAAATATACTGGTTTATCAATCTCACTTCGTAGTAAATAATTATGGAATTCATTTTTATTCATTTTATGATAAATGGGGCTTTGTTCAATTTTTCTTTTCCCGTAGAAGTAATGAGCATATGTTTTATATCCAAGTGGTTCGATATAACAATTACAGTTAGTTTTCGATTGGAGAAATTCAATGACAGCACCTTGAGTGTATTGAACTATCCTCGGTGCATATATATAGATAAATATTGTAAATATTAAAAAATTACCAAGGAATAAAATAGTAATACCTTTGAATATTTGATTGGTATTAATTGCAATTATTGCTAAAATAATGACAATGATTAAACCCAGTCCAATTAATGATTCATATCCACTCCAATACACATCAGCTGATAATACCAACCTTGTCATTTGGTCTTTTATTTGTTCATTGAATTGTTTAATATTAATCATAAGAAATGGGAAAATTATTGTAGCTATGGCAAATATAAAGCCAATTATATAAATTGCAAAATTAGTCCATTTTTTCCATTTATTGTTTTCAATTGTATTATAAATGGCAAAAGCAGCGAGATAAGTTAACGGAAAATAGGCAAGAGAAGAATAGTGTATGATTTTAGTTTTTACAACTGAAAAAACGATAATTATAACAATTAGTAGTATAATATTAAATTTATGCAGAATGGTTTGACTTTCATTCAATTTCAATGAGTGCTTAAAGCCGTTCAAGGCAAATATCGATGCTGGAAAACATCCAAAGAGTAGAACTGGTAAATGGAAGTAAATCGGTCCGCTATGACCGGCATCTGCTGTAGTTAATAACCTTATATGGTATGATATAAAATCATCGAATAAATTGACATTTTCAGTTATACTAACTGAGAAATACCAGAAAAAATATGGAATAACACTAATTATAATGTAAAGAAGCAAGTAAAAAATATTCAAAGAATATTTTTTTCGATTTGTTAACCAAAATAAAACCCAGACAATAATCAATATTAAAAGTGCAACAGGTCCTTTTGTTAATATTGCAAGTGATATGGATATTGCTGATATAAATAAATTTGAAATTTTTTCGGTAGTGTAGTATTTATAAATGAAAATAATTGATATAAATATTAATAAATTAAAAGTTGGATCTATGATTGCGAAAAAGAAGTAAAAACGAGGTAGAAAAGATCCTATATAAGCTAAAACCCAAAGCCAGGCAAATTTTCGATCAAATAATTTATAGCCAAGCAAATAAATGATGATTAATGAAACTATGCCAATAATAGCATTTGGTAATCTCGCGGCAAATTCATTTATACCAAAAATAGACATTGATATTGCCTGAAGCCAGATATAAAAAGGAGGCTTTTCGTGGAAAGGTTCAAAGTCAATCTGAACAGTTAACCAGTTACCTGTTATAATCATCTCTCTGGCTGCTTCAGCAAAGTTGATTTCATCCCAGTCGAAAAGATATGATGTACCTAAAATCGGGATAAAAAATATTAATCCTAAAACTGAGATAATAATTAAGTCTTTATTTTTTTCTTTTAGCATGAGTAATCAGATAATTTAAAGAATGGTCGAGTACATTGGATTTGTATTTATTTTCAATAATTATGAATACTAGCAAAGTAAAAACTATACCCAGAAATGAACCTACTAAAATATCGATTGGGAAATGTTGTGCTAAATAGACTCTGGAGTATGATACCAGTAATGCACAAATGAAGAAGACTAATTTTAAAAAATTGTTCTTCGTAGCTAAAGTCAATGTCAAAAATAGAGCAAAGGCGGAGGCTGTGTGTCCTGAGGGGAAACTATTCGTTTGATAAATTTCGACTCCTTGAATATAATGAATTATTTCACCATTAGTGAAGAAAGCCTTGGGTCTGGGGCACTTTGTTGTATTTTTAATTATTTGAACAGTAGCACCACTTGTTAAGTATGCCAAAATGAGGTATATACTCAAGCGCAATCTGATAAAAATAAGAATAACTACAGCAATTAATATAAAGATTCCATTGCCAATGTTTGTTGATATATAAAAGAAAGCATCTAAAAAGGGACAGTTTATTTGATTTAAAATAATGAAGGAATTTTTATGACCATAGTAAATTATGAAGGCAGTGCTGATTACTAGAAAAATTAAATAGGGGATAAAAAAAAATTTATTTTCGATTATAATCTGAGCAATTTTGCTGAAATTTTTGTTTTTCACATTATTTTGCTAATTTTAATTGATCTCTATGTTTCAAAAGGTGCTACAAATTTACATATTAATAATAAATAAGCAATTAATATTTCAATAAAAAATTTAATATCATAATGAAACGACCAGATTGGGACCAGTTGTATATAACAATGTGCTATTTGGTGAGTATGAGAAGTAAAGACGGACATACTCATGTTGGAGCAGTAATTACAGATTCGGATAATGTATTGGTTTCTACCGGGTACAATTCCTTGCCGAGAGGTATTGAATCTGATAATAGGGGGAAAAGATTATCAAGGGAAGGCGGTGAAAAATATTATTGGCTTGAGCATGCCGAACGTAATGCTATTTATAATGCTGCACGGCGTGGTACAACTCTAAAAGGATGTAAAATTTATGTTCCATGGATGCCTTGTGCCGATTGTGCAAGAGCAATCATTCAAACCGGTATATCCGAGGTAATAGTGCATCAAAATGGGCAAGATTTTTATGATGCCAATACTGATGGAAAATGGGTTGAAGATCATAAAAGAACATTAGAAATGTTTCTTGAAGCTGGTGTAAAAGTTAGGATGGTAACTTGCGATATCGTCATACCAGAAATTTATATGAATGGCAAAATCCATGATGCATTAGTATATTTAAATAAAAAATAAAATGCCCCTTATAATAGGGGCTAATAAAGGAGTTAGCTATGAATAAGAGAAAATCTATTCTAATTCCATATTCATCTTATGCTGTCTTCTTTGAGCTTTTAATCTTTGAATTCTTTTTTCGATTGATGGCTTCATAAATGCAGTTCTCTTTTTGTATTCCCTTAAGACACCGCTTCTTTCATATTTCTTTTTGAAGCGTTTTAAAGCTCTGTCAATATTTTCATTAGTTTGTAAAGTTACTCCAATCACAGAAAATTCACCTCATTTATTGTTAAACTATACTCATTTTTTCAATTAATCTTTTTTCGTTGTTTTTTTCGAATTGAACAATAATTGAATTACCACCTTGACTTGTTACTTCTTTTGCTCTAACCACACCAACATCGTCCCAAATAGCATGGAAGATAATATCACCTATTTTAAATTCTTCACGGGGGTTGTACCTTTTAGCATCTTCGCGGGAGATATGTATGATAGCTTTTGATTTGTCCGCTTCTGCTTCTATTTTATCAAGATTGACTAATTGTGAATGCCTGCTACGTGTACAACGTGCCCATTGATGTCTGCCGGATTCAGTTTCTATTGGTTCACCAATAAGTTCATGTTTTGTTTCTTTCATTAGAAAGGGAGAGTAGAGAGTTATATATTTTGCTCTCCTTGTACGTTTTTTTCCAGCCATATTTACATCCTATTGTTAAAGAACATCGAATTGCAATTACAAAATTAAAAAAAATTTTTTTTATTTCAAAATTAGATTTAAATTGTTTGTTTAATTTACCCCAGATTGTTTTTAAGTTTAGATATTATTGGTATTGGAGTGGGATCAATATTATTCAAAATAGCTAGATAAAAGCTGGTCCAATCACCTAAGTAAATCAAATCAAAGATTCTCATCAAAAGATTATATTCGCCGCTCGAAATATTCTGAACTTCAACATTCATATCCTTGAATATGGTTTCCATTGCTTCGAATCTTGCTTTTATTCTGGGATGATCTGATTTATCCCTGATAAATATTGGGAAAATTGAATTCTTGAATAAAGCTGGGTAACTGTATGAATTAATTTCATTATGGTTCATTTCTGGAAGCATATTTCCAAATGCACAATTTTTTGCATTTTCCTGAATTTGGCATCTCCATCTCAAATTGATTGAATAGAAATTGTTAGAAGTATAAATTAAAGGGATCTTATTTTGCAATTTGTGTGCAAGATTATACGCCGGATTTTCATTTGATAATTTTGAATAGGATTTAGCAAGTTGATCAAAAGCGTCTGATGTTTCATGTATTTCGTCATAAATTTTATTTTCTTCTTTTTGAAAAACCTTTGAATTAATTAATAGATAGAGCATCGGATAGAAGGAATAAGCTATGGCACACCTAGGTTGGTATCCGGATGGCATAATGATTACGGGAATATCGTGGTCCTGAGAAATTTTTGTGAGATCGCCTCCAGAACTGATTGTTATTATATTTCGGGTATATTTAAGTGCTTGTTCGAAAGCACTAATAGTTTCTTCTGTATTACCTGAATATGATGAAGCTATTATGGCTGTTTTATCATCTATTTCAAAAGGCAAACTATAATCTCGGTTGATAATTATTTTTATTTTTTTATTAATCGAGCTTAGTGTATAATATGTATTGATTAAATCGCCTCCAATTGCGGAACCACCCATTCCGAGTATGATCAATTTATCGAAATCATTTTTAAATTTGGGAGATTTGAGCCCAATTTCAATAGATTGCTTGATCTGTTGGGGAAATGCTTTTAATACACCAAACATATTTTGTGTGTCAATTCTGCTGATTTGCTCTTGCGTCATATTGTTGTGCTTATTTTAAAAATATTCAAATTTAAATACAATTGTATTAATTAAGGTTGGTTTTTTATGATGAAAACAACTTTTTTTATTGCAGATGCTGAACCGAAAACTCCCATTGCACCATCCACGCTACTAAGGCGAGGTTCGTATTGTGATCTTCTTTGATTGTGCAAAAACCACCTTAAGAAATTGTAATCCGGGGCATAGATTGTAATTTCATTCAAACCATACCACTTCAAAGCAGTCCAAACAACAGGAGATTCAGTAGCAGGTAAAGGTCCTGCCCATCGGGTTACATCGTTATATAAACGTACATTATTTTCCCAAGGACGCGAAATTCTGCGATTCAACTCATCTGTTGGTGGATTTAAGTATTTGCCATAATTCAAAGTATCCAGGCAGCGAATCCTGATTAAATGGAAGAAAATACCCGCTGCAGGTTGCCAGCTTATTTTCAATGAATCTGGTGAAGGTAAATTTATTGTATCTTTTGGATAATATAGTGTATCTCGCGGAGGAATTTTCCATTTTAATCGCTCTGGTGTTGTGGTTTCACCGGTAATTCTATCACCATTATTTAAAGTTATTTCTAATTTATATGTAGTATTAGGTTTTATTTTTACTGATGTATCGGGATAATGATATCCCAGTAATGGTTCATCGCTATATATAAGTTGATAACTAAAATTTCCATTGTTACCAGATAATTCTGTTATTCTTATATTAGCATCTTTGACGAGGCTTTGCTGGTAGTTAAACGAATCTAGAACAGGCATTGACCTCAGTAAAATGATTCCGTTTATCGGCTCATCAACTATAAGATAGCCCTCAACAAAGATCTGTGGGATATATAAATCCGGTGGTAAATCTTCACATGAGTTTAGAAAAATTATCGCTAAAATCACAAAGAATATATTTCTTTTCATAGTATTTCAAAATTTTAATTCGACAGATATAGATGGAATAATTGGTAATAGCTTAACGTCCTCAACTTTAGTGTCATCGTCTCGTGTATTGTAGTATCTGAACCAAATGTCTCGTCGGTTATAGACATTGAAAATATCCAAAATTACCCTCGAGTCGAGCCCAAATAATTTATAATTATATACAGCATTGAAATTTAGTTGATGGGATGGTGGAAGTCTTAAACCGAATCGTTGAGATGGTACAACTATTCCTCGTCCAATTGTTGAACCGGGTAGTTTGGTCTGAAAGCGAGATGTTGCACCTGTGTATGATTGTCCAGATTGGAATGTAAAATTAATTCCGAATTCCCATTTTTCATCGAGTATATAATTAACGACTATTTTTAAATCGTGTCTTCTGTCATATTTGGGTCTAAAACTTTCTCCATTGTTTATAGAATCGAATCTGGCACTAATAAAACCAAGAGCATAACCAATCCATCCATTGATTTTCCCATATTTTTTTTGCAAAAATATTTCAGCGCCCCAAGCTTCGGCATTACCGACAAGCAGTACATCTTTCGCAGTACGAGCTTCGATTATTAAATTATTTAGTTCACTGATGTTTTTTAATTTTTTATAGTAGATATCGAAATTTAGGTCATATCCTAAAAAAGGAGTTGATTCGATGCTAAAAACATAATGCATAGCTGAGGCAGCAGGTAATGTGGAATCGGTTGGAAGCCAGGTATCGAAAAATGAAAAGTCATTTTGCGAAGCGAGCCTCAAATTTTGATGAAACATTCCCCAAGAGCCTTTTAGGGCTATATCTGAAGTTAATTGATATCGAAGAGCTAATCTTGGGTCAAATGTTAAATTGTCACTATTTGACCAATAATTTATTCTAAAACCACCTTGAAGTGAGGTTAGCTCGTCCAAGCGGTAGTTGATTTGGCTAAAAAGCGAGTGATTCCAATCATGGATAAGTAAATTTGTAAGACCACCGCCACTATTACCTGTCTGTGTTGTTGAATCTGCTATACCGGTGAGATTTTGCAAAAACAGGAAAGTGTATTTTGATGTTTCAAAGCCAAATTTATGAGTAATTTTTTCATTAGTAAACCATTCCAAAGAACTTTTCAAAGTGTAATCTGTGATAGAATTTTCAATTTCAAATGCATAGCCAGATTGGTCACCCTGAAAATTGTTAAAATAATAACTTGCAGAAAGATTGGTTGATAAAAACAAATTTTCACTGATTATTCGGTTCCATCTTAAGGCTCCAACTCGGTTGCCGACATTTAAGCCTGTAGTTAAGCCAAAACCAACATAGTCCAGTTTATCCGAACTTAGAAAACCGCTGAAAGAGAGTTTATCATTTTTCCCTAAATCCTGTGTTATTTTTGCGTTTATATCGTAAAAACTGAAGTCGGGTAAAGGATTTTCAGGATCTTTAGGTAAGATTTGTTTTATCAATTCGAAATACGTTCTTCTTGCACCCATGAACCAAGAACCATTAGCAATTGGTCCCTCGATTGAGATTCTCGAAGATATTGCACCAATAGATGTAATACCTTCAAATTTATTACGGTTTCCTTCTTTTTGGGTTATATTTAAAACAGAAGATAGACGCCCACCATATTCTGCTTGAAATCCGCCTTTTATAAGTTCAACATCTTTTATAGCATTGGGATTAAATGTTGAGATAAATCCAAAAAGGTGAGTGGGGTTATAAACTGTAGAACCATCAATGAGAATTAAGTTTTGATCGGGCGAACCTCCACGAACAAAAAGTCCACTGGATAATTGTGAAGAAGTCAATATGCCCGGTAAGTATTGTAGAGAGCGGAACACATCAGATTCGCCACCAATTCGAATTTGCTTAATTTGCCAAACAGGTACGTTAACTTTGCTAATTGTTATTTCCCTTTTTTCCAATTCTCTCTCGGCTTCAACAGAAATGCCCTCTGTTGTAATTGCAAGAGGTTTTAACAGAAAATCTTTCCGTATTGAAGAGCCTTTACTTAGTTTAATTTTTTCGGAAAATTTCTCATAGCCGATTGAGCTAATTACAAGGGTGTACTCGCCGGGTGGAATATTTGCCAATGAATAATATCCGTTTTTATTTGTGTAAGTGCCGAAACGTGTTCCTTCGAGAAATACTGTTACACCAATGAGTGTCTCATTTGTTTCTTTGTCACGTATAAAACCACCGATTGAGGTATTTGCAGGTGGTTCAGGATTAGCCGAAAGCAAATAATGCACTAGTAACAAGAGTAAAATAAATTTATGAATATATCTCATAATAATTTTGATTACGAGTTAATAGAAGAAAAATTAAAATCATTATGATATTAACGAATAATCAGGTTTTTTGTTTCTTTGTAGAACTTTAAAGAAATGGAATGTTTTTAATAGTCATTTCCATTTTAGAAATGATTTCCTCCAATGTATATCCTTTAATTTCAATCTGGTATATATCTGATTGTCTATTTAGCCAGGAACTTATTATGCGTAGATCATCGATATCTTCATTTGTATAGAAAAGTGATGGCGTAAAGCCATTGAAATAAATCTCATATATTTGATTTCTCAATTTTTGGATTGGGGCTTTTCTACCGAATACAACTTGACTTATGAGCTTGCCATTTCTTATGAAAAACAGTTCGACGGTTTTGTATTTGTTTGAGGCTGGCAATATTAGTATTTGATTGTAATCATTAATGGATGAATTGGTATGCATTGCTTTCCCAAAAACTTTTTCTATATCGTTAATTTTGCTCTTCATAATTAAGGCAGATTCGAATTCTAATTTTTTTGAATAATTGTGCATTATGTTTCGAAATATTGTTATAATACCATCATTATTACCGCTTAAAAATTCTCTAACTTTTTTAATTTCGTCATTGTATTGTTTATTATCGCTAATCATAGTACATGGAGCTAAACATTTATCGATTTGATAATATAAGCAAGGAGTATTATTTATGTTGGGTTTTGGCATTTTTTCGCATTTTCTAAGTTTAAATTTTTTTCTGCATATTTCAAGAATCTCTTCAGCTAAGAATTTTGAACGAAATGGGCCATAATATTCGGCATTAGGATTATCTATATTGAAGCATAATTCGAGAACAGGGAATTCCTCATCCGAAGTAAGCTTAATAAATGGTAACCTGCGATATCTGAGTTCAAATGAATTAAATTCAGGTTTGTGTTTTTTTATTTCTTTTGATTCTAATAACAATGCAGAAAGCTCAGTATCAGTGCATATATAATCAATTTTGTCAATCCTTTTTATAAGCTTATTTATTTTTTTTGAAGTTTGTCCTGTCGAAGAAAAGTAGGATTTGATTCTATCTTTTAAAGACTTAGCCTTGCCAATGTATAATATCTTGTCTGATTTATCTTTGAAGTAATAGATGCCTGGTTCATCAGGTAAAGATTTAATCATTTTATCGATTTTTTTTTGGGTTGTTTTGTTAAGTAGATAGTTTTTAATTCTCGAATTTTGAAACTGAATCAATTGTTCCAGTGAATTGATATCGTGTTCAAAATGAGACTTTTCCAGAAGTTCGATTAATATTAAAGCAGTTGCTTTCGCATCTCCTAATGCACGATGGCGGTTATGTATAGAAATTTTAAAAATACTTGATAAGCTGTCCAGTCCTTTTCTTATATTACCAGGGAATAGACGTCTCGCTAATTTTAATGTACACAAACGTGGTATTTTAGGTAATTGCCAACCGAGACGCTGGTATGTATGACTAATAAATGACCAATCAAATGCAGCGTTGTGGGCTACAAAAATTATATTTTCACCGGAGATCATTTTATTGAATTCATAAAAAACAGACTCGCATTCGGGGGAATTGAACGCAAGTTCGTTTGTTATACCAGTCATTTTTTGAATGTAAAGGGGAATATGCTGATGTGGATTAATTAAAGATGAAAATTCGGTTACAAATTGACCATTATTTAATAAGACACAGCCAATATCAATTATTCGATCTTTTTGAGGATTAGAGCCATTTGTCTCTACATCTACTACTAAAAAATTAAAATCCCAGAATGATTCCATCGCTAAAAGTGTAATCTATGCTTATGCAAAATAATATAATTCATAATAATGAAAATTGCATTTTTGTATATAATGTGTATTTTGAATGTAAATAATTTTATACATTGTGTAATAATTTTGACAGTAATTCACGTTTACTCAAATATAAAGTATGATATCCGAGTTCTTCTGCTGATTTGATATTAGCTAAAGTATCATCAATAAATAGTGTTTCAAAAGGATTAATATCTGCGTCACTTTCAACATATCTAAATATCTTCTTTTCAGGTTTCAAAAGACCGATCTTGAAAGAGAAGTAAGTTTTGTCAAAAATCTTAAATAATGATTCGCATTCTATGCTGAATTTTTTATAATGCAGAATATTAGTATTGCTCAATAGGAATAATTTATATTGCTTCTTTAAATTTTCTATGATTGATAATGAATCTGGAAAAATCTTTATTAAAGTTTTTAGCCAAATTTCATCGAATTCTTTTGGGGATAAATTGATTTTTAAGATTTTTGAGATGTGTACTCTAAAATCATCTTCTGAGCAAATACCTTTTTCGAAAGGTGCAATGTTGTTGTTGTAGAACTCTGTAGATGCCAATATTTCCTTTGATATACCGGAAATTTTACTGAATTCAATGATTGAATTCATAGGATCAATCTGATATAAAACGCCGCCAAAATCTATCAGGATGTTTTTTATGTTTAGCAAGTTCATATTAAAAATATTGTCATATTATTTTAACAACTGTTTAATTTTTTCTTATTCTCGCTACGAAAAATCCATCGCAATTTAAAACAGATGGCAAAATAGACATCATAAAATCATTTTTATTGATATAAGGTATTTTTATGCCGTATTTTAGTAATTGGGGATATACAGGATCGGGGCTGAATTCAGGATATTTATTGAGAAATTTTTCAATAACAATTTCATTTTCTTCAGGCATTAATGAGCAAGTTGAATATAACAATATACCACCAGGCTTGACAAATTGTGAGTAATATCCTAATATTTCCAATTGTCTTTTTTGTCTATTTTGAATTGATTTAGGTGTAATATGATACTTTAGCCATGGTGATCGCTTTATAGTTCCTAAGCCTGAGCAAGGAGCATCAATTAAAACATATTCAAATAGCATTTTATTTTTTGAGTTTTGCATTTTTTCAAAAGATTTTTGCTGCATTGTCTCAATGCAAATAGCATTTGCTCTTTTTGCTCTTTTATTTAATTCATTGAGTTTTTGGGAATTAATGTCTAAACTCAAAATTTTAGCATTGTTCTTTGTAATAGCAGCCATATGTAATGATTTACCACCTGCTCCTGCACAAGCATCGAGTATAGTAGAATTTTCAGCAGGCGAAAGACAAAAACTTATTAACTGGCTTCCTTCATCTTGAATTTCGATTAATCCAGATTTAAATTCATTTAATTCATAGAGATTTAATCTTTGGTTAATAATAATTCCGTCAGGTGAAAAAATAGTAAGTTCAGCCTCAATCCCTTGATTCAACAAGGATTTAAGTATTTCAATTCTATCAGATTTCAAATTATTCACTCTCAGTTTAAGTTTTGCAGGCATCATCAAAGATTCAGCTGTTTCGGAAATTAACTGTAAATTCTCTTTGTGAATACCATTTTGATAAAAACTTTTAAGAATGAACGCAGGTATGGAGTATCTATAAGATAAAATTTCGAAGTCTCTGTCAGAAGGTTTTGAAACTGATGTAACTATATTAACAGCAATTTCGTACAGGTTTTGAAGTTCTATTTTTATTATATTTCTCAAATTAACTCCATTTAAATCAGTAAAGATATTGGATAATACTCCCGATAATTCATTTTGGAAATCGTTTAAATTTTTTTGAATTTTTTCGTAGAGTAAAGAAAATTTAAACGAATCTGTCTCGGGGGAAATCAAATCGCTTAAAATTAAGCTGATAATTACATAATAAGACAATACTTTTTCCTGTTCTTTGATAATTTGTTTGCTTTTTTCACCAAATAATACTTGATGAGATAAATACTGAATTAAACGAAGGTATCGAAGAGTTGTAAATACTAATTCAGATATGAATCTTCGCTCCTTACTGCCAATATATCTTTTTTCTCTGAAGTAATTGTGAATAATGCTGTCAGCTGGTTTATTACTTTTATTGACAATTCTCAATAAATAAGCAGTATGTTTAATTAAGGAAGATAAATTCATAAATTTATGTTTTTCGAATATTTCAAAATTCAGTATTTATTGTGTAAAATTCCAAAAATTTTTTGTTATAATCTTTTTTTCATTTAATTTTGAGATAGCAGCATAAAGTATAAAAAAAATTAATGATTTTTCAGAAAAATATAATCTTAACACTTTCACAAATACTTAACACTTTCACAAATAAAATTAATGGCAAATAGATTATTTTTTTTTTCATTTTTTTCTTAACTTTGCGTTTCAATTCCAAGTTCTTTTTATTCTATGACAAAATTATGTTTGATAATTCTTATAAAAAAATCGTTGAAATTTTCAAATAACTCGTTGATTTTTAAAACCAACAATCAAGATTATTCTAATGAAAAATGTACTGAACAATGATGTTCGGCACAATATTTGCTTACTTTGTTTAATTATAGCAATTAGAAGTGACAGTAGTAAAATATAGATGATTAAATTTAATTCACAATTTGGAGAGGCATTATGAAACAATTACTTAAATTACTATATATAACATGCATTTCCGCAATGCTTGTTATATATATATCAGATGCCCAAAGCTATAAACTAAAGCGTTGGGTATTTGGAAGCGGTGGTATGGTTGCCGAGACAAATTCCAGTGGAATGAAAATTTCTGGAATTTTGGGGCAATTAGCTATTGAACGAATAAGCAATGCTGGATTTGGTGTTGGCTACACTGTTTACCAAGGTTTCTGGGTTCCAGAGAAAGACCAAGGTACAAGTGTAGAAGAGATTCCATTGGGTGCTAAAATTAGCAATTATCCCAATCCTTTTAGCTCAAGTACAACAATTGAATATTCACTTCCTGGTCTATCATTTGTTAATCTTAGCATTTACGATGTATCGGGCAAAAAAATTTACACTATTGACCTTGGCATAAAAGAAGGTACAAATAGAATTGACTGGAACGCTAAAGATATGAACGGAGTTGACCTTGGTTCGGGCTCTTATATAGTAGAGTTAAATGTAGAACCGGCATCAATATCAGGAGTTACATTTAATCCTTTTACAATTAGAAATGTTATGCTTTTAGTCAGATGATTGTAAATCTTCACTATCGAAATTAACTATGAATATATATTTTGTACAACTTTTTATGGAGTATCCGATGATGAGAAAAATTTTTCTCCTCGGTTTTGTTTTTCTTTTAAGTTTAGCATTAATACCTCAAAACTTAAATTCACAAATACCGAGAATTTTAGACTGGCAAGGTTTAATAACCGATGCTAATAATCAACCAATTAGCGGTAAAGTAAACGTCGAGTTCAGAATTTATGACAGAGAAATGGGTGGTTCACCGTTATGGGTTGAAGTTCAGGATGTCTCAGCCGTAAATGGCTATGCTAATGTTTATCTTGGTACAATCAGCCCACTAAACTTACCTTTTGACAAACAGTACTGGTTGGAAATCAAGATTGGCAATAACAATCCATTCCCAAGAACAAGGATTTCAGCTGTTGCTCAATCAATAACATCTATAACAGCCGATACAGCAACCTACGCAATTGAGGTCCTGCCAGATGGCGTTAATTCAGCAGCAATTCAGGATGGTGCTGTAACTCAATCTAAGTTAGCACCTGGTGTACAGGCAATTCCATGGGGACAAGCTGGTGGTGATTTAGCAGGAAATTACCCAAATCCAACATTAAGGCCGGGTGTAGTTATTGAAAATATTGATGATGGCTCAATAACACAAAATAAATTAGCGCCAAATGTTACAACTCCCCCAAGCGGACCTGCTGGTGGTGATTTAACCGGTACATATCCGGATCCATTGATTGCAGTTGGTGCTGTAAAAACATACAATATATCTGATCAAGCAGTTACAACACAAAAAATAGCAGACAGGGCTGTAACGGGGATTAAAATTGCTCAAGATGCTGTAGGTCCATATCAATTGGCTCCAACTGGTGTTGAAGAAGGTCAATATGGCAATATATACAATGTCGGCTCCTTCATGGTAGATGAAGATGGCCGTCTAACATGGGCTGGTAATGTACTAATTCAGGCAGCATCATCTAATCTTTCTGATATTGCAGTTGTTGGTACTGACATTAATAACTTAGATTTACAAATTAGACCAAATACAGTTGGACCAGATGAATTAATCTCCACAGCAGTAACAGCTGGTACTTATGGTAATAAGTACAATGTTGGTTCATTTACTGTAGATCAAGATGGTCGTCTTACCGCTGCTGAAAATATTTTAATACAAGCTGTAACACAAGATGCAAGCGACGTTACTATTACCGTCAATGATATCAACAATCTTAATTTACAAATAGATCCAAGTGTTGTTGGAACAATTGAACTTAATGCTTTCAAAGAAACAGATCTTTCTAAGCCCGCCACACCTGCTGATAACGGAAGCATATTATACTATGCTTATGATGCAATGGATCCAACAAGAATGAGATGGACAAAGCCAGCAGTTGATGGTGCTACTCTTGTATGGGATGCACTTACTAACGAATTTATCTGGAGAACGCCAATTGTAAATACAGATTTTCCAGTTGTAGGCGATGGTTCAACTACATACCCTGTAACTTTTGCTGATGGCTCATTCCTGGGGCAAATGTTCTACTGGGATAGCTATGTAAACGACTGGAGATTTTCTGGTGGTTTATCACCCACAACACCGCTTTATTCTTATGTATTCAAATGGGTCGATGATGGTTCAACTGGTTATGCTGATTGGGCACCAGATGGACTTACAATACCATTTTATTATATGGGAACAACTAATGGGCAAACAGGCTTTACATTAATTTCAACTGATTTGACTGCCCCTGCAGTAGCTCATTTCCAATCTACAACTTCTGCAAATGCAGTACAAGCATTTGTACCAGATAACAATTCTGCTGGCTCAGCAATTGTAGCTACTGGTGGTGGTTCAAACAGACCCACTGTTCATATCAGAAGAAATACAGATAATGCATTAGCAAATGGGGCATTATTAGTGGAAGCTAATCTTGTTACACTTGAATCCAATTCACCTGCTACTCGTATTGATATGAATATTGACGGTGGTGATGGATATGATTCCTATGGAGTATGGGCAAGAAACGTCGTAACTAATCCTGGAGCTGGGACACATTATGCAGGTTACTTCAATGTAAATGCAGGTACAGGAAATGGCGTTGCAGTTTATGCTCAAGGAAATAGTGGTACCGCAATTGCAGGCGAGTCCTCACCAAGTGCTTCAAATAGCTATGTGGCAAGAATGGTACGTGGTAATGAAGGTCGTACTATGTACATCCAAGGTGCAAGTAACAATACAAGTAACCTTATTTCTGATCCAGGCGATATTGATGATGCAGTATTAGTTGTCAGAAATACAAATGCCAGCGGATTACCCGGAATTGACTGGAACACAGCAATCAAAGCTTACGGTGATATCTGGGCAAATAGTGCCATTGGAGCAAGCTGGCTGATTGGTCTCGATGCAGTTGTGATTGGCGATCCAAACGGTCTAAACACTACATTAACACCTCCATCTGCTCCCGGTGCACCACTAATTATTGATTCTGGTATTTGGGTGGATGGTAATGTAGAAACTACAGGCACATTTATAGGTGATGGTTCCGGTCTATCAAATATAGCCGAAGCAAATACTACTGCAAGTAATATCAATGGAAATGGTGATTTTGCGGTTATGTATTATGATCCATCCGGTGATTGGGCTTGGACTGTACCACCAACGGTTGACAGAACCGCACTTGTTTATGAAAATGGAAGCTTGACCTGGAGTACAATAGCTATATCTTTTGCTGACATTACATCAGGTACCAATACATCAGCAACAATGATTGTTGCGGATGATGCTATGTTAATTCCTGACCCGATTAATCCAGGTATTATTAGAGCTAATGAGTGGGTTTATAATGCACCATTCTTAGCCAGCTCCGCTACTATTGATAATTTAACAACTACTACACTTAGTGTAGATGACTTAACAGCAAATTCAGCTACAATTACTAATTTAACATCTACAACAGCAACAATAGATGATCTAACTGCCACGACAATTACAGTAGATGACTTGACTGCAAATTCAGCTACAATTACTAATTTAACATCTA
>CALHGZ010000007.1:200000-201484 GCA_938031175.1 Candidatus Kapaibacterium sp. | reverse complement strand
ACCCAGCTCACGTACCGCTTTAATTGGCGAACAGCCAAACCCTTGGGACCTTCTCCAGCCCCAGGATGCGATGAGCCGACATCGAGGTGCCAAACCTTGCCGTCGATATGAACTCTTGGGCAAGATCAGCCTGTTATCCCCGGCGTACCTTTTATCCTTTGAGCGACGGCCCTTCCACTCAGAACCGCCGGATCACTAAGACCTGCTTTCGCACCTGCTCGACTTGTAAGTCTCACAGTTAAGCCACCTTATGCCTTTACACTCTAAGCACGATTACCGACCGTGCTGAGGTGACCTTTGTAAGCCTCCGTTACTCTTTAGGAGGCGACCGCCCCAGTCAAACTCCCCGCCTAACACTGTCCCCGAGGATCCACTCCTCCGGGTTAGGATCCAATTACAACAAGGGTGGTATTTCACCGTTGGCTCCATCCCGACCGCAATCGGAACTTCGTAGCCTCCCACCTATCCTACGCATGCTGCAACCAAACCCAATGTTAAGTTAGAGTAAAGGTGCACGGGGTCTTTCCGTCCATGTGCGGGTAACCGGCGTCTTCACCGGTACCACAAGTTCACCGAGCTCGTGGTTGAGACAGTGCCCAGATCGTTACACCATTCGTGCAGGTCGGAACTTACCCGACAAGGAATTTCGCTACCTTAGGACCGTTATAGTTACGGCCGCCGTTTACCGGGGCTTCAATTCAGAGCTTCTCCCGAAGGATAACCCCTCCTTTTAACCTTCCGGCACCGGGCAGGTGTCACACCCTATACATCCTCTTTACGAGTTAGCAGAGTGCTGTGTTTTTGTTAAACAGTCGCCTGGGCCATTTCACTGCGGCTCCGATTGCTCGGAGCACCCCTTCTCCCGAAGTTACGGGGTTAATTTGCCGAGTTCCTTAACCACGACTCACTCGCGCGCCTGAGTATACTCAACCCGTCTACCTGTGTCGGTTTGCGGTACGGTCACCTAAGTGATACTCACAGCTTTTCTCGGCAGATGTCAACTTGCCCGGGATAGCCATTAACCCGAACAAACCTTATCTCTGCGTCCCTGTGATTAACACTTTCGGTGGTGCAGGAATATTTTAAGTGCCTGCTTCCCATCGACTACGCCTTTCGGCCTCGCCTTAGGGGCCGACTAACCCTGAGTTGACGAACAGAGCTCAAGGAAACCTTAGACTTTCGGCGAACAGGATTCTCACCTGTTTTATCGTTACTTATGCCAACATGTGCTCTTCTATGCGCTCCAGCATAACTCACGTTACACCTTCGACGCCCATAGAATGCTCCCCTACCGCTCCGATAATTCGGAGCCCATGACTTCGGTGAAATGCTTAGTCCCGAGAATTGTCGGCGCTGCGCCGCTCGACCAGTGAGCTATTACGCACTCTTTAAATGAATGGCTGCTTCTAAGCCAACATCCTGGCTGTCTCAGCAGCGCAACATCCTTTATCTGTTAGCATTTACTTGGGGACCTTAGTCGTTGG
>CALHGZ010000007.1:0-195000 GCA_938031175.1 Candidatus Kapaibacterium sp. | reverse complement strand
GTATTAAAAACAATTAAAGCAATAAAGCCCGATATTCAGGTTATCATTCTTACAGGCCATGGCAACACGGAATCAGCAATAGAGTTAGCCAAGCACGACCTTTTTACATATTTACAAAAGCCTGTCGAAATTGAAAAACTAATCAAACATGTAGAAGATGCCCGAACAAAAGTGCGCCTTTTGAAAGCTGAGCACGAGAAACCAGAAAAAGCTGTAAATATTAAAAAAATGATTATTTTAGGTGCAATTTGTATTGCTGCAGGTATAATAATTGCACTATTACCAACTCCGGAGGGACTTGAACCACGAGCACATCACTTTTTGGCATTACTAACAACAATAATACTTCTTTGGATATTAGAAGTTATACCCATTGGATTAACTGCATTTTTAGCTGCCGGAGGTATGGTTATGTTTGGGATACAAAGCCCAGCTGCAGCATGGCAACCCTTTGCCAGTCCAGCAGTTATGTTTGTATTAATGATTATTATGTTCGGTGTTATACTCAATGAAGTTGGAATTGCACAAAGAATTTTATATTACGCCATAAAAATTGCTGGACGAAATGTACTAAAATTCAGTATTGTAGTAGCACTTGTATCTTCGATCGCTTCATCGATTTTCCACGATGCAACAATCACAATAATTTTCTTATTTGCTGTTATACCTGTTTTCCTAAAAATGGGAATTACACCGGATAAAACTAATAACTTTTCAAAATTTTTTACAATAATGATCCCACTGACAGCCTCAGCAGGTGGTTTTGGCACAATATTGGGTGGGGGCAGAAATCCTATTGCTCTCGAATATATTGAAAAATATATAGGAGTCAACATTGGATTTATGGATTGGATCATAATCAATATGCCTATGGTCATATTCTCATCATTAGCTACTTGGGCTGTTTGCTGGATAATGATGCCACCCAAAATAAAAGAATTTCCCTCAGAAGTAAAAGCCGAAAAATTACCCCCAATGAATAAAAATGAAAAAGGAGTTGCAATAGTTTTTACACTTGCATTTATTTTTTGGACATTGTCAGATCTCACCCATCTGCATGTTTCAGTAGTTGCAGCTATTGCATTAATATTAATCGGTGCTTTTAAATTTGTAGATTTCAAAGTAGTTCTACAAAAATTTTCATGGGAAGCTTGGTTAGTTTTTGGTGCAGGTGTTTCACTTGGTGTAGCTATGCTTGAAACGGGTGCTGGGAAATGGTTGGCTGACCAATTTTTCCCATTAATACATAATCAAGGTCATTTTGTAACTTATTATGGTATTGCACTATTTGCATCATTTATCACAAGTTTTATGAGTAATTCTGCTTCAGTTGCTCTTTGTATGCCAATACTCGACCCATTAGCTGTACAAATGGAATTGAGTAGATTATATACAATTCTCAGCCTGCCTGTTACAACATCTTTTGTCATGCTTGTTATTGGCTGTCCACCATCAATTATTTCATATTCGACCGGATACTTCAACCAATTGGATTTTGTCAAGGTCGCTGTACCCAAAACTTTCGTATTGTGCGCTCTGATGGTAATTGTAATGATGTTTTATTGGCCTTTAATTATTCCTATGTTAGGATACGGTGGTTATTAATTCCTAACTTTATTTAAATTTAAATATTTTTGGAGTTTTTATGGAAAAAAAAATACAAATACTAATAGTAGACGACGAAATTGACTTCTTGGATACTATAGCTGATAGAATGGAGATGCGTGGATTTAGTGTTACAAAAGCCTCGAGTGGTCAAGAAGCTCTTGATGCTGTTGCAAACAAAAAATTTGATATCGCCTTGCTCGATTTGAAAATGCCCGGATTAGATGGTTTCGAAGTACTAAAAAGACTCAAAAAAGAACATAAATATATCGAAGTTATTATTCTAACCGCCCATGGTTCAATCGAAGCAGCCTTCGACACCTCGAAACTTGGAGCTTTTGGTTTCTTAACTAAGCCCTATGATTTCGATGAATTGATAAATGTTATTAAAGATGCTTATGAACATAGATTGAAAAATAAATTTGCCAATGATCCAGAATTGCTTGAGCAATTAATGGAAAAAACAAAAAATCTGCCATTAGGTGCTGAAAACGCACTCGATATTATAGATGAATTAAAAAAACTTGATAATGATTTAAAATAATGCCAAAAAGCAATTTACTCTTAAATAAATTAGACCCATTAAGGGAGAGGCATTATCGCGATTTACGCAAAAAACATATCCTTAGGCTTTCAATAACCTATTTAGCACCTTTTTTACTTTTGCTAATTTTTCTGAATTACGAATATCTCGAGCTAATTGATGAATCAGAAAATCGCCATATTTTATCTATTGCAGAAAGTCAATCAAGAATACTTGACATTTATCTACATGAACGCCTTGTTAATCTAATGAATATTATTGATGGTCCCTTTATAACAGACCAACCTGACAATGATGAATTGGACTTTTTCTTAAAACAATTAAAAAAAGATAGCGATTCATTTATCGATTTAGGTTTTTTTGATTCAAGTGGTATACAAATAAGCTATAGCGGACCTCTTAAATTTCTAGAAAAAAAAGACTATAGTAAGGAAAAATGGTTTAATGATTTAATTAAAAGCCATAATAGGTATGTCATCACTGATATATATCTTGGTCTTCGTAAAGCCCCCCATTTTACAATTGCTGTAAAAAGACAAAATAATAGTCATTTGTGGATTTTCAAATCATCACTTGACCCCGCAATCATCTACCGTTCAATAACCTCATTTGAAAAATCGCAGGATGTAAATATCGCAATAATCAACAATATAAGCGAATATCAACTCGTTAGAGAAGATATTGGAAATTTACTCGAAATTTCACCCTTTAATCCACCATATACTCATAGTTATGGAATAAGCACTACAATACACAAGAACCAAAAATTAAAATATTCATATTCTTGGCTAAGTAATGTAAATTGGGCTGTTATTGTATTCCCCAAAAATTATGGTTCTAGTTTATTCCAAAACAAAAAAATTAGTAATCTAATTATTGCCTCAATTTTAGTTATAATTCTTTTGATTTTGATAATTATTTTCCGTTCAAAAAAAGTAGTTGAAATTGAGTATGAAAACGATATTGTTAAAATCCAACTAGAACAAGCTTCTAAACTAGTTACAATCGGTGAATTAGCCGCAGGAATTGCCCACGAAATTGGTAATCCTCTTAATATAATTGCAAATGAAGTCGGCATTATGCAAGACTATGCAAATCCAAGATTCAACGTTAATAAAAAAATTTCTGATTTAAATGTTCACTTCGATAAAATTATGAAGGCAGTATTTAGATGTAAGGAAATAAACAAAAAGCTACTCACTTTCGTTAGAAAACACGATTTCGAAATTAAAGCTCACAATGTCAATGATATTATCGAAGATTTTATCTCAGGATTCTTCGAACACGAAATGCTATTAAAAAATATAAAAATTTTAAAGAACTATGAGCCAAATCTACCTGATGTAATGATTGACCAAAACCAATTTAGACAAGTTATTATAAATCTGTTGAACAATGCTGCTGATGCAATTGTCCCTCCGGGAACTATAACAGTCAAAACATTTTATGACGACAAAAATGTCTATATATCTGTTACTGATACTGGCTTAGGAATAAGTAAAGAACATATTGATAAAATTTTCCTCCCATTTTTTACTACTAAGCCTGTTGGCAAAGGTACTGGACTCGGTTTATCAGTGAGTTACAGTATTATCAAAAATTTTGGTGGAACTATTACAGTCGAAAGTATCCCGGGCAAAGGAACTAATTTTACTATTATATTACCAAAAATACAAAATTGAATATAGTAATCAATAATAAATCTTAATCTTTATTCGTTTAAATCTAATGCTGTACAAGAACATTTTTATTAAAAATGATAGATTTTAAAGCACTCGATACCGCCTACCTTGAGAACAGATTCTATTCCTTACAGCTTGAAATTGGTGATGTTTGCTATCAGAACTGCATTTATTGTTATATGAATGCATTACCGAATAGTCTCAATCAAATAAGCGACGAAAAGATTTATAATATACTTGACGATGCGAAAAAATTAGGAATTACAGCTATCGAATGGCTCGGCGGAGAACCACTTCTTCGAAAATCCGTTTTCGAATTTATGAAATATGCTGAAAATTTGGGCTTTAAAAATAATATGTGGACAGGGGGATTACCTCTCTCAAATAAAACTATAGCTCGAAAAACAGCAGAGCTCTGTAAAAATGGATTGATTTCAATTCATATATCCACAATTGATCCGAAAATTCACAAAATCCTACATCCAAACCGCAATGAACGAGACATCCAGATTATCATTGATGCTCTCAAATATCTTCTCGATATTGGGTATCCTGCTGATCAGATTTTAAATTCTGTTACTTATACAGGACTCCAACCACCAGAGGATATGATTAAAACTATGGATTTTTTTTATTCGCTCGGGGTTTCAATTTCGCTGAATATTTATCATACGTATCTTCGGCCCGATATGGATAAATTTTGGCTTGAGAAATTTATTCCCGACGAAAAGGACGTGGCTCTCGTTTATGAGCATTTCAAAAACTTTATGGACGTTAAGCATTTACCGATGAATTGTGTCAATAAACAATATTGTTCCGCTACTGTTGCTGTTCTCAATGATGGGTATGTAACACCTTGTGCAACTATTAGAGAAACATCCTCAGGCAATGTTAATAATGAATCATTCTATAACATTGTAAATAATAATCGAGATTATCTAATTTTCAAAAAATTTAAACATAATGAAAATTTGCCCGATGATTGCCGTCGGTGCACAATCAATGATATATGTTGGGGTTGTCGTTCTAGAGCTTATGCTGCCGGTTTAGGTATCTACGGCAAAGATCCCCGATGCTTTAGAACACATACAGAAAATTTATTTTGATCAACTTCAAGTTGAGCGTATTTTCAAATTCATCGCTTTAATCAACAATTCTTTTATAGATATCTTTATAAACCTCGGATATTTTTTCAATTATCTCTTTCGGTATTTTGGGTGGAGGTGGTTGTTTATTCCAATCCAAAGTTTCCAAATAATCTCTTAAAATCTGTTTATCAAATTGAACTTGTGGTTTGCCTGGCTCATAAAATTCTTTGAGCCAAAACCTTGATGAATCAGGCGTAAGAGCTTCATCAATTAAAATAATTTCTCCGTCTTCAGTCTTACCAAATTCAAATTTCGTATCTGCAAGAATTATACCTTTTTTCTCTAAATATTCAGCCCCAAATTTATACAATTCAATAGCTTTATCCCGCAACCGAACAGCCAACTCCTCTCCAAGCAATTCTACCGATTTATCAAAATTAATATTTTCGTCATGTCCAACTTCTGCTTTTGTTGAAGGAGTAAATATAGGTTCAGGCAACTTAGAAAACTCTATCAATCCTTCAGGCAAGGGTATCTGGCAGATAGTGCCAGATTTCTGATATTCTTTCCAACCAGAGCCTGCAATATAACCCCTCACAATAAACTCAACAGGCAATGGCTTGCACTTACGTACAAGCATAGAACGACCATCTAATTGGTCTCTGTATTTTTTCAGTATATCAGGATATTCATCTACATTATTTGTTATAAAATGATTTGCAATTATATGCTTTGTCTTTTCAAACCAAAAGTATGAAAGTGAGGAAAGGAATTTACCTTTACCAGGTACTGGTTCCTCCATAACAACATCGAATGCTGATATTCTATCAGTTGCTACAATTAGTAATTCATTTTCGAATTCATAAATATCTCTCACCTTACCACGGCGAAAGTTACTTAATTCTGGCATATTTGTTATTCTTAATGTCTCCATTTTCTCTCCTAATGATAAGCTAAAATATTAAAGAAATAATTTAAATACGAAAAAATATAATATTTAATTTGATAAACAGCTAAAATTACCAAAATTGACACTAAAAGTATTGCAAATCCAATTGAATAAACTTTCACAGGTGGTATATCATAAACAACAATTGTTGCTTTTAACATTCTAAATAAAATCCAAATTGAAATTATTGCTATCAATAACAAAGCCCATTGGCTGAATTGAGGTTCGTATTGCAATAATCTATTCAAAATTATAGCAAATGGTAGTAGCATGATGACCGGAACACCACTCCAGGTTACTATGGTAAAAGTATCACTAAAATAAATTTTACTTTTTATGAATAATGAGAATAATTTTAATATTCCTGCGAAAACCAAAATTTTTAGGAATATTATTACTGTTAAAATTAAAAAATTGAATTCAGGATGCCAAATTATTCTATAAAGCCAATCCAAAATATTGTGACTCTTGATTAAAGTATTTAGCAGATATTGGGCAATAATATTGGTTTTGTAAAAGTATAAAATTGAGCCGAGGTATATTCCTAATATTGCAGAAATCACAAAAGAGAGAATTATTGTTTGTATTGTCGAAATAATTCTTTGATCTCTTATATCAGCGTAAAAATTATAAGGACGAAGAACGGATCGTAATAGATATTCTCTGAATCTACGGTATCTATTTAACATCATCACCAATATTATACCAAGGAAAATGCCTACAACTATGTAAATTACTGGTGATTGTTCGGTATAACTACCTGCATTCAACAAGGGTTTTTTCTCGTTATTGAAAAGTGCCTGTAGAGTTGAAAATGCTAACCTATATTCCCTTGTTCTGCTTACAATTCCACCCGAATAAAGGTATGCAACATCATTATTTGTTATCAAAATAGGTGTTTGAGTCAGGTAATCGTTGAATGTATTGATTATATTTCCACTGATGCCGAGTTCTTCGCTTAATAGGTATAAGTTCATCAGATAAAATGCCTGAGCTTCGAGCGAAAATGGGTCCGAATAACCGTTGTGATTATCGGTTTGAACTAGTATTCCATAATTAAATGCAATAGGAATGGTATCCTTAAGTTCATTGACAATTGATTTCAATTGATTTACTATTTTGCTCAAGCTTTTTGATATTCGTTCTGTTCTTAATACAATGAAATCAACATAATCAAGATTGATTTCGCTATCATTGGCTAAAACAACCTTGTAGGTCAGTTTATTTGATGATTCCCTGATTAGTGAATTGATTGTTTTTGTAAATTGATTTAAATCTTCAGATTCATCAACCCCATCGGAAAATCCCCATGACAACAAAGATACATAATTATCATAAGCTGTTAAATATCGCTTAGTAATGTTAGTCATCCTAACTTTAACTTCATCGGTAAGAAGTAATGATGACGGAATTTCATAAATTGGCAATTCAATCATCATCAGAATACCATATATATCACATAAGTATGACATATATGGATGCGGAGGGGAGTACTTGAACCTTATAGTATTGATACCAAGCGTTTTAAAAATTTCAAAATCTGTTTCCATTCTTTTTAAACTAAGCGTCTGACCACTTCCAGGATAATCTTCAATATAAGTAACAGCTTTAATTTGAAATTCCTTGCCATTTAGAAATATTTTCTTTTTATTATCCTTTAAAGCTGTAACCACAGTTTTAAAACCGATATTAATTACACGCTCATCTATTTTTTTGCCTTCTATCAATACTCTGAGATATGCCTTATATAATACCGGATTATCAGGCGTCCAAGGAATGACACTTAAACCGGAAAAACTAAAGCTCAAAGTTTCTGTTCGTTCCTGTTCAATATTTATTGATTTTACCTGAGATTGTGAAATAGTTATATTACCATCAAAACTTTTAATAAATAGCTCAACAGAAGCAGATTTTTTCGGTGCTATATTTAAACCGGCTGTATCTTTTAAATTGGCAAATAATTGCTTAATATCTGCTGATGATATGCTTAAATTAAAATCAAGATTAAACGAGTTACCTACATTTTGTGTTGAATATCTTACCTCGCTAATCCAAACTTGAGGAACACCGATTAAAAATATGTCGCGAATGATTCCACTATATATCTTTTTTGGATATAATGATTGAACATTAAGCTGATACGAAATATTAGAAGCTGGTGTAATAATAAATTTAATTGAATTGTTTTCAGCAATTATCATTTGCTTCGGTATTCTTACTTCAAACGGACACATTCCGCTTAAATACCTGCCAACGAATTGTTCATTTATATATATTTCAAGCTGGTCATTCACCCCATAGAAATTTAAATACCAAGTATATCTATCAACCAAATCTTTATCAATTTTGATATTTCTACGATATATGATTTTTTCAGCAAAATTTTCTGATGCAGGTAATTTAACTGTTGTCCAAACCTTTCCATCGTGCGACTTTTCCCAATTACCAGCCAAGTTTACTACAAAACGAGTAGTTGATTTGGAATACGGACTAGCAACATCTTCAAATTTCTGACATATTAAAATATTTACATTTAGTAATAATAAAATCGTTATTAATTTAATGTTCAAAGTTTTCTTTAATCTCATAAATTTCTCTTAATATTTACTTTATTTCAATTATTTCAGAGTATTGCAATGATCTATGAATCGCAAATGTTGAAAGTGTAACTGCTTTTATTTGTTCAAATGGTATTGGCATTGGTGTACCTTCTTTAACTGCTTTTATAAAATCGAAAACTTCGTTGTTATGACCTTTTTCACCATTCAATTTTATAATTTTTTGTGCTTTTCCATCATATAATTCAATTCGTTGAAAATTATACATTTTTGACGTCCTCATCCCACTAAAAGATTCGAAATATTCTTTATCAACGGATTTAGCCCCTTGTGATGTATATAAAATCGAACCAACAGAACCATCACTAAATTTAATGTTGATAATCACATTGTCCTCGTTAACCAGTTCAATATTATTACCAGATATCGAGAAAGCTGAAATCATTACTGGCTGAGCATCAGTCAAAAATACCATTGTATCAATAAAGTGACATACTTCTCCAATTATACGCCCCTTATTTGCATCATTGTAAATCCAATGCTCTTTGCTCAATCGCCCGGCACTTATCCTATAATGCATAACTTTTGGATCAGGACATTTACTGAAATGCTCCTTAATTATCTTAAATGATTGTGAAAATCGTCGATTAAAACCAACCATAATTCTACCGCTGTATTTTGCAACTGTATCCTCAATTTCTTGCAGTTGCTTTTCATTTACACACAATGGTTTCTCTACAAATATTGGTTTATTCGCCTTCACTGCCTCTATTACAAATGTTGAATGATACTCGTGAGGTGTTGTACAAAAAATTGCATTTACATTTGAATCTTTAATAATATTCATTGAATCAGTGGTAACATAACTAAATCCCCATCTATTTCCTATTGCAGCTAGCTCAGCTGGATTTGTCGAACTGACACCAATTAATTCAGTTTTTGCATTTTTCAAGGATGGTAATATTACTGATTGAGCAAAATTACCTGCACCTATTAATCCGATTTTAACCAGCTCTTGTCGAGCATGAAATTCTTTTAATACAATTTTCCTATCAATTTCAGAAGTGCTAGTACTGTAATTCAGTATAATTCCGAGATACTTCTCATTATTTTTTCCTGCAATTAAATTATAAGCTTTTATTGCATCCTTAATATCAAAGCGATGAGTAGTTAAATCTGCTGTATTTACCTTGCCCTGGGACAAAAGCTCCAGAAATGCAGACATATTCCTATTTTCAGTCCAACGGACGTAAGCTGGTGGATAATCAATCCCTTCTAATTCATACTTTGCATCATATCTTCCGGGACCGTAACTACAAGAAATTCGAATGTCTAATTCTTTTTCATAAAATGGTGATCGAGGCAAATTCATTCCAATATCGCCAACTATTACTATCTTACCTTTCTTTCTGCTAATATCCAAAGCCAATTCTATCGGTTCATTAGACTTTGCGCTTGCTGTAATTATTACTGCATCGCATCCAAGTCCCTTTGTATATGATAAAATATCATCCTTAGCAATTTTTTGGCTGGGAAAACATATATCACAGCCCACTTTTTGGGCTAACTCGAAATTTTCTTCCTTTATATCAAGTCCAATCACCTTGCAGCCATTAGCTTTTAGAATTTGTACAGTAATCAGTCCAATTAAACCCAAACCGATAACCGCAATAAATTCACCAATTCTGGGTTCTGTTTGCCGAATTCCTTGCAAAGCTATTGTACCTACTGTCGTATATGCAGCACTTTCGAAGTCGACATTTTCAGGAATTTTAGCTGCTAAATTCTGTGGCACACTCAATATTTCAGAATGCATAGCTATCCCCGCACCAGCACAAGCAACTCTATCGCCAGGTCTAAATCTATTAGAGCGAGATTCTATGACTATACCCGAAGCACTATACCCAAATACCTTATATGAATCAAGTTTACTTTTTACTTTGCTGATAGTTGCTTTTAAGCCTTCTTTTTTAAAATATTCGATAAGTAGTGTTAGCTGCTCAGGGTGCTTTTTTGCACGTTGAAGAAGTGACATCTTCGTACTTTCGAATGAGGCTCTCTCTGTGCCAGCACTGATAAGGGAATTGATCGTTCTTACTAAAATGCCATTTTTTTGACACACAGGTGCTGGTACTTTCAGTACTTTTATATCTCCTGTCCGTTGATGTTGTAATATTTGCAACATAATTATTTATAATTAGCCATTTTCAAAACTCTAAATTAATAATATTTGTTTATTCGATTAAAGTTTTGTTGAAATCAAACGAAAAGTATCAGTACAACATAAATTAGCAACAAAATGAGGTAAAAGCGTTTCAACTTTGGATATTTTCTAATAGAGTATTCATAAAAAAATACAATACCAATCGAGACAAATTCAACTATAAAAACTGCAATTAGTGTTTGTTCCAAATTTAATGAATTAGGATTTTTTCTTGCTAAGCTATCAAAAAAAGGTGTGCCATATAATATCATAAGATGGACTACATAAATAAATAAGGCGTGCTTACTAAACATCGAGTAAATATTCGATAATTTGGGCGTTAATAAATATATAAAAGAAGTTGAGGATATGATAAAAAATACAAGTGATAATCTTTCTAAAGTAAGTGTAATACTACCTAAAGGACCTGTTATAAACTGTTCACCAAAATGATAGTAACGAATAATATAATTTAATAAGAAAAACAAAATACCAAGCAAAATACCCCATATTATTACTAGTGTAGTCCTATTTTCAGGTTTTATTGATTTCAGGATTGCTCCAAAAGCTGCTCCATAAAATAAAAAAGCTGTAAAAGGAAAAATCGGGAAAATCGAGCCACGTTTAGTACTTAAATAAGATGCAAAATAGTCAGGTATAATGCTAAACCAATCTATCGAATGAACATAGGGATTGATGAACGTTATAAAAAAAGCAATGACAAAAGAAAGAATGCCAAAAGTCATGTTACTTCTTGTTATTACGAACACAAAAAGTAAAAAAATTAATGAAACTCCAAATAATTGTAAAATATTGACTTGATACAATCTGATCAATAAATCCGGAGATAAGGAGAATAGATGCCATATCTGTCTTACAGGTAATTGCATTAAATATCCAATGAATATTAATAAGAAAGCCATTCTCATTCGCTTAAATATAGTTTTCCTATTTAGCCTCCCTTTTTCATTCCTTTTATTTGCAAATACATGAACTGCTCCGGAAACAAAGAGAAAAACAGGAGCGGTTAAACCTCTGACATAATGCCAGATATTCCATGGAAAAACACTTGTATTGACTACATCTGGAGCTGCTAATGCATAAATTACATGGCCTTGGATCATCATTACCATAGCTAAAAATCTTGCTAAATCAAGACCTGATAGACGCTGTTGAGATAAATAGTGCTTCTTTAAATCTATATGAGTTTTATTTTCACTTGTTTTGGACATTAAATGATCTGTGATTTTGCATCTACTAAATTTAAAGTTTTTAAATTTAATAACTTTTCTCAACAAACAATAAAAAAAAGGGGTGACTATGTAATAAAGCACCCCTTGAATATTTGAATTTTACTTTTATTTTGATTCCTGAGCTACCTCAACCTGCTCGGTCTTTGGTCTGTCCCATGAATCCGGATCTCTTAAGTATTGGTCAATTGCTTTAGCTGCTTTTCGACCTGCTCCCATAGCCAAAATTACTGTTGCACCGCCTGTTACAATATCACCACCGGCAAAAACACCTCTTTTACTTGTTTTCATTGTATCCATATCCACAATTATATTCCCCCATTTATTAACTTTCAAATCGGGAGTTGTCTGTCTAATAATTGGATTTGAACCATTACCAATGGCAACCACAGCAACTTCTACAGGTAGTATTTCTATTGCTCCATCGATTGGTACTGGCCTTCTACGTCCTGATGAATCGGGTTCTCCTAATTGCATCTTCTGTAATTTAACAGCCTTAAGCCATCCCTCTTCATCACCTATTAATTCTATTGGTGCTACAAGCAACATAAATTCGACACCTTCTTCTTTTGCATGTTGAATTTCTTCAATACGAGCCGGCATTTCAGCTTCTGTTCTTCGATATGCAATTATTCCCCTCTTAGCTCCTAATCTTAATGCTGTTCTAACTGCATCCATTGCTGTATTACCGCCACCGAATACAACAACGTTTTTATCCTTAACATCAAACATCGGTGTATCATATTCGGGGAAATTATATGCTTTCATTAAATTCACACGGGTCAAAAATTCATTTGCAGAATATACCCCATTTAAATGTTCGCCCGGAATACCAAGAAAATAGGGCAAACCAGCCCCAACTCCAATAAAGACCGCATCGAAACGCTCAAGTAATTCATCTATTGTTTCCGTCAATCCTATAATATAATTCTTTACAAATTTAACCCCAGAATTTTCAAGTCCTTCAACTTCTGCTTTTACAATTGATTTTGGAAGCCTAAATTCAGGAATACCATAAATCAATACACCGCCAATATCGTGCAAAGCTTCAAAAACTGTAACATCGTGCCCCATTTGAATCAAATCGCCTGCACAACTCAATCCTGCTGGGCCACCACCAACAATAGCTACTTTTTTACCAGATTTTTCTTTCATCGGGGGTATTTGTATTCCAATATTTTGTCGTTCCCAGTCAGCAGCAAACCTTTCAAGATGGCCGATTGCAACTGGTTGACCCTTCTTACCAACAACGCATACTTTTTCGCATTGTTCTTCCTGAGGGCATACCCGTCCACAAACTGCCGGTAATGCATTGTCTTCTTTCAAAATTGCCGCTGCCTCTCGAAACTTACCTTCGGCTATCATTTTTATGAAATCCGGTATTTTTACTGCAACGGGGCACCCAGCTATGCACAAAGGCTTTTTACACATTATACATCGCTGGGCCTCAAGCATTGCCATCTCAGGGGTATAACCGAGATTTACTTCATTAAAATTGTGTTTACGTATTTCCGGATCTTGTTCTGGAATGTGCTGTCGTGGTATTTTCAGTCGGTCTTTCGGACTTAACTCTGCCATTTATACTTTCTCCTTTACTTCATTCAGAGCTGAAAAAAATAGGTTATCATAATGGCACATAAAATTTTCAAGTGAATGTTTTTCCTGAACTAAATACATTTTATTTCGTTTGGTTAAAATATCAAAATTTACCTGATGAGCATCAAATTCAGGACCATCGACGCAAACAAAAACTGTTTTATCATTGACAACAGCTCTACAACCGCCACACATGCCCGTTCCATCAACCATAATAGGATTCAGGCTGACCACTGTTTTGATACCATAAGGCTTTGTTAAATTGGCTACGGCAGCCATCATCGGTATTGGTCCTATGGCAAGTATGAAGTCTATTTTTCTGCCAGAATCAATTAATTCTTGTAATTTGCCAGTGACGAATCCATGATAACCATAGCTACCGTCGTCGGTTGTCGGATAAACCTCATCACTTACTTTACGCATTTCATCTTCCAAAATAACATATTCTTTGGAACGACCGCCGATTATGCTAATTACATAATTACCCGCTTCTTTAAGGGCTTTAGCTGTAGGATAGGCAATTGCTGTTCCAACACCTCCACCAATGCTGACAGCTGTGCCAAAATTTTCTATATGTGATGGCCGACCTAAAGGACCGACAACATCTTGTACAAAATCACCAGCATTCAGCATGTTAAGATGTTTTGTGGTTTTTCCAACTCCCTGAACAATAATTGTTATTGTACCATTACTGGTATCGGAATCGGCAATTGTCAATGGGATGCGTTCTCCACCTTCGTGGACACGTATGATTATAAACTGCCCGGCTTTGCGTTTTTCTGCTATTTTTGGTGCTTCTATTTTGAAAAGCTTTATTTCAGGTCCAATGAACCTTGCCTCTACAATTCTATTCATCTAATTTTTCCAGATTTTATATAATTACAAGCTTATTTTCTTATGGTAAAATCCTTGATTATGCAAAATTAAGAAAATCTTGATAATTAAAGAAATTAACCCTTTTTTTGTAATAAAGCTGTGTTACATTAGTATTTATCTCCCCCCGGCAATTGATAACCTAATGTCCAATCCTACTTGTGTTGTACTGAAACCCGGTTGTGCTGCTCCTTCAGTGAAAGTACCCTCGTAACGTATAAAGAATGCAGCGGTTAAACGATTGCTTATCGAATACCTTGCTCGTGGTTCTATCAAAATTTGAGTATTACCATCCAGTGTACGTCCGGGATTACCGGGTCCTTGAAAACTCTCATCATCGAGAATATCATAAGTATGACGCTTATTTAATTTTACTGAGCTCATAAGCGAAAATTCCAAATCATTTTTAAATTTAAATCCTAATAATGGAAATTCCCAGCCTCGCAGAAGATAATTAGCCTGAATAGTAAATTCCTCTGTAGATTGCCTCTGTATTAATGAGCGATTCGAGGATTGGAGCTGATATGTTGTAGTTGTATTGTATCTTATAGTAGAAGTAAGCTGTCCATCAAGTTTTTTCTCATCGAAACCAAGTGTTATCTGGATCAATGGTTGAAAACCATAATTTATTTGCTGTTGAGTAACGATTCGCCCGTTATCTGTTAATTGGGCTGTTTCTTGATACTGCGATTGATAACGGTGTTGTAAACTGGCTCTTTTTATTATACTACTCCAAATATCCCATTTTTCTAAACCATCCCATCGTAATTCCCAGTTAACTGCCGGTAAAAACTTCCCTACTTGTCCTTTGAAAATACTTATTGCTTCAAGCGTTTCGTGGAAGGATTCAGAAAGTGCGTTTTGTTTTGCACGATTTTTAGCTATATCATCTAGGTCCAATTGTTCAATTTCTAATTCCTTTTGTCTGTAATTGTCAACTACATCCTCGATATCACCACCGAGATTTATTCCAAGGAAAGAAGGAAATGCTAAATAAGAACGTGTATAAGATTCCATTGCTATTATATTCGTAAATCTTGGAATGCCATCTTCTTCTGTAATTACGGTCTGATTTTTATTAAAAGCATAAATCGAGGTCCAACGTAAATCAAGTACAGCACCAGGCCACAAAGGTCTATTTGTACTGATTGTAAGGTTGGACTGTTGATTAAAATTATCCTGCAAAACAGCGTTCGGTGGCCTTCTACCTGTAAAAGTCTCAAATCCAAAAAATGGAAATGAAGCAGATGGAACAACACGAAAGCTACCATGTGGATTCGATATCAAGCCTAATTGATAAGCTAAGCTCGGTCCGTAAATTTCCTCACTCGATCTGAATAATAATCCTCGTCCCCAAAAGTTATTCATTCCGGTCCCGCCAAATACGCCCGGATTTCTTGCCGAATTTTGCTGATTGAAATCAATCTGTATTTTTTCATAATCAAGAAATATTGTTTTAAATATTCTGCCAATTGCTGAAAAAATACCACTACCTACAGCAGATGTATCTGGCATACTTTGCTGTATGCCACCTGTTCTTCGGTCAGGTACACCCCACCAATAATCAGCTGCTGACTTTAATCTAATCCCCATACCGAGACGAATTGAATTACTGAAAGATGCATTTTTTGCAATATCCCTTATTCTTGGATCGGGTTGCATTGGATTTGTCCAATTATATGTTGTATTGAATGAACCCGACATATCAATATAATTATTGATGCCCCCAATATTAGGCAGACGTGGTAATATATTGAGAACAAATGTTTGGGTATGATTATTATCATCACCAAAATCGACTAACCCACCTTTTTGAAAGAACATGCGCCTCGAAATTTCGCTTCCGGTTAATTGCCTGCCCTGTTCATCAAATTCGAGCCTAAGCAAAGTACTGCCACTATTGACAGAATAATCAATCGTGGGGTTAATAAATCCATTTTCTGCTATTCGCCAGCTGAACTGACCTTGCCGTAAAGCTGAAAAATCTCTGAATATCGGGCTTGGCGTTGATAAAAATCTTGACTGCTCAGTAGTTCTGCTTCTTTGCATTGACAATCCTAATCCGACATTCGAGGGTAATAAATTGATTTTCAATCCTTTGTATGTATCAATTAATGGTACTTCATTAGCCCATTTTAGTGGCTCGAATTCTAATATTTTTGGTAATGTTACAGAATATTGTGAATTTAATTTCCAAATCCATCGGAAACGTTCCTCAACAACAGGCGAACGTTCAAATTCCTGAGAATAAGAATAACCAAAGCTCATCCTGTTTATCGTTTCACGTATTAGCCAATGTTGTATGGGTAAGCCCAATTGTACACCGGTCAAAGCCCAGCTATCCATTACACGTATTGTTTGTGAACGGGTGCGAACTGCGCTTGCTGCTTCCTCAGCTTCCTTTTGTGTTCTGCCATCGTTCAATAGTTGTTGCCTTTTGGCTTCTGCTGCTCGTGCCAAATTTATATCATTGTTTGCAACAAATTCCGGATCCTGAATATATTCAGCGTGGGTATATGTTATCGGTACTTTCATTTGTCTGAAACTTTTTGGTGCAAATTTCTCCAACCCAGCTTGAACTGAAAATGTCCAATTAGTATTATTTATTCTGTTCCCAAACCTTTCCTCGAGGTTATGAAAATTCGGTTGGGTATGCTGGTATGCAAAATTGACCTGACCCAAATCAGCAAGTCGTATATCAATATTACCAACACCACCCCAGCCAGTCCTTTTCTCAGGACTAATTAATCTTAACTCATTCACCCACATTGTTGTTGTTAGTTCGTTTGGAAATCTTTCTTTAGGATTAGCTATACCAACACCAAAGAATTGTACTTTAGTTAATATTGGATTTCCTTTTATTATAAACTTTGCTCCCGGGTCGCCAGGCACTGGAAATTCTTGTCGTTCATAAATTAATAAACTATCTCGCCTTTCTTTTATTGCCGTCAAATCCGATAATTCAATATTTATATCTTGCCAGCCTCTTAAAAGTGGCCTTCTGTATTCATAATAATTGGATGAATCAATACCAAATCGTATGAATGCTTCTGCTCTCGGTATTGTACCAGGTTGATAAGCATCTGGCATTGCTCCATCGCCGTGGATGAAAAACTTTAGCTTTTTGTAATAAAATATATCCATTGGACGGAAAAACCTTACTGCCATTCTTTCGTCAGCATATCGTAAATTTCTGACACCAAGAGATAAGGATTGCTCGTTGAGGTAAAATTCACGTGTTTGGTCATCACTACCAATCATCTTAGGAGGTCTGACACCGGGAGGAAGGGTATAATAATCAGGGGGACCTGAATGTTCTTCACGATTGACAAAAGATATTTGCATAACACTATCGCTAGGTGGTACGTTATCTAAATTATGAACTCTTTGCCATAGTGTTCCTACTAATTTCCAGTCTGCAATTTGCAAACGTAAATCGCCTCCTTTGAACCAAACCCTTATATACTGAATGTTTGAATAGGATGGATTACCAACGACCCTTGTCGGTTTTCGAATGGGTATCCTCCATAAAAACCACCCATTATTACCTCCTCCTACTATTTGAGGATTTGTCGCAGGATTGTTATCAAGAACTATTTCATAAGAAAAATAGTCATTTGCTAAAGCAATTGTTTGTCCATTATTGCGATTTAAAATTTCTGTATCAGGGAATTGACCCGTTTCTGAAACAAGAGCGTTTCCTTCAAAATTATTGTAATTAACAAAGTCATAACCGTCTTCTCTTCGTTTTTGGTCTTCAACAAAAAAATTGAACTCATAATTATCGCGAGCTGGGTCTTTTTCTAAATTTAGAGGATATGGATAAAAGCCCGTTGTTCTCTCTTCTTCATCAAAAAGTCTGTCTATTCCTCTATCTTCTCCTACATCAATAATTCCATTAGGTATTGGATTTTCCCCAGACCCATCCTCAGTATCAAGATAACCATTCGGTATAATATCCTCACTGATTTGCCCAATATCTATGTACATTTTCGTTTTGTCAGGACCATCGAATGGAGGCAAGATTCTCATCATTATCTCTATATATTCAATGTTTTCTGTATCGAAATTGGTGTTAAATGTAGAAAATAGTTTCATAAAACCGCCCCAAATCCTTTGCCGATTCTCCGGTTTCTTACTGAATTGATTAAATGGATCAAACATTGGATTCAGCGAATCTAAAAATTCGGGGTTCCGATTATATATGCCCCGTATATCAGGAGCAAAACGAATTTCCAGAGGTGCGAAATTCGAATGCCCTGTTGTAATAGAGCGATTAGGATATACTTCCTTGATTGGTACTCTGCCAATAAAAAATTGCCACCAGAAGGTTTTGCCTCGAAATAATGCAGCAATTGAATCATTTGGAGCTATGGAACTATCCACAGGTTGAGAACTATGTTGCCATTGATTTGGGTTTAAACCAAGAGAAATATTTCTCTGAGCGCCCTCGAAATCATCTATGTACACAACCGGTTCACCATTATCTGATGCTATATCTGAATATCTTTTATTTGGTTCGGGTATAATCATAGCCATTTCCCCCCTAACGGAAAGTGAGGATGGTGCTTTAGTATCATAAAACGGCAACCAGTCCAAAGCTTCTGTAATCCATTGGGCATCCCAGTTGAAACGTCCATCAAAGCCTACAATTGAATTTGAAACAGGTTCATCACCCAAGCGAACTCTATCTGTTACAATTGATTGATCGTAATGCATTGCTGTAAAGCCAAGCATAGCATCAGCCTTTCTTGAGCGGTGTAATATATAATCGCCACGAATGCCTGCTAAGGTGCGTGTTGATATATTAAATACATCGTGTTGTTCATATTCTATTTTCAAATCTGCATTTGGAAGCATTGCACGGGGATTTCTCAATGTAAGCGTACCTGTGTAATAATCTACTATATAATCTTCAAATTCTCGTAATTCCCTACCATCGAGCAAGACACGCACACTATTAGGGGCTAAATTAAATGCACCTAATGAAATTCTATTTGTTGCTCGTCCAGAGACCTCGCCAGATATAATAAATCTATCACGCGCTGTATTCCGCCTTGCTACATCATAGGTTGTATCATAAACTTCTGAAAATATATAATTATATGCTAAATCAGGATTACCCAATTTTTCAAAATATTCAATTAGTTGACCCCTAAATGGCTCAGGATGAGGAAAAGTTATTTCACCGCGAAAAGCATCAAAATATGGCCAGATCAAATCAAATTGACCATCAGGTGGTGGTGAACCTGTACCATTATTGACTTGGTCAACTTTAAGAATTGTTACTAACTTATCCGGAGCTCCTTCCAAAATATCCGTAGAATCATTGTTTTGTGTTAAATACCATACTCCGATTGATGTCTCAGCTAAATTTACATTTGTTGCATTTATTGAATATTTATTTTTCATTTGCCTATTCCACAAACTTTTGTATTGTGGCTGTAGGTTCGGCACATAAACTAGTTTTAATATCAAAGTATCTTTTGTTTCGCTGCCGGCTGATAAAGTTCCATAATAAAGATCATCTTCAGGTTCTGGAGTTTCTCCTTCTATTCTGTAAGCTACTGCATAAGTCCTATCCTGTCTTAAATTGTAAATAGTAAGGGTTCCTAAATTTAAATCAACATTATATCGACTTGAATCAAGCCTGATAAATCTACCTCTTTCAACTCTTCCGGTTTGTATCATCGAATTCTTTAATGAATTATCGTACCTTTCGGGAACTGGTCTTAATCTTAGTCTTTTAGGTTCTAAATCAGCAAAAGCTACAGCTTCAGCAGAATGTATATCAGTGAGCATATTCGTTGTTTCCCAAACTTCAATTTCCTTTACTCGCAAATGTGACGCATGCGCTGGTATAACTGGGGTATTGGATGCAAAATAGTCTCTATAAACGTTTTTATAAGCTGTATCTAAGAAGAAGTGGTTGCGGGCATAATCATAAGCACGTAGCTGAAAAGGTTGCTTACTTGTTCCGCCTCGTACATCCACAAACCGGCGTTCACCTCGCTTTTGAGAAAAAAGCGTCTTTAGATAAAGTGGACCAAACTGCATATCTACTCTAGCACCAAAAAGTGCTTCTCCTCCACGAATCAAGCTCGTTTGCAATGGAAGAGACACGTTACCAACTTCGACCAATTTTATTATATCGTCGTCATAACCTTCGTAGCCAAGTTTGAATTTATTCTGGTAATCAAAAGTCCGATTTGTATTCCAGTCGGTACCTAACTGAAACTTATCCCCAATACGACCACTGACATTGACTCTTATATCTTGACTAAACATCGGAGTCGCCTGGGATTGCCCTAAGGCAGATACTGTACCTAAATTTTGTGAATCCCATCGAAAACCCATTCTTATATTTACTTCGCCACTTACATTAATACTAATTTCTGGTTTCCCAAAAATGCCCATCAATGGATTGGGTGGAATAGGTATTGAAATGCCTGTTGCCTGACTTATGAGCCTTGCTATATCTCCTCCTGATAAAGCTCTGTTCAAATCATAGCTCGTTAGCATTGAATCCCATATTCCTAATCGTAAACTTCTTTGCCTCATTGTTAAATATTCATCCAAACTCATCTCATAAGGATAACTGATTTCTACACTATCAATATATTCATTGCTATAAACTTTACGGGCATTCGAATCAATTAATAATTGCGATTCATATCCACTTATCTCATTCTGTAAATACTGTCCAAATTGATATTTATATGGAGAATTGCGGCGAATATCTTCGTATTTGAAAAGGTTCCATTCATTTTGAAATAATTGACGCTCCTCGTAACGAAATAAAGAAGGTTTCTCGAAATCACTTGTATCACGTCCTATTTCTAAATTTTGTGCAATTAGCGCATCCTCAAGTAGTTCACTTAACTGCAAATAATAAAAAGGAAATAAACTATAGACATTTATAAAATATACACCATTAAACAGAGGTCTAATATGAGGCTCTTTTGATGATAATTCAGTATTTGAAATAACAAATACTGATAAAAAAATTATCAAAAAAAATGACTTATTCCTTTTGAATATACTGCTACACAATTATGTTTTTTCCATTGTTAAAATTACAATTCAATAAAATAAATTTAAAATTTTGTTTAATATCCTCGAAAAGTAGCAGTATTTATCGATAAAAACTCCAATTGGTTTAACAATTGATTTCAAATTTATTGAATAATCATATCAAAATCAATACCAAAAATATATAGAATTGACTAATTTAGGTCCGAAAAATTGTAACTTATCCATATTTAATCTGTCATTTATATTAGTAATTTTCCTTATTTTAATTTATATTTGATCTATGGCTATATTCAGAAATAAATTCATTGAATTTCTTATACTGATATTATTCAGTTCCTTTTATGCTTCAGCACAATATTCAATTAACAATTGTCTAATTACTGAAAATAAAGGACAAATACCAAAATTATCAAATAATGAAGATATTCTGTTTTATACACATCTAAAGGATGTTTCAATTTATTTTAGTAAAAGTTCAATCAGCTTCGTTCTTTATGAAATGGAAAAAAATTGGGATAAAACAAATAATAAATATCCTCAGAATGATGTTATCCTTAACATTGAAACTATTAGTATTCCTCTAAATCAATCATCCTTAGCAAAAATTGAAACATCAGGAATCAGCAACCATCATCTTAATTTCTATTACCCACATTGTCCTGAAGGTATAACTGATGTAAATCAATACACAAGCATAACTTACAAAAATATCTTTTCTGATATAGATTTAACTTTCCACATAGAACAACCAAATACTCTCAAATTCAATGTTACATTGCATGACAATGCCGATATTAAAGCATTGAATTCCTTTTTGTTTGCTACAATGAACCAGATACATAATTGCAAATTAATTTTAAATCCCGAATCGTGCGAATTTTCCATAAAAAGCTACCAGACAAAACCATTACATTCAAAAAATGATAACACATTACAAAACAAGATTTTAAGCCCTGAAGTCCGCTGGTCAACATATTTCGGTGGAGAAGATGGCGACCATGCTACTGGTATTGTTTATGATTATGAACGCAAAATTGTTGTTACTGGCTATACTTTAAGCAAATATTTCCCCGCTACTGCTAACGCTGAACAAAAAAACAGAGCTGGCTTTTACGATGGATTTATAGCAAAATTTGACGATAATGGAAACTTAATTTGGGCAACATATTTTGGTGGTGAGGAAACTGACTATACTGAGGGTATATGTCTTGACAATTTTAATAATATCTATATTGCTGGCTACACCTGGAGCAGGCTTTTGCCTGTTACTCCCGGAGCTCATCAGGTCTTTTTTGCTGGCGGACAAAATGATGCATTTATTGCTTCTTTCGATAAATTTGGTAAAAGACGCTGGGCTACTTATTACGGGGGGAGTTCAGAAGAACATGTTTACGATATCGCGTCTAATCTCAAAAATGAAATTGCAATAGTCGGTAGAACCAGAAGTGGTAACTTATACATTTCCGATTTTGCTAACCGAAGAAATCCCTCAATGAATGATGATGCGTTTATAGTAAGATTCAATCTCGATGGCTCTTTTAAGTGGGGCACCTACTGGGGTGGAGATGGTGACGATGTAGCTCGGGCTGTAATTTATGACAAGCTAGGAAATTTCATTGTTACAGGTTTCACAAACAGCCCAAATTTCCCTCTTGCCGATATTCAAGTCGGTGATATCACTTTACCTCAATCACACGTAATTTTTATTTCTAAGTTTGATGTATCTGCCGACTTTCACTATCCATTTTCACGTTTATATGGTGGCTCGCGACGTGACGAAGCCTGGGCTATTACACTCGACAAAAATGAAAATATTTATCTAACTGGATTTACTCTAAGTTCAGATTTCCCAATGATTCAAAACCAACTGCAAAGCAGTTACAGTGGTGCAGATGATGCTTTCATTATGAAATTGAACAATAAGGGAAGAATAATATGGTCATCTTATATTGGTGGTCTAAAGGAAGAAATCGGTACTGCTTTAGCTATTGACCAATATGACAATATAATTATCGCAGGTAGAACTAACAGCGAAAATATTCAGATTGGTAATAATTTCCCTGATACCAAAATAAATGGCAATTATGATATTTTCTTAGTAAAGCTCGATCCTAATGGCAAACAAGTTCTGATGTTTGATTATCTTGGGGGTTCATCTCACGAATGGGTCTGGGGAATTGCCCACGAAACTATTGGTGCTAGCTTTTATATTTGTGGAGCTACCGAAAGCAATGATTTCCCTTTGTACGGTAATATCTGGCAAAATAAAAACAACGGCTTAGCCGATGCCATTATTGCCAAATTATGTAGCTCTGATCCAAAACCTACAATTCAGATAATTGGCAAAACACGTTTTTGTGAAGGTGATAGCGTTATACTAAGAGCAAGCGACGGATTCACACACTATTTCTGGTCAACTGGTGCGAGAACTCAACAGATTACTGTCAAAAGAACAGGAGATTACTATGTAGAAGTTGTAGATTCTTTGGGATGTATTGGGAAATCAGCTACTGTTTTTGTAATTGTAATCTCCCCTGAACCGCCAGAAATCATAGGTTCACTCGGTTTTTGCCCCAATGATTCTACTTATATCGAAGTCAAAGGCGAGTATGTTGAATACTTATGGTCAACAGGTCAAAAATCGAAAGGAATATATATTAATAAGGCTGGAAATTATTCTGTATCTGTACTTGACACTAATGGATGCCGCTCAAGTGCAAGTTTTAAAGTCTCTCAGTTTCAATCTCCTACTCCACACATTTTAGGTCCTAAAACTGTTTGTGCATTTTCAAACGATATTATCTATCGCTTAAATGCAAATCCATGGGAATGCTACATCTGGAAGGTTGAAGGTGGCATTATGGAATATGGAGTTGATAGTATCAACATATCTGTTGACTGGGGTGAAGGTGGAATGGGTAAAGTTATTGTTATCGCTACGAACAAAAATAATGGTTGCATTGGCTATGATACAATGCAAGTCAAAATTAGCGATAAACTTGAACCCAAAATAACAAGTAATACCGGAAAATTCGAATTTTGCGAAGGCGATAGCATTATTATCAATGCCGGTTCCGAATATCATTCATATATTTGGAGTAATGGCGAAAGCAAACCCGAAATCACAGTTAAAACACCTGGCAAATACTGGCTTGTTGTAAAAGATACCTATGAATGTACTGGTACTGATACTGTTGACATTGTCATGCATCCACTACCAGAATCAATAATTAATGGTGAATTCGATGTTTGCGAATTTTCTAAAAATATAAAATATGAATCTCCTCTTCTTCCATTTCATTCTTACATTTGGACGGTCGAAGGAGGGGAAATCATTAGCAGTGAGTCCGAAAATATAATCTTCGTAAATTGGAAAGAAAGCGGGATTGGATATATTAAACTTACAATATCCAATGAATCAACCGGATGTAGCTCTATTTCTGAACCATTTCCGATCAATATACATCCATTACCAAAAGCTAAAATAATTGCAAACAAAACAGAATTTTGCGAAGGTGATTCAATTCAAATTGAATTGGATCAGCCATTTAAAGAAATTAAATGGAATAACGGAGCCAATACTCAACAAATTTCAATAAAATCTCCCGGTAAGTATTTTGCAACTGTTTTTAATAAATATAATTGTAGTGCATTAAGTGATACAATTGAAATTATCATGCACCCTAACCCACCAAAACCGACTATCGAAAGGGACTTAGATATTTTATACGTTAATACTAATGATATATGCCAATGGTATTTTAATGATAATCCCATTATTGGTGCAACCACTAACCAATTAAAAGCTAATCAATCAGGATATTACAAAGTTAAAGTTACTAACAAATACGGATGTTATCAGTACTCTGATAATTACCCCTTTGATCGCGGTTACGCCAAAATTTCAATAATACCCGATACCATTTTTGCCAATACAGGTGAAAAAATAAATATTTCTATAATAATCACAGAATCTTTAAATTTAAAAAAAGCAAAAGCTGATAAATTTAGTGGATCATTGATATTTAATAGTACAATTCTTTATCCCACTGATAAACAGCAAGTTACAATAATAGATGAAACAATAAGTAAAATCCAGTTCTTCGGCAACATAAAGGACACTTTTGGAATAATTTCCCAACTTGAGTTCATCGTAGCTCTTGGGGAAGTCCCCTGCACAGAATTGCAGTTAGATTCAATTATCTGGCACAATTCTCCTGTTGAAAGCGATTTAAAATCCGGTTATTTATGTATTGCCGATTTGTGCTATGCTAACGATAAAGTTCGCTTATTATCGTTTCGCCAAAATTTTGCATTGTTGCAAAACACACCAAATCCTTTTTCAAACAAAACTGAAATTAAATTCCAAACAATTGAATCAGGAAAAACTAGAATTGACCTATTTGATCTTTTAGGGCGAAAAATTAAAACTATATTTGAAAATTACATTGATGCAGGTGAATATTCAATAATTTTTGCACCTGACGACTTATCACCGGGATTATATTATTATACATTAATCACACCAACTATGTTCGCAGTACAAAAAATGCAAATTCTGGAATAAAAAAATTTTGTAGATTTGTAACTAAGGTCGCTTAGCTCAGCAGGTCCAGAGCGTTCGCCTCACACGCGAAAGGTCACAGGTTCGAACCCTGTAGCGACCACAAAAAATGATGCTTTAATTTGTGTTTTCTATCTCACCTTGAAAGTTGCCATCGTTATAATTGCTAAAATAATAGCAATAATGTAAAATCTCACAACAATCTGAGCTTCGTGCATACCTGATTTTTCAAAATGATGATGTAAGGGTGCAATTTTGAAAAACCGTCGTCCTTCGCCATACTTTTTCTTTGTATATTTGAAATATGTTACTTGGATAATAACCGACAAAGTCTCGGCAAAGAAAATCCCACCTAAAATTGGCAATAAAAATTCTTTTTTTATCAATATCATAAGGCAACTTATTGCTCCACCAAGAGCTAATGAACCTGTGTCACCCATAAAAACTTTAGCAGGATAGGTGTTAAACCACAGAAAACCCAGTCCAGCTCCAAATAATGCTGCACAAAAAATTGTCAATTCATCAGCACCACGTAAATGCATAATATTTAAATAATACGAAAATGTCGCATTTCCACTTACATAGCTTATTACCGCTAAAGCAAGAGCAACAATACTTACTGTACCTATAGCTAATCCATCGAGTCCATCGGTTAAATTCACAGCATTCGATGTAGCTGTAATTAAAAATATTGACAATGGAATTATTAATATTCCGAAATCAAAATTGTAATTTTTAGTAAACGGAATGGTTGTTAATGACCTAAACTCTTCATATCCACGAGGGAAAGTATCGGGGAAATAATATATCATTACACCTATTAACGTACCAATAATAATTTGCCCAATTAATTTATATTTACCACGCAATCCGTTGGGCATTTTTTTTATTACTTTTAAATAATCATCCAGAAATCCAACTAAGCCGAGCCAGCTTGTTGTAATGAATATAAGTATAATGAACATATTCGAAATATTTGCCCACAATAAAGTCGGTAATAACAATGCCAAAAGTACTATGATGCCACCCATTGTAGGCGTGCCTGCTTTACTTTTGTGTTGTCCAATGTCAATCAACTCCTGCTTTGCTTGCTCACCGAGCTGATGTCTTTTTAATGCACGGATTATTTTCGGACCGATAACGAAACTAATTAGCAATGCTGTTATAGCAGCTGCCGCTGAGCGGAAGGTTATAAATTGAAATACTCCAAAACCCGGTGGATCGAAAGTTTTATCAATCCATAATAATAAATAATATAACATCTTACATCGCTAAAAATAAGTGCAAAACTATGGAATTCTAAGCGAATTCAAAAATAAAGCCTGAAATTTGGCTTCTTTGCTAATTTATTCAATATCAGATATTGATTCAGTTAACAATTGTTTTTGATACATTTTGTAATATTCCTTACCTAATTCCATTAACTCCTCGTGGGTTCCTAATTCAATAATTTCACCATTGTCCAGATAAATTATAAGATCCGCAAATCTAATCGAATTCAAGCGATGAGTTATATGAATTATTGTAGGTTTGGGGTTTATTTTCATTATATTATCATAAATTTTCCGCTCCGTTTCAATATCAATAGCGGAAAATGTGTCATCAAAAATTAGAATTCTGGGCTTTTTTATTAATGCTCTTGCAATTGATATTCTTTGCTTTTGTCCTCCAGATAGCATAACACCACGCTCTCCAACAATTGTATTATATTTATCTGGGAAGGATTGAATCTCTTCATCAATTTGGGCATATTGGCACACTTTAATTATTTCATCTATTGTAGCATCAGGCTTGCTTAGTCGAATATTATTGATAATTGTATCTGAGAATAGAAATACATCCTGTTGACAAATTGCGACCTTTTCTCTTAATACAATAATTGGTATTTTCTCTATTGGAATATCATCAATCCTAATTTCGCCATAATTAGGTTTGTAAAGGCGAGCAATCAATGAGATTATAGTTGATTTCCCGCTACCAACAGGTCCAACAATTCCGATTATAGAACCAGCTTTCACTGAAAAGTTGAGATCATTTAGTATCCTTCTATCGTCTGTAGGATATTGAAATCCAACATTTTTGAATTCAATATTGCCGCTAATATCTCTAATGTTATGATTAGTTAAAGAGGTATCGAGTTTTTCCGGTAATTTATCAAGAATTGAGCCTAAGCGGACAGATGAAGCAGTGGCACGTTGAATTAAGTTGGTGATCCAACCTATAGCTGCTACTGGCCAGATAAGCATACTCAAATAAATAAAAAATTGCGTCAATTGCCCTAATGTAATTACATTTTCAATAACTTTCCCCCCACCTGTAAATAAAACTAATATGATGGAAATTCCGATAAGTATTGTAATTAGCGGCATCGAAAGTGCCTGTAGTTTAGATAATTTTAGATTTTTCCTCAGGTATTCCTCGCTTAATTCTTCGAATCTTTTTGTCTCATAATCTTCTTTGACATAAGTTTTAATGACTCTTATTCCTGAGATACTTTCCTGTGCCTGGGCTGTTAATTTAGCAAATTGTTCTTGAACCATTTTGAATGCTGAATAGACCTTCTGCCCAATGTAATATGTAGAAATTGCAACCAGCGGTAAAGGTGATATTGCAACAAGAGTTACGAAAGTATTGATACTAAGCATAAAATACAAAACAAAAATAAAAGTAGTTACGGTATTAACTGAATACATTAATGCCGGACCCAAAAATTCCCTTGCTGCGCTTATATCATTTGTAACATTAGCCATCAAAGCTCCCGTTGGATTCTTTGCAAAAAAATCCAATGGCTGATTTTGTATAGATAAAAGAAAATCTCGACGTATTTCGTATTCTGCAAGTCGGGAAGTTACAATAATTGTTTGACGAGTCAAAAACATAAATAAACCGCTAAGGGCTGTCAATCCCACTATTTCACCAATTTTGTAAACTACAAATGATTGTGTATAATCCCCCCCTAAAATTGAATCAATCAAATTTCCGACTATTTTTGGTATTAATGCTGCTGTCAAATTAGCCAATATAACAAACAATAAGCCCAGAATTATTCTGAGCTTATATTTCTTTAAATAAGCAACAAATCTAAACAAATCTTTCATCATCAAAATTTATCCAGCAATAAAGCTTCTACCAGCTTATGCTGGCTGAATTTCTTTGCACAGGTAAACATCTTGTATTAAATTTAATAATTTCACACCTTCATCCATTGGTCTTTGGAATGCCTTCCTACCCGAAATTAATCCCATACCACCAGCACGTTTATTTATAACAGCAGTTGCGACAGCATCCCCAAAGTCATTTGCACCAGAAGCACCTCCGCTATTTATTAATCCAATTCTTCCCATATAGTTATTAGCCACCTGATATCTACACAAGTCAATGGGATGGTCTGAACATAATTCAGAGTAAATTTTCTTATCGATTTTGCCATAGCTTGATTCACCCATATTCATTGCTAAGTATCCACCATTATTTTCGGGTAGTTTCTGCTTTATGATATCTGCCTGCAATGTAGCTCCTAAATGATTTGCTTGACCAGTTAAATCGGCTGATACGTGATAATCCTTATCTTTTTTGAATGCACTATTTCTAAGATAACACCAAAGCACTGTTACCATACCTAATTCATGTGCATAACTAAATGCCTCGGCTATTTCAATTATTTCTCGAGTACTATCCTGAGAACCGAAATAAATCGTAGCCCCAACTGCTGCCGCTCCCATATCATAAGCTTGCTGGATTGTTCCGAAAAGTATTTGCTCATATTTGTTTGGATAAGTTAATAGTTCATTGTGATTAATTTTTACAAGAAATGGTATTCGATGAGCATATTTTCGTGCTACAATACCTAATACACCAAATGTAGAAGCAACTGCATTGCATCCACCTTCAATAGCTAATTTTACAATATTTTCAGCATCGAAATATATCGGATTTTTTGCAAAGCTAGCGCCACCAGAGTGTTCCACACCTTGATCAACCGGTAAAATAGATAAATAGCCTGTATTAGCTAATCGACCTGTGGAAAATATCCTCTGCAAATTTGACAACACACGATTATTTCTGTCTGAATTGAAAAATATACGCTCTATGAAATCTGGTCCCGGTAAGTTTAAAAGCTCCTTCGATATTTTAGGATTATTGAAACCGAGTAAATATTCTTCTTTGTCGCCTAAGTATTCTCTGATTTTTTCTATCATGATTTCCTCCTTATTTTATATTTTTTACATTTTCTGTTTAAAAAACAAATATACAATTATTCTGAATATAATAAACTTAATTCTATGTTAAATTACTCGATAGAATTGATAAATTTTACTATTCTTTCAATGCACTCTTCTTTGCCTAATACCTCCATTGTTTCGAACATTCCCGCACCGGATGATTTCCCAGTTATCATTAATCGAAGCGGGTGAATAATCTCTTTTAATTTAATGTTTTTTTCCTCACAAAATGCTTTTACATTATTTTGAAGATTATCATGTGTAAAATCTGAGATTTTTAATTTTTCAAGTAGATTAAGGATTAATGGTAACTTACTTCGATCCCAATGCTTTTCTAAGTATTCCTTTTCATATTCTGCCGGTTTATTGAACATATAATCGGCTATTTCGGGTATCTGGTGAATAAAGCTGACGCGATCTTTAAACAAGTGAATTACTTTGTATAAATAATCCTCGTTCGGATATGATAATGAAATTCTTTCAAGCACATCTTTTAATTTTTCGACTAAAATTCTATCATCACTGTGCCTTAAATAATACCCGTTCATCCAATCAAGTTTTTGAATATCAAAAACAGCTCCGCTTTTATTAACTTTTCGTAAATCAAATGAATCAATCAATTCCTGTAATGAATATATTTCTCTGTCCCCGGATGGATTCCATCCAAGCAAAGCAACAAAATTAATTATTGCTTCTTTGAAGTATCCTTTTTGGATGTAATCTTCAAGAGCTACATCACCTTGTCTTTTACTTAATTTCGATTTATCCTTATTCAAAAGCAGTGGTAAATGAGCGAACTCAGGTTTTTCCCATTTAAAAGCATCATAAAGAATTATATGCTTCGGAGTTGAAGGCAACCATTCTTCGCCACGAATAACATGAGTTATTTTCATAAGATGATCATCTACAACATTGGCAAGATGATAAGTCGGATAAGCATCAGATTTTAATAAAACCTGGTCATCAATTTCTTTGCACGATACTATAACCTCACCGCGTATTATATCATAAAATTTGATTTCCCCTTCCGGTATTTTTAATCTAATCACGTAAGGTGTGCCTTTATTAATTAACTCATTTACATCCCTTTGCGACATGGTCAGCTCATTTTTCATATTCATTCTGTCATATTTTGAGTCGAGTTTAGCTTCTGACAATCGTTTACGCATTTCCTCTATTTCTTCAGGTGTATCAAATGCCCTATATGCCCATCCACTCTCAAGCAATATATTTGCATAATGCTTATAAATATCTAATCTTTCGGATTGAATATAAGGACCAAACATACCATCCTTTCCCGGACCTTCATCAAAATCAATTCCAACCCATTTTAATGAATTTATTAAATTCTCAATTGCACCTTCTACATAGCGACTTCGGTCGGTATCCTCAATTCTCAATATAAACTTGCCATTATTGTGACGTGCAAAAAGATAATTATATAGAGCAGTCCTTAATCCACCTATGTGCAAATAACCCGTCGGCGATGGAGCAAATCTAACTCTTACTGACATATTTTCCTTCTTCAAAAATGTAAAAAACAAATATAATCATCATCTAAATTGCATAAATGTAATTTTTTTTGAAAATAGTAATATCTAATGCTTTAAAATCTTATTATATTCACATAAATTAAAAATTTTGACCGTCAATCGATATTAATTATTCCAAATAGAAATAAAGCTAAATGCTTACTACAAATTATAATAATAACCAAATTTGTTAACAAAATTGCAAATTTCAATCCTAATGTAATTAATAAACTATGTTTTAAAATATTGTAACCAACGATACAAAATTTATAAACTCAATAATTATAGCAACTTACCTGAAAAGACTCATAATTTTAAATAAGTGAAATGTAATAAAAAAAATAATAAGTTGTTTATATATTTACCAAATATTAATTTTAACCATTTAAACTTATATGTGCGGTAACAAAATTCTATGAAAAAAAAAGTTAAACAAAACTTACTTTTACTTTTCTTATCTCTTTTGTTAATTGTTAACTACGAATCCTATTCTCGTAAACTTGAACAAAGTCCCGAGCAGGATTCAATATTGAATCATATATTAGAGATAGGCAAGCAAAGAAAGCCAGCCCAAAGGGGTATATTTTTCTATGAACAACGAGCCTTCCCATTCAAACACATTCCTTCCACGGCTCGAATAAAAGCTATCGAGGACGCACAAAAACTACTGTTGAATAAATTTGATAATGAATATTTACTTGCCCAAGAACCAGAGTGGCGTTGCATCGGTCCATATAATATTGGTGGAAGAGTACGAACTGTTGTCCATCATCCTACTCATGATAGTGTTGTCTATATCGGTGCTGCCGCTGGAGGAATATGGAAAACCACAGATGGTGGGAAAAGTTGGACACCTATATTCGACAACGAAAATTCTATTTCTATGGGAGCTTTAGCAATCGATCATAATAACCCCGAAATTTTATATGCTGGTACAGGCGAAGCTGCTAACAATATTGATTCTTATCTGGGCTCGGGTATGTATAAATCCACAGACGGCGGAAATACATGGATTTTAAAAGGATTAACTAATGTTGGCTCTTTTTCCAAAGTTTATGTACATCCCAAAAACTCAAATCTAATTTACGCTGGAGCTATGAAGAACGGACAAGGCCTCTGGAAATCAACTGATGCAGGCGAAACTTGGATGCGTATGTTAGAAGCTTCTATTAGTGATTTAAGTATAAACCCTGAAAATACTGATGAACTCGTTTCCGCTGTTTATGGTCAAGGCATAGCATTCACATCTGACGGTGGTAATAATTGGATTATGAAAAACAATGGATTACCCATTGGACTCGGAAGAATCTCTGTGCAATATGCTCCTTCAAATCCCAATATTTTGTATGCTTTAATGGAAGTTAGTACTAGTTCCGGTATTATTGCAGAAATTTATAAAACTACAAACAAGGGTACATTATGGATTCGCTCCTATCAGGGAAATGTTAGCTTTTTCAATAATCAAGGATTTTATAATAATTTCATACAGGTACATCCAACTGATCCAAATATTGTTCTTGCCGGCGGTATTCATCTATGGAAAACAAGCAACGGTGGTATTTCCTGGAATATGGTGATGGATTTACAAAATGGACAGGGGCAAATTCATGTTGATCAGCATTGCGCTGCCTTCAATCCAAAAAATCCAAATCAAGTTTATATAGGAAATGACGGCGGTATGTATTATAGCACTAATGCAGGAAATACCTGGTTCAACATCAATAATAATTTACCTATCACACAATTTTATGCTATGGCAATTGATCTATCAAAAGTAAATCGAAATTATGGAGGAACACAAGACAACGGTACTTTATCCAATTTCACTAATCCTGACCAATGGAGATGGATAATGGGTGGGGATGGTTTCGATGTACTTATAGACTGGAATAACCCAAATATCATATATGGGGAATATCCTAATGGGAGAATGTGGAGAATTAATTTCTCAAATAATTCATACGATTTAATAGGCAATGGCATACCTGATACTGATCAAGGATTATGGCATTCACCTATGGCAATGAGCACTTATGACTCTAAAATTCTCTACCACGGCAGAAGTTCAATCTATATCTCTTACAATGGTGGTGACTATTGGTATTCAATAAAAAATACATCTCAAGGAAATGCAAAATTTTCTGCTATTAAAGTTAGTCCAATTAATGCTGACATATTATTTGCTGGCACAAATCAGGGGCATATTTTAGTTTCAAATAATATGGGCGAAAATTGGACATTAGTTTCTTCGAATAAAGGTTTGCCACTTAGATATGTAACCGATTTTGCTTTATCTTGGGAAGATGAAAATGTAGCATATGTTACTTTTTCAGGATATAATAATTCCCACGTATTCAAAACGACCAATCTCGGACAATCCTGGACCGATATTAGTCAGAAATTACCTGATGTTCCTGTAAACTCAATCGTTATACATCCAGAAAATAGTAAAATTCTATTTTTAGGAACTGATATAGGTGTATTTGTGACATTCGATGATGGATTGAATTGGTATCCCTATGGAAAAGGATTAACCCGTAGCCCTGTTGTGGATTTAAAAATTCATACTAATAAGGTACTAATACCAAATTTTCTCCTACGTGCCGCAACTCATGGTAGATCTATGTGGGAAATAGATATACCTACAAACCATGCCCCTTCACCTCAAATAACTATACCAGCCGGCGGAGAAAAATATATTAGCACAACTGTACAAAAAATTGTCTGGTATGGATTTAACCTTCCTGTAACTGTAGAATATTCATTCGATGATGGCATCACCTGGAATATAATTGCAAAGAATGTAAATTCGAATTCAATAGAATGGCAAATTCCAAATAAACCCACTACAAATGCACGCATCAGAGTAAGTTCTGAATCTAATAACAATCAAATAAAAGTTACAAATCAATTCACTATCCTATTAAAAAATAAAGGCTCTGTCCTATTCAGTACCCAAATGCCTTATACACCTTATGGTCTTGCTTATGACGGGAAAGGTGGATTATGGACTACAACTTTTGGAAGCAACCAAATAATTAAGCTAAATTCACAAACTTTCGCAATTGAAAAAACATTAAATGTGCCTGGAGATACTTTAACCGATTTAGCTTTCGATAAAGAAAAAGGTATTATCTATGTCCACAGAATGTTTAATACTCAAGGTGGTGGTGGATTAATTTACATAATAGACACTAACGGCACTTTAATCAAACAAAGACCATCCCCGGCTACTGAGTATCCAATCGGCTTAGAAATTGTTGACGGTAAATTAATTGTTGGAGATAGAGATGGGCAGCGATTCTTCTATGAAACCGATCCAGATAACGGAAATATACTTAACATTTATAGAAATGCATGCCAAGACAGATATGGTCCAAGAGGATTGGAATATGACGGAAAAGAATTCCTATTTCAAGTATGCACTTTTTTCCCTTCATCAAGTAGCTCTCTCGAAAACGCTTATATCCAAAAAATTCATAAAAATGATCTCGGCACTGAACTCGAACGAATAAGGCTCGAAAGTCTATTCGGACTAATAAATGCCAGAGGAATAGCCTACGATCCTTCAGACAAAAATTTCTGGATCTCAGATTTTGGTGGTATGATTTATAAAATCGCCGGTTTTGAGACAATTGTAAGCGTCTTCGAAAAAGAAACTACAACGGAAAAAATTTATCTTCATATTTATCCTAATCCAATCAAAGATTTTGGAAATATATACTTACTTGCTTATGAAAATTTAAATGTAAATATCTATTTGCAAGATTTACTTGGTAATAAAATTGCCAGATTATTCAGCAATCATATTTCTAAAAATCAGGAAATAAATATACCAATTTATAGAAAGGATATTCCGCAAGGAATATATTTTATAGTAATTTACAATGGCAAATATCCAGTTATAACGAGGAAAATATTAATCAGCAATTAATTAATACAAAACTAAATATTTCATCCAAGTTTACCGATATATAAAATTAAATTTTCAATAAAAAAGAATTAAAAATTGAAAATAAATACAAAAAAAGAATTAAGTGATGAGAAACATAACACAGGTACCGATAGATACCTCATCACCTATGCAGATTTAATCACACTTTTACTAGGACTATTCGTAATTTTATATGCCACCGCCCAGGTTGATGAAGAACGTTTCAAGCAGGTATCGGCAGCATTATCTGAATACTTTCGTTCTGATCGACAAACCGGCAACTTAGAAGGTGGAAGCGGAATCCTTGAAGGTGGCAATTCTGCCATCCCTGAACCTGAAATCCGAAAATTCAGCTCTGAGAAAAAAAATTTAGACCAAATCTCAGAAGAAATTAAACAAACTTTTGCACCATTGATTAAAGAAGGTAAAATTAAAGTCGTCAGAAATGGAAAAGGATTATATATCACACTACCAGAAAATATACTATTCCAATCAGGCAGTGCCACAATACAGCAACAAGGCTTGCAGGTAATAGATCAATTAGCTAACATCTTAAAAAATATAAATTACCAAATTGAAATCGAAGGCCATACAGATTCAGATCCTATACGAACATTTACGTATGAATCGAATTGGCATTTATCTGGTGCAAGAGCAGTAAATGTCGCTTATAGATTAATCAGAAAAGGAGTTCCTGAAGAACTAATGAGCTTCAAAGGATATGGTGCATCACGTCCAATAGCTGATAATTCGACTGATTCGGGCAAAGCTTTAAATCGACGGGTGGAAATATCACTAACTGAATTGCCAATACAAGCACCTTCGAGCGATGGCTATACAGAAATTGATACTAATTCGATGCAATAATTCATTAATTTATATAATTTTGGCTCAATTTTTGTTGTTAATTTCCTATTGTTAATTATTTCAATGGATTGAATTATGGAAAACACAGGCAGTGCAAAAATTATCAAAACTTCTCAATTTGGTGAAATTGCAGTTGAACCGCATCACATATTTACATTCGATAATGGCTTGTTAGGTTTCGAAGATTTGCATGAATTCATATTAATCTCAGAAGAAGAAACAGAACCATTTAAATGGTTGATTTCTCTAGAAATGCCTGAAATTGGCTTCCCTGTGCTTTCGCCTTGGCATATTGACTTTGAATATGACCCAGGGGACGAATTCAATTTCGAACGCTTTGTTATCTTTGTCATCATCACTCTCGAAGATGAAAATGGAAGAATGACTGCAAATATGAAAGCACCTATCATTCTCGATGTCGAAAAACAAAAGGGCGAACAAATCATACTGCCAAAGGACAAGTATTTGCCTGATTTCGTTATACCCATTAAAAACTCTGTGTCAAAAGAATCAATTCAAACTTAATTTTGTTAAAATGTAAAGGATTACTACCATGCTCGTATTATCAAGGAAGATTGGCGAAGTCATAACAATTGGCTCTTCTGTACAAATTAAAGTACTCAGTTTCGATAGAGGAATTGTTAGACTTGGCATTGAAGCACCAAGAAAAATCCCCGTGCATCGAAAAGAAATATACGACAAAATTATTGAATTAAATAAAATTGCTGCCCGTACAGAATTTAATGCCTTAAAAAATGCAATTTCTAATGCCAAAATAGTGAAATCGAAAAACAAAAATAACGGCATTAATTCCTCGGAAATTACAATTAAAAATATCAAAATAAAAAAAGATTGATTTATTTACTCAGGGATTGAGCAATGATAGAATATTCTGTACTTATAATTGATGATGATATCTGGATGCAAAGAATACTCACCAAAACTTTTCAAAGTTATGGTTTCAAAAAAGTTTATCTTGCATCAAACGGATTCGATGGTATCGCATTAGCCGTTGAGAAAATCCCCACATTAATTATTTTAGATATACTAATGCCCGAACTTTCCGGACATTTAACCCTAAAAATTCTAAAACATATAAAATTAACTGCAGAAATTCCTGTACTAATGGTATCAGCACTTTCTGATGTAGAAAATTTAGGGCTTGCTGTTAAATGGGGTACTGCTGGTTTTATTTCTAAACCATTTACCAGAGCAACTGTATATGATAAGTTAGTCACAATTTTTGGGAAAGAAGAATTAGAAATGATTGCAAAAGGTGAGCCATTGATCTCTGATAATCAATACTTCGAAAAGCAATACTTAAATGACAAAAAAGCTGAAGAAGCAAATAAAGATAACAAATCTGAAATTAAATCAGATAAAGAAATAATTAAAAATATTAAACCAGTTGTTACACAGGACCAGCTTTTGCAACACTATCAGGAAGATGAGAAAAAAAGCATTGAATCAATCAAGAAATTACTCCAGAAAACAAAAAAATAAACCAATACCTCAGGAATCTCTATTTATATATGCCTGAACAGCTAATCATCGGTACTCGTGCAAGTATACTCGCACTCTGGCAAGCGGAATATGTTAAAAATCTAATTCTAAATAAATTCCCAAATATAAAAATTATTATTCAGAAAATTAAAACCAAAGGAGACATAATTTTAAATAAACCACTGTATCAAATTGGCGATAAAGGACTTTTCACAAAAGAACTGGAGTACGCTCTATTAAACAATGAAATAGATATAGCCGTACACAGCCTAAAGGATTTACAAACTGAACTTCCCGCAAATCTTGTCATATCTGCTGTTACAAACAGACTTTATCCATTCGATGTACTTATAACAAAAGAGAAAAACTCTCAATTACAAACTCTCAAAAAAAATGCTAAAATCGCTACTGGTTCACTGCGGAGAAAAGTGCAATTACTGGCATTCCGTCGTGATTTACAGATCATCGATATTCGCGGAAATATTGATACAAGGATCAAAAAACTTTTTAACTCTGATTTGGATGGTTTAATCCTTGCTCGTGCAGGCATCGAAAGACTTGGATATTCGAATTTAATCTCCGAAGAAATAAATCCAGAAATTATATTACCTGCTGTCGGACAAGGAGTCATTGCTGTTCAAACATTAGAATCAAATAAATTTGCAATGGAAATCTCGGAATTTATCAATGATTCTAATACTTTTACCGAAATTTCCGCAGAAAGAAATTTTCTTATTGAACTGGGCGGTGGATGTCATAATCCAATTGCAGCTTTTGCAAAGATAAATGCAAATCAAATCTCAATCATGGGGATGGTATCTGACCCTGAAGGCATTAATATAATAAGGTTAAATCAAATTTATAGTTTACAAGTCGCTGACAAAGCTGGTTCACTATTGGCACAAAGCTTCATTGCAAAGGGAGCAAAAGATATTTTAAGTTAATAATTCCAAAAATATTAATATTTTGCATTCAGTTTTTTTAACAAATCAATGAATATGAAAAATAATGAATTTTTCCGATTTCGCCGTTTAAGACAAAATCCTGTCATTCGCAAAATGATACAGGAAACTACAATTAGCGTAAATAACCTAATTTACCCAATGTTCGTTACCTTTGGCAACAACATTAAAAATCCTGTTTCCTCAATGCCTGGAATTTACCAGCTATCAATTGATAAATTAAAAGAAGAGTGTAAAACTATTGTTGATTTAGGTATTCCCGCTGTATTACTTTTTGGTATTCCTGAAAGGAAAGACCTCACCGGTTCCGATGCATTTTCTGACGATGGCATAATACAACAAGCCATACGTGTTTTGAAAAAAGAATACCCTCAATTACTTGTTATAACAGATTTATGCCTTTGCGAATATACTTCACATGGGCACTGTGGTTTAGTCAAAGATGAAAAAATATTAAACGATGAATCCCTCGCAATCTATCAAAAAATAGCGCTTGCCCAGGCAAAAGCAGGAACAGATATGATTGCCCCCTCCGATATGATGGACGGTCGGGTACTGGCTATAAGAGATATATTAGATAGAAATGATTTCTGCGACATTCCCATTATGAGCTATTCAGCAAAATATGCCTCTGCTCTCTATGGTCCTTTCCGTGAAGCAGCTCAAGGAGCCCCCAAATTCGGAGACAGAAAATCTCATCAAATGGATATTGCTAATTCAAATGAAGCTATCAGGGAAATTGAACAAGACATAATCGAAGGCACAGATATAATTATGGTTAAACCTGCTGGATTTTATCTCGATATTATCTACCGCGCCAAACAAACATTTCAAATGCCATTAGCTGCGTATCAGGTAAGTGGTGAATATTCAATGATTAAAGCCGCAACCTCAATGGGTTGGTTGGATGAGGAAAAAATTATAATTGAATCTTTAACAGCTATAAGGAGAGCTGGCGCTGATTTAATTATAACATATTTCGCTCCACAAATTGCTAAATTTCTATAAATTTCATTAAAATCCATCCGTCTTATCTATAGTATGGTAGAAAAAGAATTATTATTAGAAAAAATTAATAAATTAACGGGTTGGAACATCCCAGCCCATAGATTTAAGATTCTTACCGATACATCCGAATGGATGAATATACACCGTGGCCATGTAATCTCGTTAAACGGCAAAAACTTCCTCGTTAGGGGGAATATGAATGAACCTCGTTTCGGAATTGATGACCAACCAAAATATTGGGTTTTCAGTGCTATTGAACTCGAAACAGGTGATGAAAAAATCATAAAAACAGTATTTTATGAAGAATTCATTTCCCATATCGGCATTTTTAAAGTTCGTTGCTATCGAAGTCCAGAGAAAGAAAGCCAAATACTTGAATCCGTCCGAGGTGATGACCGCTTTATGCAGGGATATACCGCTTACGACCAATTAGGAAACAATGTTCGTATAATTGACTATATAAAAGGTACTAAATTATTCCATTATATACCAAATATCCAAAAATCGCACAAAGAATATTTCTTCGAAGATCTTCCCGGCCTTCTTCATAAAATATTCGGCTCAATTGTTGCAATAAGAGACTTACACAAAAAAGGTTTCTGCCACGGTGATATACGAAATGATCACATTATAATTGAAAGCCAAACAGGAAAATTCCGTTGGATAGATTTCGACTTAAAACAGGATGTTACCGATTTCGATATGTGGAGTATTGGAAACATTATATGTTACGCTGTCGCTAAAGGCATACTTACATTTGATGCAGTTTTAAAGAGTAAGGAATTCACTTATGATATCAAAAATAGCCTCGAGCCATCCGATAGCTCCGCATTTTACAAATATAGAATAATGAATTTGAAAAAAATTTATGACTATATCCCCGAACGATTAACTGAGATACTCCAGCACTTTACAATGAAGCCAAAGGCATTCTTCAAAGATATTGACGAATTGCTCGAAAAATACCAGGAAATGTTAGACAAAGAATTCTGAAATCAAAAATCTTTTTTTATTTACAAAAAAATCTTATTTTTGTAGTTAAAGGAGAGGTGGCCGAGTGGCTGAAGGCACCGGTTTGCTAAACCGACGTATCGTGTAAAGCGGTACCGAGGGTTCGAATCCCTCCCTCTCCGCTCCTTAAAATTGTAATTCTTAAAATTCTTTAAAATCCTAAAAACTTTTCAATGACCTATATTAATTTATTTTATCTTATATCCTTATTATTTATAAATAATTATTACTGAATTTTAATATCTACAAAATTTTTTAAATTGCAAATTCATTAATTCAAAATTAAATTATTTGGAAGATAAAAATAATATAGAAGTTTCGATTGTGATGCCCTGTCTAAATGAAGCAGAAACAATTGGAATCTGCGTCACCAAAGCTAAACGTTTTCTCGAAAGGAATAATATCTCGGGTGAGATAATAGTTGCAGATAATGGAAGCTCTGACAACTCACAATCAATTGCCGAATCCAACGGTGCAAAAGTTGTAAATGTGGAGCAGAGGGGTTATGGATCTGCTCTCATTGGGGGCATAACAGCAGCAAAAGGTAAATATATCATTATGGGTGATTCCGACGATAGCCACGACCTCGAAAACTTAGAAGGATTTATTGAAAAACTTCGTGCCGGTTACGAGCTTGTCGTTGGAAATAGATTCGCAATGCAAATCGAAAAAGGGACAATGAGCTTCCTAAATAGGTATATCGGTAATCCCATACTTTCCGGCATCGGCAGAATTTTATTCAAAAGCCCTATCAAGGATTTCCACTGCGGTTTACGCGGATTTACACGTGATTTATTTGATAGATTGGATCTGCGTACTGTAGGAATGGAGTTCGCAAGCGAGATGATTGTTAAAGCCACATTATTAAAAGCCAAAATAACAGAAGTACCTACAAAAATGTTCCCCGCTGGTCGTAGCCGCAAACCTCACTTAAGACCATTCAGAGATGGCTGGAGGCACCTAAGGTTTTTGCTCCTGTACAGTCCACGCTGGCTCTTTTTTTATCCCGGATTGACTATGATACTAATAGGCTTGGTAATTTCTCTGTGGCTCCTTCCTGGAATGAGATTATCTCTCGATATTCATACTATGCTCTATGCATCCACTGCAATGCTCATTGGCTTACAATCGGTCTCATTTGCCATATTCTCAAAATTTTTCGCTATGAACGAGAAATTGCTCCCTGAAAATCCGCGTTTAAACAAAATACTTAAATACTTCACATTGGAAAAAGGGGTTTTTATCGGTTTGATATTTATTTTAGCTGGAATTCTTGGTTCGGTTTATGCAATCTTTTTAGTTGGGAAAGGTATTTTTAATTTGTTAGGAATAACAACAACGATGCGTTTAGTGATCGTCTCTACTACCGCATTATTGATTGGTTTTCAGATAATTTTTGCAAGTTTCTTTATTAGTATTTTGAATTTAAAATTAAAACACTGATGAAAAAAAATAACTTTATCGAAAGATTTTCAAAAGCAGAATATATATTCCTATTTTTAGGATTAATATTTGGTGCTATACTTGTATTCACCAATCCCCCTTACCATTCAAATGATGAGGATAGGCACTTTTATTATTCTTATCTTATTGCATCTGGACAGATTATTCCAATCGTGAAGGGAAATGAAGTTGGTGGCTACTTACCTTCTAATTTATTCAATGTAACTCATAGTTTCCAAGGTATCCCATACTTTCAGGGCAAAAAAGTAACTCAAGAAATGATTGAAAAAGCTAAATTAGTTGAGCTTGAACCAATTAATCTTCGCTTCTATCATAATTATCATTTCCATCAAAACCCAATTTCATACCTACCATTTTCAATAGGGATATTAATAGGCAAACAAATAGATTCGCGTCCAATTTGCTTGTTATGGTTTGGTAGGCTTGCTGGTCTAATTTTTTATGTTGCATTAGTCTTTATTGCCCTGAAATTATTACCAATTATGAAAAATGCTTTTCTCATTATGGCATTGACTCCGATGACTCTATATCAAGCAGCCTCTATCACCTATGATACACCATTAATAGCTTTTACTTATTTGTTTATTGCAATTATACTCAAAATCAATTTCGGGGAAAATACTATTCAATGGAAAGAACTTATAGCAATTATTATTATTCTGATATTCCATCGCTATTCCAAAGATGGATACTTATTCATTCCATTTCTATTCTTTATATTACCAATGAATAAATTTGGCAGTAAACGAAAAGCTTTGTTAATTTTCTTGGGATACTTTATCTTCATTATAATTCTTTTTTACTTGCCGAGCCTTACTTGGGGAACTATAATTTCAAGTTTGAACATTAATCACGAAGCATTACCTAAAATCAAAAAGGATTTTCTACATGATAGTTCATTAAATTTATCATATCAGATACAAGAACCACTTAAATCTATTGGTAACATAATAATGAATATCCTTTATTTTAAAGAAGATTGGGCAGCTGGTGCAATTGGAAAATTTGGTTACTCTTATACAAAGCTGCCCGTATGGTTATATATAATTCACGGGCTGACATTATTATCTGTATCTTTTTTCGATTCTTCAAAAATATTTATTTCAAACAAGCAAAAGATCATTATATGTGCAATAGCCTTTATCTCAGCAATGGCAATTATTGTTGGTTTCTACCTCGAATCACCTGTTGGCAATAACCAGATTTTTGGATTGCAAGGCAGATATTTTATACCACTCATCCCTTTCTTAATGTTGCTTTTATCTAATAATATCAATTCTCATATTAAAATACAAAAATTCCTACCATTGATCTGCGGATTATATTTGATATCATTACTCGGATACACTGCTATTTTCATTAATAATAACTTGATTCAGTAATGAAACGACGATTATTCATCGGAACAAAAATATATTTCGAAAGTATTTCCCAGAATTATTACTTATTCAAAGACTTTGCTGAAAAATATCTTCAAGGTAAATGGGTTGAACCCGAAAACTTGCATTTTACTTACTGGTTCATCGGAGAAATAGATACAGAACTTGCCTTACAAATCAAGGATTCTTTAAATGGCGTACTTAATGAATATTCGAGTCTTCTTGAATTCAAGGGAATATCCTCATTCCCAAGTATTAAGCGACCCCGTGTTATTTTCATCAAAGTACATAATGAAGATAGGTTAATATATAGAAAATACGAGGAAATTGAAAAAATTTTGGGGGAGTATGGTTTTACTCCAGACGGTAAAGGATTTAAACCTCATTGTACATTAATTCGAGTAAAATCAAGCCATCCTCAGATTTCATCGATCTTACAGAATTTTGAGAATAAATTTTTCGGTAAAATGGAAAATTTTCAAATTCAATTGATTGAAAGCAAGCTAACAAAAACCGGTCCTGTTTATACTCCATTCTGAATATATGTATTACAATAAAATAATTTAATGAATAATCAGGCAAGAATGCTCGCTGTTTTATCATAAATTATGTCCGCCAAAAAAAGCCAAATAATTGATATTAACAGTTCTTTCCTACTTCTGTCAATCTTATTTAATTCAAAAACTTTTATTTACAGCATCTTTAATTTTTGTTCTACAACGACTTTTTAATACTACAAAAGACTTTTTACTTTGCCCCCAATCGTATTCGAATCGATTCATCGTCTAATTTTTCAATAAAATGCATTTGGACATAAGCATTTTGCTGAGTTGTAAAATTTCTTATTACTATGGGCATGGTTTTATTTAAATCAATACTTTCGTCGGATTCTACATGTTGAAAATCGGTGTAATTGCAGAACGAATTCGTTTCAAATTCGGTTCTTTTATAATTTATAGTGCTTTTGCTTCTCTTGAGTTGATTTAACAGAATATTCCTTGCGCACCGGAAATTCCATCCGATTATTGAGCTTATTGATTTTTTATTAATCTTAAATTCATTTCAAAATATCTGCAAACAGCTTTGCTTATCGAATCTTTTATATCTTCTTCATTGCTATTAATAAAATTTTTCTTGAACTTATTAAATAATCTTATAAACTTTATTATAATATTTTATGAAATCATCCATTAATGCACAGCTTAAATTACGGCACCAACACCAAATCTGAAATTTTGTTTTATTTGTAACCATTTATTCTGTTTTCCGTCATAAATTAAATCGAATTTTGTTAAGACTTCCAAAAAACCCCAGTTAAAAATCTGATAATCCATTAATTACTTCTGTAATTTGTTTAAAAAGTTGATATTTAGGTGTCCCTTTCGGTTCTATTGTCAAAACGCTGATATCATCGGGTTTATTAAAATCGAAAAAAAAACATAAATTATAGTAATTCAAGTAATAGAATTTACATTTATTTGAGTTAGCAAAAATTCCTCCGTATTGAGTATCGAATTTTGATTTTGTTATTTTCTCAATTTTCTATTCTGTCAAAATTATGTTTAATGAATCATACGAATGGCTTAGCTGATAGAGTATTGGGGTTAGGTAACATCATCTGATTCATTTACATTTTGTACTTCACTTTCAAAAATTATTCCTAAGTCATTAAACAGTAAATTTTTATAAATTGGATAATTATAACTTAATATAGAATCAATTTTAGCTGTATTATTATCAATAAATGATATATTGACAATGCGTGAAAAAAGAAAAATTGTTGTGACATTAGTTTTTATTTGCTAGTATTATCAATGTAATAGATGATCCGTTGAATTCATCACCTTCTGGTTCTGCGATGAATATTGCATTCATATAGCCTATACACAAGTCCGAATTTTGTGAGCTATTTAAGAAAACACACAATGGTTTAACTGGCACTTTACCTCGACAATCTTCATAATGTGTCAAGCAAATTAGGTCGTTATTCTTGCCACATTAAAAATAAGCCATCATTTACTCGTATTGTATCTGTAAATCCACCTATCTTAATTAAATTATAATATTTTGAATTATCAATGTTAATTAATATACGAATAATTATTTCCAATGATATCACAATAAAATTATTTTTGTATAGCAATTACCTTTCTGATAAGTTAAATTAATAATATAATAATCCCGTCCCCCAAGTACCTTCGAGAATTTGATTTGACATACCTTCAGTAGGAGAGAAAATATAATGCAAAACAAATTCACTTCTGAGACGGGATTAATTCAGTATTTTTTTTGAACACAACTTTATTTATCAAAGAGACAAAAAACTTTTTTTATTTGCACCGCCCTTTATATATATAGATAAAATTTCTGGCAAAAGTTAACAAATTTCATAAAACTTTTTTTGCTATCTCAAAGCAAGAAGCAGATGAAGCTCTGGAAATTATTCATTTTTCTGCTGAAATTCAGATTTTTAAAAAATTAAGAATCGATCAAATAAGCATTTGCACCGTTATGCCCAATTAAAAATAAACATAGGTACGACTAAACTATGAATTTATATCAAAGAACGAGCGGCTATAGGAGATTAATTAAGTTTGATGGCGACAGAGTAATTATTTCTCAGTCAATTGAATCTCGATTTTTATCATAAAGTATATTACCATGATGTAAATAATTGTAAGAATATTAATTTTGAACCGGACTACAGAGTTAATTAATATTCCACCAAAGATTTCCAGTAAATTTATAGATTTAATTATGAAATACAGAATTCCATTGATAAAAAATAAAAGATTACAGTTTTGTTTGCTCGAATGATAATTTTTTTATGGCCAAAAAATCTGAATTAAATCCCGGGATTAAAGAAAAATAAAAGATTGAATTAAAGAGCATTTGAATTGAATAACAATTTAAAAAATTCGTATATCCAGTGAAATTCATCAAAATATTAAATGGTATTGCAAAATAATAAGTTATTATAATATAAAAAATTATTGATTTAAACATTAGAAATATAAAATCTAAATAGCTTTGACACACAATTTCAAATATAATCAGGGTAATCGAAAAAATACATAAAAATCAAAATTAATTGATGAAAAAAAATATATTGCTATATCTTTTTACGTATATTTAAAAATTAACTGCTGGAATTAACTTCCAGCAGTTAAAATATGTAAACACTTATAAAATAGAGCAATTTTAGCTTGCGGACCAGAAAACTTCTACTAAATAATAGCCCCCAAAGTCTCTATATCTCAATCTTTGTAGTGGTCCTGTGAAGGCAGCATTTGCATTCAAGTGTATGCCTGTGATTTGGGGTTCAAATATGTCATCTTTCAGAATACTGACAAGCCAACCAATCAATGCACCAAGAACTAACCCAGCAACAACACCAATAATGGTTCCCAGCGGTCCGGCAATCGCTGTACCAATAGCACCACCGATAGCTGAACCAATTGCAGCCCCAGCAGCAGCACCAACAGCTGCAAAAATAAGAGTAAGTTCAGCTTTTATTGCATTATATAAGTCATTTAGAAAGCTTGAAAAGCCTCCTGAATCTTTTTCTGCTAAGCTGATAAAACCAAAAAAAGTAGATGGATTAATGTTGTCCAACTTAAATTCCTTTAGAACTTTAGCAGGACTGTAACTTTTTTGGTCACCATCGTTAAAATCACCGACGTGAAATTCTTTAATTTTTGATAAATTTTCTTTATCGTCAACTGTAACACCTCCCAGTGCAATACTGTCCTTTCCTCCCCACTCAGGGTCTGTCTCATCGATACATTTAACTCTTTTTAAATTTAATCTCAGAACTATTGCAGGAGAAGCAATGGTCGTTGTAGATGAAGTTGATGGAGCTTTTGTTTCAACTCCGAAAAGGTTCGCAAATCTTTCAAAAATTAGTTTATCATTAATGTATGAAAAATTTCGCTTTAAATCAATCTGATTTAAAATGTAATTATTGCTACGTATATCAACGTTGAGCATAATCGTACTAGGATTTCTTGCAAGGAAAGCTCTTGTTCCATTATTACTTACAAGTGATTGTATTGTTGCTGCATCTTTTTTTGCTATCCACGAATCAATCACTTCTCCGACTGAATCATAGTCTAATGCTTTTTTTACACCAACTTTCAATTTTGAAAATTTAAAAGGCTTGTTTTGAGCTCTGGCACTTATAGCTTGATATGCTTCCACTTTAAACATATCAGTTACCTGTTCCAGTAGGCGCTTTAGCTCCGGGTCACGTATTTCAGTAGCAGATAAACGGAATGTTGAGTATTGAGACATTTTAAACTCCTTTTTCCTACTCTTATGGCTTTTCGGATTTGCCCCGTTTTTAACTTGGTTTCTGGACTCCAATTATACGATAATTAATTATTAAATAAATTTAATGAATCTTTTATAATTGATTAATTAAATTTAGACAAACATAATAATATTTTTGAATATAATCAAATATTATTTTAGAATATTATAAAATTCATTAAAAATTTATAATTATAACATTCATAGACTACTTTCTTAATAATTAAATTAGAATTGTTTAATAAAAATTCAACAATAAGCAGAAATTGGGGCTAAGTTTCATTTAAGAGATCAATTATATGTACAGAAGGAGGGACTCGAACCCTCACGGCTTTAAGGGCCACTGGATTTTGAGTCCAGCGCGTCTACCAGTTCCGCCACTTCTGCGTTCTGTGGGCGGAGAGAGATTTGAACTCACGACCTCCTGCTTGTAAGGCAGGCGCTCTCGACCAACTGAGCTATCCGCCCTTTTATGATTACAAAATTAACAATATATTGCTAAACTTAAAAATAAATTTTAAATTTTCATTTATATTTTTTGTATATTAGATATTCAGGGGGGATGAATATTTTACATAATATATGCAATTAAAAACAAATTTCATTTTAATTTCGGTATTATTATTGTTATTTTCGGTATCTTATTTGTGTCGTTCTCAAGGTTCTGCCGGTGAAAATGCCTTGCTTGAGACAACTAAAATTGTTGATATGCCAACAGCTGGTCTAATACACAAAGGTTATTATCAGTTTACCTTTAATTTTTTCAATACCGGTGGTCTTCAAAGCGAATTTAATATTTCACCAATTGAAAATATAACTTTTGGCATTAGCTATAGTCTCAATGGTTTAATTGGTTCAGAGAAAATTAGCATGCAAAAGATACCTGGATTTTTTTTCGGTTGGCGTTTTATTAATGAAACGTACACGTTCCCAGCTCTACTAATTGGATTCTGTAATCAGGGCTTTGGTGGATATATTAACGAAGAAAAAAGATTTCTTGTACATTCACCCGGTTTATTCCTGGCTATAAGTAAAAATTTTAAATGGGTTATTGGTTCCATTGCTCTACATTCAGGTATAAATTACTCTTTCGATCCACCAATAAATCAAAGAAATATCAATTTTTACATTGGTTTCGAGCAATCAGTCGGTCCGTTTGCAGCCCTTAATTTGGAATACAATGCCACAATGAATGAGGAGAACACTAATATTATGTCAAATAAAGGATTGCTCAATTCTTCTTTAAGAATTTCCGTAACAAATGGTGTTACTATTCAGTTACAGCTTAGAGATTTATTAAATCATCAACGAAATGTAAATGCATTCTCACGGTATTTAGCTATTGATATAGCGAATAAGTTCTGATACTCAATTTCGTTCTGACAAGCTAATTAATGATGCTTGCCGAATGTGGTAAATCCAACTTGGATTAATATTTATAAGTTTTAAATTCTCAGGTATGATTATTTCTGGTTTTAATAATCCAGTCGAATCATTTAGTATTTGCTCATAATTTAGATTGACGATAATATTATCGGGATTGAGTTTTAATATTTCCTCTATTCCACCTCTTATCAAAATACTTACAAATGGTGGAATTAATTTATTTGTCGGAGGTGGCGTACCTCCCTTCAAGCTAATTCGAATATCTGGTATATATAATTCTGCTTCTTGTTGAATTGTTATATTAGCATTGACTTTTGTAGTTGATAATTGCAATATACCTGACAAGGAATCAGATAAATCTACAATTAGATTGAGAGAACTATATAAATCTTTTAATAATAATGGTTTAGTATCCCACCTATTAATTTTTGATAGGACTTTTTTATTACCGTATATCTCGATACTATCAGGATAAAATCGTATAGCTCCAACTTGTGTAAATCCATTTCGTGGAACTACCCTAATCAGGGAATTTACAGGTACCTTTATTATTTCGATTATACCTGTTTGTAATGTAACAAATTCGGGATAAACATTAATTGCTTCGAGATTTTTTAAATATTGTATATTTCTAATTATCTCTGTTCTTCTAATTTCATAAACCGATTCTGTAAACTCGACATTTGATAGGTCAACAAAAACTCGTGCTGAACGGTTGATAAATATCTGTTCAAAAATATTCCAACCTTTACCCTTCACTTCAATTGATATTGTAGAACGAATTGGATTTTCAATTGCTCTTGTTGCTGGGAGTTTAATCGAAAATGGAATTTCAACAATTGTTATATAATCATTATTTAGACTGATATAAATCCATAAAAATACAGAAAATAAAAAAGCTACCCAGAATGATTTGGATTTATAAAATTTTTTTACATTATCTTTAACTGTTTTTTCCAAATTTATTTTTGAGAACGTTTTTCTACAAAATCAAGTTTTTTTTGCAATTCAAGTTTTTTTTGTTGAAGACGTTGGATCATTGTGATTAATTGATTTGAATTTCCGGATACACCGATGATTTTGAGTTCATTCTTCAAATTCTGTATTTCAATATCAAGTTTATGTATTTTGAGATTTGTTATCACATCTTCAATAATTCTATCAGTATTTGTGGTTTTATGGAAATTTGTAAATTTACTCCAGTTTTCGCTCTCTGTCTCTTGAAAAGCTATACTTGCAATTATTTCCTTTAAATTTGACTCAATGCTTTCATCCATTAAAATTTCATTTAAAATATTTGATTTTTGCTTATAAGTACTTATAAGTTGAAATATTTTTCTCGCTTCTTCGGTTGCCAGATCATTTTCACTTATCAAAGATTTTTTTGTGATTTTTTCAAAAGTTTCTTTTTGGGTTAAAATTAATTGAAATAAAAGACGTTCTGCCGCAAGGAGTTTGTTGATTAGATCATTTTCAAGTTTTTCATTCCCGAAACTTTTAGTTACACTTCTTTTGCCACCAACATCAGCAATCCTGACCTCATTTTCAGATTTCAGTATATTCACTTTTTCCGAACCTAATATTTTTTTTTCATTATACAAGATTTGAAGCTGTTCTTTTGACAATTTCAAATTATAAGTAATTTTGTTCAGTAAAATATCGTGCTGAAGAACATCAGGAATCAATGAAACTATTCTGACCAATTCACGAGCTGATTGAGCTATCCCCTCAGGCGAATTTAAGAGACCATCTTTTTTAAACAATTCAGTTTTAAAATCTATAAAAGAAGAGGCACTATTTAAAAAAGTTAGAAAAAGCTCTTTAGAATAATTTCTTATAAAACTATCTGGATCCTCACCTGACGGAAGTGTAACAACATATACAGAGAAACCGCTTTCGAGTGCTATTTCAATCCCCCTGTCTGTTGCTTTTTGTCCTGCAATATCAGAATCAAATACAAAATAAATTTTATTACAGAATTTTCTCAAAAGGTTTACCTGGTCTTTGGTTAGCGATGTTCCACTCGATGCAACTACGTTTATAATTCCAGCCTGATGCAAAGTTAATACATCTGCATAACCTTCCACTAAAATGACATATTTTTTATCTATTATCTCCCGTTTGGCTTCGTATAAGCCATAGAGAATATTACTTTTGTCATAAACTATTGTCTGAGGCGAGTTTATATACTTAGCTTGTTTATTATCCTGTGAAAGGGTCCTGCCACCAAAGCCGACTATTTTCCCGATCTGATTTTTAATTGGAAAAATCAATCTGTTGCGAAATCTATCGTAATAGCCCCCATTATCTTTTTCAATAATTAATCCGGCTTCGAGCAAAATATTTTCGCTTATTCCTTTATTTATTAAGGTTTTATGTAAAGAATCCCATTGATCAGGTGCATAACCAAGATTAAACTTATTGACTATTTCTTGCGTGAAACCACGCTTGGCTATGTATTGCCTTGCAACTGCTCCGCTTTTCAAATTTAATGAATAAGAAAAAAAACTGGCAGCTTTTTCGAGTACATCAAGTATAAGCTCTCTTTTTGTTTTAATTTTACTTTTTTCTGACTTATTCTCATATTCAATGCTAACTCCCAAACGGCGAGCCAATTCTCTTTTAGCTTCAATAAAGCTCATTCCATTGTATTCAATCAAAAAAGTAATGACATTTCCTGTTTTACCACATCCAAAACATTTAAATATTCCCAACTCGGGAGAAACATTGAAGGAAGGTGTTTTTTCATTATGGAATGGGCATAATCCAACGAAATTTTTGCCTCTTTTTTTTAAATCAACATATTCCGATATTACTTCGACTATATCAGTTTGATTTATAATCTGTTCAGTAATATTATCCTGCATTGTATTTTTTATCCTTACTCAAACGAATAGAAAATTAAACATTTTCTGAATGAAAACAAAATTATAGGTTAAATCCTTTTAACCTTTGAATTGTCCTGACAATTTGCCAGTAAATCTTTAATGCTTATGTTAAATTTAGGATGTAGAAAATCACCGGCTATTTCAGCAGCCGGCAAAAGAACAAATTTCCGCTTATGCATTTCCGGATGAGGTATATTCAGTAATTTATTATCAATGATTTCATCACCATAGAAAATAATATCAATATCTATTTCTCTTTGATGCCATCGGGGACGTTTTTGACGACCTAATTTTTTCTCTATTCTTTTTAGAGATTTAAAAAGATCAACTGCTCTATATTTTGTTATTCCGAATAATGCAACATTGATAAAAAAATCTTGATTTACATAGCCAATCGGTTCACTTTCGTAATATGAAGAAACATTTATGTTTTCAATCAGTTTATCTGTGATTATTTGTTCAATTGCCGAATCTATATATTTTATTCTATCACCTATATTTGAACCGAGTGAGAGCAGTATTGGTTGGTTGATTAACATCGTCTTTTCATTCCCGCGACATATACTGTTCTACTTCGACATAGTCCAAGAATCTCTCAACGGGTACATTCATTTTTCTAACTCTAACAGTGGCTTTGATCAAAATGGGAAATCTAATAAACAACGAAGTTAAAATTTTATGAGCTATTGTTTCAATCAGCCTATATGCATCGCCGTTTATAATTTCACCGATATAATGAATTACTTGTTCATAATTCAAAGCTGCTTTAACATTATCATTTTCAATTGCATTACTTGCATCATAGTACAAATCCAAATCTACTTGAAATTTACCACCAAGCTTACGTTCTTCGTTCTTTACACCATGATAAGAATAAAACTCGGCATTTTTGATTGTCAATCTTGTTAATTCATTAACTTTCATTTATCCTAAATATCTCATTATGAATAATTACAAAATTATCGAATTATAATTAACCTTATTATTTATTTTTTAAACATTTTTTATGCTCAATATCTCAATATTAAAACTTGTTCAAGAGCTTTTTAGCCTCAATATTTACTAATAAAGTGCAACCCTATATGCAAATTAAAAAGATCTTTTGATATCGTACGCTCTTTTTTCACAAAACAATCGACCTCATATCCTTCCTGCACATCTCCATTTGATTTCAAAATAAATGCTCCACTAAACAAAGGCTTATTTGTAATAATTTGGAACATAAGACTTTTTAATATAACATCATTCAAAAGAATTATTTATCCAAATCAATAATTAATAAAATCAATTCTAGATAAAGATTCGTTTATATTAATTTTTAATGATTTTCTATAAAGTGTTAATTCCGGTGCAACTGGATTGGTAATCTCACAGGTGTAAATACTTAAATCCTTTTTTCTATATCCTAATTTTTTTATGATTGACTTTACTGTTTTACCACAGATAGAACTTTAAATTAAATAAAAGAGATAATTTTATAATTCAATGTTTTGAAATCCTTCATTAAATTTTTAGAATTACTAAAAAGTAAAAATTTTGTATTTTGTATAATTACACATAAATCCTTATTATTAAAAAAAACTAATATTTAATCTATACGTTGAAAATCAAGATATTAAATTTTCATACTTTTGCTTCACTTTTACCGATGTTTCAAATATAACCCTTCAATTTATAATGGGAAAAAGATAATTTGGTAAATAACTATTTTTTTTGAAGAAACTTTTTTGTATATTACCGATAAGTTAAAACTAAATAAATATTTATTAAATATTAAGTTAATTCTTGAGGTGATAAAATGAAAAATTTCTTTAAAGCTACATTATTTTTGTTCTTTTGCTTATTTACAATTAATACAACGGCTCAAATTCCGAGGATTATCTCGTATCAAGGAATTATAACTGAGCCTGACGGCACTCCCAAACCAGACGGGTTATATAACTTAACACTTAGCATTTATGAACAAGCAAATGGTGGAACATCTATTTGGTTCACAACTGAAACCGTGAATTTGAAAAGTGGTTTATTTCATATATATTTAGGATCGAGTAAACCACTTACTTTAAATTTCGACCGCCCTTATTGGCTGGGTATAAGAATAAGTAATGAACCTGAATTAACTCCACGATTACCATTTTCCGCAAGTCCCTATAGCATTAGCTCTATCTATGCAGATACGGCAAAATATACAAAATCAGGAGGATTAGCGCGTCCAATTAATCCTCCACTTAACTCGGGTGAAATATCTAACAAAACAGTTGTCCGCAGCATTTTAATATATCCTATTCCTAATTCCGATTCAATTAGCATTATGCGAGATAATATCTATTTTGTAGCTGGTCAAAATGCACGAATTCGGCAAAGCGGTGACTCAATAATTATATCAGCAACCGACACAAAAGAAATAAGCTTAGATGATGCCTATAATGCTGAAGGAGCTGGGAAAGGAAGAATGATTGATGCTATAAATGGTTCTGTATGGATTACAGGAAAAGATGGACTGGAAATATACGGTACTGAAAAAGTTCTTCACGCTTCTTCACATCAAGATATAATTGTCGGCAGATTCTATAATTACGGTGCCGGGAGTGCAATTGAAGCGGAAGTTTCGAGTGATCAAAATAAAAGATCTGCTATTAAAGCCATTAGTATGGGCGATAGTGCATCATCAGCAATTTATGCTTTAGTACCTGTTGGTAAAGCCTCTGCTGGAAAATTTATTATTGAAGACATAACCAATCGGAATAATACTTTAGAAGTTGCACACAAAGGAGATGGTATAGGAATTGCTGTAACGGTTGAAGGTGAAAAAAGTGTTGGTGTGCATGTTGAATCTAGCCATAGTAACAATCAACAAAATGCATTAAAGGCTATAATGAAGGGGGAAGGTGATGCCATACTGGGTATACTAAAAGATGCATCTACTCATCAAAGTCATTTATTTAAAGCTGGAGTTACTGGTAGCAGTAAAGACTATTATGGCGTTCAAGGTATAAGCGATAAAAAATCAGGAGTATTAGGTAGAACCAAAAGTGCAGGTTATTTTGATTTAGGTCCCGATTCGATCAAAGCTGGTATATTAGGGTTATCAAATAATCTATTATCCGGTTCAGCTGATAATTGGGGTGTTGCTGGTATTGGATCTGGTTATGGTTCAGGTGTACTTGGTATTGCTGGCAATTCGGGGCACGGTATTTTTGGTGTTTCCGCTGGTGGTGGAATTTTCCGCACTTCTGGAGCTATAAGAGGTATTACTCGTGAAAATCCGAACGGATCTTGGCCACCTTTTTTCCCTGTGGACGAATTTAGCACCTATGGCAAAGGCGACGTTGCAGTTCTTGGGCAAACTCATGATTTCACTGCACTTTGGGGAGAGAGCATCAGCGGTAGGGCACTTATCGCAACCACTGGTAAAAGGGTTGGTTTGTCTGATATTCCCCGGATACCAGTCGGAATTTTTGCCGCATCTTATACTGAACAAGGACCAGCTGTCTGGGCTTCAGCAGATAGTAATCATGCTGGAATTTTTACGAGCGGTGACGCAAATAATAAATATTCTACTTTAAAGACTGAATCTTTTCAATATGCCGGTGCTTTCGAAGCTGTCTCAATGGGTGCTAAAGGTTTTGCCGGTAGTTTTTCTATTTCTAATACCAACAATGATAGTTCAACTGTATTGATAACGAATCTCGGTAAAGGAGAGGCTCTATCAATATGGGCTAATGGTGGTGGTAGAGCAGCTCATTTCAGAACAATGGATCCACAAAATAATTCAGTTACATTTAAGATAACTAATTATGGTAAAAACGATGCAGCATATTTTCTAATACCAAATCAAACTAACAACAGAGTTGCCTTATATGCCGAGACCTATGGAACCGGCAATTCTGCTGTTTTTCGTTCAATGAATCCTTCAAGTAATACACCTGCTGTTATGATTGATAATCTCGGTCTTAATCGCGCTATAGAGATTAAGAATAGCACTGTAACAAATAATGAAGCTACAATTTATGCATCTACTGTTGGCACTGGTAGAGTTGCAGATTTTATTACCATCAATCAAAACAATTCAGCAACTACCTTATATTCAGGTAATTTTGGATTGGGATATGCAGCACAATTTATTTGCGAAAATGTTAATAATCAATCAAATGTTTTAACTTTACACCATAGAGGACGTGGGAGAGGACAAGATATATGGCTTATGAATGCTAATAATCAACAGAATGCATTACTCATAACTCACGACGGAACTGGTAGCGCTTTGGAATTTAATTTAAATAATGGTAATAACAATTCAATAGGTTTATTTGGAAATTCAATTGGTTCAGGCCATTTAGCATATTTTTCAAGAAATCATACAACTTCAAATAATGCAATGGTTTATATGGTATCCAATAGCCCAGCTTATACATTATATTCTGTCAATAATTCAGCCGGAACTAATAATAATGCTGGTTACTTCCAAGGTAGAGTTGTTGTTACTAGCATACTTACAAAAGGCGGCGGAAGCTTTAAAATAGATCATCCTCTCGATCCTGAAAATAAATACCTTAGCCACTCTTTTGTTGAAAGTCCTGATATGAAAAATATTTATGACGGTACTGCAATTATGGATGAGAACGGTCAAGCTGAGGTAATACTTCCTCAGTATTTTGAAGCTCTTAATAAAGATTTCTGTTATCAATTAACTGCCATCGGTACTTCTGCACCAAATTTGCATATCGCTGTTGAAATCTCAGGAAATAAATTTATAATTGCTGGTGGTAAACCTAATATGAAAGTATCATGGCAAGTTACAGGTATTCGCAAAGATCCATTCGCCGAAAAGAATCGAATAATTGTAGAAGAAGAAAAAACAAATAATGAAAAAGGTAGATATTTACATCCTGAAGTCTATAATAAACCTGCTCAATTATCTGTTGGAAATCAATACATTCAAAATGATGTTTTAAATTCAACAACAAAAAGTGACAAATAATGGAGAAAAATTATGATCAAATTTATTTATTTCCTAATAATTATTGTTTTTATTGTACCTTGGAAAAATTCACAAGCCCAAGACTCAAAAATTGATTGGTATTGCTTTTCATCTGGATTTGCTTATTCATGGAACGATAATACTTTCCTTAAAAGTTCTGTTGGACAGCCACTTATAGGAATCAGTTCTAATTCAACAAATAGTACAATAGCTGGTTTTTTTTCGAATTCTTCTTTAATTTCTATAGTAAGTGTAAACGATGAGATTAACGGAACTTACATCTCTATTAATATCCATCCAAATCCAGCTAATGATTTCATTGAAATGAGTATTGTAACCGACGTTCAAGCTATGGAGAAACTTGAGTTAAGAATTTATAATTTTCAGGGGCAATTCATTAAGGATTACAAATTTGAGTTAACAAATTATGAAAAACAAGCCAAATTTGACATTTCTAATTTGCCAATAGGTCTGTATTTTATACGCTTAAAGAATAAATCACTACCTTTTATAAAAAATTAACTATTAGAAGGATTAATAATTTTAGCCTTTAAAACAAGAAAATCTTATTTAATATAGCTTGAACAAGCTTTAAAATTGACTTAAATGTTTAAAACTAAAGATCAAATACCGATGAAATTAAGCTTTATTAATTTCTTCAAGATTGTATTTATCTATCCCACAATTAGGACAGATCCAATCATCGGGTAGATCATCTGTGGACTGGATAGGTTTTTCTTCTTCTTCGTTGTAATCAATTTTCAGGTTTACTGGGTTAATTACGTACCCACATACTTTGCATACTAAGTCTTTCATAGCAAACCTTTAGATATTACTAAAATTATATTTTCCAATTTAACAAATTATCGTTTCGAATAGGAAATTATTTTAAAATGCTTTATTGATGATTTATTTGAGTTAGGGTTAGGGCTAAGGTAGTTTTGCTTTAAAAAAAGAGCACTAAGCTCAGAATTTCTAACAAATGGAGTCATAATATGTGGATTGAAGTATTTAAAGCGGGCGAACACACCGATTCAAGTGGTAAATCCCATACTTTCGATAATGCCGCATTAGAACGGATAGTCGAAAAGTATAATGAGCAAATTAGAAAGCACCCCGCTATCATTGCACCAATTGTCAAAGGGCATCCTTTAAACGATTCGCCCGCTTACGGATGGGTTGAACGTCTAGCACGAAGAGGAAATAAACTGCTGGCTAAAATCAAAGAAATTGAGCAAAATTTTCATAATGAGCTAAAAAATGGCAGGTACAAAAAAGTTTCAATTGCACTTTATCCAGATTTCTCATTGAAGCACATTGGATTCTTAGGAGCTGCCCAACCAGCTGTTAAAGGATTAACAATCGCAAAATTTGATCACTATAGTGATTATTCCCAATTCGAAAATGCATTCGAAGTGAATGCTAAATCGGAGCTCGACAATGAAATAGCAACAATCAAAACAGAAACCTCGGAATTAGAGGAAAAAGTGCATTATTACAAATCTAAGCTGGAATTTTTGGAAAAAGAAAATAGGCTTAAGGAATATAGAAATTACATAAGTAATCTAATGACTGGAAAAAAATTCACACCTGCCCAGGTTGCTGATGCAGTAGATTTGCTTGAACTATGTTATCGCATCGATGAGGAGGCCAAACAATCAGGTACATTTTCAGAAAGCAATGCTTTCGAAAATAAGTTGAAGCGAATGATAAATTTTATTCTTAATAACGACATCACACAAGAATTAGAAATAACGAATAACTTAAAAGCTGAGAAAAAATTTGATTTTGACAGGAAATATATAAATTCTACCCGTTACGGAATACATAACCGTGCGGAAGTAATAATGACAGAAAATCCGGGTATCTCTTACGAAGAGGCTGTTATTTCGGCATTTAAAGAAAAATATTAAAAAGGAGGTAAAATGGAAAAATCAAGATTAGATGAATTACGCATGGTAGATCCTGTCCTGACAACAATTATTCAGGGATATAGTAATTCAGTTATGGTTGGGGATAAATTATTCCCAGTTGTTCAAGTATCTAAATTAAAGGGGAAAATACCTGTATTCGGCAAAGAATCATTTATTGTCAGAGACACTCAAAGAGCCATTAGAGCTGATTCAAATAGAATTGCACCTGCCGGTATTAATATGGTCGAATTCGAAACTTCCGAGCGAGATATCGAAACAGCTTTGGATTATCTCGAAGAAGAAGAAACACATAATTTTTTTATGCTCGAGCAAAAGATCAGCAAAGATTTGATGGATATACTTTTATTAGGGCGTGAGAAAGAAATAGCAGATTTAGTCCAGAATCAAAATAACTATCCTACTTCATTGGTTAAAATTATTGATCAAAATCAAGCCTGGAATAACTACAATTTAAACATAGATCCGGTTCAATTCATAAGAGAAGCAGGGACTGCGATACGTTCGAGAATTGCACTTTATCCTAATACAATGATTATGGGCGATGCAACTTATAATGCCCTGCTGAATCATCCAAAAATTTTTGAAAGGGTCAAATATGCCGGTGTCTCAAAAATTAATACAGATATACTAAAAGAATTAACAGGTATTGATAACATATATGTAGGTAGAGCCGTGTTTTCTGAAGATGGGAAGGTTTTCACCGATATATGGCAGGACAATGTAGTTATTGCTTATGTTGATCCTGATAAACAGGGCTACCGTTCCGAATATAATGCAAGTTATGGCTATACATTCCAAAGAGAAAATATGCCGGAAATTGATACATATTTTGAAAACGGCGGAAAAATCAAAGTTATCCGATGCACTGACAATTATACAATAAAAATATGCGCACCAGATGCTGCCTATTTAATCAAAAACACTAATCATAATCAAATTTAATTTGGAGGTACGCTATGTCAGTAAACAATAAAACATATCAGCCACTGCAAGCCATAAGCATCAGAGCAAAGGAAGATTTGCCCGCATTCAGATTTATTTCGCATCTCGGCACTATTTGTACTGATGGAGCTAAATCGCTGGGTATAACTGAGGTTGATTGGTTGAAAGATGAAATGGCATCAGTGATTACCTTAGGCACGATGCCGATTGAAACAATAACCAGCATAAATATCGGTGATAACGTTACTTCCACAAATGACGGAAAAGCCAGAAAAGCAAATTCTAACGAGCAGATCAACGGCAGAGCATTGGATTCGACTGATGGTTCGGGATACATTAGAATTTTAATTGTTCCTTAATTTATGTAAAAACTGGAGGTGGCTATGGCTTATTCCGCTTTATCGGATTTATTGAATGAGTTCAATCATCAAGAACTGGCTAAATTAACGGGCGATGCTACAGGTCAACAAATTAATGAAAATAGAATCAATTATGCAATCAAAAATGCTGATGCAATAATTAATTCATATCTTTATGGAAGATATAATGTCCCATTGAGTGAGCCAATTGATGATATACTACGTAAAATATCTATTGATTTAGCTATTTTTCATCTTTACGAATACACCTATCGATATGGTTCTGTTCCTGCCTCGACTGCATGGCGTCGAATCAATGCTTTTAAAATGCTCAAAGACATACAAAAAGGGGACTTAATACTTCAAACTGCTGAATCTGTATATCCTCCACCCCCAATTATTTCAAATAGGAGATTTAACGAACGAATTTTTAAAGCAGAATTTCTGAAAAAATTCTGGAGCAAGGAATGAATAAGTCAATGTTTATAAATGGAATAGCTTTTATTTCAAGGCATATTTCTTGGATTTTACCTACTTTTATTGCATTAGTATTGTTAAAACCTTCGGGTGCTGAATTTAAGACAATTTCTCTTGTTATTTTATTCGAGTGCATTGCAATTGCACTCTCTGGGTTGGCGGTGTTTGCTTATACCAGATTGAACTTTGTTCACAAGGAAGCTTATGTATGTATCGCTCATATCTTTTTAGGGGTTCATATTACCGTAGGTTTGATCGTAGTTGGTGTCTATATTGCTCAATTCGGGATTAATTTGTAGGAAACTCAAATGCTCAAGATTATTTTTATTTTAATTCTTTTTACCTTTCCCCAACATATTACTGCCTTAGTAAAATATAAACTAATGTGCAACAGTAAGCTACTGGATTCATCCCGGGTAATTGCATATCAACAGCTTGGCATAAGCAATCGAGATTCAGCAATTATAAAAAAATACTTAAAATCAGTTGGTTTAAAATTTCCAAATCCATATTGTGCTGCCGGACAATATTATTGCTTTTGGATGGCATCTAATCGAATGAATTATAGTTTAGATAGCATCCCATTAGAGCCTACTGGTTCAGCTCAAAATATGTTTCATAAAAGTAAAACTAAAGGATTAATAACAAAATACTTAGCTGAAAATGATGATTTGATATTCTGGCGATATCCCAAAAGTTGGAAAGGTCACGTCGAAAGAGTGCTTGAAACAAAAACAGCAGGTTGGGTCCTTACTATTGGATTTAATACAAAAAAGGGAAATTTTGAAGGTGTCAATATCTTAAAAAGAAACATTTATCACCCATTACAAAGAATGCAAGTACTTGGTATTATTGGTTTTGAAAGGAATTAAAATGATTGGAGAAATTATCAAAAATTACCATATGAATAATGATTTAGATACAGGCTGGATTCCGGTATTTTCGCAATATCCTTCGACAATTGATGAACCGAAACAGTTAAATTCAATTCAAATCTATTGGCAAGATGTATCAGGAAATTTTGACGGTGAAATCGAAATATTAGCAAGTTCAAATCCTGATACATCTTCAATTGGGAGCAAAATAATTGTCAATTCAGTAAGTAATATTAATGATTCGTATTTATTAGTTGTAAATCCATCGTTTGAATATTTAAGATTTATCTATCGTAAAAATAACATCTTAAATGGGCTTTTATCAATTACACTTTCCTATAACAAATAGAGTGAATTATGCCAATTAAATATTTTCCTGAAACGATTTCTTTAGCTAAATGGGGTGAAATTACTGGCAATATTGATGAACAAAATGATCTAATTAATGAATTAAACAGTAAAGCACCAATTTTACATATTTCTGATGTTGATAATCCACATAATGTAACTAAATCTCAAATTGGTTTGGCCAATGTTTCTAACGACGCTCAATTGAAACGCACTTCCAATGATTTCAATTCATTTGACGAAAAGATAAACACAGATTATAATGACATTGTTTTAATTGAAGATTCGAGAAATGATTATGAAAAAAAGAAGGTGAAAATTTCAGCAATTGGTGGTGAGAGCACCGGAATAAATTATTGGCTTAATGTCAATGCTAATGTCTCCGGTAGTAATAGTTTTTATTTTGATGGCACAAAAGATCAAAGCTATGAAATTATTGACAACCTATTTATATGCGAAAGCTCAAACGGCAGTATAATAAGGCGGGGGATAATTAAATCTACTAATTATAACAATGGATTAATAAGCGTCGATTGCATTTCTGATAGTTTGCTTACACAAGGAGATAAAAATTTTAAAATAGCTCATTTCATAAAAAGTCAAAACTTCAGCTTCTATATCACTATACCAGGAGAATTGGTAGCTGATACGGACCATCGGCAGGGCAGCTTTTATTTTGCAAGCTACGATTCCTTTTTATTAGTAGTTGATGCAAAACTAATCACAGCTGCAACAGGTTCGCCTTCGGTTAGTTGGAACCTTTATAAAAATACAACAGCTTTGTTTTCCACAGCACCTGATTTTGGTACAAATACATCATTACTCAATCTGATTCCAAACATAAATGCAATACAAGCAGGAGATTTGATTTCAGTCAAGATATTAACATCAAGCGGAACTACTAAAGCAGCTGACCTAAAAGTGCAATTTATTCTAATACCAAGCTTTTTACTATTTAAGATTTAAATAAAAAAATACGAAAATATGGCAATAAAAAACCTATACAAAGGAAATAAAATCGTACCTCCCTATTGGTATGATTTGGGTATCGATAATTTTACCGGCACATTTATAGGCACGCCCATACTCAGAAACGCGTATGCGGAATTCAACGGCAGTCAAAGAGTCGAGCTCGATAAAGAAATAGCTAAGTACTTAGCTAATCAATCCTTTGCTTTAACATTTCTTTTGCGTAGCAATAAGGATGATAATTCACTACATACATTATTTTCAAATCGTTGGGTTGGAAGTAATTATGGATACATAGGAATATATATTGATGAAAACGAAAAAATTAATTTTCGCACTGTTACGATTTATTCAGAAGAGGTCTCAATTACATCTGTAAAAGAAATCTGCGATTCAAAATGGCATTTAATTCATTGTCAAAGAAACGGCATTTACCAAAGCATTTTTATTGATGGAGCACTTGATGCAGTAGCTCCTACATCATCTCAAACAAGCAGTTCAAATTTATATTATAACCCACAGCCAAGAATAGGCGCAGAATCTTCCGGTGGTGCTGGCGCTCATAGTCGCTTTTTAATTGGTGATATTATGATAATCATACACAGAAATGAAGCAATGACTTATGCTGAAATTAAAACAGAGTATACATATTATTTCGGTTTGCTGGAGTAATCTAAAAATGACTAACTTACTAATTTATATTCTACCTGTGCTCACTATTTTAATAAGTTTCATTTCAATTTTCATAGCTATCCGCAACGAATTGAAGAAAAATATCGATACCGTAATAAACTCAAAATTATCTGATGAAAAAAGACATTCAAATCACGAAAATCGCCTTGCCATAATAGAACAAAAATTGCAAAATTTAGAAAACTCTATTCATTCAAGATTAGAATCTATCGAAAAAAGATTAACCGATATCTATGATTTATTCATTGACCACATTAAAGAAAGACATCTATGAAAAATATTTATCATTCTTTTTATTTATTTGTCATAATTTTGCTTATAATTACAATAATAATCTATTACAAGAATAGCAGGCAAGTAACAGTTTTTCCCGTTAAGACTGAAAAAATTGTCCGAGACACTATAATCATCAAAGAACCTAGGGAACCAATTTTTATCACAAAGGTCAAACCTTTAATTAAATACCAATATGATACAATATATACAAGCTTTCCATTTGTTGCAGAGATAGATACAATTATTAAAACTGATACAATATTTCTTCGTTATGAATTCCCTGAAAATTTATTCAGTATGGCAATTAAATTCCCACCTGATTCATTAATCTTGCGTGAAATTACTATCAATAAGAGCGTTTATAAAGATAAAGAGTGGTGGGAAATCCCCCTTTATATTGCAAGTGGGGCTACTTTGGGATTCATTATTGGTATGAGTATTAATATCGGGGGTAGTAAATGAGAAATTATAATATTCTAACCCAAGAAATTTTTGACCGGAACATGGGGTTAAATTTTTCCAAATTAATTGGAATTTTGCCCAATCCTGATAAAATTCTCCAAAAAACCGGTAAAACTATCGAAGCCTACAGAGAATTAAAAAATGACCCACACGTATGGAGTTGCATTCAATCGAGAAAAAGTGGATTGCTTGGTTATGATTATCAGATTCTGCCAAACGATTCTCCAATAGGCATTTATAAATCCGTTAAGTCATTTATTACTGATTTGGACATATATAGATTAATTAACGAGGCTCTCGAAGCTCCACTTTTCGGATTTCAACCATTTGAAGTAATTTGGAATTATACCTATAGTAAAAATCCGTTTATAATTCCGGCTGAGTTAATGGCTAAACCACAGGAATATTTCTTTTTCGATAAACAAGGGAAAATAAAATATCGCAAAAAAGGTAACATTGCGGGTGAATATCCCCCTGATTATAAAATAATTTTATTGCAATACGAATCATCATATATGAATCCATATGGGCAGGCTTTGTTATCAAAATGCTATTGGCCAGTTACATTTAAAAATGCCGGTTTAAGATTTTGGATTAACTTTATGGAACGTTATGGAATGCCCTTACTTGTTGGTCAATATACAAGGGGCAGTACCTATGAAGAATCTAAGGCACTGGCAAAAGATTTGGCTGAAATGACTGAGGATGCAGTAATTGTTACACCTTCAGATATCAATATTGAATTCAAGGAGGCAATACGTTCAAGCTCTACTTCATTATTTAAGGACTTAATAAAACATTGCAATGCTGAAATATCCAAAATTTTACTTTCACAGACACTAACAACAGAATTGGATATGGGCTCTTATGCTGCATCTATGACTCATTACAAAATTCGTAAAGAGGTTATAATCTCTGATTCGAGACTCGTCGAAAAGCTGTTCAATGAATTAATCCGATATTTCATCAACTTAAATTATTCAAGTAAAATCAATTATCCCATTTTTAAATTTATGATAAATGATTCCGATAATACTGAGCGTTTGGAACGAGATATAAAATTACTCCAAACAGGTCAAATTTCTTTTACAATTGATTATTGGATCAAAAATTATGGTTTCGAAGCAAAAGATATTTTTGTAAAAAACTCTAATTCATTGTAGAACTTTGCCTTAATGGAAGATAGAATCCAAATGTTGAACCTTTACCCAAAATGCTTTTAACCCAAACTTTACCTTTGTGTACGTCTATTAATTTTTTGACAATCCATAAACCTAAGCCGGTTGAAGACTCGCCTGCTGTTGGTTTGGCTGATAACTTAGCTCCTTTGACAAATGCTTTTTTGATATCTTCTTCTGTTAAACCAATGCCAGTATCTATAACTTCACAACAAACAAAAGCATCTTTTGCGTATGTCTTTACTTTAACTAAACCACCGGCTTTTGTAAATTTAATTGCATTCGAGACAAGATTTTCAACAACTTCGGAAATTTTTTGCGGATCGAATTCTGCATCCGGAATATCTTCATTTAATTCTGTAATTATTTTTATAGATTTACGCTCTGCATTCAATTGATTCAATCGAACAACATCCCTCACAATTTCATTGAGTGGTGCCTCCATTACTTCTATCGGTATGCGATTAGCCTCAAGAGCAACAATTCTGGAAAATTCTTGCGAGAGTTTTAAAATTCGTTGCGAGGTTAATTCAATGTCACGAATGATTTCTTGCTGGTCGATTGCTTGGTTATCGTATGAACGTAATAGTTCGACTAAATTATGAATTATTGCCGCAGGATTCTTAATATCGTGAATGATTTGTGCAAATAATTCATCTTTTTGATTTTGTAACTTTTCTAAATCAAGTTTATTCTGGGATAGTGAATGTAATTGTTCCTGCAATTCCCGGTTACGCAATTCTAATTCTCGTGTTCTTTCCACTAATCCATCAATTTCTGAGCGTAAATTTTCGATTTCATTACGTAAAATTAGTAATTCTGAGTCATTATTTCCTGACTTCATTTGTTTGGGACCCTTGTTATACTTAATCTTTCTTAATTTTTAATTTAAAATCATCCAAATATATAAAATCATCTCTTAATAAAAAATTAATTTTTAATTAATTATTGAATTATTCACTTAAAAATTATTATTTTTGCATTTGCAAATGAAAAGATTAAGACAACATTTAGGCTCTAATTACTATTTACCAATAAGTCAATTAAAACGTATTCCTCCAAACTATCCTCCCCTAATAGAAAATATTAATTGGAAAGAGCATTTCATTAATGGAAAAGCTCCGGATATGATTGATCTCGGATGTGGTAAGGGATTGTTCCTCGAATCCTTAGCTATGCTATATCCAGAAAAAAATATTTTAGGTATTGAGTTGAGAGAACCTTTTGTAAAAAAAATTATAACAAAAAAAAAGGAACTTCCAAATTTGTCCGCTTTATGGTATAATATTACTAACGGACTGTACTTTATTGATGATGAGACTATCGAAAAAGTGTTTTTTCTTTTTCCCGACCCTTGGTTCAAAAAGAAGCATTTTAAACGAAGAGTTTTCAATTTTGATTTACTAAATGAAATATATAGAATACTGTTGCCTAGCGGAAAATTATATATTGCTACCGACATATACGATGTTCATCTTTATCATATCGAAATTCTAAATAATTTCAAAAAATTTACTTTTAGCGAAGCTAATAATAGTTTAATTTGGGATTTACCTATGACTAACAAACAAAAATCCTGCGAAGAGAAAGGAATAAAATACTTTCGCATAATCTGTTGTAAATAGCTATCTCATATCTATAATTTCAGCATCTGCAGGTGGATTAAATTCGAATAAGGCATCATTCAATATCGGATTAATTTTTAAATCTTCTAAACGCCAATATTGGATCTGATTACCTTCTGCAATATTTAATGCTTTTATCTCATAATTCTTAGGATCATATTTTATTTCTATGTAATTAACACCTAAAAGCATTTTTTCTTGTCCCTCCGGTTCAACCTTCAGTACATAATTATAAGCACCTTTTGATGTTGCTTCTCTTTTTAATTCTGTCGGAATATAAGCAAGCAAGTAACTAAAAAAGAATTGCTCGATGGAAAAGTTCATATTTTTTTCATCAAAATTGCTAATTATTACGTTATTACTACGTTTGGAATAATTCCAAATAGTTTTACCATTAGAGACAACTACCCTGTTACCTATATCAAGAATGTATTTGTTACCCTTTTTTGCTCTAATTGAACCTGTTATTCTATAATTACCATCCAGGATAAATTTAGTCGATAGCGATTTCATACCAGAATATTTCTCAACTAATTTATTATATTCAGTTTTTTTATCATTTTGTGAATACGCAAAATTGATAGTTAAAAGAAATATTGTTTTTATAACTAATATTGTAAAAATCATTTTATCCCTTAAACTTAGTCCAATTTAGCTGTCAATGGTCCTCTTAAACCGCGGTAAGAAGTAAGCTCAGCACCAACATATCCGATTAATATTTTAGTAGCCACTTTAACGGGTATTTTCCTTTCGTCATCAGTCAACCAAATGAGTATTTTCCCTTCGCTTTTGAATAAACCACCTTCGACTACCATCGGCTCGATTACAATGCAACGAAAAGTTCCTGCTTCAACTTTAATTACTTGTTTCCCTAATATTTTAACGCCGAGCGTATAAACAGAGTCCTTATAAAAATTATTTACATAAAAGACAGTGTCTTTAGGCATATTTCCTAGATCTAAGGTCCTAACGAAAAAAAAGGCTGAGACAATATCGTGTACATAGGGTATAACTTTGTAAGACTTCCCTTCTGCATATGCAATGTTATTCACCTGGTCAAACTCAGCACGAAAATCACGTTTATAATTTCCTTCTCTAATTTTTTGCTCAAATTCCCAGGGGAAAATACCTGCAACATCCAGAACTGTTCGGTAATCATCTTTAACTTTATAAATCCATTCTAAACTTTGAAGGGAACGAACTTGAAATCTTATATCGTAGCATTTTCTCCCATTACGATAAACCGGATCCGGCAGTATGTGAAAGTAACCAGTTCCAGCAGTAATAAATTTATATCCCACTTTGTAATCGAGCCGTTCGCCAAATCCAAATGCCTCGTTTCTTACTGAACGCAATCGCTCGCTTTGTGGATAAGCAGTAGCTATATAAAAAATCATTAATACCAATAACGTGCTTAAAAAAATGATTAGTATTTTAAATTCTTTTTTCATCTTATTGTTCCGTCTTGATTCTTGAAAATGACGTTATAAATTATTTATAAGTGCAATAATTCATCTATTCCATTATGCACAGATATATTAATCGGCAGAAATATTGCATACAATAGAAAAAATAAGCCGTTGGTTTAACCAACGGCGATACGGAGGAGTGCCTTATAAATGGGTAGTGTCTATAAGTGCCTGTTTTATAATGGTAAACCGAAAAATGCCTTATAATGTTTATTTGTAAATTCGTCCCATAGCATTTTATCAGATTCACTGAGATACGAAGATATATTTTTTACCATTAATATCTGTTCCTGATATAACTTAATGAAATACTTGTTCTTCAAACCCCTCTCTCCTAAAGAAACAAGTATTCCATTATTCAAGCTATTAATTGCGATTATTGCTTCTGATAGCGATATATACTCATTTTCATAATTTTTAATTATGAATTCACGGACATAATTTGCTTTATTAACAGCAATTGTAATTTCAGCAAACATCTCTTTTATTATCAATTCAGCCTTTGCATTTCTTTCATTAACAAGCCGATTTATACCTTTTCTCGAATTACGGGATAAATTCAGTTTGGAAAAAAATTCATTTAACTCAAACTCTGTAAATTGACTTCTGAAACTTATTTCAATTGGATTTTGCAAACTTCCTAAATTCAATTCTTCAACAAAATCATCATAGATGATTATACTATTGTATTGATTTTTATTCTCGATCGGAGATAATGAATTTTCATCGGTACAAGAGGTTGCCAACATTATACATATAAAAGCAATTAAAAATAAGATTGATTTCATTATTTTCTCCCAAGATATTTTTCTACAATGCAAAATTATCTTGAAATAAATGAGAAAAAAATAGGATTAAGCTGATTTTTTTGTGGGAATTAGCAGATTTTATTTATGAGAATTTCTCAATAATTTAATGTAGGAAATTATAAATCATAGTTGTAGGAAAATAACTTATTATTGCTTTAATTTATTTTTGAATTTCTTTAAGAATTTTTCAAGTTTGGGTTGAATTACAATTGCACAGTAAGGTTGATTTGGGTTGCGTTTAAAATAATCTTGATGATATTCCTCAGCTTTGAAATAATTGTTCACTGGGGTTATTTCTGTAACGATTGGTTTATCGAATACTTTTTCGACATCGAGTGAATTTTTGACTTTTTCTGCTATCTGTCGCTGATTATCATCGATATAGAATATAGCTGAACGATATTGTGTACCAATGTCATTGCCCTGTCTGTTTAAGGTTGTAGGGTCATGTATTGCGAAAAAAATTTGTAGAATTTCCTCGTAACTGATTTGATCTTTATCATAAACTATCTTGCAAACTTCAGCATGACCTGTTGTGCCTGTGCATACCTCCTCGTATGTAGGATTTATTGTTTTGCCTCCGCAATAACCCGATTCAACAGATATTACCCCTTCAACCCTCTGAAATATTGCTTCGACACACCAAAAACAACCTCCTCCAAGTATGGCTGTTTCTAATCTATTTGAATTATTATACATTGTACTTACATTCCCCTTGTTATTGCACGAAAATAAGGAAAAAAATATAAGAATATACATTAGCAACAATTTCATAAATGTGTTGACGTCGAAAATCAATAAAATATTATACTATCTAAATTGAAATAGCTTCCAGCAAAACATAGTAATGATAATGCTAATTATATTGCTAATTATATTATGATTAGTCTTCTATTTAGATTACAAATTTATTCTCGTCTAAATTATATTTGATATATAATAAAAATTACATTTTAACTTCTTAAACTTTAAAAATTGACTTTAGTAATGTGGCAATTGCAAAATATATATGATAATAATTGGAATTTTGGAAGAGATTTATCGTTTATTTATGGAGATGGCTCCATATCTTATGATTGGGCTTATATTTGTAGGAATTTTACATATCTTTTTTTCGAAAGATTTAATAATAAAGCACATTGGTAAAAACGATATATCCTCTGTAATAAAATCAACGTTATTTGGCATTCCATTGCCTTTGTGTTCTTGCGGAGTAATTCCTTCTTCTGTTTACATGGCACGTAATGGAGCATCTAAACCTTCTGTTATTTCATTTCTTATATCAACTCCACAAACCGGTATTGATAGCATAATCGCTACCTACGGGATGATGGGTTGGGTTTTTGCAATTTTTAGACCTATTGCTGCTTTGTTTATGGGAATAATAAGTGGCATTGTGACGATTTTTATTAGTAAAAATGATAATAATGAATTAAAATCAATTGAATTGAAAACAAATACCGAAAACGAAATCGATCATTATTCAGTTAAAAATTCAAATAATCTCAGGCAAAAATTTAATAAGATGACAAGATATGCTTTTGTTGAATTTTTGGACGATATATCAATTCAATTTTTAATAGGATTAATAATCGCAGGTTTGATTTCATATTTTATTCCTGATGATTTTTTCCGAGACAGCACGATTAATAGTGGATTTATGGGTATGATACTTATGATTTTAATAAGCGCCCCAATGTACGTTTGTGCCACTGCTTCTATTCCTATTGCAGTCTCTCTAATGATGAAAGGATTCACACCCGGTGTGGCTTTTGTTTTTATGGCAGTCGGTCCTGCAACTAATGCTGCAAGTTTTACTATAATATTAAAAGTACTAGGGAAAAAATTAGCATTAGCTTACATCTTTTCAATTATAATTTCAGCCATTATATTCGGATACATTCTTGATTATATTTTCTATTATTTCCAGATTGACCAAAACTTGATATTATCGCACATTCATCATCATACTGAGGATTCGAACAATATTCTTTTCCTTTCTTTCTCCATAATCTTTAGCATACTACTTGTTGCCTCTTACTATAGAAAAATCAGGGATAAATTTATAATTAAAAAGGAATTTGAAGTGAAAAATAATGATACAATAATCAAAATTGATGGTATGACTTGCAACCACTGCGTTATGAATGTCGAAAAAGCAATAAAATCAACCAGTGGTGTTCGGTCAGTCGAAATTTCTCTTAATGACAAAGTAGCAAAAATAGCTGGCGATTTCAACATAGAAGAAGTTAAAAAAAATATTGAATCCATGGGCTACAAGGTTATTAATTGACAATATTCTTCAGAATATTTTTTAGCTCCTACAATCAAAAGATTGAATCCAAAAACTGAATTTAATATCATAATCAAAAGTGATAATAACATTAACCTTAAGTATCATTTGTATCCGAGGGATTTAAGCAAAGCTTTATTGTTTCTCCATTTGGGGCGCACTTTGACGAATAATTTAAGAAAAATTTCCTTCCCTAAATGAGCTTCAATATTAGCACGGGCTATCATACCAATTCTTTTTAATTTTGCACCCTTCGAGCCTATAATTATTACTTTTTGTGAGTCTCTTTCGACAATTATATCAGCTGAAATGAACCATTTACCGTTTTCACGTTCCTTAAATGAATTTATCAATACCTCTGTCGAATACGGGATTTCTTCTTTCAATTCATTAAATAAAACTTCGCGAATAATTTCAGAAACAAAAAATCTCTCATCCTCGGTACTCAATAATTCCGGCTCATACATAAAAGGATTTTCTGGAAGATATTTTATAAGTACATCAAGATATCTGTCAATATTATTTGAATAAATAACTGAAACGGGTATTATTTCATTAAATATTTTATATTTTTCAATTCTATCTATTATCGGAAGCGTTTCTTTAATATCGTTTAATAAATCTATCTTGTTTAGTAATAAGATTTTAGGTTGATTTAGATTTTGAATTTTCCCCAAAATTAATTTTTCAAACTTATCGAACTTATTAATAATCCTTGAAACATCAGTAATTGCGGTAATAACATCTGCCCCTGATAGTGACTCATTAACATTTTTCATCATCGAAGAATGTAATTCATAATTTGGATTAATTATTCCAGGTGTATCAACAAAAATTATCTGGACATTTTCTTTAGTGTAAATTCCAATGACGTTTTTTCTTGTTGTTTGGGGTTTAGGAGTTACAATTGATAATTTCGTCTCTAACAAAACATTCATCAAGGAAGATTTGCCGGCATTCGGTTCACCTATTATTGAAACAAATCCACATTTTGTTTTCATAAGAAATTTAATTTTATCCTTCTTTCTGCTCCTGACGTGGATATTTTAAAATTGCTAATGGAATGATAATACAATAACCTATTACAAGTAAGATGGGTGCTAATGTTATAGCAAAAAAATTATTCCATTTTCCCTCAGGTAAGGCAGGCTCTTCGGTTATACCTGTAGACATAAAAATAAATCCAATGATAATTACACCCAAACCAATAGCAAAAAGTATAAAGTTCTGGCGATTAAAAGGTAAATACCATTTTACCTTTTTATCTTTAATTTTTTTTGAAGACTTTTTGACTTGCTTTGCCATAATATATATAATTTTTTGTTGATATAAAGCAAATATAATAATTTTTTAAATATAAACAATAAATAGGTTTCAAGATATAAGTAAAAAACACAACAACACATAGATATACAAATTTACTCGTTTGGGGGTAAAAAGCTAATTATATTCTAACTAATTTAATAATTTTGTATCAGCTAATTGTTAAATTAATTATGGATAACTTTAATGAAAGCTGGGTTAATTAAGTTTTTAAGTATTCTTATAATTTTATTTTTCATCCACTCTATAGATTCATATTCGCATCACAAAACAATCAAAGGACGTGTGTTAATAAAGAATGGTTCTGATAATCCAGTAATCGGTGCAAGTGTAAGGTTAGCTAATACTGTTTTCGGGACATATACTAATCGGGAGGGGTATTTCACAATTAAAAGAGTGCCTGACGGAAAATACACAATTGTTATTTCTGCAATCGGTATGAAAACAATTCAAGATACAATTGAATTAATTCATGAATATGGTGACGAACTCATTATCAATTATGAAATGGAGGAAACCAGCATACAAGCAAGCAATATAGTTGTTACCGCTACAAAAAGTGAAAAAATTTATGAAGACACACCTGTTAAAGTATCTACAATAGATAAACGACAAATTGAAATATGTAATACACATAACATACGTGAAGCATTGCAATATCTTCCCGGAATTAGAACAGAAATAAATTGCCAAAATTGTGGATTTAGTCAGGTTCGCATTAATGGTATGGAAGGGAAATATTCACAAATTCTCATAGACGGTAAGCCCATTTTCTCCTCTTTGAATGGCGTCTATGGCCTGGATCAAATACCCACAAATCTAATTGATCGAATAGAAGTTATCAAAGGTGGTGGTTCTTCATTATATGGCGGTAATGCTATAGCAGGTGTAATTAATATTCTTACAAAAGACCCGGGATTCAATTCTTTTTCTATCAATTTAACAAACACATTCTTAAATAGCTTTGCACAAGAACGTACATTAAATTTAAATGGCTCCATTATCAGCGATAATCAGGAGTTGGGATTATCTATTTTCGGTAATATCCAAAAAAGAGATGAATATGACGCTAATGGCGATGGATTTTCAGAAATTGGACGTCTAAAATTAAATACTTTTGGTATAAAGCAGTTTTGGAAAATTGACAAAAATAATAAATTAACCTTTGAATTCCATTCTATCTTTCATTTTATTCGGGGTGGTAATAATTTGGATTTGAAGCCTCATCAAGCTGATATCTGCGAAACTGCTGAACATCAAACTTATCTTGGGCAACTCGTCTATGATTTGTTTAATCCTAATTCTACGAGAGCAAAGGCTTACATTTCTCTTCAAAATACAAGAAGAGAATCTTACTATGGTGCTAATCAAGATCCTAATGCTTATGGTTCCACTGACAATTTAACTTTGTCCAGTGGAATTCAATACTCTTTTTTATATGAACTTTTAGGAACACATATAATTATCGCCGGTTATGAATTTAATTTAGATGATATGGTAGATAAAGCTCCAGCTTACAATAGAAATATCATGCAATTAATAAATTCCAATGGAATTTTCTTCCAAGATGACTGGAACATTACCAATAATCTTTCCTTTCTGTTGGGCTTCAGAGTAGATAAACACAACTTGATTAAAAAGATAATATTTAATCCGAGAACTAGTTTAATGTGGAGACCAGATGAGTCCATTACACTCAGAACTACTTATTCGGTTGGTTATCGGGCTCCCCAAGCATTTGATGAAGATTTACATATTACACAAGTCGGTGGCGAAGGGATACTAATCACTTTATCAGAGGATTTAAAACCAGAATATTCAAATTCAATAAGCCTATCGGCCGATTACACTTTGATTCAATATAAAATCCCTCTTTCTTTTTCAATAGATTTATTTTATACAGAATTAACAAATTCGTTTATACTGATTGATAAAGGTTCTAACAATGATGGTAGCCGTATTTTTGAAAGGAGCAACGGCACCGGTGCTGATATAAAGGGAATAACAATTGAAGTCCAAAGCGATTTTATCTCTGATATCTATTTTAAGTCAAGTCTTACATATCAAAAAAGCAGATTTTATGAGCCAATCGAATGGTCTGCTGGTAATGAGGAAAATGGTATTTCTAGTCAATTCTCTAATAAATTTTTCAAAAGCCCATCTTTTTATGCATTTTTCCTAATAGCTTACAAATTAAGCAAGGCAATTGAAATAAATCTTTCAGCTAATTACACTGGTAATATGTATATCCCTCATTATGCTGGCTATATCGAACAAGATCAATTGAAACGAACCGAACCATTTTTCGAATTAAATACTTTAATATCCTATAAAATTAGACAATCGCCTCTTCTTAGATTTTCAATTGGCTGTTATAATCTGCTAAACCAGTATCAAAAAGATTTCGATATTGGACCGGATAGAGATGCAGGTTATTTTTACGGACCGTTTAAACCATTTTCACCTTTTATAAAATTCGAATTTGAATACTAAACAAAGTTAACCTCCAAACAGAAAAGCAGTTCAGAAAATCAATTTTTTCTGAACTGCTTTTTGTATATTTGTCATAATTTTTTATAATCAATTAATAAACCTATGTTCACTGGAATAATAGAAGAGATTGGTACTGTAAAATCTCTGGGGCATATTGCATCTGCTTTTGAAATTGATATAAACTGCAAAAAAATTTGCGAGGATGTCAAAATAGATGATTCTATTGCCATAAACGGCGTTTGTTTAACTGTAATTGACTTCGGCAAAAGTTATTTCAAGGTAACTGCAATAAAAGAAACATTAACAAAATCAACTCTTGGTAAATTAAAAATAAATCAAAAAGTTAATCTTGAAAGAGCTTTACGCCCAACAGATCGATTAGGAGGACACATCGTACAAGGACACGTTGACTGCATCGGTAAAATAATATCGATACGGCAGATTCACCCCTCGTACGAATTAGTTATACAATACCCCCAAGATTATGCTAAATACGTCGTCGAAAAAGGCTCCATTTGTATCGATGGTATTAGTCTTACAATTGTTAAAGCTTACGAAAATAAATTCTCAGTTGCTATTATTCCTCATACATGGAATAATACAACATTGCAATTCCTAAATGTTGGCAATGATGTTAATCTTGAATTTGATATCATCGGTAAATACATTGAAAATATATCGAAATACCAAATTCAAAAGAAAAAAGATATTTTATCACAATATTACGAACAACCCGATCTATAGAATCAATAATTATGACCTTAAAAGCGAAAAGATTGGTAATTGTCTGGTTTTTTTCTGTAATTTTACCCGTTTTAATTGTTGCTTTCTTCTTTGTTTATTTACTAATGACCCGCGTCGATGAGGAGATAAAACAATTTTTCAGTATAATTAGTATCTGGTATGATATTATCTCTTCCTTAATACCATTTCTGGCTCTTGCTGGATTAGCCACTATGCGTATTAATAAGAATAATTTCAAGGAATCTGAAATTAATGAACAAAAATTTATTCTTTTTGACTTTGCTATAACTATTATTATCCTCTCATTTTATATATTTATCATATGGAATAATTTATATTTTGATGGAGACATACAATATAGATTATGGGGACGTTCTTTCGCTATCTTTTTAATCCCTATTTTTGGACTAATTATTGTAATATTTACTTTTCATGCCCGCTTATTTTTAAAATTTATCAGAGGGCTGTATTCAGGAAAAAAGTAAATTTGAATTACAGATGAAATTATCTTGAAAATACATATAATTATTACGAAATAGTTTAATTTTTCAAACAATTAAAGGTAATTACAATGATATTCGATTATGACATGATTCAAAATGTCTATTCTCATTACAAAAACAAACTTGAGAAAGTACGCCAGGCTTTAAATCGTCCATTAACGCTAACGGAAAAGATACTTTATACGCATCTATTCGATGACAAAACACTTAAAGATTTCGAGCGCGGTAAAGATTATGTCGAATTTGCTCCCGACAGAGTAGCGATGCAGGATGCTACCGCACAAATGGCGCTTTTGCAATTTATTCAAGCAGGTAGAAAAAAAGTTGCTGTTCCAACAACAGTACACTGCGACCACCTTATACCAGCAAAGGTTGGAGCCGAAAAAGACCTTGAACAAGCCCTCGATATGAATAAAGAAGTATACGACTTTCTTTCATCAGTATCGAATAAATATGGAATTGGATTTTGGAAGCCCGGTGCCGGAATAATTCATCAAGTAATCTTAGAAAATTATGCTTTCCCGGGTGGAATGATGATTGGAACCGATTCTCATACAGTCAATGCAGGTGGATTAGGTATGATTGCCATCGGTGTAGGTGGAGCTGATGCTGTTGATGTCATGGCAGGTATGCCATGGGAATTACGTTTCCCTAAGCTAATTGGGGTTAAACTTACTGGCAAATTAAATGGCTGGACTGCTCCAAAGGACGTCATTCTTAAAGTAGCCGGCATTCTTACAGTTAAAGGTGGTACTGGATGTATACTTGAGTATTTCGGCGAAGGTGCCAAAACAATTTCTTGCACAGGAAAAGGAACTATATGCAACATGGGTGCTGAAATCGGTGCTACAACCTCAATCTTCGGTTACGATGATAAAATGAAAAACTATCTCATCGCTACCGGCAGGCAAGACATAGTCGAATTAGCAGAGCAAATCAAAGAAGATTTAACTGGTGATGATGAAGTTTACAATGAACCTGAAAAATATTTCGACCAATTGATAGAAATCAATTTAAGCGAACTCGAGCCTCACATCAACGGACCATTTACACCAGACCTTGCAACACCTATATCCCAATTCCCTGATGCTGTACTTAAAAATAACTGGCCCGAAAAACTAGATGTAGGATTAATTGGGTCTTGCACAAATTCATCTTATGAAGATATATCGAGAGCCGCCTCGATAGCCAAACAAGCTATTGAAAAAAAACTAAAAGCTAAATCTGAGTTTACTATTACCCCCGGTTCTGAAATGATTAGATATACAATTGAAAGAGATAAATATATCGAAATTTTTTCAAAAATTGGCGGTGTAGTTCTTGCTAATGCCTGTGGTCCTTGCATTGGTCAATGGATACGACCTGGCGCTGATAAACAGGAAAAAAATTCCATCATCACTTCATTCAATAGAAATTTTGCCAAACGCAATGATGGAAATCCAAATACACATAGTTTTGTTGCTTCTCCTGAAATAGTTACTGCCATGGTACTTGCCGGAAAATTGACATTTAATCCTTTATCTGACACACTTATTAATGAAGACGGAATTGAAGTTAAACTCGATGAACCAGAGGGGGAAGAACTACCAGCAAAAGGCTTTGATGTTCTTGACCCAGGATACCAGGCTCCAGCAGAAGATGGAAGCAACATTGAGGTAATAGTCGATCCCAACTCCCAAAGACTTCAATTACTCGAGCCATTTCCACCTTACAATCCAGCTGATTGGAAGGGTATGAGATTACTAATCAAAGTGAAAGGTAAATGCACAACTGACCATATCTCTATGGCTGGTCCCTGGCTTAGATTCCGTGGACACTTAGATAATATATCCAATAATTTGCTAACTGGAGCAATTAACTACTTTAATAATGAAGCAAATAAAATAAAAAATGTAATCACAGGTGAATATGCTCCTGTACCTGATACACAAAGGTACTACAAAAAACATAACATACCAACAATTGTTGTTGGCGATGAAAACTATGGCGAAGGTTCTTCTCGTGAGCATGCTGCTATGGAGCCACGCCATCTTGGCGTTAAAGCTATTTTAGTCAAATCTTTTGCCAGAATACACGAGACAAATTTAAAAAAACAAGGTATGCTAGCTCTTACTTTTGCAAATAAAACTGATTATGACAAAATTCAAGAAGATGATACCTTCGACATAATCGGCCTCGATGAATTCGCTCCCGGTGTTCCTTTAAAAATTATTATCCACCACGCCGATGGTAGTAAAGATGAAATTTTAGCTAATCATTCATATAATGAAACACAGATTCAATGGTTTAAGGCAGGTTCAGCTCTGAATTTGATAAAAAAGCAACTATCTGAACAGTAATATTAGATTCAATTCGGCAAAAAAATTATCAGTCATTATGTTAAAATTTGATTGACAATAGTTAGGGACGCAATAAAAACCTATATCAATTATTAAATTGCGTCCTTTGCTTAATATATATGTTCACACCTCAATTACATTTTTAAATTCTTACTGATGCCAATATAAACTTTAACACTCAATTACCAAAAAAATTATTCGTCTGAAATACTTGCTATTTAAAGAGAAAAACACAGAAAAATGGAACTATTTCGATTCGGAAATCACGAATATTTGTGGGGTTTGCTTGCAATACCTTTAATAATTTTTTTATATTTTCTTTGGCGTATTGACCGAAAAAGAAAATTAAAAAATTTTGGAGAAGCCCCACTAGTTAACCAATTATTCATTGATATATCACGATATAAACCTTTTATCCGGTTGATATTTATATCTATTGCAATAGCATTTTTGGTTTTAAGTATAGCACAGCCACAAATCGGCTCCCGACTTGTCGAATTCAAGCGCGAAGGAATCGATATAGTCATAGCAATCGATGTTTCAAACAGTATGAAAGCTCAAGATATAAAGCCCGATAGACTAAGCCGTGCAAAATTAATGATATCACGTCTCATTGACAAGTTGACAAATGATCGAATAGCAATGGTCGTATTTGCAGGAGATGCCTTTTTACAACTTCCATTAACAACTGATTACGGAGCTGCCAAATTAATGCTGCAAACAGTGGATACTGACATCATCGCTAATCAGGGGACTGCAATAGGAAAAGCTATAGAACTTGGTATCAAAGCTTTAAGCGAAGACGAAAAGCGTAGCAAATCAATCATAATTATAACTGATGGTGAAAATCACGAAGATGATGCTGTCGGTATGGCACAACTTGCTGCATCAAAGGGAATTATTATTCATACAGTAGGAATAGGTTCAGTCAATGGCGGTCCTATACCGATTAAAAGGGGCGACGGAACAATGACTTATTTAAAAGATAGCCAAGGTAACACTGTTATAACAAAACTCGATGCTACTATGCTCCAGCAGATAGCATCGGCTGGTAATGGCAATTTTATTCGAGCTCTTGATACTGACCCTATGGTTAATGATCTACTCAGCTCTCTGGCTAAACTCGAAAAAACTGAAATCGAATCAAAATTATTCACTGATTATGATGATAAATTTCAGTACTTTCTATTTGTTGCTTTGATCTTACTTCTGTTCGAATTCTTTCTGTCAGATAGGAAAAATAAATATATCGCTCAATTAATGAATTTTGTGGAGAAACAAAGATGAAGTTCTGGCTTATTATTGTTTTAATGTTTTCAATTTCAGCCGAATCTTTTTCTCAATCGGCTAAATCATATATTCGACAAGGGAATAAAGATTATAAAGATAAAAATTATAACGAAGCTGAAATTAAATTCAGAAAATCCCTTGAATTAGAACCCGGTTCGGAAATTGCTTTATATAACCTTGGAAATTCTCTATATAAACAAAACAACTACTCGGACGCAATGAATTACTATGCATCTCTAATAGATAAAGAGACAGACAAGGAAACAAGGGCAAAGATTTTCCACAATTTAGGCAATACACTATTTCAACAACAGAAATATGCTGAAAGTATCGAAGCATACAAAAATGCCTTGAGAAACAATCCAAACGATTTAGATACAAAATATAATCTTGAATATGCACGACGTATGCTCATTCAACAACAGCAAAATCAGCAACAACAGCAAAATCAACAACAACAAAATCAACAGCAACAACAAAATCAGCAACAGCAAAACCAGCAACAACAAGAACAACAAGAAAATCAACAACAGCAGAACCAAACACAACACAAAAGAGACAATCAAATAACAAAAGAAGATGCTGAACGTATGCTACAAGCTTTAGACCAGAAAGAAAAAGATTTACAGAAAAAGAAATTAAAACAAAATACCCAAAAACAACGCAATGAAAAAAATTGGTAGGACAGATTATGAAAACTCAAATTTTGTATCCAAACTATAGAAACATAATCTTTCTACTCATATTGTTGACAATTTATTCATCATATTCACAGGAATTTCGTGCAACAGTAAATAAAAATCCTGTAGCATCAGGTGAACGATTTCAGGTAACTTACACCCTGGAAGGAGATGGGACAAATTTTCAAGGACCCACTTTCAAAGATTTCACATTTCTTGGTGGACCGAGTCAAAGCCAGAGCATACAAATTATCAATGGTAGAATGTCAAAAAACCTTTCATTTTCTTACATACTCCAAGCCGGTGCACCTGGCACCTATACTATTCCAGCAGCAAGTATTGTAGTAGATGGCAAGCGTATCTTTTCTAATACAATTACATTAAATGTTGTCAAAGGACAACAGGATGCAACACAACAGCAACAAAGAACAGAAAGCGAACAAGCAATAGAAATCATAAAGAGAAATCTCTTCTTAACCCTAAATGTTAGCAAATCAGATGTATATTTAGGCGAACCATTAGTAGCAACATATAAAATTTATAAGCATCCTAATTTAATGCTTGTAAATTTAAGTAATCCACAAACATCACTGAACGCAGGTTTTTGGCTACAGGATATTGAATCCCTCGGTCAGATAAATTGGACAAATGAAGTTCTTGATGGAGTAAACTATCAGGTCGCAACTTTAAAAAAACAATTGTTAATTCCCCAGAGAACCGGAAATCTGACAATTGAACCACTTGAATTGGATGCTATTGTTAGATTACGAGTCGAAAGACCCAGCCGGAGAAGTCTTTTTGACGATTTTTTCGATAACCCTTTTACCCTTGGCACAACACGTGATTTTGAATATAAGTTAAAATCGCGCACTGCACAAATTCGTGCTAAAGCTCTTCCCGACAATGCACCTAGCGAATTTAATGGTGCTGTCGGTAACATCTCGATGAAAGCTTGGTTCGATAAAACTCTGACTAGAACAAATGAACCCGTTACGTTAAAAGTTCAGCTCTCAGGCACAGGCAATTTGAAATTAATTGAACCGTTAAATCCTCTTTTCCCATCGGATTTTGATTTTTATGATCCTAAATCCATTGAAAATTTAACTACAACAGCTAATGGATTTTCTGGAAATAAAACATTTGAATATTTACTTATTCCAAGACATAGCGGTACATATCAAATTGAACCGATAAGGTTTTCCTATTTCGACTTATCCACTCGCCAATATAAAACTTTAACAGCTGGACCATTTACAATTAATGTTGAAAAAGGCGAAACCTCTGATGCTACAACAATTGTATCGGGCGTTAGAAAAGAAGAAATAAAATATTTAGGCAAAGATATTTTATATATTAAAACAAATATAAATCTTAAACCAAAAGGCACAAAATTTTTCGCATCAACAATGCATTACTTTATGAGTTTAATACCTCTTGCCATGTTTATAATATTTTTTGTTGTCAGGCGAAAAACAATTAAAGAAAGACGTGACAAAGCCTTAATGTTGAATAAAAGAGCAAATAAAACTGCTAAAAAGAGCCTATCGCTTGCGCGTGAATATCTGAAAAAAGGTGATAGAAACTCATTTTACGAAGAGGTTTCCCGTGCTTTGTGGGGCTACTTAAGTTCAAAATTAAATATTCCATTTGCAGAATTAAATAAAGAAATTGCCTTGACTAATTTAAAAGAGCGAAATATTCCAGAAGAACTAATCAATCAAACATTCGAAACCATTGACAAATGTGAATATGCTAGATTTGCTCCTGTTGATGGAACTATTGAAATGAAAGAATTATACGATAAAGCCAGCTATGTAATAACTAATATCAATAATCATTTGAAATAAAAATATGATGAGAACTTTAATCTTCATCTTATGTCTTTTTCTCTCTTTCAACCGATTATTTTCGGAAGATGCCATAAGTTTATTTAAAAGAGCAAATGAATATTATAAAAATTCAGACTTTGAAAAAGCAATTGAGTTGTATGAGAAGATACTTAAAATAGGATATGAATCTGCCGAGATTTACTATAACATTGGTAACGCATATTTCAGACTAGGTAAAATACCACATTCAATCCTATATTACGAACGAGCCAAGAAATTAGCACCTGGAGACGATGAAATAAACTTTAATCTTCAAATAGCCAACTTGCGAATTGTTGATAAAATTGAACCCATACCTAAATTTTTCTTGATTGAATGGATTGAAACAATCCGAGCCAATTTTTCCTCGTCCACATGGGCAATTTTTACAATTATTTTTTCTTGGCTAATATTCATAAGCTTAGCAGTATTCCTTCTTGTAATATCCCCTAAAATGCGAAAAGCATTCTTTGCCATTGCTGTATTTTCGTTTTTGATGGCAATTTTTACAATTTTCTTCTCAATTCAAACTAATAACCTTGAAAATAATGATGATATGGCAATAATTTTCTCGCCCAGCGTAACGGTTAAAAGTTCACCAGATATGAACAGCATTACACTTTTTACACTCCATGAAGGCACAAAGTTACAAATAATTGACCGCCTATCTGATTGGGTAAAAATAAGAATAGCCGATGGGAACATCGGCTGGATTCCTGAAAATTCAATTGAAATCATTTGACACAATAGTTTGCCATTTTAACTCTTAGAGGGGATTAATTTTGCTATTAGTGATGCAAATGCCGGCAGATTCCTTGATTGCATATAAATTTTACCGGGACCGATATATTCACAAACTAACCCTTCACCACTTGCTATTGTTGAGAAAAGCCCTTTTGATGCCTTGCGTAATGAATATGTTATTGATTGATCAAAAGCAACAATATGCCCGGTATCAACAATATATTTTTCGCCGGGTACTAATGTTTTCTCAATGATTGCACCGTAAGAATTCAGAAAAAGATGTCCTGAACCTGTTATTTTTTGCAAAAATAGTCCTTCGCCGGCAATCATTGCCTTAAATGAACCTTGAGTTGAAATTACTAAATCGGGACTGCCCGCAAGATAAGCGCCAGATTGAGCAAAAATAGTTTGATTTGTCAATTGTAAATGAATTATATCACCTAATACTGCTGGTGCTAAAACAAGTTCTCCATCGCCATTTTCAGCTGTGTAAAGTGAAGCAAAAAAAGATTCTCCTCCCACGGCAGCTTTAAAAGCACCGAAAACACCTTTACCCGTTGTTTTTGCCTCAAGTTTTAAATTTGGAGTCATTGATATCATTGCTCCTGCTTCTGCCCTGAATTGCTCTCCGCTTTTTAGATGAATACGTAATACTGTGAAAACTGGACCATTTTCAATTTTAAATTCCATAATTATACCTTAAAAGTTTTTGAGAAAAATATTTTACAATTATAAGATTTATTTATGATTAAAAAAATTTAAAAAATAAATCCCAAATAAAAAAAATACATAAACCACGCTATTAATATAGCGTGATTTATGTATATTAGTTAATAGAAGTTAAATTATCAAATATTTAAATCTAATCCAGCCATAAATATTCTTGGCAAGCCAACTTTAATTCCTTGTGGACGACGGCTCGATATATATCTTTCATCTAAAAGATTTTTGATAGATATTGAAAACGAGACATTTTCAAATAATTGAAATCTTGAAGTCAAATTTAATAGATGGTAAGGCTCGATGATACCAATTTGACCATCAGGTGTAGGTTCAAATGTATTTAATTCATCTGTAAATTGTTTCCCAGTATATATTGAAGCTAATTCAAATGTTAATCCCCAATTCGTTCTCAAATTAATTATACCGCTCCACTTCAAATTTGGAGCATAAGGAAGACTATTATTCAAAATATTAATTCTTGATTCTCCCTTTGTGATATATCTATCAGCAGAATATATTGAATTACTATAAGTGGAATGTGTTTCAAATGTCAATTCAAATGGTAATTGGAATATATATCCTAAATCAAAAGAAATCGATGCTTCGATACCTGTATGAGATGTATTACCACCATTAATTAATCCAGTGCCAGTGCCGCCAGCCGATTGCGAAACCGGAATTATTTGATTCGAAAATTCGAGCATATACAAAGTAAGTTCAAATGTAAGCCAATTAATTGAATTTGAACGCCAGCCAATTTCTGTATTCCAGCTATTTTCAGGTTCAAGTAATAGAGCTTCTCCCTGACTTGTTATGGCGTCTTTAATTCGGGGTGGAGCAAATCCCTTATGAATGCCCGCAAAAATTGTATTATTCTCATTAAAATTGTAATTTATTCCTATACCCGGAATAAATCCTGTAATATTATTTTCATTTTGAATCAATGTATCGACATTTCTCCAGCGAACTATTTTTCGCTCGTAAATAAAATGCTCTATCCTTAAACCTGGTGTTAATATAAATTTATCATTCAGAAAAATTCTGTTTTGGAAATAGCCACTAAAAGCATTTCCTGAACGCGTTTCATTGTCCCTCATCTGACCTGAAAGAGCATTATACTTGTTACCGATTATCATTTGCTCGAATGCTTTTTCATATAAAAATCTTACACCGGCTTTGAGTTCATTCCTTGCAGAAAATAATGAATAATTAAATGTCATTCTTGGTTCTATACCAAATACCTCAAATTGCCTATTTCTACCTCCTGTAGAATTGAGCATATAAATAGCTCCATTTGTAACATTTGTATCCCCATAAATCCGCTCAATTTGTTTATTATTGGGTAGTATTCTTGTGAAATCCTGCCGCAACCAATTACGTGATGTTGTATATCCGTAGACTAATGTATTTAAAATGATATTATTGCTCACAATTAAATTGTGCGATAGACTTGCCGAATAACGCCTAATATCCAAATTATCATTAGGAGCTAAATTAACAAAGTAATCACCTTTTTCATACATAGTTTGAGTAATTCCTAAATATGTCGAATTAGACTTTTCATCGTAAAATGCAGCTTTGAAATTTAAATTCGAACGATCATCTAATCTGATTTTAAATTTAGTAATCAAATCATTTACTTTATAACTTACAGGATATAGATTATCAGCTTGTTTTCTATGATATTCAACTAAAAATCCCAGATTAGATGAGCCTGAACCATAACCTATGCGTGTTTTTAAAAAACCACCATTCCCGCCTGACAATCCAGCAAAATATTGTGAACCGATTGGTGGTTCATTAGTTAATAAATTCAGAACACCACCGATGGTTTGTGGACCATAAAGGATAGAACCGCTACCTTTTAAGATTTCAATACCAGTAATTCTATCAATATTTGGTGAATAATACATTTCCGGCTCGCCATAAGGAGCTAATGCAACCGGAATGCCATCTTCCATAACAAGCAAAGAACGACTTCTATCTGTCTCTATACCTCTTATACCAAGATTCAATCGCAAACCCAAACCATCCTCATTATTTATATGAATACCGGGATAACGGTTTAGTAAATCTGAAAAGCTATTTGGTGTGCTTAATTCTATTTTCGATTTATTAATTAATATTGCTGAACCCGGAATTTCCTCTAATACTTTTGTCTTACTTTCTACTATATTTACGGGTGCAAATCTATAGTGACGTAATGTATCTTTTGTTTCCTGATTATCTTTTGCAAATAAACAAAAGCAATGGGAAATCAGCAAGCTTAAGCAAGCGTAAATTATTTTGATTTTCATCATTAGCTCCAAACATAAGTTAGACATATCAAAATTTATTGTTATTAATACACAATAATTAGTTCAAAATTAGCTAAATTGTTATTATGCTAAAGCAAATACAGAATTTTGTAAATTATGTGTTGGCAAGATTACTTATTATATTACAAGGTATTATATATAGTAGTTGAAAAAATATAAAATCTCATAACATATTAAATTTAAATCAATTAAAATATATACAGAAGATTGCTGTTTGGAATTAATTTAGAGGTAGATAAGAAAACAAAATTTGGACAATAATATTGATTAACTCATTTTTAGACAAAGCCAAACAAGCAACTATTAATTAAGCCCATTTGCAAATATACAATTCAGATTTATCAATTAGTTGCGGATTATTTGGAAGAATGCGTATCGTAAACCCTTGCATACCTGTATCGGGGCATATATATGAACCTTGGTAGTAATGCTTATTTCCATCGGAATTTATGTATTCAAGTGTTTTTGAATATGTATCTTTCAATTCGCCGTGGGTATCAACTGAGCCATAATATACCTGCACTTCGACGTCATTTGGTTTTAGATTTCCAAGAGAAACGACAGCAGTAACATTAATAGGTTTGCCTAAGTGTGGTTCGCCATTATGGTTCATTTCTGCTTTTAAAACTTTTACATTATGCCATTCATTGCGAACATAATCTTTCCATTGTTTAAGTTCAATTGCTTTGTGGGCTTTATTTTGTGTTAATTCTAAATAGTTCCCCATTGCAGGGATATAGAACATATTTGTATATTCTTTTACCATTCTGTGGGTTGAATAATATGGTGCAATAGTTTTAATTGATTCCTTCATCATATTTACCCATTGATATGGCACTCTTGTTTTAGTTCTATCGTAAAACATCGGTACAATAGTTCTTTCGAGCATATCATAAAGAATTTGTGACTCAATAATTTCTTGTTCTTCATAATTGGGATATTCTTTTCCTTCACCAATTGTGAAACCATTATATGGAGTGGCTGCTTCGTTCCACCAACCATCTTTTATGCTAAGGTTCAATGTACCATTTATAGCAGCTTTCATACCGCTTGTTCCGCTCGCTTCCATTGGTCGAATTGGAGTATTAAGCCATACATCACATCCTTTAATCATCATCCTTGCAATTACCATATCATAATCTTCGAGAAAAACTACATATCGCTCTAAATTATATTCCCTAACATTCTGAATAATGCGCTGTATGACTTCCTTACCTGCTGTATCGTGAGGATGGGCTTTACCAGCAATAATCAATTGAACAGGTCGCTCGGGATTGGTAAGTATTGATGTCAACCTTTTCATATCACGAAATATTAGCAAAGCTCGTTTATATGTAGCAAAACGCCTTGCAAATCCTAAGGTAAGTGCTTCTGTATCGAGGTATTCATTAATATTTTTTATCTGGTCTGGAGTTAAATATTCTTTCTGCTTTTCCTGTAAATATTCCCGTGCAAAAAGGATTAACCTAACTCTTCGCCTCTGTTTTTCTCTGTAAATTTCTTCGGGAGGGATATTATCTACTTTTTCCCAAATCTTTGGATTATCTGTATCTGTTCGCCAACTCGGACTTAAGTATCTATCATAAAGTTCGGCAAATTCACGAGCTATCCAAGTTAGAGTATGAATACCATTAGTAATCGATTTTATTGGTACTTCATCTACAGGAAATTGTTGCCATATATTTTGCCACATTTTTCGTGAAACCTGTCCATGCAATTTGCTAACACCATTGTGGTAAGCTGTTAGTTTTAATCCGAGAATAGTCATTGAGAAATCCTTGTCAGGGCTGTATTTACCTTCCTGTGCTAATTCGAAGAATTCTTCCTTTGACAGTCCTATTTTTGAATAATAATTATGGAAATAATGCTCAACTCTGTCATGTTTGAAGACTTCATTGCCGGCTGGCACTGGTGTATGGGTAGTAAATATAGATGAATTGCGGGTAATTTGTTTTGCCGATCGAAAATCTATCTTAAATTTTTCCATAAACATCTTTGTTCGCTCAAGTAATGCGAAAGCTGCATGACCTTCGTTGATATGCACAACCTCCGGTTCTATACCAATAGCTTTTAATGCTTTCATACCACCTATACCAAGCATAATTTCCTGTTGAATACGAGTTTCACGAGTGCCTCCATATAATTGGTCAGTGATATCACGATACTCTTCAATTACATTTTGGTCAATATTAGTATCAAGCAAATAAAGTGAAACTTTACCGATTTTCAACTCCCATATCTGGGCAAAAGCTTTAGCAAGCGGTAGGTCAACACTAATAATTACTGGTTTATCATTTTTCTTTACTAATCTTATCGGAAGGGTAAAAAAGTCATTATAATGATAAATTTCATTCTGCCATCCATTTTGAGCTAAATGCTGGCGAAAATACCCCATTTGATACAATAATCCTATGCCAACGATTGGAACCCCTAAGTCACTTGCGGACTTAAGATGATCTCCTGAGAGTACCCCCAAACCACCTGAATAAGTTGGAAAACTCTCATTTATTCCAAACTCTGGACTGAAATATGCTATTACTCCCTTATTTTGTATATCTAAATCATCGAACCAACCCTTTGAATTGAGATAAATATAGAACTTTGAATGAATGAAATTCATATAGCTAATGAATTCCTGTTGTTCGGCAAGTTCATTTAATCTTTCCTGGGGTAATTTATTTATTAATAAGATAGGATTGTGATTAACTGCGTCCCATAGTTTTTTATCCATTCGAATAAATAGCTCTCTTGCATCTGAATTCCAACACCACCAATAGTTATATGCAATTTCGATTATTTTGCTTATTTTTTCTGGTACTGAAGCAGTTACCACAAATTTATGAATTGGCTTCATTTGATCATTAGTCTTATTTAACATAAAATAAATTATAAATGTATATATAAAAAAAATATTGTAAAATATAAGCTCGTTTTTTTATATTAAACTTGTTGCAAAATAAAGATTGAAAAAATTGAAAACTGAAATAATAGACATTGCAAAAGATAACGAATATGCTCTTGTAAAAAGCCAAGAAATCCTTTCGGCTGGCGGAATAGTCATATTCCCTACAGAAACAATTTATGGCATCGGTTGTGATTTATTTAACAATTCATCGATCCGAAAAATATACGAATTAAAGCAAAGAGACTATCAAAAACCACTTTCTGCCTATATAGACAAAGCCAGTAAAGCCGAAACACTTGCAATTGATATCCCTGAATCTTATTACAGATTAGCACATCAATTTTTGCCTGGACCATTAACTATAATTCTAAGGGCAAAAGCTAACATCGCCAAAAGTATCAATAGCTTATCTCAAACAGTTGCAATCAGAATACCCGCTAATGATTTTCTTCTTCAATTATTATCCCAATACGATAATCCAATAGCCGGCACTTCGGCAAATCTTTCAAATACCGAAAGTAGCCTCCATTTTGAGGATGCTTTAAAGCCTTTTGTAGATAAAATTGAATTAGCTCTTAAGGATGAAAAATCGATAAAGTCAGGAATTGCTTCTACCGTGATTAGTTTAGTAGATGATTCCCTTAAAATTTTACGATTAGGCACAATAAAGAAAGAAGAAATCGAAGAGTGCTTAAAGTTAAAGCTTTAAAATGTTGAACTTTAAAAATCGATAATAAGCAGTCGGAAATAATAAAAATTATCAGAATTTACATAGCATTTTAGTTATTTAATGATTATTTTTGTATTCCAATTGAATGCAAATTATAAATAATGATAAAAACTCAAGTAACTGTAACTAACAGGGCTGGGTTACATACACGGCCAGCCGCTATGTTAGTAAAATTAGCATCGAAATTTAAATCAGAAATAACGCTTATGCGAGATGGTTTTGTAATTAATGCAAAAAGTATTATTGGAGTTATGACATTAGCCGCCGAGCAGGGATGCAAATTAGACCTAATTGTCGATGGTATAGATGAAGAGGAAGCAGCCGAAGAAATTAAAAAATTATTCGAAGAAGGATTTGGAGAAATTAAATAATGGAAAATTTACCTTTTTTTAAAACTAAATCAGACGCCGATATCGGGATTAATTTATCAAAAATTTTTAAAGGTATTCCCTCTTCAGCCGGTTTAGCTTTAGGCGAAGCTGTTGTTTATAATTCTGACCCAATAACCGAAGCCAATGAAACTATTAACCCGGAAAAAATAATTAGCGAAATTGACAGATTCGAACAAGCTCATAAATACTTGATCGAGGAATATAAAAATGCTATAGAGAAAACAAATTATCAAAATATAATCTCTATTTTAGAGACAAATCTAATGATTATTAGTGACCATTTACTAAAAGATTCTGTCATATGCAAAATAAAAGAAGGCTATAGTGTTGAAAGCGCCATAAACAAAGAGTTCGAAGAGAAAATTCAATACTTTTTGAGAGCTAAAGATAAAATATTAAGAGAACGTGGTTATGAATTAGAGCATTTGAAGGAACGTTTTTTTGATATACTTCGTAACAGAAGCATTTTGCATTCAATCAAACCCAACAGTATTCTTGTTGTGCGTTCATTAACAACAGCGGATTTAATTAACGCTAAAGAAGCAGGATTAATAGGAATAATCACTGAAGTCGGTGGAATTGCCTCTCATTTATCTATATTGGCGCGTAATTTCAATATACCTGCCGTGATTGGTCTAAAATATGCCACAAAATATATAAATAACGGTTCATATATCATATTAGATGGATATTCCGGCACTGTGATTTTAGATCCTGATGAAACACAATTAAGCGAATTTTATCAAAAGAAAAGTAAAGAAGAAGCTTATAGACTCAGGCTTGGAGAATTAGCAAATGTTAAGTGCGAAACAACTGATAAAGTAAGAATTGAATTATTAACAAACGTTGACTGCCTCGAAGAACTCGAAAATTCATTGCTTAACGGTGCTGATGGGATTGGACTTATCCGTACTGAAAGTATTATTGATAACCCTAAAGCATTATATGATATAGAATCGCAATATAAATTTTATCGTGAATTAGCTCAAAGAGCATATCCTTACACAATTGTAATACGTGCCTTCGATTATGGCAGCGATAAAAGAATCGAAGGCTTCCCCCACCATGAAACCAATCCAGCATTAGGTATGAGGGGTATAAAATTTCTATTGACAAATCCTGAAATCTTCGAAACACAAATAAAAGCAGTATTACAGGCATCAAAGAATAAAAATGTAAAATTTATCCTACCTATGATATCAAGCATAGAGGAATTGCAACAATCAATCGAAATTATTGAAAGATGCAAAAGCGAACTATCATCTAATAATATTTCTTTCGATCCAAATCTTCCCTTGGGAATTATGATTGAAACTCCTGCTGCTGTTTTGTTAGCCGATAAATTTGCCGAATTAGTTGATTTTATAAGCATTGGTACTAACGATTTAACTCAATATACACTCGCTGTAGATAGAAATAATGAGTATGTATCAAATTATTTCAATTCTTTCCATATAGCAATATTAAAACAAATATATATGGTTGCCAAAGCTGCTAAATCAAAGAAAAAACCAGTTTCAATATGTGGAGAATTAGCTGGTTATCCAGCTGCTACTGAATTATTGATCGGAATGGGAATAAATCAACTAAGTGTAGCTCCCTCAATTTTACCAGAATTAAAAAGCCATATATTAGGTTTATCATACAAATCAGCGAGTAAATTAGCCAAAAAGGTACTTAAATTACACTCAAATGAAGAAATAAGAAAATTGTTGAAATATTGAATTTAATGCATTTGTCGGGGCGGCAGGATTTGAACCTGCGACCTCCTGCTCCCAAAGCAGGCGCGCTAACCGGGCTGTGCTACGCCCCGTCAAGAATACAAAATTCGCTATTTTTTCTAAAATTTGCAAATTAAATTTAAATATTTGCATTTAATATTTTTTTAATGTATTAACAATTTCCATAAAAGAGAATTAATAATAGCTAAGACTGATTTTGTATCTTCAATGCAATTCTTTTATCCCTCTGCTGTTTTGCAAATAGACGTAAGTCAATTATTTTATCAGCTTCATCGACAATTTCAACTCCTAAAATTGTTTCCATTACATCTTCCATTGTCAATAAGCCTTCAACTCCTCCATATTCATCAACAACAACGAACAGATGTTGACGGCGCTGTAGAAACATTTCCAATGCTTTATCAAGTTCAGCGTTTTCGGGAATAAAATACACATCACGCCTGAATTCACGCAAAGTTTTATCTTTTTCCCCTCGCAAAGCTGCAGCCAATATATCTTTCGATAAAACATATCCAATAACTCCATTATCGAAAGACTCCCCCTCCCATATAGGAAATCTCGAATACATCATTATCTCTGGCAAATCTATTATATCAGATATTTTGGCATCAGCTTCGCAATTAAATACAACCGTTCTTGGTGTCATTATATCAGATACAATCACAGTCGAAAATTTCATTATATTTTTCAAAATACGATATTCGTCTGTTTCTATGGAACCCGTTTCGTGCGAAGTCTCGATTAATGCACTGATCTCCTCCCTTGAGTAATCTGTATCCGACTTTTTCAAAATTAGATCCGATATTGCAGTGGCTATATATGTCATCGGAAATGTTATATGATAAAAAAATACTATAAACTTAATCAAATATGTAATCACCTTATTTGCAAATCTTTGACCAAGAATAAATATTACAAAATTCAACTGAGCGAAGACTAATAAATAAATTATTAAAAATAGATAAGGGTTAAATTCTTTGAAAAAATTATCAGAAACAAAAATCACAAAGGGAATAAAAAGATAACAAATCAAAATAATAAATAAAAAAGGGTTAATTCTTTTTTCAATCATCAACCTTAATTTAAATAGCTTATCGCTATGATTCAAATCATTTTCAGCAAGTCTGGTGATCTTGTCATTAGAAACGTTTTGTACTACGCCGGATAAAAATGCACAGAGTAAGGCTAATAGACCTAAAACAAGACATAGGTAATATTCCATTTAATAAGGGTTTTCTCCTATTGTGGATCACAACAATACAAAAATAGCATTTTAAATATCTTTTAACAAATAAAAGTATTGAGATTATAAAAGTTAAACAATTATAATATTATTAAAATTACCTATTTTAAGAATTAAAATTTGAAACGATTATGAAAAATTCATTATATTTAATATATTCGTTTTTTGATATTAACTATTTTTAAAAAACAAGAAAAACAATATAGCATATACCGAGGAGTATATATGGACAAACCGTATATTTTAGTAGTAGATGATAACCGAATAACGACAAAACTTTTACGCCGTTATTTAGAAGCCAATGGCTATGAAGCAAAGGAGGCATACGATGGGGTTGAATGCCTTGAACTTGTTGAACAGCAACATCCCGATGCTATCGTTTTAGATGTTATGATGCCTCGTTTAGATGGTTATGAAACCGTAAGAAGACTAAAAGCCAATGTGGATACACGTGACATCCCTGTTGTCATCGTGACAGCACTTAATGATGTTTCTAATCAATTAAAATCTATCGATGCTGGTGCTGATGACTTCCTCAGCAAACCAATAGAAGAAAAATTGCTCATTGCCAAAGTTAAACTATTATCCAATTTGAATATAGAACGCAAAAAAAATAAGATTCTCAAAAATTTACTCAAAGATGCTCTCGAAGGGAAACTTAGTAATAAAAGTCTTGATGAAGTTTTAACAGAAAATCATTTATAAATTTTGTTCCACTTATCCACCAAAAAAAATGAACTTTATAAGATCATTCTTCCTAATAATTCTTGCATTTATCCTGTTTATCTTTTCTTTTGGATGCAAACAAATCCAATCAATAACTCAAACGTTGGTCAATCTACAGAGATTACAATTCAAATTGGAAAATGTCTCGGACTTTAAATTGGCATCTGTTGCCTTATCAAACAAAAAAAGCATATCAGATTTTTCTATCACTGATGGATTAAATTTAGCTAATGCCTTCAAAAACAAAAAATTCCCCGCAGAATTTATTTTAAATGTAGCTGCAAAAAATCCCAACGATGGCACCAATAATACTAAAGCAACCACTGCAACTCTCACCAGTTTTGATTGGAAACTATACATTGATAACACGGAAACTATCAACGGTAATATAAATAAGCCTATTGAAATTCCCGGCACAGGACAATCTACAATTATTCCCCTAACAATGGGTCTGGATTTATTTGAGTTCTTTGGCAATAAAGGCTATGAAAATGTTCTGAATTTAGCTTTAGCTATAGGAGGCGTCAATGGTTCTGCTGCTCGCTTGAAATTAGATGCCAAACCCACTGTTAATACTCCAATAGGCAGAATCGAATATCCCGGAAGAATAACTATAATTGATAAAGAATTTACGAATTAAATTTTAAATCGAATCTAACAACACTTTTTGCCAAAAACAATTTTCTTGTTATAGTTCTTGACTAATAATAATCTTTTTTGTAAGTTACTTTAGACAAAATGACTCTCTGTTAAGGTTAAGTTGAATCTATCAAAAATGTTGGAAAATAATCAAAATTCAGATAATCCTAAAAAAATACCACCCCCTGAAATAAAAATCAATTTTAAATTGTTAACAAATTCTTGGAACCAAATATGGGAATTTTAGGTTTTCTAAAATCGACAGTATTGAGCAAGTTTGTTATGGCTATAACTGGAATTATCCTTGTCTTATTCATCTTAGGACATCTCATAGGAAACCTCCAGATTTTCATAGGAAAAGATGTTTACAATACTTATGCCCACTTTTTGCAAAGCCTTGGTGAAATACTCTGGATTATACGTATAGTTTTAATCATCTCAGTTATATTGCATATTATTACTTCCGTCTATCTTAAATTTCTTAATTTATCCGCACGACCAGTAAATTATAAATTTCGTAAATATGTACAGGCAAAACTGACCTCCCGTACAATGATATGGACAGGCATTATGATTTTAGCATTTGTGATTTATCACTTGTTACATTTCACAATCGGAGTCGCGGATCCAGAAATATACGGCCATAAAGACTATTACGAAAGAAATGCTGAATTTGTAATTGCCGATAACCAGGGGGAAATAATTCACGATGCAGGTAAATTTTCAATAGTACAAGGTTCCAAGGTTCTTTTTGAACGACATGATGTGTATAGAATGGTTGTACTTGGCTTTAGAAAGCCTTTAGTCTCTATTTTCTATATAATTGGAATGATTATTCTCGGATTTCATCTTAATCACGCTATTCAAAGCATGATACAAACAATTGGAATAAGCGGACCACAATTTACAAAATGTATGACGAAGTTAAGCTCTGTTTTATCATTTCTAATTGCCTTAGGATATATATCAATACCCGTATTAATAATGCTCAATGTCGTTGGAGGTGATGTATGAAACTGGATTCAAAAGTACCAAGCGGTCCTGTTCAGGAAAAATGGGATAAACATCGTTTCGAAATGAAACTCGTTAGTCCTGCTAATAAACGCAAGTTCAAAATATTAGTCGTTGGCACCGGACTTGCTGGTGCATCAGCTGCTGCATCTTTTGCAGAACTTGGATACAACGTTGAGGCATTTACTTATAATGATTCAGCCCGAAGGGCACACTCAATCGCTGCCCAAGGTGGTATCAATGCAGCAAAAAACTACAGAAACGATGGGGATTCAATTTGGCGATTATTTTATGATACCGTCAAAGGTGGAGATTTTCGCTCACGTGAGGCTAACATATATAGACTCGCTCAAACGAGTGTAAATATTATAGACCAATGCGTTGCTCAAGGTGTTCCTTTTGCTCGTGAATATGGTGGATATTTAGATAATCGCTCTTTCGGAGGTGCACAGGTTTCTCGTACTTTCTATGCACGTGGTCAAACAGGACAACAATTGCTACTCGGAGCTTATTCAGCATTATCTCGGCAAGTTGGTCAAAATAAAGTAAAGCTACACGTTCGTAAAGAAATGTTGGATTTAGTTATTATCGATGGGCTTGCTCGTGGGATTATAACACGTGATTTGACAAATGGGAAAATAGAATCTCATTGGGGTGATGCGGTATGTTTAGCAACCGGTGGCTATTCCAATGTCTTCTTCCTGTCTACTAATGCCCAAGCATGCAATGTAACAGCAACCTACAGAGCCTATAAAAAAGGTGCTTTCTTTGCTAATCCTTGCTTTACTCAAATCCATCCTACCTGCATACCCGTTAGCGGAGAACATCAATCGAAATTGACACTTATGTCCGAATCATTAAGAAATGACGGACGTATTTGGGTACCAAAAAATCCGGCCGATAAACGACCACCGAATCAAATACCAGAAGAGGAACGTGATTATTATCTTGAAAGAAAATACCCCTCTTTTGGTAATCTATCTCCAAGAGATATTTCATCACGAGCTGCAAAAGAAGTATGCGACGAAGGACGTGGCGTAAGTGCAACCGGTTATGGAGTTTATTTAGATTTTTCAGAAGCTATTCAACGGCTCGGTATAAATGTTATAAAAGAAAGGTATGGAAACCTTTTCGAAATGTATGAACGAATAACAGGCGTTGACCCTTACAAAGAACCAATGATGATATATCCAGCTGCTCACTATACAATGGGTGGACTATGGGTTGATTATAATTTAATGAGTACAATTCCAGGCTTACATGTACTTGGCGAAGCCAACTTTTCCGACCACGGTGCCAATCGCCTGGGTGCAAGCGCACTTATGCAGGGATTAGCCGATGGATATTTTATCATTCCTTATACAATAGGCAACTATTTTGCAACTACTAAATTAGAAAAGGTGAACATCGAGCATCCAGAATTTAAAAAAGCTGAAGAAGAAGCTAATCAAAAAATTAAAAAACTACTTTCGATCAAAGGTAAACGTACCCCAACTTCCTTCCATAGGGAACTAGGCAAACTTATGTGGGATAAAGTTGGAATGTCGAGAAATGAAGCGGGATTGAAAGAAGCATTAGAACTTATTCCTCAAATACGCGAAGAATTCTGGAATAATGTCAATGTTACCGGTGAAGCCGAAGATATGAATATTGCATTAGAAAAAGCACTTCGAGTGGCTGATTTCCTCGAATTTGCAGAATTGATGGCTTGGGATGCCCTTGAACGTAACGAATCCTGTGGTGCTCATTTCAGAGAAGAGCATCAATATCCTGATGGTGAAGCAAAAAGAGATGATGAAAATTTCTGCCACGTAGCAGCTTGGGAATACACCGGCAATGGCAATAAACCAATACGTCATATTGAACCTTTAGTATTTGAAAATGTGCCACTTACGGTAAGGAGTTATAAATAATGAAATTGAAATTGATGATATGGAGACAAAAAAATGCCAATTCAAAAGGCTTTTTTGAAGAACACAATCTCAATGATGTATCTCCTGATATGTCATTTTTAGAAATGTTGGATATACTAAACGAGAGCTTAATCGAACAAGGCAAAGAACCTATAGCTTTTGACCACGACTGTAGAGAAGGTATTTGTGGCACTTGTTCACTTACTATAAATGGAATACCCCACGGTCCAGAAAAAGCCACAACAACCTGCCAATTGCATATGAGAAAATTCAATGACGGTGATACTATATATATAGAGCCTTTTCGCTCTAAGGCTTTCCCAATTGTGAAGGATCTTATTGTTGATAGATCCGCTTTCGATAGAATTATTCAGGCAGGTGGCTTCATTTCTGTAAGTACAGGACAAGCACCAGAAGCAAATTCAATCCCCATTCCCAAAAAAGATGCAGACCGCGCTATGGATGCTGCTTCTTGCATTGGTTGCGGTGCTTGTGTTGCTGCCTGCCCAAATGGTGCCGCTATGCTTTTTGTTGCTGCTAAAATCTCTCATCTTGCACTATTGCCACAAGGAAAAGTCGAAAGAAAACAAAGAGCCGAAGCTATGATTAGCCAAATGGATAAAGAAGGCTTCGGTGCCTGCACTAATTTCTATGAGTGCGAAGCTGTTTGCCCCAAGCAAATCTCTGTTAATTTTATTGCTATGATGAACAGGGAATATTACAGAGCTAAACTTTCGATAAAATAAGCTAAATACCCGATAATTTAATATCGGGTATTTTTTTTCTTAATTTCTAAAACATTTTTATGCTGTATTTCCTTTAATTCTTCAATTTTGCATTTCTTAAATATCTCATTATCCACATAACATTGACTAAATTTTATTTACTAATCAATTAACCATAAAAACTGTTTCAACAATATAATGATATAAATAATTACCGAAAAGTGAATTTATAATGAATAATGTTATATAAAATGTTAATTAAGAACCATTTAAGCTATCCCCAATCAAATCATTTCTCATTTTTGCAATAAACAATAATGAATAACAACAAAAAAACACACAAGATACATCTCTAAAGCAATATATTTTGCATATATGATTTATTTTGAGCAATTTTGTTTTTTATTTAATAAATTATTGAAATAAATATAGAACAAGTCATAAGGGAAATGCGATGAGTTTTAGTCTTATCGGTAAATCAATAGCACAATCAGCAACATTAAAGCTGAATGAGATAGCTGCAATCTTGCGGGCAAAGGGCGAACCGATCATTCATTTAGGTGGAGGTGAACCAAAAAGCAAAGCTCCAATGGATGCTATATTAAGCGCCGCAAGTTTACTAAATTCAGGTGAAATAAGATACACACCCGCTGACGGCATTCCAGCTTTGAAACAAGCTATCATTCGTTACACAGAAGAATTTTACGAGCGTAAAGTAGAACCGGAAAATGTCATTGCCTCAAGCGGTGCGAAGCAATCAATAATGGTTGCTCTTCAAGCTATAGTCAATCCTCAAGAGGAGGTAATATTTCCAGCACCTTACTGGGTTAGCTATCCAGAAATGGTCAAACTTTGCGGAGGCATACCTGTACCAGTTTATCCTGAAGATGGTTCATTTTATCCCCGATTAAAAGATATTGAACAAGTTGTTACTTCCTATACAAAAGCTATTATCATAAATAGCCCCAATAATCCAACTGGTGCTATGTATTCTGAAGACTTTATAGCTGAAATAGTCGAATTCTGTGAAAAACGCAACTTATATTTAATCATGGATGATATTTATCATAGATTAATATTTGATGGACGCAAACCTATTAACTGTTATAAATATGCCAAGGATTTGAGCGAAAATTCAAAATTGATAGTTGTAAACGGAGTATCAAAACAATATGCTATGACTGGTTTCAGAATTGGCTGGGCAATCGGCAATAAAAAGTTAATTGAAATAATGACAAATATCCAGTCCCATCAAACTTCCGGACCATCAGTTGTTGTTCAAGCTGCCGCTGTCGGTGCTTTAAATGGTGTGCAATCCGCTGTAGAAAATCTAAGACAAACCCTTGAAAATAATAGAAATATAATGGTCGAAAGACTAAATGCATTTGATGGCGTCAAATTTACTATTCCAGATGGTACATTCTATTGTTTTGCCGATTTTGGTGCTTACGGAGCTAGATACAATAACGATCCAACTAAAATGGCTTATGATTTATTAGAAAGGGTGCGTGTTGCTACTGTACCAGGAAATGAATTCGGAATGAAAACTGGTTGCTATCTTAGATTATCTACCTGCGGTTCGGTCAAAGACATAACCGAAGGTATTGAACGTATAAAATGGGTTTTAGACCCCAATTCTCCAAATGAATTATATATAGGTGAAAGAAAATTAGTGAGGGATTGGTTATGACAAAATATTTAGAATTCGAAACCCCTGCAAGTAAACATGCTGCTGAACTTGCAAGCGACTACAAATTATCCAATCACGGTTTAATTAAATTAGATAGAGTTTTTTGGAATTTACCTACTCCTGCTCTATATGAAGAAGCTGTTTTTCGTGGAGAAGCCCATATTACCCACGGTGGTCCTTTAATTGTAAATACAGGTAAATGGTCTGCTCGTGCTGCAAATGATAAATATATCGTACGTGAAAATTCCACCGATGACAAAGTCTGGTGGGGTGTATACAATCGTCCACTGAGTGAAGATAAATTCAATGGTATATTAGCCAGATTGCAGGCTTTTTTACAAGGGGAGGAACTCTTTGTCCAGGATTGTTACGTTTGTGCAGACCCTGAATACCGAATGCCAATACGAATTATTACTGATAAAGCCTGGCAAAGCCTTTTCGCAAGAAATATGTTTATTAAAATCCGAAACAGAGATGAATTAAAAAAACATGTACCTGAATTTACATTGATTGCCTCACCTTCATTCAATTGTGATCCAAAAATTGACGGCACTCGCACTGAAACCGCTATTTTAATTAATTTTGCAAAAAGAATTGCAATTGTCGCTGGAAGCAGTTATGGGGGTGAGATAAAGAAATCTATATTTACAGTAATGAATTTTCTACTGCCCCTTCAAAACGTTATGGCAATGCACTGTTCTGCAAATGTCGGACAGGCCGGCGATGTTGCTTTATTTTTCGGATTGAGCGGAACCGGTAAAACTACTCTATCAGCAGATCCAAAACGACGTCTAATTGGTGATGATGAACACGGCTGGAGCGACGATGGCGTTTTTAATTTTGAAGGTGGTTGCTATGCTAAAGTTATTAGACTTTCACCAGAAGCAGAACCTGAAATTTATGCCTGCACTCAAAGATTTGGTACAATATTAGAAAATGTTGTATGGGACCCAACTTTCAGACGCATTGACCTTGACGATGACCGATACACTGAAAATACTAGAGCTTCATATCCTCTTGAATTTATACCAAATGCCTTACCCGAAAAAATGGTGCGTTCACATCCGAAAAATGTTATATTCCTCACTTGCGACGCACAGGGTGTTTTACCACCTATAGCTAAACTGGATATGAATCAAGCTATGTATCACTTTATAAGTGGTTATACCTCGAAAATTGCCGGAACTGAGATTGGCTTAGGTATTGAACCAGAAATTACTTTCAGTGCTTGTTTTGGAGCTCCATTTATGGTACATCATCCTTTCTTTTATGCTAAACTACTTAAAGAAAAAATGATGAAGCACAAAACAAATTGTTGGTTAGTAAATACTGGCTGGGTTGGCGGTAAATTTGGTGTAGGTAAAAGAATCAGCATTCGTCATACCCGCAATATGTTAAATGCAGCTTTAGAAGGTAAACTTGATAATGTTGAATATCGAACAGATAAACTTTTCGGTTTTCACGTTCCTCTGACCTGTCCTGATGTTCCACCGGAGGTTCTGGAACCTTCCAATGCGTGGGGAAACAAGGAAGAATACTGGAAAAAATACGATGCCTTAGCGGCACGTTATATTGAAAATTTCAAATTATTTAAATCTGGTGTTACCGATGAAGTCATTGCAGCCGGACCTAAAAGGCTTAAAGATATAAGACTTTGAGAGCTTTCTTTGAAATAATTATGCGAATAATCTGTTATAAAAAATGACTGAAGTTAAGTTTTTATGAAAATATGATAAAAATATTATATCTGATAATTATAAGTTTAATCATCATAATATGCATAACAGACTTGTCGTCAAAAACAAACAGGCCATATGATGTAGCCCGTGCAGAAAAGCTCTATATTGATCAATGTTCGAAATGTCATCGCAAAAACGGAACAGGTATCAGGCGAGTTTACCCTCCATTAAAAAATGCAGATTATATTGCTAACAATTCGGTCGAGGAACTTCTCAGAGGAATGCTTTTTGGCAGAAGTGGGACTATTGTTGTAAATGGTATTACATACAACGGTGTTATGGAAACTGAAGTGGACAAAACTTTATCCGACTATGACATTGGCCTTATCCTAACTTATGTCTTATGGGAATTCAATGATATACAAAAAATTGTAACTCCTGCGGACGTGCAAGCAGCCAGAAAAGCAGGTAAATTACCTGTTCACAAATAATAAAATGATTAAACAAATGTTGCATATAATTATACTAAAAGTCCTATTAAATTGCATAATTGATTTTAGAAATTGTTTTCTCAAAACAGCCTTTTTTTGGATATTCCCTGTTAATAATTATTCCAACAATAAAAATTACAATCTTGCTATAATCAAAATCAATATTCTCTACAGACGATTGCTGATTATCTTATTCATTTCATTTTCAATAACCAACCTTAAATTGTATTCTACACCTGTTCAATCTCTACTATCGGGAAATAAATGTTACAAGTGTCATTCAAATTATCAAGGAGGAGGACTCAGAACTTTATTTGGCTCGCAATTTAATAAAGATAACTCTACCTTGACTACTGAAAATACTTTCCTTGAAGACATCTATAAACTAATTGAAAAAAAAGAATTTATTAAAAGAGAGGACACAACATACCAATCCTTTTGGAATACATTCAATTTCGGATTCGATTTCCGCTTTCAATCCGTTCGTTCGCATAAAACAGCATCTGCGCAGAGACGCTATTTCCCTATGCAAGCATCACTTTATCTAGCTTATAATCCATTCGACTGGTTGACAATTGAGACAGATTTGAATTTCGGACCCAAAATTTTCAGAGGACAACAATACGGAAATGCCTATATAATTTTAAAATCGGCGAAAGATCAGCCAATGCTGAAAATTGGATTGTTTCAGCCTTCCTTTGGTATTCGTCAATGTGATATGACTTCCTTCGATAGAAGAATAGCATCTGTTCAGGGTACCGAAAGCTTTATTGCACCTTATTATGCTGAACCTGGTATAGAAATTATTTACGAATCATTAGATTGGCTAACATTTAATGCCGGAATCTTCGCTACTATGAGTTTATACGAAGTAACTATGCTTGGAGAACAAAAATCTGTTATACCTGATAGAAGTATGCCGTCTTATCTATTTAGAATAATTATTTATCCTGAATTAATGAATGACATATTTCCTGCGTCATATTTAGGCATATCTTCTTACATAAATTCAAATTTTCAATTTTATAATGCTTTTATTTATTTTAGATTATTGGAGGATATATATATTTCTTCCCAATGGGCATTTTCACAGAGCCAGAATATCAGAAGAACAAATAATCTACTTGGAGCTATTGAATACAACACATTCAAGGGCGTATATTTGGGATTAAGAGCAGAAACAGCATTGACCAAATATACCCCTGAACCCGATATCTATTTTTCATTCAAAGCCAATCAACTTGTATTTTATGCCAAGATTATGCTTTTACCATATATCGAAATTCAGCCCGAATATCGCTTCTTGGGAACTAATGAATATGAGTCCACCCGATGGTCAGCCCAAATTCATTTATTTTATTGATTTTATCCTATGCACACCGTCTTAATATTCACAAATTCACGGATCCCGAAAAAGGACAGTTCCCTGCCATATCCCGACTCTTTAATCCCTCCAAATGGCAATCGTGGGTCAGAACGTACGAATGTATTGATAAAGCAATTTCCTGCATCGAGCATATCCCTTGCAATATAGAGACCTTTTTCAATATCATTGGTAAAAACAGCTGCACCGAGACCAAATTCTGTATTATTAGCAAGCTCAATAGCATTGTCAAGTGTTTCTGCTGGAACCACTGCAGCACAAGGTCCAAATGTTTCCTCATCAAATGCTGGCATACCAGGCTTAACATCTGTCAAAACTGTTGGAGGATAGAAATAACCTTTACCTTCCGGTATCTTTCCACCCAAAAGTAATTTTGCCCCTTTTTCAAGAGATTGTGTAATTTGGCGATGCAAATCCAATCGTAAATCTCTACGCGCTTGAGGCCCAATTTGTGTCCTTTTATCCAATGGGTCTCCCATAATGTAAGTTCTCATTGCTTCAATAAATAATCTTTCAAATTCCTCTTTTATTTCTCTAATTACAATAAATCTTTTGGCTGCAATACAACTTTGCCCGCTATTTATCAATCTTGCGAAAGCGCATATTTCAGCTGCATTTTTCAAATCTGCATCTTCGAGAATTATATAAGGATCACTACCACCTAACTCCATCACTGTTTTTTTTATAACGCTTCCAGCTTTCGAAGCAACATCTTTCCCAACAGGTGTACTTCCTGTTAATGTCACTGCAGAAACACGATCGTCCTTTATAATTTTTTCTACTCTCGTAGAACCAATAAGTAATGTCCTAAACACATCTTTAGGGAAGCCAGCCTCGATGAACAAATTTTCAATTTCAACAGCACAACCGCTTGTATTGCGCGAATGTTTCAGTAAGCAGGTATTCCCAGCTGAAATAGAAGGTATTGCAAAACGAAATACCTGCCAAAACGGAAAATTCCAAGGCATTATTCCTAAAACTACTCCAAGTGGAAGGTATGAAATCTGGCTCAACTTTAACTCTGTTTGAATTGTTTCATCAGCTAAAAATTTCTCTGCATTTTCAGCATAATATTCACATACCCAAGCGCATTTCTCAGCTTCAGAAATTCCCTGTGTCAAAGGTTTGCCCATCTCTAATGCCATTAAGTGAGCTAAATCTGACTTTCTTTCTCGAATAATTTTAGCAAGATTTATCAATAAATCTGAACGCTCTTTGAATGATGTTTTCTTCCATTTATTAAATCTTATTTTTACTGATTCCAATATTTCATTGATTTCACTATCGTTATGCTCATTGAATTCCTCGAGAGATTCTTCTGTTGCGGGGTTGATTGTTATGATTTTCATATTTCACTTAAATTTTTGAAACAAAATTTAAAATATTATGTTATCGTAAATATAGCTTAATTTTATCTAATTTTCATATATTTGAATTTGAGTGTATAAATATTAAAAGGATTAAAAAATGAAAAAGGTGACAATAATATTATTGTTTCTGATGCTTTTGACTGCTCATACTCAGGAACTATATCGTTCGGGTGCATTTCTATGTCTTGACGTTGGTACCAATATCTGGGGACCCAATGGCAGTCAAACAAGCATTCCTATTGAATTAACTCGTTATAATCAGATAAATGGATTTAGTGGTGAATTTGCATATACATTTAGCCGGTTTACATTTCCACAAAATCCAAATAACAATGAATGGTACCGATGGAACTTGATATTTCGTGGATTAGATGTATTAGCCGATGTATATCAATATATCAACAATTATAAAATAATAATTATCAAAACCTCATTCAATTCTTCGCAAATGGTTGAATGGGGCAATCCAAACGATACTCTTAATCCCCTAAAAAAATCAGTTTACAATTATAAATGGCATTGGCGTTCGATTATCAGAATAATGCGTGATAATCCAAATAATTTTTTCGTTATTTGGACAAACGCCCCACTTGTTGCTTCACAAACAAATGATGTTGAAGCCCAACTCTCACATCTTTTCAGCAAATGGGCAAAAGATACTTTAGCTCGTGGTTTGGATCCAATTCTGGGCATTTTTCCTAAAAATGTATATGTATTCGACTATTTTCATAAAGTTGTTGGTAATGACTATAAATTGCTCCCTGATCTTGCACTCAATCAAAATGACAGCAGACCCAATTCAGCAGCAACTACACTTATTGCACCAGTTTTTGTACAAGAAATATGCGATGCTGCTCGTATCTATGAGCAAGAGAATATGCCATTGTTATCGCCTGTTATGATTTATCCTATAAATGATGAAAAAAACGTTCCTAATGATGTTGTTTTACGTTGGCATAAAGTTCCTGCTGCTAAGGAATATTATGTGCAGGTCTCTAGAGGAACAGATTTCAATTATCTCGAAGTTGACAAAACTACAAAAGACACAAGTCTTAGGGTAAACCTACAATACAATACCAAGTATTACTGGAGAGTACGAGCAATAAAAGACGGTTCAAATGCGAGCCCATGGCCACTTATGCAAATGTTTACAACTATCATCGAAAAACCTGAAATACCCGAACTAATATTTCCTGAAGATAACTCTGAACAAATACCAATCAAACCGGTCTTTAGATGGAGTAAATCAAAACGTGCCGAAGATTATCGAATACAAGTTGCTACAGATAAACAATTTAATTTCAGGATCATCAATACAAATTTTATTAAAGATACTTTCTACATTCCCAGCGAGATTTTACAGAAAAATATGACTTATTATTGGAGGGTAATGGCTCGTAACATTGGCGGAGAGACAAACTGGTCCAACTATGCTACCTTCAAGACTGAAATTCCTATTCCAGAATCTGTTAAATTAATTTATCCTGAAAACAATGCCGATTCAATGCCTTATTCAATTACATTTAAATGGTCAAAATCCCCATTTGCACAATTTTACCATTTACAAATCGATGATAATTCCGAATTCATTAAACCCATTATTGATATTGATAATTTGCAAGACACTACATACAAAAGTTTAGCAATATTCGATTTTGATAAAACTTACTATTGGAAAGTTTCAGCAAGAAATATATCGGGACAAGGTTCCTGGTCCGATGTTTGGTCATTCCAAACTCAAATGCCTGAATTAACGGCACCTCGATTGATTTATCCCATAAATGATATGGAATCTTTTCCAACAGACGGTCATTTTATATGGAATTCCCAAAATCCAAGATTTTCTTACCACTTACAAATTGCTGAAGACTCGTATTTCAATCAAATTATAATCAATGCAGATGGTTTAAATGACACTATATATAAACTTCAAAATTCTCTCGATGAACTGAGATGGTATTATTGCAGAATAAAAGCAACTTATAAGAATTTAAGCAGTGATTGGTCAGAAATTATCAAATTTAAAACAGACAAAATCGGCTCGGTTGAAGATTTTATTTCTCACTTTATTGAATTTAAAATAAGCCCGAATCCAGCTACTGATTACATTGAAGTCTTATTCCAATCTAACATTGTTTTCGAAAATGCTATTATTGTGCGGATCTATAATTTTTTGGGTCAATGCCTTATGAATTACGACTTACAATGTATGACCAGTGAAAAAAGTACTAAACTTGATTTAAGGCAACTACCGCCAGGTACCTATTTGTTACAAATAAATGCCAAAGTGATACCATTTATAAAATTCTAAACAATATCGTCACAAGCACTTATGTCTGTTCAACTATCATTCAGATAAGATATTATCCAATTGTAACCTATCGCCTATAAAGAAAGTATGTAAAAACAATTTATATTAAAAATAAATAGTTGATTTTCTATTGATCTTTCTATTGATTTAAGTATCCTTCTAAATGAACACAAATTAGGCTCGATAAAGCATGCCGAATTCGTTAGTTCATCAGTAACTCATTTATAATTTTATTAAAAGTCAGACTTGGACGCATAGCTTTTTCAGCTTTTTCATCGTCTGGCAAATAATATCCACCAATATCAACGGGGTTCCCTTGAGCGGCGAGCAATTCTTCATTAATTTTTTGCTCATATTTTTTCATTTCAGCCGCAGGTTTAGAAAATCTTTCTTTCAGCTCGAAATCTTTATCTTGTTTTGCTAAAGCTTCAGCCCAATACATAGCTAAATAAAATGTACTGCCTCGATTATCAATTTCGTTAACTTTTCGTGATGGATACCTTGAATTTTCCAAATACATTCCAACTGCTTCATCAAGAGTTTCAGCCAAAACTTTTGCCTTTATATTACCAGTTTTTTCGTAGATCAACTCAAATGATGGAACTAAAGCACAATACTCCCCAAGAGAATCCCATCTTAAATGCCCCTCTTTAAGGAATTGCTGTACATGCTTTGGTGCAGAACCTCCTGCTCCTGTTTCAAACAATCCACCACCATTTAATAAAGGAACAATTGAGAGCATTCGTGCACTAGTGCCTAATTCAAGGATCGGGAATAAATCTGTTAAATAATCACGCAATACATTTCCAGTAACAGATATTGTATCGAACCCTTTTCTAACTCTATCGAGCGTAAATCTCATTGCTTCTTGTGGCTTCATTATACGTATATCCAAACCTTCAATATCATTTTCAGGTAGATATTTATTTACTTTTGCAATGATTTCCCTATCGTGTGCTCTTTCTTCATTTAGCCAGAAGATAGCTGGATTTCCTGTAACTCTTGCCCGTTTAACTGCTAATTTTATCCAATCTTTTATTGGTAAATCCTTCGTTTGGCACATCCTAAAAATATCGCCTTTCTCAACAGTTTGTTGCAGTAAAACCCTCCCTAAATCATCAACGACTCTAATTATTCCGTTTTCACTTGCCTGAAATGTTTTGTCATGCGAGCCATATTCTTCCGCTTTTTGAGCCATTAATCCAACATTGGCGACATTTCCCATTGTTGCAGGATCGAATTGTCCATTTGATTTTGCATTTTCAAGTATTTCTTTATATATCGGTGCATAACAACGATCGGGTATGACTGCAACGCAATCCTGTAGTTCATCATTTTTATTCCACATTTTCCCGCCATCACGAATTACATTCGGCATTGAAGCGTCAATTATTATATTATTTGGAGTATGTAAATTAGTAATCCCATTACGTGAATCAACCATTGCAAGGTCGGGACGTTTTTCATACATTTTGTTTATATCTGATTCTATTTCAGCCTGTTTTTCAGGTGGCAACTTCTTAATTTTTTCTAAAATATCAGCAATGCCATTATTAACATTTGCACCAATTTCATTTAATACTTCAGCATGTTTTTCAAGCGCATCTTGATAAAAGATATCTACGCAATGCCCAAACATAATTGGATCAGATACTTTCATCATCGTAGCTTTCAGATGCAAAGAGAAAAGAATTCCGTCTTTTCTAGCAGCTTCTATTTCCTGCTCATAAAATTTTCGCAAAGCAGCTACATTCATAACTGCAGTATCAATTACTTCGCCAGCTAATAGAGGAAATTCTGGTTTTAGAATATTTACATTGCCATCTTTATCCACAAATTCTATCCTTACCTTACAGGGATTTTGAACTGTCATAGAATTTTCACTTCCAAAAAAATCTTTCTCGTTCATATGAGCAACACGTGCTTTTGATTCTGATGGTGGTGGCCAAGGTTTCATCATTTTATGAGGGTTTTTTTTGGCAAACTTCTTCACTGACTCAGCTGGTCTTCTATCCGAATTACCCTCACGTAATACTGGATTAACAGCTGAACCCAATACTTTACCGAAACGTGCTTGCAATTCTTTATCTTTCTCGTTAACTGCTTCTTCGGGATATTCTGGAATATCATAGCCCTTCTCTCTTAATTCTTTGATAGCTGCTTGTAGCTGAGGAATTGTAGCGCTAATATTAGGCAACTTAATTATATTAGCTTCTGATGTTTTTGCTAATTCTCCCAATTCTGCTAAATGATCTGGAATTTTCTGATCTTCTCTTAAATTATCGGGGAAATTAGCTATTATACGGCCAGCAAGACTAATATCCTTGAGTTCAATGTTTATACCAGTACCTTTTGTAAATGCTTTTAATATTGGCAGAAATGAATATGTTGCTAAAAGAGGAGCTTCGTCTGTTTTAGTCCAATAAATTGTTTGATTTACCATATTATAAACCTGCTTAATTTTAGAAAATTTTTAAATCCAGATAATATAATATACAACAACTAAATTTCTAAAATATACTTTAAATATGTAAATTTAACGTTGTCTGGGTTCAACATTTTAAATCAATATTAAATTAATCCGCATTCTGAATACACATTAGTTTGAATTTAATTTATTGTTTGAATATTTACTCTGAGATTCAATCTTGTTTAATTAGAATAAATTTTATTAAAATTATTTGAATTCAATTTTATGACTATTCCCACTTATGATCACATTGACTAATTTTGCAAATAGTAAGATAAATAATTGATGTTACAAATGGACAAAGCAGAATTAATAAGAATTTTAAAAAACATAGCAACCTTGCTTGAAATCAAAGGTGAAAATCCTTTCAAAGCACGGGCATATTTGAATGCCGCTACTTACCTTATAGAAAATGATATTGACATCTTTGAACATGTCCGTAATGGAACATTAGGCGAAATTGAAGGCTTCGGCAAAGCACTCATAGAAAAAATTTCAGATTACGTGCTTAATGGCAAAATGAAATATTATGAAAGATTGATTGAAGAAATTCCCGAGTCACTTGTCGAAATTACAAAAATTCCCGGCATCGGACCGAAGAAAGCAAAATTATTGTATGAAAAGCTCGGGATTACTGATATTGATGAATTAGAGGAAGCCTGTTTAGAAAGCAGAGTTCGTCAACTCAAAGGTTTCACTGAAAAAACTATCGAAATGATTTTGAATAGCATTCAACACATAAAAGCTTCTCGTGGACGTTTTTTGCAAGAGGCAATAAAAAGATCTGCTGAAAATTTAATTAATGAAATAAAAAAACTTCATGATGTTAACGATGCCGTGATAACAGGAAATTTTAGAAGATTCGCTGAAACACTTTCTGAACTAAATATTATTGTAAACGCTAATTACGATATCAGTTTCCAAGAGTTTTTAAGTCAATTCAAAAGTTTAATACCGATTAATATCATGATTACAAAACCCGATAATTTTATTTGGCAATTGCATCAAACAACTGGTTCTGAAGAATATATAAGCGAATTTCTTAAAATAGCTGAATCAAAAGGGCTTAAATATATAAACGGTGAATTATATAATAGTAGCGAAAAATTAGTCCTTGTTTCTGAAAAGGAATTGTATGATTTACTTAATCTCCAATTTGTCGAACCAGAATTGCGTGAATCACCAAAAATATTAGAAAAAGCAAAAAATTATGCTCTGCCAAATCTTGTTACTGAACAAGATCTGAAAGGTATGATACATTGCCATTCAGATTGGAGCGATGGCAAAAACACTATTAAAGAAATGGCATTAGCTTCGAAAGAGCTAGGTTTCGAATATTTTGTAATTTGCGACCATAGTCGATCTGCTTCTTATGCTAACGGACTTTCAATCGAACGGATATATGAGCAACATAAAGAAATTGATGAACTTAACTCTGAGAACTTAGGTATCAAAATATATAAAGGAATAGAATCAGATATTTTACCCGATGGTTCGCTTGACTATCCCGAAGAAATTTTAAAATTATTCGATATTGTTATAGCATCAGTTCATTCATCATTCAAAATGAGCCGCTCTGAAATGACCCGGCGGATTACCTATGCACTTAGAAGCCCATTCACTACAATGCTCGGGCATCCAACAGGAAGATTACTACTTGCCCGACCACCATACGAAGTTGATGTGCACGAGATAATCGATGTTGCTGCCTCTGAGGATAAAATTATTGAAATAAATGCCAATCCATACCGACTTGACCTGCCTTGGGAATACCTTGAATTTGCAAAATCTAAAAGTGTTAAAATTTCTATTAACCCTGATTCCCATAATGTAAATACGCTTTTAGACGTCTTTATTGGAGTAAAAGTTGCAAGAAAAGGCGGACTGGAAGCTGCTGATATTATCAATTGCCTTAATCTATATGAATTCGAAAAATTTATCAGAGAAAAGAAATGAAAACAAATTGTATTCTGTTATCTATAATTGCTCTAATAATTGGAAGCAATCTTCATGCTCAACCCGATAGTTTAAAGCCTCGCGATCAATTCAAACCAATTAAAGTACTAATGGCTCCCGTTCAATTCGGTGATGGTGCAAAGGATTTAGATGAGCATAAAGTCATAGCTGCTATGGCTTTAGCCGGAAGATTAACCAAACGGTATTTTCTTCTACCAATTGAATTGCGTGATACAGCGGTTTTACGATTAAAAGAAAAAAATATAGAACCTACAGCATTGAATATTGCAGAGGAATTGCGAGCAGACAGATTGCTATTTATCAAAGTTAACAGATTGAAAAATATTATACGTGTTGATATCACTAATTATCATATTGACTCTATTCCCATAAGATTCGATGGATATGGTTATGCATACCTCAACTACAGAAAGGGAAGTGATGAAGATGTACTCTACGATCCAAGTCTTTTAATTGCTGTTCAAAGAGCTTTCGCTGTAAGCGAAGGAGATTCGAATTTATATGCCGATGCTCCCGGAAGCTTTAAGGTTTTTCCAGCTAAAACGCTTGTCATTGGTGGAATATATTTCGAAAATGATGACAGACAAAAAAGCTGGGAATTATTTCAATTCAAAGAAATTATTTCTTTCGATATGATCGAAACCATTTTCGAACAGGCAAGTAAATTTTCCCGATTAGTTATTTACGATACAGATACACGGGATTCAATTTATTTAATGCACAATTTGTCTGACCCAGATAATTCTGAAAAACCGACTCTTTATGAAATTCAGGCATTACAATCTTTTAGTATTGATTATCTCATAACTGGCTCATTTATTAGAACTGAAAAAGGCGCTGATATTAGTCTCTCTCTTCTTGATATAAGTAAAGATAACATTGAGGTTTTAAAATCTGCAAGTAATGTATTATTAGAAGACGACCTAGATAAACTTCGCTTGATCCTGCGAACTATCGTCAATGAACTATTGGCTGATTTTAACTGAATCTTTATCTGGTTGGGAAAGATCCTGTAATTGTCTATTCAGTAGTTGTACCTCAACTCTTATATTTTTTGCAAATTTTCTGAGGGTTTGCATGTGTTTTCGTAACCTAATACCAGCAGAACGGTTATGATTGTTGTAGAATTTCTTGAAATCCTTTTCAAAAGTCTGAACTAGCGAGATTAATTCTTCATAACGGTTCATTGCTCCCATTTCAATTTTTATATATTGAATTTACTAAAATTTAAAAATTTATACTTCAATACCAAATGATTTTTTAAATGATGATTAACCAAGATTAAAGCAATCTAAAATTTGATAAAAAAAGATAAAGCTGATTTATATGTGTTAGTTTCCTTATATCGCTGTAATCCCTGAATAAAACACATAGATATCTATTTTATGCATCGAGTTCGGTTAATAATTCAATGATGACTAACAATCCTGAATTCAATAAAATAAAAATTCATTTAGTTATTGAACAGCTTCAATTCTTTTTACTTCGGGAATATTTTTTATGATGAATTGTTCTATACCCGCTCTTAATGTCATTTGTGAAAGCGGGCAATTCCCACACATCCCGAGAAATCTAACCTCGAGTACTTTATTTTCTATATCATATCTAACAAATTCAATATCACCATTATCTATTTGAAGATAGGGCCTTAAATCGGCAAGTATTTCTTCAACTTTTTCTTTAATATTCATTGATTAGATTTGAATTTGTAATGTATAATCGGATAACATCTTTTGGTTAATTTTCCTTATTTCCCTAACAATATTCTTTGTTATGTGAATTAAAATCTGCTTTTGTTTTGAAACATCATCCCTGAGAACAATTGGCAAACCACCATCATTTCCTTCTCTCATAACAATATCCAACGGAACTTCGCCAAGCAAAGGAACCCCAGTTTCTTCGGCAACCAGCTTGCCACCACCACGACCAAATATATAATATTTTTTATCAGGCATATCGGGAGGTGAAAAATAACTCATATTTTCGATTATTCCAAGTATATTGACATTAACTCTTTTGAACATAGCAATACTTCTTCGAACGTCAGCAAGAGCTATTTCCTGTGGAGTTGTTACAATCACAGCACCTGTTAATGGTATTTTTTGTGTCAGGGTAAGCTGTATATCACCCGTACCGGGCGGCAAATCAAAAACTAGGAAATCGAGCAATCCCCAATCCAATTGCTCGAAAAGCATAGAAAAATAGCTTGCAAGCATAGGTCCACGTATTATCGCTGCCTGGTCTCTATTCATAATGAAGCCCATAGATGCAACTTTTATACCCCATTTTTCAGTTGGAAGTGCCACAACTGTTCCATCCTCTTTCTCAAGAACTTCGAGTCTTGAATCAGTCAATCCGAACATAGTAGGTTGACTCGGACCATATACATCACCGTCCAAAATTCCAACTTTTGCTCCATTTAATGATAATGCAGATGCAATATTCGAAGCTATCGATGATTTACCCACACCACCTTTCCCAGAAGCTACTGCTATTATATTTTTCACTCCCTTTAGTACAGTTCTGCCAGGGTCTTGCTGTTCTAATTCACTAATTATTATTTCATTTTCCAAATCAGATGCGATTTCGTTTAAGGCATTAGCACATAATCTATTAATTTCTTCGGCTATCCAATGGATGGGTTGTACTATTTTTAAATAGATTTTTATTAGTCCGTTTCTTACCTGAATCTCGTGTATATAGCCTAATTCTTTGAATGTTTTATTTAAATCAGGGTCTACCAAATTCTCTAATTTTTCTCTGATTAAGTTTTCATCTATATTCATTATATCCCTTCCTTAAATGATAATAGTTAGCTTTTTAACGAAATATAAATTAATAAATTGTTTGTAACATTTGCCCTAATAAACAATAATTTGTGTTAATAATTGATAACAAAATTTATTAAATTTGTTTTTCATTATTTGATATCTTAAAAATACTTTGGAGAGACCTTATGAACAAACTTACGAATTTATTTTTCCTGTTGATTTTATCGACTTCATTATATTCACAGCAACTGATTACCCCTGAGAATTTCTGGGGCTTTGAAAATATGAATAAATATCTCTTACAAAATCCCGATGCAATTCCATATTTTAATGAAAAAATTTCCAGCAATGATGAAGTGCTCGCAGGTAAAACAATTGATAGAATTGTCGATGCCGCTTTTACTGTCTATGGGTATTGTACACCAATTGTATATGAACCAATATCTGGAACATTAGCTATTGTTCAGCATCTACGAGAATCCGACGGCACAACACTTAAAACCTACATTTACACAATGACATCCACCAATCTGGGAACTACTTGGTCAAACAAACGTATTCTTTTTCAAAAAGATCTAGCAGCAAGCGTATGGCCTTCTCTTGGTCTAGTAAATATTAATAATACCAAAGACCCCAATAAATTGGTTTATCTTGTTATGTCAATATATGCAGAACGAGATCCCAATGGTAATTACCCTTGGAAAGGTGGATTATTCACTTACGCAAGTAATACCGAAAATCTATCCGAAAATGAAACTCCTATTGCTACACCTGGTACTATGTATTGGCAGAGCATCGCAAGCTCATTTTCAGGAAATGGCGAAGGTTTTGTTTATCACATAGGTCATTTATTGAATCAAACTACACTGGGATATGCTGATTTATTTGGTATATCAGGTAAATATTTAGATGAGGCGGGTTACGATAACACTTTACCAAAATCTGCTCCTGATAAATGGAATCAAACTGTAATCCGTCGTCCAGACCAACAGGGAAGTACATATAGAGTCCCCCCACAAATTGATGTGGATGCCGATGGAAATGTATATGTTGCAAACTTCACTTTTTTCACTTCTGCTCCCGAACAAAGAGTTGTTGGGTTTACAAAATCTACAAATTATGGTCAGCATTGGAGTGATTGGGAAACTATGCCATACTCCCTTATCGAGGACTTTGTAGTTAATGAAGGTTCAGTTACTAATATAAATTATTTCGGATCAGTTGATATATTGTATTCTGGTGATGCTTTTATTGTTAATGATGTTGACGACGTAAGTTATTTCGTCAAAATTTTAACTTCAACAGATGGACAAAGATATACTGGTGCTCATTTAGCAGAAGCCAGATTCAAAAATGGTATATGGACTCTAAAAAAAGTTACTGATTTCGAGCCTTTCCCGATGCAATTATTCATCCGAAATATGGGAACTGGTAATGAAAATAAAGACTCATTGCTACTATCTTCGAAGCAATACCATTTGCAAGCTGCTAAGACTGCTGATGGAAAACACATTATACTGAAATGGATACAATCAATTGATAAAGTAATTCAAATCAACCCACCATTTGTCTACAATACCACAACTGATGGAAATATTCAGGTTACCGAATTATATACAAACGACGTATTTATGGCTTATCGCCCGATTAATGGCACTAACTGGAGCCAGCCTGTAAATGTTACAAATGATGATTTGTACAATAAATTGGTTTACATACCAACCATAGTTCCAAGCATTAAGCAAGTACCTATGATTGAACTTAAAACAGTTACTATAACAAACACTCAACATCCAAGATATAATTATCATCCAATGATCCAGCAAATGTGCGTTGATGCCTGGTTGCCTCAAGATGTTCTATTCACCCTTGTTGATATTACAAATCCAACCACAACTATAAATGAACAGGATTTCAATCTTAATATTAATGAATTGCGTCCGAATCCTGTTTTTAATGAAATCTCAGAATTTTCCTTCACTTTAGATAAGCCATACTTTGGTACAATCGAATTATATAATGCCTTAGGACAAAAGGTCAAAAATTTGTACACAGGTGAATTTTTCACTGGTTTCAATGCTTTCAACATTAATACTAGCAACTTAAATCAGGGTATTTACTACGTCGTTCTTACAATCGAAAATAAATCTTATACAAAAATACTTTCTATTACAAGATAAAATTATCAAATTAAATCTATCAAGGCGGATTATTATATCCGCCTTTTTATTTTTGGCACAATTTTTAATAGTATTTAATTGTTGCGATTTTTCGTTTGGCCCCCGGTTTAGAACTTCTCCCAATTCTTGGGAGAGGTTCTTTTAATTTATAAGAAATTTTTTATCTTATAAAAATTTAAATATTTTAAGTAACTATTAAAAAAATTTAATTATTTTTGTTTAAATCTCAAAAAAATGCCTCGCATATTTAGGCTATAATCGATTTTTTTCATCTAACAGGTATTATAAGTCTTGTTTTGATAAAATCGTTTTTTCCCCCATGTATATCAATTATAAACAATTTTCTAAATTTTTAATTTTTGACACACATCCGTATTAATAATTGTCCGATTTTACTGTTAAAATTATGAAAAATTTAATATATTGTTTAGATAAATTTATGTTTTATTTGTATTAAAGGAGAAATACAATGAAACAGCAGATAATTTTTTGCTTTACATTGCTTTTGGCTATATACAATTTCTGCAATGCCCAGTTCGAGCCATTAACATATCAGCTTAATAATTCTAATTTAGGTAAAGAGTTTTTCGTTGTATTCCCTCAAAATGAAGTTACTGCTGCAAATATGAGATCATTGGAATTTGCTATTTACATACTCTCCTATCAAAATGGTGAAGTAAATTTTGAGGACTTAAGTACAGGTACATCGTTAAACTTTGCAATTACAGCATTCAATCCCTTTATTTTTTCATCTAATGACCACTCTTTTCTTAACAATTATGAAATAGAAGAAAGCGAAGTTGTTTCAAAAAATGTCATAAGAATCTCTTCCAATGTTGATATTGCTGTGTGGGTAATATCAGTGAAGGAATTTTCAGCTGAAGGTTATATGGCTTTGCCTACCTCTGCTTGGGGCAATAAAGTAATTAATTGTTCTTATACCGATGTTAACGAAGGAAATCTTAATAGAGCAAACGGATTCGTCGTCATTGCATCAAAAGACAATACCAACATAACAATTGATCTTAAGGGCAAAGGCGAAGGTAATCTTAAATATACCGCCAAAGGGAAAAAAATTGGAGAAACAATCACCGCTAAACTCAATCGTGGTGAAGCATTTTTAGTAAGAGGTACCGGTAGAACAAAAGATTTTGATATGACCGGTACAATTATAACAGCTGATAAACCTATCGGGCTTGTCTCTTTCCATATAAGAGCAATGATCCCCATTAATTCCGATGAAGGACGTCAATACTTAATCGAAATGATTCCAGCTGTACAAAGCTGGGGAAAGCGTTTTGCAACTATTGAATTTAAACGTCAAAATAAAGGTGATTACTTTCGACTCGTTGCTTCGCAGGACAACACAAACTGGAGTGTAAAATATTATGATATTAACACAAAAAAACTAATAAATCAAATGAGTGGAACACTACAAAAAGCTGGAGATTTCTTCGATTACAACGGTGAAAATATTCAACCTGGCGTTCAAAAGGAGTCAATACGTGGCTTATCATACTGGGAAGCTGATAAACCAGTATTACTGATGCAATATGCTTATTCGCGACCGTGGGATGATGACAAAAATTGGAAACCAGTAATGGTTGTTATACCACCTGTCGAACAGTATGTACCCTCCACTATATTACAAACCGCTGTTCAATCGGGATTTAATCTTAACGAAGTGGCAATATTTGCTATTGGTGACCCAAATGATAAAGACCACAAACTACTGAAATCAATAAAAATCGGAAATTACGAACTCGACGATATTGAGCAAAACAATATCCCAGGTACTAATGTCTACTGGTATCGAGAATTTGTACTTGGTGGTAAAGGTAATCGCAAAATTACTTCCAACACTAAATTAGCTGGCTATATCAACGGCTTTAGCCAACAAAATGTCTATTGCTGGATGATGACTACCGGTTTGAACAAAATAGACGAATTCGACGAATTGCCACCTTTAATTGAATGGCTCAATAATGAAAATCCCTATTTAGTAAAAGTTACAGAGAATCGCAACGGACAACCCAAATTTGAGCAAAGAGATCAAGGTATTAGCAAAATCATCTTAGACCAACGCTCAAAGAATATTGAAATGACATATATCGATTTCGACCCAAGCGAAGGAATTTATCAATTAGAAGTACAATTCAACGTAATTGACCTTGAAAAACCTGCAGTTGCCTATTTCTACGCATTAGATAGAGCTGGAAATATTGCCTTTGATAGCCTATTTTACGATGGTAGTACTACCGATGGCTTAAATATTGAAGATTGGGATGCTGGTGATGTCAAAATAGGTGAAACAATTTGTTCTGATGTCCAAGGTGGAATCAAAATCGAAAATATTGGCACTCAGGAAATTACATTGTTGAGATTCGAGGACCTTTTAGCTCCATTCTCAATAACTGAACCTACAGTACCCCAACTTCCATATAATTTAGCTGCCGGGAAATCCGTGTACTTCAAATCTGCTTGTTTCTCGCCGACAGAAGCAAAAGACTATGAAATTATAGTCAATTTAGTGGCTAAAGTCGGCAATCAAGAAAAATCATATCCAACTGTTTGGAAAGGTAAAGGCATACCACAAGTCAGCGTTCAAGAATCTACCAGCTACAATAAATTTAGAATATATCCAAATCCTGCTGGGAAATATATTATCATCGAACATAACGGCTATGTAACTGATGATTTTGAGTACCAAATTTATGATCTTACAGGAAGAATGATCCAAATCAATGAAAATTTGCAAAAAAAAGGAAATCTGACAACGATTAATATCGAAAATATACAGAATGGTCTTTATATAATTAAACTGCGTATTAAAGCAACTATAACTACATTTTTGTTCGTGAAAATATAGTAAGTCGATATTTATGCTCGAAATAAAACATTAGAAAACCGCTATTCGTAAGTGGCATGTAAAATATGCGATGAGAAATGATGACGATATATATAAAATCTTTACATATAAGATTTTAAATTTTAGAGGATAAAAATCTTTTATTCGATTAAAATTAGATTTAGTTCAAAAGTGTCATTAATTAATATGCCTTAAGAACAGGACAAAAGTGATTAATCATGAACTATTGCAACGAAAGTAACCAAGAAACAACAAATTATTTAATATATAGCTTTCAGCTTAACTTCAAATGATTTTATAATTTATAAAAACATAAGTTCGTTTTTCGCTTCTTCCAAATTGGGGTTTAAAGTAATAGCCCATTGAAGCATTTCTTTGGCTTCGTCTTTAGCACCGATTTTTTTGAAACAGATACCGGCTCCCAAACAAGCATACGCATTTTCGGGATTTATTCTTAGTGCTTCGCTATATAATTGTAAAGCACCATCATAATCTTCCGATTTGCAAAGCAAATCAGCTGTAAATACAAGCACTTCGTCATGACTTAAATTGATTGTAATGTCATAACGAATAGATTTCCATTGATCTAAAAATTTGGTTATTTCCTCCAAAGCGGAAATATAGTCTTCTTTTGCATCGTATATTTTGGCGCTTAGATAAAATTTTATCGGCTGATTTTCTAAATTTGCGAGATCCTCAAGAAGCATATCAGCATTCTTTAAATCATATTTCCTAAGAGCTAATTGAATTAATCGTGCAATGCAGTGAACACGTATTTTCTCATCAATCCCCTTTTGTGCTAGCACATCTCTAAACAACTTTTCGGCTATTTGATAATTAGCATTTAGAAATTCACGTTCTGCTTCGCCTGCTCTTATAGCATAATCATCAAATTTAGGAAGAATTTTATCGGCTTCGGCAGCCAAATTTATATCATATAAAACATCGAGTCGAGCAAGCACTTTAAGAGCAGAATTTCGCCACGTCCATAATTTTCTTGCTCTTGCTGAAGCAATAAGACCGGTTCTATATACTTCGGCAGGATTGCTGTATATTTCTCTCATAGTATTTTTAAGCATATCATAGTCTGGTTCCAGTAGTTCGGCATTACCTGTAAGTTGCATCCCATCAAGAACATCTCCTAAGTTCAGTTTTGTTGCAGGAATAAGCCATCCAACTTCTTCATCAACAAAATCGTCAGTAGCACCGCCTTTTGTTACAAGCACAGGTAAACCTGAAGCCATTGCTTCGAGAGTGGGTAATGAGAATCCTTCACCTCGATATGGAGATACGAATATATTACAGGTTCGATAAAGAGCTGCAATTTGAGATTCACTTAAATCTTCATCAATATAAATGATTTCCGGTGCATTGGGTTTATCACGCAATCTCTTCACTTCTTCGGCAATGTTGCGATCTTTATAAAATGTATGACCGCCCATATCTTTAATAACAAGGCAAATATCGTCTTCTGCAGTAAATATCTCTGTATATGCACGTAGCAACAAATCTATTCCTTTACGGAAAATTGTACCGCCAACGAAAAGCATTTTGAATTTTTTCTCTGTGCTTAATGAATATTTATCACCATATGGTTTGAAAAGTTCAGGATCTATTCCGTTAGGAATTACTTGGACTTTATTGAATTCAATACCTGAATTAATAAATGTATTACGGGAATAAATTGATGGAGTCCAAATTTCATCAGCTTTTTTAAAAATATTGATAAAATCAACTCTATGAGCAGTAAATTCCCAAGGTTGCATAATAATCCACTTAGCTCCCTTTGGTTCTTCTTTTTGGGGTGGCCATTGATGTCGAACCCAGCAATAAGGTAGTCTAGCAATTTTCTCATCAGCTTTAGGTTTAACTCTGATATCATTTGCAAAAAGCTTAATATATTTCATATCCAATTCGGGAGAAAACTGCTCATTTTCATAGGGCACAATTGTTAGATTGACTAAACCAGTATTCAATAATTGATAACATATTTCACGATTAATAAGTGCAAGCGAATGATATACAAATTGCGATCCCTCCCATACTAAATTCAGCTTAGCATTTTCTGGTGCTACCCCAAATTTTAAAAATTCCCCACTCTCGATAAATTGCTTTTTATCTATGCTTACTGGTATTTCAGAAATTTGTGGCGGCTGACTTTCATCCTCGGTCTCAAAATCGCTATTTTTGCCAAAAAGTGTAAGATCTCCATTGAATGTCTTTTTAATATCCAATCTTTTTTTTGCTTTAATAGTCATATTCAAATTTTCAAATCCTTGGTTTTGAGGAATATCAATCTCAGCTATTTCTTCAATTTCAAATCCTGCATTATTTAGATGCCTTGTTATTGATTCTTTATCGAAAGCACAAAAGTAGTACTCATTTTCGCGTTTTTGAGGACCAAAAATCATATAAGAGGCTACATCAGCATTCCATACTTTTTCCAAATAAGCTTTCGCTTGCAGATAAAGGGATGGGCATCTTATTATAATATCGCCTTTTGGCTTAAGCACACGACTCCATTCCTTAAGTACATTGCCTATTTCACGATGTGAAAATTGCATTAATACATCAGAAGCAAGTATAAGATCGACACAATTATCGGGTAAATCCAATTTGCGTAAATCCATATATACAACCCTTGGATCCTCGCTATAAAGGTCAATATTAATAAAACCTTCACGAATATCGGTACCACAACCGAGATTCAGAAGCAATGGCTGAGGAAGAGGGGAAGGTAAAACACCAGTAGCTTTTTTCAATTCATTGGTGCCTTTGCCTTCATTATTATTGTAAATTAAAAATTCTCCGTTCATCTTTATCTCACTTAATATTTGTCAATGTTGAAGATGTAGCCAAAAAAAACTTTTGAATTACAATGTTTAATTTATCTATATGAATTAGTGTAAATTCATAATTATGAATTTTTTGATTTAAGTAATATTCGATATTACTAATATCAAAGAAAGTAAGATGACTTTGGCATTTAATTCCAATATCAATTGAAAATTCAGAATCTTTTGGAATACCAAGAAAATACAATGAAAAAGCATCTCGACTTCCGAAATAATCTTCAATAGTTTTAAAAATCTTTTTTTGTAACTGTTTATTCAATAATTTCATAAGTAATTGAAACGAATAACGAATTAAGAATTTCTAAGCAAAATTTATGCCATAAGTCTAATTAATATAATTCACAGCGAGTTTTGCTATTTCCAATGAGCAGGTTAAACCGGGTGAGTCAATTCCTATTAGATTTATGAATCCTGGCAGACCACGTTGACTTTCTTCTTTTATTATAAAATCGCGATATGGCATTCCTGGACCTTGCAATTTTGCTCTGATTCCAGCTTGGTCGGGTAATAAATCGTCTGGCTCTATATTATTTAAATATCTCGAAACAGAAAGAAAGAACTTCTCTTTTGCTTGTTCATCTACTTTATAATCTTTTATACGATTATTCAAGTATTCCACATCAGGACCAAATTTGACATAGCCCATCAAATCTAATGTTACGTGAATTCCAAGACTTGTCATATTTGCTGGTGGAACAGGATAAATTAAATGTCTAACTATACCTTTTTTTGACGGTTTCAATCGAAAATAACTACCTTTACAATAATAAAGAACGTAACCGGCTTCTTTAATATCAATACCAGCTAATGAAGCTATTTCATCTGAATTCAAACCAGCTGAATTAATAATATACTTACTTTCAATTTCGAAAATATTTCCGCCAATATCCTTAACTTCAAGTAAATACGAGCTTTTATATCTCTTAATGCCAATTACTTGATGATTAAATGCGAACAATGCACCTTTTTCCTTTGCAAGTTGAAAATATGAATTCATCAATGAATGAGAATCAATAATGCCAGTATTGGGAGACCAAAGAGCTGCAATTGCCTTTATATTTGGTTCTTCCCCTTTTATAATCGACTCATCTACCAATTCGATCCCCTCAACTCCATTGACTTTTGCCTGTTCATATAATTTCAATAATTCAGGTAATTCAGAATCATCGATTGCAATTATGAATTTTCCTGTTCTTCGATGAGGGATATTATACTTTTCACACCAATCGTACAAATTTCTATTAGCTTCGACACAAAGCTTGGCTTTCAGTGTATTTTCAGGGTAATAAATTCCAGAGTGAATAACCTCGCTATTTCTCGAACTTGTTTCTATACCAAAATTATTGTGCTTTTCTATCAAAATAGTTTCGATTCCACTTTCAGAAGCCACCATTGCACAAGCTAAACCAACTACACCACCACCGATTATTACAAGTTCCATACCTGCTTTTGCAAGATTATCCTTAAAAAAACGTTAATTTAACTGATTTTAATTAATTAAGCAATAAAGAAAGTTGATGTCAAAAGAAGATACAATATGTGCATTAGCAACTCCACCTGGCATTGGTGGTATATCCGTAATTAGAGTATCTGGCAAAGATGCTTTTAATATAGTATCTTCTATCTTCAAAAGCAACAATGATTTAAGAACATCACAAAGCCACACGATTCATTACGGATACATCTATAACAATGACGAATTGATTGATACTGTTACAGTTGCCATATTTAGAGCACCTAATTCTTATACTGGCGAAGATGTAGCAGAAATATCATCTCACGGAGGCTATTTAGTCGTTGATAGCATATTGAAATCACTAATTGATAATGGCGCAAGGCTCGCTGAAGCTGGAGAATTTACTAAAAGGGCATTTTTAAATGGGAAAATTAATCTTATGCAAGCTGAAGCTGTAGCCGATATAATTCATTCTTCATCAGTTGCTGGTATCAGAACCGCTGCAAGGCAATTATACGGTGGATTTAATAAGAGAATTATGGAATTAAGGCACGACCTTATCAAAATTGCTTCCCTTTTGGAGCTCGAACTCGACTTTGCCGAAGAGGATATTGAACTAATTGACAAAGACCAGATGATAAAAATCATAAAAGACACCATAAATTATTGCAAAGAGTTGACCGATTCTTACCATTCTGCTCAAATCCTGCGTTCAGGCTATTATGTCAGCATTGCAGGCTATCCAAACAGCGGAAAATCAACTTTATTCAATGCTATTTTAAAACGTGAAAGGGCTATTGTAAGTGATATTCCCGGCACTACGCGAGATTATCTGCAAGAAACCATATTCAGAAATAATTTAGCTATCAATATATTTGATACCGCCGGTATTCGTAATACCAATGATATAATTGAAATTGAAGGAATTAGACTTGCAGGAAATGTTTTGGAACAATCCGATGTAATATTAATTATTAACGATATAACCAAAGGGAGAAAGCATTCTTACAATTTAATAAAGATAATTAAAGATAATTATAAATCAAATATTTTGTTATTGCAAAATAAAATTGATTTAATCGAAAATTTATCAATCGATAAAATCGAATTAAGCGATAACGAATATTTAATTTCCGCAAAAAAATTAATCGGTATAGAAAACATATTATCTAAAATTGATGAACTAGCTTTGAACAGTATAGATAGAACAAAAGATATTCTAATTAATCAACGGCATTACTTAATATTGTCAGAAATAATAAAAAATCTGGATTCAGCAATTGATGCTATAAAACATAATTCAGAAAATGAGTTAATTGCAATCGACGTACGGCAAGCAATAAAAAAAATCGGCGAACTTACCGGAGAAATATGGAATGATGACATTCTAGATTTTATTTTCTCTAAATTTTGTATCGGTAAATAATGTTCCACGTGGAACATTTTTCATGTTTATTTTTATTAAAAATTATGATGAACAATTGTTTTGATATTGTTGTAATAGGTGGTGGTCACGCTGGAATTGAAGCTGCTAATGCAGCTTCAAAAATGGCTTGCAAAACTGCACTCGTAACCATGAATTTATACACAATGGGTAAACCTTCCTGCAATCCATCAATTGGTGGTACTGCAAAAGGGCATTTAGCCAAAGAAATTGATGCCTTAGGGGGAGCGATTGGTTATCTTGCCGACCTCGGCGGTATACAATTTAAAACACTAAATAAATCAAAAGGACCTGCTGTTTGGTCGCCTCGTTGTCAAATTGACAAAAACTTATATCCTCTATATGTTTTGAACTATCTAAAAAAGCTCAACCATTTAACCATAATTACCAATACTGTAAAAGAGATTTTAATTGAAAAAGATAAAGTAAAGGGGATATTAACAAAGGATAATGAAATTCTTCATTGCAAAGCTGTTATTTTTTGCGCTGGTACTTTTCTCAACGGTATAATGTGGACAGGCCCCAAAGCTACTCCCGGCGGTAGATTTGGTGAACCTGCTGCTTATAACATTACTGAATCACTTCAAAAATATGGTTTCGAATCTGGAAGATTAAAAACCGGTACACCCCCACGCATACACATTGATTCCATCGACTATTCAAAAGTAGAACCTGCTTATGGCGATGATGAGCCTGAACCCTTTTCCTTCAGAACACCGATGGTACGTAATAGAATTTTATGCTATTCTACTCAGACTAACTCCAAAACATGTGATATCTTACGCACTGGTTTTGACCGTTCACCTATGTTCACAGGATTAATCCATGGTGTCGGTCCAAGGTATTGCCCTTCGATAGAGGACAAAATCTATCGCTTCGCTGATCGGCAGTCTCACAAAATAGTGCTTGAACCTGAAGCTCTCTATACTCAATCCATTTACGTCAACGGTTTTTCGACAAGTTTGCCAGAAGATGTCCAATTTGAGGGTTTAAAAACTATACCCGGATTAGAAAATGTAAAAATGTTACGTCCAGGCTATGCAATTGAATATGATTTTTTCTATCCGTACCAACTGAAGCATACATTAGAAACAAAATTAATTGAAGGATTATACTTTGCTGGTCAAATTAATGGTACATCCGGCTACGAAGAAGCTGCTGCACAAGGTATTATAGCCGGTATAAATGCCGCTTTGAAAATACGAAATGAACAAGAATTTAAACTTAAACGTTCTGAAGCTTATATAGGAGTCTTAATTGATGATTTAGTCAATAAAAGCACGGAAGAGCCATACAGAATATTCACCTCACTCGCTGAATATAGATTGCTTCTCAGAAAAGATAATGCAGATTTACGTTTAATGAAATATGGCTATGAATTCGGATTGATTCCGGAAGAAATTTACAATAAAATCGGACAGATTAAAATTTTGATTGATAAAGCTGAAGAGATTTTAAAAAGTACTAAATTAACAACACAAATTCTGAATCCGTATTTAGAATCAATTGGAGAAAATAAAGTCATTGAAACTACAGATTTATTCACTATTACAAAACGAAGTGCAGTAAAACTCAAAGAGTTAATTAAACTAATCCCGGAGAAAAATTTCGAATTAAAAAAAATTTTCAACAACGAAAGAGTCTTAGAACAGGTCGAAATCAATATCAAATATGAGGGCTATATTCAGCGTCAACAAAAGGAGATTGAAGTCTTTCTTAAAAATGAAAATAAGCCTATTCCTGAAAATTTTGACTATACCGTACTTACTTCTCTTTCAAAAGAAGGAAGAGAAAAATTAAGCAAAATCAGACCAACTTCTTTAGGTCAGGCTTCAAGAATTCCTGGTGTTTCTGCTTCTGATGTTTCGATATTATCACTATATTTGAAATAATGTTTCACGTGGAACATTTTATTAATTAAATGAAAAGAAAGAAAATACTTATAACTGGTGCTTCAAGCATAATCGGAGAAGCGATCAGTAGAATTGTTAGTTCTGAGATTGAATCTGATATTATTTTATTATCAAACACTCCTTATAATCACAATTATAAAAGCTGGTTCCGTATTTATCAATTAAGTGCCCTTGATAAACAATCAACAAAATTAATTTGTCTTAAAGAAAGACCTGATGTCATTATAAATACTGCTGGTTTAAGTGATATCGAAAAATGTGAAAAAGACAAAAGATTAGCATGGGAATTGAACTCAAATGTAGTCGAAAATTTAACCAGAATAGCTAAAATCATAGACGCTCATTTTATTACTATTTCTTCTGAGCAAATATTCGACGGCTCAAAAGGATTATATTCCGAAGAAGATAAACCAAATCCTATAAATTATTTCGGTAAATCCAAACACGCCGCCGAAAATATATGCAGAACGCAATGGAATAGATACTCTATACTGCGCACAACCATGCTTTATGGATACTCATCTTTTAATAAAATAGATTTCATCCGAAAAATTAAAACAGCTCTAAAAAATGGCTATTTTTTTGCTTCCTCAGAATATTACACTAATCCTGTTTATGCCGATGATCTAGCCTCAATCGTCTGCAAGCTTATTGAAAAAGAAAAATTTGGTATTTATAATGTAGGTGGTGCTGACTGGTTGAATCAATTACAAATAGCAAGAACGGTCGCTGAAATTTTTAAACTTGATATGAGTAGAATAATTGAAGCAGAAAATAATACTCATAATCAAATCAAAATTCCAAAAAAAGCTGGTTTATTAACTTTAAAAACCGAAGTTGAATTAGGTTTTAAATTTTGTACTTTACAAAGTGGATTAGAATCATTAAAATTTAGACTAACTGATTAAATTGTAACTATGGATAAACAAAATAATTCATCTTTTTACAAATACTTTGAAGGTTTCCCTAAAGATTTACAAAATTTTTTATCTGAACTTAAAGAAAATAACAACCGCCAATGGTTCGAATCAAATCGAGATTTTTACGAAAAATCTATAAAAATACCCGCAAAATTATTTGTTTACTCAATGTCAAAGATATTTATTGAAAAAAATATCCCATTTATCGCTGATCCAAAGCGCTCTATCTTCAGAATTTATAGAGATATCCGTTTTAGCAAAAACAAAGAACCTTACAAAACAAACATAGGTATATACTTCCACTACGGATTTAATAACAGCGGGAAAAAGCCTATTAACGCACCCGGAATCTATTTTCATATTGATGCGACTGAATGCTTCATAGCTGCTGGACTTCACCAACCTGATCCTGAGCAATTGAAAGCAATACGACAGTCTATATACAACAATTGGCTTGAATTTGATAAAATTATTAATAATCGCGATTTTATAAAATATTTCCCCTACAGATTTGTTGGTGAAAAACTTAAACGCTTACCTCCCGGTTACCAATACAACCACCCCGCCTCGGAATACTTAAAATTGAAAAATTTTGATATTTATAATGATATAGATATCAAACATACCTATTCAGAGAAATTAATTTTGCTCATTGAAGAATACGCGATTATATCAATTCCATTCCTCGAATTTTTAAACGAAGCGATAAGTTCTATTTGATAATATATCAATTTTTCAAACTTATTTTCAACGGATAAATATTAATTCCTTTTAAATGGAACTATTACTGTTCCTACATCGATAAAGCTTGAATCGACCTAATCCTAATCTTTGCAGAAAATGTTTAAATGAAACCCACAGCACGCCCAAGCCATATTTTATACTTCTTATTAAATTAATTGAAGAAGCTTCTTTGAAATATTTTGTTGGGCAGGTAATTTCAGCTATCTCATAACCAGCCATAAAAATTTGAGAAATCATCTGATTGTCAAATATAAAATCATCGGAATTAGCCTGATAATTAATTTTCCTCAATACATCTGCAGAAAATGCTCTGTAACCGGTATGATATTCAGATAATTTTTGTCCAATAAGTAAATTTTGAACAAGAGTCAGAATGCGATTAGCAATGTATTTGTATAATGGCATACCACCTCGCAAGGCTCCCTTCCCAAGGATACGAGAACCTAAAACAACAGGATAAACCTCATTTGCTATGATATAAGCCATCGAGTGGATTAACTTTGGGGTATACTGATAATCGGGATGAAGCATTATCACAATATCAGCACCGAGTTCGAGTGCCTTGTTATAGCAAGTTTTCTGATTTGCACCATATCCTTGATTACGTTCGTGTTTTATAATGTGCCTGACCCCAATTTGACGGGCAACTTCTATTGTATTGTCGGTGCTATTATCATCTACTAAAATCACATCATCAACTATATCAAATGGTATTTCGCTGTAAGTTTTTACTAATGTCTTCCCAGCATTGTATGCCGGTAAAACTATTATTATTTTTTTATTTCTTATCATTTCTTTTTTTAACTATTTTCCATAAAGGTTAGCAATTTTTTGGATACCTAAATTATTTAAATCGTCTATTAATAAAGATTTTAAAGGGTAATTAAAATATTTGTAAATCAAAGGGGCATTCCCACCCGTAAATATTATAGTTAATTTACGCGTTGTAAAATAACTCCACATAATTCTGGAGATAATTTCTTTGACACCACCAACAACAGCAATAACTATACCGGAATTGAGAGCATCTTCTGTATTTTGGGCAGGCAACTGAATTTGTTCTTTAAAATTTATCTTTCGCAGCTTTTGAGTTTGAATTGCTAAAGCATCCATTTGAGTATTTAAACCAGCAAAAATTGCTCCTCCCAAACATTTTTTATTCTCATCAAGGACATTTATTGTGATTGCAGTACCGCAATCAACTGTAATTAAGGGAGGTGATTCGAAAAATAGTGCTGAAGCTAAACTTACAACCCTGTCATCTCCTATTCCGGAAATATGATCAAATTCAATGATGCGATAATCCCTTATTAAATCAATTATATTGTAATATTCAAGGAAAAGCTGATTTTGTAGTATATCAAAAATTTTATCAGCTATAAGATTATTAACCGAACAATAGTAAACTTTAGAAATTTTCTTCTTACTTAAAAAATCTATAAATTTTTGCAACCATTCTGTATCAGAATAGGAAAAAGCTAATAATTTATCATCCAAAAGCAATTTCGTCCTGGTATTACCTATATCGATAGCGAGTATTTTCTCAGGGATAGACATTATATCTTATTGTATTTTGTTCATTAATAATAATTTCATTATTTTGATCATCTTTAAGAGTAATGGTACCATCACGATTTAAGCTCTTAAAATTCCATAAACTGCTGGAACCATCAAGTGTAATGATTTTCCCTTTTAAGTTTAATTCTTTTTCCCATAAATCAAACAATTTATCGAAATCCATCTTAATTAATATTTCAAGTTTTAATATTAAATTTTCTAGTACTTCTTTGTGAGAAAAATTAAATCCAAGCAATTTAAGTGATGTCGCATTTTTTGCTATATCTTCAGGAAATTCAATTTGCAAAACATTAATCCCAATACCAATTACAGTTGCATTGATCAAATTATCATCATAATTTTCAACTAAAACTCCCCCAATTTTTAGAAATCTACCTTCAATATTTAAAGCTAAAATATCGTTTGGATATTTAATAAAAAATATATCTTTATTGCAAGTCATCTTTAAAGCATATTTAGAAGCCAAAGTTCCAATTGCATAATATATAAATTTATGATCATTTTTGATAGCTCCCTCATTTCTAAAAGCGATGGAGCAATAAATATTCCCGACGAAATCACCATACCATTGGCGATAGTTTCGTCCACGAGCCAACCATTGACTATCAGCAGTAACTACAACAGGTGAATCTACTCTAAGTAAATCAATAGCATAATCATTCGTTGAGGAAATTCTTTCGAAGTGATAAACTTTCATTGAGCCAGAACTATCCTATTCAACAAATTCATCTCTCAGAGCCTGTATAATATCACCCATAATTTTATCCGCAATTTCAGCTAAACCACGACTAAAAGTATCTGCAATGTTTGTGACAGAATTGTCCTTTCGGAAGACTTTAGTTTCATAAAGATTACTGAAAAGAACAGTATCAGCTACTTTGAGTTTTTCCCTTTTTAAAAAAGTAGCCTGGATTGAAATAATGACAAAATTTTCCGAAGACCCTCGTTTTTCGTCATTAAATGCTATAAATTCATTGATTGTTCCTTCAAGATAATAATCCGATACAGCAATTGTTGAAAAAGAATGTACACCTCCACTAAATACATTATGCCTATTAAGCCTCGTAATTAAATAGTCTGTTACCAATATATTGGGCATATTTAGCCATCTATGGTAATAATATAATTTTATTCCATCTCTCTGGAAAGCTAAAAGATGTTCAGTCTCATATTGACTACTAATTCTAAATTCCCGAACTATTAACTGAGTGGGAAATTTTTCAGTATATCCAGCTAATAAAGGTGTTTGTTGCAATAAGTAATAGTTAACCGGCTCATATTTACTGCGAATTGATATACAAGATGTAAGTAATACTGCAATTATTGGTGCAAATATAACTAACAACAAAAATGTCTGTTTGCGTACCATAAATTCCAAAAATAAAATCAAATATAGCAAATTTAAAGTGTATATTTAAGATAAACAAGATAATTCGTATTAAATAAAAATGTCCATCCCTTAAAAAGCTTTATTTTACCGAAATTTTTTATTTTTACAATTATTGTTATATCTTTCTTGTAAAATGTATTATTTCATATCAGATGTCCATATCGGTTATTACCCACGACAAAAAGAAAGAGACAGAGAAAAACTTTTGCTTGATTTTTTGAAAAAGATTGCTCCTAACTGCGATACATTATTTATTATCGGCGATTTATTCGATTACTGGTTCGAATATAAATCAGTTATACCAAAAGATTTTATCAGAGTTATTACGGCATTGATCTCTTTACGAGAAAAAAATATTAATATTGAATATCTAATTGGCAACCATGACTTTGGTCACAAAGATTTCTTTACCGACGAATTGGGAATAAATATTTATTTCAACGACATTGAAACCACATTGTCAGGAAAAAGATTTTATCTATCTCACGGTGATGGAAAAGTAAAAAACGACTATGGCTATTACATCTTGAAAAAAATTCTAAGAAATCCGCTTTCAAACAAACTATACCGTCTAATCCACCCTGATCTTGGAATACTACTTGCTTCATCTTCTTCAAAAAGAAGCCGTAATTACTCCGACAAAAAAGATTACGGATCAGGAGATAGCCTTTTGGAATACGCCAAATCGAAAATATCTGAAGGATGTGATTATGTAATTATGGGACATCGCCATAAAATTTTCTTCGAAAAAATTGGCAAGGGATATTACATTAATCTTGGTGATTGGTTTAATAATCCTCACTTTGGCAAATTTGATGGAGAAAATTTTACTCTAATGCCGGTAAATCAATTCATTGAATAATAAGCTTCTGGCTTAATTTTTGCTTCCTACAAAAAAAATTTAATAAATTCATTAACAATAAGACAATAAATAAACTGATTCATAGAAAACATTAAACATATAAGATTTGCTTTATAAAAATTAATGATTTATATTGCAATGATATCAAAAAAAGAAAATCTAAAAAAAACGGAGATATTATGATAGGAAAAAAATTGAAATCGAAAACTACCATCATAATTATTATCATATCATTGACTTATTTTTTCTCACCCTTTGCTTATTCTCAATCACCTACTGTAAAAATCAAAAACAAAGCAAAACCTAATCTTCAGATTTTTCCAGATGAATATTCTGAATTGGACGATAAACCTACGGAACGCATCATCATAGACAAATATGTAATCCTCACACTCGAAAAATCTAAACAACTTTATTTACAAGCCTTAAAACACATAGAAAAAAAAGATACACTAACAGCTGCCAAATACTTTGAGCGCGCTATAACAACTTTAAATACTCTTGTTTCATATCCAGGAATAGAACAAAATGAAGAATTTACTGAATTAGCACAAACCATTATAGATGACTACGAAACTTTCATAGAAAGTATTGAAAACCTGGATGAAAACACCTCCTTATTTATTATTCGAGATAAATTATACGAAGAAATTGATAAATATGCCTCTAAGATTGTTCCTGATATCCAGACAATAACTATTCCTCGAGATACAAGCCCGGCAATATCTATATTGCCATACAATCACAAATTTGAAATACCTCTTGATAATAACGAATTGGTTGAGCGTAATATCACTTTCCTAACAAGTCATAAACTAGGTAGAAAATTTATTCAAGATTGTATCGAGCGTCGTTCTCGATGGTTTCCACTATTCTTCCGTATAGCAAAAGAAGAAAATGTACCACTAGAAATAGCATTCCTATCAATGATCGAAAGCCGTTTAGATCCTAATGCAGTATCAAAAGCTAAAGCTGTCGGTCTCTGGCAATTCATACGTTCTACAGGTGAATTATATGGCTTAAATGCCAATAGTTCTATATGGATTGACGAAAGAAGGGATCCTGAAAAATCAACAAGAGCTGCTTTTAAACACCTCAAAGATCTTTACAATGAACTCGGTGACTGGCATTTGGCTCTCGCTGCTTATAACTGTGGGCTTGGTTGCGTCAGGAGAACCATTCAGCGTTCAAAACTAGAAAATCCTAAATTTTGGGATATCGCAGACAAGTTACCAAGAGAAACAAGAAATTATGTACCTCAGTTCATCGCTACAACAAAAATTATGCTAAATCCCGAAGCATACGGCTTTAACATTGACGAACTAACCCCACAAGAAGAATACAAATACGATACAGTAACAATAAATGAGCCGGTTAATCTAAATGCTCTTGCAAAGTGTATAAATACCGATGAAGAAATATTGCAAAAGTTAAATCCAGAGTTAATTCGTTCGATTACACCACCTGATAAACCTACATACGTTTTAAAAATACCCCTCGGTACTAAAGAGGAATTTAAAACTAATTTTGCCTTACTTTCTCCCGAAGAAAAAATGCCACTTGTTAATCATACAATCCAAAAAGGCGAAACAATACATACCATTGCTAAAATTTATAACCTTTCTCCGAATGAAATTGCTTCATTCAATAATATAAAAAACATTAAAACGAAGTTAAAAACCGGAACAGTTTTAAATATTCCTATTGAACAAATAAATGGTAAAGAAGAGAACATTGCTAAAAACAATGATTCGCACAATAATAACAAAAAAACCAATATTCACATCGTTGCTGTTGGCGATAATTTATTCAATATATCAAAAAGATATAACATTCCTATCGAAGATTTAAAAAGATGGAACAATATTCCTCAAGAAAGCGATAATATCACTGTTGGAATGGAACTTATTATAGCTTCGGATAATGCAATGATTAATAATTCACCTGAAATCACCAAAATTAAAACCAACAATATCATAACTCATAAAGTTGCAAAAGGTGAAAATCTAGCTCAGATTGCAAGGAAGTATAATGTCAAGGTCGATGTTATTATCGAGGACAATGACATAGTAGATGAAACAATTTATACTGGTCAAGAATTAAAAATCAGAACTTCAAATATAATCTCAAAAAATTATTCCACCGAAAACTTAACACTTAAAACACACACAGTTAAGCGTGGAGAAAACCTCAGCATAATAGCTGCCAAATATGGCGTAAATGAATCCGACATCATAAATTGGAACGCAAATAAAATTGACGGCACTACAATTTTTGCAGGCACCAAACTCAAAATATATGTTCCCGAAACATCTAAAGGTGCTTCAAAATCACCTAAATCGAATGTCAATAATCCACCAAAATATTATATAATTCGTGCCGGGGATACTCTATATTCAATTGCACAAAAATTCGGCGTTAGCGTATCTTCCATTAAATCGAAGAACAAAAACCTTAACGAAAACAAATTAATAATAGGACAAAGAATCAGAATACAATAATAAATGCTGACAAAAGGAATAATTTTGGCCGGGGGAACAGGTACCCGATTATATCCTATAACATCTATTATCAGCAAGCAGTTGCTTCCAATCTACGATAAACCAATGATTTATTATCCAATTGCAACTCTGATGCTGAGTGGCATAAGTAATATTCTCATTATATCTACACCACAAGACATACCCCAATTTAAAAAATTACTGGGGGACGGTAGTAAATGGGGAATTAATTTTGATTATGTAATCCAAAAAGAACCAAAAGGAATTGCTGAAGCTTTCATTTACGGAGCAGATTTTATTGGCGAAAATCAGGTTTGTCTTATTTTAGGTGACAACCTCTTTTATGGAAAATTAGATTTTCTCAGAAATGCAATATCAGCTAATCGTGGGGCTACTATTTTTGCTTACAAAGTTAATAATCCGCAAGATTACGGTGTTGTTACATTAGCTGAAGATGGTTCAATACTAAGCATAGAAGAAAAACCACTAAATCCAAGCTCGCAGTTTGCTATACCTGGAGTGTATATATTCGATTCATCGGTAGTTGAAAAAGCAAGACATCTTAAACCAAGTGCACGTGGTGAACTTGAAATCACTGATATACAAAAATTATATTTAGACGAAAAAAAGCTCGATGTTGTAATAATGGGTCGTGGCATTGCCTGGCTTGATACCGGGACACCCGAAAGCTTAATTGAAGCTGGAACCTTCATTCATGCTATCGAGAAACGTCAGGGTAGAAAAATTGCCTGCTTGGAAGAAATCGCTTTTGAAAGAGGATTAATCTCTTTTGAACAACTTTATCAAAACTATAATTCTTTGCCTCGATGTGAATATAAAAATTATCTCTTAAGGTTAATAAATGAAATTGAAAAAAAATAATTGGATATACCTTAGCCTTTAGATTTCTTCTTTGAATCGGAAACTTTACCCCCATCTTCAATAAGTACAACCCCTTTTCTCTTTGCTTCTAATAAATCATTGACAAGTTCAAACTTTTCGTAAAAAAGATTGTCTGTTAATTTCTTTATCAATTCCAGGTTATTGGTGATAGCCTCTATATCTGAAATATTATCTAAAAATAAACGACTGCGTCGTAGATTTTTGCCAGATTTTCTGAATCTTTTTAATTGATTATCATAAAATTTCTTGACATTTGAATTTATCTCATTAATTATAACATTGAATTCTTTACCATCTTTGACGGTTTTATTTGTAATGGTGTCTTTAAAAGATTGTACCAATGCTATTAATGACGAGAAAAGAATATTTAATTCCTGCAATTGAACATCTGTGAACTTGGTATGATTATTATCAAAATAAGTAAGATTTTGGTTACTCAGATAGCTAAGATGGTCTGTTATACTATTTAAGCTACTCAAAACTTTACCATAGAGGAGGCTTTTATCAGCCGAATCATCATTGTCATACTTTGATATCCTTAAAATATCGTTATGTAAAATAGGCAATTGCTTATTTGTTAATTTTGCAAAAGCCTTGGCTTTGGTCAACTGTTTTATGCTACCTTTTTGTATACCTTTTAATGTAAATTCAATTGCCTTTAAAATATTATTTAAAAATTTTAAAATCTCATCATAATAAATTTTTATCAAAGTTTCAGCTCTATCAGAAACAATACTCAATTTAGTTTCTATTTCCTCGGATTCTTTATATAATTTTTTATGCAAAGAATTTGTTCGAACTAACGAAAAAGCAACAAACAAAGAAATAGCAATTATAGCATAAATATTACCATAATATATAATCACAGCAATAATAAAGGAAACAGTGAAAGCAATAAGAGCAGATAACAGCCAACCACCTATAACCGTCAAAACGCCTGCAACCCTATAAACAGCACTATCTCTGTCCCAAGCTTTATCAGCAAGAGCGGCAGCCATTGCTACAATGAAAGTTACATAAGTTGTAGAAAGCGGAAGCTTTAAAGATGTAGCAAAAGAAATTAATCCCGATGAGCAAGATAGAATAACAGCTGCTCTAACTAAATCAAACGCAGGAGCTTTTCCTTCGGAATCTAATTCTGGTTTATACTTAGTAGTATCAAGCCGTTTTTGTATAAAATTCAAAATTGTTGGAGGTACTAACTTTTTGATAAATTCGAAAATTATTATTGCTATACGGACAAGTCCCCTTGCAAATAGGTTTGACTCGAACCTTTCGTAGCCCTCCTCCTGCCTACCTAATCTGACTGACGTATTAACGACTGAACGAACTTTCATCGAGAATAAAAGAGTAGCAATCATTATCAAACCTGCTATCAATAGCAAAAAAGTATCTGCTTTAAGAGGTTGATTTAATATACCCATGGTAGTATTAAGTGGGTCATCCATTTGTAAAGAAAATTGATATGCCATTAATCCAGCTAAAGGAGCTCCGATAAAATTTACAAGGTCATTGGAAGCAAAAGCCATAGCAAGGGCAGATGTTCCAATTAATACTATTACTTTAAATATATTGATTCGGGTAAAGATTTGAATTAAGGTTAAAATTAAAGTCCAGAAAACAAAACTCAAACCAACAATTAAATATAAATTTGTTTGAATATATGCAGACAATTCATCTGTCATAAAGGATGCACCTTTTGCACCTTTTACTATTACAAAGAAAGTAATAAATGTTAAAGCTAAACCACCCCATATACTGCCATATCTTTTAATTCGTCTATGATAATCGAATGTAAATAATAGTCGAGTTACAAATTGAAAAATAAGGCCTACTGTAAAAGCAACAATTATTGATGTAAATATTGCAATAATTATTTTCAAAACGCTCGCTGTATTAATATACTGAAATAAAACAGACATATCAGAATTTTCAGACAACATCTTAATTACCGATACAGCTACTGATGCTCCCAGTAATTCAAAAATGATAGATACAGTTGTTGAAGTTGGTAATCCCAAAGTATTAAATAAATCGAGCATTAAAACATCTGTCAACATTACAGCTACAAAAATTATCATTATTTCAGGCATCGTAAAATATTGTGGATTAAATATACCCTTGCGAGCTATTTCCATCATTCCGCTTGATAGCAAAACTCCAATTAAAATACCTACCGCAGAAAAAATTATTATAGTTTTGAATGTAGATACACGCGAACCGACAGAGGCGTTAACAAAATTTACTGCATCATTTGCTACACCGACCGTCAGGTCAACTATCGCTAATATTATTAATAAGATTGTGATAAATAAATAAAATTCCATAATTCTATGCTTATTTAATAACTTTTAAAAATCTTTTAGTTCTAACTTTTCAAATATAGCATAAAATAAAACCTAAACTGTTAAGACTTCTTAACAACTCAGATTTTCAAATTATTTTCTACAATCAATTTGAATTTCGTATAATTCCAATAGTTTTACAGTAATTTCATCACAGATCAAATATCCCTTTTTCGTCAAAAAAAGTTTATTTGAGCTAACTCCAATTAAATTATTTTCTTTTAAGTTATCAAAAAATAAGTCTTCTAGCACAGGATCAAAGCCAAATCTCCGACAAAATTCCTCCCTTAAAATACCTTCAGCTCTCAGCTGTAAGGAAACGGATTCATAAAGTTTATCCTTAAAAGATAATTCCTCACTTCCTTCGGTAGCTAATGATTTTTTTGTCAATAGATCAATATAATTTCTTATATTTCTAACATTCCAACTTCTTTTGTTGCCAATGTAACTATGTGCAGATGGTCCAAATCCAATATATTCACCACCGTACCAATAATTTAAATTATGAATGCATTTTTTCCCATGACAAGAATAATTCGAAACCTCATATTGAATATAGTGGTTATCTTCAAGGTAATTCATAGTGTAGAGAAAAAATTCGCTATCCGAATCAACTGAATGAGGCACTATTTTCCCATCTTTTAATGCTCTATACAATGGTGTATCCGGTTCATATATAAGACTATAAGCTGAAATATGGTCTGGCTTTAATTCAAGCGCCTTAGTCAGGGTGAATTCCCAACTTTTTAGATCTTGAATTGGAAGAGAAAACATTAAATCAATATTAATATTGTCGAAACCGCAATCCCTTGCCATTAGATAAGAGTCTACAGCCTCTACCGAAGAATGTATCCTTTGTAAAAATTTCAGCTCTGCATCATTAAACGATTGAATCCCAAGACTCAATCTATTTATTCCCATAGATTGATATGCTTTCATATCTTTTTTGCTAAGTGTTCCTGGATTGCATTCGACAGTTATCTCAGTATTATTTTGTATTGGGTAGGTTCTATAAAGAGAATTTAATATTCTTTCCAAATGATAAGTCTCAAGTATTGAAGGTGTACCCCCACCAAAAAATATACTCTGAATGGACGAATTGGGTGCTTCGTTTTTAGATCTTAGTTCAATTTCCCGGCATAATTTATCAACAAATTGCGGAATTAACGATTTATTTTCAATTGAATAAAAATCACAATAATTGCATTTTCTTTCGCAAAAAGGGATATGTATATAAATACCACTCATTACCTTATAAAATTAAAAAATCTATTTACCCTTAATGTTTTGTCTTCTTCATTTACAGACCAATAAATTAATATAGGTTTACCAATAATACTCAGATCACTTATTGGACCAAAATCTCTCGAATCTACACTATAATCAATGTTATCACCAATTACAAAGTACTGACCACTTCTCAAAACATAGTACTTTTTATCATTTAATATCTGATTCAAAAATTTTTGATTTTCTTTCCTTATAAATGGATAATATTTAATGTATTTACTATTTTTTATAGAAATCAAGTTCGAATATACAAAGATAGTATCACCAGGAATCGCAATTACTCTTTTAATATATCTCTTTCCGCAGCTAACTGTATTTGGCAAAAAAAAACAACTAAATCTCCTCTTTGTATTTCTCTTAATTTTATTCTCCAGTTCTCTGGAATTCGTATGTTAAAAACAGGTAGGCAAGGCGATATACCAAGGGAATAATGTATTTTACTTATTACAATATAATCACCGGTTTGCAGTGAATAAATCATTGAATCGGAAGATATACGATAAAACTCCAAAGTAGTAATCCTCAAAAAGAATACTATAAATATGGATATAAAAATTATCTCCAAAAATGGAAGTATTTTTGATTTATTAGAAATTAATTCATTTTTAATTTCCATAAATGGCTATTTAATTATAGTGCCTATTCTTTCTAATCGAACCGATGCAAGTTTCTGAAAAATATTGGTGATCGGTAAATCTGTATTCCAGGACCAATAAACTATAAGAGGTGAACCAATGACATTATTAACAGGAATAAAACCAAAATATCTGCTATCTGTACTATTGTCTCTATTATCGCCTAAACCAAATACATAGTCTCTCTCTACTGTATAAGTCGTTACAGGTTTATTATCAATATAAATCTGCTTGCCGTCATTGAATATATCCTTACCTTCTCTCATAATAAATATACGCCACTCTTTGTAATTTTCCTGTGTCAAATGTATAACGTCCCCTTTTTTTGGAATTCGAATTGGGCCATAATTGTCTTTAGTATAGTTCCTTCCTTCTGGAAATGTTCTAAACTGATCAACTTGAGGTGTATATATTGAATTATCAATTTTTGCCTTCTCAGGAAGTGGTACTGGTTCGCCGTTTACATATAATTGTTTATCTATAATTTGTAGTGTATCACCTGCAACGGCTACACAACGCTTTAAATAATACTGGAATTCTGTTGCCTTGACCTGGTCACGATTCCCGGGGAAGATAAAAACAATTACATCTCCTCTTTTGGGTTTTGAATAACCTGGAAATGATAAATATGGTAAAGGAATATTAAAAAAAGGAATTACCTGTGGAGTTGATGGAGCATAAATCAATCTATTTACAAATAAAAAATCTCCTGTCATTACTGTATTTTCCATTGAACCGGTTGGAACAACAAAGGATGCAATGGCAAGACCATTAATAATCATAACTATAACGATCGCACCGGCAAATGTCTTTACCCAAGAAACAAGCTTTTCTGTGAGAGTTTGTGGCTCTGGTTTTTTCTTTTTCTTTTTTTGCCAATCTCTGTATTTCTGGTATAAATCCTTTAAATTCATTAGTTTTTCCTGAGTTAATTTTCAATACTTAAAACAGCAAGAAAGGCTTCCTGAGGAATTTCGACGCTACCAATTTGTTTCATTCTCTTTTTGCCTTCTTTTTGTTTTTCTAATAATTTTCTTTTTCTTGTAATGTCACCGCCATAGCACTTAGCTGTAACATTTTTCCTGAGGGGTTTTACATTTGTTCTTGCTATAATTTTCGATCCGATAGCTGCTTGTATAACCACTTCAAACATCTGTCGTGGTATTAGCTCTTTTAATTTTGAACATAATTTTTTGCCCCATTCATAAGCTTTTTGTCTGTGGACAATTGATGACAAAGCGTCAACAGGTTCTGAATTTAGCAGAATATCTAGCTTGACTAGATCAGATGGCCTATAATCATCAAATTCATAATCTAAAGATGCGTATCCTCTAGAAATTGATTTTAATTTATCGTAAAAATCAAAAATTACTTCCGATAAGGGTAAATCAAATTGTAAATCTGCTCTTGTTGGGGAAAGATATGTTGTATTTGTTAAAACTCCACGTCTATCCATACATAATTTCATTATACTTCCAATATATTCAGCTGGAGTTATAATCTGAGCCTTTATAAATGGCTCCATAAAATCCTTTATTTTCGTTAAGGGTGGCAGTTGAGAAGGACTCTCAATAAACAATTCAGAGTTATCAGTAAGCAATATTTTATAACGTACGTTTGGTACAGTTGTAACAATTGTTTGATTAAATTCTCTTTCCAATCGCTCTTGTACAATTTCGAGATGGAGTAACCCTAAAAATCCGCATCTAAATCCAAATCCAAGTGCCTTTGAAGTTTCTGGTTCAAAGGATATTGATGAATCATTTAAAGATAATTTTGCCAAAGCATCACGCAAATCTTCAAAATCATCTGCATCTGCCGGATAAATACCGCTAAATACCATCGGTTTGACAAGTTTAAAGCCTTCTATCGGCTCTTTACATTGATTCTTCTCATGTGTTACGGTATCTCCTACTTTTGTGTCATGTAAATTACGTATATTCGCTGTAAAATATCCTACGTAACCAGCTGACAACTCTCCTTTTCGAACACGTTTCATTTGCAATACACCGACTTCCTCCACTTCGTAAACTTGATTAGTTGACATAAATATAATTCTATCTTTTTCTTTTAAAACTCCGTCGAAAATACGCACATTTACAACTACACCTTTATATGGATCGAATAAAGAGTCATAAATCAATGCTCTCAATGGCTGAGTTGGATCTCCTTTGGGAGGCGGTATCTTTTCAACAACAGCTTCTAGTACTTCCTCTACACCGATACCCATTTTTGCAGAAACTAATAAAATTTCTTCTTCTTTACAGCCAATCAAATCTATTATTTGATGTTTTACATCTTCCAAAGTTGTCGCTGCACTCGGCAAATCTATCTTGTTTATTATCGGTATAATCTCTAAATCAGCATCTATTGCCATATAAAGATTACTAATTGTTTGTGCTTCTATTCCTTGTGTAGCATCTACAATCAATAAAGCTCCTTCACAAGCAGCAAGAGAACGGGACACTTCATAGGAAAAATCAACGTGCCCAGGGGTATCGATTAAATTTAAAATATATTCTTTCCCATCTTTAGCTTTATAATCCATTTGCACAGCGTGTAATTTTATAGTAATTCCTCGTTCCTGCTCAAGTGGATTATCGTCTAAAATCTGATTTGTTGTCATTTCTCGTTCTGTAACTCGACCTGTCAGTTCGAGCAATCTATCTGCAAGTGTTGATTTACCATGATCTATATGAGCTATTATACAGAAATTTCTAATATTATCCATATCATATTGTGAATTTAATGATTACAAAATTAGTCAATTATTAATTGATTAACAATTTACTTCTGAAATTATGAATTTCATGATATTTAACATAAAGACGTTTTAAACAGCAATTCAAATGTCTATAACTCGTCAAATATAAATTAAAATAAAGTCTTTAAAAGCGATGCTACATTTATTTAATAGAATAGCACGAGAGAAAAAAACTGTTAATGCGATGATAAATTTATATTGCAAAGATAATCATAAAAATGATTCTCTATGCACCGATTGCACTGAACTTAGAGACTACGCATACCAACGCTTGGATAATTGTTATTTCGCTCATGAAAAACCTGTGTGTAATAAATGCACTGTTCATTGTTATTCCCGTGAAAAAAGAGAAAAAATAAGAAATATTATGCGTTACGCCGGTCCACGTATGATAAAAAAGCATCCTATCCTCGCTGTATTCCATATCTGGGATTCAAATATCGAACCCAAAATCCTACCGAGAAAAGTTAAGAAACAAAATTTTTAATCTTAAAATATCTATTCTTTAAATATTCATTATTTTTGCAAAATTATTCCTTTAAAGAGAAGTTATATGTTAGACTTAAAATTCATCAGAGAAAATCCTGAAAAAGTAAAGCAAAACGCAATAAACAAAAATTCAGAAATAAATATTGATGATTTGCTTGCTTTGGATGAAAAAAGAAGAATTATTATTCAAGAATCCGACCTCCTAAAAAATCAACGAAATATAGTATCTAAAGAAATTGCTGAGTTAAAGAAGAAAAAATTGAATGCCGACGACAAAATTTTCGCAATGAAGCAAGTTTCTGATAGAATAAAAGAACTTGACGATGAATTAAGAAAGACTGAAAATGAGTTGGATTACATATTGCTTCGCATACCTAATTTAACTCACGAAACTGTTCCCATCGGAACAAAAGCTGAAGATAATTTAATAATTAGAGAATGGGGAAAGCCTAAACCACCTATCGATACAAATCATATTGATATCGCTTCTCAATTTGGAATACTTGATTTTGAACGAGCAGCTAAAGTTTCTGGTTCAGGTTTTGCATACTACAAAGGAAAAGGAGCTGCTCTGGAACGAGCTTTGTGGAATTTTATGCTTGACTTTCATATCAAAAACGATTATTATGAAATTATACCTCCATTTTTAGTTAATGAAAATTCAATGCTTGGTACTGGGCAATTACCTAAAATGGCTGAAGACATGTATCTTTGCAATGAAGATAATTTATATCTAATACCGACTGCCGAAGTTCCTCTTACAAATTTCTTCGCAGGTGATATTTTAAAGGCAGAAGACTTGCCAATTAAAATTTGTGGCTTATCTGCTTGCTTTAGACGGGAAGCTGGCAGTTACGGCAAAGATGTTCATGGATTCTTGCGCGTCCATCAATTCTACAAAGTGGAGTTAGTTAAAATTTCAAAACCGGAAGAATCTTATGATGAGTTAGAGGCACTTACTAATGATGCTGAGAATATTTTAAAAGCTTTAAATATCCCTTATAGAGTTGTATTGCTTTGTACTGGTGATACAAGCTTTTCAAGTGCCAAAACCTATGATTTGGAAATTTGGGCTCCTGGTGAAAATAAATGGTTGGAAGTTTCCAGCTGTTCTAATTTCGAGGATTTTCAAGCTCGGCGCGCTAATATAAGATTCAAAAGAAAACCTGATTCTAAACCTGAGTTTGTTCATACGTTAAATGGTAGTGGATTAGCTACTTCTAGACTTATAGTTTCTATCATAGAAAATTATTATGATTCAATTGAAGGAAAAATAATCGTTCCTGAAGTGCTGAGACAATATTGTAAATTTGATTTTATTGATTAGTATTTATTATTATTATACCCTTTTGATATGTTGAAAATTCAATAATGCTTCTCGAAGTTATTTTGTTATATAATGGTTATGAAATCATAAATTTATCTTGACCGTATTAAAATTTGTGGATAATGTATTTATATATTTTGGAAAAAATTTAACTAAACGATTAAAAATGATAATTGGGAATTATTTTAAGGAATTTTCAACTTCTAATGAGTTTAAAATTTTGATAATTTTAAAAAAAAATGTGGAAAATTTATAATAAATAAATGAAAATAGCAATTGCATCAGATCATGCTGGATTTCAGTTAAAAGAACAAATAAAGAATTGGCTAAACTCTTTTTCTAACTATAAAATTAATGACTATGGAACGTTCTCTGAGAAATCAGTTGATTATCCAGATTATGCGTTTAAAGCAACTGAAAGCATTTTGAATGGTGAGAATGACTTTGGAATAATAATTTGTGGAAGCGGTGCTGGTATGTCTATAGCAGCAAATAGATTTAAAGGAATTAGAGCTGTCAATTGCTGGAATGCTGAAACTGCAAAATTAGCACGGCAACATAATAATGCAAATGTTCTAAATCTCGGTGGTAGATTAATAGATTTTTCAAATGCAAAAGATATAATTTACACATTTCTTAATACTGAATTTGAAGGGGGCAGACATACTACAAGAATTGAAAAACTTGATCTGTAATTCTATCGTAATAATTGAATTTCAATAATTGGTAATTTTTTATTAATTATGTCTTTCTTGGTAACCTTCTCATGTGAATGTGTTGGTTTGGCTGAATATGCAATCCTTTTCTCATCTATTCCTTTAGATATTAGATAATCTGCTGCATATTTAGCTCTCTTATGCGAACGAAAAAGCTTTTGTTCATAATTCGATTCAGCATCAGAGTATGCTGATATTAATACGCTAACTTCTGGATTATCTTTGAGAAATTCGACTATTTTATCAAAATAATTCTTCATACTTTGAGTTAGTTCATAGTCGCTTGATATCTCATATTCAAATATTTTTTTGTGCGGTATTGTATAATCAGAATCTGATTCTTTAATCTCAAAAATACTTGAAGAATTATTTATTACAGCAGATGATTTTACTAATATGCTATCAAAATTAGTATTTTTAGAAAATAGTAAAGTTATTGTGAAAAGTAATGTGAATATAAAAAAAACCAAAATCTTCTTATTCTTAACTTTTTCTTTTAAATTAGGTAGCATCTCTGCACCTCACAAAATTTAGGATAAACTAAAAAATTAATTTTGATATATTTATGTAAATAATATATTTTCCAATATGATAAACAAAATTAAAAATAATATAAATAAAAAAATTCATAATTCATATTAACTTTTATTAATAAATCAAAAAAAAATGCTGGTAAATAAAATTTACTTACCAGCTTTATTTTATTGAAGTTAAGAAATTATTTTCCTATTACAATGCTTTTGAGAATAGAATTTTCGTTAATTTTTACTCTCAGAAAATAGAATCCTGATGAAAGTCTTGAAATATCCCATTTAACATTTAAGTGATTTATTGTGTAAATGGAATTTTCATGATATTGCAGATTTCCCATTAAATCAAATAATTGAAGCTCAATTTCAGATGAATTTGCAGTTTTAATTTCTATATTTAAAATTTCATTAGCAGGCAAAGGATAAATTTTCAGATCTTCAATTATTGATAATTCATTAACATTGGAACCCTCTTGTGTTTTGAAACTTCTAATTTCAGACCATATACTTTCAGTTTCTGAATTTTTAGCTTTTACTCTCCAAAAATAAATTGTATTCGGCGATAAATTAACAAGTCCTTGCTGATTATTAGTCAGATTTTCATTGTCACTAATTATGTTTTCGAAAAATTCATCCTTAGCCACTTGACAATGGAAGCGTTCAGTTCCATTTGGTTTTGACCATTTAAGGTAGAGATTTAGTGGTTGATTATCTGCATTATCATCAGGGGAAATCAATTCTGGACTTTTAAGGTTTGTGGTTAATGACCAGCTAAGGGAGAAAAATCCCCATCTATTAGCAATTTTTACACGGACACGCCAATAGTATTTAGTGAAACTTTCGAGATTAGAAACTTCATAGCTGAATTGAGTAATTGATGAGTCTTGGAACTTAATATTTTGGAAGTCTTTGTCTGTTGCAATCTGAATGTGGTATTTATCTGCTCCTTCGAAAGGTTCCCACCGGAATGAAAGCCTGTGATCAAGATATTTTGATTCATTTTCAGGACTTACCAAAGTAGGTGGTGCTATACCTGTTGTAAAATTCCATATTTCAGTCCAATCGCTTATGCCCCATTGGTTTGAAGCATATAATCTCCAGTAATACTTTGTGTTGTATTCAAGCAAAGTGAATAAATGATTATCCTTTTCTGTGGTTTTGCCAAAGAATATAACTTGAACAAAATCGGAATCTTTGGCTATTTGTATGAAGTATTCTTGTGCTGTTTTAGATGTATCCCATTTGAATAGTACAGTTGTAGGTAAGTCCATACTATTATTCGAGGGCGAGCGTAAAACAGGTGGTGCTAAAACTGTTTCGAATGACCAAATGGCTGACCACTGACTTACAGTTTCTCCTCGATGGGCTTTGACTCGCCAGTAATACTTTGTTAGTGGGGTTATATTGGTAATAATTGTACTGGTATCTGTTATATTTTCTAACTCTAAAAATAAATCCTCAAATTTATCAGTTTTAGCGATTTGCAAAGTATATTTTTCCGCACCTGCTACTTTGTGCCAGAGGAAATTTGCAGTGGTAGGAACACCCTTCGAATCTTTCTCAGGACTTATTAGAATTGGCTTTGATATTATGGTTGTGAATGAACGTGCATCCGACCAGGGACCGACTGCACTATGAGTTTTTGCTCTTACTCTCCAATAATATTTTGTATAGTGGTCTAATTCTTTTTCAATTAACCTAAAAGTATCAGCTAAAACAATATATTCTACTCTAAATGTAAAATCAGGTTCACTCGATAATTGCAATTCATAAAGTTCAGATTTTTCTGCGGGTAACCAATTTAGGATAGGATGTAATACTATACCTTCAGATTTATCATCTGGTGATGCTAATAAAGGTTTTGGAAGATTATTTGGATTAATTGATTTATATATAATATCAGTACCTAAATAGGTAAATCCCGCGGAGTTAGATGCTATATTGTTAATTCGAGCAGTATGGAAACTATTATTTGTTGAATCCCATTCAATTCCATTATCGGTGGTATGGTAGCAACCTTCGCCAAAGTCTAGTCCGGCATATATTTTACCGGATATATCTCCTTCTATATCTTTAATATGAGGATATTGTGCATTAAGATTTGTACTTGTCCAAGTACGACCGGTATCGGATGACATAAATATCCCATTATTTGAACCAACAAAGATTTTCCCAGCAGGATTTATATACATAGATTCGATTATACCTGTCCTTGTATGACTGAGACATTGAGTCCAAGTATTCCCTTCATCATTTGAATAGAAAACACCGAAATATTTTGTAGCTGCAAATAACAATCCGCTTCTGTGAAAGGCAAGTGAAGTGATTGTACCGCCACCACTAATATCTGTAATACTCCAGGGGGGACCTCCGGTTGTTGATTTGTAAAAGTGATTGCCTCCGGCGAAAATTGTATTATTTTGAAGCACATAAATTGTGTAAATAATTGAATCCTGAGGACCAATGTTTGTCCAAGACAATCCGTTATTTGTTGAAAAGAAAATTCCTCTTTGCGAACCGGCATAAACATTATCATTTCTATCAAAATAAAAGCAATTAATTCTTTCACCGTTTAAGCCAGCTTCTTCCCAAGTTTTGCCGTTATCGGTTGAACGATATGCACCGCTTGTACCATTAAATACAGCAAATATAGTACCTCTAACTTTACTAGCTTTTATTGGCTTAACACCGATCTCGTACTTAAATCCTACATAATCAAATCTTTCTCCGTTATTTGTACTTTTAAATACCCCTTCGAATGGAACAGCAGCAAATATATGCCCATTTGAATTTATTGCAAGTGCTGTTACCCCACCAGAAAATATATTAGATGAAAACCATCTTTCGTAGTTTTGACTTTCATAATATAGAATACCCTTTGAACGAGTAGCGACAACCGGATCACCAAATCTATTGAGTACAACAGCAGTAATATTTTTATCAACTCGGTTTGTATCGAATTCAACCCAACTTAAACCATTATCCACAGAATGCAATAATCCGCCGCCATTAGAGGCAGCATATAGTTCGTTTACACTATTCAAAACAAAGCTGTGAATAAAATCTACTTCCCAGCCTACATTTGATAGCTTCCAAGTTTTACCGTCATCTGTTGAGCGATAAATACCACCACCGTTTGTACCAACAAGAACATAATCGACAGTAATTGCAAAGCCAATTGATAGAATATCCAAATAAAAAAGACCGGTATTTGATGCTTTCCAGGTTGAACCACCATCAGTAGATATAAAAATTCCATTTCCATAGGTACCAGCGAATATTTTACCATTAGATTTGATATTTATAGCACGAACATTTAAGTTTGTCAATCCATCATTAGAAGGGTTCCAAGAGTTACCGGCATTTGTTGAATAAAATACCCCACCGCCTTCTGTACCAATGAAAATTCTTCCTGTGTTTGTAATTTTAATGCAATTGATATACAAATTACTCAAGCCGGTATTATATGGAGTCCAGGTAACTCCGTCATTATCGGAACGATAAATTCCACCACCCCATGTTGCAGCATATATCCTATTGCCCTGGTCTATTGCAAAAGCTGTTATATGTCCTGTAAAGGGTGCTTTTACTTTGCCCCAATAGTCTCGGCTATGTAATATTCCATTGGAAAGAAGAAAAAGGAAAATCAAATTATAAATAAAAAAAACATATCTTGCAATCTTCATTATAAATCTCTCCTTTAATTAACAATTATATTATAAAATATAAATATTTTAAAATTACAAAAAGATTTACATAAAATAAACGATAATTATATATTAGTTATTACTATTATTTACGCTTTATCGAAAAATTATGAAAAAATGGATAATCAGAGATAGTAAAAGTATAGTATATACCGATAAATCGAAGATTGAATCTATATACAAGGCAGAAAGAATTATAAAGCAATTGCAGTCAAAAATTTCTCCTGAATTAAGAGAAAAATTAAATTATATAATCAATGCAAAATGGGATAATGGAATAATGATTATCCGAAGATGGATCCGTAAGTGATTATTTTATTTACTGTTTTAAAATTTTCTGTGAATGAATTAAATTTTCAAAATAATTTGTAAAATAAGCTAAATAGAGTTAATTTTGTAAGCTCTAAAGGGACAAATTTGGGGCATAGCCAAGTGGTAAGGCATCGGCCTTTGGAGCCGACATTCGCAGGTTCGAATCCTGCTGCCCCAGCAATTTTTATTAAAATAGCTTTAATTGGTCAATGCTTGATTTTAAGATTGCTTCGGGTAGGTCAAACAGAGTTCTGGCAGAAAAAGTTGCAGCTAATTTAGGGCTTGAATTATCTGAAACAACTATTAGAAATTTCAGCGATGGTGAAATATGGGTAAAATACGAAGAAAATGTTCGTGGCGTTGATTTGTTTGTAATCCAATCAACATTTTCACCTGCTGACAATCTCCTTGAGTTATTGATACTTCTTGATGCAGCAAAACGTGCTTCTGTTAGAAGGGTTACTGCAGTAATTCCATACTATGGTTACGCCCGTCAGGATAGGAAAGACCAACCACGAGTATCAATTACAGCTAAATTAATCGCTAACCTACTCGCTGTTGCTGGTGCTAATAGAATTATTACAATAGATTTACATTCTTCTCAAATTCAGGGATTTTTCGATATACCACTCGACCATTTATATGCCTCACCGGTTTTGATAAAAAGATTAATGAAATTGAACTTAGATTCGCTTTCTGTCGCTTCTCCTGACGTTGGAGGTTTAAAAACGGCAAGATCCTATGCTAAAAAACTTGGTGCAAATCTTATTCTCGTTGATAAAAGACGACCGTCACATAATGTTGCTGAAGTAGTAAATGTTATTGGGGATGTACAAAATAAAAATGTTATTGTTGTCGATGATTTAATTGATACGGGGTCAACTTTTTTCTCAACAGTTAATGCACTAAAAGAAAAAGGAGCCAATAAAATATTTGGTGTTTGTGTTCATCCAGTATTTTCTGGAAATGCTTTCGAAAAATTAGAAAATTGCGAAGCTTTAGAAAAGTTATATGTAACTGATACTATACCATTACAGAAAAATTCAGATAAGATAGAAGTTGTATCAATTTCAGAAATTTTATCCGAAGCTATAATAAGGACCCACGATAATCGTTCGATTAGCTCACTATTTGAAATTGAAAGATAATTAATACTAACAATAAATTGAGGGAAAAATGGGCGTTATACCGCTAAAAGTAAAAAAGAGAGAAGTTGGGAAAAAATCAGCAAAACAGCTAAGACAAAAAGGATTCGTTCCCGGCATATTTTATTACAAAGGGGAAACCCCTATACCGGTGTACTGTGAACCAATGGTTTTAAGAGAAATTGTCTATACCCGGGCGACTAAAATTATTGATTTAGAAATTACTGATGCTAACTACCAAAGAGAATGTGTCCTGAAGGATGTGACTTTCCACCCCGTTACCGATAAAATTATGCATTTCGATTTAATGGGGATAAAACGTGGACAAAAAATGACTGTTGAAATACCCGTCGTTCTGAAAGGGCAATCTATAGGTGTGAGACTTGGTGGAATCCTCCAACATACACTTAGAAAAGTTAAAATTACCTGCCTGCCCAAAGATCTACCAGAATCAATTGAAATTGATATTACTGACCTTGGGGTTGGTCATTCGCTTACACTCGAAAATGCAAAAATTGAAAACATAGAAATTGATTTACCGCTCGATACTGTAGTATGTTCAGTAATACCACCACGCGTTGGAGGTGAAGCCTTGATGGCAGAATCTACAGCACAAACAAAAAAGTCAAGCTAATTTTATAATATTCTACTTTTCAAGGGCATACTTATGATTTGTATGCCCTTATTAATTTTGCATTAATATGGCACAAAAAATAGATTGGCTCATAGCTGGATTAGGCAATCCAGGGACAAAATATGCCAATACAAGGCATAACATTGGATGGATGGTGGTTTCTGCTTTGGCGGATAAATATAAAAAACAGGTAAAGCCAGACAAAAATATATATTTACTAACAACTCTATCCATTGATAATAATGAAATTATGGCAATAATGCCCACAACTTATGTTAACATGTCTGGAGAAGCTATCTCGAAAGTTATGAAACAACACAAGATAAAGCCTGAAAATTTAATAGTTATTTGCGATGAATTTAATTTCCCACTTGGCAAAGTGCATATTAAATTAGGGGGTAGCGATGGTGGACACAATGGAATTGCCTCTATTATTGATGAACTTGAAACAGAAAATTTCTGGAGATTGCGATGCGGGATTGGTAAAAATTTTGGAAAGGGCGAATTAGTAGATTATGTACTTTCCGATTTCAAGGAAGATGAATTAAATGAAAGAGATTTGATGATTAAAAAAGCGGTTGACGCAATTGAAGCATTTATAAGGCTTGGACCCGCAAGGGCTATGTCTTTAATCAATTCTGGAAAATTATGGGAAAATAACAAAAATGAGTTAATAAATGATTGATATACTTGGATTTACAGCTGGATTTTTAACCACATTGGCATTTTTACCACAAGTAATAAAGGTAATAAAAACTAGAAAAACAGAAGACATCTCTCTTGGTATGTATATCATATTCACTCTGGGGGTCGCATTGTGGCTTGTTTATGGAATATTGTTATCATCTTTGCCAATTATAGTTGCAAATTTGCTAACGCTTAGCCTTGCATCAATAATTTTAGTTATGAAAATAATCCACGGATAAAAAGCCCATTATGAACCAAATAATGTTATTTCTATTTGCTTTGAATTTTGAATTAAATCTGATACAAATAAAAAGAATTAACCGCTATATAATTAAAAAAGCTCCCCCGCCGTGGAGTAAGAAGAGAAATAGAGCACGAAATAGAGCCGCCACAATGTGCTGAGATAGAGATGAGGTATGTTTCTCCGGTTGCGGGGGAGTTTATACCTTCAATGAATTTCAAAGAAAAGATTGATATGCAAATATAATTTAAATTAATTGAATTATCCAAAAATTTTTTCCTGGAATATCAATTTTGTAAAACATCTATATTCAAAACTGTTTATTAATTTTGAGATATGTTTTATTTAAGGAATTTGTAAAAATTAATATGAATGAGAAAAATTGGCACAGTAAATCAATTGATGAAATACTAAAAATACTATCCACAAACAGCAAAAATGGGATTTCATCCAAAGAAGTTGAAAAACGAAAAAAAGAATACGGCGAAAATAAATTACAGATTTATAAAGAAAAATCGAATTTTGTACTTCTGCTTGAGCAATTCAATAATCCTGTAATAATAATACTAATTATTGCGGCAATTTTTACAACAATTGTTGGTGATTTAAAAGATACATTTGTAATAGCATTTGTAGTAATATTAAATACAACAATAGGCTTTATTCAAGAGAGAAAAGCATCGGACGCACTTAAATCACTACGCAAAATGGCTTCCCCATCCGCACGAGTGATCAGAGATGGTCAGCAAATATCAATCCCAACTACTGACCTAGTTGTAGGGGATATTATCTATTTGGAAAGCGGAGTACGTGCTCCTGCTGATGCGAGGTTAATCGATGCTCAAAACCTCATGGTTGATGAATCTATGCTTACAGGGGAGTCTTTTCCTATTCATAAAAAACATGATGTTATTTTAGATGAACCAACTGTTTTAGGCGATAGAATAAATATGATTTATTCGGGAACTATAATCCAAAAAGGCAGAGGACTTGCTGTTGTAGTTGCTGTTGGCACTAATACTGAATTAGGGAAAATTTCAGAAAATGTTGCTGCTGCTGAAGAAACAGAATCACCCCTACAAAAAAATATTGAGCAATTTGGTAAATGGCTTAGCATTTCCATTATGACTGTTATTTTACTAATATTCATTATAGGTTTTTTGCGTGGAAATGAATTACTTGTTATGCTATTAACTTCGGTTGGTCTGGCAGTTTCGGCTATTCCTGAAGGTTTACCTGTTGCTGTTACAATTACTCTATCTATTGGTATTTATCAAATGGCTAAACATAAAGCCATTGTAAAAAAATTAGCTGCTGTTGAAACTTTAGGAAGTACCAATGTAATATGTACAGATAAAACTGGTACTTTGACTAAAAACCAGATGACCGTTACAAATCTATGGATAGCAGGAAATTATTATACTGTTACGGGCTCTGGCTACCAAAAAGATGGAAAAGTCATAGATTTAGATACAGAAGAACATATTAATGCAAATTACTCAAAAAGTATTGAATTATCTGCAATTATTGGAGCTTTATGCAGTGAATCATCCATAAAAGAAAAAAACGGTGAATGGGAAATAATCGGCGACCCGACCGAAGGTGCTTTAATGATTTTAGCTGAGAAGCTCGGCTTCAATAAAAATGGATGGGAAGTGAGCGTTGATATCCCATTTGAATCAGAGAATCAATTAATGGCAGTATATGCTAAAAACCAAGATAAAGAATATATCCTCGCAAAAGGAGCACCCGAGAAAATATTAAACCGTTGTTCAAATATGATAAATAAGGACAATAAACTTTTAAATATAGATTTAGAACAAGTAAATTCAGTAATAGCTAATTTTTCACAAAGAGGACTAAGAGTATTAGCTCTTGCTTATGCAGAGCAAAAATCAAGCTTGCCATTAAAATTAGAAAATTTATCAAAACTTACCTTCCTTGGTTTTGCCGGAATCGAAGATGCTGTTAGACCAGAGGCTATTGATGCCGTGCATCAATGCTATCAAGCTGGTATTAGAGTTGTAATGATAACCGGTGATCATATCAAAACTGCCTCAACTGTTGCTAAAACAGTAGGCATAGCTCCGGAAAAAGAAAAACCCGAGGCAATTACCGGCATAGAGTTGGATTCCATGGACGATGAAAATTTATTCGAAAAAGCAACAAAAATCGATGTTTATGCTCGGGTTGCGCCTCATCATAAATTCAGAATTGTAAAACAACTACAAAAGCATAATTCGATTGTTGCAATGACAGGTGATGGAGTCAATGATGCACCTGCTTTAAAACAAGCAGATATTGGGGTTGCGATGGGAAGTGGTACCGATGTGGCTAAGGAATCAGCACAAATGATTCTACTTGATGATAATTTTGCAACGATTGTTAAAGCTGTAAGAAGAGGGAGGGTTGTGCTACATAATCTACAGCATATTTTAATTTATATCCTTTCCACAAGTTTTGGTGGTTTATTTACAATAGCTACTTCTGTAACTCTTGGCTTTCCTCTTCCACTTTTACCAGCTCAACTTTTGTGGATAAATTTAGTAACAGATGGTACTCATACTTTTCCTTTAGCTTTTGAAAAAGAACACGGAAATGTTATGGCATTCAAACCAAGAAGAAGAGACGAACCATTAATTAACTGGGCTATAATACGTAGGGTTGTTTTTGCTGGAATTGTGATGATGATTGGAACTTTGGGTGTATTTTATTATTACGTATCCGGATTCGAACAAAGTATATTTGAGATTCCTTTTAATGATCCCGACCTTGATAAAGCCCGCACAATGGCATTTTGCGTATTAGCATTTTTTCAGATTTGGAATGCACAGAATTCCCGTTCTATAAATAGATCCCTATTCTTTAAGTTACCACATCCGTTAATGAATTCCAAAGAAAATTACGGAGAAAAATTAGACAATGTTAGTATTAATCAGAATCCTCTATTAATCGCTGTTATGATTTTCGCTATATTAATGCAGATCTCAGCCGTATCATTTGATTTTATGAATGTTTTACTTGATACAACACCATTAAACTTTTTTGATTGGCTTATTGTTTTCGGAGTTTCATTCTCAATAATTGTTTTGATCGAAATTTTCAAATTTATTCACGCTTATATTGAGACAAACATAGCCAAAAAATAAATTAATATGACAATTAAAGAATTTATTGACACGCTTAGGCATGAATATCCCCCTGAGAATCTAAGTCCTGAACTAAAAGCGCTATGGTATGATGCGAAAGGCGACTGGGATTTAGCTCATCGTATCGTCCAGGCTAGAAATTCAAAGGAATCGGCTTGGGTACACGCGTATTTACATCGCAAAGAACCCGATATTTATAATGCTTCTTATTGGTACCACATCGCTAACAAATCTATGCCAAATCAAAGTTATGAACAAGAATGGAAAGAGATAGCATCCATTCTTCTTAAGTTTATATGAATACATTCAGAAAATCAGCGATTAAATTTTAATTCCAATTCAAAATTCATATATTCCTAAAATGCAATATTATGAACATAGTTCACTCTTCAATATTTTGTTGTTTTGCAAACTTTGTAGAAATATTTCTTTTTAATCAACAACAAAAAAAATAGTGGGGAAAACTAAAACTAATCGTTTTAGCTCGAGGTATCTTAAAATTATCTATTGCCACATCTTTTAATATCAATCTTAAAATTTTGTGATTGATTTATGTATATATGTTATTATTATGTAAACAAAACAAAGATATATAATTTACGTCTTTTAAATTTTACAATATTATTTGAGATATGCCAAAAGTCAGTATTTTAGGAAGTGCTTTAGCAAAAGAGGGAAGTTTTGAATACGAAAGCGCCTTATATATTGGTAGGAGACTTGCAGAAAATGGAGTGGATATAGTTACTGGTGCTTATACAGGTGTTATGGAAGCTGCATTAAAAGGTGCCTTTGAACTGAATGTTAAAAAAATTGGAATAACTACAAGCTTCTATTCTGATAAAAGTAAAAATCCTTATGTTACTGAAGAAATTCAAACTTCGAACTATGTGGAAAGACTCTTAAAATTATTAGAAATAGCTGATGCATATTTAGTATTACCCGGTGGTACAGGAACCTTAGCAGAATTTTCTATTATTTGGGCTTTCAAGTCACGAGGTATAATCGGCGAAAAGCCTTTCGTTTGTCTAGGAGAGCAATGGAATGAAATAGCTCAAACTATGGCATTTTATTCAGATTCTGTTGTGGATAACTTGAGTTTTGTTAAAATAGTTGATTCCCCTGATGATGCTGTTGATTTCATTCTGGCTCGCTTTAATGAACAAAAAACAGATTAATTTATGAAACAGATTTTAAAAAGGATATCAAAAATTGCTAAATCATACTTAATTAAAGATAAGCAGGATGAATATTATTATGATCTTGAAGATTATGAATTGAAGAAAATAATTGAGGAATTAAATAGTAAAAATCAATACAAAAATTTTAATAGACAAAAAACTGATAATACAGATTTTGATAAAGCATGTTTGGACTTAGGTATTAATAAAAATGCTTCTATTGAAGAAATTAAATCAGCTTTTAGAAAAAAAATTAAATATTATCATCCTGATACTTTGAATAATCTAACAGATGAGGAAAGAAAGTTCAGATTAGAAAAAGCAAAAGAAATAATTAATGCTTATGAATTTTTTAAAAGAAAATATAATTTTTAGTAACAAATTTGAGTTGATATGAAAAGACTGATTATAGAAATTCTCATTATCCTAATTTTCGCCTCGACCATAGGATTAATTTATAATGCATTTCAGGCATCTCCACTACCACTTATACCAACACAAGTATCAAGTAATATAGTACCCGACTCTATCTTATATAACTTTTCATACGAAACAACGGAAAAAGATTTAGATATGACTGTGAGTTATGAGCAAATGCTCAAAATTATCAATGATGATCGGTTTGTATTAATAGATGCACGAAGTCCTGATCAATATGACGAAGCTTGTATTGATGGGGCAATAAATATATTCCCCGAATATGAAGATGAACAACAATACGTAGAAAGCATATTTCAAATTCCTCAAAATAAGACTATTATCGTTTACTGTGACGGTGGTACCTGTGATTTGAGCCATAAATTAGCAAAAGAATTGCTTCACTTTGGATTCAAACCAATATTTATATATCATGGCGGTTGGGAAGATTGGTCAAACAAACAACCACTCTAAACTAATCATGGAATATAGCGAAGAAAGAAATAACATTTCTATCAATCTGGTGCAAATGCGCTATGGTATCATTGGAAATTCACCGGAAATTATCTCTGCAATAGAAAAAGTTATTCAAGTTGCTCCGACTGATTTACCGGTACTTATAACGGGGGAAACAGGTACGGGCAAGGAAGTCTTTGCTAATGCTATTCATGGTATGAGCAATAGAAGGAAATATCCAATGGTTAGCGTCAATTGCGGAGCGATACCCGAGACACTATTAGAGTCTGAACTTTTTGGTCACGAAAAAGGTGCATTCACAGGTGCTATAGACCAAAGGACAGGTTTTTTTGAATCAGCTCACAAAGGTACTATTTTCCTTGATGAAATTGGTGAAATGCCACTTGGGACACAGGTAAAGCTATTAAGAGTACTTGAATCCGGTGAATTTTCCAGATTAGGTTCTTCAACTCTTCATAAAGTTGATGTTCGGCTTATTGCTGCTACCAATAGAGAATTGGAAATTGAAGTTGCACAAGGTAAATTCAGAGAAGACTTATTCTATAGATTGAATGCAGTACATATCAAATTACCTCCTCTCAGAAAACATATTGAAGATATTCCTCAATTAGTAGATTATTTTGCAGAAAAAACCTGTTCAAAACTTGGAATTAGGTATCAGGGAATTTCACTCGATGCTTTAGATATTTTGAAAAGTTTACACTGGAAAGGTAACATTAGAGAACTGAAAAATCTTGTGGAAACAATTGTTACGATTGAAAAAGGCGATTATATCACTCCACAGATTCTAAGTCGCTATCTGCCAGCAGCTTTGCCTGCACATGAGGCAAGAGATATGCCATACGAACGCTCTATAATTCAAACCATCAAGAATGAATATGCTCAACAATTTGAACTTGGTTTAATTTTTCGTACACTACTCGAATTGCGAAATTCTATTAATGATTTGAAAGAAATTATCCTTAATCTCAATGAAAAAATCGAAAATATTAGCTTTAATCAAAATCCAGCAAAAAACATAAAAAATTATTCAATAGAAAAGGAAATAGATAAAATTAATCTCGATTCATTAAATCTTGAGGATATAGAAAAGCAATTGATAGAAATAGCACTTGAAAAATACAACGGAAACAGGCGAAATGCAGCAAATGCTCTTGGCATAAGCGAACGTTCCTTATATAGGAAAATCAATAAATATGATTTAGAGAAAAGAGATGATAATTAAACCAGATTTCAATGACATAATAGCAAGTTATGGAAGGATAAAAAGATATATTCATCATACACCCGTTTTTACTTCACAAAAACTTAATGATTTGTTTTCAGCAAAGCTGTATTTTAAATGCGAGAATTTCCAAAAAGTAGGAGCATTCAAGACACGAGGAGCATTGAATGCAATATTACAATTATCGCCAGAACAATTAATAAATGGTGTTGCAACACATTCATCAGGTAATTTTGCACAAGCTCTTGCTTATTCAGCAAATATTCTTGGAACTAATGCGACAGTAATTATGCCGAATTCGGCACCAAAAGTTAAAGTAGATGCTGTTCGTTCTTATGGTGCTGAAATAATATTTTGCGAACCGACTTTACAAGCTCGCGAAAAAACTCTTGAACAATTTATTAATAGTTCTGGAGCTGAATTTATTCATCCATATAATGATTATAATGTAATTGCAGGTCAAGGGACTACTGCTCTTGAATTTCTAATTGATTATCCAGATTTAGACATTATAATAGCACCAATCGGTGGTGGCGGCTTGATAAGTGGTACAGCAATAGCAACAAAAGGGAGTAATCCTAAAATAAAAATTATTGCAGCAGAACCCAAAGGCGCTGATGATGCCTTCCGTTCAAAAAAAGCAGGATACATTATTCCATCTGTTAATCCTAAAACAATTGCTGATGGTTTATTAACATCGTTAGGCGATAAAACTTTCCCGATTGTAAACACACTTGTTGATGATATTTTTACAGTTCAGGATGAATCAATAATAACGGCTATGAAATTAATATTTTCTAGAATGAAATTGCTTGTTGAACCCTCAGCTGCAGTTCCTTTAGCAGCAATTTTAGAATACCAGAATATTTTTATCGAAAAAAAAGTAGGTATTATATTATCCGGAGGCAATATTGATCTTGATAAACTAAGTAAATTCTTCTCTTAAAAATTTATGTGCTAAATAATAAGCTCATAAATTCCTTTTCTATGTAGCTGCTCGTTAATACAATAGTGTGTTGATATTGAATTTATAGCAATTTCTTTGTTGCTTCTATGAAATTACTCTAATATAAGTTATTTCTGAATATATGCTTAAACTTTTGAATCAGAAATAAATTAGATCGATTAACACCGACAAACTTATGCCTGTTATTTAACTGATAAAATATGATTTGAAGAAAATGATAAATTTATTTATATTAAAATTACTGAATAATTAGGAAAAGAAATGGCAAAGAAAAAAGATAAAAAAATAGCAATTTATCCCGGCACTTTCGATCCGATCACAAATGGTCATATTGATGTTATTGAGCGTGCTTGTCAAATGTTTGACAAAGTCATAGTCGTGATTGCAATTAATTCCAGAAAACAAACTTTATTCAACGAAAATGAAAGACTCGAATTAACAAGGAGTTCCCTTTCTCATATCAGTAATGTCGAAGTAATAACCCATAGAGGTTTAACTGTGGAACTGGCGCGAGAAAAGAAAGCAATTGCACTCATTCGAGGAATTCGTGCAGTTTCCGATTTCGAATACGAATTTCAAATAGCCTTGATGAATAGAAAATTGGAACCAAATGTTTATACTTTATTTATGATGCCCCACGAAAAGTATACATATTTGAATTCAACCATTGTTCGTGAATTGGCACGTTATGGGCAGGATGTTAGTGATTTCGTTCCTGGTATTGTTTCATTGAAATTAAAAGAGAAGTTTAGTTAGAATAAAATATCATATTTATAATTACGTATGATAAATTGTGTCACATTTGATCGTGAAACAATGAGCAAAGTTGTCGATACCGAATTAAATGAGCGACAAAAAGCAATTTTAAACACTATAGTCCAGCTATATATTCTTAAGGCTTCTCCAATTGGCTCAAGATTCGTTGCAAAATTTCTGCAAAACGATCTTAAGCTTAGCCCAGCTACAATAAGAAATGTAATGGCAGATTTGGAGGAGATGGAATTAATAAGCCATCCTCATACTTCAGCTGGCAGAGTACCTACCGACAAAGGTTATAGGTATTATGTCAATCATCTTTTAAAAATAGAAGAATTAACTACACGTGAAAAAAAAGTTTTACAAGAGCAAATTTCAAGCTCTGTGTCTCCTGATTTACTCAAGGATGCATCAAAAGTATTGGGTGTATTATCCCATTACCTTAGTTTAGTAGAATTGCCCGATCTGAAAGAAGCTATTGTTGAAAAAATTGAATTAGTAAAGCTTTCTTCTACAAGGGTACTTGTCGTTGTTGCTCTCGATTCAAAAGATGTTCGTACAGTTACACTTGAAGCCGAATTTGATATCAATCATTCTAAACTTACAGATATTAGCAGTTACATAAATGAAAAAGCTAGGGGACGTCAATTAAAATTTCTAAAAGAAAATTTTGCAAAATTAGTTCAAAATTCAATCATCAAAGAACATCCATTAATTAGATTATTCATTGAATCAGTTGATAGAATATTCAATCCTCGATTGAGCGAAAACAGATTAATTATGACCGGAACTCAAAATCTTCTTAAGTATCCAGAATTTGAAGATGTTGAACGAATCAAAAGCGTAATTGAAATAATAGAAAATGAGGATATTATAATCCATATCATTGACCAAAGGGAAGACAAAAATTGTCAGGTTCGTGTTTTCATTGGAGGGGAAATGAATCACGAAGCTTTAGATGATTACAGCCTTATCTTATCATCTTACAGTATTGGTAATGCCGAAGGTTCCATTGGATTAATCGGTCCGAAAAGAATGAACTACTCTAAAATGGCTTCACTTGTTTATCACGTTGCTAATTTAATATCACAAAAAGCTTTATCATAATTTTGCAAACAAATCATATTCAGAAGCATCACTTATTAATACATCGACAAAATCCCCGACTTTTAATTTTTTATTAGTATTTATTATAACAGAGTTATCAATTTCTGGTGCATCTGACTCGCTACGGGCAATGTAGGAATTTTTTTCAAATTCATCAATAATAACGGTTAATTTCTTGCCAATTTTACTTTTGTTTTTCTTTAATGAAATTCTCATTTGTGCCTGCATAATTATATCTCTTCTCTCTTTTTTTACTTCTTCTGCAATTGGGTCGCCCAGTTCATAAGCTATTGTATTATCTTCACTTGAATAAGTGAAAACACCGACTCTATCCAATTGATAATCATTTATAAAATCAAATAATTCTTTGAAATCTTTTTCGGTTTCATTTGGATATCCTACGATAAATGTACTTCTGATTGTTATCTCCGGTATTTTTGACCTGATAGTTTCGATTAACTTTTTTATATATCTTCCAGATGAGCCTCGTCGCATAGATTTTAGGACTGAATCCGAGATATGTTGAAGTGGTATATCAAGATATTTACAGATTTTAGGGCTATTTTTAATTATATCAAGCAATTCAACAGGGAATTTAGTTGGATAAGCATACATTAATCTTATCCATTTAACTCCTTCAATTTTAGCAATTGCTTCTAATAATGAAGAAATTTCACGTTTCCCATATAAATCAAGTCCATAATATGTAGAATCTTGAGCAATAAGAATAAATTCCTTAACACCATTTTGAGCTAATAAACTAATTTCTTCGATTATTTCCTCTTTTGGGCGAGAAATATGATTACCTCTGATTAAAGGTATTGCACAAAACGAGCATGGGTTATTACAACCATCGGAAATTTTTATATATGCATAGTGACTAGGAGTAAGAAGTCTTCTTTCACCAATCAAATTATATTTCAAATCTTTATCAAGAGCTTTTAATATATCAGCTGATGGATTTATACCAAAAATATGATCAACTTCAGGCAATTGCTGAACCAAGTCATTACGGTAGCGTTCGGATAAACAGCCGACAACCATAATTTTTTTTAATTTACCCTTGTGTTTCAGGTCTATTGCTTCTGAAATTACTTTCAAACTCTCTTCTTTAGCAGGATTGATAAATCCGCAAGTATTAATTATCAGCATATCTGATTTTTTAATATCTGGGGAATATTCAAAATTGTTTGCAATCATATTTGTAATGATGGTTTCTGAATCAACAGCATTTTTAAAACACCCTAAAGTTAATATGGTAAATTTATTTGATTTGACTTTTTTCATTTTAAATTTATTTAAAATAATAATTAACAAAAATAATAAATTTAGGATTAATGAATTTTATTTGGAATTGTTAGGTATCCTTACTATATTTGTAATGTATTTTTATTATCAATTTTAAAGGAGGTTATTATGCTAAATATTGCAGGATATGATTACGGTAAAGTATCAGAATCTCCATTTACTGAATCAGATTTACAATTGCTCAAATCCAGCTTACTTTTTAGCGAAGAAGATGAAAAATATCTAAATCAAGCTGGCGAAATTCTCAAAAATCAAATAGATGATATATTAGATTTGTGGTATAATTTTGTTGGAAGTCAACCACATCTGGTCAGATATTTTTCGAAAAATGGTGTTGCTAATACTGATTATCTATCAGCAGTTAGAGGTAGATTTGGTCAATGGATTCTTGATTTATGTACTCGAAAATTCGATAAAGAATGGCTTGATTATCAATACGAAATTGGATTACGACATTACAAAGAAAAGAAAAATAAAACCGATGGAGTCGATACTGAACCATTTGTGCATTATAGATATATGATAGCTTTTATTGTACCTATTACCTTGACAATAAAAGAATTTTTGCAAAAAGGAGAAAGCAATCCCGAACTGGTTGAAAAAATGCTTTTCGCTTGGTTCAAGGCAGTTACATTAAGTGTAATTTTTTGGACTCATCCTTATGTCAAACCCGACGAATTTTAATAGTGATAGCTCAATTTATCAAAAAGCCCTGATAAAATTCGGGGCTTTTTTATTATTTTTACTACAAATTTAATTTTAAGGCAAAAAATGGGTGAATCTATCGATTATAAAATAATTGCAGCTTTTGAGAGAATTGCGCAAGCATTTCGTGTAATGCTTTGGGAAAAAAGCAAAGAATTAGCTCTCAGTCCGATACAAATACAAATTGTAAAATATATCAACTATCATAGCGATGAAACAATTACTGTATCTAAATTAGCAAATATTTTTGATCTATCAAAAGCAACAGTTAGTGATACAATTAAATTACTTCAATCTAAAAATATAATACAAAAAATTAACGACGATAAGGACAATAGAATTCAAAAGATTATACTCACACCTTATGGTGAAAAAATAACTAGTCATGCCCAAAGTTTTCACAATGAACTAATGCAAATTTTGGAAAATATTTTAATCGAGGAAAAAAGCAATTTATACATTTCTCTTTTGAAAATCATTTATTATTTAAACCGGAAAGATATAATAACAATACAAAGAATGTGTTTCTCATGCGATTTTTATAACTTTAAATCAGAAATAAATACCCATTATTGTGAATTATTAAAAACGTATTTAAAAGTTGATGAATTACGAATTGATTGCCCGGATTATAAAAGGAAATTTGTGGCAGAATAAACTATCGGTATGAATCCAAAAAATTTAAAGATTCACGATATTAATCAAAAACTTATTAATTCCTTAATCAATAAAACTTTTTATTGAAAAAAAAGAAAATCCTCAATTTGTACAATTTATTTTTATAGTCATTAATAAAAAAAATTTATAATTTATACCACATACCCGAATAAGGCATCAATAACAAGTATAGAAGCAGCGGAAATAGTAAATGCTCGGACTGTACTGTTACCGACACCTTCAGCTCCACCTGATGTACGAAATCCTACGTGGCAACCTACAAGTGCTGTAACACCGCCAAAAATAAATGATTTACTCAAACTTATCCAAATTTCTCTCATCGAAAAAAAGCGTTGCACGGAATCAAAAAATTGATAAAACGAAAAATCATATTTGACAGCAGTAAGGATGTAAGCTCCAATCATAGCAACCAGATTTGAAAATACAGCTAAAATCGGCATCATAGCAAGAGCAGCAAAAATTCTTGGCATACCAAGAAATCTATTTTTGTCAATTGCCATCATCTCAAGTGCGTCGATTTGCTCTGTAACATTCATAGTACCAATTTGAGCTGCCATTGCACCACCTACTCTACCAGCAATAACAAGGGCTGTAAGAACGGGTGTAAGTTCTGTGAATACTGCTGTTGCTATGGAAGCTCCTAGGAATGGACGTGTAATTTCAATCATATTGAATTTTGTGAAAAGCAAAGCTGCTTGCAAAGCAGCTATTGCACCAGTAAATGAGCCAATCAATACTACAAGGGGTAAAGAATCTGCTCCGATTATTGTCATTTGCTCGATGATTAATCGCCTATCTTTAATTACACGGGGAAAATATCGCAATACATTTATTAATAACATTACAATTTGACCGAGTTCAATAAAAAAGTTTATTACCACTCGACCTATTACAGCAAAAAAGTTTAACATATACTTCCTGAAATATTTATTTATAGAAAATTTAAAATATAAAATATATTCAGACGAAATTTAAAAATAATTGTCTATTCGTAAACCTTGACATAGATGTTTAAAATTATGAAAGTAGTTAATTTATTTAAATATACTACCTTAATCATTATCACTTCTTGTTTTGCTTTTGCACAACAAGAACCAATTAGATATATAGATTCCAGAGATCATTCAATTTTAATCAATATCGAAATTCTAAACGATCCACCTGCTATTGCTCTTTTTTGGGAAAAAAATGATCTGGCTAAAATATATAATATCTATCGCAAGGATATTGATTCCAAAAATTGGGGACTACCAATAGCAACTCTCGATTCCAACCATAACTCTTATATAGACACAGATATTCAAATTGGAAAAGTCTATGAATATCAAATTGAAGGATTAAATTTTGGATCACTCATTTTCCGGGTAAAAGATAGTAATGGCGAACAATATGACTCTACTGCTAGTGTTTTTTTCAATTCATTCGGCTATGCTCTTGCTGGGATAGAGATTGGACCATATGACAATTATGGCGTTGTACTCCTTCTTGTGGATGAAACGCTAAATACCCCCGATTTCAACGAATTATTAAATGAATACGAATTTGAGTTAACAAGAGATGGATGGGGTATTATTCGTAAATATGCACCACGGGCTGAAAGTTTTGATAAACAGAAAGTGGCAGATACTAAATATATGATTGTTGCCGAAAAAGAAATTAATTCAAAAGATATTACAACACTGGTTTTATTTGGTCGAATAGCAGTACCTTACTCAGGAGAATTAGCTCCGGATAGTCACTCAGACCATTTTGGGGCTTGGCCCTGCGACTTATATTATGGTTCTTTCCAGGAATACTTGTGGACTGATTTTAAAATTAATAATAACAATGCCTCCAGGCCTGAAAACCATAATGTACCTAATGATGGGAAATTCGATTTAAGTTATTTTGATAATGAAACAGTTGATTTGCAGATTGGTAGAATTGATTTTTATAACCTTCCTGCTTTTCAAATGACTGAAAAAGATCTGCTTAAAAGATATTTAGAAAAGAATTTAAATTATCGTCGCGGTAATATACCAATTGAATATAGGGGACTGGTAAGCGACAATTTCCCTGCACATTATTATAGTGATGGATTCGCTTCAAGTGGTTGGCGAAATATGGCTTCATTACTTGGTAAAGAAAATGTATATGCCAAAAACTGGCCTCAAACACTATCTTTGGAATATTATCTTTGGGCTTACGGTTGTGGCAGTGGTTATTATAATTTTGCTGACCATATTGGTAATACTGATTATATGTCTAATAATGACATTAGAGCAGTCTTTACTATGCTACTCGGTTCTTTTTTCGGCGATTGGGATAGCCGAGATAATTTATTGCGTGCAGCAATTGCCTCCTCACCATCAATACTCACTTCTTGCTGGGCAGGTCGTCCGCACTGGTTCTTTCATCATATGTCCTTAGGCTTACCTATCGGATATTCTACACGTTTGACAATGAACAATTATAATTTGTATAAGCCTTATCGGTACTATTTTCAGGGCTTGGATTCACATCCATCGCAAGAAGGTAGGCATAAACGTGGTGTACATATCGCATTAATGGGAGATCCTACTTTGAGAATGTATGTAAATGAAATTCCACAGCTAAATTCAATCGAAATTAATTCATTGGGAAATCAAATTAAAATAAGCTGGGAACTACACAGGGATACAAGTGTTAAATATATTATTTACAAAGCAGATGGTATGGGTAAACATTTTAAAAAATTGATACTTTCACCTATGAGAATAAATGAGTTCATTGATGAAAATCCAATCATCGGCGAACAAATATATCTTGTCAAACCTGTAAAACTATTAAAAACAAATAGTGGAATGGTTTACTATACAGGACGAGGTTCATTCCAAAAATTTATTTTTTCAAACTTTGCTGAAAAAGAAAATTTTGATTTTGATTTTGAGGTATTTCCAATACCTACATCTCATTACATTACATTTAAATTTTCTCTTCCTGAACCGGCTATAACCAATATAGAAATATTTCATATCAATGGAGAGAAAATAAAAAGAATGGATTTTGGATATCTCGGTGCATCAGAACATCAGTATATTTACAATATCAATGATATAATAAATTCACAAGGGATATATTTTGCTAAATTAACTTCTGGCGGAAATTTTAAAATAAGAAAGATCATTTCCTTTAAATAATAATTATAACACGAATATTAAATATTCTTTTTATCAAACGGTTATTTAATTCTTGACTTAAAAATTTAACTTTTTTTCTTAATTTTGAAATTTGTAAATTTCGCTAATTAAAATGAGAGCAGTAATACCAGTAGGTGGAGCAGGTACAAGATTAAGACCGCACACATACACCTTACCGAAAGTTTTGCTAAATGTAGCAGGTAAACCTATATTAGCTCATATATTGGATGCAATTCAGGAGCAAGGTATAAATAAAGCTACAATTGTAACTGGATATATGGGTAAAATGGTTGAGGAATATGTCAAATCCCGATACAATATGCAGGTTGATTTTGTTTTGCAAGAAGAACGCAAAGGATTAGGTCACGCTATTTGGGTTGCAAAAGAAACTTTTGACAATGACCCATTGATGATTATCTTAGGGGATACTGTTTTCGATGCTGACTTATCACTTGCTTATAAATCCGGTATTAATTCTATCGGAATCAAAGAAGTTGATGACCCACGAAGATTTGGAATTGTTGTAACAAACAAAGAAAATAGAATTACAAAATTAGTTGAGAAACCAACCGAACCGATATCTAAAAAAGCAATTGTCGGAATTTACTATATAAATGAAACGGGAAAATTCAAAGAATCGCTGGAGGAATTACTATCTAAAGATATTAAGACTGCAGGTGAATATCAACTTACTGATGCTTTACAATTGATGCTCGAAAAAGGTTCGAAATTTACCACATTTCCAGTCGAAGGTTGGTATGATTGTGGTAAACCTGAAACATTATTATCCACAAACAGGTTTTTACTTGAAAAAAATGCTATTTACAGCAATGATGTTCAGAGTGATAGTATAGTTTTACATCCTTCATTCATTGCAAAATCAGCCGTTATAGCTCGTTCAGTTATAGGACCGTATGCAACCGTTGCCGATGGTGCTACAGTTACAGATAGTGTAGTAAGAGATTCAATTATCAGCGATGGTGCAATTGTAGCATCATCCCTTCTCGATAAATCAATTATTGGCAATAATGCAGTTGTCAAAGGCAGATTCTATACATTGAATGTTGGTAATTCAAGCGAAATAAACTATTAAATTTAAGAGGGTAATTATGACAGAAAATACATATTTATTTACCTCAGAATCTGTTTCTGAAGGACATCCGGATAAAGTTTGTGATCAGGTTTCTGATGCTGTTTTAGATGCAATGCTTAAAGACGACCCGGATAGCCGAGTTGCTTGCGAATGCTATGCAACAACAGGGATGATTCTTGTCGGAGGAGAAATTACTACTGAAACATATGTTGATTTACAAACATTGGTTCGAAATGTAATTCGCGACATTGGTTATACAAGTGGTGATTATAGATTTGAAGCTAATTCAGTAGCTGTCATAAATGTTATAAATCACCAATCACCGGATATTTGGCGTGGCGTCAAAGATGGTGGTGCTGGCGATCAAGGAATGATGTTCGGATATGCATGCACTGAAACAGAGGAATTAATGCCCGCACCAATTATGTTTGCTCATAAACTTGTTAAAGAATTAGCCCGTTTAAGAAAATTCAATTCTTTGACTTATTTAAGGCCAGACTCTAAATCACAGGTAACTTTAGAATATAGCGATAGTGGAGAAATCCTTCGTGCCGATACAATTGTGATTTCAACTCAACATGACGAAGGAATTTCACAGGATAAAATCAAAGAAGATATTATAGAAAAACTAATAAAAAAAGTCATACCATCTGAGTATTTAGATGAGCGAACGAAATTTTATATCAATCCGACAGGAAATTTTGTTATAGGAGGTCCTCACGGTGATACAGGTTTAACAGGTCGTAAAATTATTGTAGATACTTACGGTGGGCGGGCACCCCATGGTGGAGGTGCATTCTCAGGCAAAGATCCCACTAAAGTTGACCGCTCCGGTGCTTATGCAGCAAGACATTTAGCTAAAAATATAGTTGCAGCCGGATTAGCTAAAGAAGTTACAATTCAAATCTCCTATGCTATTGGAATTGCCCAACCTGTCTCAATTCGAGTAGATACTCACGGAACTTCTGAAATTCCAAACAGGGTAATATCCGATTTTATTTTGAAAGAAATAGATCTTACACCGCGCGGAATAATCGAAAGATTTAATTTGAGGCGTCCAATCTACCGTCAAACCTCTGTTTACGGCCACTTCGGCAGACAAGAATTCCCCTGGGAAAATCTCGATTTAGTCGATTTATTTAAAAAATTAAAATAAGGAAATAAAATATGAATAATTATCCACCTAAAAAAGCTGTTGGTAAGTTTGATGAAAAACCTGGAGTGTATTGTGTCAAAGACCTGTCATTAGCTGATGAAGGTAGAAAATTAATACATTGGGCTGAATCGCGCATGCCTGTTTTAATGTATCTTCGCGAAAAATACAGAGAAACAAAACCATTCGCAGGTTATAAAATTGCTGGTTGCCTCCACGTTACAAAAGAAACTGCTGTATTAATTAAAACATTTGTCGAAGCAGGTGCAGATATTTCATGGTCTGGTTGCAATCCATTATCTACAAATGATGCAGTTGCTGCTGCTTTAGCTGATGAAGGACTCTCTATTTTTGCTTGGTATGATAACAAAGAAGATTTTTATTGGTGTATTGAAAGAACAATCGATAAACCACCACAATTGACATTAGACGATGGCTGTGATTTAATCAACACAATACATGAAAAATTCCCTGATATGGCGAAGCAGATAATTGGCGGAACAGAAGAAACTACAACGGGAATACAAAGACTTAAAGCTCGTGCAGCAACTAATAAACTTTACTATCCTGTTTATGCTGTAAACGATATGGAGACAAAATGGGATTTTGATAATGTTTATGGAACGGGACAGTCAACAATTGATGGTATTTTGCGAGCAACATCTGTTCTTCTTGCTGGGAAAAATTTTGTTGTAGTTGGGCACGGACATTGTGGTTCTGGTGTTGCCAAAAGAGCAAAAGGAATGGGAGCGAATACAATATGCACGGAAATTAAAGCTACAGCTGCTTTAAAAGCATTACTCGAAGGACACGAAGTAATGACTATGGATGAAGCAGCTAAAATTGGCGATATCTTTGTAACTGCTACAGGGGTGAAAGATGTCATACGTCGATGGCATTTCCAATCTATGAAAGATGGTGCTATTGTTTGTAATACTGGACATTATGATGTAGAAATAAATATACCTGAACTCGAAGAAATTTCGGTCTCAAAAAGATTGATTAGGGAAAATTGCGAGGAATATATCCTCAGAGATGGTAAAAGAATTTATTTACTGGCCCAAGGAAGATTAGTTAATCTTGCAGCAGCTGAGGGGCATCCATCTGAAGTTATGGATATGTCTTTTGCAAATCAATTTATGGCGCATTTAAGACTTGTGGAAACTCATAAAAAAGGAGAAAAATTACCTTGCGAGGTACTTGATCTTCCGCCTGAACAAGATGAATTTATTGCTTCTATGAAATTAGAATTAATGGGTAAAAAACTTGATAAACTAACACCCGAGCAAATTGCTTATATCCAAGATTATAATGCTGGAACTTGATTGATACATAAATTTAATTTAATACCCGATATAAACTTATTCGGGTATTTTTTTATAAAAATTCAGTTCCTTAAAATAACTTGCAAGGCAGTTATGAATTGAATTTTTATAAAATGGAGGAAAATGTTAACTTTGTATTCTATTAATAAGTTATAATGGAATATTATGGGAACAACTTCGGATTTAAGACCAGGAATATTTATTAAATTCAATGGTGAAACCTGTCAGGTACTCGAATCAGAACACCGCACACCAGGGAATTTACGTGCTTTTTATCAAGTTAAAATGCGTAGCATCAAAACTGGCAGACTTTTTGAAAATCGATTCCGTTCGGGTGAATCAATTGACATTGTTCGAATTGAAAAACGCGATTATCAATATTTATACCGCGATGGATCGCACCTTGTTTTTATGAATACAGAAACATACGAGCAAATACCCGTTGATGACTTTCTAGTTGGCGATGCTATTCAATTTCTGAAAGAAAATCAAATCTGTCAGCTCTCATTCGAAGGCGATCAAGTAATCGCTTGCGAATTGCCTCCTACAGTCAATCTTTTAGTTACTCATACAGAACCCGGAGTTCGTGGTGATACTGCTACTAATGTTTTAAAACCTGCTACACTCGAAACAGGGGCGACTGTTCAAGTTCCTTTATTCATTAATGAAGGGGATATAATTAAAGTTGACACTCGTGCAGGTAGCTATATGGAAAGGGTAAAAGAATAATAAAGAAATTATATGATTGTTCACATTGTTCTATTTAAATTTAAAGATTTTGCCGAGGGGAAAGCTAGAGAGGAAAACATTGAACTTGTTCTCAGTTTGCTATCTGGTTTACCATCAAAAATTCCTCAAATAAAAAAATATGAATTCGGCAGTAATATTACTAATTCTGAAAATTCATCCGACATTGCTCTTGTTTCAGAATTTGATACTTTTGAAGATTTACTGGCATATCGAAATCATCCCGAACATAAAATTGTAATTGAATTCATCAAAAAAGTCATTCTTGAAACCCGTGTTGTTGATTTCGAACGTTAATTTTAAAATATAATATTTTTTTGAAAAGATAATAAGATTTAAATAATTAGATTCCTAACTGGAAAGTAACCAGTCATTAAATCATTTATTTGAATTTATGTAAAAAACAAACTCAGAAATATTATATAAGATTATATACCCTTTTATAATACAGTGGTTTATGAGTAATACAGGCTTTTTATTCAATTTTTTTATGGTATAATTACAATTTTTTGAATGTCACTACCAAGTTCGCATGTAGTTTTTAATAAATAAATCCCACCAGGGATTGGCTGGTGAGCTTCATTTATTAAATTCCAAGCAAACTGATGTCTACCGGAAATTAATTGTCCATTATAAATAGATTTAATTTTCCTTCCTTGTAAATCATATATCTCAAGGGAAACATTTTGTACAAAGGGAGAATTAAGCTGGATATCGATATTATTGCTTGCAGGATTAGGGGATACCGAAACTTCAATCTTTTCCTGATACTTATCATCTACCCCTGTAATTATAACTGACTTTATTATGCCTCGACTTTGATTGAAAAACATCCCCGAATTTGTAAATTGGCGAATACTAGTTCTGACCATATAAAAAACTTCTTTATCTCCCGTAATGGTATCTATATAACTATTACCTTGAATATAGTCTTTATTAATCTTTTTAAAAGGTCCATATTTACTGAATGAACGATAGACATTGAAATGCATATACATATCCACCTCAGGTATATCCCAGCGAATTTCAACTGTGTTCAGATCACGTTGAAAAACTGAAACATTTTGTGGTATTGGTACCTTAGAACTATACATTCTAAGCGTTGGATCGCCCATCAAAGCTATATGAACCCCACGATTAGCAATGGAATAAACAAAACCATTTGGATATTGTGGGTAAATTTGTGGCATCCAATAAAAGTTTGGTAGATAAAGTGATGTATTGTTTTGTGAAATCAATGTAGAATATCCAATCGGAAAGCCAAGTCCCATATGATGGAAAAACCAATGTGGACGACCTGCCCAGGTGCAAGTCAAAGCCGATGGATCGGAGCATAGTGAAGCTCGAAGAAAATTGTTTTGTGAGTCCCAATCTCCGAAATACGAGCCGAATAACATTGTAAAAACAGTCTTTACAGGATTAATTGCGAAATCTTTTGTTTCGCCAATTCCGCCAGCACTTTTATAAGTACCTCCACCACAGCCATAAGCCCAAAGTTTACTCTCATTTTTTAACGTACTGAACCAATCAAGAGATTTTACATTTTTTCTGCCGACAAGATTTCCAATATTTCGCCATCCAGATGATGCAAATCCCTCCCAAATTCGTGCTGCAGAAAAATTATCATCAACTAAACCAGCCATTTCAATTTCCATATCCCCTATACGGTATTTATGATTTTTATCAAGATAACGCTTGTAGAGCTGTTCTTCTGTGAACATAGAGTCATTCACAAAAACGGGCATATTGTAAAAATCGATCCGTCCGATTGCTATTTCCACACTTCCAGAAGTGAGCGAGCTTTGATCGAATTTACCATCACCGGGTATATTTCTGTTCTCAACCCTGCTTGCATTTACATCGTTTACCGAGAAGTCGGTCCAGATCCATTCATCTAAAACACCATAATACATATCGGCTGGCCAAGCCCCTAGATGGTCTGGATGTGCATCAGGATTGAACCTGCCCGAATAAGGTACCGCTATTCTCCCCAATAATATAACTGCACTCAGACGGTCATCACCTCTAGCACTTTCTTCGACTATTATATTTTTTATTGCCCGTACAGCATTGCCATCGAATTGTTCTGTCCGTGGGACATCTTTCCGTGCTACCGTCCATCCTTCGAACACTAAATTGTTCATTAAGCGTTGCAATTCTTTTTCAATTGATGGCTGTATTTTTTCATCTACAAGAATTAGAACTTTACCGGGAGCATCGTATTCTGGTGCAGCCAGAGCAGATGCAGTGTAACCAAAGGCACGAAAATAAAACGACATTGTCGAATCAAACCGGTTGCCTTGATTATCTTGGAAGGTAACTAATACGGAACCGAAAGAATAAGCTGAAACTTCATATTCATAGATTTCACCTGGGGATACATTCAAATCAATATATTCGAAGGTATTCGAATCCAATTCAGCTAAGAAAACTGTGGGGAAAGTATTTTCGTTAAGCTTCTTTTTGCGGATTGAATAGCTCAATGCAAGTTCATTTTTTTCCCATTCTAATTTTATACCCATAATATTCATCGGAGATACATAAATTGAGGTATTGACTAATACAGATAAATCCCGTGAAGTAATATGCCGCGGTTGCTGGGATAAGGCGGTATTTAATGATATTAATACAATAGAAAATAAAACTAACCATAGGAGAATTTTGTTCATCTTAACCTCTTAAATTAATTTCTCTTATAAATTGAATTAACAATCTAATAAGGCATTTGTAACAAAACAAATTTACTTATTTTATCGATAATTTTTCTATAAACTTAAAGCGGATATATGTAAATTTTGAACCTAAGTCATATTTAAAATTTTATTACTTCAGCTTTCAATTCATCAATGTAAGGGGGAGATAAATAGTAGTTATAAGATCAGCAAAGTTGTCTGACATAAGTTTTTCATAATCATTTTTTTGGACCTTTAAATATTTCCATTCGATAGCAGTTAGATTTGTAGCGTTGTGGCATCAATTTATATCAGCATTGTCTTCTTGTTTAACATTGATATCTTCTAAGCCATTAGTTTCGACAATCCAGTGGTTACCATTTGTGGTTATTACAATAAAGTCAGGGAGGTAATTATGGATTTTGGCTAAGGTAGAGGATGTATTTTCTATAGCCCCATATAAGTCGGTTGCGCCAATCGCCATTGTTTTCCATTTGGTTAAATAAGCTGTTAAGGCGTTTTTGTCGGTCGTCAGCACTTTCGTTAATGGTTTCAATGGTTTGGAAGGGCAAAGCAATGCGAATGGGTTCTGTTTTATTCCCATCGTTGTTTTTTCCTTCCCTGATGAGTTCTATCATAGTGATTTTTTTCATAAAAATGGATAGCTACAATTTTATAAATTGTAATCAAAATTAACAATATATAAATAATTCTTTTTTAATTATTTATAAAAGTATGTTTTTAATTGGTTTTTATTATATAATAATTCTTAAAAATCAAAGAATTTCAGTTATTAAGAATATAAAATTTACAGGAAACTTTCCATGTCAAAGGAAAAATATTTAAGTTTGTAAATTACATCATTATATGTTTTCAATATGGAATTCAATTATTCATCCAATCAAAGAGAAATTTATAAATTAGTCGAAAAATTGACGACTAAGAAATTCAAGTCAGAATTAGAATTACTAATATCGCTTGTTCGGGATTTAGTTAGTCAACCAGAATTTGAAATAATTGGAGGCAGAGTCTGGCAACTCAAGTCCAACGAGCTTGTTTACGAACTGAAGTACCAATATGGCTCGATTTCGACAATACCAGCCGGTTATAAGTTCCCGGTCAGTGACCATCCGGATATTTTTGCTAAATTATTAAAAGAACGAACTGCTTTGAGTGTAGAAACTGATGAGATGCTTAAAAAGTCAGGCATAACTCTATATTCAGTCGCTGGTGTCGGCGAAATCATCCGCACAAAAGAGGGTAAATTTTATGAATATTTACTTGGTTTCAATGCACCGCAAATATTACAGTCATTTTATGAAACTTTGAATGTCATTAGTAGTGTTGCAACTGTTGCTTTACGTAACCTGGCAACAACAGCAGAAAAGCAAAGGATTACTCAAGATATATCGAAAGCTTCTGAAATACAAAGAAATCTTTTTCCCGATCATATCTATAAATTTTTTGATTATAATATTTTCGGTGTGTGTATTCCAGATGAAGCAGTAGGAGGGGATTATTTTGATTATTTGCTTCCTCAGCACGATGAGGATGATAATCTTGGTATTGTAATTAGTGATGCTGCGAGCAAAGGGCTTTCCGCTGCTATTCAGGCGCTATTTGTATCGGGCGCCTTAAAAATGGCTAAAAGATTTTCCCCTAAAATTTCTTATTTAATGAAGGGATTGAATAATCTAATTTATGAAACATTCCCTTTTGAGCGATTTGTTACTTTATTTTATTGCGAATTAACAATGTCCTCAAATCATTTAGTTCTATATGCAAATGCAGGGCATTGCCCACCTGTTCTCTATAAAAAAAATATCGACAAGACAATATTTTTGAAATCTACCGGCGGATTGTTAGGCCTTATGGAAAATCAGAAATTTTTGGTTGAAAATTTCCAAATGGATGTCGGCGATGTTCTGGTTTTATATACTGATGGTATCACGGAAGGGCGAAATAAAGAAGGAATATTGTTCGGCGAAGATAGATTATGTCAAATCATAAGAAAATATCATAAAGAGACACCTAAAATGATTGCAGGCCATATTCTCGATGAAATACAAAAATTTGTTGCTGATTCTGATTTAACTGATGATAAAACATTAGTTATCGTAAAGCGAGAATAAATTTAAATTAATTCCTTCTCTGGTAATGTAAAATGGACTTTTGTACCTTTGTTAGGTACGCTTTCAAGCCATATCTTTCCACCATTACGTTCAGTAAAATCTTTGCAAAGAATTAAACCAAATCCGGTACCTTTTTCTCCATCTGTACCAGGGCTTGTATAATGGTCTTCTATTTTAAATAATCGATTTAATACATCTTTCTCAATACCAATACCTGTATCGCTCACTGTAACTTGCACATAGCCTTTGGTGGATTTTGCTGAAACTGTTATTTGTCCACCAGGATTTGTAAACTTAATAGCATTTGATAATAAGTTTCTTAAAATTGTTCGGAGCATTTTTTTGTCTGAATAAGGGAATAGGGATCTTTTGATATCTTTTATAAGACTAATATTTTTTCGTTTGGCATTTAAAAAAAATAGTTGAAAAACTTCATCAATTATTTCTTCTAAATCTATATATTCAGGTTTATAATCAATTAGTCCGCTTTGAGTCTTAGACCATTGCATAAGGTTATTGAGCAAATCGGATAATTGAAGGACTGTAAAATGAATGTCATTGCACTCTTCTACAATTTGTTCAGTTGAGTACTTATGAGCATTTTTGGCTAATATTTCAGTAGCTAATATTAGAGTTTGCAATGGGTTAATTAGGTCATGTGCAATAATTGAGATGAATTTATCCTTTGCATTGTTTGCTTGACTAAATTTATTTTTTATTTCGATTATCTGTTCCTTCAGAGTAGTCTCAGCAGTATCTTTTTTTGAATTTTTGTTTTCATCATTATTTTTATGCATTATTGAATCAAGTTGCTCTTTACCTTTTGAGAAAAGTAAATTTTCCAGATATTTGTTATATTGAGTAAAATGTTCAATAATTAGTTCCTGATTGTGAATTTTTAATTTCAATTCTTCAATTTCTTTTTGCAATTCCAATGTTTTATCTTTTTCATCAATACTATTTATGTTTTTGTTAATCATTATAATGATTATTTAATTTTATACACAATATATGAACAAAATTTAATTTAAAAAAACTATTTTTTCTTTATAAATCTATGCTTTAAGACTAATAATATAAAATTTCATTATGTAAATATCAAAATTAGTTCACTTCGCTTGGTGATTTTGTGTAAAAGTTATGGGAAAAGTATGTAAATTAAAGCATACGTTATGAGGAAAAATGAATTGTACGTAATATAATTATAATCTAACTATTAATTCAAAATTTAGATAATTTGCATATGTTCATTTAAAATTTTAAAACCTATGATGATTAAGATTAGACCACCTATGACGGAGATTCTTTTCCCAAATTTAAAAGATAACTTTTCACCAATCCATAACCCAAAAAGAGTCATAAGTGAGGCTACAATGCCAATCATAATACTTGGGACTATGATAGTACCTTTTATTATACCGATACTGAAACCTACTGCAAAAGCATCAATTGAAGTAGCTATTGAGAGTAATATTAAAGACCAGCCCTTAGATACATCTTTTTTTATGATATTTTCGGAATTATTCAACCCTTCATAAATCATTTTAATACCAATAATTGAGAGTATAATCATAGCTATCCAATGGTCGAATATTTCAATAATTTCGACAATTTCTATGCCTGAAAACCAACCGAGGATAGGCATAATAAATTGAAATAAACCAAAATGGAATGATAATCTGAAACGTTGATGATTAGATGCTTTTACATAATAAGCACCAGCAGCAATAGCAACAGCAAAAGCATCGAGGGCAAGGGCAAGTGCAATTAACAAATATATCCAATATGATTCCAAAAAAATTTTTATGTTTATTAAAAAATCAAAATTAATATATATTTTAAAATTTTATAAATGATTTCAATTAAATTTTTATTTTATATTTGTTTGGGAAATATTAAATTATTAAAATGAAATTATATAAATATATAGCAATAATTTTCCCTTTGATGAATTCACTAAGCTTTAGTGTAAATCCAGTTATTCAAATATGTTCTGATTGCTATCAGCAAAAAATTATAGCTTGGGGCTGTTCGGTTTCTTTTCCTGAATATGCTGATGATATACTTATTAATGACGCAATTAATTTACTTGTCAATGAATTGGGGTTAAATCGGCTCAGGATAGATTTCCTTTCTGGCAATCGCTCTAATTATAGAGCTTGGGAATGGGAAAATGATAATGCGGACCCTAATTCAATTAACTTTCAAGCATTTTCCACAGATGATTTCTCCAAATATTTATCAAAGTTTGCTTTGCCATTTATTGATGAAGTTCAAAAATCTGGTAAAACATTCAATTTGACTTTGAGGCCCTCATTTTTCAATTCCGGTAGCTCGGGACGGGTTCCAATTTGGCTTTTTTATAGTCCAGCTGAATATTCTGAATTTCTTATTTCAAAGATTCTTTTTTTAAAAGACTCATTTGATATTAATGTGGATTATATTTCAATTTTAAATGAACCAGGTAATAATAATCCATTTAATTTAAAAACTATCAAAGATATTACTAAATATCTTAAAAATGAACTTATTCGATATGGATTAAATACAAAAATTCAATTTCCCGAGACTTACTCTTCTTACTCTGCATGGGATTATTTATTGCAAAGTGAAGATGATGAGGAATTCTTAGAACTGATCGATTTAATTTCCTATCATGGCTACAATCCTTCGAATACTTATTTAAAAAATATTTTCAATTTTGCCGATTATTATAATAAACCCATTGCTCAAACAGAATATTTTTTTGCTAATACTGATAATTTATTCTATGATTTAAATATTGCCGGTGTATCAATTTGGGATCTATACAGTACATATTCTGTTTTGAATTGGAATATTAGCAGCGTATCGCCTAATCCAGCTTTTTGGGCATTTCGTCAATTTTTTAAATTTATACCTCCCGGCTCGATTAGAATTTTTGCTAATTCAAATGATACATTGATACAACCAATAGCTTTTAGAAGAAATGATGACTATACATTAATCATAATAAACAAAGGCGATAGCAATGTAATAAGCATAATTGGTTTGCCACCGGGGGATTATGCTGTTAATTATACTCAAACAGGTATTCATTTCACAAAAGGGATATTCAGAGTAGTTAGTGATATAGAGCTTAAACTTGAACCTAATTCAATCACAACTATATATACATATAAACATCAAAATCTTCCACCTGTAATAACTAATTTTACTTCAAGTAAGAATTACCTTTCATCAAAAGATACGAGTCTCATATTAACTGTCTCAGCAGTTGATCCCGAACTCGATTCAATCAGTTATAAATGGAGTATAGTTAGTCAACCAGATCAAAGCAATACAAAGCTCATACATCCTGAAAATCCAGTTGTAGAAATCGAAAATATTAAACTTCCAGGTGAATATAAATTTCAAGTTAATGTAAGCGATGGATTAAATATAGTTGAACGTATATTACGAATATATAATTTCGATAAAAATAATCCACCCATTATTTATGATGTCCATAATCGATTGCCAGTACAAATTACCTTGCCAGTTGATAGTACTGAATTGCGTGCTTCCGCATGGGATATAGATTCTGATTCCGTTTTTGTTAATTGGTTTTTAGTATCAGCTCCCAATGGTGCAGAACCAGTTTTACTGACACCAACCCGGAGCCGTTGCGTTGTAAAAAATTTATCTTTACCCGGAGTTTATAAATTTAAATTTTCTGCATACGATAGAAATGATACATCTCATTCTTATCTGACAGTTCCTGTTTATCCATTAAATAATCCGCCTGTAATCAGGTATTTATCTGCTTCAGACACAATTATTACCACTGAAACAGCAACAACTATGCTATATTCAGATACATTTGACCCCGATAATGATATAATTACATTATGGTGGACAGTAGCAGATTTGCCATATTTTGCAAAGCCTATTATCGACTTTCCAACAAAAAATTATACACTTGTTAGAAATCTTACAGTTCCCGGCGAATATAAATTTGTTTTAAGGGCTATTGATAGATCAAAAGTAACTGCGGATACGATTAGAATATTTGTTGAAAAGTCATCCGCAATTTCACAATCGTATGATGATGTTAATTTCAAAAGCCCTCTTGTTTATCCTAATCCATTTAGCAACTCAGTTTCAATATCATTGCCAAAATCAAATAAGAAGGTAATAAACTTAGAGATCATTAATTCAAATGGGCAAATTGTCAGGAAGTTCCAAAATATACATACAAATGAAAGTAACTTTATAATTAATTGGAATGGAGCTAATTCAGATGGTTACCAATGCCCATCTGGTCTATATTTTTGCATAATCTACGACGGATTCAGTGCAAAAGCTACAAAGATTATAAAATATTAAACAAATTTGAGTTTTTGGAAAGATCTGAATATCAAAATAATGTAAAAGCTTTTTAAATGTTTTTATTTTTTACTAACATATATTTTCTACAGAAATCAATAAGATTCATCAAGTCCAAAGAATATGACTTTGTAATTATTTTAAAATACTAATAAATTTAGAACTTTAAATTCCTAACTTTTTTGAATTATTACTATTAATCCAATCTTTAATTTTAATAATTACTTCTTCCATTTTCATTCCTCTCGAGCCTTTGACAAGTAATACATCACTCGTTTCGAGATTGTTTGCTAAGTGTTGGCTTAATTCGTCTTTGCTTTTGAAATGTATGATTTTTGAAGAATTTAATTTTTTTGATGCTGACAGCATTAATTCGCCGGTTAAATATACACTATCGGAGCATTTTATAGCTTCGTTTAAAATCTCAATATGATATTTTATTGAATTCTCTCCAAGTTCAAGCATATCTCCGAGAGCAGCAATTTTTTTATTTGCTGATTTGAAATTAGCAAGAGTTTCGAGTGCATTTAGCATCGAGGCGGGATTAGCATTATATGTATCATTTATAATTGTAATTGAACCGTATCTTTCGATTGACATACGTCCGTAGGATTGCCATCTTGGATGTTTGTACGTTTCCAATCCATTAATAATTTCGTTATCAGATAATCCAAATTTTAAAGCAACAGCTGACGCTGCTAATGCATTTTTAGTAGTTGAAATTCCAATTTCATTAATTTTGGCACGAATACAACGGCCCTCGAAATTTAGTATCAATTGATATGTCAAATCATCATTAGTTATTAATTCAGCTTTCAAATCGGCAAGTTCATTGAATCCATAAGTCATTTTATTCTCAAGCAAAATACCATATTTGATTAACCTTTCATCGTCTGCATTAACAAAACAAAAACCATCGTGCTTATGCAAATAACCAAATAAATGTGTTTCTTCAGCTTCTACTCCCCATAAGTCAATTAGTTTTTCTAAGTGTTCTTCGGCTATATTTGTTATTAAGCCATGTGTTGGTGAAATCATTTCTGATAATATAGAAATTTCACCGGGTTCATTGGTCCCTATTTCAATTACTGAAATATCAAATTTAGTATCGAATTGGAATAACATTTGTGGGACACCAATCTGATTGTTGTAATTTTCGTATGTTTTTAGCACATTGAATCTTTGACTCAGAAGATGTGCAATTATTTCCTTCGTTGTCGTCTTGCCATTGGAACCACCAATTGCAATTACGGGAAAATCGAAACGCCTGCGATAATAACTTGCTAATTGTCCAAGTGCTTTAATTGTATCATCAACCAGTACAAGGGGTAATTTGTTTTCAAGCCATTCATAAGCAATCTTATTTTTTTTAGCAATTGCTAATAAAGCACCTTTAGATATAGCTTCTTGTATTTTACTATGCCCGTCAATATTGGAACCTTCTAATGCAACAAATATGTTACCAGGCTGTACTTCCCTTGAATCGGTGGAAACTCCTTTAAAATTTTTGTCAGTGCTTATATTTAAAAGCGATTCTTCACCAAATAATACTGCTAAATCATAGTAATTAAAAAATGCGTTATTTTTCAACATTTTATGTTTTGCTCCTAATGCTATAAAAGATATGATTAAATTATTGAGTAATCTCGATCAATACGAAGTCTTTTTCTACAGGTTCGGCTTCTTTTACAAAAATTTTGCTGATTGTACCAGATACTGGGGATTTCATTGCATTTTCCATTTTCATTGCTTCGATTATAACTATGTTGTCACCTTTTCTCACATTGTCACCTTCCTTGCACAAAACTTTTACAATCAATCCTGGCATTGGTGCTTTTATTTTAGTAATACCTGAATGATCCTCCGAATCTTTCGTTTTTAAAAATTTTTTTAATTGAAGGTGTAAGGGATCATAAATTTTTACATCAAATTGAAAGCCGTCTATATAAACTTTTGCATCTCCATTTGGTTCATAGTCAAATTCTACTATTGAAACAATGTTATCAATTGAAACCGACCAGACATTTTCTACAATTTTGTGCAATAATTCTACTTTTTTGGGTTTGCCATTAATAATAATTTCTTTAGCATCATTTAATAAAGTAGCTTCATATTCATTTTCATTAATCTGAATAGTTATTTTTTCCATATTTGATTATTTTATTGTTGAAAAATTAACTTAATATTCTTGAACGTCCGAGAATTTTCCATTTTGAATGAGTATCAGAATTATAAATTGGTTTTTTATTGTCTTTCATAATTTTATAACCCAAAGCTGAAATTACCGCAATTTTTTCTTCATAGTTTTTTCGCATTTCATTTAAAACATCAATATTAAAATACATATCAATAAAAGATGTGTCATAATAACCATTTCGAAAAATTTCGTTTTGCATTACAGCAATTTCAAAAGGTATGGCGGTTTTTAGCCCTTTAATGAGATAAGATTTCAAAGCTTTTTCCATTGTATTAATAGCAGCGGTTCTGTTAGGTCCCCAGCTTATTAATTTAGCGAGCATTGGATCAAAATGTATACTAATTTCACTTCCGGATTCAACTCCACTATCAACTCGAATACCATAACCGGCAGGTTCACGCAAATAAGTAATTTTGCCAGTTACTGGCATAAAATTATTAAATGGGTCTTCTGCATAAATTCTGCATTCAATAGCGTGTCCGTTCCATTTTACATCTTCTTGTGAAAATGATAATTTCTCTCCTGCTGCAATTTTTATTTGCTCTTTTACAATATCAATATTTGTTACCATTTCCGTGATTGGATGTTCTACTTGTAAACGGGTGTTCATCTCTAAAAAATAAAATTCTTTATTTTTATCAAATAAAAATTCAATGGTTCCAGCGTTGACATAATCTACAGCTTTAGCAGCATTCAAAGCAACCTGCCCCATTTTCTGCCTTAATTCGTCATCCAAAACAGTTGAAGGCGCTTCTTCAATAATTTTTTGGTGCCTCCTTTGAATTGAGCAATCTCGCTCACCCAAATGCACATAGTTGCCGTACTCATCTGCTATAATTTGAAATTCAATATGCTTGGGATTTTCTAGATATTTTTCAATATAGATGCTATCATCACCGAAAGCTTTAAGAGCTTCACGCTGAGCTGCTTCAAAGTTGTCTTTTAGCAAATGTTCAGCATCAACTTTTCGCATCCCTTTGCCACCGCCACCGGCTGCAGCTTTTAAAAGTATTGGATATTTGAGCATTTCAGCAATTTCCTTAGCTTTGCTGAGGTCTGTAATTTTCTCTTTTGTACCGGGGACAATAGGTACACCAGCTTTAGCCATTAGTTCACGTGCCCGGGTTTTGTTTCCCATTACTTCAATTGCGTAAGAACGAGGACCAATAAATTTTAAACCAGCGGATTCAACTGCTTCAGCAAATTCTGAACGTTCAGATAAGAAGCCGTAACCGGGATGAATTGCTTCGGCTCCACTGATCAAAGCAGTTTCGACGATTTGTTCGATGTCTAAATAAGCTGACTTTGGTGTTTCGGATTTAATTTCGTATGCTCGATCAGCAAAATGTACGTAAGGGGATGAAATATCCACTTTGTGATAGATTGCTACTGTCTCTATACCGAGTTCCTTTGCTGCTCGCATAATTCTCATTGCAATTTCACCACGGTTCGAAATTAATATTCTTTTGAACATAATTAGATATTAATCAATTTGACAAAATTGTTATTTTTTAAAAAATATAATTTAATATAAACTATGATTATTATCAATTTATAGTCGAGGATAAAAAAAATTTTTTTATTTAAGAAACTTTTCAATATATTGATTGTTATATCTAATTAGCAATAGTAAAGATGTTAAAATTTAAATACAACGGAGGAGTATATGAAGCAACGAATCATTAATTATATGAGCATTATTTTTGCTCTTATAATTTTTGTCCCATACCTCTCAATTTCGAAGGATTTTGAATTAGAAAAATTCAAAAAAAACCTTCCCAAAATGCTCGGAGCCAACAATGTTGGGAAAGAATTTTATTTAACATTCCATCCCTGTTGGGAAACATATAATCCAAACAATGCCGTAAAAATTTATGTATCATCTGGAGTACGAACACTCGTTACTTTGGAAATACCGGGCATGGGATACTATATAACCAAAATGACAATACCAAATGATATAATAGAATTCTCACTTTATCCCTCATTGGCTCAATGTTATACTAAAACAGATCGGCAGAAACCACTACCGGAGCAAGTTTTCCCCGGTAGAGCAATACGTGTTTATGCTGATGCTCCAATAATAGTCTATGGAGTAACGAGATATCAATACACAAGTGACGGTTTTTTAGCAATACCAGTCTCTTCTTGGGGCAAAGAATATATAGTAGCCTCTTATGCTGATCCTGTGACAGAGAATTTCGGTGTAGGGCAATACCTCCCATCCTATACAAGTGTTGTTGCTGCCTATGATAATACAAAAGTACGATTTACAATGGGGGGTAATGTTTGGTCCCAAACCGCTGGTGGATTAAAACCCGGACAATCCGAGACTGTAAATATGAATGCAGGCGATGTATATCTCGTAGCTGGTTATGGTCCTCGTGCTGATTTGTCAGGAAGTAAAATTGTTGCTTCCAAACCAGTTGGTGTTATTTCAGGTAACTTTTGTGCATATATACCCAGCGAATATGGCTACTGCGACTTTATTATTGAAATGGAATTGCCAACTAATACCTGGGGCACAAAATATCACGTTTCACAAATTGCAACTCGTAGAAAAAATTCACTACTGAAAATTTTTGCAAAAGAGCCAATGACAAAATTATACAGAAATGGTCGTCAGATGGGCTTAATTCAAACTCCCGGCGGAATCAGTGGGTATGGTTATCTCGAAATTCGCATTGACGAAGAACCAAATCAACCATGGGTATGGTCGGGTGATAAACCTATCAATATAACTCAATACAATCCCGGTCAATCCTATGATGGAGTGGTTAGCGATCCATTCCAATTAGTTCTCTCCCCGATTGAACAATATCAGACGGAAATTACATTCAATACACCCGGAATACGCGGTGGCTATGGGTATCCTGATAACTACATTAATATTGTCTATTTAGGAACTGAAAATGGTGAAATCCCAGATGATTTGGAATTTGCCACTGTTTCCGGAGGTCAATTTACCTGGAAGAAGGTCAGTGCAATTAGCCCAACAGGTGGATTGCCATTTATTGATCCTGAACAAAAAGAAAGACAATACTATTCAAAAACTATTCTCTTACCAGGCGATGGCGTTTATAAAATCCGGGCAAATGACCCCTTTGTTGCTTATGCTTATGGATTCTCGGACTATGACTCTTATGGATTTCCTACAAGTGTAGCTTTAGGTGATCTTGAAAGACCTGATACTCTGCCGCCGGTTCCTATATGGACTATGGATTGTGGTAATATTAAAGGAGCAACCGTTACTGATAAACCAGATGATCCCTTAGTAAGGTCTAATCTCGCTTTAATTATATTCCATAGGGAGGAAAGTTTCAATTACAAATTCAGCTATAAACCATTCGAAGCAGGAACCGATTTTAGAACTACTTGGGAGGCAACTGTTATCAATCCGCTTGAAGATGCAAGGGCTGTCATTACTTTCTCCGATAGAAGAGGTAATGATACTACCATTGTACTTGAATATTTTGCAACTAAATTAGCTATTGAACCTGAATTTTATGACTTTGGTCTATTGCAAGTAGGAGAAGTCAAAAACCAAACATTCAAATTAATCAATAAATCAAAAGGTAAAATAACAATTACCCAACTTAAGCTTCAAAATGGCAAACAGAATTTTACATTACACGATTATACACTTCCCAGAGATTTAAATCCCGATGAATATCTAACATTTACTGTGAGATTCACAGCAAATAAAGATGGTGAATTCCGTGATTCTATAGGTGCTGGAGATTTGTGTATTTTTGATTATTTTGCTCAAATAGAAGCTCGAGTTGGACAACCAATTATTGAAGTATCCGACGCAATCTGGGGTGATTTAATTCTCGGTACAACTGAAACCCGAAACATAGAAATTCATAATTATGGTAGCACAGACTTAATAATCACAGGATATACTGGACCGAGTAATCCAGCTAATGTATTTGTGCCTAAAGGATTAAAGAAAATGAGCCCTCAGGATCCGCTTATAATAAAACCAGGAGAAAGATATACATTTAATGTTGATTTTACCCCTAAAGACCAAATTCAATATATAGACCAAATAATTTTCCATAGCAATGCTAAAACGCGTGATAGCATTGCTGATCTATCCGGTAGAGGTATTCAAGCAGACTTAATAGCTAATAGTGCTGATTGGGGTAAAAGAAGAATTCATCGCAATAACTTCCCAATCGATCCCTATGTTGCACCTACAAAGGTTATTGTTCTAAAAAATAATGGTACAGCTGATGTAAAAATACCCGATATAGCAATCGAAGATAGCTACGGTAACGGTAATGCTTTCATATTTAATCGAAATGCATTTAAAAATATGACTATAAAAGCCAAGGACTCAGCTTACGTACCTGTAACATTCCAGCCAACAACAGTCGGAAAACATCGTATCAAAATAACTTATCCCGGCAATACAGCAAATAGTGATACATACACACTACTCGAAGGCTTTGGTATTTTAGGAAAGATATCTACATTCGATATGGATTTCGATACAACCATAATTCAAGATTTATCCAACATACAAAAACGTAAAATCAGAATTACAAATAATAGCTGGACAGATGCTCGCGGTGACGATGTTTCCGATGAAGTAACAATTACTCGAATAAATACTCAACCTCAAATGGCAATTTCAACAAATATGAATAATTGGGGTAATGAGGGATTCAGATTTGATATAGATAATCTCTACTATTCCGGTACAATGAATCGCGTAAAACTACCGGTTACACTCAAACCAGATGAATATATTGAGATTGACGCAGAATTCGTTGCTCAACATATCGGCGAACATATTGGTTCAATTTCCACAGTAAGCGATGCAGAATCAGATGTAAGCTCAAACTGGCTTGGTTATGGTGTTGCTCAAGGAATTTACGTAACCGGTGGTAGTTCACTGATCTGTGTCGGTGAAACAGAAATTATTCGTTGCGAAGTAGGTAATACTGGCTCGGGAATAGTCACTGTTAAATCCGTAAAGTTACAACCGAAGTTACCCGAATTCGAATTCGTAGATCCATCAGTCGAAAACGGCTTCCAGCTTGCACCAAATGAAACTAAGATAATTGAAGTAATATTTAAGCCAACAATAGTAGGTACTCCCGCTACTCAAATTGTTGTTGAAAATACAACATTGGATAATCCTGTTGTAACAGCACAAATACGTGGGCAATCAGTCCACTATAGCCGTTTAACTAAAAATCAAACGACAGCTGACAGAAATAGAGTCATTAGTGGGCAAAGCTTCTATTATACTATTAATCTCGAGTCCGGAGAAGATCTCAGCTTAGCTAAAGTAACTGAATTTAGTGCTAAAATTAGGTACAAGAAAGATTTCATTGCAGCAATAAGAGACAAAGTTGAAATCGGTGCCGCTATACGTAATGATTTTGATATGCAAGCACAATTCAATATAGTTGACCAGCAAAACAAAATAGAAGAAATTACCTTACTGTTTACCGCTAAACCGGGGCGTTATCTAAATCACAATGGTGAAATTGCAAAAATTGGATTCGACTCATTCCTTCCCTGGTATACAACAGATTTGACGACTGAATCTAAAGATACATCAGTTACAATCTCTTACGATATTGCTGTGATTGGCTCAGCATGTTTGGATATAGACAATGACCAAACTACGATAACATTAGAGCCAACTTGCGTATCGAATTTGAGACCGATTAAAATGTCGGGTTCACAATATGCACTATACCAAATTTCACCAAACCCCGTTGGAGCTGCTGGTACTAATATCGAATTTTCTGTAGCACTTCAGGGATGGACTGAAATCAGACTTATAAACACTGCTGGTGAAGTTGTAGAAGTACTAATAGCACAAGATTTGGCACCTGGCCACTACAGCATACCCCTACCGATTGACAGGCTTAGCTCTGGTGCTTACTTCTGCACAATGCATAGCGGTCCCTTCCAGGATAAACAGAAAGTCATTATAAACAAATAATTAAAATTATGCAATACAAAAAAGGGCGTTTATTAACGCCCTTTTTTATTTCATTCATTATTGTTGTTAATTATCCAAAAAATTTATTAATTTAACATAGATTTCTACACAATGGATTGAAATATGAAATGCGAATTTAATACTGGGGACATTGAAAAAATTTCAGGCATTTTAAATTGTACACCCGAAGTCAATGATAATACCTGGATCTGGAAAATAGTAAATCCGGAAAATAAGCAATCATTGATATTGACTTTATCTAAAAATATACAGTTTGAGAAAGACGATGTCGGGTGCTTAATTTCTGTTCAAACTCTCTATGGATATTATGAGTTACATAATCCAATTGGATATATGACATTCGAACCTGATGAAATTATTTTTATACAAGCTAATGAAAAAACAATCTCGAGTATAATCGTAGGTAAACAATCCACTTGCTCTATGTATGCAAATATTAGTAGAAATTTAATTAATAAAGATTTCAAGGAATTAGATCCAGCAATTTTACTTTCTGTTCTACAACTTTCGATAACAGAAGCAATTTTAAATCAATGAGAAAGACAGAAACAAATACCCAAATCACAAATTCGTCGTATAGTATAAGAATTTTTAACTCAAGTAACGCAAAAAAAATACCGAAAAAAAAGATTAAAAATGTTATTATAAAAACTTTAAATTATAAAGAAATAAAAGATGCTATAATTAATGTGATTATAATAAACGATGATTATATGAAACAACTAAACCAGAAATATTTAAATCACAATTATCCAACAGACGTAATTACATTTGAGTTTGAGCATGATCCTCTGGAAGGTGAAATATATATATCTTATGAAACAGCCTGCAAACAAGCTAAAGAATACGATGTAACTTTAACAAACGAATTATGTAGGCTTACTGTTCATGGCACTTTGCATCTGCTCGGATTTAATGATAATACCGAAGAGAATAAAAAAATTATGTTTCAATTACAAGAAAAATTAATACAAGAATAAAATATGCTGGAAAGAATTGTAGAAATAATAGTTTATGTAATCTCGGAGATGAAAGATAGCAATTCAATTGCCGATATTGATATTGAAGAATTGCATTCCCGTGGTTACACTGATTTAGAAATTACCGTAGCATTAAGCTGGCTTAGCGAGAAGTTTATTCAGGAGAAATCTGATATTAGACCTCAAAATGAGAAAAGCTTTCGCATACTACATAGCGCCGAAATTGATTTATTTACAACCGAATCTTGGGGCGAATTAATGCAATACCATTCATTAGGTTTAATTGATAACGATACAATTGAAAAAATAATAGAAAAAGCCCTTCTTTTCAGAAGAAGAAAAATTGACAGTAATCAATTGAAATCTATCATAGCAAACATTTTATTTTATGGAAATAATAACGTTTCTTATTTTAAACTTTTAATCTCAAAGAACAATGAAGTAATTAATTAATTTTAATTACATTTCTAAAAAAATAGTTAGATAATTGAAAATGTATCCGGTCCCGTAGCTCAGCAGGATAGAGCACAAGTTTCCTAAACTTGGTGTCGCAGGTTCGAATCCTGCCGGGATCGCTAATACACTTGACAAAATTTTTCATTATTCGACAAAAATATACTCCAAAACAAGAAATAATCAGCTTTTTATTGTATTCTGATTTTCAATAAGATACGAACACCGCAAAAAATCCAAAAAAAAGTTAAAAAATCTTCCTCCAACAAGTGAAATGGATAAAAATAATTGAATTGCTAAAAATCTGAACAAAAAAGGGGGTAATTTCTTTTCAAAATTTTAGTCAACAATTGCTATATCGAACAATAAAACTATCGTAAAAATGTAAGAAAGTCTATAAAAAAATATGTCAATTTTACATATTTATTGTGATTTTATTGCAATTTTTTTTAATACTTTATTGCAAATTTATTATGGATTTATTGTAGATTGATTATAGATGTATTGTAAAAGAGTTGTAGATTTATAAGAAATTTTTAAAAATTGTGCCATAGAATGGAGAAAAATTGAAGAAAAGTATACCAATTGTTACAGCAAATTTATTTTTTTGAAGTGGTGGTTGAAGGGACTTACTTTGATTATACTATGCTGGTTTAATAAAAAGTGGAGTTGAAGGTTCAGTTTCAAATAAATAAAAAGGCAACGACTTCAATTAATCCTTTGTTAATTGAGTTCTTGCTATAAACCTTGATTGAGGTTTGAATTAGTTAATACACACAAAAGGGTGAAAGTTGTTTCCCCCTTTGTTTGATGTGGAATTGTAGTATATTAAATTAATGTTTCCCTTTTTTTATTTCACTATCTTTATTATTTTATTTTCGATATATGTTGGAGTGCGGTATTGCAAGAAATATTGTCCCGTGCTCAATTCACTTGTATTAACTTGAAAGGTATGGACGCCTTGTAATGGAGTTTCACTTCTTAGTATTACCTTTACTAATTCGCCCATTGTGTTGAACAGCAACAACTCACATAAACCGTGCTCTGTGATTGATAATTCTATCTCGATATTGTTATTTGCGGGATTTGGTGCAATGGTTATTATCCCTGCCTTCGCATTGGGATTTATAAGTCTTGCTCCGCCTTCTTTACATACCCCAAGCAGCTTGAACTTACCATTAATTAGCGTTATATCTGCCTGCCCACCATTTGACTTGGCGTTCGATAACAACAACCCACATTCTTCGGCATTCCCTAATCCTACTGTGAACTCTATTTCGCCGAGTGATTCACCTTTTTTCTTGTTTGTGGGCAAATCTTTTATCTTTATCTTGGCTGTTTTCTCGTCTATTATTTCTATTGGGTAATTTTTGGTATACAGTAGTGTTGGATTGAGTGTTAATTCTACATCTATAGTGCTTACTTGTGCTAAACTTAAATTCTCTTCATTACTTAAAATTATCGGTACTTTGACTATATCACCTGCATAACCCGATATCTCTATCGTCTTTAGCTCGGCGGAGGCCGAGAATACCAAGCCTGCTATTTGAACAACTTTTGTTTGATTGCATACATTCTCTTTTATCGTCAATAATTCGCTAATTGTTGTTTCCGTTGCACTGCCTTGAAATGTTATGGTTATTTCCTTTTCTTCATACGGTTGCAGTGTGAAATTAGTTTCTGATATTTGTAAATTTCCACTTATAGTTAATTGATATGTTGCAGGCAATGTGCCGATGTTTTTCAATATAATTGTTTTATTGGCAGGTTCATTGTATTTCAAATTCCCCAAATTTATCGTCGTTTCGCTTAATGAGTAATCTACTAGTTCTTTCCTTGCTGAAATGGGTATTATTAACAATGAATCCGGGTCGGCATTGGAGGTTATTTCTAATTCTGCTTCTTTATTTCCTGTCGTCTGCGGTTTAAATTTTATCGTTATCTTAGCTGTTTCACTTATTTTAATTGTCAGCGGCAATGTTTGATTTATCTCAAAATCCTCTATGTTTTTTCCTCTTACTTTCAGTGTGCTAATTACCAAATCTTCGCCGCCATCGTTTCTAATCTCAATTTCAGTTGTGCTCTCGCTTCCACATATTATATCCTCAAATGGTGCGATTGCACTTTGTATCTTTGGACTTTTCTTTACTCCTTCTCCAAACAACTGTACTACTGCTGGACTCCCAACACCTTGATAGTGAAACTCTAATGTTCCGCTTGTTCTACCTCCATCTGACGGCTTGAAGCGTAAATCCATTAATTGAGTTTCACCTGGTTGTAATATAAAATTGCCTCCGCCCGATAATGTAACAAAATCTTTTATATTCGGTAAATTATGCTTGGTTTCTGTAATGGTAATTGGGATAGAACCGATATTCTTTATCGTTAATACACGTATTGTATCCTTGTATTTGCCCACATCTACAACGCCAAAATCAATTATATTGTCTACTATTTCTAATTTTTCTTCGATGCCTTCGCCTCTTATTTGCTGTATTAATGTATCGGACTGCGTTATTATAACTATTTCTGCATTATGCAGTCCCACTTTTTTAGGTGCAAAGCGAAATTCTCCATAATGTGATTTAGTTGCTTCTACTTCGTATTTTGGAAAGCCCGATACGAGAGTGAAAGAACTCGCATCTGCTCCACGAAAGTAAATGGAATCTACTCTAAACTTCCAACTACCAATATTTTGAACAAAATCAATAACAACGCTATCTTTTACGTTATTAATTAGACATTTACCCATATCTATGTCAACCGAAGTTGCTTTTGGCTCAACGATAGTAAATACATTGTCAGAAACATCTTCTTGTAACGATGCACCGTCTATTGACCATAACTTGATTGTTCCGTCCCCACTCCCCGAAGCAAGAGTTTGTCCATCCGGACTAAAACTTACGCTAATAACTAAATCACTATGCCCCGTCAAGGTGCGGATTTCTCTCCCATCGCTTACTCGCCATAACTTGATTGTGTTGTCCACACTCCCCGAAGCAAGAGTTTGTCCATCCGGACTAAAACTTACGCTCCAAACCTCACTACTAT
>CALHGZ010000006.1 GCA_938031175.1 Candidatus Kapaibacterium sp. | reverse complement strand
CGACCATTTCTAAAGCTTCTTTTAATAATGTCTCAGCTTCATAAAATTTACCCCAAGCATTATACATTACAGCCATATTGTTAATGCTCGCAGCTAGATGGGGATGGTCACCTTTGAATAGCCTCCGATACATCTCTAATGATTCTTTGTATAAAGGCTCAGCTTCTGTATAATTGCCTCTGGCTTTATAAAACACAGCCATATTGTTAATGCTCGCAGCTAGATGGGGATGGTCACCTTTGAATAGCCTCCTTCTCATCTCTAATGCTTCTTTGTATAAAGGCTCAGCTTTGTCAAATGCTCCAATAGCATTATAAAAAACTCCAAGACTTCCGGTAACTTCCGCATATTCAGGGCTTTCCTCTCCTCTTAACTGCTTTACTATTGGTTTTGCTTTTTCACAATATTCTAACGCTTTATTTGCATCACCAAGGTAATAGTAATTGTAATAAATTTTTGTAATAGAAGCCACATAATTTGTATCCATTTCCCCGAACTCTTGCTTTGCTTTTGCTTCTGCTCGGAATGCCCATTCGAGAGCGGTTTGGTAGTCCTGTTGTTCCTGATAATATGATGTGCTGTCCATTAATTCTTGCCAGGTTTGAGCTTTTGATTGATTATTGATTATAATTGATAGAAATATAAAAAAGAGTGCGATTTTTAAAAATACTTGTATCATTTTTTTAATTTTTTAGTAGTGAATAAAATATATTTTAGAATTTACGAAATAATTTTTAAAAATTTAACCTAAATATTTGAATTATCAATGAAATATAGGTCAAAATCAAATACAAAATATTTAGGTTTTTATAATAATGAGTTAAATTAAAATTAGCGTGTGTATTTGAGAATATTTGAATCTCATTAATAATTAAATTAAATCCATTTCATTATAAGAATCTACTATCATGGACAGCCTATTATTTTCAATTTTGACTCAATTGATTATCTTTGTATAGTTTTTGTTTATTTGTATATATCAAAACGATTTTGACTATGAACAGAATATAATTTTTACATTGCTGGTTGATATTTCTGGCCATAAAGAATCTTGTTACAATAATTTGTATAAGGTAATACTGATTAAATTATATGAAAACACTAATTTTAAGGATAATAGATTTTATAATGTCTCCCTTGACATATTTTGTATCAAAATATTTTAAATTTGTTAGGTTTAAAGGGGTTTCACGTATGATCTTCAGTCGAGCAATATTCAGGAGAGTAGGTGTTTTCCCTATAACAAATCATTATTATGATCCAATGCCTGATGTTATGAAATTAAAATTATTAAATAAACCTGATTTTAATCTCTCAATTAATATTGATTACAAAAAAATATTTTCATTTATAGAGAAATTTAAATATGTATCAGAAGTTCAAAATATTAATTTTGATAATCTACTAAATGATAATCAAGAAACAAAATTCCCATTTTTTTTACCACAGGAAGCTGAGTTATATTATCTATTCATTAGAAACTTAAAGCCAAAAAAGATAATTGAGATTGGTTCAGGTTTTTCAACGAAAGTAGCTCTACTTGCATTAAAGGCAAATCAGTTAGAAAATCCTCAACAAAATAATGAATTAATATGTATAGAACCCTATGAAAATAAATGGCTTGAAAAAACTTCTGCTAAAATAATACGTGAAAAAGTAGAAGAATGCACAATAGATTTATTCAAAGAATTAAATGAAAATGACATTCTATTTATTGATTCGTCCCACCAAATTAAACCTGAGGGAGATATTTTGTATATATACCTACAAATACTGCCGAACTTGAATTCTGGAGTTTTTATTAATATTCATGATATATTCTATCCAAGAAATTATCCTTCAAAATGGATTGTTGATGCTCATTCATTTTGGAATGAACAATACCTGCTCGAAGCATTTCTTTCATACAATGAGAAATTCGAAATTATATTACCTCAAAATCATCTATTTAGAGATTACGAAGAGAAAATGAAAGAATTTTTTATCACAGCCAATCTATATTCTGAATATAATAGAGATGCTTGCAGTTTTTGGATTAGGAAAAGATAATTATTTTCGCATTTCTTTAGTAACTTATTTAATGTTATCCAAAAGTATAATAATTTTATTGATATTTATTTTGCCAATATTACCAATATGGAAATCTTGTTAATCTGTTATTTTACCAGAATATATAATGAAACCGCGACAACTGAATAAGTTAATAACATAGGTTGAAAACAAATTGTTTCATTCCTCAATTGGGGTAATAAAACGAAGTGATTATATAACTCTGGTGATGATCATCTAAGTAAGTCTTGTAACCGAATCATTTGATTCCTTCAACTAATTTTTTTGATTGGAAGATTATCTCACGGCTTTTTTTATTTATTTCACCTTCATCATTTAGTTCTTTTAGTGCTTGATGGAGGGCAAAAATTGAATAGGTATGGGGTGTGGATCTAAATTCTCCGTAATTTTCAAATCCATTCCATTGTCTAATTGGATCCAATGATAATGTTTTCGTTTTGATTTTAGGATCATATAGATCATCTTTTTTAACAATGATAAAAGAGAAACCTGGAACACCTTCAATAAATACGTTTGAATAAGAAATTGAACAAGAAATATTATTATTTGACATATCAATAGGAATAGCACCAAAACTGCTCAAAGAATTAACAATTAATGAAGTATTAGTTTTTTTAACTAGAAATCCAAAATCTTCAGTATGTAAGATAATGCAATATTATCAATCTTGTAAATAATAGCTATTTTTTCAATTCTTTTACCATAAACACCGTTTGTAACAATTAATATTTTTTTATTTAGAATAAGGCTTGTAATTGCAGATTGATTACAGAATGTATCTGAGCCTTTATTGGGAAATCTTTTTTGATTTGAGCAAGAAATTAGATTAACTTAGTTAAGGAAAATTGAATATGTTATCAATATATGTAGGATAGTTTTTTTGAAATAGTTATCATTTCTTATGAATGAGCTTTTGAATAAAAGTTGTGTTCATATTTAGTATTATGTTTGAATATTCATACCTTCTTACTTAATTCTTAACACTAAATCATAATTTAACCAAAGATGCTAAGGCTTAGACTATGATATAAATTAACTTTAACTCGTTTATAAAAGCAAAATCAATAGTATATCTTAAATATTTGCAATCTCGGTTTTTTGAAGATCAAAATCCATAGAAATTGAAAATTGGGGAGAATTGTATTTGAAGCTCAATGTTTGTAGTATTGAAAATTTAAATCATTGCTTTTTAAGTTCATAAAAATAAAATTTTTTGGTTCTCAACTTTTCGATTATTTAAACGATAAATGAAATAGATATTATATATTAAAATATTTTAAATAAAATATTTGTTAAAATAAAAATTATTTCATATATTAGTTATAATTCATTTAATTAGATTTTAAAAAATGATAAAAGCAATTATATTTATAATAATAATACTAAATTGCCAATATCCTTTGATCAGCCAGAATCTCAAAAGTCCTGCAGAGCTGATGCAAATGTTAAATCAATCAACTATGGTTTATAAACTAATTAGTTTCTCTAAAGAATCCGATATAGAAAACCATAGAAATTTACTATCCAGTCGAATTAGTTTATTCCCATCTGACAACAATTTATATATAGCTTTAGATTTTATCGATGTTCTTAAAGATGATAGTCTCGCATATTATTACTATAAAAAGGCTCAGGAGAATTTTCAGCATAAATTGTATCGCAATTCGATTGAATACTATAAAAAAGTTTTAAAAATTTATCCAACAATTTCACAAATAATGGCATATATAGGTCACTGTTATTTATACTTAAACCAGCAGGATTCGGCTATTTATTGGGTTAGTAGGTCAATTCAAATAAATTACTATGATTATTTCTCACATTGGTTATTATCGGATTTGCTTTACAAGGTAGGAAATATAAAGGAGGCAATAAACGAAGGGCTTATTGCTCATATATTAAACAGAAATGATATCGAAATAATCAAATCGCTTAATAAATATTTCAATTCATTTAATTATGCCTTTTCAAGTGATATTTTTAGAAAACCATTAAGAATAGAAAAAAATAGCTATGACAACACAATATTGTGTTTTTTTGATTTTTCCGAACACCCATCTTGGATGAGCTATTTGCTTTATAAAGCATTATGGCGATATGAACCAGGTTATCGGGAAAAGATGATTGCTCACAGTAAGCTACCTGATTTTCTTTTAGAGGAAAGAGAATGTGTATTTCAGATGATTTCTGCTTATTACAATATAAAAAATAATGAGCATGATAAAAATGTAGATATTAAGGAAAATGAATTAGTTGAACAGCTTATAGATGCAAGCAAAAACGGGTATTTGAATGAAATGCTACTTTATGAATTAGTTTTACCCGAACACCCTGATTTTGTTTATTACATTAATCATGATTTTATGAAAGGAATAATACGATATATTTGGAATTATAGAGTTACACGTCAATTAACAGCTCTGTATTAATTCATTCCCAATTGCCACATAATGTATTTCCATTCGAGCTCTATATTGTCAATCATTTGATTAATTGATTGACCTGACCCGTGTCCACTTTCAAAATCAACGAATAATAAAATAGGATTTTTCTGGGCAGGATTGTTTTGCATTAAAGCAGCCATTTTTTTTGCGTGCATAGGATCGACGCGTGAATCATTTTCACCGGCTTTAAATAATACTGAGGGATAATTGAAGCCCCAACGTAAATTATGATAGGGTGAATATTTTAATATATACAGAAAATCATCCTTTATATCTGGGTCTCCATATTCTGGGATCCAATACCGAGCTATTAAAAATTTATGATAGCGAAGCATATCAAGCAAGGGAACGGCACAGATTGCACATTTAAATAAGTCAGGACGTTGTGTAATCATCGCACCTATGAGTAAACCACCATTACTTCCGCCTCTCAGGCAAAGTTTATTTGGGTTTGTGTATGATTCATTAATTAAATATTCTGCTGCAGCAATGAAATCATCGAATGTATTTTGCTTTTTATGTAACATACCATCTTGGTGCCAAGCTTCACCGTATTCACTTCCACCACGCAAACAAGCAAGAGCATAAACTCCACCTCGATTGATAAACGAAGCAGTAGTGCCTATAAAATTTGGGCTGATCGTTATGTTAAAACCACCATAGCCATATAGTAATGTTGGATTATTACCATCGAGATTGATATCCTTGCGATAAACTAAGAACATAGGTACTTTTGTTCCATCTTTTGAAGTGTAGAATACCTGTTTAGATTCTATTTGACTGACGTCAACGAATACTTCATCTTGCCAGAAGAACTCCCAAGTTAATGTTTTACCATTTAACTTGTAAATTTTTGATGGTGACGTAAATGTTGATAAAGTTACAAAAACGTTATTCGATTCATCGTGATAGGTTAAACCGGCTACGTTCCCAAATTCTGGTAGTTCCAATTCTTTAACTAATTTGCCGTTGAAATCATAAGCAGAAAGCCTACTTAGAACATCCTTTTTATATTTTACAATTACGTAATCACTCGTTATAACAAATCCTTCAAGAACAGTTTCTTTTTCAGGGTAGAAATCTTTCCAGTTTTCAAATTCAGGTTTATCTATTGTTGTAATCATTATTTTGAAGTTAGGAGCTTCGTAATTTGTCAGGAAATAAATTTTATCATTAGTTGTTTGAGGTGTTGCTTTATATTTATTACTGCTAAATATAATTCTGGGCTCGTCGTTGGTACCGACTTTTCTAATCTTTAGAGTGTTTGTAAAGAAATCACCCTCGGAGAAAAATGTAACGTTTCCATATCTTGGATCCCATACGCTGGCAAAATCTTTAGCATCTTTAGGAGCTACAAGAAAAATGTCGTTTTTTCTATCGGTGCCGATTTTATGAAGATATGTTCTCAAAGGGATTTGAGATTTTATCATCTCTTCGGTTCTGACAGTTATATAAGCATGTTTTTCATCTTTTGTCCAATTGAAGGAATTTAATCCTTCTATTGTATTGCCAATTTGTTTACCGGTTTCTGTATCTATAATACGATAATCACTAATTTCATTACCTTTAAATTGGATACCGATAGCAACTTTATCACCTTTTATTGTAAAGGCAGTTTGTGTAATTGCGGATTTACCCGATGGGTCAATCTGCATCGGATCAAATAATAATTTTTCTTTTTTATTGATAATTGTATATAATTTGTTTTGCTGTTCGCCCTTTTTTCTTGCCCAGAAGAATTCACGATTACCAATGTAAAAAGGAGCAGAACGGTAATCTCTATCTAAATAATTTTTAATTTCGTCTCGTAATTTTGCTATTTCTGGTGCATTTGTTTTTATGAAATCGAGAGTGAATTTATGTTGTTGTTTAGACCAATTGAGTACTTTCGGGTCGTTTTTATTTTCAAGCCAGCTATAATAATCGGTAAATTCAAAGCCGTGTAGATTGAATTCCATTGGAATTCTTTCTGTTGCTGGTGGATTATATAATTTAGGCTGTGTAATAAGTAAATTATTTGTTAAAAACATCAATGTAATAATGAGATTTTTCATAAAGTTTTCATTAAATTTAATATACTTAATAAAATTTCAGAAAGAATTGTAGATTATTCCACCAGCTACCAGTAAATCATCGTGGTAAACAACCACAGATTGGCCGGGAGTTATTGCTTTCTTTGGCTTTTGAAAGTTTACTATTAGTTTATTTTCATGAATTTCACATTTAACTGGTTCGTCAATGTCTCTATATCGAATTTTTGCAGTTAAATTACTGTTGGAACTCAATAATTCATTACTAAAAATATTAAATTCTAAGGAAATTAACCCATTTTTCTGAATTTCTTTTATTGTAGCTACTTCGATAATATTTTTTTCTGCAGTAATTGATTTAATGTATAGTGGTTCATCGTATGATATTCCTAATCCTTTTCTTTGTCCGATTGTATAGTACGGGAAACCTTTGTGAGCACCAATGACTTGATTTTGAAAGATTATTTTGCCCGTACCAATTTTTTCATCTAAATCAGGTACTTGTTCGGATAAAAATTGACGGTAATCATTTTTTGGAATGAAGCATATTTCCTGTGATTCTATTTTATTTTTGACAGGAAGATTAAATTTATGTGCTATTTCTCTGGTTTGTTTTTTCTCAATTCCAGCTAAAGGGAAAATTGTTCTTTGCAATTGTTCCTGTGACAGCATCCAAAGAAAGTAAGATTGGTCTTTCGATAGATCTTTCCCGCGTTTGATTAAGTATTCACCGTTTGCATTTTTTATGACTTCCGCATAATGACCGGTTGCTACATATTTTGCATTATATTCATCGGCTTTTTTGAGCATTGCATACCATTTTATAGTGTGGTTGCAAATCACACAGGGATTTGGTGTCCTTCCGCTAAGATATTCGCTTATAAAGTTATTTACAACTTTTTCTCTGAAAATTTCGGTTAAATCAATTAAAATGTGTTCAATGCCGAGTTGTTTACATACATCGTTTGCATCTAAAACACTTTGATATGAACAGCAACTTCTCTCGTTTTCAAGGGTACGGCATTGATTATCAATCTTGAATGGTGTAATAGTTAAACCTATTACTTCAAATCCGAGTTCGACCAATAATGCAGCAGCGACTGATGAATCAACACCACCAGACATTCCGACAATAACTTTTTTATCGCTTAACATAAACAATTGTTAATATATTGTTAAATAATTGTTAAATAATGAGTTACAAATATTTTGATTTGTTTTTAATTTTTCAATCAATTAATTTACATTTTGAAATTTTTCATTTTCAAAATATCTGTTTATGAAGGTTTTGATTTTGATTTATTGCATATTTGCTAATATTTTTTTATTGTTGGCTAATGACAAAAGCTTAAATACAGGTAAAATCATAATTGAAGTTGAGGGGTTGAAAAATAGCAATGGTAACGTCAGAAGTCATTTGTATAATTCTGATAAATTTTTCCCCACATTAAGCGATAGTGCTTACAGAAGAGTAGTCGCCCCTATATTTGAAGAAAAGTGTACGATTGTTTTCGAGGATTTAGAATTTGGTGAATACGCTTTTACAGTACATCACGATGAAAATTTAAATATAAAAATGGACAGAAATTTTCTGGGTTTGCCGACTGAAGGCTGGGGTATATCTAATAATCCTAAAGTCATTTTTACTTTACCATCATTCGATTCTGTTAAATTTAAATTAGATAAAAAGGTTATCAAATTAAAAGTCAAGATGCAATATTAATTTGTTTTGATGACAAGATAAGCTTTGCAATTATTTTACGTGCAGCTGAATATGGAGATTCAGAATCTTTAATGACATTTTGCTCAATTTTTCTAATGAATTTTTTCATTTCAATATTATTTTCAAAAATGCTTAAAATTTCGTCTTCAATAATTTTATGAAGCCATTCAATCTTTTGTAGCTGTCGTCTTTTCTCGAAACTTTGGTTTGATTTAGTAATAGATAAAAAGTTTTCAACTGATTTCCAAATTTCAGGGATACCCTCATCATATATAGAAGAGACATTAATTACTTCCGGACACCATCCATCTGTTGGCGAATTGAGTAAATGTAAAGCATTTTTATAGTTTTTACGGGTCTGTTCGGCTAATGTTTTTAATTCACCATCTGATTTGTTTATCACAATAATATCGGCTAATTCTACTGAACCTTTCTTTATTCCTTGTAATTCATCTCCACTACCGGGATGAATTAAAAGGATAAGAATGTCAACCATCGAACGGATAAGAATTTCGCTTTGTCCGACACCAATCGTTTCGATTAGTATTATTTCGTAACCTGCGGCTTCGCATAATAAGATTGCTTCACGTGTTTTTCTACCTACTCCACCAAGAGAACCTTTGGATGGTGATGTACGTACATAAACATCTTTTAGTTGACTTAACCGTTCCATTCGTGTTTTGTCTCCAAGAATCGAGCCGGATGATATTGAACTACTAGGATCTATTGTTAAAACAGCAATCTTTTTGTTTAATGAATGTAAATAACTTCCGAATGAGTCAATAAATGTACTTTTGCCAACTCCCGGGCTACCTGTGATACCTATTCTGAGTGAATTTCCGGTTTTTGGTAGTATTGAATTTATTAATTCTACAGATTTTTTTTTGTCCTCAGGTTTTGAACTTTCAATTAATGTAATTGCTTTTGCCAATATTGTATTGTCGCCTTTCAGGATACCATCATATAAAATTTTATTCAAAAATTTATCCTTATTTTGTGGCATATAGGTGTTGATTTAAAATTTGTAGTATTTTCAAAGCAGATTCTGGAATTTTAGTACCTGGACCGAATATTTCAATAACACCATTTTTTTTCAAAAATTCATAATCTTGCTGAGGTATAACCCCGCCTGCAATTATAAAAATATCGTCTCTTTTTAATTTAATCAATTCTTCTTTTAATTGAGGGATTAATGTTTTATGACCACCAGCTAATGAACTGACACCGATTACGTGTACATCATTATCAACTGCCTGTCGTGCAGTTTCTTCCGGAGTTTGGAAAAGGGGACCAATATCCACATCAAAACCCATATCAGCGAATGCAGTTGCAATAACCTTTGAGCCTCTGTCGTGTCCATCTTGCCCCATTTTAGCAATAAGTATTCTTGGTCGTCTGCCGAAGTTATTTTCAAATTCATCTGTCATTTTCCTGATTTTGTTAATTTCATCAGTTAATTTATATTCTTTACTGTAAATTCCCGTTATCGTTTTTGAGAAGGCTTTGTGTCTTCCGTAAACTTTTTCAAGAGCATATGAAATCTCGCCCAATGTGGCTTTGGCTCGTGCTGCTTCAATCGAAAGTTCGAGTAAATTACCGTTGTTATTTTTAGCTGCATCACTAAGTTTGTTAAGAGCTTTTTGGACAAGATTTTCATCTCTCATTTCTTTTAATTTTTTAATTCTTTCAATCTGTTTTCGGCGTACTTCTGCGTTATCCACTTCAAGAATTTCAATAGGAGGCTCGTATTTGGGTTTAAATTTATTTACCCCAACGATAATATCAGTGATTGAATCAATTCTTGCTTGCTTTTTAGCAGAAGCTTCTTCAATTCTCATTTTGGGAATACCTTTTTCGATAGCTTTTGCCATACCTCCCAAAGATTCTATCTCTTTGATATGTTCCCATGCCTTCTTCATTAATTCATATGTCAGAGTTTCTAAATAATAAGAGCCTCCGAGTGGATCTATAACGTTGCAAATATCAGTTTCTTTTTGAAGTATAATCTGTGTATTCCTGGCGATGCGAGCAGAAAATTCAGTTGGAAGAGCGATTGCTTCGTCCAGAGAATTAGTATGGAGTGATTGAGTATGTCCCAATACAGCGGCTAATGCTTCGATGCAGGTTCTTGTTATATTATTATATGGATCTTGTTCAGATAAGCTCCAACCCGATGTTTGACAATGTGTCCGTAGTGCCATTGATTTTGGATTTTTTGGATCAAATTGTTTTATAAGTTTTGCCCAAAGAACTCTGGCGGCTCGCATTTTAGCAATTTCCATGAAAAAATTCATTCCTATTGCCCAGAAAAAAGATATACGCGGTGCAAATTCGTCAATTTGTAAACCGGCTTTTAAACCGGCTCGAACGTATTCGAGTCCATCAGCTAAGGTATAGGCTAGTTCTAAATCAGCTGTCGCACCAGCTTCCTGCATATGATAACCAGACACTGATATACAATTGAATTTGGGCATATTTTTCGAGGTATAGGCAAATATATCAGAAATTATTTTCATTGAAGCAGATGGAGGATATATGTAAGTATTGCGGACGAGATATTCTTTTAAAATATCATTCTGGATTGTTCCGCTAAGTTGGGATTGATGAACTCCCTGTTCCTCAGCTACCACAATATAAAAAGCCATGACTGGAAGTACTGCTCCATTCATAGTCATAGAGACTGATATTTTGTCGAGGGGTATTCCATCGAACAAAATTCTCATATCCAATATGGAATCTACTGCTACGCCGGCTTTCCCAACATCACCAATAACTCTCGGGTGGTCAGAATCGTATCCACGATGTGTAGCTAAATCAAAAGCAATGGATAAGCCTTTTTGGCCACCGGCAAGATTTTTACGGTAAAATGAATTACTTTCTTCGGCAGTTGAAAATCCTGCATATTGACGTATCGTCCAGGGCTGTGTTAAGTACATTGTGGGGTATGGTCCACGGAGAAAAGGTGGAATTCCAGCAGTAAAATCCAAATGAGGCAGATTTTCTGCATCGTCTATAAAATAAAATGGCTTAATTGGTATTTTCTCAAGCGAATAGGTACATTCATTAGGCGATGAGTTTGTCTCTTTAATGAACAATTGTTCCCATTCTTCGTATTTAGGAAAATCATTGAGATGAAAATCTATTTTACTGAAATCTGGTATTTTACTCATAAAGCAGAAATAAAAAATATGTTACAAAAGCAAAAATAATAATAAAAATGAGCAGAATAATCTAATCTTAAATAGATTATTTTCAAAAATAAACTCCAAAACTGATTGCTAAAAATGATTTAAGTTTTTCATTATCATCAAGACCTATAATGTTTGTTATGAAGTATTTAGTTTCAAGATTAAGAAGAATTAATTTTAAATCAAAATCCAAACCTGCACCGATTCCAACACCAACGCGAGTATAAGAAGGACTTAATGATAAAGGTAATTGAACACCATTGGAAAATTCCAAATCAACACTATTATACAGATAGTTAAAATTTAGCTCCCCACTGCCATAGAACTTGATTAAACCTGAATTTAAAGCTATGTTCATTCCTGCACCAATATTTACGATGTTTTGATTGGTAAATAAAGTTTGTATTATTGTATCATTTCTTGTGGGGTCTTTAACATCAATTCTTGATTCTGAAAATCTATTCCAAAGTAATACACCTATAAATTGATATGTTTCGTTCAAGTAAAAGCGTCCTCTAATTCCGAGGTGGTAGCCCAATTTTGCACTTTCGCGCAAAAAATTAAAAACATCATTCTCAGATTTTTTTAAAATATCACTATTATAAATGTCGTTAATGTTAGCATTAGGTGTTGATAGTCCAAGATGAACACCAAATTTAAGTTCTGCAGATGAGTTTGATTCTGCATTTGCTATTAATACATTACAACAAGCAATGCAAGAGATTAAAATAACAAATTTGGTGGAGCGTCGAAATATCAAGTTTAGATTCAACATAGTTTATATCCCTTAAAGTGGTAAAGTTTTATGATATACGAAATAAATAATTTTATAGTTTCAAAACATGGAGGATTTATGACAAAAATAAGCATTATTAGTGTTCTGTTGTGTTTTTTCTTTATTTTTAGGACTTATTCAAGCGAAAATTTTGAAATGCCTGTATCTTTTGGTATTTATGGGGGGCCCAATTTTAATATGCATAACCCAAATTTTACATTTAGTCCAAGGCTTAATGATTTTAGAATCCGGTCTGTTGAATTTAATGAAAATGCATTGGGATTGGGATTCAATGCTGGAGGTATTCTTAATGCACCTATCAGTGATTATTTTGTTTTTTCCGGAAGAATAGGCTATAATTCGCTAAATGGTACTTTAAAATCTCAAAAAGAAATTAGAATTGGTGATACAATATTTAACTCTGATAATTTAATTGGAAATATAAGCTATTTAGAAATTATGCCATCAATTCAATTTCATAATTTACTGCCACTAAAAAGACTTTATTTTCTAGCTGGCTTAGAGTTAGGCGTACCTTTATCTGAAGAATATGAATATGCCGAAATTGAAAGTTATGTAAATCAGAATTTAGAAAGAACCCTTAAAGAAACTCAGCCAATTGAGGAAAAGAATTTACGATTAGCATTGGCTTTGGGTATAGGATATGTTTTTAACCTAAGTTCATCGTTTATGCTCATACCGGAAATATCATACAGATTGCCTTTTTCAAAAGTTTCAGGCGAAAATAAATTTGATAGTTGGGAGATACCACAAATTCGAGCAGGAATATCATTGATGTTTGGATTCCCTCCGAAAAAAAAAGATGATATAATTGAAGAATCCTATCTTAATGTTGGTTTTCGTGAAGTGAACTACTACAATAAAGAGGGTAGCAAGAATAAACTTGAAAAAATTACTATTGAGGAAACCCAATATAAAGAACTTTTCCCTATAGTGCCCTATGTATTTTATAGACAAAATGATGCTCGACCACTACCTGAATATCAAATTAATGCCGATCGCAAAACCGGCGATTTCAATATAGAAGCATTAGAAGCAGATGCACATACTATTAACAAATCTATTCTGGATGTAATTGGTGTACGGATGCGTGAAATTCCAAGAGCTAATTTAACGATCACAGGAACAAATGATGATATGGGCGAAGCACGAAATATGGAGCTATCACAAAGAAGAGCTGAAAATGCTAAGGAATATTTAGTAAATAATTATGGTATTGAGGCAAACAGAATTACAACAAAGGCAGTTGGCTTGCCTCAGAAAGCTTCGACAAAAAAAGACCCCGAGGGTGTTGCAGAAAATCGACGAGTTGAATTTGCAAGTAATGATGATAGAATATTATATCCAATCACTATTGCTGGTGAACGAGAAGCTATTCCGACGCCAGATAATATTGAGTTTGTAACTTTTGCTGAATCAAGCCACCCAGTTAATCGTTGGACAATTGAAATTTATCAAAGTGATAGGTTATTGAAAAAGTTCGAGGGACAAGGCGAACCAGAACCTGTAAGGTGGTACATAGCCCCAAATGCGTTAACACCAGGTGCTATACCGCTTGAATATACTTTCACAGCTCATAATGAAAAAGGAATGAAAAAAAGTGCAAGTGGAAGCGTACCAGTTGAATTTTTATCATTTACACGTAAAAAAGCTGAGAATCTACCAGATCAAACTATTTCAAAATTCTCGTTAATACTATTTGATTTTGATAGTGATGTTATAAATAACATGGATAGAAGAATTATTGAAAATGAAATAATTCCCGAAATAAAACCTAATTCGACCGTGAAAATTTATGGATACACTGATAGAATAGGCACCGAATCATATAATAAACAATTGGCATTAAGACGTGCGAATCAAGTAAGGGATGCTTTGCGTGCAAAAGTACCACAAGCAAAATATGAAGTCTATGGTGTAGGCGAAGAAAGACTAATTTTTGATAACAATTCTCCAATCGGAAGACATCTATCGCGAACTGTACAGGTTTACGTATATTCACCCAAAAATTAATTCAAGCTAATTACTCTATTTTTGCTTAGGGGAAATTTAAAAAATTTCCCCTTTTTTATTTTTTTATTAAATCAATCAAATTTAAATTATCAAAACTACTTGACATTCAAATATTTTTTGTTCATTTTAAACGAATTTATTAATTTGCAAAGCTAAATTTAATTATTTTTTTACAAAACATACAATTTATAGGAGTTTTAATGACAGAAACTGAAATTCAACAAACATCGGTAGATGCTTCCGGAAAGCATCCAATTGAAGGCTTAGGAGCGCAGCCGATAAATGCCTCCAAAACAAAAAAAACAGTTAACAACATTTTCGAAGGCGATTCTTATTTTGATATGGATGATCAAACATACGAACAACTGGCTACTAAAACAATTCAGAATATTAAAGAAGATGAACTTGTCAAAGGTAAAATTGTCAACATGACAAAAGATGAGGTTTATGTTGATATTGGTTTCAAATCCCTAGGAATAGTTCCAAGAACGGAATTATTAAATGCGGAAACATATAAAGTAGGCGATGAGATTGATGTGTATATTGAAACAATCGAAGATCCAAATGGTAAGCTACTACTTTCACGTAGAAGAGCAGATTTTATGCGAATTTGGGAAGATATATTACGACTTTATGAAACTCAAGAAGTTATTCAAGTAAAAATTTTGAGAAGAATTAAAGGTGGTATGGTAGTAGATCTACTCGGTATTGAAGCATTTTTGCCCGGTTCTCAAATAGATGTAAGACCTGTCAGGGATTTTGACCAATGGGTAGGCAAAAGTCTTGACGTAAGGGTTGTAAAAGTTAATCATCCGAATGAAAATGTGGTTGTCAGTCATAAAGTATTACTTGAAGAACAACTAACTGAACAAAGGCAAGCTATTATTTCTAAACTTGAGAAAGGATTAGTATTAGAAGGAACTGTCAAAGCTATAGCAGATTTTGGAGTATTTGTTGACCTTGGTGGTGTTGATGGTTTAGTTCATATAACTGATTTATCCTGGGGACGGGTTACGCATCCTTCCGAAATTGTAGAATTGGATCAAACAGTCAAGGTAGTAATTCTCGATTTTGATGAAGATAAGAAGCGAATATCACTTGGTATGAAACAATTGACTCCTCATCCTTGGGATAGTATTGGTAATAAATACGAAGTTGGAACAAAAGTTAGGGGTAAAGTTGTAAGCCTTACTGATTATGGTGCATTTATAGAGATAGAAAAAGGTATAGAAGGTTTAATACATATATCAGAAATGTCTTGGACACAGCATATAAAACATCCCTCTCAAATGGTTTCTATGGGGCAGGAAGTTGAGGCTGTTGTTCTCAATATTGATAAAGAAAACAAAAAGCTTGCTCTGGGGATGAAGCAATTAGAGCCCGATCCCTGGCAAGATCTACTCAAAAAATATCCGATTGACTCACGTCATAAAGGAATTGTAAGGAATTTGACTAACTTTGGGGTTTTCGTCGAACTTGAACCCGGTGTTGATGGTCTTGTTCATATTAGTGATTTATCCTGGACTAAAAAAATTCGACATCCCGGAGAATTTGTAAAAAAAGGCGATCAAATCGAAGTTGTCGTTCTCGGAATTGATCCCGAACAAAGAAGAATTGCACTAGGACATAAACAAATAAATGATAATCCATGGGATTATTTTGAAGAAAAATACAAAGTCGGTGCCGAAACTGAAGCAAAAATTGAACGAATAATTGAAAAAGGTGTTATTGTTGAGCTACCTGATGGTGTGGATGGATTTGTTCCAGTTTCGCAATTATCTTTCGCACCTGTCAAAAATATAAGTGAATTTTTTGAAATCGGTGATACTCTCCCCCTTAAAGTTGTAGAGTTTGATAAAGATTCCAAAAAGATTGTGCTATCGGTTGTAGAAGCTCTTCGAAATAAGGATCCTGAAGTAATTGAAGCATATAATTTGAAACATCCAGTTCCTAACGCTGATAAATATGCATTCGAACCTCTTCCAACCGATGAAGACAGTTTAAAAGAATCAATTGCAGCATACGAATCGGCTTTTCCCGAGCTTGAAAGTCCCCGATATCAAAAATCTCTCGATGCATTAGAACAATCTAGCTTTCCTGTAACAGTTAATCAATCAGCTGAACCAGCTTCAGAGTCAGAATTTATACAGGACGCAACAAACAATGAAGCAAACACTGGCGATTCCACAAGTAATGATAAAATAGATGATACTGAAAAAAAAGAATAAAGAAATTTTTGAACTAATCGTTATTAATGGCAGACTATTGTCTGCCTTTTTATTTTGTTATTCAGAGAGTTTTAATAATGTTAAAGATAGGAATTATAACGATAGGCGATGAAATTGCCATTGGACAGATCGTAAATACAAATGCACAATGGATAGCCAATGAATGTACAAAATTAGGAGCTTATGTAACTCAACATATCGTCGTCAGAGATGACCAAGAACAATTAATTTCTGAGTTACAAAAACTTTCGAATTTTAATGATGTTATTATTACAAGCGGTGGTTTGGGACCAACTCACGACGATATCACTAAAAATGCACTTACGGAATACTTCGACGACCATTTGATATTTGATGAAGCTACATTTCAAAATATTCTTGAGCTTTTTGCCCGTTCAAATCGTCAAGTAAGCGAGAGAAATAAATCCCAAGCTTTAATTCCATCTAAAAGTAAAGCTTTGAGGAATCTCTTAGGTACAGCACCTGGTCTTTATTTTGTCGAAAATAACAAGCATTATTTTTCTCTTCCGGGTGTACCATCTGAGATGATGTTTATTTTGAACGATTCTGTGTTGCCAATTATTTCAAACTTAATGACAGAGGGTAAGCATGATGTAACATTGTACCGAACTATACACACAACTGGTATTTTCGAATCAGTGTTGGCGGATTTAATAGGAGAACCATCAAGATTTCTTGGTGAATGCACTTTGGCATTTCTACCATCGTATTACGGTGTGAGATTGAGGATTGGAGTAAGTGGCAAAAATTATGAAGAATCTATCAAGGAATTAGATAGGGTACAAGATATAATTTTAGGAAAAGTCTCCAAATATGTTATATCAACTGATGATAAACCGATTAATAAAATGATAGGTGAATATTTAAAAAGCAATCAAGCAACTGTTGCAGTAGCTGAATCTTGCACTGCTGGAATGCTCGGTGGGGTAATCACGGAAGTACCGGGTAGTTCACAATATTTTATTGGTGGTATCATTTCTTATAGCAATGAAGCAAAGATGTCAATTTTGAATGTTAAGAAAGATACTATTGAAAAATATGGTGCAGTAAGTAAAGAAACAGCTTTGGAGATGGCTGAAAATGTACGTAAATTATTCAATACTGACTATGGAATATCAATCACAGGCATAGCTGGACCTGATGGCGGAACTGAAAGCAAGCCTGTTGGCACTGTTTGGATTGGCATTGCCGACAGAAATAATGTTGAAGCTTATCACTACATTTTCTCAAAGGATAGAGCTGTTAATAGAAATCGTTCGGTTGGTACTGCGTTATCACTACTTATGAATAAATTAAAATCTGTAAAGTGAAATGAAAATACTAGCAATAGAAACATCATGTGATGAAACTTCTGCAGCAATAATCGAAAATTCGCAAGTATTAAGCAATGTTGTATCTTCTCAATATTTTCACTCGAAATACGGTGGTGTAGTTCCAGAACTTGCCTCAAGAGCTCATTTGCATTCAATTGTAACAATAGTCAAAAATGCTTTAAATTTAGCTCATTCAGATATAAATGAAATCTCTGCTATTGCTGTAACAACCCAACCAGGCTTGATTGGTTCTCTGATTGTGGGGGCAAACTTTGCAAAAGGATTGGGTTTAAGATACAATATTCCAGTTGTACCTATTAATCATATTGAAGGACATATATATTCAGGGATGATAGAGAATGAAGAAATAAATTTCCCTTATATATCTTTGGTTGTCAGCGGTGGGCACACAGCTTTGTTCTATGTTGAATCCTTCCTTAAATATCAGTTAATTGGTACAACTATTGATGATGCAGCCGGAGAGGCTTTTGATAAGACTGCTAAATTGTTAGGTTTAGGCTATCCCGGAGGCCCTTTAATTGATAAATTTGCTAAAGATGGCGATCCAAATTATGTAAACTTCCCACGTGCAATGATAAATAGCGGGGATTATAACTTTAGTTTCAGTGGATTAAAGACGGCTGTCAAAAACTATATTAATAAGAATTTTCCAGATGGTGTTAATGAAAAAATACTAACTCATATTTGTGCTTCTATTCAAGAAGCAATTGTTGATGTATTAGTCATAAAAGCAATTAAAGCTGCAATTGCCTATTCAAGTAAGTACTTAGTTGTTGCTGGTGGGGTTTCTGCCAACTCACTTTTAAGAAGAAAATTTGCTCAAGAATCTGCACTTCGCGGGATCAAATTCATTGCTCCTTCCTTGTCATACTGTATAGATAATGCAGCAATGATTGGTTTTCTTGCTGAAAAAAAAATTATTAATGCAACATTAGATGATTTTAAAAGATTAGATTTTACTACTAAAGCCTATACACTCAAAAATCATTAAATATTAGTTATTTAAACTATTTAAGGTGAAGATAAATTTTGAACCGACATTGATTTGGCTTTCAAACCAAATTTTACCATTATGCTTCTCAATAAATTCCTTACATAAAATAAGTCCCAGCCCAGTACCACGTTCGTTGTTTGTTCCTGGTCGGATAATACTTTCTTTAATATCAAAAACTTTAGGGATCATATCCTCAGGAATTCCAATACCATTATCCTCTACAGATATTTTTATACCGTTTATATCGTTTGTAGCATTAATTGAGACTTTGCCGTTTTCTGGAGTAAATTTTATTGCATTTGAAACAAGGTTTCTCATTATAACTTCAAGCATATATCTATCGGCATATACTTTTGTATCCTTATTTACATTATTCTCAATGATTATTCCTTTGTTGGCGGCTGTTTTGCGTAAAAGGAATGTTGTTTCGAATATAAGATTATGCAAATCTATCATTTGTGGATTAAATTTGATTTTACCGGTTTGTGACCTAGACCATTCAAGTAAGTTTTCTAATAAATTAGATAAACTTTGGCTTGTGACTTTAATTCTTTCGATTAGTTCATTTGTTTCTTTACTTGATATATTAGTAGAATTGCTGAGTAAATATTCAGAGACGTTTGTTATTATTGCCAGTGGACTTTTGATGTCATGTGCAATAATTGAAAAAAATTTATCTTTTGTTGCATTAAGTTCATTTAACTCTAAATTGACCTTAGTAATTTCATCTTTTTGTTGAGCAATTTTTTTATAAATTCTTGTTTTTATGCGTAAAAGAAAAATAATAATAAATAGTAATATTAATGAAAAAATTAAACTGATAATCAAAATGAGCATAATCTTATTTTGGGATTCTATTGTGATTTCATTTATTTTATTTTTATTTTTTTCGTCTTCTAATCTCATATTAGCTTGTAATTCAGCATATAAACTCTCTTTTTCGATATCATAAAGGGAATCTTTTAGTTGAGCATATAACTTATAATAGGCAATTGCACTTGTGATTTTATTCAATTTTTCATTAGCTAAAGCTAATTGATAATATATAGGTATAAGATCTCTTTTGTTGCCGATTTCTAAAGCTAATTCTTTTGAACTTTCGAGATTTCTGAGGGCATTTGCATAATCGCCTGTTTTCATATAAATCTGAGATATGGTAAATAAAGTGTTGTACATTGAAAGTTTATCATCATAATTTTCAAGAATGTTATATGCTTCGAGTAAACATTTCAGAGCTTCGTCACTTCTATTCAGAAAATTTAATACCTGACCCATATTTGTTAGAGTTCTCAACAAGAAGCGTTGATTGTTATTCTCTCTTGCTAATTTATTTGCCTTTTTGAAATAAAAAAGAGCACTATCGAATTTATCAATGTTAAAATGTAGTGTTCCAAAATTTATATATACTGAGGTTTCTACATTGATTTCATTAGTTTTTTTTGCAATACTGAGAGCATTCCAATAATATTCAGATGCAATATCAATATCACCTCTTTCAGCATATAAGAGACCAATACTTACAAGTAACTTGGGGAGGATTTTATTAATGTCATTTTTTAATTTATCATCTTTGTGGGTATCTATAATTTTTTTTGCTTGATTATATAAACTAATTGCTAAATCGTACTCACTCATTTTGAAATAACTATCTCCAATTAACTTTAGCGTCTTAACCTCTTTAAGCTTTTCATTAATCTTTTGATAATAAGTTAGAATTTTTGTAGAAGTATCGATTGCGGCTTTAAAATTTCCTTGATAAAAATGAATAGATGCAAGCAGATATTTGCTATCAGCGATACCGTTTTTGTATAGAATTTTTAGAGAACGATTCATTGCCTCATTAGCGAAAGCAGAAGCGGTTACAAAATCGAAATCAGTATAGCTAAATCCAATCGATATTAAACTATCGATTAAAACAGTTTCTTCAAGATGCGATTTGACCTTTATTACTGAATCTAAAGGATTTTTACTTAGGAATATAAATATTAAATAAAATAATAAAATTTGCACTTTTTCAATTTAGTTTTGGGGAACATTAAAGTAATGAAAATTTAAATAAGACTATCCCAGCTTTTAATATGCTTTTAAGTATATTACATTAATTTAAGAAATAATTTTAGATTTCAAAATTATGATTTTTTTAATTTTTTTACAACTAAAATTTTTAATTTATCTCTGGACATAAATTGTCCAAAAAAGAAATCATATAAAAAAGAAAAATTTTATTAACTTTAAAATTAAGATAGAAATCAAATATGAATAAGGTGAATTAATGAGAAAAAATGAAATTACAATTAACAAAGAGCTAAGTTTGACACATCATATTCTCCAAGTTCTTAGTGGTAAGCGAAGATTTGAAAATGTTTATCAATCTGTTTCTAGAATGATATTGGAAGGACCGAACAAAATTGAAAAAGTAACTGTTAATGGTAGGCAAACTTACGATTTTAAAGTATTCAGGACTGGGAAAAAGCATATAGTTGGTATGTTTGATGAAATCAATAGTTTTGTTTCATTTGTAAAGGATGCAGCTGAAGGTGGATCATCAGCTGAAATGGCTTTTGTTTTAATTGGAGAACCTGGTAATGGCAAAACTTATTTTGTAGATTTTCTATCGGGACTATATCGCGATTTTATATCCTTACCAGAGAATCGAAGGTATTCGTTCAGATTCATTAATATGGATAAAATAGGTGGATATGGTAAAATCACCAGAATAGAGTCACAAACCTATGAAGATCCTATGGTTTTAGCGATGAATTTGAGTAATGAAAAAGAGGAAAATATCAAATTATTAGAAGCTTTGGGGGCAAGTTCCAAAAAAATTCAACATTTTTACAAAAATTATAGACCTCTTGGTGCTTGTACATATTACATATTAAATCAGATACGTGAGTATTGCGATGGTGATATAAACAAAATTTTGGAATTTATAGAAATATTTCCTGTACCTATAAGTGAATCACGTGGTACACTAACAGGTAAATACGCCGCTAAAGATAAAATTACCTCATCTGCAGTCGATTTGCTTGGCGAAGAATCCATAACCAGAATCTTGAATATTAGTGATGCAGATAATCCATACAGATTTGATTTGCGCCGAGGTGCACTTGCAAGAGTAGCAGGTGGCGGTATCCATTTTGCAGATGAAATATTTAAAAACAAAAAAGATCTAATACAAGTATATCTTGGTGTTATACAGAATAGAACAATTGATATTGAAGGATTCAAATGGCCACTCGATACATTAATATTAGCAACCAGTAATAATTCCGAATTTGCACGCTTTTTAGAGGAAAAAGAACAAGCACCAATTGTTGATCGTTGCCGTTTAACATATATGGCTCATAATACTAATTATATATTGCAACAAGAACTTACTTCTTATGCTATTGGTAGCAAGGAAAAAACAAATTTTGCCGGTGAAAAGATGCATATAGACCCAAATTTAAATTATGCTTTATCCGTGGCAGTAGTACTTACAAGAATGCCACCAAGTGATAAATTAACCCCTGTTGAAATGATGAAACTTGCTGCCGGAGAAGTTGCCGGAGAAAAAAGTATAAAAACTTTGAGCGAAGTTATTAATGAATTGAATAATGATCCTGATATTACCAAGAGATTTGGACAAAAAGGTTTGGGACATAGAAATTTGGGAAGAGCTTTACAAATTTTGCTCGAACGCTCTGAAACTCAGGAAGGAAAATGTATGTACGCTGGTGATATTTTCCCTGCTTTGGAATGTGTTATACTCGATTATGTCCAAGACCCGAACGATAGAATTAAGTATCTAAATGACCTAAAAATTGCTAGAAGCTTGCATAGAAAAAATGTAATGACAACTATTTTCAATGCATATATGGATGAACCAGGTGCAATTGAAAAAGATGTACTTAATTATGTTAACATGGTTATTGGAATTGATGCTAAAAATTTAGGACCAGATAAGATTTGGACTTATCGAGACCCACAAACTGGTAAATTAGTACCGCTTAAAATTGACGAAACTTTCATCAACAGCGTTGAGGAAAGACTCGGATTGAAAAACAAGGAACAAAAGCAAAGTTTTCGTACGACAATTGCTAAGATTTACGGCCAGAAAATGATTAAAGATCCGAATTATAATTTTATGGACAATAATGAACTTGTTAAAGCTGTTACTGATGTTAGATTAAAATCCGATATTGCAGGAGCTGGTAGTCTTGTTGGAGCTCTATCCAACAGGACTAATGAGGAAAATCAAAAGCTATACAATAGAATGATTAATACGATGGTTACTAAATTGGGCTATTGCAATACTTGTGCGGAAAAAACTATTGAATATTTTTGCACTCAGGAAGATGTTACCTAAACTGTTTTTAAGTCTTAATTAAGAAAATCAGATGGTGTATAGAAATTGAATAAACCTGTTTGTGTTGATCTCGACGGAACTCTTGTTAAGACTGATACTTTAATTGAAGCTTTAGCTAGTCTGCTTCGCGAAAACCTTCTGTATATATTTCTCATACCAATCTGGTTATTTAAAGGTTTGCTTTATTTTAAACAAAAAGTCTCGATAAAATCGTCATTAAATGCAAACTTACTACCATACAATCAACAAGTGATCAATTTAATTAATGATTACAAATCCAAGGGTCACCAGATCATTTTAATTACTGCCTCACACCAACTGATAGCCAATAAAATTTGTAATTTCCTGAAGCTTTTTGATGATTGTATTGGTAGTGATGAATCAATTAATCTGAAAAAAGAGAATAAGAGAAATTATTTAGAATCTAGATTTGGCAAAAAAAATTATATCTATATTGGTGATAGTATTAATGATCTACCCGTATGGCAGTCAGCTTCGATCGCTGTGATAGTTTCCAATAATCGCTCACTCTATGAAAAGGTAAAAAAAATTAACTCAGACGTGATTTTAATAAAAGACAAAAGCAATATAATTAAGTTAGCTCTGAAACAATTTAGAATCCACCAATGGACAAAAAATATACTACTTTTTCTACCAATTTTGATGGCACATCAAATTTTGGATTATAATAAATTCTTATTGCTATTAATAGGCTTCTTTGCATTTAGTTTTGCTGCATCAGCCATTTATGCAATTAATGACTTGTTTGATATAAACAATGACCGATTGCATCCTGTTAAAAAAAATAGACCATTGGCAGCAGGAGATTTTCCTGTTTTATCTGTACTAACCATAGCTCCGATACTTATTTTAGTTAGCATAATTATTTCCTATTTATTTTTACCATTAAAATTTTTATTTTTATTAATTTTATACATAATTATTACAATCAGCTATTCATTATATTTCAAAAAAATTATCATTCTGGATATTCTAATTTTAGCTTCGCTTTACACAATTCGTATAATATCAGGTGGAGTCATCGCTGAGGTTTACTTATCGCCCTGGTTATTGACTTTTTCTATGTTTATTTTCTTGAGCTTAGCCATTGTAAAGCGATACACAGAATTAAAGAATCTAAAGCTCAATAATCATATTGAATCAAAAGGTAGGGGATATTTAACAAAGGATATTGATTTAATGAGAAGTCTAGGAACTGCTAGCGCATACATATCAATTATGGTATTTGCTTTATATATTAATAGCAAAGATGTCATAGCTTTATATACACATCCATCACTACTTTGGGCGGTTGCATTATTATTACTTTTTTGGATTACTCGAATTTGGTTTTTAGCAGAAAGAGGAGAAATAAAGGAGGATCCTCTTGTTTTTACTGTTAAAGATAGAATAAGTTATATCGTCGGTTTGCTTATTGTCCTTATTGTTGTTGGAGCTTCAATATGATTGAGCTGAATAATTATTTATCTTGGGGACGATATCCTAAATATTATCCTAAAAATGTTTTACATATGAGCTGGAGAAATGAAAAGCCCAATTTACAGAATTTAGATTCTACTGTTTTACCTTATGCTTTTGGCAAAAGTTATGGTGATTCTTGCCTGAACAAAGACGGATATTTGGTAGATATAAAACGACTCAATCATTTTATTGAATTCGATCAAATCAATGGTACTTTAAAATGTGAGGCAGGTGTAACATTAGATAAGATTTTGAAATTAATAATTCCATATAATTATTTTTTACCTGTTACTCCAGGGACAAAACATATCTCTATTGCCGGAGCTATTGCAAATGATGTACATGGGAAAAATCATCATATAAATGGTACTATTGGTTGCTATGTTCAAGAATTCGAGTTATTGCGTTCAAATGGTGAAGTTCTGACATGCAATGAAAAAATAAATAGTGATTTATTCAAAGCTACTATTGGGGGACTTGGTCTAACAGGGATTATTACAACAGCTAAAATAAAACTAAAAAATATACCGGGAATTTTTATTGATGCAGAATTTATCAAGTTTGATAATTTAGATGAATTTTTTGCAATTAATTATGAATCCGAGCAAAAATTTGAATATACAGTTGCTTGGGTTGATGCTAGTTTTCCCTTTGGTTGCAATCCACGTGGTATATATATAAGGGGTAATCATACTGCCTATAAAGAGACTAAAAAGTTACAGCATAAAGAATTGAAAATTCCATTTCCTTTTGAATTGAAATTGATGAATAATTTCACAACAAGCCTACTAAATAGTATTTATTACAATAAACAAATATTCAGAGAAGAAAAAAAAATTATCCATTACAACAAATTTTTTTATCCTTTGGATGGAATAAACAATTGGAATTTTGCTTATGGTAAGAATGGATTTATCCAGTATCAAATTGTAATTCCAATAGAAGATGGAGCTTTTGTTATAAAGGACATAATGAAAATCATTCATCAATCAAACAAAAAATCTTTTATGACTGTATTGAAAACATTTGGAGATAAAAAATCGCCAGGTTTGATGTCCTTTCCACGCAAAGGTATAACATTAGCAATTGATTTTCCAATGGATGGTAAAGAAACTTTAGAAATGTTAAATCGCTTAGATAGTATTGTGCGTGAGGTAGGTGGTGGACATTATCCTGCTAAGGATTCAAGAATGAACCCAATGGATTTTAAGAGGTTTTATCCCCAATGGGAATATTTCTCTAAATTTATTGATGAGAAGTTTTCATCAAGTTTTTGGAGAAGAGTTAGTAAATAAGTGTTATAAATTAACTGAGAAATTATGAAAACAATACTTATAATAGGAGCAGCATCTGCAATAGCTCAAGAAACAGCAAGAATATTTGCCCGAGATAATTTCCATTTTTATTTGGTTGATTTGTCGCTCGAGCGTTTGAAAATTATTGTAGATGATTTAAAAGTATTCGGTGCTGGGGAGGTTTATTATAATGAAATGGATGCAAATCATTTTGACAAACACGATCAAATTTTAAAAGATGCTTTAAATAAACTGGGTCAAATTGATTATGTATTGATTGCTTATGGCACACTAGCAAATCATGAAGAAATAATCAATGATCCAGAACAAATAGCTCGAGAATTTTCAACTAATGCAACCAGTGTGATTTTGCTTACATCATTAATTTCAAATTATTTTGAGAAAATCAACAAAGGGACATTAGCAGTTATCTCCTCTGTTGCAGGTGATAGGGGACGTAAAAGTAATTATATTTATGGTTCGGCTAAAGGAGCTGTAAGTATATTTTTGCAAGGTTTAAGAAATAGGTTTGGCAAATCAAATGTTAAAATTATTACTATCAAACCGGGCTTGGTTGATACTCCAATGACTGCTCACCTGAAAAAAAATTTCCTTTTCACATCGGCTGAAACGATTGCCAAAGGCATCTATAATGCAATGATGAAAGGTAAAGATGTTGTTTACTTGCCATTCTACTGGAAGTGTATAATGACAATCATAAAATTGATACCCGAACGAGTATTCAAGAGAATGAATTTGTAGAAAGATTAATTATTATTTTCTTCTTTGATTTCGCTGACTTCCTCATTATTACCATTAAATTTCATCGCCCTGATAGCATTAATAGTTTTTTTATTTATTGGGGGCAATTCTTCACCTTTGATAATTAAATCCAGTTCCTCGCCGTCGAGGTATTCTCTTTCGAGTAGGATTTTAGAAGTTTTGTGTAACAAATCAATATTATTCCTTAGTAATTCATCAGCTTTATCACTTGCATTGATAAGTATTTTTCGAACTTCAGCGTCGATGATCTGGGCTGTATGCTCACTGTGGTCTCTCGGTTGAGCTATTTCACGTCCTAAAAAAACCTCTTCGTGTTGGTTATTGAATGTAACCGGACCTAATACTTCGCTCATACCCCATTCACAAACCATTTTACGAGCTAATTGAGTTGCTCTTTGCAAGTCATTGGCGGCACCAGTTGATAGATTGCCGAAAATGATTTTTTCAGCTGCTCTACCCGCCAGAAGTATTATTATTTTTTTCTCAATATAATCTTTTGACCAGGAATGAAATTCTTCATTAGGTAAGTAAGATGTTACTCCTAAAGCACGTCCGCGTGGAATGATAGTTACTTTATGTACAGGATCCCCATCGAGTAATTTACCTACAAGAGCATGTCCCATTTCGTGATAAGCAGTCATTTCTTTTTCTTTTTCAGAAATGACTAGACTTTTTCTTTCGATGCCCATTAATACTTTATCTTTTGCATTTTCGAAATCATACATGGTAACTACATCGCTATTACGTCTTGCAGCTAATAGAGCAGCTTCATTTACAATGTTGGCTATATCAGCTCCTGATAATCCAGGGGTTCCTTTAGCTAATACCTTTAAATCTACATCGCTACCCAATGGTATTGAGCGGGTATGAACCTTGAAAATACCTTCTCTACCACGAACATCAGGTCGATCAACAACTACTTGCCTATCGAATCTTCCCGGTCTAAGTAATGCAGGGTCAAGAACGTCTGGTCTATTTGTTGCAGCAATTACGATAACACCGCTATTTTGTTCAAAGCCGTCCATTTCGACAAGTAATTGATTAAGGGTCTGTTCTCTTTCGTCGTGACCACCACCAAGACCTGCTCCACGATGACGACCAACTGCATCAATTTCATCAATAAATACTAAGCATGGTGCATTTTTCTTGGCTTGATCAAATAGGTCTCTTACTCTACTAGCACCGACGCCAACAAACATCTCAACAAAATCAGCACCCGATATTGAGAAAAATGGAACGTTGGCTTCTCCTGCAACAGCACGAGCCAAAAGTGTTTTGCCAGTTCCAGGTGGTCCCAAAAGAAGTACTCCTTTGGGAATTTTGCCACCAAGTCTCTGAAACTTCTTTGGTTCTTTTAAGAATTCTATGATTTCTTCTAATTCATATTTTGCTTCATCAGCACCGGCTACATCTTTGAAAGTTATTCGATTTTGGCTATTCGAATGCAATTTCACTCTTGCTTTTCCAAAGTTAAAGATACCTTTTGTGCCTCCTGATTGCATACGACGCATAATAAAAATAAAGAATAGTACAAGCAAAATTAATGGTAACAGAGAAATCAATGTTCCCCAAAATGGACTATCGCCTTCCTCGTATTTCCAAGTTATACCTTTGGAAAGCCATACTTCTTCGGTCTTTGAATCGAGTACCCCGAGTTTAGTTATAAAGGAAGTGATTTGTTTAGGTCTTCCGCCGTCCATTATTGTTACTTGTTCTTTTAATTCACCGTAAAATTCATAATCATTTAGTTGTGATTTCTTGATTACAGCTGACTTTATTAAATCTTGTTCTAAAAGTCGCAAATACTCTGTATAAGAGATTTTGGCGGTGCCTCGTTTGTCGGTTTGAGAAAAGAAATAGATAGAAAATATTCCGGCAGCAATGATCATCCAGAGAATAAAATTTCTCATAAAACGATTTTGTGGATTACCTCCTGCACCCGGTCTATTAAAATCATTGAAAAAATTGAATTTCTTATCATCTTTATTATCTGGGGTTTCAGCCATTAATTGTCTCCAATTTATCCTTTTAAAGAATCTCGAATAATATAAGTAAATTGACGCAAATGTAATTTTAAAATTTGATTTTTACTTGCTAAAATAGTTTTTTCACATTTTTAAAGTTTAAATTAAATTTTGATTGAAATTATAAATAATTTAGATCCTTAAGATTACTTTCTGGATTTATTAATTAATCATGGCTAACTATAATTGTTTTTTAAAACTGTGAATGCATTAAACTTGCTAATTTTCATAGTAAATTTATTTTTAATAACTTCACTAATGGAGATAAATTTCATTTTTTGTAAGATCCAATTATAATTATATTTCTGAATTAATGATTCTAAGGTATTTAAAAATCATTATTTATAATTCCAGATGATATAAACAAAATTTTGCTGCGAATAAAAAAGCACTTGTATTAATATTAAACTTTTTAACTAAAGAATTATGAATTATCAGAATAAATTCTACAAAAGCTATTAGTCAAAAAAATAATTTTGAATAATAAAAAAAAGCCAGATAGATCCGGCTTTAGTGACCCCGGCAGGATTTGAACCTGCGACCCTTTGATTAAAAGTCAAATGCTCTACCCCTGAGCTACGGGGTCAAACAAAATACAAAAATAATATTTTTTCTTTTTTTTAAAAAATGAATTTTTCAATTGTTTACATAATGGTTACATAATTGAAAATTATATGCATTAAAAATTCGTTTATTGTCTATATTATAATTTGATCCTTTTGCACATTTAATTTAATGGTGATAACTGATTATGGATTGGAATAAAGAATGGAAGGTGATGCTTGCTATTGGTTTGGTTTTTATCGCTTTTTACTTTCTACCAATAGGTGAAGCAAGGTTCGATAATGCTATTTTTGAAGCACTCCAACTTACACAATGGTATGCGCGTGAACACGTTATTTTATGTCTCATACCTGCTTTTTTCATTGCTGGAGCTTTGAGCGTTTTCCTAAGTCAACAATCCGTGATGAAATACCTTGGTGCTAAGGCAAATAAAATTCTTGCTTATGGGGTTGCTTCTGTTTCTGGTGGAATTTTAGCTGTTTGCTCTTGCACGATACTTCCACTTTTTGCAGGAATTTACAGAATGGGGGCTGGGTTAGGACCAGCTACAACCTTTTTGTATTCAGGTCCAGCTATCAACATTATGGCAGTTGTGTTAACTGCAAAAGTGTTGGGGATTGAATTGGGAATTGCCAGAGCTATCGGAGCAATCCTATTTAGTATTGTTATAGGTCTTTTGATGCAATTTATATTTCGAAAAGAAGAACAGGAAAAGATTGATGCGCAGATGAATCTTCCGATTCCTGAGGTTAACAGGCCACTTTGGAAAAATGCTATTTTCTTTTTCCTGATGATTGGAATTTTAGTATTTGCAAATTGGAGTGCAGCCGATGATTCCGCAAATTTCTGGACTTATATTTATTCTATAAAGTGGTATTTAGTATCAATATTTGCTGCGGGTTTGTTCTTTGTTTTGATGTTTTGGCTGAAGGTTGAGAAATTTATGCTATTAATTATTACTTCAATCGTTATAGTATTTTCAATTATTTTAAATGATAATCCATTGATTCCATTCATTGTGGCCGTAGTTGGGTTATCCTATTTACTCGTTAAAAGTGGTGATGAAAATCAAAGCTGGTTCTCATCTACCTGGGATTTTGCCAAGCAGATTATGCCATTGCTTTTCTATGGAGTATTAATTGCTGGCTTTTTGCTTGGTACCCCAGGTAATGAAGCGCTTGTGCCTACTGAATGGATTACTTACTCGGTGGGTAAAAATGACATACCATCAACGCTTTTTGCATCGTTTGTAGGAGCTTTTATGTATTTTGCTACTTTAACTGAAGTGCCAATATTACAGGGACTTATTGGAAATGGTATGGCGAAAGGACCTGCTCTTGCTTTACTTCTTGCTGGACCAGCACTTTCATTACCCAATATGTTGGTAATCAAAAGCGTTATCGGTTTCAAAAAGACATTCGTTTATATTACATTAGTTATAATTATTGCGACGATTACAGGTTTATTATATGGGAACTTTTTTTAGTTTTTTCAATAAAAATTTGAGGTCTAAAATGAGGCGATTTATCTTGTTGTTTCTTATAACTTCGATCATAACTATATTATACCATGATATTGCTTTCAGTAGCAGTAGCAATGATTATGTTAAAGTAATTTATTTCCACGGGAAAAACAGGTGTTATACCTGCAAGCTTATTGAGGAATACACTAAAGAGGCAGTCGAAACAATTTTCGAGGAAGACATAAAGAAAGGTAAAGTAAAGCTTGAGGTAATTAATTTTGATGAACCCAAAAATAAACATTATATAAAAAAATATAACTTATACACTCAAACGCTGATTATGGTACGATATCAAAAAGCTAAGGAGGTAGAGTACAAAAACTGTGAAAAAATATGGGTAAATGTTAAAAATAAAGTAACTTTTTTTAATTATATCGAATCCGAAGTTAGTTCATATTTAAAGGCATTATAATGGAATTCATCTCATTGGCTTTACTACCAGCTCTTTGGCTTGGAATTTTAACTTCGATTAGTCCCTGCCCTTTAGCAACTAATATTGTCGCAATTTCTTACATCGGTAAACAGGTGGATAATCCTCAAAAGGTATTACTTACTGGATTATTCTATACTTTAGGAAGAACGATTGCTTATTTATCCATTGCTGCATTAATTGTTTTGAGTTTGCTATCGATACCTGAAATCGCAAGATTTCTTCAAAACTATTTTAATTTAATAGTTGGTCCTTTACTGATTATTATTGGCTTATTTTTACTCGAAATTATAAAAATCGGAATTGGTGGTTTCTCAAAATTCGCTGAAAATTTAAAAAACAAAGCCGAAAAGAAAGGCTTTTTCGGAGCATTGATTCTTGGATTTATATTTGCTTTATCTTTCTGTCCTTTATCTGCTGGTTTGTACTTTGGTTCTTTGATTCCACTATCATTATCATACAATTCAGCAATAATTATTCCTTCAATTTATGGTATTGGTACAGCTTTGCCAGTAATTGTATTTGCTTTTATTATTAGTTATGCTGCTCACTATGTATCGCGTGCGTTCAATATTTTAACAAAGATTGAGTGGTGGGCTCAAAGAATTACCGGTATTGTATTTATAATTATTGGATTTTATTTAAGTTACTTATATATCTGGAATTCATTTTTTTAATCAATTTTATTGATTTAATTCAACAGGATAATTCAGATATTTTAAAATAGCTCGCAATAAACTTGCTGATTTGGAAATTTGAATGTATGCTTCTTCTTTTGTCATATTTCGATTTTCTCGCTCCATTTTATAACCTAATTCTTTGGATTCATTAGCAATTTTTACAATATGATCAATGATATCGTCAAGGCTATTGATTTCAATCTCAGTAATAATTATTTTATGAATATTATTGGCTACTTCATCCTCAATTATACCATCATTGATCAAGTGACGTGCTTTATTGAAATCATTATAATTAGTATTATGCAAAGGCATACTTAAATCGCCGACATAGTGAGCCAAATATCCAATATGATATTCTGCAAATTTTCCTATTTCCAAAGTAGTCCTGAATTCGTTAATAGAAGCAATGATTGCACCGTATAAATGACCTTTCTTTTCTTCGGGTTCAGTAGAATTATATTTGGGAATTTGTGCGATTACCTTTTCCCGAGTAACAATTTCATCAGGTTCATTACTATGCCAGTGGTTGAAATTTTCTTTATCCCCAGCTTTAATTTTCGCCATATCAGCACCAACAGCCATATAAGCTTTTTTCATACCAGCAGCTTTTGCAATTGCCATGTGAGTTTGATCGTGCCAAGCTTGTAAATGATGAATGTTTAATGTTATTGCCAATATGATAATTGTTAAAAGTTTCATTTTATTTCAACTCAATTGTTAACAAAATTTTATACAAAATTAAAAACCATCAATTAATTATCATTTAATTTAGTGTTTATTCTTTTTGAATTAGGTAATAGAAGAGATATTAATGAAAGAGCTGAGTGTAAACAATACAGAATTTCAAAAGTTGGATGTTTTAACGCACTAAGAATCTGTAGAACTTAATGTTTAATTACATCGGCTATGTTTTTAAATCATATTATCTGTTATATTTTGAAATCCTAACAAAAGCGTAAACCGCTAATTTTATTTTACAAATATTGGCATTTATGATTATAAAAGTGGATATTTTAAATAAACTTCGAATTGCTTTTATTATCTCGCCTGACTTTTAATTAGAGTTATAATTTTCAACTTTTACTTTGGCTTTAAATTTTTATAGCTTATATGTTTGGGTTAGTATTTGTTGAACGATAAAAGATTGAAATAGGTAGCCTTTATGTGTTAAAAATATGTTTAATTCTACAAAATTTTTTTATAATAAATCCCCTATTTTAAATGTATTCTTGCTTGCATTAATTATTTGAAGTTGTGAATTATCAATAAATTACAATATTTAATAGATATTCAAGATATAATCGCAATAATATAGTCATAAGCTTTCTGAATCTTAAATGTAAACTAACAGTAACAACAAAAAATGAGGATAATTTTGTTGTTGTTATGTTTTTTAAATCAGGAGTATTTTTATGATTAGATTTTTTATCTTTTTCCTCATTATTTTGATGTTATCTATAGCGAGTTTTGGGCAGGGAGTAACAACTGGTTCACTTACTGGTAGAGTATTGGACGAAACAGATAAACCAATGGTTGGAGCATCGGTTGTAGCAACGCATTTGCCATCTGGAACTAGCTATGGTGCTATAACACGTGAACTGGGAAGATTTACAATATTAGGTATGCGGGTAGGTGGCCCATATAGAGTCGTTGTAAGCTTTTTAGGATACGAGAAATATCAAATAGATGATATTTATATTAGGCTTGGAAATACGAGTGAGTTAAATATGAAGCTTAAAGAAACGGCAGTTAAAAAGCAGGAGGTGGTTATTTATGGTAAGGCTGATGCTGTTTTTAATTCTGATAGAACAGGAGCCGCAACATCAGTGTTGACAGAAAATATCGAGAATTTGCCAACTATATCAAGAAGAATTAATGACTTTTTAAGATTAACTCCTCAATCCTCTAAAGAAGGTTCCTTCTCCGGTATGGATAATAGGCTCAATAATATAACTGTTGACGGTTCATATTTTAATAATTCGTTTGGATTAGCCGGGCAGCCAGGTGATAGAACAAGAGTTGCACCAATATCTCTTGATGCAATTGAGCAAATTCAAGTTAGCGTTGCGCCTTACGATGTTCGTCAAGGCAATTTTGTTGGTGCCGGAGTTAATATGGTTACAAAAAGCGGTACTAACAATTTCACAGGTTCAATTTATTATCAAACACGGAATGAATCTTTCATAGGTACTAAGGCATCAGATGCTAATTTTGACCCTGGTACATTCAAATTTAATATGATTGGTGTAAGATTGGGCGGACCTGTCATAAAAAATAAATTGTTCTTTTTTGGTAATTTCGAAACTGAAGATTTAGTGCAGCCGGGGACAACTTTTATTGCAAATGACGGTACTCAACAAGCTGGTGGTAACGTTACTAGGGTCTTGAAAGGAGATCTTGACAAATTAAGTTCATTTTTGAGAGATAAATTTGGTTATGAAACCGGTCCTTATCAAGGTTATGACTTTAATACACCAGCACTAAGATTTGTATTTAGATTTGACTACAATTTGGATGATAAGAATAAATTTAGTTTAAGATATAATCATTTGGATTCAAAATCAGATATTCTGCTATCAAATTCTTCATCGCTCGGGTTCGGCAATAGAAGAAGCAATATATCAGCTTTGAATTTTAAGAATTCAAATTATGCCATATTAGAAAATATTCGATCAATAATAGGTGAATGGAATGGTATTTTGAGTGACAATGTCTCCAATAATCTGATAATTGGGTATAGATTTCATGATGAAAGTAGAGAACAGCCAGGAAAATTATTTCCCTTTGTTGACATTTTGAAAGACAATACTACATATACATCTTTTGGAACTGAGCCATTTACCCCCGAAAATGCTTTGACTTATAGCACACTACAGTTACAAAATAATCTGAACATATTTCTGAAAGAACATCGCTTACTATTTGGTTTAAGTCTTGAAAGATTTGAGTCCAAAAATGTTTTCTTCCCAGGTTCGCAAAGTGTTTATGTATATAATTCATTAGATGATTTCTTCACAGATGCAAATGATTATCTGCAAAATCCTAATAGAACAACATCTCCAATAAGATTAAAAAGATTCCAATATCGTTATTCCAATATTCCTGGTCAAGACATTCCAATACAGCCTCTTAAAGTTATATATGGTGGAATTTATGCCCAAGATAATTGGTCATTATTAGATAATCTACAGATATCATTGGGTTTGCGCGTGGATGTACCATTCTTTGAAAAAACCGGATACAGGAATCCGGAAGTAGAAACGCTGAATTTCATGGATGAAAACGGGGCCACCGTCAAATACTCCACAGATAAGCTACCTGACCCTAATCCATTGATTTCTCCACGTTTGGGATTCAATTTTGATTTAGGGAATAACAAAACTACTCAGATCAGAGGTGGAACAGGAATATTTACTGGACAACCAGCATTTGTATGGATTTCAAATCAAATAGGTAATAATGGAATATTGACCGGTTTTATACGTAATGATGATGCTGATAATAATCCACTAACCTACCGACCATTCAATCCAAATCCGAATGCTTACAAGCCGGCTAACATTACAGGACAACCAGCTGCTAATTATGAATTAGCTCTCACCGACCCAAATTTTAAATTCCCTCAGATTTGGCGGTCCAACATAGCACTTGATCAAAAATTATTATTTGATGTAATAGGAACTCTGGAATTCATTTATTCAAAAGATATAAATGGCATATATTATATTAATGCAAATCTAAAGGATCCCGATGCAAAATATGTCGGTTCTGATAGTCGACCTCGCTGGACTGGTTCAAATCGTATCAATTCGAAAATAGATAATGCCATAGTCCTCAAAAATCAAGACATAGGATATTCATGGATGTTTTCAGCATCGTTAGAAAGACCTTTTATTGATAATTTCTTTGGGAAAATTGGGTATTCTTATGGTGAATCGAAAAATACAGTTGACCCTGGCTCAATTGCTTTTGGTTCTTGGAATAATAATCAACACAATGGAAATCCAAACAAGCCACCATTATCCTTTTCGGCATATTCACCAGATCATAGATTTTTCGCTGCATTGTCTTATAAATTAGATTATTTCAATTTTGGAGCTACAACTATCTCATTGTTTTGGGAGACAATATCCGGTCCTAGAACGAGTTATGTTTTTGCTGGTGATTTCAATGGTGATGGTGGTACTAGCAACGACTTAATTTATATTCCAAAAGATAAATCTGAAATGAATTTCCAAGAATATAAAGTTGGTGATAAAACCTTTACTGTTGCTGAACAAGAAGAAGCTTGGGAAAAATACATTCAGCAGGATGATTATCTAAAGAATCGACGAGGGCAATATGCTGAGAGAAACGGTGTAGTTTTGCCAGCAAAATCAACTTTAGATTTAAGTATAAGTCAAGAATTTTATACAAATCTTTTTGGGAAAAGAAATGCTATAATTTTTAGATTTGATATTTTTAATTTAACTAACTTACTAAACAAAGATTGGGGTGTTGGTAAAACTCTTATAACAAATCAGCCTTTGATAGCACGACCAGCTGGTTCTGATGGTAAACCTGTTTACAGATTGAGAGCTATAAATAATGAGTTAATTAGTAAATCTTATACCACAACTGCTAACATAAATGATGTTTATAATTTTCAATTAACAATCAGATATCTTTTCAATTAAATTAAAAAGAATCGTTATAATAAGGCGTTCAATAGAACGCCTTTTTTTTTAATATTGCTAAAATCCAAAGAAGTGATTACAATAGGTCAATATTTTAATTAATTCGAATAATCGATTAACTAAATTTTAAGATTTATCGCTTAAAATTGAATTACGATATAAATTAATCACTTTTCAAAAGGTGATTTTTCTCGAAAATCATAAAAAATGCCGTTTGTATAAACGCCTAAAACTCGGGTTTCATCGCTTAATTCCTTCGAGAAATTATTGTTAACAACTATAAAATCAGCAATTTTTAATGGCTCAATTGCTATATCTTGTGAGATTATTTGGCGGGGAGTAATTATATATGCTTTTAACGCTTCTTCAATAGAAATTTTCTCTTTTGGAAACCAAGGCTTTTGAGAATCAAATGGTATCCTATTTATAAATGCATAAATGCCAAGGAGTGGGTCAGGGGATTCAACAGGGAAATCTGAACCAGCAATTACTTTTATTCCTTTATCAATGAATGATTTCCAGCGGTAACTATCTTTAAGTAAAGTTGGAGGCAATCTTTTCTCAGCCATTGAGGCATCGCTAATGCAATGAATTGGCTGAACCGATGCTAATACCCCAAATTTTGAAAAACGTTCTAAATCGGTTTCGGAGACGATTTGAGCGTGTTCAATTCTAAGATTTACTTTATTTATATTTGCCATTTGATATACATTTTCATATATATCTAGTGCAATTTTATTGGCTTTGTCGCCAATTGCGTGTATAGCTATATCGAATCCTCTGTCAATACCTTTTTTAACTTTTTCAATTAATTTAAATTTGTTTATCAATATTAAACCTTTGTAATTAGGTTGGTCTTTATATGCTAACGATAGAGCAGCACCACGCGAGCCTAAAGCACCATCCATAAAAAATTTTAGTCCTATTATGTTTACATTATTAATTTTTTGAGTATTAAAATTTTCTATAGTTAAGGGATAATTCTGGGCAGAAAGAAATATGTTAATTTTTAATGGGAGAAGACCTTCTTTATCTAATTCATAATAAATATTAAGGAAATCTGGATTGACATCCATATCGTGTATTTCAGTTATTCCATATTTTAAACATTCATAAGCTCCTTTTTTTATGAATTCTTTATATTCATTTCTGGCATATTTAGGAATGAGGTTTGCAACAAGATTAATTGCATTATCAATCAATAATCCATTTGGTTCACCTGATTTGTATCTCAAAATTTTTCCACCTTCAGGGTCAGGGGTAAGATTATTAATACCGGCAATTTCCAAAGCTTTTGAATTAACCCAAGCGCAATGACCGTCAATTCTTATAAAAAATATAGGAATATCGGGGAAATAGAAATCAAGTAACTTCTTATCATAGGATTCTAACTTATTCCATTTTTCTTGATTCCAACCTCTTGCAATCAGCCAATTATTGCGTGGCTTAGCCTCTGTCAATGCTATAGCACACTCTTCAGGTGATTCACAATTTTCAAGAGAAATTTCGCTAATTTTTTCTCCTAAGCCAAGTAAATGACAATGACTATCTACAAAGCCAGGAAATATAAAACAATTTTCAAATTTATGAAATGAATTCCCCTCAAATATTTGTATATAACCTTTAGCTGGCTCGGCAACTTTAATTTTACCATTTTCAATATATATATTTCCTTGAAATGCTTCCATAGTGAAAAATGAAAATGCCGACAAAACTGTCGGCATAAATATACACAATATATTAAAAATATATCAAGCTTCTAATGGGAAGATACAATCAACAGGGCACACAGATATGCATTGCGGTTCGTCAAAGTATCCTTTGCATTCGACGCATTTATCTGGATCAATGATATAAATATCGTCGCCTGCACTTATCGCTTCAGTCGGGCATTCTGGCTCGCATGCACCACAATTAATGCAATCCTCATTAATCATTAAAGCCATTGTTAACCTCCAAAAATTTAGTTGTGTTTAACAATTCTCTTATTCTTATCTAAGTTAAGAATAATGAGACAATTACGATTTTAAACATAATAAATATTTCAAGATTTAACAAATAAATTCTATCAAATGTGTTGGAAAATGTTTTTCCAATCAATGTTTGGTGCCAGGTGAGAACTATCCATATGTGTTGAAAATGATGGGGTTGGTACCCATAAATTATATTGTTTCCCGAATAATATTTGGAAAAGATTGTAATACCAGGCTTTTAGTATGATTTTTGAATAGTATTTGTTTGATAAAAAAGACTTTAATGCAAATTTAATTGTGTTTACTCGATATTTAGATAGACTTAACCACATACTTGAATCCCAATTATTTTGAGTATAGGAACGAAATATTCTTTCTGTTTCTTTAAGAATGTTTTTGTGTGTTAAGAAAGTCATCGTAGTCGAAGCTCTTTTGTGCCAGGTTACATTATTCTCAATTTTTTGTTCTGATTTAAAATCAAAATGTAGGTCAAGATTATAGTAATCAGGGTGATCGTAGGGACTTATGAAATGGGCATTTCTGTGATTTTCAAGAAAATCGAGCATATAAATCATTTTATTAGGTAAATAATAATAATCATCTTCAGCAAAATAAAGAATGTCGCTTTTTGTTTGTTCAAGTAAGATGTTTAATTGGAGTTCAAAAGTTTTAGCATTTCCGATTTTACTGACTTTAATGAATTCCACATTTAAATGATTATATTTTGCGAAGATTTCTTGATAATTTTCAGGGCATGCATCTAAAATAATCCAGATATAAGGTTTTACATTACCCAAAAATTTAACAAATGAGTCGAAGCATAATTCTATCAATTTAAATTTATTATTAGGATACAAAGGAGGTACTTTTGAGATTCCTGGATAAACTCTAAGAGCTATGGCTAGGTCAAATTTTTTCATTTTCTCTCCATACTGTTAAGCAAGTATTGAAAAAATTGATTTTTTTTTGAGCTTTAATCTTCGTATTTCCACTTGAAAATAAAGAAATAAATCTCCATAAAAACTTCATTATTATCGAATGATAACTTTCGATCTTAATAAATAGCTTTGTGTGGAAATTAGTATAATGCTTTTTACAGAAAAGTATTTTGCTTTCGATTAACATTTTAATGAAATCAGAATGATTACTTTGTGAACTGCCACCTCTATTATGAATAATTTTAACTTTTGGATAAAAAACAACTTGCCATTGGCTTCGATTCAATCTATAACAAAAGTCAGCTTCTTCAGTATAAAAAAAATAATCTTCATCGAAACCATTAAGTTGTGCGAATGCTTCTTTTCTAATAAATAAACAGGCACCGTCTAAATATTCTACATACTTTGGGTTCCGGTCTATTGGTAATATTTTCCAGAACATTTTTTTAAATAAATTATTGAATGAAGTTAAAAATAGTAAATCCATCAGAGCGTGTTTTAATCCTGGATAGAAACCATAACTTCTTTGCCAGGCACCGTTTGGATATATTTGCTGGGGGGCTATGCAACCTATTTCTAATGATTTATTAATGTATTGTACCATTGATTGCACCGAACCCGGAGGATAAATAATATCTGAATTTGAAATTATTACTATTTCTGTATTGGTGTATTTAATGCCAATATTTACAGCTTTAGCATATCCTAAATTTTCAGAATTTAATATTAATTCAATTGATGGATATTTTTTTTTAATTACACTTACAGTATCATCCTGGGAGGCATTATCAACAAGTATTATTTTTTTAATTAAACTTTCATTACCATTAATTAGAGAATTGATGCAATTTTCGGTTAATTTCCTGGAATTATAGGAAATAATGACAATATCAACTTTTGCTGACTCCAAATATACATCCATTGATAAGTTGTTAATCATATATAAAAAATTTCAAATTTAGTAATTCTTTTTTTCATAAATGCATATTTATCTAATTCGTATATTTAAATATAATTGAATTGAATAATTTCGTTGATTATTTCCAAAAATAAACATAGTTTTGTATTCTTGTATAATGCAAAATGTAAAAATTCAGATTAATGTAAATTGGAGGTGTATTCTTGAAAAAGCATTATGGAAAACTGCTCTTGATATTGTTGCCAATAATAGCAGCACTTTTTTTGCTATACCCTACTTACGAAGCCTCTCGTTTGATGGAATTGCAAGCTAAGGCTGAAGATAGAGCAATGAAAGCTGAACAGGCAGGCAATCCGGACGAAGCATATCGGATCAGAGATGAATTCAATAAAACTTATGGTGAAGATTTAAAGAAGGCAAAGCAAAATAGATTAAAGCTCGGTTTAGATTTGCGTGGTGGTATGTATGTCACAATTGAAGTGGATGTTATAAAGTTAATCGAAGAATCTGCAATTCGTGAGGCTATTGATGAAACATTTGAAAATGTACTAGCTGCAACAAGACAGGAAGCAAAAACCTCAGAGGAAGATGCTTTAAATATATTCCTTAGAAATTTTAATTCGCTTGCTCGCCCTAAAGGGAAATCACTTATTTCATATTTTGATATTGGTGATTTAAGGGATGCCTCGGAAGAAAAAATCATTGAAAAATTACGGGATAATTCAGAAAAAGCTATTGATCAAGCTCTTGAAGTTATGAGGCAAAGAATCGACAAATATGGCGTTGCTGAACCCAATATACAAAAGCAAGGATTAAGAAGAATTTTACTTGAATTACCAGGTGTTACAAATGAAACCGAAATGAGAGATTTGCTACAAACTACAGCACGTCTTGAATTTAAACTTGTCAGAAATAATGAGCAAATAGTAAAAACTTTTTATAAAATAGACCAACTTATCGCAAGTGAATTAAAAAGAAAATCAGAAAAAGGAGAAACGATTGCTGAAAGACAGCCAGATACACTAACTCTTGCATCGGATACAACTTCAAAAACTCTTCAAGACACAACCAAAACAGCTCAAGTGGATACAGCTGCAGTCAGTGATACAACTAATCCTTATGCAGGGTTGCCTGAAGAAGAAGCAGTTCGTCGCTATATGCAAGACCACCCCTTTACATCTTTATTTGCAACTTATTACCTTCCAGGTCCCAATGAACGTCCAGTTGCATTTTCATACATAAATCAAAATATACCCGAAGGTGAGTATTTATTCAGAATAAGTGGTGATTCTATTGAAAAATTCCAAAGTTACTTGCAAAAGCCCAATGTAAAAGCATTGATTCCATTCGATTTAGAAATAGCACTTTCAGCTAAACCCGATAGAATAGCTGCTAAACAAAATGTAATTATTTATGATATATATTGTTTGAAAAAAGATCCAGAGTTAACAGGTGATGTTGTCACTGATGCACGGGCAACCTTTGATCCGACTACAAATTCGCCAGAAGTATTAATGGTAATGAATGATGATGGGGCTGACAGATGGTCTAAGATAACCGGTGCAAATATAAAAAAACGTATTGCTATTGTTCTCGATGGACGTGTTTATTCAGCTCCAGTTGTTCAAACAAAAATTACTGGAGGAAGATCTTCAATTACAGGGATGGCTAATTTAGAGGAAGCTAATCTTTTAGAAATAGTTTTAAAGGCAGGAGCCTTAAAAGCACCAGTACAAATAATCGAAGAACGTGTAGTAGGTCCCTCTCTTGGCGAAGATTCGATCAGAAGTGGTGTGACAGCAAGCTTAATTGCAATTGCACTTGTAGTATTGTATATGATTTTTTACTATAACGCTGGCGGTGGTGTGGCTGTATTTGCTGTAATATTAAATGTTACCTTAGTTCTTGCTGTATTATCTGCTTTTGGTGGAACATTAACTTTACCAGGTATTGCAGGTATAATTTTAACAATTGGTATGGCTGTTGATGCTAATGTTCTAATATTCGAACGTATTCGTGAAGAATTATTCAAGGGCAGATCAATCCGTTCTGCTATTGATGATGGATTTAGGAAAGCTCTCAGCGCTATCTTAGACTCCAATATTACTACTCTTTTAACTGCTATCATTTTATTTTACTTCGGAACGGGTCCAATACAGGGATTTGCAATGACTCTTATGATCGGTATTTTTAGCACATTATTTACAGCCATATTGATCACAAGGGCTATAATCGAATTATTTATGGCAAGAGGTGCAAGTACATTCAACTTCGGACAACCCAAAATTGTTGAGGCTTAATTAAAGAAAGGTTATTATCATGAGATGGTTTGAAAAAACAAATATTAATTTCGTCGCATCCAGGAAAATTTTTGTTTATCTTTCATTTATACTAATTCTTTCTGGAATAATTGTCAGTTTCATAGTCGGTGTTCAATACGGGATCGATTTTCAAGGTGGTACTGAAATAGCAATCGAATTTGAAAAACCTATTCCCACGGAAGCTCTCAGAGATGCTATCGAAGGTGCCGGTTTCACTGGAAGCGAAATTAAATCTTTTGGTCAAGAAAATCAATATCTAATTAGAGTAAAAGAATCAGAGAAAGCACCTCAAATGATTGAGGAACTATTGAAAAATAAATTTCCTGAGATTGAATTTAAAACTTTAAAAATTGATAAGATTGGTCCTAAAATTGGTGCTGAGTTAAGGGAACAAGCATTTATCGCCGTCATTTTGGCTGTGGCTGCTATACTTATATATATTGCTTTTAGGTTTGAATTTACTTTTGGATTGGGTGCAATTGTAGCACTTATTCATGATGTCATATTCACATTTACTACTATAGTCATAGTTAATCATTTAACACCATTAAATTTAGAAATCAATCAGTCAATTTTGGCAGCCATGCTTACCGTGGTCGGTTATTCTATAAATGATACAGTGATTATATTTGACCGAATTCGTGAAAATCGCGAAGTGCATAAAGGGTTAGCTTTTACAAAGCTTGTGAATCTAAGTATAAATGAAACTTTGAGTAGGACAGTTAATACGGTTGGAACTACCTTGCTAGTCCTTGTAACTATGGTTGTATTTGGAGGTCCTGTTCTCCAAGGGTTTGCATTTACAATGTTGGTTGGTATTATCATTGGTACCTATTCATCAATTTATATTGCAAGTTCATTTGTTATCTGGTATTTTGAAAAAGTAAAAAAAATTAACGTCGAAGGTGTAGATAAAAAGGTAGCTACCGCAACTGCGAAAATTTAATTAAAAGATAGGTGAACATGGAACAAAATATTTATGAATATACTATCCCTGAGAATTATCAATACTTAGCAGTAATTAAACTTTCAGAGAATGTAATCGGAGGTAGTGAAGCACTTCATTTCAGTAATTTGATACGTGAAGTTATTAAAAAAAATATCAAATATGTTATCATAGATATGTATGATGTCAAAATTCTTAATAGCTCAGGATTAGGGATGCTCGTTGGAGGTATGAGTACATTGAAAAAAAATAACCTCGATATGGTTTTTATAAATGTACCTGAGAAAATATATTCGATATTAGAAATGACCCATCTCAATGAAATTTTTAATATATTTAGTAATTTTGATGAAGCCATAGCAAATTTAAAGCAATAATAAATAGATGGCTTGTAAATTTATTTAGTAACTGGTGCTAAATGAGTGTTATTTTAATTGTTGGTGCCCAATGGGGAGATGAAGGGAAAGGGAAAATAGTTAATCTCATAAGTAGTGATGCAGATTATGTTGCAAGGTATCAAGGTGGTGCTAATGCAGGACATACAATAGTCATAAATGGTAAACAATATATTTTGCACCTTATTCCCTCCGGAATTTTAAATCAAAATGTTGATTGCATTATCGGTAATGGAGTAGTAATTGACCCAATTGCATTGATTGATGAAATCAATATGCTTGAGGCTAATGGGATTGAGGTCAAAAATCGTTTGCACATAAGCCATAAAGCTCATTTAATTATGCCATATCATAAATTACTCGATATGGCACAGGAATCTAAATCTGAAAGTGCTATTGGTACTACTGGACGCGGTATTGGACCTGCATATATTGATAAAGCGCGAAGGGTAGGTATAAGAATAGTTGACCTTTTGGATAGGCAATGTCTCGAAGAAAAACTGAGAATTAATATAAATGAAAAAAATGATATTTTGGCAAAAATATACGGCTATGATAAACTTGATTTAGACGAAATAATTAATAGCTATCTCAATTTTGATAAATTAATAGATCCTTATGTAACAGATACAACTCTTTTATTAAATCAAGCTATTAAAGAAAATAAGAAGATTATATTAGAAGGTGCTCAAGGCGCATTATTAGATGTTGATCACGGAACTTATCCCTTTGTAACTAGCTCAAATCCGACTTCTGGTGGCGCTTGTACTGGATTAGGTATTCCTCCCAAATCTATTACCAGAATTATAGGGATTGCCAAAGCATATTGTACAAGAGTTGGACACGGGCCTTTCCCTACAGAATTGAAAGATAATAAGGGTGATTATATCCGTGAAAAAGGTTGGGAATATGGTTCTACTACTGGAAGACCACGAAGATGTGGATGGCTCGACCTTGTGGCTTTGAACTATTCAAAAATGATAAATGGTTTCGATGAAATAGCTTTAACTAAACTTGATGTACTCAATGAATTAGATGAAATAAAAATTTGTGTTGAATACAAATTAAATGGAAAAAAACTTAAAACTTTTCCAGTTGACTTAAAAACACTTGAAACACTTACTCCAGTATACATAACTTTGCCTGGATGGAAACAGTCACTTATTGGAATCAGAAATTATAATGATTTACCACAAAATGCTAAAAATTATATTGAGACGATCGAAGATTACCTTAATCTGAAAATCACATTTATCTCTACAAGCCCCGAGCGTGAGGATACAATTATTTGCTCTGCTTGATAATATGCCTCCTACTCAAAATAAAGATCCTGATAAAATAAAAGAAATGTTCTCCAATATTTCATCAAAATATGATATAGCTAATGCTATTCTTTCAATGGGATTTTATAAAAATTGGTATAGGAGATTAATTGACAAAATTGAAATAAAAGAAGGTATGAAAATACTTGACTGTGCCACAGGCACAGGTAATTTACCACTCTTATTAGCTCAAAATTCTCTTAACATAAGCATATGTGGAGTTGACTTCTCTGAAGAAATGCTCTCGATTTCTTTTAAAAGAATGAGGAAGCATAATTTGACTATCAGCTTTATGCTGTCAGATATATTGAATCTACCATTTGAAGATAACTATTTTGATATTGCCACAATTTGTTTTGGCATACGAAATGTTGTTGACCCTATTCGATGTCTCAAGGAAATGTCAAGAGTGGTTAAACCTGGAGGAAAAGTCTATATTCTGGAATTCGGCAACCCACGTGGTGTAGTGAAAATATTCTATGAACCATATAGACAATTCCTAATGCCAGTTATAGGAAGAATAATAACCGGCGATAAACATGCTTATTATTATCTCGCAGAAACATCTTCTCAATTTCCGTCCGGTGAAAAGTTTATAGAAATGATGGAAAGTACAAATTTTTTTAAAAATTCTAATGCAATACCAATATTTAATGGTGTTGCATTTATATATGAAGGTATGGTTGTTTAATTTAGAAGTCCAAAATTATTCCTATACTGGGCAAAATTCCAATTGATGATAAAAATTCTTTATCAGAATTTCTATAATTCCACCTAATTTGTGAAACATTTTTGCGGGCATATAAGTTTTGTATGTCAATGTAGGTAATAAGACCGAATGAGCTTAGATTCCATCTTTTGTCCAAACGTATGTCAAGTTGGTGGAATAATGGTAATCTATCACCTTCGTTGTATTTGGTATAATCAAGCTTACCGCTATTATCGTCCTTAAATGGTGTAGTCGGTAGTCCAGATGAGATTCTAAATTTGCTACTTAATTCCCATTCTTGGTCGAATCTATAACCAACAGCTATATTGAATATAAAAGGTGTATCAAATGGAGCTATGCGTTCGACTCCATCCAAACTTTTAAATCGACTCTGGCTGAGGGTTAAACTAAGTAAGCCATAAAGAGGAATTTCGCTTAGTTTTTTTTGTATGAAAATTTCTATGCCTCTGGAAAATCCTGTCGCTTCCATTGATAGAGGCTCTAAACCAAATGGAATGTCAGTTGTGATATCATCAAATCCTGAAGGAGCAAGAACTGACTGGGGGCGGAAAATTCTGCCGGGATATTTGTTGTAAAATTTATAATAAAGCTCAACCTGAACCTTAACTTCTTCAAGTGGAGTATGCTGATAACCTAAAATAATTATATCAGAGTTAAGTGCGTTCAATAATTCAGTTTGTCCTCCAACTAACCAGACAAATGATGGTGGTTGATAGAATCTTCCATAACTTAGTTGAATGCCTGAAACGGGATTGATTTGATAGATACCAGAAATTCGTGGTGATAAATATAATTTATCAGATGTAAAATTATAATAATCAAGCCTGGAACCAATTGTGAATTTGAAATTATCGATGGAAGTAGTAATAGTTCCATAGATGCCATTTCTGATTGCTTTAAAAGTTGTATCAATTGTTAATTCCTGTGGTGCTGAATTAGCGTCTGTACGAATAAATCCAGGTATTTTGATATTGTAATCTAGTAAAGATGCAAATTTTAGCTGATTACCAAAACTAAGTTGCGTCTTTGGATTTAACTGTAAATCAAATTCTGCTTTAATTGTTATTTCTCCTTCTTTAGATTTATTCATAAATATTGGATTAAGAAGAGAATCATTTTGGTATGTATCAAAATTTGTAAAAGTTCTAGCAATTGAAAAGTTTGCGAATCCATTTTTAAATAGAGTCTGCCAATTTAACCCTGAAAAATATTGTTGTTGATTTGGTATAGCAACTCTGCTGTTCCCATAACGCTTATCTTCATCATTATTGTTCAGTGATACTGAATTCAAAGCCCCTATTGTAAGAAATGACAAAGTATTTTTCTGGTCAATTTTGTAGTTAAGCTTTCCCTGAAAGTCCCAATATTCAGGTATAAATCCGAAACCGGCAGCTTTAAAGATTAAATCTAGATAACTTCTTCTTGCACTGAATAAGAAGTTGGAATTATTATCAATAGGTCCTTCTAAAATAGCACCGAAACCTGTTGCAGATAGATTAACTTCCCCTCCAATGCGCTGGTCGGAACCATTTCGCAGAGTAATATTAGTAAGAGATGAGAGTTTATCGCCATACTTTGCATTGAAACCACCAGCGGAAAAATCCACACTTCGTACAAAATCAATATTGATAATTGATAGTGGACCTCCTGAAGCTCCTTGTGAGCCAAAATGGTTGATATTTGGTACTTCAATTCCATCAACAATAAATAAATTTTCGTAAGGGGCACCACCACGTACAATTAGATCGTTTCTTCCAGCCTGTGTTACACCAACACCAGGTAGGAGAGCTGTTGCGCGAATAACATCTTCCTGTACGCCGGGTGCTCTTCGGATATCTTGTGAATTGAGTGTTTGAGTACTTGCAACCGATTCAATCCTTTTTTGAAAATAGCTTGCTCTAATTTCTGCTCCTTTTAGTTCGATAATCTTTTCTACCATTTCTATTTTCAAAGTTACAGGCTTTCCACTTGTGATTGAGACGTTTGGTTCTACATATCTTTCGTAACCGATACCAGTAAATTGAATTGCATAAATTCCAGGTGGTACATTTTTTATCTCGAACCTGCCATCAGACCGTGAAATAGCACCTAAATCAGTTCCTATAATTCTTGCAGTAATGCCGGGTAAAGGTGATTTTGTTGATGAACTTGTAATTGTACCTGATATTGAAACTAAGCTATTTTCTGATATTAATACTGAATGAATTGTAAAGAATATTAATATTATTAATTTTAAAGTTTTTATTGCCATATTTTAATTCCAGTTGATAAACATATGTTATAGACGCTTTTAATACGATTAATATTGTCGTATTTTAAAAAAATTGAAAAATATGATAAATATTTTTTTATATTATAGTTTGTAATATTAACTTTCTAAATAGTTATTATGGCAATTGATTTGGTTGAAATAAGTTCGAAGAGAGATTTATTAAGTTTTATAAAATTTCAATTTTCTTTATATAAGGATGAAAAACTTTTTGTACCACCGTTGATAAATGATGAACTTGATACATTTATGCAGAATCGAAATCCAGCTTTTGAGTACTCTGACGCTAAATTTATTCTTGCAAAAAACGATAGAGGAGATATACTTGGCAGAATAGCTTTAATTGATAATAAAATTGCTAATCGGAAATGGGAAACAAAAAATCTAAGATTTAGCTGGATTGAATTCGTTGAAGACATTGAAGTAGTTGAAGCTTTATTTAACAAAGCTGAAGATTGGGCAAATCAACTTGGATATGATTCGATTACTGGACCACACGGATTTTGTGATTTAGATCCACAAGGTTTGCTCATTGAGGGTTTCGATAGATTACCAACAATCGCTGGCTATTATCATAAGCCATATTATTTTAAATTGATTGAAAGATGCGGTTTTGTTAAGGATGTTGATTTTGTCGAATTTTGGTCAACAACTCCAACTGAAATTACTCCCTCATTAGAAAAATTATTTAAAACTGCTGAATGGATTGAGAAAAAGAAAAACTTTCATCTTGCAAATTATCCATCAAAAAAGCAATATCAAAAGAGAGGGTGGGAATTATTTAAATTACTCGATGAGAGTTTTTCTGAAAATTATGGTACTATTCCTCTTACCGATAAACAAATTGAATATTATATCAAAAAATATATCACATATATTGATAAGAAATTTATCAAATATGTTTTGAATAAAAAAGATGAATTAATTGGCTTTCTTATAACAATGCCAAGCTTGTCTAAGGCATATCAAAAAGCTAAAGGTAAACTATATCCTTTGGGTTTTATCTATATTTTAAAAGCGTTGAGAACCTTTGAAATTCTTGATTTCTATTTAGCTGGTGTTAAGAAGGAATATCGTGGACTTGGTGTTGATGTTATTATGGCTGCGGACATTGTTAAAACAGCTATGAGATTAGGTTTTAAATATGCAGAGTCGAATCAGGAATTGGAAACTAATACAAAGGTTCAATCTGAATGGAAATTTTTTAATCCTGTATTGCACAAAAGAAGAAGGATCTATAAAAAATTGTTAAAATGAGAAGTGGCAGGTTCGGAAATTCCAAACCTGCCATTTTTTTTATCTAATTATTGTTAAAGGGCTAAATAATATAGTATTGTCAATATTAACACGGATGAAGTATAATCCGCTAGATAAATTATTTAATTGAATTTGATAGATGTTTAAACCCGTATGAATATTTTCAATGAATCCCTCACTTGATTTAAATCCCGTTGAGTTAAAAATTTCATATTTAATGTTATTAATATAGTTCAAATTATTAATGATAATAATTTGTGTATTATTGCTCGATGGATTCGGGGAGATAATTAGTTCAAATTCTTCATTAGATACACTCTCATAAATTGATGACCACCCTTCACCTATTCCAACTAAAGGGATATTGAGAATTGGGGTATTATCAGCATTGGATTTAATAACAAGTTCAGCCATATACTGCCTGTCTTCTTTAGGTTCAAATTTTATATATACATTTTGTGTATCATTATAAAATAATTTTAAAGGCTTTTTGCCTGTAATACTGAAGAATTTTTCATCTGTGCCTGTTATGGAAAACTCATCAAATTCAAGTGTTTTATAACCTGAGTTGACGAGAGAGATGGGTAATGTTTTAGATGAATGAGTTTTTCCGAAATCGAGTGTCTGAACATCTGTTGATAGTAAGGCATAGGTTTTTACGCCTTCACCAACACCAACGAGATTGATTGAAATCTCTGGATTAGAAGCATCATTGGATTTAATCTTCATTTGAGCGCCAAAGATATTATTATACTTTGGTTTAAACCATACTTTTAAATCAAATGTAGCGGAAGGTTCGATATTTACAGGTAATTTTGCATCTATCGAAAAAACTTTATCTTCATCAAATTCAATTGTTATATCCTGAAGTAACAAGGAAGCGGTTCCAATATTTGTTATTGCAATTGTTTTTGATGAACTATCAGAGGTTTCACCAAAGTCTAAGTCTTTGGTTTCACATAAAATTTTGGGCTTAGGAACAACTCCGAAACCAACTCCATACAATTGAACATCTTGCAAAGCGCCCGTAGCGGAATTACTTTTTATTTTCAATACAGCACTATAATTTTTGTTTGCTTTTGGAGTAAATTCGATATCAATGATTGTAGTTTGATAAGGTTCAATGGTATTGACGTTGGCATTAACCAGTCTGAAAACACCATCATTATCATTAACAATGGTCATTTCATTGATTATTAAGTCGGCTAAACCTTTATTATGAATTTCCAGACTCATTATTTTAGAATCATCAACTCGTTTAAAGTCAATGGTATTGGAACTTAGTTGGATTTGTGGTTTAGCTTTGGAATTGTCCATAGTTTTTGCGGATTGTAAAACTTTTTTATTTTGGTCGGCATAATCTTGAATAAATGCAGCAACCCATATTTTTTCAGGATTCCAGTCAGGGTGCATCTGGAATGTGTATTTAAATGTTTTAGATTGATTTGGGGCAAGATTGATTTTTTCACCTTGATTTGGGTGAGCCCCGGGAATCATAGCTCGGGCAACCCAAGGGAATATTCTTTCACCGTTTCGAAGTGGCTTTGGTGTTATTATTTCATCTTCTACAATGACTAAAAACATTCTTTTGTCCCCAATAATAGCTTCATCTGAGTGAACTATAACACTAACTGTAACAGAATTGCCCTGTCTCTTCTCTAAAACGAACATAGAAATTGGAGATTCTTTCTTAGAATTTTGTATTACTTCTCCTTGAACCTGTGATAGAGAGACTTTTTTGCCGTTTGCCCAAGCTGCAGGAGTACCAAGAGTACCAGAAACATAGGTTCCCCAAATACGATTTCCAAGCATTTGAGGATTATGGTCATACATTGGTTCGTCCAATCCATTACCACTATGATATACTACTGGTATAATTTTGTCTAAATTCTTTTTTATATAATCATAAAAAGCAGGATTTTGTGCCGCACAAGCACCGCAATTGCCACTTGTTACTTCTTCAACTAAAGTCATTAGAGGGGATGCTGAATATAAATTCAGGGTGCTGAAAATAGCAATTGCTGTTATTAATGGGTAATAAAATTTTTTCATAGGCAACTCCTGTTTTTAAATTTACAATAGTCAATAATTGTTACCTAAAATAATCAAATTTCATAACATTTGAAAAATTATTTTTATGAATCCTAAAATAGATTGAATTATAATTCAAAGGCGTGAATATTTATCTTGCAGTGATTTTAAAAAGGTATAAGCATTTGTTTTTATGTGTATGAAATCATCAACACCTGAATTTTTAAATTCGTCGATATAATTTTCAGGATAGCCTGCTAAGAGGATGAATGTTCCGGTTTGTCTATTTTTTAAGTCTTTTACTAATTTGCTTACGAATATGGGATAAATGTCATCACTAGAACAGAGAATTATAGATTTAAATCCATTGTTAATGGTAAAATTAATTGCATCTTCGATTCCAAATATATTCGGTTCAAAGGCTGTGCTAATTTCAGTTTCAAATCCACCGATATGCATAAAATCGATTGAGAAATCACGTCGTGCCATGTATTGTTCAATTGTCCCAAAATTCAATATCAAAAATTTAGGCAATGGATTCTTGTTAATTTTTAATATTTCTGCTTTTATTCTTAATTCTTCGAAAAATTTGGGAAATCTTGTAAGATATATTTTTTGTATATCTAAAAATTCTGTGGATCTCTCAATGGCTTCGTTAATGTCTGAAAAATTATAATTTTTTTTATAGAATTCGTATAAACTACTGTAGATATTCTCATTATAAGCGTTTATATCAGTAATGGAATATTTCATTTTTTTGTTAAAAACTTTGGTTTCCTTTTCAGGAATAAAAATTGATTCAGAATCATTAGCAAATACATTTACTCCTATGTATGAATCTTTCCTGGATTGTGCTTTAATAATCTTCTCTTCGGCAATTTTTGAAATATATTCTTGTATTATGCCGCTTATAATATTTTTATAAATGCCACCGTTTTTTTCGATTTCCTTAAATATTTTCCAGGCTTTCTCAGCCAACTCATAAGTTAATTTTTCTATTAAATAAGAGCCTCCAGCGGGGTCAATTGTTCTGTTGACAAGTGATTCATATTTAATAACTAATTGGATATTTCTGGCTACTCTATCGGAAAATTCGTTTGGAAGTTGTTTTAAATAGTCAAATGTTAAAACTGTTATTGCATCTGCTCCACCTAATACAGAGGCGTATGTTTCAATTATTGAACGAAGGATATTTGAATTTTCGTCTAGTAATGATTTATTTGTTTGAGAAGTAATGCTATGAATACTGATTTTTCTTAATTCTTTGGGAATTCCTATTTCCTCAGTTAATTTTGACCAGAGAATTCTAAAAGCTCGGATTTTGGCAATTTGATTAAAAAATTCAGTTGAAATACCGAGAACAAGTATAAATTTTGGAATTACTTTTTCAAGGTCAATATTTAATTCTTCAAAAATTCTAAGATAATAGACAGCAGTTGATAAAGCTAATGCTAATTCTAATGATGAGTTGGAACCGCAATTATGATAAATATCAGCTCGTAATGTTATAAATTTAAAATTTCTGAAATTTTGGCTAATGTAATTATATAAATGCCCGAAGCTTTGTTGGAGTGATTTTTCAATTGACAATCTTCCAGAAAGTAGTGAGTGAGCTATTGGGTCGTAATAAATACCACCAATTATTTCGTTAGAATTAAAATGATTGTTATCACAGAATAGTTTGAGTAATGGCAAAAATTCAGCAGAGTGACCATTTGCATCGATATAAAGTGGAATGGATGTCAAATCAATATTGAATAACGCCTTAGATAGGTCTTCAATATTTTGTATTTTTAAAGGTTTTAGCTCATTATGTGAGTATTTATCGCTTTCTATAAGAAGTTTTATCGAATCCTGGTCATTATTCAAAGCATTTAAGGCTGCATCATTAAAATCGTCTGGATTTTCATAATTGAAGCATTGTAATATTTCCCAAGATTTAATCAAATAACCGCTGATATTATTATGTCTTAGAAATGGAAATAATCCGGGAAAGGTAGAAATTAAATGTTTGATGTTTTCAAGATCATTTTGATAAAAGATAGGTTTAAGCTCAATATTGTCCGATGTTTTTTTAAAAAGTCGTTTTTCATCTGCAGTTTTTTTTAGCGATTCTTTAGCTGTGGTCAGCCATTGCTCGTAATTAGATTTCTCAAATTCTGAAAAGTCGAGAGTATCGTAGTTAATCATCAATAAATTTTATAAAAATGAATAATATTAAAATTAGTTATAATTGAAGCAAATTTAATAAATAAGCATTGCATCCCCATAAGCAAAAAAACGATAATCATCTTTCATCGCTTTTTTATAAGCTTTAAAAAGTAAATCTTTTCCAGCAAAAGTTGCTGTTAAAAGCAAAGATGGAGTTGCCGGTGGATGGAAGTTAGTAATTAAATGAGTACTAATTTTAAAGTCATAAGGAGGATAGATGAATTTATCGGTCCATCCTTTGTTTGGCTTTATGGTGCCGGAAGTAAGAACTGATGATTCAAGTGCTCTAACGACTGAAGCACCAACAGCGAAAACTTTCTTTTTAGATTTTAGTGATTTATTGATTATTTCCGCAGATTGACGGGATATTTCAAAATATTCTGAATACATTCTGTGTTTTGTCAAATCTTCAACCTCGATTTCCTCAAACACTCCTTGACCGATGTGCAAAACAATATTGGCAATTCTTACCCCTTTTTCAGCAATTTTTTTAAGTAATTCGGGAGTAAAATGTAATCCGGCAGTTGGAGGTGCAATTGAAGCTAAGTAGTTATCATTTGCAAATACACATTGATAAGTTTCTTTATCGAGTTCGGTCGGTTCTCTTTTTATGTATGATGGTAATGGCATTTCACCGATTCGTTGAATAACTTCGAATAAGTTACCATCATAACTAAACCGAACAGTTCTGCCACGTGAGGTTGTATTATCGATAACTTCGCAGTAAAATTGATTATTGTCAAAGTAAATTTTATTTCCGATGCGTACTTTTCTTGCTGGCTCTACTATCACATCCCAAATTCTATCTTCTGCTTTTAATTGGCGTAATAAAAGAACTTCGATTTTTGCATTTGTTTTTTCTTTTTTTCCAAAAAGGCGAGCGGGAAAAACTTTTGTTTCATTCAAAACAAGGCAATCACCTTTATCAAAATAATTGACAATATTACTGAAAACATCATTTGTGATTGTGCCGGTTTTTCTATCGACAACCATCAAACGTGAACTATCACGTGGCTCTGCTGGAAATTTTGCAATTTGGCTTTTGGCTACGGTGTAACGAAATTCTGAAAGTTTCATTCAATCCTCAATATTTTAATCCAAAAATTTTTCAGTAATTTTCAATAATAGTTCATTAGATCTGTTGATATAATCTATTGGATTCTCCAATTGTCCCTCAATAATTAATACACCTTCGTAAAGATGATTGATTATCTGTATTAATAATTCATGATTTTTGGTGGAAATATGCAATTTCCATAAATTTTTTATTAATGCGTGGGATGTATTAATTTCTAATATTTTTTTTGAGGTTTTAAAATTTTTGTCGAATTGTTTGAATATTTTTTCCATTTGAGTGTCTAATCCACCTTCTGAAGATACCAGAGTTACAGGTGAGTCGACTAATCGTTTAGAAGGGACAACATCCTGAATTTTGTCTGCGAGTGTTTCTTTAAAGAGCTTAATAAGTGAGTTAACTGCTTCTTCGCTAAGTCCATTATCTTGTTTATTTTCAGGACTTATGTCAAGTTCAGATTTTTCAATTGATTGAATTGGTTTGTGTTGGTATGTAGAAATATAGGGGAGTGTTATAAAATCTGATGGATCTGTTAGTAAAAGTACCTCGATGTTATTTTTTAAAAAATATTCAAGTTTAGGGTTTTTCAAAATTGTATCTCTATTGTCACCAATTAAATAATAAATTTCTTTTTGACTATCTTTCATTCTTGAGACGTAATCTTTCAGTGATATTTTTTCTTTATTAGTAGTGAAAGTGGATTCATAGCGCATTAATTCGAGTAATTTTTCTCGATTTTCATAATCAGAATTAAGACCCAATTTAAATAATGAACCAAAATTATCATAAAATTGATTATATTTTTGAGGATTAGATAAAGCCCATTCATCTAAAAATGATAAAATTTTACTAGTTAAGATATTTTTTATTTTTGTTTGTAATGGAGTTGATTGAGTTATCTCTCGAGATACATTTAGCGGTAAGTCAACAGTATCAATTACTCCACGAATGAATTTGAGATAATCAGGCAATAAATCAGTTAATTTGTCAGTAATAAAAATTCTCCCAGAATATAAATGTAAGCCCGTGTTTAAGTCATCGCGAAACCACAGGTTGATACTTCTTCCGGGTATAAACAAAAGAGATTCTAAGTTAATATTTCCTTCTACTTTGAAATGTATAAAAGCGAGCGGATTGATATTGTCACCAGTTAAAAATGAATAAAATTCATTCGCTTCGTCTTCTGTAATTTCACCTTTGTTTTTATGCCATAATGCGGAAATTGTGTTGATTTGAACGCCATTGAGATAGATTGGAAAGTCAACAAAATTGGAATATTTTTTTAATATTGACTTTACGACATGTTCATCAACGTATTTTTTATGCTCTTCTTTTAACTTGAAATAAATTTTTGTACCATTTTCTTGCTTTTCAATTTCTTTAATGATAAATTTATCCTCTCCAATTGATTCCCAATACAAGCCTTTGGATTCTTTTGTAGCGTATTTTGTTTCAATGGAAATTTTGTCTGTTACCATAAAAACTGAATAAAAACCAACACCAAATTGACCAATGAGATTTAAATCTAATTTTTTACCATTTTTTGTCATTTCATTCAGAAAAGATAAAGTGCCCGAACTTGCTATTGTACCAATTCGATTAATTAGATCGTCCTCAGTCATACCGATACCGTTATCTTCAATACTAAATATTGATCTATCCTTGTCGAGATTGATTTTAATTTGAAATTGACTCGGTGCATTATATTTTTCGCTATTTATAAGTGATAAAAATCTTAATTTATTGAGTGCATCTGAGGAGTTTGATACTAATTCTCTTATGAAAATATCGGGATTGGAATAAAGTGAGTTAATGATAATATTCAATAATTGCTTCATTTCTGCTTTGTATTCATACTCGCGGAAAGAAGTATTATCTTCAGACATATTAAACCTCAGATAGTTTATTTAGGAAAAAACATCTTTTAAAAGTATTTTTGACGATTTTTACTATAATATATTGAAATAAAAAAGTTTAATATTCTTAATTTTGTAAATCAAATAAAATTTAAATTCTTATGAAAATTTACAAGCATTTATTAATAATATTTGTATTCTTAGGAATAATTACAAACCAGATTTATAGCCAGGTAATCCGACCGGATACTTCAAAATTTAAAATACCACGGATTCCACCAATTGAGGAACTTAGACAAGATATTAATTACATTCTTGATAACCCTGATTTATCGGGTGCAACAGTGAGCATTCTAATCCAATCAATTGAAAATGGTGAGATAATATACAGAAGAGAAGAGTCAAAAAATTGCATACCTGCTTCCTTGACAAAATTACTAACTACAAGTTCAGCATTATATTATCTAGGTGGGGATTATCAATACAAAACTCAATTATATCTTGATGGGGTACTTAAACAAAATGGTGAATTTATAGGGAATTTGATAATAAGGGGGAGTGGAGATCCGAGTATATCTGATTTATATATGGCTGACCCCATGAGCGTATTCGAAGATTGGGCTTGGAAGATTGATTCTATTGGAATTCGCTCAATTAAAGGAAATCTCATTGCCGACCATAATTTTTTTGATGAAAATTATTATCCACCGGGTTGGTGTTGGGATGATTTTTTGAATCCATATTCTGCACAAGTAAGTGCTTTATCCTCTTTTGATAACAAAATAAGGATAACCGTTAAGTCCGGCGATAGTATTAATAAACAAGCAAAAATTTTTGTTTATCCTGAAAATAATTATGTGCAAATAATAAATAATATCAACACAGTACGTCCTGATGTTTCTACTTTAATCTCAAAATACAGAGAACCACATACGAATATAATTGAATTAACCGGTTCAATTTCTTTGGATACGTCCAAAAATCCAAAAAGCTATGAATTAGAAATAACTATAGATAATCCTCCGAGATTCTTCCTAAATCTTTTCAAAGAAGCACTTTTAAGAAGAAATATTAAAGTACGAGGTAATCTTATTGATGTTAATCAATTATACGAACGTATTAATTATGGAGAGTTAAATTTAATTTGTGAGCATTTATCTCCACCATTAAAAACAATTGTTGCCAAGATAAATAAGCATAGCCACAATTTAGGTGCCGAATTATTGTTGAAAACTATAGCCAAGGAAAAAGCAGGTGAAGGTTCATTCAATACAGGAATATATTTTACAAAAAACTTTTGCTCAAAAATTGGTATTGACCCTGAAAGAATGAATATTGTTGATGGTTCGGGGCTTTCGAGATATAATATTATTTCCTCTAAGTATATTGTAACATTATTATCTTATATTTACCGCAGTTCTTTCAGCGATATTTTTATAAATTCATTGGCTGAACCTAGCAAACCTGGTACTCTTGCAAGGCGTATGACGCGCTCACTTGCTGAAAACAAAGTTAAAGCTAAAACAGCCACTTTAAATAACATCTCAAATTTAGCTGGTTACATCTGGACAAGGGATGATGAGCCTTTAGCTTTCTGTATTATGATTTTGAATTTTACAACTACACTGAGTTCAGTTGAAAACTTGCAGGACCTCATTTGTATGAGGCTTGCAAGTTTTTCACGCAAAAAGGATTAATCAATTCACTATGATAAGCTTTCTTGTTTTCCAATAGAAATTATTACTTATCTTAATAAAATAAACACCTAGGTTTAACGATGAAGATGGAATTTCAATTTCTGTAATTACACTAGCTGAATGTATGCTATTGTTTGAGTAAATCAATTCACCTAAACCATTATAAATCAATAATGTATAATTATTATTTCCTGAATCTTTTAAATTAATTTTTATGTTTTGATTATTTACTGGATTAGGTATAATTTCGAAATCAAATTGCTCTTCGGGTGAATAGCTTACGCTTACCTGTGTAGTTGTAGTAAATGAGAACTTCTCACTCCAGTTACCAAAACCACCATCATTAAATGCACGCAGGCGCCACCAATAAGTCATACCGGCTTCGAGTTCTGCTGGTAAATTATAGCTTATCCACATAATATCATCTTTTTCATAATATATATTATGAAATTCTATATCCTTACTTATTTGAAGATGGTATCCAATAGCATTTTCAATTCTTTCCCATCGGAATCGTGGCTTCAGATCAACATTTTCAGCTTTGTTTTCAGGAATTAATAATTTTGGTTGTTCGGGTAGAGGCATAGTGGAGAATTCCCAAAAATCGGAGTATTCACCGAATACATCTTCATTTTTACTTTGAACACGCCATAAATATGTTTTTCCGGGTTGAAGTGGTTGGTTCGGTTGATGAATTAATGTTTTTAAAGGATCTGATTTATAAATAGGTTCATTTAGATTTTCTTTCAAAAAGATTTCAAGTATGTATTCTGTTTCTGCTTGTGTTTGAGTTTCATATTGGGCGGGGAACCATTCAAATGATGTTTTAACTGAAACATTATTTGAACCATTTTCAGGTGATTTTAATGCTGGTGCTAATGGTTTAGGAGCGCATACAGTGAATACCCAAAAGTCTGATACTGCTGAATCACTATCATAAGCTTTAATTCGCCAATAATAAGTTCCGCATTCTAATTTATAAGGGTAAACTATGTACTGTATTAATTCTTCAGGAGTAAAACTTAGAAAAGAAATTGACTTTAATAAGTTCAATGAATCATTATTCTTTTGAAAAATTTCTAAATTGTAAAGATTGACACCAGTAGAATAAAATGCGAATTTAAGATTTTCCTTTGACAAATTTGTTGCGTAATTCGATGGTGAATATTGCTGAGGAGCAGTTAAAATTCTTTGGATTGGTTTATTCAAATAACGAACTAAATATTTTTTGTTTGTTTTTAAATTGGTAATGATATTTTGTTTTCCATTTGGGTAACTTATAGTAACTTTTTCAACTTTGTCAATATCGCCAAGTCCGAAATGGATTTCAGAACTATTTTGGCTACACCTGTTCCCGGTGATACTACCCATCAACTCTCGGTAAAATTTTTTCCCGTGGGTTTCTATAAGAATTTTACTACCGTAAGCATCCATATTTACTCCATCCTGAGGGCTACCAATTAATTTGAACGTTATCCAATTACCTTTGCGAATAAAATCATTTCTGAATAATTTAACATGTTCCTGACTGCTGGCAATAAGTAAATCCATATCGCCGTCATTGTCGAAATCGATTCTAATAGGCGTCCAAGCACCGTGAATTAATGCACCTGCGAGCCAAGTTATATCTCTCAATTTGAAATTTTTATTCGGACCTTCATTGAGATAAATTCTTGTTAATCTGTCTGCTCCTTTTCCCTTTGCATCATAAGATATTTGTCCGTGTATCAAATCGAGATAACCGTCTAAATTCAAATCAACCCAGCAGACACCTGCATTCATTTCATAAAATTTTAAACCCATTTTTTGATGTACTTCTTCGAAGTAATAATCGGGTGGACCGTTGTTTTTAAATATCAAGGATGGGTTCGAATACATACCACGCCAATCGGGATGTCCTAGATTACCCACACACAAATCAGGATAGCCATCATTATTGAAATCACCCCATTCAGAGCCCATACCATGACCAAAATACCCTTCAGCTGCAGTCGGAATACCTCTGACACCGGTTCGAGCAGCTACGTCCTCAAATGTACCATCGCCATAATTATGATATAATATATCGCGCACTAACCTGTATGTTGCAACGAAAATATCAATCTTACCATCTTGATTATAATCGCAGGCATTGGCTCCATAACAATCATGGTAACCACTTTGTCCGAATGGTTCGGCAATGTCTATACCTGCATTTTTACGTTCATTAGTAAATTTACCGGTACCATCGTTTTTCCAGAGCTGGTCGGGGTAGTAAATTTCTCTATAATTACCGGAAGCATCGTTATAACCAGTCCTATTATTTGCTAAATATAAATCGAGCCAGCCATCACCGTCATAGTCGAGCCAAAGTGGTGTAATATTCGAATATGGATTAAAAATTGAGTCTTGAAGTCCCGAAGGATTCAAATTAAAATCAATACTCGGACTTGGATAAGGTAATTTGAACATAGTTTTTGGGTCAATTGCAGTAAATGTACCATCTCCATTATTTTTATAGACTCTATCTCTACTTAATACCATTGATTTATTCATATCGAAGGAGCCATTAAGCTGTGCGTAACAATCAATAAAGCCATCATTATCAAAATCACCCCACGAAGTTGCATTTGCTGAAATCTTTATCCTTGAACTTACATTTTTGAAAGTACCGTCTTTTTGATTTTCGAAAAAATTTGAACCAATGACTATATCATCATAGCCATCAGCATTGAAATCAACAACGCTAACATCGGCTGAACGGATAAAATTTCCATTTACGTCAACCAAACCTGCAGATTTTGTTACATCCATCAAAATTGGTACTGGTGGTGGTTCAGATGAATTCCCTTTTGGGTAATCATATTTGATTTTAAGTCGTACCATATAATCACCATCGGCTAAATAGTATCTTCCCGGACCGCCGAGTTGATTTGTTTCTGCAGGATTCATGGTAAAAGAACGGTAAGGTACACTTGTCCCATTGTTATCTACAGCCCACCAGGGACCACCTGATTTTAGCCGATGTTGTATACAAATTCGATCGTAACCATCAGAACGTAGATTACTGACTGTAAGATATCGCCAACCTGCTTTGCCATCATAGTCTACAAAAATTGGATTTGAACGCTGATTATAATGCAATACCCAGAATGTAGGTGGTACGGTTCCTTCAGCAGGATCACCAACTATATAAACTGTGTCCCTACCTGGTGTTGTTCCAGTGTAATAAATTTGAATCTCCAATATTTCGCAAGGTCCATCGAATTGAAAAATTATAGACTCTTCCCAATTAGGGCGTTCATAATATTGAGTTCGAGGTATTCCATTATCATATTGAATTACAACCTCGCCTGCTTGCATTAGATAGTTGAAAAGGAATAATAATTGTAATAGGAAAATTTTTCTCATCTTTAAGCTCCGCTGTTGACCGATGATTTTTAAAAAATAATTAAAAAAAATGATTGTCGCAAATTATATAATCAAATTATTATCATATCAGTTGAACTTTACCTTAAATCCCTTGATTGGCAATGTAGAAATAATGGTAAAATAGCTTTTTGTATTTATAATTTATTAGAAAAAACTCCGCAATTTGTAGTTAAATTGCGGAGTGTCGATTAGTTGAAAATTTAATTATTTCATTAAATATTGATCCAGGAACTCAAAAAATTCATTATACCAGAGAACAGCCTCTTGCAGCGACAAAATAAGGTGTCCCTGCGTTGGGAAAATAATGAATTTTGATGGTAATTTTTTTAATTGAGCAACTGTAAATGCTTCTAAACTTTGTGTATATGGAACTCTGAAGTCGAGTTCTCCCGTACTAATCATAATCGGAGTATCCCAATTTTTCGCATACTCATGTGGTGAATGCTTTTTGTAGTATTCGGCATATTGAGTTTCCCAATATGGTCCACCATTTTCCCAGTTAGTAAACCATAATTCTTCTGTTGAGCCATACATACTTACTAAATTATAAACGCCTGTATGAGCTACAAAAGCTTTAAAACGCTTGTTATGATTACCAGCAAGCCAGAAAACAGCATATCCTCCAGCACTTGCTCCAATAGCTCCGAGCCGTTCTTTATCAACATACGGTTCATTAGCCATTGCATCAGTAACACTTAGAATATCCTGCATTGCTTTTCCACCCCAATCACGACTAATCGCGTCGTTCCATTCTTGTCCAAAGCCAGGTAAACCACGCCTATTTGGTGCTACTATTATGTAACCGTGCGAAGCCATTGTGTAAAAATTCCATCGATAATGGAATACTTGGGATACCATATTTTGTGGTCCACCTTGGCAAAATGTAAGCATAGGATATTTTTTGTTCTTATCGAAAGAAGGCGGATAAATTATCCAACTGTGGATTTTCTTCCCGTCTATGGCCGTGAACCAGCGTTCCTCAATTTGGACATCTTTAAATTTTTCAAAATTTTTTGTGTTTGCATTTGTGAGAGCTATTTCCTGTTTATTTTTTAAGTTTATTTTGTATAATTCAACAGGTGTTTTCATATTTTGTTTACAATAAATGAGTTCTTTACCATCAGGTGTAATTGTGATGCCTCGTCCGAAATTATACAGTCCATTAGTAATTTTTTCATATTTTCCATTCAAGTCTATATTGTAAATTTGGTATGTACCTGAATCCGTAATGGTAATGTATAAGGATTTGCTGTCTGGAGCCCAAATCATTTCCTCGACCCATTGATCTAAATCTTTTGATAGTTCAGATATTTTCCGGTTTTGTCTATTGTAAAGCATTAGTCTAATACGATCAGATTCAAATCCAGCTCGCTCTTGGCTTCTGAAAGCGATCCATTTTCCATCTGGCGAATAAAGTGGATCCATATCATAACCGAGCATTCCTTCAGTAATATTTTTAGTCTCTTTTGTTTTAATATTATAAATATAAATATCAGAATTTGTGCTAAGGGCATAGTCAGGTACTTTTTTAGCGGTATATGCAATTTCAGAAGCATCGGGGGAGAAATCAATTTGTTCACGACCACCCCATGGTTTCATCGGAGCTTCAAATCTTTCATTTTCCATAATATCAACCACTTCACCTCCATTAGCAGGCATTATAAATATATGCTGATAATATTCATCATTCCATTCGTCCCAGTGCCGGACGGGTAGTTCTTTATAGATTCTTACTTTTGCTTTCTTGAGTTCAGGATACTTTTCGAGTGGAGATTGGTCAATTTTTACATCGCTTGTCCAAAGCAAATATTGACCATCGGGTGACCAAATCAAGTTTGCTGTACCATTAGGGATATTTGTTATTTTTCGTGGTTTACCATTTGGAAAATCCATTATATATATTTGATGTGAGCCATTTCTGTTAGAAATAAAAGCAAGTTTCTTCCCATCAGGAGAGAAAGCTGGGGTATGGTCAGATTTGCTATGATTCGATAAATTAAGTAATTTAGCTCCATTGATAGAAATAGCCATAATTTCACTATTTAGTCTATTTTCCTCAAAGATTGGTATACTTTGTTGAAAGATTACCCAATTACCATCTGGTGAAACTTGTGGTGAGCTGATCCTTATACAATTCAATAAATCCATCTGTGTAAATTCACGAATTTCCTCAATTTTCGTTTCGTCTTTTGATTTCTCTGCGCAGGATATAAAAAATAATAGTGAAACAAAAAAAGCAATAGCATAAAACATTTTTTTCATCATCACACCATAAATAAAATTATTAAATCAAATAAAATACAAAGCTAATAAAAAAGTTGAAAGATATGAAATTATTACAGATTTGTGGTTTTTGAACAAAAGAAAATCCTTATATGTACAAAAAAGGGTGATTATTTTAAATCACCCTTTCTCAGTATAATTTTGGAAAATCTTTATTTATCTAGTAACATTTTGCCAGTTCGTTTTATGTTTTCACCTTCGATTTGGAAGTAATAAACACCGGCAGAACTCTGACTGAGGTTATCTGCTTTTGGGGTATAATTGAATTGATGTTCACCAGCAGGAAGTTTACCTTCATAAAGAACGGTTATTTGACTTCCACGTGAATCTAAAATTGTGATTTTTATATTGTCTTCTTTTTCGAGGTAAAATGATATAGTGGTATTATCTTTAAATGGATTTGGATAATTTTTGAAGTTGTCATTATCGTCATTTATTTCAACTGAAGACAATATTGATGAAGAATTGGTTATAAATTCTTGATTTTTTTCTTGTCCATTCCAAAGCATAAACATTACTGCTTTATGCTTAGTGGTGAAATCAAGACCAGAATAAAGACCAATATGCATTTTATGTGAATATTTATGATGATTACATCTATTAACTTCATTTTTATTGTTTTGATTTTCAAAATATTTATTCCAGATATTTTTATAGTCGTCCCGCCATTTTGGAATTAATTCATTTGCTTCGTTTTTCAGAAGTACAATTGTACTTTCGTATTTATCAGCTAATGGTTTAACCTGATTTATAATGTTTTCAAATTGCTCACTATGGTTTTTAAATTCGCAATTAGCTTTTTCTATCTCTGAATCTTTATTTTTTCCCGGAAAAGTTTTATTTCTTTTGAAAAAATTTAATTTAATATTTTCTTTAAGTTCTTTTGCTTGAAAACGTAATTCGTTGAGCTTGTTTAAATCAGCTTTTGTCATAGCATTATCCAATTGGTTTTTCCATTTGATCATATAAGGTATGATTTCATTTTCGTAATAATTTTGGAGTTCGATTTTCATTTGTTTCCAGGATTCAGGATCAATTTTAGTGTAATGATTTTGGCAGGCATTTGTATGAGAATACAAGGATATCAGTAAAATTGTGTTTAAAATAAGAAGATTTATAGCTTTCATAGGAATTCCTTTCTTTTATTGTTAATAAACTATAATATTTTTACGTTTGAATTCAATTTATTTTCAATAGACACAATAATTATCGATTTAGTTTAATCATTTCCCAACTACGATGAGATATACTTCTGAACCTTTTCGTACAATTTCATTTGCTTTTGGAGTTTGATTAATGACAGTGTGAGGTAGGTAGGTACCATCATTTTTGATATAGTGAGTGGCACCAATGATAAGACCATGAGTATGTAGAAGTTCTTCAGCCTCTTCGATAGATTTTCCGATAAGTTGTGGCATCTCAACTGAGCTGATTGAGCCAAGACTAATGACAAGATCAATGGTATCCCCATAAAATGCAGTGGAGCCAGCTCTTTTACTTTGAGCGATTATAGTGTCTTTTTCATATAATTCGCTATGTTCATAAGTTGTATCACCCAAGATAAAACCTCGTTCCATTAGCATAAAAACTGCTTTTTGGTAATTTTGACCAATCAAATAAGGAACAATAGCGACTTCTCTCCCTTTACTTATTGTTAAATAGATCCGTCTTCCGATTTTAACTTTTGAAAATGCTTCTGGTGTTTGCTTTATAATAGTACCTGTGGGATAATCATAACTGAATTGTTCTCCTGCTATTTGATATTGTAAGCCTGCTTCTTTTATTATTTTGCTACCGTCTTCAATTGGAAGACCTGTAACTTTGGGGATTATTACTATTTTCTTGCTTTGAACAATTGATGGCATTATAAGTTTGTCAAATACCAAAATTATGAGAAAAATGAACAGTATAAAACCTATTGTAATGAGAAGGTATTGAATATAATTTTTAGTTCTGCTTTTCTTGTTATTTCTCAAATGAATTTTTATAGGTATTTTAAAAAACAATAATAAATTTGTCTTTCTATAAATAGTTAAATTAAAACTTTTGTATCAAATCAGGAAATTAAAGATGGAAAACACAAACGAACTCAATTTACTTATACAACAAATTTGGCAGAAAATCCATACCTCAAATAAATTTGTTATAATAAGTCATACTAATTCCGATGGTGATTCACTTGGTTCTCAATTAGCTTTGTTTTATTATTTGTTTGAAACTGGTAAGATAGCAAGGATTTATTCAATTGATGAACCTCCTTATCACTATCATTTTCTGGAAGGTATTGAAAAAATAGAAATTTATCAGGCAGAGCAACATAAAATGAATATTGATGAGGCCGATGTTGTTTTCATTCTGGATTTGAACAATCTTTCGCGAATGCAGGTACTCGGCGAAGCAGTTATGTCATCAAAAGCTACTAAAATTCTTATTGATCATCACATTGATCCCAAGTATAAAGCTGATTTAATGCTCATTGATGTTGATGCAAGTTCGACGGGTGAGTTAATTTGGAAAGTTATCAAATGTGATCCGCATTATAAATTCAGTAAAGAGGCAGCAACTGCACTTTATACTGCGATTTTGACCGATACTGGTGGATTTAGATTTCCAAGAACAGACAAAGAAGTGCATACAATTGCAGGAGAACTTGTAGAAGCAGGTGCAGATCCCGCTTTTATTTATGATTCTGTTTACAATCAAATACCTATCAATGCTTTGAGATTACTTGGCAGTGCTTATGCCGGAGCAGAGGATTATTATGATGGTAAACTTGTTATTATTTGTATTACCAATGAGATGTTCAAAATGACCAATACAAAAGAGCAGGATATAGAAAATTTTGCTGAAAAAATACTTCAAGTTAAAGGTGCAAAAATTGGTGTATTAATATCCGAGATTATAGAACGAAATGAATTGAGGATATCATTTCGAGCAAAAAGTGGGTTCAATGTTAGAGATGTTGCTGTAAAATACGGTGGTGGTGGGCATTTGGAAGCTGCCGGGGCAAGAGTTTATAATCAAAAAATTGAATATATTAAGAAGAAAGTAATTGAAGATTGTTATGAAGTTTTACAAAATAATTAGAAAATATAAGAGGCTTCATTACGAAGCCTCTTTGATTAATAGACCCCGGTTTATAATTTCTTTCTTAGATCATCTATTACATTTCTGATAATTTTGATTCCTTTAGCAATATTTTCGTAGTTTATATTCAATGCTGGTCTAAATCTTATAGATTTAAACCCACAACCGAGGATTAATAATTTGTTTTCGTAACATAGTCTTTTAAAATTATCACGCATAAATTTATTTGGTAAATCAAAAGCACAAAATAAACCTTTCCCTCTGACATTTGAGATTAAATCAGGATAATCAAGCTGTAACATTAAAAGCTCATTTTGGATAAGTTCACCCATAATTTTAGCATTTTCCACAAGATTGTCTTCATCAATTATTTCGAGATATTTTGTGGCTCTTGCCATATCGATGATATTTCCACCCCAAGTTGAATTTAACCTACCAGAGGTATGGAAAACATTATTCGGTACTTCATCTATTTTTTCGGTGACAAGAATTCCGCATATTTGCATTTTTTTACCGAAGCAAATTATATCTGGTACGATATCGGTATGCTGGTATGCCCACATTTTGCCGGTTATACCAACGCCGGTTTGAATTTCATCAAAAATTAATAGACAATCGTTTTCATCGGCAAGATTTCTGAGTTCATTTAAGAATTCTTTCCGGAAATGATTATCACCACCTTCGCCTTGAATTGGTTCTATTATTATAGCGGCTATATCATCTTTATTTTTATAAAATGCTTTTTTTATTTCCTGAATAGCTATTTTCTCTTTCTGAATAACTTTATTAAGATTGTATTCATTCAAAGGGAATTCGATATAAGGATTTAGAATCCTTGGCCATTGGAATTTAGGGAAAAAATCAGTTTTTGTTGGATCAGTATTTGTTAAGGACAATGTATATCCTTCACGACCGTGAAATGCATCTTTGAAATGAATAATCATATGTCCTTTTTCAAATCTATACCCTTTCCTGAAGTTTTTGCTAACTTTCCAATCAAATGCTGTTTTCAAAGCATTGCATACAGCCAGAGCACCACCAGATATAAAAAAAGCGTATTTGAAATCGCTTGTATTCCCAAGTTCGAAGAAAGTTTTAACAAATGTAGCCATGATATCAGAATATAAATCTGAATTAGATGGTTTATTTATAGCAATTTTACCCATATACTCAATAAATTCGGGATTATTCATTTTAGGATGATTCATTCCTAAAGGTAATGAAGCGAAACAGGTGAAAAAGTCTAAATATCTATCGCCGTTCCTAGCATCGACAAATTCGGAAACATTGCTTTCGTATAAATCAGCTACTAATTCAAAACCATCTGTTAGGATATGCTTGGATAATTCATTTCTTACATTTTCTGGTGATACATAAAATTTGGGCTTATAACTATTATGGACTAGTGTAAACATATTTCACCTTCATAAAATAATAAACAAACTGAAAAAAAGTGATAGAAACGGATTTAAGCTATTGAGCTAAATAGGAGGAGACAAATTATTAAATTTGCAAGAATAGCTTTGCAAGAAATAAATGAATTACCTCTGATTGTGCCACCAGAGTAAAGTAGTTTGCTTGCTTTTATTGTTCTACTTCTCATAAATACAAATTTAAAAAATCCTTTTATTAATACAAAATAAATACTAAGCTGAAACGACAATTAATCTAAATAAATAAATCAAAAACATCATAGAGAATTTATTATATTGCATAACCCTCTCTCAATGAATTCATAATAAGTTATTTTTTTTCTTATCAATATTTCTTAAATTAAAGCTTTAGTAAATAATACATTTTTAAATAATAAATAAATTATATTAATATTGGGAGTAGGTTAAAAAATGACACAAAACATTTATTCCGCAGCAGCAGAAAAGAAGCATAAGTTAGGCCCCTCACAAATAGTAGTTTATATCGTGCTTCTGCTTGCCTTTTTCTTTTATTTTATGTATCAATTAATACCTTGGGGAGTAGCCCAATTTGTTGTACCTTTATTCAGTCCTTCTGGTGAACAATTGACAAAAATGGGATTTGTTAAATTTAATGGTCTTGTTTGGGCTTCAACCAGCAAAGACAATGAAGCAAATTTACAAGGTAAGAACTTAGAAATTAAAAGAGAATACATAAATAGGGAATTCATATTTGATTTCACTTATCAAGAGCGAAATGATGCTGAACATGGCTACGTCAAAGGTAAGAATGAATGGTATGCAAAGTCTCCTGTTATGGGTGAGCATCCAATTATTTTAGAGCCTTGGGTTGGTTTCTGGATATTAGCTTTAGTGCTTGCTGTTATGCTTGTTACCTTTATTTCAATGATTTTGCCAAGTAATATTGGTGTAATGGCTGTACTTTTCGACAAACAAATTGAAAATACAAAAACAAAAATACGATTACAGACAGGTTTCTCCGACGATATAGTTCAAGTGTTGATTATGCCTGATGATAAATTAGCTGAAAAAGATTATATGGAGGTTGAACAATATTTCCGTACAGTTTGGGACAGGACCGAAACCGAGGAATTGGCCTCATCAAAGCATCACTATAATTTTGAAGATTTATTTGATGAGAATACTGATATTGTCCGATTTAGAAATGAAATTCTCTACGGGCGAATTAAAGAATATTTCTCTGATTTTGTAGTGAAAGAAATTGAAGATACTAAAGATGGTTTGATATGGCAAAGAAATCATCTACTTTTTGGCAAAGGCTTGAGATTATATATGGCCCACCACTTTACCGAACGCTACTCAAATAATGTAACTGGTATGGCATACTTTGGTGCAGCTTTTCTTATTGTAGCGGTTGGTATACGAGGTTTAAAGTTTATCCCTGCAACTAAACCTTCATTCATACTATTAGCTATATTTCTGGAATTCACAATGTTAACATTGCTTGCTGTTACAATGTTTTATACCGAAGAAGAAGAACGAATGGATAAAATGTTAAAGAAAATGGAGGATGCCAATAGAAGTCAGCTCGAAACTTTGAAAGGACAACAAGCTGATATTCACCAGTTAGCAAATGCTTTAGTTGGTCAAACTGCCGAAATTATTCGCTCAAGAGTTGAAACAGCGATTTCAGATTACTTGACAAGTGATGATAATATCAAAAAAGTTGTTGCTCAAGAAATTGCTGAAAAGATTTTAATAGGTATAAAAGATCAACAAGTTGCTAAAGCAACAAAAAAATAATTTTCTTTAGAATTAACTATAAAACCGTATCAGAATTAATCTGATACGGTTTTTTATTTACAATTATTTGAGCTTTTAATAGTTAAATAGATTAATCAAAATAATTTTTGTCAACAAAATTAGTTGTGTTATAAATGTTTATAATTTTTTTTGTCCTAATCTTATTATTAAATGAAATTCAAGCCAGCAATGTATCATATAAGTCAGATGGTCTTAGTGTAACAATTAATGATTTATCCTATAAGGTATATCAAATTAGAGAAACACAGCAACCAGTTATTTTCCATAATGATTTTGCAATATCACAATTTAAAAATATAGCTGGATACTCGCTCCAAACTATCATATTACAAATAGCAGCACCAAACGAAATTCAACCTAATATTAATCTAAAGATTTATAAGCTTACAAATCTCGGAAAAATCAATCTTTCGAAATATATCGACTCAACCGGTTATGAAAATCGCAGTGATTTTAAAAAGATTCAACCCAATGTGATTTCAAAATATCTGGGTATACAACGTGGAATTAATGTACATCTTGTGGAATTGCAACCTTATCTGTATGAGAATAGTGAATTATTGCTAATTGACTCTGCGGAAATTGAGATTTATTTTAATATGAATAATACTGAAATAGACGTAGCCAAATTGGTTTATTTAGATCCTTTTTATGACAATCTTGTTAATAAATACCATATCTCTCATTTTAAGAAAATTAATTCAAAATCATTTCATACTTCAGATGATTTAATTCTAAAAGATGAACATTGGTATAAGCCCGACATTGATTATATAAAAATTGAGACTAAAAAAGATGGAATTGCTATAATCAAAGCGAGTGAGATTCTAAAAATTTATCCAAACTGGAAAAATAAAGATTCAAAATATTTACATTTAATTCATTTTGGTGAACCTTATCCAATTTTCTTGTTTGATGAAAATGGTAAAATTGATGATAATGATTCCATAATTTTCAAAGGTTTAAGACCATTAGGGGATACTACCTGGATTGATTATATATCAACTTACGAGCCTTTTTATCTTTACTATGATGAGTCAAAAATAGGGAAGAGATTGAAGATTGCTGACCAAAATATAAATTCAATAGATTTTAAAGGTAATGTCCTTTTTGACTTGCACATAGAACATGATAAAGAATACTGGGAAGGCAAAGATATTATTGATTTCAATACTTCCTCGAATGAAGGGTATTATTGGAAATTGTTAGATCAAACAAAAATTAACACCTTTGAACATGAATTATTTTTACTATTTGGTAATGATCCTAAAGAAGAACTAAATATATTTTTAAAAACAAATTATCGAGATTCAGCTTACAACGTTACTCAAGGTAAATGGGTTAGGCCTTATTATCAATTACAGTTTTTACTTAATGATGAATTGGTTGAGGAAGTAGCTTTTAATGATCTTAAAAAGAAGATTTTTAATGCAAATATTGGTAGAAATAATTTGGTAAACGGCTTAAACAAAATCAAATTAGTCTCCTTGCAATCGGATCCATTCAAATTAGGAATGACTCTGATTGATTACATAAAAGTATCTGGCTACCAAAAACCCTATGCAAAAGATGGAGAAAGTTGTTTTATACTTGAGAAAAAGAACGAGAATGTTACTATTGAGATACCAGGTTTTTCAGACAAGGAAATTATAGCAATTGATACAATAAACCAGATCTTATTTAGACCAACTCGGGTAAATCAAGGAAGTTACTATATAATTAGCTCAAATGATGAGAAAGTATTTTTAGCATTGAACCATAAATATCATAATTCAACATCAAGAGGCTTTCATTTAGCATTTATTTCTGCAAGTGATTTTGGAACTGTAAAAACGATTTACTTCAGTGAATTCTCAGATGCACTTTATATGCTTTTAGATACCTTACAAAGCGGAAGTATATTAATTGGGATTTACAATGGTACAAGTGCAATTCCTCAAAAATTTCAAAATTTGTTTTCTGATATGGGTTTATCGAAATTTAAAAATTTACTTAATTCCAACTGGTGTTTTGCTTTAGAAAAATTCGGTTCTTATATAAAAGAAGAAGTTTCTAAGAATTTAACATTTGAAGATTTTATCATTCATCAAACAGGTGTTTCGTATTCAGCTAAATTCGTTTTCGAAAAAGGACAAGAATATCAACTTCATATCAACGATGCAAGCAAATTTGAATATCCAGTAATAAAAAAGGTTGAATCAACTGCTTTACAAGAGACTGATTTTGACTCGGAATTAATTATAATTACTCACGATGAATTTTACGAACAAGCTATTCGATTAAGTCAACACCGTCAAAATACACATAATATAAATGTAGCTGTTACTCGAGTAGATGATATTTATAAGGAATTTAATTATGGTAAAAAGTCACCTTATGCTATAAAAGATTATCTGAAAAACATATACCATAAATGGCAAAAACCGCCAAAATATGTTCTTTTATTTGGTGATGCAAGTTTTGACCCACATCAATTTTTAGAATTTAGTAATAGAATTGATTACATACCTTCTTATGGTTGGCCAGTGACTGATTATTGGTACACTCTGCTCTCTGGCGATGATTTTATGCCAGATGTAATATTAACCCGCTTACCTGTTGCATCAAAGAAGGAGGCTGAAGATATTGTAAATAAAATTATTTTCTATGATTCAATTCCTAACCGTCCCTGGATGAAAAGATTTTTATGGCTTTCCGGTGGTATTACTGAAAATGAACGAGATAAATTTTATGAAGCAAGGGTTCCATATTTTTTTGATTTTGTAATGAATAAAAATTTATGCGGTGATACCCTCAGTGTCAAGAAAAAAGACCCAGCTGTTGGTGGTGAAATGGAAGCTAATTATATAAAAAAATATATTAATGATGGTGTATTATGGACTTGCTTTTTAGGCCATGCCTCAGTATTAGTTTACGATATGGATGGATGGCAGGTTGAAAGACTACAAAACAATGGCAGATATGGTTTTTATACTACAATTTCCTGCAGTTCGGGGGATTTTGGTTATTCGGGTTCCAACTCTCGTAATGAGTCTTATTTACTTGCTCCTGATAAAGGTTTTATAGCAACAGCCGGTGGATCGACAACAAGTAGGTGGGATGTTGACCTTAGTACTCTTGTTAATGCAATGAGATATTTTTCGAATAATAACAATAGACAATTTTCCGACATAATTTATTATGGTAAAACCAGAACATACGAAGGTTCTATATGGTCATACAGAGGTTTATTTTATTATCATATTCTAAGCGACCCATTAATCAGTCTAAAAATTGACACCGTCCCTGATTTGTACTTACTTATTAGTGATATTTCTACTATTTCAGATAACAGTTCTAACGTCATTGATGAAAGTAACAAATTTGCAATGCTAAAGGGTAAAGTACATAATGCTGGTACACGTTTGGATGATCCAGTTAAAATCATTCTATACCGTGAATATGAAGGTCAATTATATTCCGATGAACAAATAATTGAATCTATTTGCTTGTTTAGTGAATTTGAATTTGTATTACCAATTGAAAATATGCCAGGTAAACATAATATTCAAATAGTGGTAAATCCTGAAAATGTTGGTGGTGAAGTTAATATTAATAACAATTCTATAAGCTTTGTTATTGAGGTATATACAACAGGCTTAATGCCACTCGATCCATTACCTTTCTGGTCGGTGGAAACTAAAAATCCTAAATTTAGATTCATCAATCCAAGGAACTTCCAGGGAGATTTTAGATACAGATTTGAAATAGCAAATGACAAAGAATTTAGTGAAATAGTTTATGTAAGTCATGATGATGAAATCTCGCAAAACGAGACTTATGTTGAATGGGTTTTATCAAATAAATTGTTAGATCAAAAAAGTTATTGGTTGAGGGCAAAATTATACGATTTTAAAGATAATGGTAAAGAAAGTTCTTGGTTGATTATTCCCTTTAATACTACGGATAAGAATATAATTAATAATTCCCTATGGAAAATGAATTCTGAAGAGCAATTTCAAATGGGTATATTGCAAAATATTGAATATGATAAAAATGCAAACTATATTAGATTAAAACAAACACAATTACCTTTTATAGCCTTTGGTTTATTTGGTACTGAGACAAGTATTCGTTATTCCAGAATTGCAGTCAATGAAATAGATTATGTAAATCAGGAATGGGCAAGAGGATTTAATATTGTGACGGTTAATATGTTTTCAGGAAATGCAAAATACAAACAATTCGATACCTGGCTTTCGCCTGAAATATGTAGAGATTTGGTAATTTATTTAAAGGATTCAATTAGAAATGATGAATATGTAATAATTGCCACAAATGATGCTACATTTTGGACACCATCGGAATTACAACCTACTCATCCCGGTTATATAGACTCAATTTATGCAGCATTAGAATTATATGGTGTGGAAATAACGGAAAAATTCAATAAAAAAGCGTCGTTCGCAATGTTTGGATGGAAATTTGCACCATCAGATTCTATATTGCAAATGGTCAATGAATATGGTGATACGGCTATTGTCAGAGGTTTTTTAACTATATATGATACCTCCGGAATATATTTGACGCCAAGGATCGGTCCGGCAAAAGGATGGAATAAATTAAAATTAAGTGGAGCTAAAACAGATTTTGGTGCAAATCGTTTGATTACAATTAGGGGATATAAAGAAAGCGGGGAATTCGATGATATCCAGTTGCCTGATAACTCTGATGAACAGAGCATAAGCTTTATTGAGGCTGAAAAGTATAATTTTATTCAACTTAAATTTGATTTTACTATATCCGATAGGAATATTCACAATTACATTAGTGCCATTGAATTGGACTATATACCTGCCGATGAATTGGCGATTTTACCCTCTCGTACCGGTGTTGAATCTCTAAATATATTGCGGGGATATATTAATAAATTTAATTTTACAATTAAAAACTTGTCACCAAGAATCATTTCATCAACGATTAATTTGAATTTTGAGATACACAGTACTTCAGAAGAGACTTTGTATGAAATCAAACATACGATTGAATCCTTGCATCCTGATGCTGAATATCTATTTAGCAGCGAATTTCCAACTGAAAATTTATATTCTGAGAATATATTTTATTTTCTAATTGATAAAAATAAGCAGAATAATGAATTGTATCGCTTCAATAATACACATAGCTTAACTGGTTATATATTTGAAGATACAACAAAACCTTCAGCAATAATATATGCTGATGACATTAAATTGAATAATTATGACTGGGTCCGTTCCAAACCCTTATTTAAAATTGAGATCTATGACGATTCACCTCTTGGCATTACTTTTGATTTAATCAAAGTTAGATTAAATGGTAGGATTTTGACATCTGAAAATACTGATTTTTATAATTTTATCGCGATTAATAATAATTCGAATTTAAAAGCAGTGCTAGAATTTCAACCACGTGAACCTTTGGACTTTACTCTATATACTGGTGACCTAGAACCTAAGGGGAATTTATTAATAACTTATCTTTCTGATAAGACAGGTAACCGCGATACTTTATTCAATTATATCAACGTTTCACAAAACATTTCTATAGAAAATGTTCAAAACTATCCAAATCCATTTACAAATTCAACACTAATATCTTTTGATTATAAATCATTTGATTTCGTTGGTAAGATTAAATTTGAGATTTATGATATTTATGGCAAAATAGTTGACTTTGCTTATATAAGTCCAAATATTGGTAACAATACTTTTCAATGGTGGGGTAGAGATAGTCGTGGCAATACTCTTTCTACTGGTGTTTATCTTTATAGAATCAATTTAATAAGTGATTATTATTCAGAGCCGGTTTACGGAAAATTATTTATAATCCGCTAATTGAAAAATGACCAGGATAGCGAAAATTGTAAATGAGTGCCTCGCTCGGGATATATGGATATTAAGTAATAATTACGATTTAATATATTTTCGTATTTAATTCTTACAAATGCATTTCCAAGTTTTGCAGTAAGGAAGATGCCAAAAAGCGCTGGTTCAAATTCCTGTTGATCACTTGAATATAAATATATTCTCTCAGGTTGTAATAGATATAATGGAGTGTGCTCTGTAAATAGTAAATAATTAAAGCCTAAATTAACTGAGCTTCTACCTGATAAAAAGTTACCTGCAACAGTAATAATCCCACGATACAAGGGCAATACAAGCTCTTTTGTATGCGGATTCCTATAAAAATTTAACTGATTATCAAAATTTACATTAATATAGTTAAAAATTAATCCAATATCGAATAGTTCTTTATTAATTTCAATATTTTTATCAATGCTAAAGTTAAGTCCATATTTTATTATATCGTCTTTTCCGATAATATCAAAATGTACTGGTTTCCCTAAATTATTTTTCAGTAGTTTGTATAAAGGTTGTTCATAGATTTTCTTATAAAATGCATCAAGATTTATGTTTCCAATCGTATTAGAGAATTTTAAGAATGCCAGAATTAGACTATTAGCTTTGCTAATATTTGTCTCAAAAAGATCAATTTTTTCAGAATATGAAATATCTATTCCGGTATGAATACTTTTACCAATTTGATACTTTATCATCGAACCGAAAGCAAAATAGGGCTTATTCTGAAAAAATGTTACTTTTACACCGCCTGATAAAATTAATTTTTCAAAAATTGTAAGTTCACCATGGTAATTTGCAGTCGTGAGGATTTGATTTTGAGTTAATTCATTCCAATTGCGGTTTTCCAGATAATCAAAAGATAAACCTGTTACTTGCGAGTAGTTTTTAAAAGCTAGGTGTTCGTATTTTACTTTTAAACCGATAAGAGTACCGATGAATTCAGATTTGAAAAGAGAATCGTTTTCATTTAAAAATATTTCATCCGAACGGTTTAAGATATTTTTATTATATGAAAAATATAGATTTGAGCTGAAACAGGCAGAGCTGTCGTTTGCCAAAATATTAGAATATGTTAATATTACATCATGCCTAAGATTTTGCTCCGATACGTTTTGATAAAAACTTTTAGCCCATATTTCATTATAAATATTTTGATTTCCTAAATTGTCAACCGATTTTATTTTATCAATTCCACCATTTAGAGAAATTTTATGATTGCTAAAATTTTCAGACAATGAAATATTTGAATATTCTGAAATGTTCCATCTTATTAAAGCACGAAAGTTCCAAGAATCGAAATCGGTGGATTCAAATCTATTGTCAGCACCTTCTCTTCGGACTCCAAAGGAGAAATTCCAATTTTTGAAAAAATTTTGGGCATAAATTATATCGGCAGACATTAATCTGCCATCTGATTCGCAAAACCAAAGACGAGTAAAAGGTATTGCCGTGTTATGAATAATTGATTGTAGATTAATAAATGATGAAGAATTTTTGCTAAAGATTACAGCTTTACTTCCATAGAGAAATTCTATATTCTCAATGAATTCAACTGGAAATTCCGAAGGATTATAAAATTTAGGACTTATAATACTAAAACTTACACCATTAGATGCAAATTCAATATCATCAGGCATTGAACCAAATATTGTAAAGTGATTTATATTACCAAAAATGCCTGTTGATAGAGGATAGGCTTCAGCCTGATTATAAATTATATCTAATAAAGATGTATAGTTTATAAAATTCAATTCCTTTTTGGATATTGTTTTAATATTAGAAATTGGTAAAAAAGTAATTTTACCGTGTTGTTGTAAAGGCTTATGTGGAGGTATTGTGTCTTGTTCTATTATTACGATATCGGATGCTGTAGTATCAGTTTTTTCTTGTTCTGTTTTGTCTGGTTTAATTTGAAGTGTATCACTTTCAGTTCCTCTTCTTGAACGTTGAGAGTAGGTTGTTTCGGTTAGAATTAAAAAGATTAATGTTATAAAGAATAGTGTTATTGGTTTTAGTGTTATTGAATTTTGATGAATACTTTTATGCCTGTTACAAAAAGGTTTCATATAGGGGCATCGGATATTTATAAGAGTTTTTCTTGTAAGCCCTGTTCATTTTTTTCATAGTCATTATTTTCATCACCATTTTGTTCTTCGTGCAAAACAGTAGTTATATCAGCAATTTTATCATCCGGTTCTAATCGGATTAACTTTACCCCTTGTGTGTTTCTGCCGATTGTTCTAATTTTATCTATTGGTTGTCTTATTAGTATTCCGTTTGTTGTGATAACAATTAAATCTTCTGAATCAAGTACAGATTTCATAGCTACAACTTTGCCGGTTTTTTCAGTAATATTCATTGAAATGACACCTTTTGCACCACGGTTGGTTAATCTAAATTCCTGATATTTTGTACGTTTACCATACCCATTTTCGCTAACAACAAGTACTTGAGCTTCAGGATGATTAATAGTAACCATTGAGACAACATAGTCGTTATCAGATAATGTGATACCTCTAACTCCAGTTGCAATTCTTCCCATAGGCCTGACCTGATTTTCATTAAATCTGCAAGCCATACCTTCTCGAGTACCTAAAATAATTTCATTGTTTCCATTTGTAATTCTTGCAGCAATAAGTCTGTCATTTTGGTTCAAATTGATTGCAATAATACCGGTTGAACGAATGTTTTCAAATTCTTCAAGTGGAGTCTTTTTAATTGTTCCATTTTTGGTAGCCATCATAACATAGGATTTGTCACTGAAATCGCGTACCTGTAGATAAGCTGTTATGACTTCTCCGGGTTGTAATGTAATCAAATTGACAATAGATTTACCTTTTGATGTCCGTCCAAGCTCAGGAATATCATAAACTTTTACTCGATAAACCCTACCAAGATCAGTAAAAAACATAATAAAGTGGTGGGTTGAAGCTTGAAAAATATGTTCAACAAAATCTTCATCATAGGTTCCTGCACCGCTGATACCTTTTCCGCCTTTTTGCTGGCGTCTATAAATTGATACTTTTGTACGTTTTATAAATCCTTTGTGAGAAATAGTAACAATTACATCTTCGTCAGCAATTAAATCTTCAATTGAGAAATCCTGGTCGTTATAAATAATTTCGGTTCGGCGATCATCCCCGTATTTATCAGCTAAATATTGTAAATCATCTGAGATAAGTTGTTTTTGCAATGTATCGCTTGCTAATATTGCCTTTAGATTTTCAATTGTTTTTAGAATTTCTTTGTATTCATTTTGAATTTTTTCCCTTTCCAGTCCTGTTAGTCTTTGCAATCTCATCTCGAGAATTGCCTTTGCCTGTGTTTCGGTCAATTTAAAATTATTTTGTAATTTAATAGATGCCTCTTTTGGATCTTTAGCTTCTTTTATTGTTTTTATGACAGCATCAATATTGTCAAGTGCAATAATTAGGCCTTCTAATATATGTGCTCGTTTTTCTGAGGCTTCTAGTTCAAATCGACTTTTTCTTATTAATATTATATTTCTGTGCTGAAGGAAATGGAGCATCAAATCACGCAGAGTAAGGACTTTAGGAATCCCATTGACAAGAGCGAGAAGATTAGCGCCAAATGTAACCTGCATTTGGGTATGCTTATATAAATTATTCAGAACAATTTCACCAATTGCGTCTCTTTTTAATTCGATTACAATTCTAATTCCATCTCTATCAGATTCATCGCGTAAATCAGATATTTCTTCGATTACTTTTTGACGTACTAAATCAGCAATTTTTTCAATTAATGCTGATTTATTGACTTGATATGGTATTTCCGTAACAATAATCTGTTGTTTACCGGATTTAAGAGTATCAATATGTGCTCTTGCTCTAACAATAATTCTTCCTCGTCCGGTGGCATATGCTTCTCTTACACCGGAGATTCCATAAATGATACCAGCTGTTGGGAAATCTGGGGCTGGAATCAATTTAAACAATTCTTCATCAGGTAAATCAGGATTATATAATAATGCTTTTAATCCAGCAACAATTTCCCTAAGATTATGTGGTGGTATGTTAGTTGCCATTCCGACGGCAATTCCACTGGCACCATTTATCAGTAAAGTTGGTATATATGATGGCAAAACTACTGGTTCACTAAGGGATTCATCGAAATTAGGTTGGAAATCAACTGTATCTTTATCAATATCTCTTAATAATTCAGCAGCAATTGGAGCTAATCTTGTTTCTGTATATCGCATAGCTGCAGGGGAATCACCATCTATTGATCCGTAGTTACCTTGCCCATCAACAAGTGGATAACGCATAGACCATTCCTGTGCCATACGTACCATTGCATCATATACAGCAGAATCGCCATGTGGATGATATTTACCAAGTACTTCACCAACTAAACGTGCTGATTTTTTGTATGGTCGGTTTGAAAAAAGCCCTAGCTCATACATCGCATATAATATACGTCTATGCACAGGCTTTAATCCATCTCTTACATCTGGTAACGCCCGTGAAACTATTACAGACATTGAGTAGTCAAGGTAAGAGCTACTCATCTCTTCTTCGAGCAGGGTTGGAATGATATTTTCTTTGGTTAGCAAAGACATAATATTAAATGAACAAAATTTGTATTACACAAAATACAAATTTATGAAATATTTATGACTTTGGGCTTGAATATTATTATTAGATGAGTTTTATTGTTGTAATTCTGATATAATTTTTTTTGCTTGTATTACATTAAATTTAAATTTTGGATTATTCTCAGCTAAAGATATGAACGTTTGAAAATCCTTCAAAGCTTCTGTAAAATTTAAATTTCGTCTATGTGCCATTCCTCTTTGAAATATTGCGAGTAGATGATTGGGATTGTTTTCAATTGCTTTATTGAAATTAATTAGTGCTGAATTGTGTAATTCTTTTTGAGTTTGAATTATTCCAAGTTCATAATATGCATCTGCTTGTGTTTTATCTAAATCTAAGGATTTGTATAATGAAACTATAGCTTCGTCATTCAAACCAAGTTCTTTATAGATAAGCCCTTGCAAGTACCAGTATTCAGCTATGCTTTCTTTTAGTTGTATTGCAGTTTTAATGTCTTCAAGGGCAAGTTCGTATCTCGATCTTTGGTAATGCACTTTACTACGATGGTAAAAATAATCTGATATATTGGGATTTAATTCTATTGCTTTTGTCAGATCTAATGTTGCTAAGAAAAATTCACTGATTAAAGCGTATGTTACACCTCGTTTAAAATAATAATAGGAAAATCTTGGATTTATTTCTATAGCAATTGTATAATCAAAAATGGCTGAATCATTTTTTTGATTTTCAACATATAGGTCGCCACGAAAAAGATAGTACTCAGGATTTTTTGGGCTTAATTTAATTGCTTTTGTCAAAAAATCTAATGCAAACTCATAGTTGCCTAATTCCCTATAGGCATTACTTAATTTTACTAAATAGGGAGCATAAAGAGAATCTATTTGAATTGCTTTTTTGTAAAATTCGATTGCTTCTATATATTTTTTTGTATTATATAATTTATCGCCCTGTGTAGCATATTCTTCAGCTAATGGATTTAATTGTTGTACTTTGCTACAGGAATAAATTATTATTGATAGTAAAATAACATAGAATATCTTTTTCATATAAACCCAAACTATGAACCTACTCTATGACTTTATCGGTATTTTTTTTAAATAATTAAATAAGAAGATAGTATTGTTATCTTTTTAATGTCTATGATTAATTTGAAAATATTTCATGATTTTTTTAAAGCTTCGGCACCACCAACAATTTCGAGCATTTCTTTAGTAATTTTTGCTTGCCTGGCTTTATTGAATTGCAGTTCGAGATATTTCATTAATTCTTTTGCATTGGTGGTAGCATTGTCCATTGCAATCATACGGGCAGCGTTTTCGGCTGTGTTGGATTCAAGTAATGTTTGCCATACTTGTACTTCTAGATATTTAGGAAGTAATTCATCGAGAATGTACTTTTGGTGAGGTTCAAATATATATTCAGTTTTGTATTTCTTTTCTTTAATGTTATCATCAATAGGAGGTTTAATAGGAAGTAATTGTTTTAGTGTTGGAACTTGCTTGATGACATTGACAAACTTATTATAATAGATTAAAACCAAATCAAATTTACCTTCTGCAAAGTCTTGTTTAAAAGAATTTATGATATCTTTTGCACTGTCAAATTTTAGTTTGATAAAAACACCAGAAAATGTTTTGTTGATTTTGAGCTTAGTTTTTGTGTAGAAGCTGGTTGCTTTTTTGCCAACCGAGGTTATATGAATGTTTGCATTTGGATATTGTTGCTTAAAAGTGTTGTTTATATAATCATTGGTTGTACGGAATAAGTTAGTGTTAAAGCTACCGCATAAGCCTCTATCGGAGGAAACTACAATTAGATTAACATTTATTACTTCTTTTGGATTTCTGATTAGTGGGTGAGTATATTCTTCTCCAATGTTTGATACTAAATTGAAAAGTAGTTCTTCCATTTTAAATGAATAAGGTCGAGCAGATTCAACGGCTCTTTGTGCTCTTTTGAGCTGTGCCGCAGAAACCATTTTCATCGCTTGTGTGATTTTTGCTGTATTTTTGACTGCTAATCTTCGTCGTGTTATATCAATTAATGTTGGCATTTTCCTTCCCTTTCAGCAGAATCAATAATATTTCCAGTTTTGGGATAAATAATTTTTGACATAGTCATTGACGTTTTCCTCTAATGGACGGAAATTCAATTTAAGACCTGTATTTTTTAGTTTATCCATTTTGGCTTGTGTAAAGTATTGATATTGATGTATTAATTCTTCCGGCATTTCTATGTATTCAATTTTGATTTCCAAATTTAAGGCATTGAAAACGTAACTGATAAGCTCGTTCCAGGAGTGAGCTTCTCCGGTACCCAAGTTGTATATTCCGCTAATATTTGGATTTTGATATATTGACCAAATTACATCACTGACATCCTTTACATAGATAAAATCGCGTTTTTGCTCTCCATCGGGATATTCAGCACTGTAGGATTTGAATAATTTTACTGTACCAGTTGCTTTAATTTGCTTATATGCTTTATAAACCATGGAGGCCATTTCGCCTTTGTGATATTCATTAGGACCAAATACATTAAAGAATTTTAAACCTACAAATTTTGAATCGTATTTATTGTTGATAACCCATATATCAAATAAGTGTTTTGAAAATCCATACATATTAAGTGGTTTGAGATTGTCAAACTCAATATCTGAATAGCCGTTTTCACCAGATCCATAGGTAGCAGCGCTACTTGCATAAATAAATCTTATGTTGTTAGCAAGAGCAAATTCAGCAAGTTGTATGCTAAATTTATAATTATTTTCCAAAAGATATTCTGCATTTTTTTCAGTAGTGTCTGTACAGGCACCAAAATGGAAGATAGCTTGGAATTTATTATTTTCGAGAAATTTGGCTAGGTTTAAAGTATCTTTGTTGTGTAAATCAATAAATTTTTTACCGATAAGGTTTTTCCATTTTTCTCCAAAGCGTAACTTATCAATGATAACAATTTCTTTAATTCCATTGTCATTCAATTTTTTTATAAAACAAGAGCCAATGAATCCAGCACCACCAGTTATTAAAATCATATTATAAGTTTTTTTTGAAATTTTCTACAAACTTTTCGATTGCTGATTTCAATCTTGTTACAATATCATCAGTTAGTTCTTTGAAATGGATTATATCCTTAAGTAAATCTGAATGCTGAATATCGAGATATTCGAAAAATTCATTTTCGAATCTATTCAGTGATTCAACTGGTAAATCATCCAAATAGCCATTGGTTGCAGTAAATATAAGTGCAATTTGTTTTTCGACCGGTATAGGTGAGAATTGCTTTTGTTTAATGATTTCAGTTAGTCTAGCACCTCTTCGTAATTGTTGCTGGGTAGAGGCATCGAGATCTGAGCCAAACCGAGCAAATGCCTCCAATTCTCTGAACATTGCTAATTCAAGTTTTAGTGGTCCAGCAACTTTTTTCATTGCTTTAATTTGTGCATTACCTCCAACGCGAGAAACTGAGATACCAACATTCATAGCAGGTCGAATACCAGCATTAAATAAGTTTGGTTCAAGATAAATTTGACCATCTGTGATAGAGATAACGTTTGTGGGAATATATGCGGCGACATCACCGGCTTGAGTTTCAATTATTGGTAATGCTGTGAGCGAGCCACCACCATATTCGTCAGCATATTTGGCTGCTCTTTCGAGCAATCGGCTGTGTAGATAGAATATATCACCGGGATAAGCTTCACGTCCGGGAGGTCTTCTAAGTAGCAGTGATACCTGTCGATATGCAGCTGCCTGTTTTGATAAATCATCATAAATTACGAGGGCATCCATACCGTTATCTCTAAAATATTCTCCCATGGAACAACCACAATATGGTGCTATAAATTGCATAGGTGCAGGGTCAGATGCATTTGCAGCTACAACAATTGTATAATCCATTGCACCAAATTCTTCGAGATAAGAAACAAAGTTAGCAACGGTTGAGCCTTTTTGACCGACTGCTACGTATATACAATAAACTGGTTTAATGCCAAGCTCTTTGGCTTCATCCGTGTGTGTAAATTTTTGATTAATTATTGTATCAAGGGCGATAGCGGTTTTTCCTGTTTGTCGGTCCCCTATGATTAGTTCTCTTTGCCCTCGTCCAATCGGTATTAGTGCATCTATTGCTTTAAGACCGGTCTGGAGTGGCTGTTTGACTGGTTGACGGAACAGTACACCCGGCGCTTTTCGTTCAATTGGTAATGATTGCTTAGCTTCGATTGGTCCTTTACCATCAATCGGTATTCCTAATGGATTGACTACTCTTCCAAGTAATTCTTTACCAACGGGTACAGATGCAATTCGATTAGTTCTTTTAACTGTGTCACCTTCTTTTATGAGTCTGTCATCCCCGAAAAGCATAACACCGACATTATCTTCCTCAAGATTAAGAACCATTCCAAAGACATCATTTGGGAATTCGACCAGTTCGGATGCCATTACTTTAGTTAATCCATAGATACGGGCTACCCCGTCACCTACTTGCAAAACTGTGCCAACTTCATAAATATCAGCTTCTTTTTCAAATCCTGAGAGTTGTCTTCTAAGTATGGATGATATTTCTTCTGGTTTGACTTCAAACATATTATTACCTTCAATATTTATTACAATTCATATTTTTCTAATTTTCAGGAAAAGTTCCTTCTGCTAATTGTTTATACAATAGTTTGAGTTGGTTTTTAATGGATGCATCATAAACCCAATCATCAATTTTAATGATAATACCACCTTTCAATGATTTATCTATCGTAAAGTCAGGCAATATGTTCATATTAGTGATTTCATTAAGTTTACTAACAATTTTTGATTTTGTATTTTCATTAATTTCAACTGCAGAGAGTATTGATACCGGTAAATTATTCATAATGGTATTGTATTGGATGTTATATTGATTCAATATACTTGGAATAAGTATTTCTCTTCTGTGGCTTATTAGCAAGAGCAGAAAATCAAGGGTTAACTTATGCAATGATTGTTCAAATATATTCTGGATAATTTTTTTCTTTTTCCAATATTGAATTATAGGACTTTTGATAAGTAAATCGAATTCTTTTGATGAATCCATCATTTTAACAACTCTCTTTAAGTCGTTTAATACAGTATCGGCTATTCCTTCCTTCAAAGCTAAATCGAGTAAAGCTTTAGCATATCTAGTCGAAATTTTTCTTTCTGTCATTTTTAATTCTTCGATAATTTTTTAATATATGATTCAATTATTTTTTGATGCTTTTCATAATCGAGTTTTTCCTCGAGAATTTTTTCGGTAGCTTGAATGACTAATCCAGCAACTTCAGATCTCAATTGGTTAAGTGCAAGCTCTTTGCTTCTTTCAATCTCGCGGATAGCATCTTCGAGCTTTTGTTTTTTTATTTTGTCCGCTTCTTCTGCAGCTTTGTTAATTATATTTTCAGCTTGTTGCTTGCCTTTCTGGACAATTTCAATCATTTCCTTTTGTGCGGCATCGAGTTTTTGCTGACTTTCTTGCAAGAGCTTTTTAGCTTCAGCATTGGCTTGTTCTGCTTGTTCAATGGAATTTGTAATTCGATCTTCACGAGCTTTCAAACCATTAATTATAGGTTTCAAGCCAAATTTTAAAATAATTAACAAGAATATAGTGAAATTAATAATAGTCCAGATTATTGCACCGGGATTAACATTCAATAAATTATCCATTTCACACCTTTCCTTTGGAATTGGTAAAAAACAAGGACGCACCCAAAGAGTGCGTCCGATTATACATCATGATTATTTAAATGTCAAAAGTAAACAGATAACAGCAGAGAAAAATGCAACCCCTTCGATTAGAGCAGCTGCGATGATCATTGTTGTTCTGATATCACCTCCAGCTTCAGGTTGTCTACCAGCTGCTTCTAAAGCAGATGCAGCTAATTTACCAATACCAAGACCTGCACCTAATACAGTAATACCTGCTCCTAAACCCGCACTTAAATATGCAAATGCTACTGATTCCATTAATTTACCTCCATTAAATGTTTAATAAAAAGTCTGTTTTTGAAATTAATGTTCATTATGAGCGTGTTCACCAATTGCCAATCCAACAAAAATGGCTGTTAGCATTGTAAATACATAAGCTTGTATGAAAGCTACCAATAATTCCAAAAAATAAATAAAAACAGAAAATCCAACTATTGCTGGCGATATAAGTATCGTTCCAAAGTAAAACAATAAACCGAGTATAGATAATAAAACAATATGACCAGCTGACATATTAGCAAATAAACGAATAGTCAGAGCAAATGGTTTGATGAACATTGACATTATTTCTATTGGTACCATTAGCGGAGCAAGCCACCATGGAGCACCCCCTAAAAGGTGCTTGAACCAAGCTCCTAAGCCACTTTCCCGAATTGCTGTGTAATTAATAGTTATAAAAGCTGTTATTGCTAATCCACAAGTTACTGCAATTGAGCCAGTTGAAGTATGACCAAAAGGTATCAGTCCAAATAAATTAAGTGTAAGAATGAAAAAGAAAAGGGCTACGAAATATGGTAATAATCTATCTGCTACCTGTATGCTCGGTAAATTTGGTCGTACTATTTCGTCGCGTATATAAAGAATTATTGTCTCAATTAAATTTTGGAATCCGCGGGGTGGTTTATCAGGATTCTTTTTATATTTGAGTCCAGTTTTTATGAATATAAAAGTTAAAACAACCATTGCTAAAAGTTGAAAAAAAATAAGATTTGTTATTGATAAATCAAGAGTTGGAGGTTGGTGATCTGATGCTCTTACGGGGTGATGGTGGTGCATTATATATTTTCCATCTGCTTCCATTGCTTTGGTATTGGGATAAAAATGTATTTTACCATCATCATAAAATATGTATGGTAAATCGGTTATGTGATATGGTCCTAGTATCATGCCATAATGGTCGCCAAGCTGAGAGTATAAATTAGAAAATACGTCGCTTGGGTTGGAATGTTCATTGTTATGATTACTCAGTTGTTCTTCGTTTTTAGTGTTATGTTCAGCCATAGTCTTAATTTACATCATTTCTTAAATTTGTCAGTTTTCATTTTTCAAATTTAAATAATTTAATCTAAATTGAATATATATTACTTCTAAAATAGTAAGAACAAAAAAAGAAATTAAAAGCGTAAGAGCGAAAGTATTCCGAAATTCTGTGAAAATCTTTAAGCCGAGCCAGGCGATTACTAACATTACAATAAGTCTAATAACAAGTGATAGCAAAACAGTTTTAGAAAATTTGCGAAATTCATTTGTGAAATTTTGTCGGATTATAATTAAACTGATAAGAAAATTTATTAAGCAAATCATTACAGCAACTAAGATAACAACTGTCATTTTTTATTTTTTTTCCTTTTTTCTAGTTGAGATATTGTTTTAAAAAAATTGTAAAAGCCCAAAGTTACACCCAAAAAGGAGAAAATTATCAAAAATATTGGTTTTGAATTAAATTTAGTGTCGAGCCACCATCCAAATAATGCACCCAAACAAACAGTTATTGTCAACTGAATACCTAAATTTAAATAAGGTGCTAACTCCTTTAAAATATTAGATTTCGATAATATTCTCTTTTTGTTATTTTCCAATTTTTTCAATTTAATTTTCAAAAATACCTGTTTGAATAATAATTTTCAAGAAAAAATGTTTAATTGGCAAATAAATTGATGATTTGTAATCTTTTTGTTAGAATTTTGATTATTTTTTGAATTTAAAATCCATTTTCTTGAAGAATTTTGATTATATCATCGCGGAAAACGTAGATATTTTCGCCGTACCACATATTTTCAGGAATTATTACAAGCGCCCCATAAGATGATGGGTTTAGTGGCGAAAAGTTTGCTGATGAGGCGATTTCTGTCTCTTCTTCTGGTCTGAATGGATTATCGAAGTCATGATAAACGATAGTAAAACCGATTTCTGTGAATTTGTTTTCAAGAGCAATACTCTCATCAATTCCGAACATTGAAAAAGGGATTTTCAATTTCATTACAAATCCAGAATCAGTAGGTAATGATATTACTTTAATATTTCGCAATGCAATTTTTTGAGTACCTTCGAAATCATCGGTTGAGCTTATCTTGTAATAAGACTTTTTCTCATCGAAATCACCAGGGAAAAAAGAGATATTGTATATTCCCAATTCAGTACTTGTTCTGAATTTAATAGTTTTGTCATTTGTCTTAAGGATGAATCTTTCATTGTTTTCAGTGTATAATGGGAGTATATCGAACCAGAGACTAACATAATCGCCCGGACAAGTATCACATCTTGGAATAACAACATTATCGTCAATAATGTTTATTGTCATATATAGATAGTTTTGATTGTATGAGCTTTTTACAGTGAAGGAAGCATCATTTTCACCTTTCCAATAATAAGCTCCTTTATGTACGAAGTCAATATCATTACATAAAATTAAATTATTGTAACCTGTATAAATTTGCCTACCACGTGGATATGAGGGTATTTTCATAAATTTAGTATTAAACCGTTCTCTCCCATCATTGGTGCGGATATATCTTTCAGTACTAAGTAAATTGAAATAGTTATTGTATGTTTCCTTCGTTAAGTTGTCGAATCGTGTTGTTTTATATTCATCCCATAGAATCAAGTTTCCATTAATAAAACGATATCCTCTGATTGACCAATTGTATTGCTTCGCTTTTTTGGTTATATAGCAGATGTTGTCACGTATGACAATTCCTATTTCAAGAGGGATTTCTATGTATTCGTAAGAGAATTGAGCAACTTTGGTCAGATAGCCATTTAAATCTACGAACAGATAAACTTGCATTTGTTTACGTTTATCCCCGGCTAATCTTATGCTTAAACCTAAGTCATAAAAGCCATCATTTGAAAAATCGCCGATGTCATAACCCCAAATTGAATAGTCTGTACCCTGAGGTAATTGCTGACGGACATCATTAATCAATTCCTCAGAAAAATAGGGGGAAAGCCGTTGAACTAAATCTACAAATTTGAAACCTTGCTGTGAATGAACTCTGCATACGAGAGCAAATAGAAGTATAACAATTAAATAATATCTCATATTACTTTAGAAACATTTTAGAAATTTCAGAATGATCTTCTTTCAATTTAGCACCAAAATGTGTTATTACCCTTGATGAAGAGTAGGATGCCATGTATCCAGCTTTTTCAGGGTTACCAGAGTTAATGATACCGTATAAAAAAGCTCCTGCATAAATGTCACCTGCACCAGTTGTATCAATTGGTTCTACTTTGTACGCAGGTATTTCAATTAAATTATTATTCCACTTTATTATAGACCCTTTATTCCCGAGAGTAATAATAAAATTCGGAACATGATTTTTTAATATTCTAATGGCTGATACAATGTTGTCAGTATCGGTAAAAGCTAATGCTTCTGATTCATTAGAAAAAATTAAATCAGAGTTATTTACAAGATTTTCTAAAGTTTTTCTATAGTTTTCAATTATAAAAACATCTGAAAATGTTATTGAGGTCTTTGTACCAGACTTTTTTGCAATTTTTACAGCTTCGGAACATGCTGAGGCGCTTTCTGGGGTTGAAAGTTGATATCCTTCAATGTAAATCCATTCGGAGTTTTCGATAACATTATTGTTTAAGTCGTTTATACCAAATTTTGATGATGCACCAAGTGCAGTAAGCATAGTTCTTTCGGCGTCAGGAGTTATCAAAATTATGCAAATACCTGTGGGTAATGAGTCAATTACGCTAGCTTCTAAATGAATACCATAATTAATAAACTCATCTTTAAATAATTTACCGTAATCGTCATTGCCGAGTGAAGTCATATATGCTGATTTTCCACCAAATTTTCTGAAGGCAATTATTGTATTTGCGGCTGAGCCACCACTTGATTGATTGAAGGTTTTGTATTGTAATTTATTAATAATTTCCTTTTGTTGCTCATGTTTTATATGTCTCATTTCTCCTTTTGGTAATTGCAATTTTTCTAAAATCTCGAAATCAATCTGGTATTCCAAATCAATTAAAGCATTTCCAATTGCGGTTAATTGTATATTTTTTGCCATTCTATATCGAGTTTAATGATACATCAATAATTCTCTGACATAATTGTAGAAAATCAATTCCTTTTTGCATTGCTGCTTTAGGTACAAGGCTGGTTTCAGTAAAACCTGGAATAGTATTGACTTCAAGACAAAACACATTACCTTCTGTATCCATCCGAAAATCAACTCTGCCAAAACCTTTACAGCCAAGTATTCTGAATGCGGAAAGCGCATTATTTTGAATAAATTCAGTTGAGAATTCATCAAGTTCAGCAGGGCATAAATATTCAGTTTTTCCTTTTTTATACTTATGTAAATAATCATAAAATCCACTTTCAGGGATTATTTCGATTATAGGTAATGCTTCATTATCCAAAATTCCAACAGTAATTTCCCTTCCTTCAATATATTGCTCAATCAAAACTCGTCGGCTAAAGTTAGATGCTAAAGCAATTCCTTTTTGTATTTCATCGAGGTTACCATCAGTAACAAAAGTAATCCCTATAGTTGAACCTTGGTTGACTGGTTTTATTACTAATTTTTCGCCGAGTTCCTCTCTAATTGTCTTAAATAAATCGTAATTTTCGTATTCATCTGGATGGACTATTGCCCATTGTGGTACCTGAAGACCAACAGTTAGAAATAGGAATTTTGATGTAATTTTATCAATTGCTATTGCACTGGATTTTACTCCACTACCAGTATATGGTATTCCCCTTAGCTCTAAAAGAGATTGGATCCTTCCATCTTCACCATATTTACCGTGAAGTACAATGAAAGCTAAATCTATATTATCGAAAAAATTAGAATTAATAGCCTCAATTATATTTTTTGTATTAAATTTTTCAATATCTTCAATTTTGGGAGGAAGTTCAGGTATTGTGTAATGATTATAATCAATTATACAATCAGCACCCAAAGCTGGGTCTATTGTAATAACATTATGACCAAGGGATTTTAGAGCATTGGAAACTGCTAATCCACTTGCTAATGAGACATTTCTTTCAAGTGATATACCTCCGGCTAAAACAGCTATATTCATCATTTCTCCGTAGAATTATATTTAAGATATTCTTCATATAGTGCTTTTAGTTTTTTCATATGCTCCCATACAGGTCTTTTGAGTGCAGGATTTCTCAGTAAAGCTGCAGGGTGGTATGTAATCAAAATTTTTCTTCCCCTATCATCTAAAATTTTACCGCTGACTTCAGACATTTTTAGTTTTTCTTTTAATAGTGTGTTAGCAGCTGTTAAACCAAGAATGACTATGAATTTAGGATTAATTAGTTCAATTTGCTTGTGCAAGTAGGGCTCGCACTCTAATATTTCAGACGGTATTGGTGCACGGTTATTCGGTGGACGGCATTTCAAAATATTTGCAATATATACATCTTCTCTTTTTAAACCTATTGATGCCAATATTTTAGTGAGTAATTGACCAGCTCTGCCAACGAAAGGTAAACCTTGGGCATCTTCGTCTGCACCCGGAGCTTCGCCAATCAACATAATATCTGCATTGGAGTTACCACTGCCAAAGACGAAGTTAGTTCGAGTATGACCTAGTGGGCAATTTTTGCAGGTATGAATTAATTCATACAATTGGCGAAGACTTGTTGAACTTTTCCATTCGGGCTCAAATTGGAATAAGTTTTCTCTAACTGATTGCTGCAATGTAAATCTTACTTGATCAAAAGGTTTACTAATATTTTCAGTGATTTCGGTTGACTGTTCCGGAAAATAAAAATATTCGCCAAATGATAATTGGTGCTTGAAATATTCTTTTATTTTTTTACCAAGTTGACTGTTATTCATCAATAATTAAATTTTAATGTGTGATTTTTATTATATTCAAATTTAGTAAAATTCGACAAAAAGGATTTATTCTTTCTCATATATTGTTTAGAAAGGCTTACAAGTTTTATTGATACTGATACAAAATTAAATTCATACAATTTCATAAGGGAGAGTAATATGAATGATCAAAATAATTACACTTTTAAAACTATTCCGGAAATGTTTTTAAATGTCTGGAAAAAATTTGGCTCCACAAAAGATGCAATAAAATATAAAATGAATCAAGCTGAACCATATATCGGTCTAAATTATGATGAATTATTTGAGAAAGTTGAGTCTTTTGCGATTGGTCTCTTAAATTTAGGTATAAGAGCAAAGGATCGGGTTGGAATTATATCTGAAAATCGTATTGAATGGATAATTGCTGATTTGGCAATTGTATCAATAGGAGCTTGTGATGTGCCTATATTCCCAATTTTGACTGCCAAACAAGTCGAGTATATATTTTCGGATTGTCAAGTTTCTGCTATCATTGTGTCCAATGATTTTCAACTTGGTAAAGTAATGCAATTTAAGGACGCATTGCAATCGCTAAGGCATGTTATTGTTATGAATAACGAATTTAAGGTTTATGATGTGGCAGTAAAATCAATGAAATATGTTATGGAAAGAGGTGGAACCATCAGAAATGCAGAAGATAGACGGCAAATTTTTCTTGAACATTGTAGCAGAGTTGAAGAAGAAGACTTATTAACATTAATATATACAAGTGGAACAACCGGTACTCCGAAAGGAGTTATGTTAACACACAAGAATATTTGTTCAAATGTGAAAAATTCAGTTCAATCTGTCGGTTTTACAGAAAAGGATGTAGTTTTATCATTTCTTCCACTTTGCCATTCTTATGAACGTACAACAGGATATTATTCAGCACTTTCTGTCGGAGCTACAATTTATTTGGCAGAATCGGTTGAATCAGTAGCTACAAATCTACTTGAAGCACGTCCAACATTGATGACAACCGTTCCAAGACTCCTCGAGACCGTTAAGAAGCGTGTTTTTAGTAATATGGAAAAAGAATCCCTAAAAAAAAGAAAAATTTTCAATACAGCTGTAAAAATAGGAAGGGAGTATATAAAGAAGAAAAACGAAAATAAAAGTGTGATACATCTATTAATACCCTTTGCTCTTGCTGACAAACTTGTTTTTTCGAAAATAAGAGAAAGATTTGGTGGTAGGTTGAATAAAATAGTATCCGGTGGAGCACCTTTATCTGAAGAAGTACAAGAATTTTTTTTAGCTGCTGGTTTGAATGTATTACAAGGATATGGATTAACAGAAGCTTCTCCAGTAGTTAGTGTCGCACGAATTAATGATAATGAAATTGGTACAATCGGTAAACCGCTTGTCAATGTCGAAGTAAAAATTGCCGATGATGGAGAAATATTGGTCAGAGGTGATAATGTTATGAAAGGCTATTGGAATGATCCCATTTCCACTAATCAAGTCATTGATAAAGATGGCTGGTTACATACGGGTGATATTGGTCAATGGACTGAAAAAGGCAATTTGAAGATTACCGATAGAAAGAAACATATCTTCGTAAATTCTGGTGGGAAAAATATTGCTCCACAATTAATAGAAAATATCTTAAGTCAGAGCAAATACATTGAACATGTTGTAATAATAGGTGATAGACGTGAATATTGCACTGCACTAATTTCACCGGATTTTAATAGACTTGCTGAACTGGCTGATGAATTCGGTATCAAATATGATTCACCAGAAGAATTAATAATAAACGAAAAAATTATTAATCACATCAAAAAGGACATAGATTATCTTCAAAAAGATTTATCAAAATTTGAAAAGGTTCGTAAATTCCGTATGTTAGCTCAACCTTTTACGGTCGAAAATGGTGAGTTAAGTTTAAAAATGAGTGTGAAAAGGCATACAATCGAACAAAAATATGCTGAACTAATCGAAGCTATGTACGGCGAAAGTAAAGAATAAAAAAATTGAGATTATAGTACTTTTTCTAAAGCCCATTTGAATACTTTCAAATATTCAAGTGCTGTTTTGCTTGAGGAAAAATCTTCACTCATTGCATTTTTTCTGATGATGTTCCAATGAGGCTGTGAATTATAAATTCTCAAAGCTCTTTTGACAGCATAATCAAAATCGCCTGCGTCATAATGCAAGAATACGAAGCCATTACCTTTTCCGGTTATTGGAATATATTCTGATACAGTATCGTTTAAACCACCAGTAGCCCTTACAATTGGTATTGTCCCGTATTTGAGTGCATACATTTGTGTTAATCCACAAGGCTCAAAGCGTGATGGCATCAAAATAAAATCACTCGAAGCGATAATTTTATGTGCTAATGCATTATTATATCCAATATGAATAACTGAGTTTTTGGGATGTCTCCAGCCAAGTCCACGAAAATAATCTTCGTAATGCGATTCACCTGAACCTAATAGTACAAAACGAATCAAATTATTTCCGAGGTAGTCATCCAATTTTGCCATTAATAAATCAATACCCTTTTGTTCAGTTAGTCTGGAGACCATGCCAAATAATGGCAATTCAGGTTCGCCGTAGTTGTTAAAACCAATTAGTTTCAACAAATTCAATTTATTTTTTATCTTTTTGTCCAATTCATTAATTGAATATTTTTCAAATATGTATTTATCTTTTTCGGGGTTCCATATATTATAATCTACTCCGTTAAGAATACCGATTAAGTCGGCACCTCTTAAATTTAATACTCCCTGTAATCCCTCGCTGTAATATGGATTACGGATTTCCTTGGCATATGTAGGGCTAACAGTTGTTATTTTATCAGCGAACATAATACCTGTTTTCATAGCATTAACTTTTCCGTAATGCTCGAACCAACATCCGGGATAAAATTCCTTCATTCCGAAACCAGCTAAATTCATAGCTCTTTCTGGTTCGAACCAGCCTTGATACGCTAAATTATGAATTGTGTATACACCGGCTGTTTTCGAAAAAAGAGGATCAAATCTGTATTGAGATTTTAGAAAAGCCATTGTAAAGGCAGCGTGAAAATCATGAGCGTGGATTATGTGTGGTTTGAAGTTTAGTGCTTTTGCAACTTCAAAAATAGCCCTACTGTAAAATATAAATCGTCGGTCATTGTCAGGATATTCAGATGGTTCACCGTAGATCCCATATCTATCAAAATAGTCTGCATTTTCTATGAGATAAACTGGAATTTCAGAGTCAGGTAAAGTTCCTTCCCAAAGGTGAGCATATTCCATCCACCAAGCCATTGGTACATAAATTACTTTGTAGGTTGGTTTAAAATTATAATAGTTAGTATCAATCGTTTTATATTTTGGTAAAATAATAATCGGATTTTGTCCATAATGTGACCACTGATAAGCTAATGAACTTGAGATGTCTGCCAAACCACCAGTTTTAGCATAAGGTGCAACTTCTGCTGATGCTACAATGATATTCATCAAATATTTTTTTAATATTAAACCTTTAAAAATTTGTAATATAGAAAAATAGATACAAACATTTATAATCTCAATATGCTTCAGTATGATATCCCATTGATTTTAATTGATTTACAGTTGCTCGCAATTTTTCGATATTGTCATAAAATCCAAAAAATGAACTACCTTTATTATTTAATGATGAAAAAACTGAATCTTTTTCAAGTATAAGTTTGATATTTTTTAATTCTGGATATTCCGCAATCAATATATTCTCAACATTATTTGGTAGAAACAAATCAGGATTTAAAATAACATTTTCACTATTGATTTTTTTTATGCTTGTATTAAATTCTTGTTTTATTCTATATTTTTTAATTATCGATTCAAATGTTTTAAATGAATAATTAATTTTTGGGAAAACAATAATTGTACTGTAAGGATTTTGTATGTTCAAATATTGAATAATTTCTCCATTCTGAATCAAAACAGCATTTTTTTCAGTATTTAGGAATTCTAATTCAGGATTGATAATAAGTAAAATATCATTTAGATCTCCAAAACTTAATTCGATTTTTAAGAATTCAGCCAATCCTTTGATTATTGTCATAGCAATTGAGATTCGCGAACCCAATCCATAGTTTATTGGAATTCGCTTATTAATTATTATCTTTGCAGGTATTATATCAAAAACAAAGTAATTTTTAAAAACATTAACAGTTTTTTTAATAATTTTACCAATTTCTAATTCTTTTGTGTTTTTATAAACAATTTCAAATTCATTATTAGGTTCGAAAATGATTTCATCATATAGCATGGCTTTTAAACGTATTGTTGAAACATTTAGAAAACCATCTTGTCTTTTGTGATGTACACAATATCCGAGATTTATTGTTGAGTATGCATGTAGAATGAGCATCGTTTACGAAAATAAAGTTAGTAAAACTGATATACCATTTAAGCAAGAATTGTACCGAAAAGGAATACATTTGATATCTTTATCAATTCCAATAGGATATATTTTTGTTGACCAACAAACAGCTTTATATATTTTAATACCATTAGCCATAATCGCAGTAGTAATCGATGTAATGTCAAAAAGAAATAATGTAATACATCATCTCTTATATGGATATTTCGGCAAAATATTACGACCACATGAGCGTAAAAAGTTCGTATTGAATGGAGCCTCTTGGGTACTCATTTCTGCTTCAATATGCGTTTGGATATTTCCAAAAATTGTGATGATAACGGCTTTTTCAATATTAATTATTTCAGATATAGCAGCAGCATTAATTGGTAAGAGGTTTGGTTCAGTTCCTTTTTTAGATAAATCACTTGCAGGAACATCTGCATTTATTATTTCAGCAATAATTGTTTGCACAATTATTGGTACATTCACAAATGCTCCGGCTACATATTATATAGCCTCATATGTCAGCTCTGTTATTGGTGGAATAGTTGAGGCTTCATCCCGTCGTCTAAAAGTTGACGATAATTTATCAATTCCAATGAGTGTTGGATTGGTTTTATTATTAGCCGCATGGATATTTCAATTCAATGGTACTCAATCTTTTTTAAATTTACTATAATCTATTCTGATTAATATGATTGATTTGAGAAGTGATACACTGACAGTTCCGACAAAGCAGATGAGGGAATATATTGCAAACTCAGCTGTCGGAGACGATGTTTTTGGTGAAGATCCAAGTGTGAATGAATTACAAGAATATGTTGCAAAATTACTAAATAAAGAATCTGCTTTATATGTACCTTCCGGAGTTATGGCTAATCAATTAGCCATTGCCGCCCAAACAAAACCAGGCGACGAAGTAATTGTCGAAGCTGACTCACATATTTTTTATTATGAAACAGCTGCACCTTCAATTATATCAAGGGTACAACTCAATTGTATCAAATCCGATTATGGTGAGATGAAACTTCAGGAAATTGAGAGTGCAATCCGACCTGATATATATTATTTTCCCAAAACCTCTCTTGTATGCATAGAGAATACACATAATCGCCATGGAGGTACAATTATCTCGCTCGATTATATCAAAGAGTTGAAGGAGCTTGTCTCCAAATATAATATCGCTCTCCACTGTGATGGTGCCCGTATATGGAATGCTTCGGTTGCTACTGGAATCGAACCCAGAGAATATGCAGAACATTTTGATACGATTTCAGTTTGTTTGTCAAAAGGTCTAGGTGCGCCTGTTGGTTCATTGCTTGTTGGAAATAGAAGTACTATTGATTTAGCAAGAAAATGGCGAAAAATTTTAGGAGGGGGAATGCGTCAAGCCGGAATCATTGCTGCTGGGGGACTTTATGCAATTAAAAATAATTTAAAATTGATTCAATATAGTCATCAGATTGCAAAAGAATTTGCTATAAATTTGGCAGAGTCTGAATTAATCAAAATTGAAATTGATAAAGTACAAACTAATATAGTGATGTTTACAATCAACCAATGTTTAGACGATAATTATTTTATTAAAGAATGTGCCAAAAATGGAGTTTTGCTTATTCCGTTTGGAAATAGAAAAATCCGTGCTGTTTTCCATTTTCAAATTTCCAAGGAGGATGCTCTCTTCGCAGCTGAGAAAATTAAATTTGTTTTAAAATATATGGCTGAAAAATAATGCTTGAATTGCAAAATGAAGATTTAGTGAATTATACCAAAAAATTTAAGTATAGTGTACCAGTCCGTGTTTATTTCGCTGATGTTGATAGTTTTTTCGTTGTCCATAACATAAGGTATTTGTATTGGATTGAATTTGCCCGAGAAGAATATTTGATAAATTTGATGAAAGATTACAAGGGTAAAAGCGATATTTATAATTTTCCGCTTATTGTTGTACATAACTCAATTGATTATTACAATCCAGCAAGGTATAGAGACACACTGATGATTCATAGCCGCATAAGCAAAATCGGTGATTCTTCCTTGCATTTTGAAAATCTTGTTACAAGGGATAATACAATTATTGCATTTTCGAAAGCAATTATGGTAAAGATAAATCCAAATAGTGGAAAATCTGAGTCATTACCTGAAGAGTTTAAGAAAATTGTCAATAGATTTGAAGGTGATGAGATTATAGTATGATTAAATCACATTCTTATAACATAGCTCAGAAAGTTGCTCAGTTGATAATGCCACGGCTTGATTTAAGGCTTTTCGATGAAAATACCAACTATAGAGATTTTATTTATCGATTATGCGAATTAGATATTGGTGGCTTTTGTATATTTAATGGAAATATGCGAAAAGCTTATGAAACCATCTCAGATCTACAAAAAAGAGTAAATATACCATTAATTTTTTCTGCCGATTTTGAGAATGGTTTAAGGATGAGGTTGGAGGATGGAACGGATTTTCCACATGCACTTGCTTTGGGACATTATGGAGATGCTAAAGCTATTTCTGAGACAGCAAAAATTATAGCTTTAGAGGCGCGTTCAATAGGAGTATGTTGGAATTTGGCACCAGTTTGTGATATAAACACTAATCCTAAAAATCCAATAATTAATATTCGTTCCTTCGGTGAAGAACCCGAAATTGTAGGGATTGCAGTCCAATCTTACATAAAATCTTTGCAATCATTTAATGTGGCTGCCTGTTGCAAGCATTTTCCTGGACACGGCGACACAGATATTGATTCGCATCTTGATTTACCAATAATCAATAAAAATTTGGATCAATTACTAAAATTAGATTTATTGCCATTCATCCAAGCGATCAGTTTAGATGTAAAATCTATTATGGTGGGGCATATTTTATTGCCAATGATTGATAAATACCCAGCAACTCTATCTAAATTGATAATTAATGATCTATTAAGAGATTTACTCAATTTTAATGGCATTGTTATAAGTGATGCTTTTGATATGAAAGCTATCACAGGAAATTATGTCTTTCCTGACTATTTGATTCAATCAAAAAAAGCCGGTATTGATGTTATACTTCTACCGCAATTCCCAGAAACAGTAATTAAAATATTCTCTGAAAAAGCTGAAATAGATAATGAATTCGAAAGTAGTATCGAAAATTCATTTAATAGGCTTATTGAATTGAAAAGCTGGGTACTTAGTCAGGAAAAGCCTGATGATGAAATTAATCTTCCAGAAAATGAAAGATTTGCATTGCAATTAGCATACAAATCAATAAGAATGGAAGGAATAAATTCATTCATTCCATTGAATGAAAATAGCAGAATTGCCGTATTTGCTTATATTGAAGATGATTTAGATAAAGCTGTTACTTTTTTCAGGTATCTTTCGCAAGCTTTTCAAGGTGAGTGTGATTTTGCTTTTATTGATAATAATTTCACTCAACAAAATGCTGAATCTTATGCTGAATTCCTTGATATAAGTGAAATATTCATTTTTGCTTTTTTCCTTCGTGGTAAAGCATTCAAAAATCAGCTTTTATTAAATCCTGAAGTTAAAAAATGGATTAACAACCTGATGAAAGTCAAAACTGTTGTTACTATTTATTTAGGCAGTCCTTATTTAGCGCAGGATGTAAATTCATCTTTGAAAATTTTCACATATTCTGATTCTCTTCCATCGATTGCAGCAACAGTAATGTTGTTATGTGGGCGTAACATTTAATTGATTTCATTCTACAATTTTGTGGTAACTTTGAATATCATTAATTTGCAAATCTTTACGAACAAGTTATTATTATGAAGTTAAAGTTATTTGTAACAGGCGGTGCAGGATTTATTGGAAGCAATTTCATACGAATTGCTCTTGAAACCCAAGATTACAATATTGTCAATTATGATAAATTAACATACGCAGGTAATCTCGAGAATCTAAAAGACTTAGAAAATAATGAATCTTATATATTTTATAAGGGTGATATAACTGATTTTGACTCTTTAAATGAAGTTTATCAAAAGGAAAAATTTGATGTTATAATAAATTTTGCAGCTGAAACTCACGTTGACCGGTCAATAAATAATTCGTATCCTTTTATTCATACAAATGTATTAGGAACACAAGCATTGTTGGAATTAGCCCGCGAAGCGAAAATTACTCGTTTCATCCAAATATCAACCGACGAAGTTTATGGATCTCTACCTGAAACTGGAAAATTTACTGAAGAATCTCCATTAAAACCGAATTCACCGTATTCTGCATCCAAAGCATCCGCTGATTTATTAGTAAGAGCTTATTACAAAACATATAAAATACCAGCTATAATAACACGATGTTCAAATAACTATGGACCATACCAATTCCCTGAAAAATTAATACCCCTCGTTATTTTGAATGCAATACGCAACAAAGATATTCCAGTATATGGTGATGGGAAAAATATTCGTGACTGGATTTATGTTGAAGACCATTGTAAAGCAATATTAAAAATTCTTGAAAATGGAGTTGATGGCGAGATTTATAATATTGGTGCAAATTGTGAAAAACAAAACATTGATATAGTTCGTTTAATACTCAAAATTCTTGGACGGGATAATTCATTGATAAAATTTGTTAAAGATAGACCAGCTCACGATAGAAGATATGCAATAGATAGCAGAAAAATTAATGAACAACTCGGTTGGTACCCTGAAACTTTATTTGAGGATGGGATAAAAAGGACAATAAATTGGTACAGAGAAAATCAAAATTGGGTAAATAATATATTAACAAGAGAATACTTTGAATACTATAAAAAGCAATATGAAACTAGATTAGGTGAGATCTTAAATGAATAATTTTGCTAAATTCAAAAAAGAAGTTGAAAGGAAAATATCCAAACGCGAATTAATTATTGGAGTTGTTGGATTAGGATATGTAGGATTACCAATTGCAGTTGAATATGCTTTTAAAGGATTTTTGACATATGGTTTTGATATTGATGAAAGAAAAATTACTAAACTAAAAAGAGCTGAAAATTATATAGAAGACATAGATAATGATAAACTAATCAAGGTAATAGAGAGTAAAACCCTTTTTGCTACCACTGATTTTGCTAATCTTCGCAATTGCGATGCCATATTTATTTGCGTTCCTACACCATTTACTGCAAATAAAGATCCTGATATATCCCATATATTAACTGCAACTGAAAAAATTAAGGAGAATTTGAGATTCGGGCAGATGATAATATTAAAAAGTACGACATTTCCCGGGACAACAGAGAAATTCGTATTACCAATTTTACAGGATAGTAAATACAAAGTAAGCAAAGATTTTTTCTTATCTTTTTCACCGGAGCGAATAGACCCCGGCAATAAAATTTGGAATACAACAAATACCCCAATAGTATTAGGCGGTATAAATAATGAAGATACAGAAATCTGTTCCTTGGTTCATAATATAATTGTTGAAAGAGTAGTACCAGTAAGCCGTCCAGCGATTGCTGAGATGGAGAAGCTATTAGAGAATATTTTCCGAAGCGTTAATATTGCCTTAGTAAATGAATTAGCTCAATTATGCGATAGGATAGGCATTAATGTTTGGGAAGTAATTTATTCAGCCTCTACAAAACCATTTGGATTTATGCCGTTTTATCCTGGTCCCGGTATTGGCGGTCATTGTATTTTGATTGATCCATATTATTTAGCCTGGATGGCAAAAGAATTCGATTTCGTAACTAAATTTATCCAGCTTGCTGCTGAAATTAATGAGGATATGCCATATTATGTGAAAAATATGATCATTCGTGAAATAGCAAAAATTGGAGTACCACTTGCAAAAACAAAAGTCCTTTTTCTTGGAATGGCATTTAAAAAGGATGTCAGTGATTTGAGGCATTCACCAGCTTTAAAAGTAGCTGAATTGTTGCTAAACGAAGGTTTAGGGGAAGTTGACTATTATGACCCATATATACCTCAAATTTCAGTTAATGGAAAACTTGTTTTCAGTAGAAAAAAATTAACAAAAAGCATGCTCAAGTCCTATGATATTGTCGTAATAACAACCGATCACTCTGTTTTTGATTATAAATTAATTGCTGATAACTCACGTATAATCATTGATACTCGTAACGCTTTGAAAGATATATTAGATAAACGGGATAACATAATATTACTTGGCGAAGGTAAATAATTGTTAAATTTAGCAGATAGAAAATATTGAAAAGAATAATTTCGGTAGCAGGTGCAAGGCCAAATTTTATGAAAGTTGCCCCAATTGATAGGGCATTAAAAATTTATTCCGATAAAGTAGAAAATATCTTGGTCCATACAGGCCAGCATTATGATTATAATATGTCTGAAGCTTTCATCAGAGATTTGAAATTACCTCAACCCACCGAATTTTTAGGTGTAGGTTCAGCTTCTCATTCCGTTCAAACTGCAAAAATTATGATTGAATTTGAAAAAGTTTGCAAAAAATATGCCCCTGACTTAGTAATAGTGGTAGGAGATGTAAACTCAACTATTGCCTGCGCGTTAACAGCAGTGAAAATGGGCATTAAATCAGCACATGTTGAAGCTGGTCTAAGGAGTTTTGACAGATCAATGCCAGAGGAAATTAATAGAATTGCAACCGATGCAATATGTGATTACTGCTTTGTTACAGAAAATAGTGCAATTACTAATCTAAAAAATTCAGGATTCAATCCCGAGCATATTTATTTTGTTGGAAATACAATGATAGATTCTCTTGTTTATGCTATAGAACTTGCAAGAAATTCAAATAAAATCAACGAATTAGGATTAACACCACATTCTTATGTACTCGTTACTTTGCATAGACCCTCAAATGTAGATTTAAAAGGAAAATTAGAGGAATATTATAATATTTTCAGTTATTTAGGAGAATTTAGAAAAATTGTTTTTCCAGTACATCCACGTACTAGGAAAAATCTCGAAAAATTTGATCTATTTAATAAATACTCAGATTTGGAAGATTTAATTTTAATAGAGCCACAAGGCTATATTGATTTTTTATCTTTGATGATGAATTCAGATTTTGTAATAACTGATTCTGGCGGTATTCAGGAAGAAACTACTTATCTTGGAATTCCCTGTTTAACTGTTAGAACAACAACTGAAAGACCAGTTACTATTGAAGTTGGAACTAATAATCTAGTAAAACCTGAATATACTGAAATATTGAAAGCTATAGATAACTTAATAAGTCAAAAAACTAAATCCGGACAAATTCCACCACTTTGGGACGGCAAAGCCGGAGAAAGAATAGCTGAAATTATTGTCAACAAAATTTTGTGCTAATAAAATGAGAATAAAAACATTCGTTTTCTTAATAATCTTGTTTTTCGCTCATTATCAATTATTTACTCAAACAAAAGGTTTACCTGTATTGGACCCAGAAAAATTAATGGGTAGGTTAGCAGATAGAGATATACTAAAAAACCGTTTATTCCAACAGGAACAATTTCCTTCTGCAAATATAATCAATGCTGAATATTATAAACTTGGTCCCGGCGATGTACTGATTCTGCAGGTTTTACCAGCGTTTATGAATGAAGAGGTATTGACCGTTACCCCTGAAAATTCAGTTATAATTCCAAGAATCGGAACAATTGATGTCAAAGGAAAAACATTGAAAGAACTCAAGGATACAATTAATCAAATTTTTATAAATCATAATCCGCAAAACAAGGTATATTTATCATTATATCAACCAAGATTGGTTTTTGTTACAATCCGTGGAAATGTTTCATATCCAGGTAATTACTATTTACCTGCATCTTACACGGTTTCAACAGCAATTCGGTTTGCAAATGATTTTATAATAAAATCAGAGATACCTCAGCAGCAAGCTGCAGCAATGCTAAAAATATTATCTAAAAAATATGAATTAGAGCAGAATTACTCAGAGACGGGTTTACCTTTCTCAATAAATTATTCCGAACGTTATACTACCGTATTTCATAAAGATGGAACGAGCGAGATAGTTGATATTATTAAATCGGAGACACTCGGAGACTATAGTGCTGATCCATACTTAATGGAAGGAGACATTATAAACGTCCCTTTCCCAAATCTAATTTTCCCAACAATATCAGTACTTGGGAGCATATTAAATCCCTCGGTCATTCCATATAAAAACGGTGATAAACTCTCAATGCTAGTAAAATTAGCTAAAGGCATTAAAGAAAATGCTAATCTTGAAAATATAGTTCTTTATACTCCGCAAAATCCGAACGGTACAAAAATTCAAATCAATGAAAATCTCGAATTACTCTCCGGCGATATTGAATTAACCGAGGGTTCAATCCTGATTTTTGGAGAAAAACCCTTAAATCAACCATCTAATTATGGCTCTGTATCAATAAAAGGTGAAGTTAAAAAGCCCGGTGTATACTTAGTTGAAAATAATCAAACAAGACTAAAAGAAGTAATTGAAAAAGCCGGTGGATTCTCTGAAAATGCATATTTACCGTTGGCTAAAATATTGAGAAGAAATGGTAATGAAATTTCTAAAACAGATCCAATGAACATTGTGAAACAATATTTCCAGTATAGTGACTTAACTTTGGATGACACTATAAGATATATTCTTGATATAGATCAACGAAAATCTGTGGTTAGTTGCGATTTTGAATCTGCATTTGTAAAAAATTCAGAAAAAGACAATGTACTTTTACAAGATGGTGATGTAATCTTGGTACCAAATAATCCACGGACTGTATATGTGTTCGGTCAAGTTAATCAGCCTGGATTCGTTGAGTTCAGTGAAAATAAAAATATGAAATGGTATATTGAAAAAGCCGGTGGTTTTGCACCAAATGCAAGAAAGAGCAGGGCAAGGATTATTCGAGGTAATACATTAGTTTGGCTTGAAGGTAATGACGATGTTTATCTAAATGCAGGGGATATGGTGTATGTACCTAGACCACCAGATATTCCTTCAACTGTTGAGATTCAAAATTATGGCTTAATTGCAAGTATAGCTTTAACATTTGTTACAGTAATATCAATCATAACTAATTTGCTTTCAAGGTAATAGAAAAATTATGTTTTTATTTGGCAAATACATAATTATTACATTAGTCTTATTTTTTCATTTTTTTTATGCCAAGCAATTATTGTATGCAACTGACAATTCATCACTTGGGGTAGAACACGTACCTGTTGTACATCCAGTTTATGACTTTTTATTACGATTCGAAACACTCGGCTTTTTCCCAAATAAATCACTTTCAAGTTTGCCATTGCAAAGAAAAGAAATTGCTGAACTACTAAAAATCATTATGTATAAAAAATCGGATCTATCCACATTTGAAATATCGGTACTCGATAAATTCGCAGCTGAATTTGATTTGGTAAGTTCAATGAGAGCAGTAATTTTTTTTAGTGATAGTGATACAAATCAACTGATTTTTAAAAGAATTTTTACCAATGATGAGAAATTCATTTATCATTATAAAGATAGCCTCAATATGGTAGGGTTGATTCCATTGGGTTCAGTTGAAACAATCTTTAAAGATTCAGAGTCAAAGATGAAAAATGTATTGTTCGGTAATCTAGGATTGAGATTATACGGAACATTATCAAATTCTCTTGGGTATTACCTTCAAGCAACCAATGGTACTATTTTAAATGGCGAAAGAACTGTTGCAGCTGACGAGCCTAACCTCCGGAAAAACATTAAATTTTATAACTTAAAAAGTGATTTTGATTTTACTGAATCACACGTAAGATTTGATAAAGATTGGTTTTACATCATAATTGGTCGCGAAACCCGCTTATGGGGTGCTGGATTGAATCAAAAGTTGATGCTATCTAATAATGCTCCTCCAATGGATATGATTTCTGTGGGTACAAGATTCAAAACATTTGAATATCGTTTTTCTTATGGTTCTGCTCTTGGCTTGACACGAGATTCCATTCACAGTACAGGAGTAGAATTATATATACCTGATAAATATAGTGTTTTTCACAAATTTTCAATACGTCCATCTTGGGGAGAAATATCTTTTTGGGAAAACCTTGTTTACTCTGGTCGCAACATTGATTTAGCATATCTGAATCCACTTGTGTTTTTGAAGTCAGTTGAGCATGCATTACGAGACAGAGATAATTCAGTTATGGGATTAGATGCCACAATTAGATTCTTAAAAATTCTACAATTTAAAGGCACATTTGTGCTTGATGATATAATTTTCTCTGAAATTGGTAAAGATTTTTGGAGTAATAAAACAGCTTGGAATATTTCTTTACTTGCTTCATTACCATTTTCACTCGATCTGGGGATTGAATACAGTCGAATAGAGCCTTATACATTTACTCATTTCAATAATCAAAATTCTTTAACAAACGACTCCATTTTATATTCCTCTTATTTACAACCTAATTCGGATGAGTTCTCTGCTAGAATTATATGGTGGTGGGGTTGTAGGTATCCCTTGAATATCAACATTTCGTATTCACGTCACGGCGAAAATATTTACGATGAATCCGGAAATTTTATTAGAAATGTAGGAGGAGATGTATTACAATCAAGAAGATTTGAAGATTCAGATAGAGTGAAATTTTTGGATGGTAATAGAGTTGAGAAATTAAATCTTGAAATATCTGCCGGTTTTGAAATATTACGGGGATTATATATTTACTCGGCTTTTGCATGGTTAAAAGTAAATGATTTATCTAATTTGAAATTTAAGCTAAGTTTAAGGTATTGGGATTTTTAGTATATGATTGAGCAAGTCATTTTAATATTAATTTGGATTGGAATAATAACCACAGTTTTGACTTATGCTTTATATCCGTTAATCTTGTATGTATGGGCAAAACTCAAAAAGAATAAAATACAGATTAATCCCAATTATGAGCCAGATCTAACTATATTGGTTGCTGCATATAATGAAGAAGATAATATTCCTGAATTGGTTGAATCTATTTTTAAGTCAAATTATCCTCCAGACAAAATTAAAGTTGTCATTGGATCTGATGGCTCAACCGATAGAACTGTAGAAATTGTGAAGGAATTACAAAAAGAATACCCTAATATAATCGTAATTGAGCTTGAACATTCAGGTAAAAATGCAACGATTAATAAGCTTATTGAATTCGCTGACACTGATGTAGTAGTTTTTATGGATGCAGATTTAAGATTAACACCACAAACATTGCATAATTTAGTGAAATACTTATCTGATGATTCTATAGCCCTTGTTCAAAGCAATATATACTATCAAAATGGTGAAATTACTGGAAATGCCGGTACTCAAGGAGAAAATAGTTATCAGCAATACGAAAACTTTTTGAGGCGTTGCGAAAGCAAAATTAGTTCGACTGTTAATAATTTCGGTGTTTATGCAATTAGAAGAAATTATTTTTCAAGAATTCCCAATGACAAGGTATGTGATGATATGTATCAAATATATCAGACTATAATCAAAGGGAAAAGAGTAATAGTATCAGATGAAGCTTTAACAATAGATGTAAGAGAAAAAAATACCAAAAATGAATTCAATAGAAGAATTCGTCTTGCAGCAGGAGGTATGGCTACAATTGCATCAAGTCCAAAAATTATGAGCCCAGCTATTGGCTCGCCAGCTTTTTTTATATGGTTTCATAAAATTTTAAGATGGTTTTCCCCAATCTTTTTAATTATTTTTGCTGTATCTATATTCCTAATCACTCCTTATACATTGCTTTGGTATTTTTTGTTATTTTCAATGCTTATTTTGTTTGCATTTGGATTAATTGGTTTCATAAGTGAGAAATTTGGCTATAACTTCAGATTTGGACATATTCCATTGTTTATATTATTAATGAACTGGGGTTTTTTATGTGCTATATTCAGATTTATATCTGGTGGTCAAAATTCAAGTTGGTCTAGAGAAGGATTGCAAAGCACTAATGGATAAATTAGATAAAATAGAAAAAGTTAAGAAAAACAAAAATTTTAGGAAAGAATTACTCATTCCTATCCGTAATATACATTATCAAATTTTATTACAAGTTATAGCAGATTTTTTTGCTTTTTCCATCAGCTATGTAGTTCAGTATTTAATCCGCTTTAAATTTGGATTGTTTGATAACCATTTTGTACCTAATTTTTTAGATTTCACTATTACAGGGGCAGTAGTAGTATTATATTGGTATTTAGTTTTCTTTTTTGGTGGGATGTACAAAAACTGGTACGAACGTTCACCATTTGACGAGATTTTTTCAGTTCTAAAAGTTGTCTTTGTCGGTTGCTTCATAATGGTATTCTTCATTTTAATGGAAAGCAATCAATCGCCAAGATTACTTTTCATAATCTATTTTTTGTTATTATCATTTTCTGTTATTCTTTTTAGAACTTTATCACGCCGATTACAGAGACAATTAAGAATCAAAGGAATAATTTCAATACCAATATTAATATTGGGTAGCCCTAAGAAAGCCTTTGAATTTTATCATAAAATAAACACTTCTAAAGCATGGGGATACGAGTGTTTAGGGATTTTATTATTGGATAATGAAAACTATGAAGAGGTTTTAGAAATTGCTAACCCAAATGAATTATCATTGTTACTGGGAAATGCATCAGAATTAGAAAAAATTCTTCAGGAATATTCACCATTAGAATTAATTGTTACTGCTGAAAATCCTCACAGTAGAATTTTACTTCGTATAGCTGAAATTTGTGGTGAACAAAATGTAAGATTTATGATTGAGCCAGATCTGTACGAAATATTTACCGGACAAACAAGAACACAAAATTTATATGGTATTCCCTTAATTGAAATAAGTACTCAATTACTTAAACCATGGCAGGAAGTAGTCAAACGTATATTAGATTTAATACTAAGTTTTTTAATTCTGACTCTTGGTTTACCTTTATGGGCATTAATTGCAATATTAATTAAACTTACAAGCAAAGGACCTGTATTGTATACTCAATATAGAGTGGGTAAAAATGGTAAAGAGTTTAAAATGTATAAATTTCGATCAATGTACCAAAATTCTGATAAGATAGAGGATTGGACTAAAGTTAATGATCCAAGAGTTACACCATTTGGTAAATTACTAAGAAAAACACATTTGGACGAAATTCCTCAATTCTTTAATGTCTTAAAGGGAGATATGTCAATAGTTGGTCCTAGACCGGAGCAAAAAAGCCTAGTAGAAAAATTCTCTAAAACTATTCCATTTTATAAACGGCGGCTTATAGTTAGGCCTGGTATAACAGGCTGGTGGCAAATCAAGTATAAACCGCACATACTTAATGAAGAAGAAATAATTAACAGACTTAAAGATGACTTTTATTATATTGAGAATATGTCATTAAAATTAGATACTGAGATTATAATCCGCACGATTTGGTGCGTTATCTCTGGTCACGGACAAGCATAATTATGAAATCTATTGTTGTAATACCGACATATAATGAAGCTGAAAATATCGAAAACCTTATCAATAAGATTTTGGAAATAGTACCTGAAATGCATATCCTTGTCGTTGATGATAGTTCACCAGATGGTACAGCTGAAATTGTTAAAAGTGTAATGAAAAATGATTCCCGGGTGAACTTAATTATCAGACCTGAAAAAAGCGGATTAGGAAAAGCATATTGTGAAGGTTTTCAGTGGGCACTCGAAAGAAATTATGATTATATATTAGAAATGGATGCTGATTTTTCCCATGATCCTAATGAGTTGCCAGTTTTTCTGAAGGAAATAGAAAATAATGATTTAGTGATTGGTTCCAGGTATATTACAGGTGTAAACGTTGTAAATTGGCCATTGAGAAGATTATTACTAAGTTATTTCGCCAGTATTTATACCCGATTTGTTACCTGCTTGCCTGTTAAAGATACTACTGGTGGTTTTAAATGCTTTAGAGCTTCAATGCTTAAAAAAATCAATTTGAAATCTATTCACTCTAATGGTTATGGCTTTCAAATTGAAATGAATTATAGAATGTGGAAGCTTGGTGCCCGTATTAAAGAAATACCTATCATTTTTATAGATAGAAGAAGTGGGGTATCTAAAATGAATAAAAAAATCATTTGGGAAGCTATCTGGTTAGTCTGGAAACTTAGATTTAAAGGTGCCTCAATTAATAAATAAATTATAAAATTAACTGATGCAAGAAATTGATATATCCATAATCATTGTTAATTACAACGTAAAAGATTTTTTACTGAATTGCTTGACATCAATAGCAAATTCCCGTCATAATCTGAAAATTGAAACGATTGTTGTAGATAACCATTCAACAGACCATTCTGTAAAACAAATAAAACCTCTTTTTGAACAGGTGAAATTTATTGAACTCGATAAAAATTACGGTTTTGCAAAAGCTAATAATATCGGAATTAAACAAGCTTATGGTAAATATATTTTAATACTAAATCCAGATACTTTGCTTTTCGAAGATACCTTGCAAGTTATGTATGATTATATGGAGCAAAATAAAGAAGTCGGAATTGCTGGGTGTAAGGTTTTGAATCCGGATGGAAGTTTTCAATTAGCTTGCAGGCGTGGTTTTCCAACTCCGTGGGTATCTTTCTGCAAGTTATTTGGATTGCAAAGTCTTTTTCCGAGATGGAAATTATTTGCTCAATACAATCAAACCTATCGTGACATCAATCAAACTTATAATATAGATGCGGTTATTGGTGCATTTATGTTCTGCCGAAAAGAAATTTTCGAAAAAATAGGTCTATTTGATGAGGAGTACTTTATGTACGGTGAGGATCTGGATTTGTGCTATAGAGCTAAATTAGCTGGTTATCAAGTTGCATATGTTCACACTACCTCAATTATTCATTATAAGGGGGAGAGTACCAAAAGAAGCTCCATTAATGAATTAAAACATTTTTACGAAGCAATGGAGATTTTTGCTAAAAAACATTTCAGTAAATCAAATTTATTTTTACAATTCATAAAATTTGGTATTCTTTTACGTTCACTAATTGCCAGAATAGTCAAATATCGTAAAGAAATTTTTCTTGTACTTTCTGATATTTTGATCATTAACTTAACTTTCATTGTTGGTACCAAGATACGTTTTGGGGGGTTTTTCAATTTACCGGATTATGCATATCCGCTTGTTTTTATTATCCTTACTTTAGTTTTAATTTTGAGCATGATATCAACGGGTGCTTATTTTGAAAACAAATATATTATCCGCCGTTCAGTAACGGCATTTATGATAACATTTTTCGTGCTTTCCTCTTTAACATACTTTTTTAAGGAATATGCATTTAGTCGTGGGGTTCTACTTATGACTATTGGTACTTCAATAATCTTAACTACTTTAGTCAGGTTAATCATTATATTAAGAAATAAATTAACTGGAGATAATTCCGAAAGGAGAATTATTTTTGTTGGCACCGATGCTTACAAGAATAATACGATTATTGAAAAAATGATTCAAAGTGGTAATTTAAATATCAATGTTTTTGGATGGGTAACTGTTAATGATGATTATGATGAACAGGTTAATTATCCAATTCTCGGGAATGTAGATTATTTAAAAAAAATTATTGAGAATTACCATATAAATGAGATAATTATAACCGATAAAAACATCAGTTACCGTGATTTGATTAATTGGATGGTTGAGGGGAATTATCGAAATGTCAGATTTCACCTTGTCAATGAATTTGAAGAATTACAAATTGCTGATATGATAAATGAGATTACGGGGAATTTTACCAGCAATCCTGAATATAATATACTTAAATTCAGAATTCGATTTTATAAAAGATTTTTAGATATTGTCATATCTGTTTTTCTTTTGTCATTAGGTTTACCATTACTATTTTTGTTAAAGCAGAAAGATAAAAATATTATAAATAAAGTTTGGAATGTATTAATTGGAAATCTTACACTCATCGGTATTTATCAAACAGATGGTGCAGAAGAATCTGGAATTAGAAGCGGAATTACAGGGCTTGTACATTTAATTGGAGCTGATAAATTAACTCCTAATCAGATAGAGAGATTAAACAATTATTATCTCCAATTCGTTAACTTATCTTTAGACTTTGATATTATGTTAAAATATTTGTTCAGGAAAAAACAGTGGGTACGAAATTAATTTTAGACTTTGAAAAACCTATTATTGAATTAGAAAGCAAAATTCAAGAGATGCGCCAACTCGGAGAAACATTTGATATACAGGAGGAAATAATAAATTTGGAAAAAAAAGTTGAGGAGCTTAGAAGTCAGATTTATCAAAATTTGACCAGATGGCAGCGTGTTCAATTAGCTCGACACCCGGATCGACCTCAGAGTCTTGATTATATTAACAATGTGTTTACAGATTTTATTGAACTTCACGGTGATCGGCGTTATAGAGATGACCCTGCTGTTGTAGGAGGTATTGCAAAACTTGATGGAATATCCTGCATTGTCGTTGGACAGCAAAAAGGTAAAGATACTAAATCTAATTTGTTAAGAAACTTTGGAATGTCTCATCCTGAAGGCTATAGAAAAGCATTGAGACTATTTGAATTAGCCGAAAAATTTGATAAGCCTATATTTACTTTTTTAGATACACCCGGAGCTTATCCCGGTATCGAAGCTGAAGAAAGAGGACAAGCTGAAGCGATTGCAAGAAATATTATCAGGATGTGCCAATTAACTGTACCAATAATTGTTGTTATTATTGGTGAAGGAGCCTCAGGCGGTGCCATAGGTATTGGTGTTGGAGACAGAATTCTTATGCTTGAAAATACCTGGTATTCGGTTATTTCGCCTGAATCTTGCTCAAGTATTCTTTGGAGAAGCTGGGATTTTAAAGAACAGGCCGCTGAAGCCTTAAAATTGACTGCTAAGGATTTGAAAGAGCAAGGTATTATTGATATAATTGTACCTGAACCTATAGGAGGTGCACACCGAAAACCCGATGAAATGTATCTTATATTGAAGGAAATATTGCTGAATGAATTAAGACCTTTAATGAGCATTCCAAAAAAAGAATTGGTTAAAAAAAGAAGAGATAAATTTATACAAATGGGTGTATGGATTACCGAGTAAATGGACTTCCTAAGAGATTATGATTACAGTTACTTATTGATTTAAAATATTCTTTTAAAACCCACCCCGAATAGATAATGTTAAAAAAATTGATTAAATACCTCAGAGATTTAAAGGAATGGATTGAAAGCTTTTCAGAAAAATCTTATGCAATGTTAGCTTTATTTATTGTTGCTTTCACTGAGTCTTCTTTTTTCCCAATACCACCAGATGTTTTGTTAATTGCTATAGCAATATCTTCGCCAAAGTTATCATTCAAGGCAGCATTTTGGTGTACACTGGGTTCTGTTTTTGGTGCTTTATTTGGGTATTACATTGGTTTTGCACTTTTCGAAATTTTAGGTAAACCAATAATTGATTTCTATGGTTATCAGGATGCCTGGAATAAAGTAGTTGAAGTATACAGAGGTGAGGTAGGAATGTGGTTTTTAGCAACAGCAGCTTTTAGTCCTATTCCATACAAAGTTTCCACTATAGCTGCCGGTGCTACGGGTATGGATCTAATTCCATTTGTTTTAATTTCAACTTTTGGAAGAGCCGGCAGATTTTTCCTTGTTGCCTCATTGATTTATTCCTTCGGTCCTAAAGTAAAAGGCTTTATTGACAAATATTTTGATAAATTATCCATAGCTTTTCTCATCCTTTTAATTGGTGGTTTTATTGTCGTAAAGTACATTTTTTGATGAGAAAAATACTTTATGTTTATCATGGTTATTACCCATGGGACGTAAGAGCGGAAAAAATTTGCAATTCTTTTGCTGAATTTGGTAACGAAGTTTGGCTAATGGCAAGGTGTAGTGAAAATGAGGAAGAATTTGAAAAAATTGGTAAAATTAACATAGTCAGAGTTGGATGCAAAAGTAAACGATTTAAAAGTTTCCCCATTTCTTATAATCCATTATGGAGTAATTCAATTAAACAGTACATTAATTTGATCAAACCGGATATTATGATTACCCGTGAGATGCATTTTGCTGAAGTTGCTACTAAACTAGCGCATCAAAAAGATATCCCGGTTTTAATTGATATGGCTGAAAACTACCCAGCAGCGATGAAGGTCTGGAAAAAATATTCAAAATCTCTACTTAAACGTTTAATTGTTCATAAATTACATATTCCTGAATTAATTGAAAAAAGAGCGGTCAAAAACGCTGATGGAATAATTGTTGTATGCGATGAACAGATAAAAAGGCTTGAAAGTTTATATAATTTCCCTATTGATAAAACTTGTGTTGTTCATAATACGCCTCTCAAATCCACATTTTCTAGTGCTAAAATTGGCTCTAATCTGCCTCCTATTAATTTTGGTCATCATGGTTACCTGAGTGCCGACAAAAAAATCAATTTATTAATAGAAGCCTTCGATAAAGTTGCTGGTGAGTTCGAAGATATTAGTTTAATTATTGCAGGTGATGGGGAATGTTTCGAAGAAATAAATGTTTTAGTTCAGAATTGCAAAAATAAAGATAGAATAAATCTTTTGGGCAAATATGAACACAAAATTTTGCCACGAATTATTGGAGAAATTGACATTGGTGTAATTCCATATGAGATCAATGATTTCAATAATTTTACCATTCACAATAAAATTTTTGATTATTTTGCCTGTGCAAAGCCAGTGATTGCAACGCCAATGTTACCAACTAAAAGAATTATTGACGAAACAGATGCCGGATGGGTGATTAATGATTATTCGGTTGATGCAATGGTTGAAACTATTATTAAAACTCGCACAGATAATTCAGTTTTAAATAAATCGAAAAATGCATACAAAGCCTTCAAAGATAAATATAATTGGGAAAATGATTTCAGTATTATATTAAATTTCATCAATAAATTTAAATGAAATGGTAAAATTTATATCTGATTCGATACAAGTGCATATCGTAAGATTTAATCCAGAGAACAAACCAGAGTATCTAGTAATTAAACGCTCTGATGATAGTAATTTATATCCATCGCTTTGGCAGGTTATTACTGGTTGGATTGATGGTAACGAATCAGCTGTTCAAACCGCTATAAGGGAAGTATTTGAGGAGACGGAGCTAAATCCATTGAAGATGTGTACCATTCCTTATGTAGCTTCGTTTTTTAATCCGACACGTGATTTAGTTCAATTTGCTCCTGTTTTTGGTATGTTGGTCGATTTTAATAAAATTGTAAAACTGTCGAAAGAACATACTGAGTTTAAATGGTTTGATTTTGAAAAATGCCTTGAAATTTTAGAATTTCCAACTCATAAGAAAGGTACTGAAATTTTTCATAATTACATTGTTCTACCAAATCAATGGGAAAGATTTGAAATTCATCTTTGATATTTATGACAAAAAATAAAATTGCGGCTGTTATAGTAACATTCAATAGGCTTGAACTCCTCAAGAAAACTGTCAAAGCAGTGAAAAATCAATCAAGAGCAGTTGATTCTATTATAATTGTCAATAATGGAAGTAATGATGGTACTACACAATGGCTAGAACAAGAGCCTGGTTTGATAATCATCAATCAAGTTAATCTTGGAAGTGCAGGTGGGCAATATTCTGGTATGAAATATGCTTATGAAAGTGGACATAATTGGATTTGGACAATGGATGATGATGTTGTTCCTGATACCAATTGTCTCGAAAATTTGATTCAAGCTAATTGCAATTGTTTCATAAAAGCACCACTAAGATACGAGATTGATGGGGGAGTTTTTCTTAATGATACCATATCTTATGATTTATCAAATCCATTTAAGAGCTTCTGGAATGAAATCATCACCTCAGAACATCTAAAACAAGAAATAATACCTGCAGTTGGTATAACTTTCGAAGGTCCATTAATTCATAAAAGCGTTATCGAGAAAATTGGTCTTCCTGAAAAAAACTTCTTCATTTATGCTGATGACACAGAATATTTCATCCGAGCTGATAGAGCAAATTTCAGAATTTGTATCGTTAAAAATGCAAAAATACATCGCCAGTTACAACCAGTTAATTATATACAAAAACCCGATTGGAAGTATTATTATATCATTAGGAACATAATCATAATTCAAAAATTATATGGTAATTTATTAGTTAAATCCATCAGACCAATAATATATGTTTTGAGATGGATATTTAGATGTAAATCATTCAAACAGGTTCTTACCACATTCAGAGCTTTTCTTGATGCATGGACATATAAAGTAGGGCAATGAAAAAACCCCGTCGAGTTGACGGGGTTTATTTTTAATCACAGGTTTTTGTTACCCTAACTGTTATTCTTCGATTCTGTTTTCTGATTTTTTCTAATTCATCGGAACTAATTTTTCTTAATTCAGCACCTCTTGGTTCCTTGATTTTGGGTTGAGATGAACCAAAACCGACTGTGCCAGCTATTTTAGATGGATTAACGTTTTGCTGAAGGAGCCATTCCTGTACTTTTTTTGCTCTCATTTCGGATAGTTCCTGATTACGTTTTTGATTTCCTTCTTCAGAGGCGTGACCTTCAATAATTACTTGTAAACCTTCACACTGATTGATATACTCAAGCAATTTAGCAAGGTTTAAAGCTGTTTCTGGTACATCAAAATTGAATTTATCGGTATTAACTATAAATAAAATATCAGGGAAGTCCGTTTTGGTACCGACTTTTGGAGGTTGTGGGCATCCATGCTTACCTTTAATTTCGCTTGGTTCACCAGCAATTAACGGGCAATCGTCTTCACCATCAATTATGCCATCACCATCAGTGTCAGGGTTGAGAGGGTCGGTTTTGGTTCGATTAACTTCCTGACCGTCCGTTAATTTATCGTTATCAGTATCTGGATTAAGCGGATCAGTTTTATGAATAAATACTTCATCTCCATCAGTTAATCCGTCTCCGTCAGTATCAGGTTTAAGTGGGTCAATTTTGTATTTAAGTACTTCATCTCCATCGCTTAACCCATCTTTATCAGTATCGGCAACTAGTGGATCTGTATTGTATTTCATAATTTCATCGTAATCGTTAAGTCCGTCTCTGTCAGTATCAGCTAATAGTGGGTTTGTTTTGTATTTTCGAACTTCATCTCCATCGCTAAGTCCATCACCATCAGTATCTGGATTTAGTGGATCAGTGCTGTGAATATTTACTTCATCACCATCGGAAAGTCCATCACCGTCGGTGTCGGGTTTCAGTGGATCTGTTTTATATTGATTTACTTCAAGTCCATCGCTGAGGCCATCCCCATCAGTATCAGCCAGATTAGGATTTGTATTATGAATTTTTATTTCGTCACCATCGTTTAATCCGTCTGCATCAGTATCCTTAGCTCTCGGGTTTGTGTTATAGCGTAATACTTCCTCTCCATCGGTTAATCCATCGCCGTCAGTATCAGGGTTAAGCGGGTCTGTGTTATGCTTGTTAACTTCATCACCGTCTAATAAACCATCCCCATCAGTATCAGGGTTAAGCGGATCTGTTTTTCTTGCAATTTCCGCACCATCGAGTAAACCGTCACCATCAGTATCAGGCTTGATTGGAGAAGTTTTATATTTCATTACTTCGTCAAAATCTGTAAGTCCATCGCCATCAGTATCTACTTTAAGTGGATTTGTTTTATAAATTTTTACTTCATCGCCATCGGAAAGTCCATCACCGTCGGTGTCAGGATTCCTTGGATCAGTACCAATTGCACGCTCGTGGCTATTACTCAATCCATCTTTATCCCAATCTGCTTCACCAAAAATGTAATAGGAAAGTCCCAGTCCGGCTGTTAAAAATACATCTTTTTGTGAACCTTCAATTTCATAATCATCGAGCCAATCTGTATTAGTAAATCTAAATGTACCACGTCCGTTTAAAACCAGATCATCAGTTAAATAGGCTTCAAAACCAATACCAGCAGGAATAATAAATTGATTTTTGTTATATTTTCCATTAGCATTATTTGGAAGTGGTCCTTCGTATCCGGTGTCACCCGCACGAGGTTCGAAATTCATTAATCCTGCACCAGCAAAAATGAAAGGAACAAATGATTCACTTGGGAATAGATTAAAGGATAGATATAACTCATATGTATTAACGCGAATTGAATTTTTGTCTCTAATTTTTGTTTGTGAATTGGGATAATTGTCACCTTGTTTTGCATTTGCGCCAAAATAATCGGGGTATAATCTCAAAGCATCAGCATCTGTTTTATATCTAATGTTAGCTAAACCAGCAGTAGGTTGTAAGGAAAATGAGGATGTTAAATTGTAACGAAAAAATAAATCACCACCCATCCAAAATTGATTATCAGTAAATTCTCCCCAATATTTGACGAATCCATAATTAAAACCAAATGCTACTCTTCCACCTTCACTTTGCGAAAACAAGCAAGAAATGTTTATTATCATCAAAAGAAAAATTAGGCTAAAGCCAAAATATTTAGTTTTCATACTCACTCCGATAATTGAAAATTTTGATTTTTTTCTGCAAAATTAAAGAAAATTGATTATTTCTTTGTAATATTTAAAATAAGCCAACTTAAGGAGACAAAATTATCTTTGTTAAAATCAATATTTGAAAATTTTGTAATTTTGTAAAATTACTTACTAATTATGAAGACTATGTTAAAATATAGATTGTTCCTATTTACAATTTTTAATTTCCTCTTTTTAATTAATCTACAAAGCCAACCTTTAGTAATAAACGGCAGAGTTACTGACGTTAATGAATTTCCTTTGAAATTTGTAAAAATTGAATCTATGTATCACAACAAAGAATTTCGAACAGATAAAAATGGAAATTTTTCAATACCAATTAAAGACTACGGTAAATATAGATTAAAATTCCAACATTTTGGATACACTCCCCTCGATACTGTAGTTGATTTTAGGCAGGGTATAGAACTAATTAAAATTGTATTAAGTGAGTATTTTTTTAAGAGCGAAAATGTAGTTATAACAGGTACTCGCACCTTAAAAGAAATAGAAAATCACCCTATCCCTACAAAAGTTATAGGCGGGAGTGAGATCAGGTTTTCCGGAAATAATCGACTGGATGAAATAATTGGCGAACAATCAGGTATGTTGTTGGTAGAAGATCATGGAAGGGGTGTACAAATACAAGGTTTAGACCCTTCTTATGCCCTTATTATGATAAATGGAGAACCAATAATTGGCACTATGCAGGGGAAATTGAATTTGGAGCGATTTGCTATTGGTAATTTAAACCGAGTTGAAATTGTTAAAGGTCCATCTTCATCATTGTATGGTAGTAATGCTTTAGCTGGGGTGATAAATTTAATTATCGAAACTCCATATAACGATCTAAATTTTGATTTATCTTCAAGGTATGGCGGTAATAATACCTTAGAATTAGCAACTGGCTTATCCAAAAGACTGTTCGAAAAAAAGTTAGGATTTGATGTTTACATTAATAGATACTATACCGATGGTTTCAATGTTGATGATTCAAGAATTGGCAACACTGTACCCAAATCAGAAACATACTCAATTATTACTGGTCTGAATTATAGAATAGATCAAAAAAATGATTTAAATTTCAGATTAAGGGCTAGCTTTGAGAATCAATCAAATCAATTTGAAGTTATTGATAATGACTCTAAGCGCCTGCTTGACGATAAGACTACTACAAATGACGGTAATTTAATGCTTCAATACAGACACAAAATTTCTGATGCCTCAAATCTAAAAATTAACTTTTATGGAACAATTTTTGATACCCGAACAGATTTCATATTTAACGGAGTTAATGATAAATATGATTCTTTACTTTTTATTCAAAAGTTGCTGAAAAGCGAATTGCAGTATGATAGACTGTTAAGTAGCGACTTCTATCTTACTTTTGGTCTGGGCGGTTTCAGAGAAGAAGTAAATTCGGATATTATTGCTGATAACACAGCAATTGCATATTCTTATTATTCTTTTATTCAGACAGATTGGATTCCATTCGAAAGCTTTAATATAATTGCTAGCTTACGATATGATGCGCACAGCGATTATCGTTCCTCAATGAGTCCTAAAATTGCTTTATCTTATGAATTATTCAAAGGATTGAGTATTAATGGAAATGTTGGCTTTGGATTTAAAGCGCCTACAAACGAGCAGTTATACTTGAACTTTACAAATCCCGCGGCTGGCTATAGTGTTTTTGGGGTTACCTATGTCAAAAAAGGTGTTGAAAAATTAATTAAAGATGGAGTAATTGATAAATTATTTGTGGATTTGGAAAATTTAAAGTTGCTTGTACCTGAGAACTCTGTTTCTTTTAATATAGGTGCAGCTTATAATTTCGAAGATATTGCTGGGCTGAGAATAAATTTCTTCAGAAACAATATAAGAGATTTGATTGAATTTCAAGTAGTAGCATTAAAAAATAATGGTCAAAATCTATTTACCTATGCTAATTACAAATCTGTTTATACTCAAGGTATTGAAACTGCATTCAATTTAGATTTATTCGATGTTTTGAATTTCGATATATCATATCAATTTCTATTATCGGCTGACAATCAAATAGTTGAGAAAATACGTAATCGTGAAATATCAAAAATTGGTGCTACAGGGGTTGTTCGACCTGTATATCTGAGTGAATACGGTGGTCTGTTTAATCGTTCAATGCATATGGGGCACATAAAAGTTAACTATGTTAATAAAGAATTTGATTTCAATGCTTATCTAAGGGGTACATTTAGAGGTAGATATGGTTTTGCTGATCTGAATGGGAATGCAATTCTCGATAGTGATAATGAATATGCCCCTGGATATTCATTATGGAATCTTACTTTCAATAAAACTGTTTTTGAATATTTTAATCTTCAATTAGGTATAAAAAATTTGTTCAACAAAAAAGGGAATGTCTATTTGCTGACGACTCCCGGAAGAACATTTTATTTGGGTATTTCATTCAATTACTATAAATAGGAGCTATTATGATAATTTTCAGATCTTTTGCATTGTTTCTTATAACAGCACTAATCATTTCTTGCAGTGAAGAAAGCATTATCGAGCCCGATCCAGTACCTATTGAATCAGTAATAATATCTGAATTTCCTGCTGATACCGGACGAAAGGGCGAATATACCTTCTTTAGCTTTAAAGAGGGTAAAATGATACCGAGAGAAGATTCAGCTACAACAAAATGGGACATAGCATTTCAAGCTACTACAATTATTACAAATAGTGGAGTGCGTGGACCAGGAAATGGTGGAGCTATTGTTCTGCGAAACACTGATTTTGCGTCATTAAAAGAAGCGCCTGCTGATGGATACGAAATAGAAGGAGAAAAAACTTATGCTATACCAACTGGTTCTGGCAATGGTTGGTATAATTATGATAGTAAAAATATGATTATTAGACCAATTCCCGGTGTGGTGCTTGTCATTAGAACTGCTGACGGAAAATATGCTAAAATGCAAATTTTGAATTATTACAAGGGTGCTCCCGAAAACATCACCCAAGATGATATTTCTCGATTCTATAAATTTGAATATGTTTATCAACCAGATGGCAGTCGTTCGTTTGAAAAAAAGTAAATGAATCAAATTTATAAATTAAAGCGGGTTTATACCCGCTTTTTTTATATTTCCGATATTTTGTAGTTTACAACATTTATTTACGAAGTTTCAGAACTTTACTAAATGGCTTGATTTAGTTTGTATATTTAACCTAAAATAATTATTATCATTCAAATGATATCAGTGAATAAATTTTTCTCTAAACCTATTAGCTATTTTATCATTATTAGCCTCTTTTTAATTAATATTTTTCTTTGGTCAAGCTTTTACAGATTAAATTATGGTTATCAACCCGATCAACCAGTTGAATTTTCACATAAAGCTCATATTGAAAATTACGATATGAAATGTACTTTTTGCCATTATTATGCAGAGAAGAAATCTTTTGCAGGTGTTCCAAGCACCTGGGATTGTATGGTATGTCATAATGCACTAAAAAGCGAATCTGAAAAAATGCTCAAAGTAATCGAGAGTGCAGATTTACACAAGCCTTTAATTTGGAATCGAGTTTACAAATTGCCTGAATTTACTTATTTTAATCATTTTACTCACTTAAGAGTTATGATAGATTGTTCTAGCTGCCATGGAGAAGTAGAAAAAATGGAGAAAGTTGTATTAAATCAGCCACTTACAATGAAATGGTGTCTTGACTGCCATCGTAATCCACTGAAACATATTATTCCAGCAAGAAAAATTTCAGGAATTTATACCGATACGTTCAATTACTTTGAGAATTCGGAGTATAAGATAATTGATATACAAGAATTATCAAATTTCAAGGGAAATCAAAATCGTTTTTATAAAAGACTACCCAATTTTGGTCCAGAAAATTGTTCAGCCTGCCATTATTAAAGTATGGATAGAAGAAATTTCATATCAATAACATTTGGCTCGATGATGCTTGCATTAAATGCATGCCGTCAATCACAAGATAAAATAGTGCCAAATGTTGAACCAAGTCGCTTTTATTCCAATGATGATTATTTATATTACAATACCGTTCTATCAAATAAAAATGCCGCTTTTGCAGTAAAAGTAAAAACTAAGGAAGGTAAACCTATAAAAATTATTGGTAATAATTCTACCCAAATTATTGGTATGGATGCAAAATTACAGGCAACTATTTATGAACTTTTGCATCCGGATCGGCTTCGAATGCCAAGAATTGAAGATAAGGAAAGTAACTTGCAATATGCTCTTCAAAAAGTTTTTGATAAATTATATAATTTTATCAACTTAGGTAAAAACATAATTTTTATCATGAGCGAACATTCAAGCAGATTTTTAAATAAATTAATTAATGAGATAAAATCTTTAAATTCATCTATTAAATTTTTTAATTATCCAACAATTTATTCTAATGAAGCATACTTGAACAGTGAGTTATTAGGTGTAAATGGGGAAATTATACCAGATTTATCTAATATTAAATTATTCATCTCAATTGAAGCAGATATATTAGGTACAGATAAATTTGCTTTATATTACCAAAATGTAATTTCTGAAAGGAAAGAAAATCAAGCCGACATTAAATTAATTACAATTGAATCAGCATTTACATTGACTGGTTTGAATTCTAATAAACGGATTGTTATCAACAAAAATAATATTGAATCTTTACTTTCAGATTTAATCTTACAAGTTGCAAATAAATTAAATTACAACATACCTGTTAAAATTACTAATAAATTACTCCAAATAAAATCTAATAATACATTTGATTTAAATGATTTAGTTTATGACATATTAGATAATAGAAATCAAGTTTTTATTAAATCAGGTACTGTATCTTCATATAAAACAACAGCTTTAACAATACTATTAAATATAATCTTAAATTCATATCAAAATAGAATGTATTTAGCTCCTAATAGTTATGACAAATCTGAACATCTTTTAGAATTGTATAGATTACTTGAAAGACCTAAAGATATATTAATTATTTCATTAGATACTGATTTATTTTATTTTGCCAGTAGTGATTTGTACAAAAAATTATTACAAATACCCATTGAAAATATTATATCTTTTTCTTTATTGCAAGATTCTACAGCAAGAAATAGCTTTATCAATATTCCTTTAAAACATAGTTTAGAATGCTGGGGAGATGCTCAAGTTTTAAATCAAAATTATGTTATAAGGCAACCAATTATAGAACCATTAAATTCCGAATCAGTTTCAATTGAAGAATTATTAATATTTATTAAATCCAAAATTATAAATAAAGAGAATACAAATATTTATGATGAATTAATGTCCTCGTATCATTTATCTGAAGAAGAATGGATTAATGCATTGATTAATGGATATATTAATAATGGAGAAAATTTATTATTTAATATAAATTTTAATCCTGAAAAATTTTTAGATTTTTTTGATAATGATGAAGGATCGAGTCATGCAAATTTATTACTTTTTCCATCTTTATACCTCGGTGATGGTTCATATTCTACTATTCCGTGGCTTAATGAATTGCCTGACCCAATAACAGGTGTTTGTTGGTTGAATCCAGTTAATATAAGTCAAAATATTTCAAAAAAATACGACTTAAAAGAAGGTGATGTGATTAAGATTAGTTTTAAAGATAATGCTGTAACTGCCCCAGTTATAATAAATTCCGAACTTGCTGATGATACAATAGTCGGATATTATGGTTACGGAAGATATTCTAATAAATCATTACCAAATGATGAAGGAGTTAATTTTTATAATTTAAAAGATATAAGTTCCATTTTTCTCAATAATTTACTTGTAAACATTGAAAAGACTCAAAATAGAATAAAAATATCCAAAATAATGTCTTATGTGCATAGTAACACAAATGCTAATCATTTTATTTGTGACAAAATGTATGAAAAACAGCACAAACATTTTTTTGAAAATAAAAAATATTTTGAGAATAAATGGATTATGATTATTGATACAACTAAGTGTATTGGTTGTAATTACTGTATACTTTCCTGTCAAATAGAGAATAATATACCTTTTGTTGGTATGGACGAAATTTTAAGGGGACGAAATTTACATTGGATTAGACATTATGTTATAATGACAGATAAAGGTTACCGTAATATTATGGTTATGTGCCAGCATTGTGAAAATGCCCCTTGTGAAAAAGTGTGTCCGGTATCAGCATCAACTCATAGTGAGGATGGGTTAAATGAAACTACATATAATCGCTGTGTTGGTACAAGGTATTGTATTACTAATTGTCCATATAAAATTCGTAAGTTTAATTATTTCAATTATGCATCAAATTTCACGAAATCGCTAAATTTAATGCTGAATCCATCAGTTACCGTGCGTTCAAGAGGTGTTGTAGAGAAATGTTCATTTTGTGTCCAGAGAATCAATGAATATAAAAGATTTGAGGATGCTTCAGAAAAAATAGAAACTGCTTGCCAAGAAGCTTGTCCAACGGGTGCTATTAGCTTTTTGAATTTAAAATATCATCAAGATGCTATTGAAAAAATAATTGGAAATAAACATCTTGTTCGATTACTCGAAGAGTACAATACCGGACCATCTGTTTGGTATTTATTATAATGGGAAAAGATGAATAAGTCGAATACAAATATCATATTTAAATTTACAGGAAAAAATGAATTTACTAAGAACCATAGGTTGAATTATATAATATTTTTATCAATATCAATAATTTTATTTTTACAAGGAGCTATATCGACCTGGCTGACGTTTTCAATAGGGTTGGGTATTTGGGGAATAAATGATTTGGTATGCTGGGCATTCGATATTACTAATTTTGTTTTTTGGATAGGATTAGCACATTCGGGAACTCTAATTTCCGCAATTTTGCTATTACTACGTCAAAATTGGCGTTCAACTTATAATAAACCAGCTGAAACAATGACATTGATCAGTATCGTCATTGCATTAACGTATCCAATAATTCATACCGGTAGGCCTTGGCTTGCTTGGTATTGGCTTTTCCCTTATCCTAATGAAATGGCTCTTATGCCAAATTTTAAATCAGCACTAATTTGGGATTATTTTGCTATACCAATTTACTTCATAGTCTCACTTGTCTTTTGGTATTTAGGGATGATACCTGATTTTGCTCGTAAATCAAAAGAATTAACAGTTTCAAAATTGTCCTCCGTTTATTCAAAACTAAGCTTGGGATGGAATGGTAATAGTATGCAATGGAATATATTTCGCCAAACATACTTGTTATTGGCTGGAATAGCAACTCCATTGGTTATAGCGGTCCATAGCATAGTTTCTTACGACTTTTCTGTAACATTGGTTTCAGGCTGGCATTTAACAATATTTCCCCCTTATTTTATAGCGGGAGCTATTTTCTCAGGATGTGCATTTGTTCAAGTTATAACCTTATTAAAGGAATATTTTGGAGCAAAAAAGTATAGAATTAGTAACGAAAATTTAGAAAAAATGAACAAGATTATACTAACATTTTCATTATTAATGGCTTATGTATATATAACTGAGATATTTTTTGCTTTTTATAGTGGTAACAAATATGAATTAAATCTAATAAATAGAAAATTTTACGGTGATCTGTCACTATTGTTTTTTTTAGTTGTATTGTCTAATTTTATAATACCGCAATTACTATGGTTTTTTAAATTTAGGAATAGTAAACTTATTTCATTGTTAATTTCTTTAATTATTTTATTTGGAATGTGGTTAGAGCGTTATATGATTGTAGTTGGTTCATTAAAGTATGATAATTTGGTGGGTATGATAGGTTTCTATTTCCCAACAGTATATGAACTCTCATTACTTTTTGGAAGTATCGGTTTATTTTTTATGGTTTATCTAATTTTAATAAAAGTTTTACCGATGTATTCTGATTTAGAGATAGAATTCAGCTTAAGCAAATGAAAAATTTATATAAAATAGTGATTGAAAAGCCTTGGGATGCCATAAAATTAGTTAATTCCAGCTATAGTGATTTTATTTCAGAGATTTATTCACCTTTGCCATTATTGAATTTTAAAGCAAAAAGGAAAGTCAATTTTTTTCTTTTTTTAATTGGAATATCAATCTTTTTATCAGCATTAATTTTTCAATATTGGGTATTGGAATATTATAAAATTAATCTTAGTGGCATAAGCGAATTTCAAATAATATTTGCGATTCCGTTTTCTTTTATCATAACGATATTGATTATTAGCATTTCCTTAATAATTATATATATAGTGAAGGTTTATCATTATTTTGGAAAATTTACTGAATTTATTAATGATAATGATTTAAAGGGTAAATTTGTATTTTTTTTAGAAACTGATTCCGATTTAAATCAAGTAAATTTAATTCAAGAATATAATATTGAATATTTAGAAAAGCTACAGTGATAAGAAAACTGCTTATGATTTCCCTTTACGTGATACTCATAGCGGGTATCCAAATTTACTATTTGTCCAAGGTGAGAGTAATTGATATTCCGAGAAAATCACCACCATTTTACCTCATTAATGATATGGATAGATTACCATCACCAAGAAATCAGTCGTTAAATGAATTTTTCGATGATAAAATCAATATTAGAGATGTTCCAGAAAAATCAGTTCCAATAAATGCTGAATACTATCCATTCGAATCTGTTGAATATAATTTAGCTGAAAATAGATTGATTGTGAGAAATAATCGAGCAAAATATAATTTTCTATATGGAGAGCACCTTTTTAAAGTCCACTGTGCATATTGTCATAATTATGATGGAAAAGGTAGTGGTACTATCATAAGCAGAATCAATTTAACAGAGGATGAAGAGGGATTTCCAAACCCACCTGATTTGACTGATTCTGTGACAATTAAAAAGAGTGATAATAGGTTATTTCATATTATTAGCGCTGGTCAGAATTTAATGATGCCAATAAATCATAAATTAAGTGATGACGAGCGTTGGGTTTTGGTAAATTACCTAAGATTTTTGCAAAATAATAAATAAACTATTGAATATATTCTTTAATTGGCAAATCGCCTTTTAATGCAAAATAAACATTCTCAGTAAGAGCAAGCATTTCATCTTCACCTGCATAAACTTCGACTTTGGCAATAAATTCAACACGTTCTTTTATCATATTAACAAGAATATTAGAGAAAGCTAAGCCACCAGTGAGGATAATTGCATCGACTTTTCCATTAAGAACTGTTGCACAAGCCCCGATTTCTTTAGCAATTTGGTAAGCCATAGCGGAATATACAATTTTAGCTTTTTCATCACCTTTAGCAATTCGCTTTTCAACTTCATTTGCATCGTTTGTTCCTAAATAAGCAACTAATCCACCATTGCCTGTAATCATTTTCCTAACCTCGTGTAATTGATATTTGCCGGAAAAACATAGCTTTGCCAATGCACCAACAGGTAATGTACCTGCTCTTTCTGGAGAAAAAGGACCTTCGCCGTCCAAACCATTATTTACGTCAATTACTCTTCCGTTTTTGTGAACCCCAACAGTAATACCACCTCCTAGGTGGGCTATTATCAAATTTAATTCTCTATATCTTAAACCTTTATTTCGGGCATAACGCCTAGCGACGGCTTTCTGGTTTAGGGCATGAAAAATACTAATTCTCGGTAATTCTGGTCTACCAGAATACCGTGCTATTTCATCTAATTCATCTACAACAACAGGATCAACAATAAATGCATTTTGTGGATTTTTAGAATGCTTAGCTAATTCCCAAGCTAAGATACCGCCCAAATTAGAAGCGTGTTCTCCCATATAGCCTATTCTCAAGTCATCAAGCATTGCCTGATTAACGCGATAAATTCCACTTGGTATAGGTTTTATAAGGCCACCTCTACCAACAACAGCATCTAAAGTGGCAATATTGATATTATTCTCTTTTAAAGTTTTGATTATTATCTCTTTTCTAAAGTCGTATTGGTCAGCTATATTGTGATAATTACTTAACTCATCAACACTATGACGGATAATCGTTGTGAAACATTCTTTCAAATCATCATAGACGGAGATTTTTGTTGATGTTGAACCTGGATTTATCGCAAGTATTTTCATATTTGAAAAAGTGTATTGTTAAAAAGATGCAGCTAAAGCGATCGACATAAGTTTACTTTTTTCATTATCAGCTCTTGAAGTCAACACAACAGGTACTGCAGCACCTAAAATGATTGCAGCAACAGTTGAGTTTCCAAAGTATGTCATACATTTATATGCTACGTTCCCGGCTTCTATATCAGGCATAAAAAGTAGATCTGCATCACCAGCAACGTCGCTGATAATTCCTTTGTGGTGAGCAGCATCGGAGGAAATAGCATTATCGAGGGCTAATGGACCATCAATTATACAATTTTTTATTTGTCCACGGCGATTCATCATTGTCAAAAGAGCGGCATCAATTGTAGCTGGCATTTTTGGATTGACGGTTTCTACTGCTGTAATGATTGCTATTTTAGGATTGGCAATACCTAATCGATTATAAAGTTCAATAGAATTTGTTAATATAGAAATTTTCTCCTGTAGATCGGGTGCGATATTTTGGGCAGCATCGGTAATTGCAATCAATTTATGATAATTAGGTGTTTCAAAAAATCCAATATGGCTCAACAGATCACCTTTTCGTAAGCCAGTTTCTTTATCTAAAATTGCACGAAGATAATCTGCGGTACTAATAAGTCCTTTCATTAATATCTGTGCTTTTCCATTTCTGATTAATTCAACAGAAATTTTAGCTGATTTGACTGGATTTGGCTCGTCCAATATTTCAATATTTGTTATATCGAAATTGATATTTTGTGCTATATTTCTAATTTTACTGAAATTTCCTACTAAAATAGGTTCAGCAATACCTTGTTCCATTGCTTCTTTAATTGCCATGAGAACAGGTTCATCTTCAGCAGCGACAACGGCAATTTTTTTCTTGGGTTTGCTTTTTGCAATTTCAACAAATTTTTCGAGAGTTTTTAGTTGCATAATAATATTAATTTTATTCTAACAAACCGATTTTTTCTTCTACTTCATGTAGTATTTCGCAAGATTTTACTAAATCTTTCATTTTATTATGGTCAGGATAAAGTGGTCTATCTTCATCGAGGAAATTCACATATTTTCTAATAACATTTTTAGCAGTTTGTACACCCAATCCAGGTTTAAATGAACGAAAATCCAGAGCCTGAGCAGCAGCCATAAATTCAATACCAAGAACGCCATATGCATTTTCTAAAATTTGGGCATTTTTTATAGCTGTATTCATTCCCATAGAGACGAAATCTTCTTGGTCAGCAGCAGCTGGAATGGATTGAATTGATGCTGGAATTGATAATATTCTTTGTTCAACAATCAAGCTGTCAGCTGTATATTGGCTTAACATTAATCCTGAGAACATTCCAGCACCTTTTGTTAGGAAAGCGGGTAATCCAGCATTTAAGGCAGGATTAAGTAGTCTATTTAGTCGCCTTTCAGATAATACACAAATCATCGTAATCGACGCACCTGCTAAATCCATAGGTAATGAAACTGGTGTTCCTTGGAAATTAGCGCCAGTTAAAGTTAGATTATCTTCAGGAATAAAAATAGGATTATCACCAACACCATTAAGTTCTATTTCGACTTGTAATCGAGCAAATTCTAATGCATCTCTTGCTGCACCTATAACTTGTGGAGTAGAACGCATCGAATATGCGTCTTGTACTCGAGTTTTCATTTTTCCAGTTAGTAAATCACTTCCTTCGATACATTTCATTATATTTTTTGCACTTTTTTGTGCCCCGAGAAATCCTCTCAATTTATGCAATCTAATATCATATGGTTTCAAATTGGCAAGTAAAGCTTCGAGTGACATTGCAGAAGCAATTTCTGCTTGTTTAACAAATCGATTAAAATCATATAGATGAATCGCACTCATAGCTGTAAGCAAGTTAGAACCATTAATAAAAGCTAATCCATCTCTTGCTTGTAGTCCGGGTATAGGAATTCCAGCTCTTTCGAATGCCTCTCTACCAGACATACGTTTACCTTGGTAATATGCTTCGCCTTCACCAATCATAAGTAAAGCTGCTTGGGACATTGGGGCTAAATCACCACAAGCACCGACTGAACCTTTTTGGCAAACAACAGGAGTAACACCTTTATTTAACATTTCTACCATTGTTAGAGTGATTTCAGGGCGACAACCTGAATTCCCATGGGCATGGACATTTATACGAGATGCAATGGCACCTCTTACATATTCTATTGGAGCTGGTTCACCAATACCAGCAGAGTGATTATAAATCAAATATTTTTGAAATTCAATTAATTTGTCATCGTTTAATACAATTTCAGAAAATTCCCCGATTCCTGTATTGACACCATACATTATTTCTTTTGCTTTTATTTTTTCTTCGAGCATGGCTCTGCACTTATTAATTCTTTGGAGGGCATTTTTGTCTAATTCAACTTTTTCATTGTATCGGGCGATTTGAACAAGTTTTTCTATTGTAAGATCTCTACCGTTAAGAATTATAGCCATTTTGTACTCCATTATAATTTATCTAAGGGGCTGATTAACAGCCCCAAAAATATTATTAAAACGCTATTATTTCATTTGAACCGAGAATAAATTGTGTTACTCTCCCAAATCCTAATCCCATTCCAGAGCGTTCAACTATGTTATTTTTGAATAGGTCTAAATATTCTTCAAACATTTGGTCAACTTCTTCTGGTTTACCATCGTGAGCAGTTTTTAATTCTCTTAATTGTTTAATCATTGTTCCTTCATATAATCGCTTTTTCAAAATATCATAGTCATATTCTCTAACAGAACCACCAATAGATTCACCTGAATATTTGAGTATGACATCAACACAATCGCAGGTTTGTTGTTCAGGATTGCAATCACGGGTTAGTTTCATATTAAAAAATTTGATTAATTCGGGGTAATGGGTAATCATCAAATTACTATCATAGTAATTTACGAGCATTTGCTCGTGATCTGATTTTAAATCATCACCCCAATTGATATTCAATTTGTATTCTTTTTGTAATACTTCAATTGCTTCTGTATAAGTGATTACTTTGAAGCCTTTTTCATAGTATATATAAAGATTGTGATGTTGTTGAGGAGTGAGCAAACCATACTTAGAGGATACATTAAGTGTAGTTGTGAATATGTGATTCAAAAGATCTCTGCAATGTTTTAGCAGCCAATCCAAATCAGTATCGAGTGCTTCAGTTTCAAGTAATTCGAAATCATTCAAATGCCTACCGTCGCTTTGCCAATTTTTGTTATCACGACGGTAAGAGCGGTTTGTCGAAAACATACGCGGAAGCCCATTTAAGATTATATCTCTTTCCAGATGCAATTGGACTGTTTGCGAAAGGGTTTCGAAGCGATCTTCCTTGAGTGTAAAAACATTGCTGACAGCTTCGCACGAACCAGTAGCGTTCGTTATTCCTTGGTAAGGAATGCCAATAAAACCTTCGTTCCATAGAAATTCAAGTGCGGCTTGATAAATCAGGCCTTTGAGTATGATTGTGTTTTTATACATTTATAACCCTTAAATTAATTAATAAATTCGGCTTTTTTAAAGCCGGTGAATTTCTATGTTAAGATATTTAAATAGTAAATTCATAGATAAATTAAGCCATAAGAGAGCAAATAGCTGCAACGTTAATCATGTCATCAGTCGAGCATCCACGTGATAAATCACAATATGGCTTCCTCAATCCCTGAACAATAGGTCCAACTGCTTCAGCACCGGCTAATCTCTCGGTTAATTTATATCCAATGTTTCCAGCATCTAAATCTGGGAATATGAAAACATTCGCATAACCGGCAACGGGCGAACCTTTACATTTACGTTCTCCGATTGAAGGTATTAATGCAGCATCGGCTTGCATTTCGCCATCGATTAGCAATTCTGGCGCTCTTGATTTGGCTATATTAGTAGCTTCGATTACTTTATCAACATGCGGATGTTTAGCACTTCCCTTAGTTGAAAATGATAGCATAGCAACTTTTGGTTCAATTCCAGTAACTGCTTGAAAATTTTTTGCAGAAGTAATTGCTATGTCAGCTAATTGTGATGGATTCGGATCCGGGTTGACAGCACAATCGGCAAAGCATAATAATCTACCGTCTTTTAGTACCATAATGAAATAGCTGCTAACTATTGAAATACCTTGAGCAACACCTATGGTATGTATAGCAGATCTAATAACATCACCAGTTGAAGAGATGTTACCAGCAACAACAGCATTGACTGTTCCGGTATCAAGCATCAAACCAGCAAAATAAAGTGGGGAAAGTACTGTATCCTTAGCTTCTTCAAGAGACATTCCTTTTTCTTTTCGTTTTTCATATAATAATTGGGCAAAATTTTTCAAATCATCTGATTTTTCCGGTTCCACGATTTCGATTTCATTGAGACTGATTGAATTTTGTTTAGCAATAAATTCGATATTGTCTTTATTGCCTACTAATAGTGGTTTTGCTATTTTTTCCTTGACTAAAAATGATGCAGCTTCTATTGTTCGTTTATCTTCAGCATCTGGAAAAGCTACTTTATAGTTAAGTTCAGATGCCTTCTTTCTTATATGGTTTGTGAATTCTGACATATTACACCTTAAAATATTAAAAAACTCTTGGTACATCTAAAATAACACGGACTGTATCGCGAGCCATAACTAGTTCTTCATTAGTTGGAATTACAAATATTTTGACTTTACTGGTGGGAGTACTAATTTCCATTTCCTTACCGTTGACAGCTTCTTCATTTAATTCATGGTCAAGCTCTAATCCTATGTAACTCATATTACTACACACGTTTCTTCTGATTTCCGGTGAATTTTCACCAATACCGCCAGCAAAACATATTGCATCAGCCCCGTTGAGAGCACTCATATAAGCACCAATATATTTTTTTATTTTATTGCAATACATATCGACTGCTAAAATAGCCCGTCTATCCTGATGTTCTTCAATTTCCATAAGTAAATCTCTCATATCATTTGTTAGACCCGAAATTCCCAGCACACCTGAGCGCTTGTTTAGCACAGAGTAAACTTCATCGAGAGTAGTTCCTTCTTTATGTATAAGATATTCGATAACAGTTGGGTCAATATCACCGCATCTTGTGCCCATCATTAGACCTTCGAGCGGGGTCATCCCCATAGAAGTATCATAGGATCTGCCATTTTTTATGGCACAAGCTGAGGAACCGTTGCCCAAATGTAATGTTATAATATTTACTTGTTCTCTTGGTATACCCATAATTTTTCTATAGCGGTAAGCAATATATCTATGCGAAGTACCATGGAAACCATATTTTCTGATCTTAAATCTTCTGTAAAGTTGATAAGGTATAGCGTATAAGTATGAAATTTCTGGCATAGTAGAATGAAAAGCGGTATCAAATATAGCAACCTGTGGAACATTAGGACCGAATAGTTCTTTTGCTGCATGGATACCTTTTAGATTAGCAGGATTATGCAAAGGAGCAATATCAATACAATCTTCTATGCCTGCAATTACTTCTTTATCAATTTTAACTGACATTTTAAAACGTTCTGCACCATGAACGACTCTATGACCTACAGCGTGTATATCATCGAGTGAATTTATACCAGGAATCCGAGTTTCAGGATTGCTAATCCATTTTGATATGTAAGTCAATGCTGCTTTGTGGTCGCGAATAGGTTCGGCTGATTTAAATGGCTCTTTACCAATAACGTGCAAGGTGATAAGTGCTTGTGAACCGATTCTTTCGATTAAACCTTTAGCTAAGCAAATGTCTTTGTCATTTGCTATTTTTTCGAGGTCTGTGTCAATAATTTGAAATTTTAGAGATGAACTACCGCAATTCAAAACAAAAACATTCATAAATTTGACCTTTTAGGAATTATGGATAATAATTTAATTGTTCTTAACTTATTGTATAATGCTAAATTATCCATAATTTTCCATATAACAATTGAAAATATTTGTAATCGAAGTTAAATGTATTCGCTGTGTGTTTAGGTGAATAACTATTTCGATGCAATTTGATTTTTCTATAGGATTTGTTCATTATAATGAGTAAAATCAGAATCGAAGATTTAATCTTAGAAGTAGATGATCGTTTATTAGTGATTGGATTAATTAATTTTGTATTAAAATGAATTTGAAAGAAGTAAAATGTAATTGGTTTATTGAAAATATCTCTATGAAAGTTTAGTTTTGTAGTCTTAAAAATTTTTGCCATATCAAAATTGTAAATATTCGGGTGCAAAAATAGAAAATTAAGTTATATTAGAAAAAAAAAGTTTTCAACAGTTATGACAAAAATAGAGTTTCAGAAATTGTTAGCTGAAAAAATCATCTTATTCGATGGGGGAATGGGTACTGAGCTGTATAGCAAAGGTGTACCTATTTACAAATCATTTGATGAAATCAATATAATTAATCCAAATTTAGTTCAATCAATACATAATGAATATATTAACGCAGGTGCTGAAATTATAGAAACAAATACATTTGGTGCTAATAGATTTAAATTACAGTCACATCAAGTTGCTGATAAACTTTATGAAATAAATTTTTATGGTGCCAAACTTGCCAAAGACGTAGCAAATAATCGTGCATTGGTAGCAGGGGCTATTGGACCACTTGGTATAAAAATTGAACCGCTTGGACCTACGTCTTATGAGGAAGCAGTTGAATATTTCCAGGAACAGGTTAGACCATTAATTGATGGCGGAGTGGATTTATTTATTTTAGAGACTTTTATTTATCCTGAAGAGCTTAAACAAGCTGTACAGGCAGTAAAATCATTATGTGATTATCCTATTATTGCACAGGTTACTATTGATGAAAATGGTTTGACATTGACTGGTGGTAAACCTGAGACCATTGTTAGTGAATTGGAAAGTCTTAATGTAGATGCAATTGGTATAAATTGCAGTGTTGGACCTCAAATAATGCTCGAATGGCTCGAGAGAGTTCGTAAACTTACATCAATACCAATATCGGTGATGCCAAATGCAGGCAAACCCAAATCAATAGATGGACGTAATATTTATCTTACATCACCAGAGTATTTTGGACAATATGCAAAGTATTTCATTCAAAGCGGTGCAAATATTATTGGTGGATGTTGCGGAACTACTCCTGAACATATCAAGAGAATGAGAAATGCTATAAATTCTGTTTCAACTTCGAAAGTACAAGTAAAAATTCAAACAAGTCATTTACCTGTCAAAATCGAATTCGAACCTGTTCCGAAATCGAAAAAATCCCGTCTTTCACGTCGCTTAAGTAATGGGAGATTTGTGACATTTGTAGAATTATTGTCACCGATGGGAATTTCTGCTAATGAGGAAATAAATAAAGCAAAGGAATTATATTATTATGGAATTGACGTTATCAATATACCTGACGGGCCACGCGCAAGTGCCAGAATGTCAGCACTATCATTAGCAGTACAAATACAGCAACAGGCAGGTATAGAAACGGTATTGCATTATACCTGTCGGGATAGAAATGTTATTGGTATTCAATCTGATTTACTAGGAGCTTACTCTCTTGGAATAAAAAATATACTCGCTGTAACCGGTGATCCACCGAAAATTGGTAATTATCCAGATGCAACTGCAGTTTATGACATCGACTCGATAGGATTAGTTAATATTTTAAATAGACTTAATAATGCATTAGACATAGCAGGTAATCCCATAGGTGAACCAGCTGGTTTTTTTATAGGTGTTGGGGCAAATCCCGGTGCTTTAAATATGAATGAAGAGCTGAAGAGATTAGATTGGAAAGTTAAAGCAGGTGCTGAATTTATCGTTACTCAACCTGTATTCGATGTTGAGATTTTTAAAAAATTTTATGATAATATCAAGCAATATGATTTACCATTAATAGCAGGAATATGGCCTCTTGCTTCGATTAGAAATGCCGAATTTTTAAACAATGAAGTACCGGGCTGTACCATACCAGATGAAGTACTTGAAAGAATGCGATGGGTTGCTGATTCAAAAGAAAAAAGTAGAAAAGAAGGTATTACAATTGCACGAGAAATTCTTGATAGTATTTATAATATTATCAATGGAGTGCAGATTTCTGTGCCATTTGGAAAAATAGATCTTGTTTATGAATTATTAGATGGTTTAGATGTCTGATATAAGAGAATACGATGCAATTACATTAATAAGCAACTTGCTTCAAGAGAGAATTTTATTTCTCGATGGGGCAATGGGAACAATGATTCAAAGCTATAGATTAGTTGAAGAAGATTTCAGAGCTGATATATTCAATAATCATCCTATTCCTCTCAAAGGCAATAATGACATTTTATCAATTACTCGCCCTGATGTCATAAAAGAAATTCATTTGTCATATTTAAATGCCGGCAGTGATATAATTGAAACAAATACATTTAATGCTAATGTAATTTCGCAAAGTGATTATGGTTTATCAGAATTAGTATATGATTTAAATTTTAAATCTGCTAAGTTAGCAAGAGAGGCAATAGATATTTATTTGTCAAAAAATCCGAATGAACAAAAATTTGTAGCTGGTGCAATCGGGCCAACTAATAAGACTGCATCCATCTCACCAGATGTAACAAAACCTGAATTCAGAGCTGCATATTTTGATGATATATATCAATCATATTTTCCGCAAATCGAGGGGTTGATTGATGGTGGTGTGGATATTATATTAATTGAGACCGTTTTTGATACATTGAATTGCAAGGCTGCTATAATGGCATTCATTGATTTATGTTCCAAAAAAAATATTCGACTGCCATTAATGATTTCTGGAACTATCGTAGATAAAAGCGGAAGAACTTTATCTGGACAAACACTTGAGGCATTTTGTATTTCGGTATCTCATGCCCCAAATTTAATCAGTATTGGATTGAATTGCTCATTAGGTTCAATCCAGATGAGACCATTTATCAGGGAATTATCACAAATTACAGATAAATTTGTTTCGGTTTATCCCAATGCGGGCTTACCAAATCCATTTGGGCATTACGATGAAACCCCAGAAATTATGGCTAAAGTCATTAAAGAATATGCCGATGACGGGTTGGTAAATATTGTAGGTGGTTGCTGTGGAACTACACCTGAGCATATAAAAGCAATGAGAGAATCACTACAGAATGCAAGTCCGCGGAAACCACCAGAGTTGAAAAAAATATTAAAATTATCCTGGCTTGAACCTCTAAAAATTACAGAAAACACAAATTTTGTCAATATTGGTGAAAGAACAAATATTTCTGGTTCATCAAATTTTAGAAAATATATTTTATCAGGTGATTATTCTAAAGCAATAGATATAGCCCGCCAACAAGTGGAAAATGGAGCTCAAATAATTGACGTTAATTGCGATGACGCAATGATAAATTCCGAGCAAGTTATGACGGAATTTTTGAATTTATTAGCCTCGGAGCCCGATATAAGCCGCGTACCAGTAATGATCGATTCATCTAAATGGAGTGTGATTGAGGCAGGATTAAAATGTGTCCAGGGTAAAGGAATTGTGAATTCATTATCTTTGAAAGATGGAGAAGAGCTGTTTATTGAAAAAGCAAAAAAAGTTAAAAATTATGGTTTTGCCGTTTTAGTAATGGCATTTGATGAGGATGGGCAAGCAGTTACCTTTGCAAGGAAAATTCAAATTTGTAAGCGAGCCTATTATATTTTAACTGAAAAAGTAGGTTTTTCACCTAATGACATAATATTCGACCCAAACATACTGACAATTGCAACCGGTATTGAAGAGCACAATGATTATGCCCTGAATTTTTTACGTGCTGTCGAATGGATTAAGTCCAATTTGCCTTTTGCCAGTGTAAGTGGTGGCATAAGTAATTTATCTTTCGCATTTCGTGGCAATAATCATGTACGCGAAGCAATGCATACTGTATTTTTATATCACGCAATAAAAAGCGGACTTGATATGGGCATAGTCAATGCTGGGCAGTTGGGAGTTTATGATGATGTTGAAGAAGAACTTAAAGTTGCTATCGAGGATGTTATTTTCAATCGTAAAAGAGATGCTACTGATAATTTGCTCAAATTATCGGAGAAATACAGGGGTGAATCAAAACCAATTCAAAAAGATACACAATGGAGACATTACGAAGTTGAAAACAGGCTGGAATATGCTCTAATTAATGGTATTAACGAATATATTGAAAATGACTGCCTTGAAGCTTTAAATAAACTTAAAGACCCATTAAAAATAATAGAAGGTCCCTTAATGAAGGGGATGGATCAAGTTGGAGAATTATTCGGTGCTGGTAAAATGTTTTTGCCACAAGTTGTCAAAAGTGCTCGTGTTATGAAGCAAGCAGTTGCAGTATTAGAACCATTTATTAAGAAAAACGAATCAAATAACAATAAAACTCAAAAAGGGACTATATTATTGGCTACAGTTAAAGGGGATGTTCACGATATCGGTAAGAATATTGTTGGGTTAGTGCTTGCTTGTAACAATTTTAAGATAATAGATTTAGGGGTTATGGTTCCTGCAGAGAAAATAATTGAAACAGCTATTAAGGAAAGAGTTGATGTAGTAGGTTTAAGCGGTCTTATTACTCCTTCACTTGATGAAATGGTTAATGTGGCAAAAGAAATGGATAGAAGTAAATTAAATATTCCACTTTTAATAGGAGGTGCAACAACATCAAGAGTGCATACAGCTGTGAAAATAGCGCCTGTTTATGAACAACCTGTGATACACGTACTTGATGCTTCCAAAAGTGTTCCTGTTGTCAGCAATTTATTGAATCCAAAGGAAAGATTAGAATTTGTAAAAAAAATTAAATCAGAGTATAATGAAATTAAAAGTAATTTTGAAAATTCAATAATTCATTCTAATCTGCTACCATTCGAGGAAGCTTGCCGTAATAAACCTAATTTTCCACCTGAAACCTATGAAATAAAAAGACCAAATAATTTAGGGATTAATAAATTTATAAATTATCCACTTAAAGAAATTTCAAAATATATAAACTGGACGCAATTTTTATTAACTTGGGAAATCAAGGGGAGATATCCTCAAATTTTGGAAGATAAGGAAAAAGGAAAAGCAGCAAAAAAATTAATTGATGATGCCCAAATTCAACTTGATGAAATCATTTCTAATTCGCTTTTATCTGCAAATGCTGTAGTTGGAATATTTCCAGCAAATTCTAATTCAGCCGAAGATATTGAAATTTATACAGATGAAAGTTGTGATGGTATTTTAGCAATTATACCAACCCTTAGGCAGCAAAAGAAAAAAATTGATTCAGGATTTAATCTTGCTATATCAGACTACTTGGCGCCAAAATCTTTGGGTACAAACTATATTGGTTTATTTGTTTTAAGTGCTGGAATTGGAATAGAAAATGCCTTGAAATTCTATGAAAAAGATGATTATAAACAAATTATGCTGAAAATTTTGGCTGATAGACTTGCCGAAGCATTTGCCGAACTTATGCATCAGAAAGTTAGAAAAGAGATATGGGGATATGCTAAAGAAGAAAATCTAAGTATTGAAGAATTATTAAGAGAGAAGTATCGAGGAATTAGACCTGCAATAGGCTATCCATCACTGCCTGATTTGTCGCTAAACCGATTAATTTTTGATATATTGCAAGTAGAATCGAATATCAATGTTCATTTAACAGAAAATTATATGATGTATCCTCCTGCATCAGTTAGTGGGCTGTATATAGCGCATCCAAAAGCAATTTATTTTGCTGTTGGCAAAATTCTTATGGACCAAGTTCAAAATTATAGACGTCGAAGAGGGATAAGTCTCATTGAAATTCAAAAAATATTGAGTAATTTTATTATTTAATTTGGTAAAGCTAATTTAAGAGTAAAAATAATGAAGGAAATTTTTTCAGAAGATGAATGGTCGCTATTGCAAAATTCAATACTTTGGATGTTTCAATCAATTGCTTATGCTGATAGAGTAATTGAGCCAGAAGAGATAAATGCAATGAAGCGTTTAAAAAATATGGCAAATAGATTTAATAGCAAACTTATCAGAGAAATTCTTGATTCGCTCTCTTTTAGCGACGAAGATTTTCAAAATATTTACAATTACAAAGCACGTGCAAGGATAGGTTTAAACGAAATTGCTAAGTTTATTGATACTAAATTACCAGAGGACGAAGCTCTATTGTTTAAAAAATCCTTAATTGCATCGGCTATTTACATTGCCAAATCTTCTGGATTGGATGAGAGTAAGTACATATCATTCGAAGAAATTAGGGCTATCAAGGAATTATCACATTTAATTGATATATCCCCACTTGATTTGACTAAAACCCCTTCTCTTGATACAATAATTGATATTTTAGAAAAAGAATAAATGTATTTAAAAAATAAAGAGAAAACAAAAAAAAGTCTTTTAAAATTGCTTTTAATTGTCAGTGGATGGTTATCAGTGGGTATGGGTTTTATAGGTATTTTTATACCAATGTTGCCAACAACACCTTTTTTACTACTTGCCGCCACATGCTTTGCAAAAAGTTCACCTAGGTTTCATAATTGGCTTTTGACAAATAAATTATTTGGCAGATACATACAAGATTATAAAGAAAGAAGAGGAATGAGATTATTTTCAAAAATACTCTCAATTTCCACCTTGAATTTAACGATTGCATTCAGCGTAATATTTGCCACTGAGATTTTATTGCTCAGAATTTTATTAATTCTAATAGCAATAGCTGTAACTATACATTTATTGAAAATTAAAACTTTGAAATAGAGTTTTCGCCGAATCGTTAATTATTATTAATTCGTTATTCGATGTATAATTTATGAGTCATCTTATGAGCAAAATTTTGGTTATTTTGCTGCTATTCTATACTTTAACGGTAACCGGTAGCGTTATTAATGCACAGATTTCAGATCAACATCGAGTTATAATTCAAGTACTTGATTCACTTGGTAATATAATTGCTGATACAAATTTTGAGATATTAAATCCCGATAATACTATTCATTCAAGGGGTAGAACTAATTCTGAAGGTATTTATGAGCTAAGCCTCACCAAAAATCGTAATTATAAAATTAAATTTTCTGATTTTGAGAATGAGCATATATATAATTTCACAGTGCCAAAAGAAATGCTTTTGAAAGAATTTAGATTAATTTGCCGTTTACCAATAGAAGTGGCAAAACGTTCTTCTAAAGAATCCGTTGAGATAATTCCAGATAATGGGAGAATTATTCCAGTAACAATCTCAATACAATCAAAAGATTTCAAAAAAATTCCAAATCAATCATTCGCACTAACTTCTCAAGATAAAATTTTGGATCAAAAATTTAAAACAGATTTAGATGGAAATTTTACTATAGATTTAATTGAAAAAAACAAGTATTTCATACGAACTAATTATAATAATTTTGAATATTCAGATAATTTTGCAGTACCTTCTGGAGTAAAATCATACACATTCAAGTTAATTTTACCCATAACGATTCCAAGTATTGATATTCCTGCTCAAAGTTCGAGTAAGTATCAAAGGATATTTACTTTAGAAAATGTTAATTTCGAAACAGCATCTTGGGAACTCAGTCAAGAATCATACAATTATTTGGATAAACTTGTAGAAGATTTAAAACAAAAACCACAAATGGAAATAGAAATTGCTGGTCATACCGATGATATAGGCTCTGATGAAGATAATCTGATATTATCGCAAAAACGTGCAGAAACAGTATACAATTACTTAATATCGAAAGGAATTGAAGCCGAAAGAATTACAGCAATTGGTTATGGTGAGAACCAACCTATTGCTAGTAATAAAACTGCAGAAGGTCGAGCTAAAAACAGAAGAATAGAAATCAGGGTTGTCAAAGAATAGATTTAGTTGCTTCATTCCTTGCTTTCCTTTTCAAAATCTTTTGTAGGTGGATTATGTTTATTGTTCTTTTTGTGTGTAGGTACACTTTGGGGAGATTCCTTTATAATATCAATTTTATCGAGATTGGCAGCAGTATTTAAATCCCTTTGTAGTTCTGATATTTGATGTGAAAATTGTTGTTGAGCTTTTTTAACCTGAGACATTCCTTTTGTTATCATTTGTGCAATTTCAGGAATTTTTTTAGGTCCAAAAAGTATTAAAATAGCTAAGACTATAACGATTAATTCACCGCCACCAACATCAAACATATCGAAGCTCCAATTTATTCAGATTTAGAGTCTTCTATTTGCTTTTTATTCGAGTCCGATTCAGCTGAAGCAGCTTGTTTAAACTCCTTAATACCTGTACCTAAGCCTCGCATTAATTCTGGGATTTTTTTGCCACCAAAAAGTAAGGCAATAATGGCGACAATAAGTAGTATTTCGGGCCAACCCAAATTGAATGGCATAATTAGTCTCCTATATTAGTCGTAAATAATTTATAAACGAGTTAAATATTTTCAATCCATCATCGCAGCCGAGAATTTTATCAGAATATCTCTCTGGATGCGGCATCATACCGAGAACATTTCTTTTTTTATTGACAATACCGGCAATGTTTTTTATCGATCCATTAGGATTAGCTAATTCAGTTACATTACCGGCATTATCGCAATATTTGAAAACTATTTGTTCGTTATCTTCAAGTTCCTTGATTGTGTCATCGTCAGCGAAATAGTTTCCTTCACCGTGAGCAATTGGAATTCGCAATATATCATCATAAGTAAGACTTTGGGTAAAAGGACTTATAGCAGTTGGCTTTAAAAATACATCTTTGCAAATGAAAGAAAGAGAAGTATTTTTTAACAATACTCCAGGCAGTAGATTGCATTCGGTTAATATTTGAAACCCATTGCAAATACCAATAACATAACCACCATTTTTAGCAAATCTAATAACTTCGTCCATGATTGGAGAAAAACGTGCTATAGCACCGCATCGTAAGTAGTCACCATAGGAGAAGCCACCGGGTAAAACAATACAATCATAAGTGCGAGAAAATGTATGTTCTTTGTGCCAAATAAGGTCAACACTTATACCCGCATTGACGGATAAAGCATAATATGCATCGTGGTCACAATTAGAACCCGGAAAAACGACTATACCAAAATACATATTTTTACCACGTTTATTTAATATATAGACATTAAATTAACAAAAATAGTTTAGATTTCAGATAATTCAATCTGAAAATCCTCTATGATAGGATTAGCTATTAATTTTTTACAAGCAGATTCAACAATTTGCATAGCTTCATCGAAATTATTTGCATTCACATTAAGAACAACATATTTGCCAATTCTAACATTGCTAATCATTTGAAAATCGATAGAATGCAGGGCATTTTCTACTGTTTTCCCTTGAACATCAAGGATGCCTTTTCTAAGAGTAATTCGGATTTTTGCTTCAAACTTTTTCATAATTTATAATTAGTTAGTGATAAAATATTATTCGAAAGGTTCTGGTTCGGATTCGCTGGTTTCATCAATTTCATCTTCGGGTTCATAAGTTCTTTTTATCCATTCAAAGAAATGCCTTATTGCACTTGCAATTATGTAAATCATCATAATAGGGAAAATTAATTTTCCCATACTAATAATAGCAGCAATGAGTCCGAGTAACATTAGCGATGATACTATGGGTCTTTGTTTGATTGATTTTAATGTTGGTCTAGGTGTATTATCATACTTTATTTCCGAGACCATAGCAATTGAAGTAACTAATGTGACAATAAGTATAGCAGTGGTTTTCCAATCGGGCGGTATTACATCAGGTATGTGATAAAAAAGGATATACGATACTATAGTTATTGCCGAGGATGGTATCGGCAACCCAACGAAATACTTTTTATCTTTATCTGTAACGAATTTTACATTATATCGGGCTAATCTTATTACTCCAGCTAAAGCGGGTAATGCTGAAATTAAAACTCCTGTTTCACCAAATTGATAAAAATAAACTTTGTAAAGCATGAAGCCGGGTGCAATACCAAAGGAGACTGCATCCGATAAGGAGTCTAATTCTGCACCAAAATCACTTGTAGAACCGATAAACCGTGCAGCTACACCATCTAACATATCGAAGATACCAGCCATAAGAATAAATATTGCTGCAGCAAAATAATCATAAGCAGAAATGTGAATAATGGCTGTAAAACCACAGAATAAATTCCCGAGCGTTAGAAGATTAGGGACAAATGAGCGTACAACTCTTTTTTGCATCACAGTTCACTACCTTTATGCTTGTTTATTGTAGCTAATATAGATTCGCCAGCAATAACTTTTTGACCCGTGCCAACCAAAATTTTGCTATTTAATGGCAAAAAAATATCCATTCTTGAGCCAAATTTCATCATACCAAATTTCTGTCCGGCAGTAAGTTTATCGTTTAATTTAATATCCCATACGAGCCGACGAGCTAATACTCCTACGATTTGTTTGAAAACAATTTTACCACATGAGTTTTCAATACCAATGATTGTCTGTTCGTTAATTTTTGATGATTCTGATTTATATGCAACAATATACTTGCCTTTTATATATTCAAAATATTTTACTGTTCCGTTAGATGGTGATCTATTAACGTGTGCATCGAGTGGTGAAAGGAAAATGCTAATACGAATAGCATCGCTATTTAAATACTTTTCTTCAAAAATATTTATAATTTCTGTGATTTCTCCATCTGCTGGCGATAAGACTATGCAATCATTTAAAAGAGCTTCAGTAGGAATTTTTCTTTCTGGATCTCGGAAGAAAATAAATGTAAATATTATGATTACTACACCGAATGCAATTGATAATAAAGAATAAAATTTACCAAAATTTAACAGACCGAGGACTATTAAAATAATTGATACTAGGAAAAAGAAAATTATATTATCAACACCATATTTTGTTAACATTGTGGAAAACTTTATTTGATATTAATAATTTGAAATTCATAAATTTCATACTCCGAAACAATTCAATTTGTCAAAATTAATAAAGAAAAAATTATTCGAGGAATAAGTTATGAAATTTAAGGTTCCAATGAATGAAATGCAATCACTTTTACAAAAAGTGATGCCTGCTATACCTCCAAAAGCAACCTTACCGATTCTCGAGCATTTACATTTCTCTGCAGAGCATGGTAAGTTAAGAGCTATAGCAACTGATCAGGATATTACGATAATTGTAACAATTAATGTTGAAACGGAACATGAAGGCTCTGTATTGGTACCAGGACGCAGATTTGAACAAATAATAAAATTGCAAGACCCATCAGCTATACTTGAATTTACAGTTGATGTAGAAAATTTAGATATTAAACTGTTTACAGGTACCGGAAAATATATAATCAAAGGTTTAAACGTTGATGAATATCTCGATATTCCAGAGCTTTTTAAAGCGGAAAAACCCGATATAGAAAAATTAATTTCAGGTAATTTCAAAGCTGGTGCAAAGGCTATTTTTTCAAAAGAAGAAGCTAAGTTTTTATCTTCAAAGACTGTGTTTGCTGTTTCAGAGGATGAATATAGACCAGCAATGACGGGTGTTCTGTTTCAATTTAGAAATGAATACGTCAAAGCTGTTGCAACCGATAGTTATCGTCTTGTTATAGCAAAATCAGGCGAGAGCGAATCACAATATCCCGATAACCTAGATATTATTTTACCGAAAAGAACTGTTGAGCTTTTGAAAAAAATTGATGAAAGAATTGAAATTACTACACTTGAAACTAATGATAGAATAACGCACATACGTTTCGATGTTGACAATACCATCTTTATTTCAAAAATCATTGATGAAAGATTTCCTCCTTATGAAACTGTTATTCCTTTGGAGAATAAATATTATCTCCAGGTTAGCCAGAAAGAACTAATTAAAGCAATAAATAGGGTATCGATTCAGGCTAATACATTTTCAAAGCATGTGAAATTAAGTATAAGTAAAAATCAACTTGTTGTCAGCGGTCGTGATGAAGATATGGGTACAACAGGTGATGAAACGATCAGTTGCGAATTCAATGGTGATACTTTTGAAACGGGTTTTAACTTCAAATTTTTATTAGAAGCGGTCCAAAATATTGAAATTGATGAAAAATCTGACGATATTATTACAATAATGTTCTCTGAACCTATAAAGCCAGTGTTGATCAAATCAAACCCAGCAAGTGATGATTTGGTAATGCTATTAATGCCTGTAAGAATTAATTAGCAACATACGGTAACTCCCTACTTCGGAGAATTCATAGAAATGATGGATTCTCCGTTTTTGTTCTATATGAAGACAATATAATTGTGAAATTTCAAATAAAAGAGTTTCTGTACTTGATAATAAAGAGATTAAATATAAAAAAGTTACGCAATCATTCAAATAGCGAAATAACTTTTTCCCCGCTGATTAATTTTATTTACGGACCGAACGGTGCTGGTAAAACTACTATTCTTGAAGCTATTCATATTTGTAGCTTTGGTAAGACTTTTCAACCTACACAGGATAATCAGTTGATTATGAAAGGCAATGAAAGTTATTCAATAAGCTGTAGATGCCAGACTGATCTTGGAACACCATATGATGTAAATGTTGAATTTATACATGGCAAGAAAAAGCAAATAAGGTCAAGTTTAGGCGAAAATCTTAGCTCAAAAAATCTTATTGGTGAGTTGCCAACTGTAGTATTAACACCTGATTACAAAATTATTACATCTGGTTCACCAAATGAGCGACGGATTTTTGTTGATAAAATATTATCGCAATGTAGTAAAATTTATCTTGATGATTTAATAAAGTTTAAGAAGACATTGAAACAAAGAAATGCATTGCTTTCGAAAGAAAATTTTCCAAGAAAATTCGATGAAAATTTATTTAGTAGTTGGACGGAACAATTCATACAATTATCTTCAAAGATAATTTATAAGAGATACACTTTTGCAGAAGAATTTCCAAGATATTTTCAATCAATGTATAGCGATATTTCCAGTGAAAAAGAGAAAGTAAATTTAAGATATTTACCTGATAGTGTTACAGCGGATAAATATGAAATGAAAATTTCATTGGATTTTATCTATGATATGCTGAGGCAAAGAGCAAAGGAAATTGAAAATGTTGAAAAGAAAAGAGGGTTGACATTATTTGGTCCACAAAAAGATGAATTTGAGATTTTGATTAATGATGGTTTAGCACGCGATATAGCTTCTCAAGGACAGCATAAAACTTTACTTGTTAGTCTGAAAATTGCTGAATATATGTATTTGAAGGAATTAAATAATGAAACCCCTGTAATATTATTCGATGATATTTTCTCTGAATTGGATGATAATCGTATAGCAAAAGTAGTGAAAATACTGCAAAATACAGATGCACAATCATTCATAACAACTGTCAATATCGAGAAAATTCTAAGTAAAACTGAATTAAATTTGAATACAAAACGTCTATTTATTATTAATGGTGAAGTAAATGAAACAAATTAATAAACGTTCCAAATCTGATTTTAAGCTTTTAGATGATCTAATTAGTGAGATTGCATCAAGTTTAGGATACGAAAATGAATACATAACGAGTAAAATATCTGAAAATTGGACAGAAATTGTTGGTGATAACATCTCAAAGTATCTCAAAATAACTTATTATTCAGATGGTATATTATTTCTTAACTGCAATTCATCAGCCTGGAGAAGTGAGTTTATTTTAAGGAAAGATAAAATCATCAGAAGTATTAATGATAAATTAAAATCTAATAAAATCAGGAATATCATTATAAAGTAGTATAAAAAATATTTAATTTTGTTTGATTAAATTGTTCCATCAAAAAAAGATAAATTATGAAAGAAGAAATTGATATAATAAAGAGTAATCATTCAGAATATAGTGAAGAGAGTATTAAAGTACTTGAGGGGCTTGAAGCAGTTAGATTGCGACCAGCTATGTATATTGGGGACATAGGTGAAAGGGGATTACATCATTTAATACACGAGGTTGTTGATAATTCTATAGATGAGACATTAGCGGGATACTGTAAAAACATAAGTGTAACTATAAATGCAGATGGCTCTTGTACAGTAGAAGATGATGGTAGAGGTATTCCTGTTGGAATACACCCTGAAAAAAACATTTCAACTCTTGAACTTGTAATGTGTACGCTACACGCCGGAGGTAAATTTGATAAAAACAGTTATAAAGTCTCTGGTGGTTTGCATGGGGTTGGCGTATCCTGTGTAAATGCACTCTCTGAATTTATGGAAGTAATAGTTTACCGAGATGGTAAAGTTTATCGTCAGACATATTCAGAAGGCAAGCCAACGAGTAGTGTAGAAGAAATTGGAATTACCGATAAAACAGGAACCAAAGTAACTTTCTTACCCGATGCCAAAATATTTAAAACAACTAAATTTAAATATAACCGAATTGCCGATAGATTAAGAGAACTTGCATTTTTGAATCCAGAAGTAACTATTACTATATACGATGAAAGGGATAATTTAAAAGACACATTCCACTATGAAGGCGGATTGATTGATTTTGTTCGATATATAGATGAAGCTCAGACTGTACTGACAAATCCGATTTTTATAAAAGGAAATGCTAATGGGAATAGTGGTATTGAAACTCAAGTAGAGATATGTTTTCAGTATAATGCTGGTTACACAGAAAACTTAATTTCTTATGTTAACAATATAAATACTATTGAAGGTGGGACCCATGTATCTGGCTTTCGTTCAGCCTTGACACGAACACTTAATAATTACGCAATTAATAATAAGTTAATTAAAGAACCACTTATAGGCGACGATTTTCGAGAAGGATTGACTGGTATTATATCAGTCAAATTAGCAGAACCACAATTTGAAGGACAGACCAAGACAAAACTTGGTAATGGTGAAGTTGAGGGAATTGTAAGAACAATAGTCAATGAAAAATTAGCAATATATCTGGATGAAAATCCAAAAGAAGCAAAAAAAATTATTGATAAAGCGGTACTAGCATCAGAGGCAAGAATAGCAGCGCGTAAGTCCCGTGAACTTGTACGCAGAAAAAATGCATTAGAAAATTCAACCCTACCAGGTAAATTAGCAGATTGCTCTTCCCGAGATCCGAATGAAACAGAGCTTTTTATTGTCGAGGGTGACTCAGCAGGAGGTTCGGCAAAACAGGGTAGAGACAGAAGATTCCAAGCAATTTTACCAATTAAAGGTAAAATTCTTAATGTACAAAAAGCCCGTTTGACAAAAATTCTGGAAAATGAAGAAATAAAAGCTATATTCACCGCTATTGGTGGCGGTTTCAATGATGAATTTGATTCAACAAAATCCAGATACGGAAAAATTATATTAATGGCAGATGCAGATGTAGATGGATCACATATCAGAACGCTTCTGCTTACATTATTTTTTATGTATATGAGACAATTAATATTCGATGGTAAATTATTTATAGCTCAGCCACCCTTATATAAACTCAAAAAAGGTAAAAAGGAGTTTTACGCATATAATGACGCTGAAAGGGACGAAATCATTAATCGCCTAAGGCTTGAAAAATTACCAACTTCACAACAAATAAGTGAGCCAGAAGAAGAACCTACTCAAACCAAAGATGGTATTATTATTTCGAGATTCAAAGGATTGGGCGAAATGAATCCCGAACAACTGTGGGAGACTACTATGAATCCCGACACTCGAACTCTATTACAAGTAACGATTGAGGATGCAACTAAAGCTGCAATAATTTTCCAGACATTAATGGGCGATAAAGTAGAACCCCGCCGTGAATTTATTGAGAATAATGCCCAATTTGTTAAAAATTTAGATGTGTAAATTATTTTTCTGTTAAAATGTTAACGAGAAATTCAATTAATCTTAACTTATACTTAAGGTTATAAAGTTAGTTTGGAGTATTTTCTAATATGGCATAAGCATAAATTTTTATTTAAAATAAATTAATACTCTAAGCTATAAATAATAACGAGGACATTATGGAATTCAACTCTAAAACAATTGCAGGCGAAAGCCATTTACTTCAAGTAGCAAACAACAGTTTGGTGGCAGTAGTTGATGATGAACCCGACATAGTCGAACTTATATCTTTGCATTTAGAAAAAGCCGGATTTAAAGTTAAAAGCTTTAATGATGCTGAATCATTCATAAAATTTTTAAAATTTGACATTCCTGTTCTTGTTCTTCTTGATATAATGCTACCTGATGCAGATGGATTCGAGATATGTAAATATCTTAAAAAAGAAGAAAAATATTCTAGCATTTATATAATAATGTTGACAGCAAAGTCAGAAGAGACAGACAAAATAATCGGTTTGGAACTCGGTGCTGATGATTATATAACAAAGCCCTTTTCTCCACGTGAGCTTGTAGCAAGAGTAAAAGCCGTTTTAAGACGAGAAAGCAAAGCCCAAAAGTCTCAAATTATAAGAATTGCTGATATATTAGATATAGACATTTATAAATATGAAGTAAAGGTTGAAGGAATAAAAGTTGATTTAACATCATCTGAATTTAAAATATTAAAATTACTTTCGAGTAGAAAAGGTTGGGTATTTTCCCGTGAACAAATTTTGGAATATTTAGGAGCAAATGAAAAAGGGGTACTCGACAGAACAGTTGATGTACATATTAAGAATTTAAGGGAAAAATTAGGAATAGCCGGTAAATTTATTAAAAACATAAGAGGTGTAGGCTATAAACTTGAAGAATAAATGAAAAGTATTTTTTCTAAAATTTTTATTGGTATTACAATAAGTATAATTATACTAGTTGCAATTATATTATCACTTTCATTTCAAACCATAAGAGAGCATTATCTTAAAACCCTTACATTAGAGCTTGAGCGAATTAATAATTTATTTATGCAGGATATAAAAGAGGCACTCCAGCAAGATGAATTAGATTCCTTAAATAAATTCATAACTGAAAAGGCTAAGGAGGTTAAAGTTCGAATTACCATTATTGATTCAAGTGGTAAAGTATTAGCTGATTCACAGCGAAATCCTAAATTTATTGACAATCATTTAAATCGTCCAGAAGTAATAGATGCTCTAAATAATGGAATAGGGATAAGTAAAAGATACAGCAATACCGTCAAAGAAGACATGTTGTATTTAGCAAAACCTATTATTATTGATGGTAAAGTTGTAGCAGTTTCCAGAGTTAGTTTCTTTCTGAGTCATATCAACGATTTAATAAGGGAATTGACCCTCAAAATTTTAAACATATCAATTGCAGCTATATTGCTAAATTTTGCTATTCTATGGATCTTTTCCCGCAATATTACTAAACCTTTGAAAAAGCTTGTAGTTGCAACCAGAAGGATTGCATATGGTGATTTTAGCGTAAAAGTAAGTCTAAATAACCGTGATGAAATCGGCGAACTTGCTAATAGCTTTAACTTTATGATTGGTGAAATTAATAACCTGTTTATGCAGGTTAATAGGCAGAGAAATGAACTTAATAGTATTATATCATCTATTCAAGAGGGATTTATCGTAACAAATTACATTGGGGAAATTATTTTCGTTAATGATGCTATAAAAAAAATATTTAAAAAAAATATAGAAGTTGGAAAAAACTATCATAAAGTTTTTCAAGACAAAGAATTAATAAAATTATTTAAAAAGGTATTAAAGAAAAAAGCCAGCATAAATAAAGAAATTGATTTAGGGGATAAATATCTGCTTTGCAGTGCTAATTACATAAATTTGAAAAATGAAATTATATTTATATTTTCTGATATAACCGAAATAAAAAATTTAGAACGCATTAAGAGGGATATCGTTGCAAATGTTTCGCACGAATTACGCACTCCACTTACGGCAATTAAAGGTTACATTGAAACTATTGAAGAAGAGATTACTGATGAAAATATAAAGTACTATATTTCAATTATTAAAAGGCACACCGATAGATTAATCAATTTAGTACAAGATCTCCTAGTCCTCTCTGAATTTGAAGAGACGAATAAAAAGCTCGAACTGAGCAATTTCAATATTAAAGAAATGATCGATAGCTTGTTTAAGTTATTTGAGCAGAAGATTAAGGAAAAAAATCTCACTTTGCGTTATGAGATTGAAAATGATGCTAATCTAATTTATGCTGATTATTACAAATTGGAACAGGCATTGATAAATCTAATCGACAATTCAATTAAATATACTGAACAAGGTGAAGTTGTCGTTACAGTATCGGCACGGGATAATTCTACGATTATTCAGGTTAAGGATACAGGTATCGGGATACCAAAAGAGGATCAGGAAAGGATTTTCGAAAGATTTTACACCGTTGATAAATCACGCTCAAGAAAATTAGGAGGAACAGGTTTAGGACTCGCAATAGTTAAACATATAATTAAATTACATAACGGTGAAATTATGGTTAAAAGCAGTCCAAATAAAGGCACGAGATTCACGATTACCCTCCCACAAAATAATCAGACACCTGCCGAAGCCGAATAAAATAATATCGGTATAATAGTTACAGCTTTTCGATTGTTTTAATTTACAGTTAATATTAATTATGTGCTATATTAAGAATATGTTCTTAAAAAATTCAGTAGCAAAGTTTTCTGTTTTATTTTATTATTACCACCGTCATTGATAAATTGCAAATTATTCTATTATATTTTTTATTTATGTCTAAAAAGGATAATTTGCAAAGTCAGGAAGAAGATTTAAAAGCAATTAGACTTGCTCTTGATGGCAATCAAAGGGGATTTGAATTTTTGCAGAAAAAATACAAAAGAATTATAAATACGATTATACGAAAAATGGTCAAAAATCAAGATGATGTAGATGATTTAACTCAGGAAACTTTCATAAAAGCTTTTACTTCTCTCAATAAATTTAATCAACAATATCCTTTTTCCTCTTGGATATTTCGTATAGCTTCGAATACCTGTATAGATTTTATGAGAAAAAAGCGATTTCAAACTCTGTCAATTTATAAAGGAGATGATTCGAAAGGTGATGAAGACATTTTCGAAATTAAGGATACAACCTATTCTGCTGATAAACCATTGCTCAAAGAAGAAAGAAAAGAGATTATCGAACGTGCAATAAATAATTTACCTGAAAATTATCGAATAATAATAAAACTTCGCCACGAAGAGGAAATAGATTATAATGAAATTTCAAAAAGATTGAACTTGCCACTCGGAACAGTCAAAGCTCATTTATTTAGAGCCAGAAAGCTTCTATTGATTGAGCTAAAGAAGAATATAGGATTATTTACTGGAATTATTTAATGTTTTTCCCATACTTTTATGCCTCGAACCACTGTTAAATCAACCTTTTGTGATGAGCAAAGGTATATTATTTTTGAGATTATCTGCTCGGGATTATCGTTTATCTCGAAGTCGGGACTAATTATTATGAAATCAGCAGATTTCCCAAAATCAAAATTTCCGGTGATGTTGTCAATATTCAATGCTTTAGCCCCACCTAATGTAGACAAATAAATAGCATTAGCTGATGAGAGGATTTGATTTTGACTACCCTGAATTTTGAGGATTTTTGAATTTTCTATGCAAGACCTTGTTTCATTTAACATTGATAAACTAAAACCACCAGCAATATCTGTTCCAAGGCAAATGTTGATATTTCTGCTATACAAGCGAAAAAATTGCATAAATCCACTTTGAAGAAAAATGTTAGAGGTGGGGCAGTGAACGATACTACAATTAGAGGTTGATAGTTCCTCAATTTCATTGTCATCTAGATAAATACAGTGCGCAAAAAGGGTATGTGAATCTAAAAAACCAGCTTCTTTATAAATATGCAGGTAATTATCGTATCGAGGGAATAATTGTCTTATGAATTCAAGTTCGGTTTTATTCTCAGCTATGTGCGTTTGAATTGGTAGCTTGTATTTTAAAGCTAAATCATTCGTGTGCTTCATCAATTCGAGTGAGCAAGAACCAGCATATCTTGGCGAAAGGATATAGTTTAGCAAGCCATAGGATTTATTGTGCCATTTCTCTATTAGTTCAATAGTATCTTCTATATTTTGTTTGGTATTTGAAATTATTTTTTTCTGATTACCGATATCCATCATGGTTTTACCGATATATGCACGGATGCCAGAGTTTTTGGCTGATTCGAATGCGTAATCTGTTGCTTTGAGATGTGATGATGAAAAGGCACAAATTGTAGTTGTGCCATAGGATTTGGCTTCATCAAAGAATTTATCAATGATTTTTGTATAATAATTTTGCTCAGCAAATTTAGATTCTAATGGAAAAATGTATTTATCGAGCCATGATAATAGTTCGTCTGAAGCTAATCCCATTGCATCGTACTGTGGAATATGTGTGTGACAATCAATAAAACCCGGTAAAATGAACGACTTTGGATAATGATTTACCTGTTGTTCTCTGTATTCAAAAGGAATATCCTTATATTCGCCGATGTAGATAATGTATCCCTCATTGTCAAATATCAAAACCCCATCTGGATAGTATTTGAATTCAGAAAAATTTATGGGATTTATAATACTAGCTCTTATTATTGTGATTCGTTGTTTAGTCATAAATATTTAATTTTGTATTTTTTAATAGAGATCAATAAATGTTACAAATAAATTTTGCATTTAATTAAACGTCAACAACGAATATGTATTATTTAATTATAGGGGAGTGATTGGCAAAAGTAGGTAAACCAAAAACTATACAAGGATTAGCTAAGTTTTGTGCAAAGATTGCTGATGATAAAAAAGCTGATAATATAATAATTCTTGATTTAACAAAAATTGAAACTGCTCCAGCTGATTACTTTGTTATTTGTAGTTGTAATACTTCTCAACAAATGCAATCAATAGCTGATGCTATCGAGGGAAAATGTATCGAATATAAATTAGATAAACCGAGAGTTGAAGGGAACGAACAAAGTAGTTGGTATCTCCTCGATTTCTTCTATGTTGTAGTGCATATTATGTTAAAAGAAGCCAGAGATTATTACAGTCTTGAGAAATTATGGAGCGATGCTAAGTTTATTAAGTTAGAAAATAACAGATTTATAAAAATTGATATTTATGAATTGGCATATTATTGAAAATGAAATATTATTTAGAAATCATACAACCGATAATAGAGCGGTCACTCGATAGGCTTGGAATATTATATGATGATTTAAAATTTGAAATACCCTCAAATCCAGATTTTGGTGATATTTCAACCAATATAGCATTCAAACTATCAAAAAAACTCAAAAATCCACCTAAATTAATAGCAGAAAAAATAGTTGACAACCTTGAATTTGATTTAGGTTTAATCGAAAAAGCAAAAATAGAAGGAGCTGGTTTTATAAATTTTTATCTTAGTACTGAATTTTATATACAAGCATTGAAAAAGCTACTATCAAAAGGTACTAATATTGGACGTTTTGATTTAGGTTATGGAAAACGTGTAAATGTTGAATATGTGAGTGTTAATCCAACTGGTTTATTGCACTTAGGGCATGGACGTAATGCTTGTATTGGTGATACTATATCCAATTTATATGAGTGGCTCGGATACGATGTTACGAGAGAATACTACTTCAATAATGCAGGCAATCAGATGACGATGCTTGCTAATTCGATTTATGCACGGTATATGCAATTGTATTTTGAGAAAGACTATCCATTCCCGGAAGATGGATATCATGGAGAATATATAATCGAAATTGCTAAAGATTTGTATGATCATTATGCAGACAAACTGAAAGATAATAATGACAATAATTTAAATTTAATAAAAAAATTTGGTGAGAATTGGTGCTTTAATAAAATCAAGAAAACACTTGAACGATTAAGAATAAGGCAGGATATATATTTCAATGAGGATTCATTATATACAGATGGCAAAATTGATGCTTTACTAAATGAATTTAAATCTCGTCAGTTATCTTACGAAAAAGATGGTGCAATCTGGCTTGCCCTTTCACAATTAGGGCTTGAGAATGACCGAGTAATTGTTAAATCTTCAGGTGAACCAACATACAGGTTGCCTGATATTGCTTATCACAAAGATAAATTTGAACGTGGTTATGATTTAATAATTGACATATTTGGGGCTGATCATATAGCAACTATACCTGATGTGTTAGCAGCAGTCAGTGCACTTGGTTATGACATAAGCAAAGTAAAAGTATTAATTCATCAGTTTGTTACTCTTTTTGAAGATGGTCAACAAGTCAAAATGTCTAAAAGAACCGGCAAAAGCTATACATTAGATGATTTACTCGATGAGGTCGGACCGGATGTTGTGCGATTCTTTTTAATTATGAGAAGCATATCAACACATCTCGAATTTGACTTGAACTTAGCAAGAGAACAAAGCGAGAAGAACCCGATTTATTATTTACAATATGCACATGCTCGTATATGTTCAATTTTCGAAAATGCAAAATCTTTTGGTATTATTTTAGATGATGATTACGATTTAAATTTGATTGGAACAAAATATGAAATTAACTTGATTAAATCACTTCTTGGCTTTGAAGATGCTATTTTATCAGCTACTGATAAATCTGAACCACATATATTATGTGATTATTTGAAAACAATTGCACAAGCATTTCATATTTTCTATCACAATGACAGAATAATAAGTCAGAATTTAGAATTAGCAAAAGCAAGATTAAAACTTATAGAGATGACGAAATATATACTAAAAAATGGATTAAGTATATTGGGTGTTTCGGCACCTGAAAAAATGTAATTTTAAATTTTGGAGTTTAATATGAGTAATGAACCCAAGATCGTACAAAAAGCCCCTTACAGCTTAAATTTAGAAATGAAAAAGTATTGGTGGTGTTCTTGTGGGGAATCAAAAAATCAACCCTTTTGCGACGGTTCACACAAAACAACGCCCTATACACCTTTAATGTTTCAAATTAATGAACCTAAGCAAGTTTGGCTCTGTGGTTGCAAAAGGACTAAAAATCAGCCTTTCTGTGATGGCACACACAAAAATTTATGATTTATTTTAAATAAACCTCAGATTCAACTTGTTCCCAGTATTGAAATAGGTCACTTGTAGATTCTATATTGAGAGCACTACCGAAGTTAATTGATTTGAGAAAAAGAAAATATTTGTAAAGTGCTGTAGCAAGAGCTTGACCTAGTAGTTTATTAGCAATGTCGCTTCTTTGTGGGCCATTGGCACATATTTGTTCAGGCGAACTTTCAAGAGTAACAGCCATAATCTCATCCTTGAAATTAACCCACCACCAGCTTTCAGGAAAATCTTTCTTATCAATAGTTGAAGTCATTTTAGGATTTGTTCTTCCTAATACAGGACTGCAATATTCTTCATTCAGAAATTTTAAGAATTTTGCTTGTTTGATCCAGAGGGATTTACCCTTCTCCTCGTATTTACTCCAATTAAAGAAATTTGAAAAGATGAAGGCATAAGGTTTTTGATAATACTGAGGATTGAACGAATGTATATTTATCGCTGCTATTATTTTTGGATCTATCTGGGTGTATTTAATATAGTTACTATGAATAATATATATTTCGTCAGGACATTTATCGTCAAGAAAATAATTGTCTAATTCAAGTTTGAACCAAGATTCTTCAAGATTTTGCCCCTTTAAATTGTTTCTGCTAAGTCCATATGCTACTCCATCTACATTTACTATTGGTATTATATTGAAAATTAATTCATCTAAAATTTGTTGATTTTTGGGATTCAAAAGCGCTTCTATTAAGCCTTCAATGACAAATGAACTCATTGTTTCCGATGGGTGAGTGCGTGAATGAATAAGAATTCTGCACTTTTTTTTATCTGAGATGTTAATATTTGTGATTGTTAACTCGATAATAGGTAATTGAGCTGGACTGTATCCTATTGTATCAATTTTTAGCCATCTATCTCTTTGATATTTTTTTAGGAATTTGTATAAATCTGATATTCTGTAGGGGAAATGTCGGGCTAAATAGACCTCTTTTTTGGAGAATTTTTTTGTTATTTGGTAATTATAGCATACTCGCCTGTTACAACTACTTTTCGTCATATTCGTAATTTCATTATGATGTAAAGGTATCCAATTCTCGCTATCATAAGAATATACTGGCATTGCAAATCTTGCACCTGTAAACCCTTCGCCTTTAATTGTTATCATTGAGAAGTCGCATGTATCAATATTTGAAATTTTGACATACCACCAGGAGCGAAAAGTTGTAGAAATTGTCGTATCATTATTATCATCTTTGATGATTATCTGCCATCTGTTTTTATCTAAATTTATAACTTCACCACTCATAGATTCGTTTTCGGACAATGCATACTTGGATGCAATCAGTAAAAGCATTAGTACTAAAACTTTTAATTCCATCTTTATCATGGTTTAGTTAATAATTGTGTTGATTAGAAGTATAATACCTATAAGCAATAGTAAAAAATAAACAACTTTTGAAAATTTATGACTATTAATTTTATTGTTCAATTTCGTGCCAATTAGAATTGAAATAATTACAACCGGCAATGAATAAAGGAATAAATACAATACTTCATAAGTCCATAAATTAGCAGTTAAATGTGAGACTATTATCATAGCATTTGTAGGTAAAAAAATTGCCTGAAGTTTAGCTCTAAATTCTAAAGGATTCCAATTCTTAAGAGTTCCATAAATTATAATTGGTGGTCCGTTTACATTGTATGCCCCGCCTAACAATCCTGAAATAAATCCAAAAATTGTTAAAAAATTATCAGTTTTCAAATTCAATGTGAACTTATTAGTTAACTTGATTATTGACAAACTAAGAATTAATAAAGATAATATAATTTTTATTAGCTTTTCATCAGCATATTTTAAAAATATAACACCAATAATAACACCAATGGAAATAGAAAACATAAGTATAAAATAACCTTTAATGAGCGAACTTTTCCAATCTTTGTATAGTATTGAGATTGAAATTAACATTGCTATCATAGCTATTATAGGGCTTGCTATTTTAATTGGTATTAATAATGCAAGTAAAGGCATTGCTATTAATGCATCTCCAAAACCAAATGTAGCTCTAATTGTCGAAGAGATAAAGATTATTGTCAGTGTACCAGTAATTATTTCGATTTCCATAAATCAAAATTAAAACTAATTTTTTACAAAAAATTTTGTTTTTTTATGTTCAATGAACAAAAATGCATATTTTTGAGAAAGTTAATTTTTATACAATGGAGATTTTATGAATCGAGCACATAATTTTAGCGCTGGTCCAGCAGTATTACCGATTGAGGTATTACAAGAAACCTCACAGGCTGTTCTTGATTATAATAACCTTGGAATGTCAATAATGGAGATGAGCCATCGTTCTGCCGAATATGATGCAGTTTTTGTCGAAGCACAAAAGGATGGCTTAGAAATTTTAGGATTATCACCTGATGAATATGCCGTATTATTTTTAGGTGGTGGTGCAAGTCTTCAATTTTTAATGATCCCAATGAATTTTCTGAAAAACAAAGCTGATTATGTTAATACTGGTTATTGGTCTAAAAAAGCAATCAAAGAGGCACAATGGGTCGGTAATACAAATGTAGTAGCAAGTTCGGAAGACATGAATTTTAATTATATTCCAAAAAATATTACATTTTCACCTGATGCTGATTATGTTCACATCACGACTAATAATACTATTTACGGAACTCGTTGGAATGTGGTTCCAGATACCGGTAATATACCTTTGTTTGCGGATATGTCATCAGATTTTATGAGTAGAGAGCTTGATTATTCTAAGTTTAGTCTGATGTATGCAGGTGCTCAAAAGAATATTGGTCCTGCCGGTGTAACTATGGTTGTAATAAAAAAATCGTTACTTGAGCGTCAAAAGGATAATGTCCCAACCATGCTGAATTACAAAATTCATATTGATGCAAATTCAATGTTTAATACACCACCTTGTGTAAATGTTTATGTTGTTGGACGTGTTTTTAAATGGATTAAAAAATTGGGTGGGCTTGCAGTTATTGAAGAAATGAATATGAAAAAAGCTTCTTTGCTTTATGACTATATTGATGCAAATTCTGAATTTTATAGAGGTACAGTAGCAAATAAGGAAGATCGTTCAATTATGAATGTAACTTGGAATTTGCCTACTCCTGAGCTTGAACAAAAATTTGTGAAAGAGGCTAGAGAAAAATATAATATGACTAACTTAAAGGGGCATAGAAGTATTGGAGGCATCAGAGCTTCCATTTATAATGCTTGTCCAATAGAGACAGTCCAGGCATTAGTCAAATTTATGGAAGAGTTTAAAAAAGAAAATTCATAATTTTAATTTGAATTATAGTAAGTAGAACTCCCGATATAATACTCGGGAGTTTTTTTTATATTGTATTAAAAAAATTGAAATAATAATGATAAGCAAAATTATATTTGTTTGGGCGTGCCTATTGATCCCAATTTTATTATTTTCTCAAAATATAAAAACCGAACCAATAGTTTTGCACAATGCTGATTCACTGGTTGGTATAACTGATGAATCAGGTGTAATACGAACTTATTACGGAAACGTAAGGCTTCAGCAAGGTAATGTTAGATTATTTTGTGATATTGCACGCCACTACATTGATTTGAAAAAAGTGGTGTTGAAGGGTAATGTATTAATTATTCAGGATGATATGACATTGACATCAGCCGAGATCAATTATAATGGAAATATTGGTTTAGCTGATTCTGATAAAGGAGTGGTCATTAAAGATAACCGTTCAACATTGATAGCACCAAAAGGTTTGTATTCATTCAGAACAAAGGACGCAGAATTTTTTGAAGATGTAACTATTGAAGATGATTCTGTAACAATTTATGCAGACAGAGTTAAATACAATCGTCAAACCCGCAATAGCTTTGCTTACGGTAATGTTTATGTTATCGGGAAGTACACAAATGTAATACTTACAGCAGAAAACATAGAATACTATCCCTTGCAAAATCTGACAGTTGCCTACGGGAATACAATTCTTTTTGATATTGATTCAACATTAAAGGAAAGAACAGTATTTCGTGGATCAAATGATGAAAATGATAAGATAGTCTTTAAAGATTCTCTTGAAGTTTTGTACGACACACTAACTATCGCTTGTGATACAATGGAATCCATACGAGGTGACGGAATTGAAGTTTATTACTTTAAAAAAAATGTAGAAATAAACAAAGGCAATACATACGCAAAAGCCTACTTTGCACTTTATGACAAGATGGGTGATTCAATAGTTTTGAATCAAAATCCAATAATTTGGTACGAAGATACGCAACTATTTTCAGATTCAACTGTTATATATCTTGAAAATAGGAAACTGAAAATGATAAGTGCACTTGGAAACGCCTTTGCCGGAACTCTCGGTGATACAATTTATGAGAAAAGGATAAATCAATTGTTGGGTAATAAAATTGAATTAGTATTCTATGCTGATTCATTGAGAATGATAATTAGCTATGGTGAAGCCAAAAGCTTGTATTTTCTAAGTGGTGAGCAGGGACCTGAAGGGGTATCCCGTTCCAGTGCAGATACAATTATAATTGATGTAATTGAAAATAAACCAAAATTTATCAGATGGGTCAAGGCTATTGATGGTGAATACTATCCTGAGCATTTGGTATCTAATAATCCGGAACAATACTATTTGCCTTCATTTCGCCGGGAAAATAATAAACCTACAAAACGAATACTTATGCAAAGAAAAAGTTTTTATTAATTAAAATTTAAGATGAAACTAAAATAATTTGTAATTATTAAAAATTTAATTTAACTTGCTTTTAATGAAAAGTTTGATTACATTATTGATATTATTTATTAATCTCCCACTCTTTGCTCAGGAAGATTTACCACGGGACAAGAGATCTTCGTTTGAAGGACGGCATTTTTATATTGGATTTATGCAAAATGAAATAGGCATCGATCTCCGGACCGGTTTAGAATTAAGAATTTATATTTCCAGCCGTAATTATGCCAACATTAGTGTTTATGTACCTAACCGTCCACAACCTTATCAATTCTCTATAGCAAATGACTCTGTTCTGACAATCGCAGTACCTGATCAGGTTGAGGTTAGACAATCGGAAGTGCCACTGAAATCTCTCGTAGAAATAATAAGTGATGAACCAATTACAGTCTATTCCTTTAATAGCCAATATTTATCGAGCGATAGTTATACTGCAATTCCAATCTCTCATTGGGGCAAAGAATACGTCATTATAAGTATTCCCAACGATCAGTATGAAATACCTGAAGGAAGTATAGATTTAACACCTGAAGATTCAATTTTTTATTTGTATCCCCGCTCAAGCCAGTTTATGATAATGGCGGCTTATGATTCTACTGAAATAATTTTTACTCCTAAAGCGATTACAATGAAGGGAAAACAAGTTGATCAATCCTATAAAATATTTTTGAACAAAGGTGAATGTTATCTTGTAAAGTCACTCAACACACAAAAAGGAACAGGTGATTTAACTGGAACGATTGTTAGGAGTAATAAACCTGTAGGTGTTTTGAGTGGTCACGTTCGTACTTCTGTTCCGGTGGGATTGCCATATCCTTATGATAGCAAAGATCATCTTGTCGAAATGCTTTTTCCAACTGAAGCTTGGGGTAGAAATTTCATCTCTGTACCATTTGGAGTGAATCTCGAAGGTGATTTATTCAGGATTACATCAATTTATGATAATACAATAGTCAATTTTGAAACTCAGTATGAAAAAAAGATTATAAATTTAAGCTCTCCAGGGAGTTTTGCTGAAATAAGACGGGTAGATGTCCCAGCAGTCTGGCAATCTAATAAACCTATACAGATTGCACAATTTATGATGCATACTGGTACAGCCTTTGACAATAATAATTATGATCCGTGTATGGTTATTTTGCCACCAGTTGAGCAATATGTTTCGAGGATAATTTTCCAAACTCCAGGGAACTCACAGAATAATCCATTTCAATATATTGGACACTATATATCAATTATAGCACATAAAAATTCATTACGTTCATTGAGATTAGATGGACAATTGTTAACTAGTATCTCACAAATTGGCTTCAATAGGATTCAAGGAACGGATTACCACTGGGCAAGAATTGAAGTACAGCAAGGTAAACATGAATTAATATCAGATACAGTAGCATTCTCAGGTATTATTTATGGCAGGGGGCGAGCTGATTCTTATGGAATGGTATTAGGTTCTTCGTTAATAAATCCATTTAAAAAGGATACTTTACCACCCCTTTTGACAACAGATGTAGATTGTGGAAATATATATGGCACAATATATGAACAAATTAATGACAATAGTTCAGGTATAGATTTTGTTCAAGTAATAAAAGATAGCACTTTTAATTATATTTGGGAAATTAGTCAAATAACCGATACAACAACCGTAGTAAAATTTACTGCTAATATAATTGATCCTTTTGAAAATGGTCAATTTACAATAGAGTTTAGAGATAAAAATGGCAATGGTAAGCGATATACCTATCACTACAATGGAATCAAAATTGATTATCCATCCCAATTGAATTTTTTAGCTACATATATAAATGAAGAAAAATGCTTGGATATAGTTTTACGAAATAATGGCTTTGACACAATAAAAATATATTCAATAGCAAACAAAGACAAAAGATTAATTGTAACGACAAAAGATGGACTGCCAGTATCGATACCGCCCACTGGGAAAATAAGTTTAAATGTATGCTTTAAACCTCAGTTTGACTCCAACGCATTACAGGATACAATTCTCATTGATTTAGAATGTAATATTTTTGTCAAAATTCCTGTTTCTGCTAAAGTGATTGTAGCAAATTTATGGACAAACAATCTTGATTTTGGCAAAGTAAAAGTTGGGGAAACTAAATGCGATACCATTCTTATTGTTAATACAGGAAATGTATCATTGCTAATAAATGAATTATTACTACAACAACTTTACAATAGCTTTGTCGTAGATACTTTTTCGAGATTGCCATATAATTTAAAATCTGGCGATACACTTAAATTGTTAGCCTGTTTTGCACCAGATTCTACAATTGATTATGATGCTGAAGCGGAAGCGATCAATTCTCAAAATATAAAAAATAGAATTCATCTAAAGGGTAGGGGTATAGCTCCATTTGTAGAATCAATTGTCATTGATTGGGGAAATCGAAGAATTGGTACAAATAATGATACAATTGTTTATTTACAAAATAGAGGAGAAGCCCCTGCAGATATTACTTTTGTCAGACTTGATCAAAGTTCACATTATGAAGTTGACTTAAATAGAGATAAATTAATAGACTTGAATGTATCGATACCAGCAGAAGATTCGATTGATTTGTCTTTTAACTTTATTCCAATTGATACTTTGGTCTATAAAAATGTAGCAACCTATTTTGTGGATTGTATCAAACATCCATATATAAGCATTAAATTAATAGGGCAAGGCACTATTCCAGTGATTCATACTGACACGATTTACCTTGGCACTCACAAAGTTGGTAGCCGTTTAGATACTAATGTCTCTTTACTTAAATCAATAGGCAATGAAGAATTAACAATAGATCATATTGAAATTTACGATGGTACATTAGAACATTTCGAGATTGATCTTTCACCTTTTAAAAATATCAAAATAGATGTCGATAATGAATTATTTGCAAAAATTCAATATGTACCCCAAAGTGCCGGTTCGCATCAAATACGATTAATTGCCCAAAATGATGCAGAGCCAAATTTTAAAAGGCGAGTGGATACTATTATTATCATTGCAAATGCAATTCCTGCTGATACACTTAATTGTGAAATGTTTGTAGTTGTCCCTGAACTTATTTATTCCTGCAATTCAACAACAGTTGGTTTAATTTTAAAGAATACAGGTAATTTACCACTTGAATTACAAAAAATTGAGATAAATTCCGATAAATTAAACATACAAACAAGAAATTATGATTTACCGATCATTTTCAATCCTGATGAATTTTTGAACTTTGAGGTAGAAATCCTACCTGAAATTTCAGGAATTAGCACAGTCAAATTTAGTGTTATATTAAATGATACAATTTACAAAGAAATAGAAGTAAAAATATTAATCATTGATTTACCCCATTATTTATTGGATCCACCAATATTACGAGCATTACCCGGAGAAGTTGTTACACTTGAACTTAAAGGAGAAATTCTCAAAGGTTCTTTATTCGAACATTTAATTACTTTAGAAATTGAATTACCAATTGAAAATTTCATATTAACTAATACAGAGGGTACTATCGAAATACAAAGCATACAGGGAATTAAAAATTATAAGCTTAAATTTGAACAAAAAAGTAACAAAATAATATGTCAATCTGTTGATTATATTAAGATAGATGACAATGTTCTTTGGAAAATTGATATACCTTTGCAGGGATTGTTAGCAGATAAAACTAAACACAATGGATTGCTAAAAGTCTCATTTAATAAATGTTATGAAGAACAACAAAAATTAATGACATCAGAAATAGCAGAAGTTTGTATTCATCATTCGAGAATGATTAAAATAATACAAAATGTTCCTATTTTTGAAATATCACCAAATCCAGTTGAGGACATAATAAAAATAGATATTTTGATGGATTCTGACGATGATTTAGCCATTCAATTATATGATCTTACTGGGAAAAAATTAAAAAGTGAAAATTTATTTTTGAAAAAAGGTATCCATTCGATTATATTTGGAGTTAATAATTTTCCAAATGCAGTATATTTTTTATTATTGACAACAAAAAATTTGACGGAAAGTAAAATAATCATTAAAAATTAATAAGAGGCTGTATTATGAAACCAAAATCTACAATCATTATAATATTACTTTTGGCATTCCAATTCAGTAATTTGATTGCTCAGGATTTGGCAAACCCACTTGAACCAGTCCAGGTAAGAATGCCGATTTTGTTAGGTCCAGTTGTAGGATACAATAGATCAGTACATACTGCAGATATAGCATCATTTGTTGATGATCCCTTGTGTCCATTTTTCACAAATGGTACAGCAAATGGATTTTATGTCGGATTTTCATTTGAATATTTACTTGGAAGCGCTGTTGACTCGCGTTCATCATTGATCGCAAGAGTGCTATACAATACAATGCCTGCAGATTTTGAAAAAGAAGGCGATAAGCATCCCTCACTTGTTGAAGATCTGAGCCAATCGACGGGTTATAGAGTAGTTGAATCAACAACACGACATGCAATTGAAGTGGCTTTCAGCACATTAACAGCTGAGGTATGTTACAAATTTAATTTTCTTGAAGGATTAGGTGTTACTGTCGGTCCGACCTTTGATATTCCGTTGAGCAAATCAATGACCCAGGTATATCAATTACTTGAGCCAAATTATGTTCAATTCAAAAGAAATCAAGAAGCTCTTGAAAAAGGCGAAATTGTTAGATACGAAGATAATGATAGAACAATTGTCGTTTACGACCAAGATGTACCTGAAGCTTCAGGTTTCAGACTTGGATTAAAAGCTGGTTTACAATATGAAATTATTCTCGGGAAAAGATATTATATAGTACCTGCTTTTTATTATAATTACGCAGTTACTAAATTTTCATCAGTTGAAAACTGGTTTGTTCATGCAATCCAGTTTGGAGTGGATATTCGATTCTCACTATAAATTAATCAAGAAATTTTACATAAACGTCCTTTTGGAAATACAGAAGGACGTTTTTATTTTGCATATTTCAAATAATTGATATTTTTAAATCATTTACAAATAAAATTTTTAGTAAAATGAAAATACTTTGGACTCCTTGGCGGTCAAAATACATTGAAACATTTAAAGAAGAAAAGAAAGGTGAGAAACATAAAACATGTTTTTTATGCGATGCAATAAATGGTGTTGGTGAAGATAAGGATAGATTAATTGTAGCAAGAAAAAAGCACTGCTTCGTAATATTAAACAAATTTCCATATAACAACGGACATATATTGTTAGCTCCATACCGTCATATTGGTGAAATGAATGATCTTAATAATGAGGAATTAATAGAGCTTACTTTCACCTTGAAAGATTCAGTCGAAATTTTAAAAAAAATCTACTGCCCCAGTGGTTTTAATATTGGTATCAATTTGGGAAGAAGTGCAGGAGCAGGATTACCCGAGCATTTGCATTTCCACGTTGTTCCAAGATGGGATGGTGATACAAGTTTTATGGCAACTTTATTTGATGTAAAAATTGTTTCCCAATCCCTCGAAGAAACACAAGCTATTCTAAAACGTGCATTTGATGAGTATTTGAAGCAAAATATATGAATCGGAAAAGTACCTTTTTGATATGTATAAGCCCAAAAAATCTCTTGGTCAAAATTTTCTGATTGACAGAAACGTTGCAAAAAAAATAATTCAGTGTCTGGACGTATCAAATGAGCGTTTCCTAATTGAAATCGGACCAGGTAGAGGAATTTTAACAGAATTTTTAATTTCGAAAACTAACAAACTAATCTTAGTTGAAATTGACGAGCGATCAATCAATTTTTTAAGATCAAAATTCAGTAAAGACATTTCGTACGATGTTAGATATATCAATGAGGATATTTTAAAAGTAGATCTAAGAAGTATTTCATTAGACCTAAAAGTAAAAGAATTTGATATAATCGGAAACATACCTTATTACATAACAGGAGAAATTTTTCAATGGCTTTTCAAATTCCATCAATATATTAATTCAGCAGTGCTTACTGTTCAAAAAGAAGTAGCACTTCGTGTCGTTGCTAATCCTGGTAATAAAGACTATGGTATTTTATCCATTGCCTGTCAACTTTATTCAGTCCCTAAGTTGGAATTTCATATTTCTGCAAAAAGTTTTTTCCCGGTACCTAAGGTTGACTCGTCAACTATAAAACTTGTATTCCCGAAGGTACCAGATTCTGGCGATAATGAGCAAATAATATCGATAGCAAAACATTGTTTCAATCAAAGAAGAAAAAAACTTAAAAATTCGATAATAAGATTCCTTAACCTAGAAAGGGTCAATCCAGAGGAATTTTATAATTTTGCCGGCAGATTATTAAATACCTCGATATTTGACAAACGTGCTGAGGAATTATCCATTAATGATTATCGCAAATTGTTTGATGTAATTAGTATGCTTCGGAGAAAAATTGATGAACGAGAAACTTAAACCACTGCTAAGTATAAATTTTAAAGATATATTTTGGGCATCAGATATTTATACGTTAATTATAATTGGGCTTTACTCATTACTTGCGATTATTTTATATCCTGTAATGGGAAATGCAGATGATTTATTATTGCAAAATCTTCTTATTGCGATTGGTATTTTTGCTATTGCTACAATTGAAGCTAAGTTTAATTCAGGTAAATTTATCAGTCTATCCCGGAAATTATATATTGTGCCTTTAATTTTTATAATATATACACAAGTTCAATATTATATCAGGATTATCAATCCAAATTTTTATGATGAAGTCCTTGCTCAATGGGACTATGCAATTTTTGGTGTTAATCCGACAGAATTTTTACATCAATTTTCTTTTCCACTTCTAACAGAATGGCTCCAGATTTCCTATCTTATGTATATATTTATGCCTTTGATGCAGGGCATTGAATTACATTATAAAAAGCGTGATGATTGCTTTAAAGAATTTGCTGCAACTTTACTTTTTGGTTACTATATATCTTATCTTTTGTATTTCATAATGCCGGCTATTGGTCCAAGGTTTTTACTTCACGATTATTATTCAATCAATCAAGAATTACCCGGATTATTTTTTACCGATTATATTCGTTACTTTATTGATAGTCATGCAACAATTTTCCCAGAGACTGCAATTACATCAGAAACGATTAATAGAGATTGTATGCCTAGTGGTCATACATTAATAACTTTGCTTAATATGACATTAGCTTTTAGATATAAATCTTTTTTTAGATGGATTTTTTTAATAGTTGGTACCAGTCTTATATTCTCAACTGTATATTTGAGATATCATTATGTTGTGGATGTTTTTGCAGGGGCAATTTGTTATTTTATTATATTATTTTTAGAGCCGAAAGTAAGAAATTGGCTGGAAAAAATTGGATTTAAAAATATAAGATAATATATACGGAGCCGCTTTTAAAACGGCTCCTAATATTTGAATTATAAACATTAGATAAGTACAGCTTTATATCCGTAATTAATTATACCTGAATGCCCCTCATTAATTATTTTCCTGAAAACAAGCTCGACTCGGGCACCGATTCTTACTTCTTCCGGTTCACAATCAACAACTTGTGCTGTTAGTCTTGCACCCTCATCAGTTTCAATAATTGCAATAACAAAAGGGGTTTGTTTGGAAAAAGCATCGGCAGATACATAAATAACCGTATAAGTTAAAATCGTGCCTGTTCCTTTGAGGATGATTTTTTCATATTCCTGTTCACCTGTTTCCGGATCAACATATCTTCTTGACAAGGATACAAATCCACTTTTAAATTTCTGTGCTTCGAGTCTGTATCTGTGGGGTATTTCCCTTGTGTATCTTTGACTATTTGCCATTATAGTGCCTCCAAAATATGTACAACACAACTACCACCGGAACCACCCATATTTTGAGTCATACCGAATTTAGCGTTATTTACCTGTCTTTTACCGGCTTCCCCCCGAAGCTGTATTACAGCTTCAACAATTTGGGCAATACCAGTTGCACCGACTGGGTGTCCTTTTGCTTTAAGTCCACCACTTGGATTTATGACGATTTTGCCTCCATAAGTGCCTTGGCCTTCAGCTAATGCTTTTCCACCTTCGCCAAAGCTGAAAAATCCAAGTTCTTCAGCAACGAGTATTTGAGCTATAGAGAAGCAATCGTGTACTTCAACAAAATCTATGTCTTGAGGTGAAAGCCCACTTGCTTTATAAGCACGTTCCGCGGCTAATCGTACTGCATCAAGACGAATAATATCTTTATGGTCGTGTAATGCAATAGTTCCAGTTGCAGCTCCCACGGCTTTAACTTTAACAGGTTTATCTGTAAAATCTTTAGCCATTTCCAATGGACACAGTATAACGCAAGCTGCTCCATCAGTTATTGGTGAGCAATCCATTAGCCTTAGTGGATCAGCTACAAGTGATGATTTAAGAACTGTATCGACAGTGATTTCAAATGGATACTGTGCATTCGGATTATTTACTGCATGCTTGTGACTGATAACTGGAATTTGAGCCAATTCTTCCCTTGTCAAACCATATCGGTGCATATATAATTTTGCCATCATTGCATAAAGACCGGGAAATGTTACTCCATGATATGCTTCGTATTCTTGATCTGAAGCAGTAGCAAGAATTGCGGAGCCATCATCGACATCCCACATTTTTTCAACACCGCCAGCTAATACAATATCACTCATTCCAGATGCTACTTCTAAATATGCCAGACGCATTGCTGAACCGCCTGAGGCGCAAGCCGATTCTATACGGAAGCCTGCGGCTCCACGCTGACCTATGTAGTCAGTCATTAATGAACTTAGGTGTTCCTGCATTGTATAAAGGCCACTTGACATCGAACCTACGTATAAAGCATCTATTTTTTTTATATTGGCATTCTTCATTGCACTAAGAGCTGCTTCGGCAAATATATCTCTGATACTTTGATCCCAGAGTTCTCCGAATTTAGAAATTCCTATACCTATTACTGCTACTTCTCTCATGATTCCTCCATTCTCACAGTTATACAATATCATTAAATAGGATTTTACCGCGATAAGCCAAATATTTGCCGTAATCAAGATAGAATCTTTTACCATTGAGCTGGTCCCAGGTTTTTGGTGCTAAATCCTGAACTTCGGATATTTTTTCTGTTGCTTCGAAAATAAAACCATCGCTACCTGCACCTGAGCCGAATGATACCATAAATACTTTTTCGCCCGGCTTAATAATATCTAATATAGCAGTCAGACCAGTAGGTGATGAACCTGAATATGTATTGCCCATAGCTGTTACTACAAGTCCAGCTTGTATCTGATTTTTTGTAAATCCAAGTGTAGTACCAGCTTTCAAAGGGAATTTTCCATTTGGCATATGAAATACTGCATAAGCAAAATCGCTGGGTTTTAATCCTGATTTTTCTAATAAAGCTTTGCCACAGCCCAATATATGCTTGAAGTATGCTGGTTCCCCTGTAAATCTTCCACCGTGTCTTGGATAATGCATATATTCACGTCGCCAGAAATCAGCCGTATCAGTTGTATATGAATGTGTGAATAATACGTTAGCAAGTACATTTTCTTTGCCAAAAATGAAGGCAGCACCACCGGCTGATGCTGAATACTCCAATGCATCAGATGGAGCTCCTTGAGAAGTGTCGGCACCTATACCCAAGGCGTAATCCATATTTCCAGATTTTACGTGGCTATAGGCAACAAACATAGCTTCGGTCCCGGCTTTACAAGCAAATTCAAAATCAGCTACGTGGACATCTGGACCTATTCCCAAAGCATCAATGAGAACCGTTCCGGAAGGTTTGACAGCATAAGGATGTGATTCCGAGCCGATATAGACAGCACCAATTTTTTGGGGATCAATACCTGATCTTTTTAAAGCATATTTAGCGGCTTGTACAGATATTGTAATAGTATCCTCATCAATATTGGGAACGCTCTTTTCCTTAAGCATTAATCCTTGCTCGATTGTAGTTGCGTCGTTACCCCATTGCTCAGCTATTGATGATGTTTTAATTCTGTATTTGGGTATATATGCCCCATAACCTACAATTCCTACCATAAATTCTCCTATTTGTTTAAAATTGGATAAATTAAATCTTTCTTATTTATGGATTGTTGCAATATAATATAATTCATAATTTTAGACAACTACAATTTGTTCAGAGTATTATCTACATTAGAAAATAAAATTTTTATTAAAAAAAGAGAATTTTTAGGTTCATTTATAAAATGGATAAATTTTTCAATATTATAGAATAATTATTTTACTTGATTGCAATAGAAAAATTTGTTTATGCAGTCAAAATTATTTTAATTCTCTTAATAGCGATATATTGTAACATTTAAAATTTCAAATGAGACAAACCTGCTAAGAAACAGCAGGAATTACCTCTGAAATAAAAAAATATAGTATAATTTGTAAAGTATAAATTAAATGTTGTAACATCCTATTTCTCTTGCAATAACTAATCGTTGAATTTCACTAGTACCTTCGCCTATTTCTAATAGTTTTTGGTCTCTATAATATTTTTCGGCATCATATTCTTTCATCAATCCATAACCACCAAGAATTTGCACGCAATGATTTGCTGCCATATGTGCTAATTCAGAACAGTAGAGTTTTGCAATGGCACTTTCCTTTGTTATTTTTTCGTTTTTATCGAGCATTCTGCAAACATCGTATAAATATGTTCTTGCAATCTCTAATCCCATTTCAATATCGGCTAATTTGAATGAAATCGCTTGGTGAGTTGAAATAGGTTTGCCGAATGTTTTTCGTTGTTTAGCATAATTAAGAGCGTAGTCAAAAGCACCTTGAGCGAGCCCAAGACCCATTGCAGCAATAGATAATCGTCCATTGTCTAAAGTTGCAAGCATTTGGTGAAAACCATCACCCCGCTTACCGAGCATATTTTCTTTTGGTACACGTACGTCTTCGAAATATAGTTCACAGGTATTTGAGGCACGCCACATCATTTTATGCTTCATAGTTTTTATTGTAAATCCTGGTGTGCCGTTTTCAACAATAAAGCAGGTTAATTCTTTTTTCCCATTGGATTTGACGCCTGTTACAGCTAAAACAGTCGAACCAAGAGTTATATCAGTTCCTGCATTTGTGATAAAAATTTTGCTACCATTAATAACCCAGTGGTCTCCATCTTCGACGGCTGTTGTTTGAGTATTACCAGCATCTGAACCAGCTTCAGGTTCGGTTAAACCGAAGCCCCAGAGATGACCGTCAGCCAATTTGGGTAAATATTTTTTCTTCTGTTTTTCGGAACCGAAATAGTATAGAGGACCTACACCAAGCGAATTATGAGCTGCAATAGTAGCTGCTTGGGACCCATCGATACGAGCTATTTCTTCCACTACAATAATATATGAAACATAGTCTAATCCACTACCGCCATATTCTTCAGGCAGGAAACAACCCAAAAATCCCATTTTAGCCATTTCAGCTGTAATTTCATATGAAAATTCTTCTTTTTCATCTAATTCTTTGGCTTTTGGCTTGATAAGCTCTTCGGCAAACTTTCTTACAGTATTTCGAAGTAATATTTGTTCTTCTGTCAAATTACGATTAAGTGACATTTTAGGCTCCTTTAAAATCAATTTAGAATTATTTTCTAAAAATTCATTCATCCACTGATAAATTTATTGAATTTATCGAAAATTTTTCTAATTTTATAATAAATTTTGTAACTGTTTAATTTTAAAACTAATGAAAGGAATATCAAATGGACTATTTGTTGACTGAAGAACAAAAAATGTTAAAAGAAACTATTGCCAAATATGCTCAGGAACGTATAGCTCCACTTGCGGATAAAATTGATAAAGAGCATTATTTTCCTGAGGAAATAGTCAAAGAATTGGGCGAGATGGGTATTATGGGAATTGCATATCCGAGTGAATATGGTGGTGCTGGTATGGATTTTGTGTCATATTTTATTGCAGTTGAGGAGATATCTCGTTGGTGCGCCTCTACAGGAGTAATAGTTTCAGCTCACTCATCACTTGTTTGTGACCCGATATTTAGATTTGGGACTGAGGAACAAAAAAGAAAATATTTGCCTGATCTATTAAGCGGTAGAAAAATTGGTAGTTTTTCATTAACTGAAGCAAGCGCAGGTTCTGATTCTGGTGCTACCAAGACAACAGCTCGTTTAGAAGGGGATAAATGGGTTATCAACGGTTCGAAACTTTTTGCTACTAATGGCAAAGAGGCAAGTGTTTTTGTTTTACTTGCATCAACTGACCCAGGACAGAAAACTAAAGGTATTTCTGCGTTTATTATTGATAGCGATACTCCTGGCTATAGAATAGGTAAGCTTGAGAAGAAACTAGGTATTAGAGGTTCTTCGACTGCAGAAATAATTCTGGATAATTGCGTAGTACCCCAAGAAAATTTACTTGGTGAAGTAAACAAAGGCTTCAAAATAGCAATGATAACACTCGATGGTGGACGTTTGGGAATTGCTGCACAAGCTCTTGGTATCGCTCGCGCTTCAATTGAAGATGCTATTAATTATTCAAAAGAAAGACATCAATTTGATCAACCAATCGCAAATTTTCAAGCTATTCAATGGATGATTGCTGATATGGCAACAGAATATCAGGCTGCCTGGCTGTTGGGATGGAGAGCTTCAAAGATGAAAGATATGGGACTCAATTACAGTACCGAAGCAGCTATGGCAAAGTTAAAAGCTTCTGAAGTTGCTTCATTTTGTGCTAATAAATGCCTCCAAATTCACGGCGGTTATGGATATACTGAAGATTTCAGAGCCGAAAGATACTTACGTGATGCTAAAATTACAGAAATTTACGAAGGTACTAGCGAAATTCAGAGGTTGGTTATTTCCAGAGCTATGCTCAAATAATTAGTTACTCAATATCAGCCTATTTAGACTGAATAAATAATCTGTTTCCCAACATATGGAATACAATTTATTTATTCCAGTTCGACTTTTTAATTTTTCTAATGTTTTAATTAATTATTTATACTTTTTGGAGAAGCCAAAATGAACAAGTTATTAATTATCTGGAAATCGTTATTTTCCCTGCTTGTTACAATTTTTGCGACAAATAATTTATTTGCACAAACTGCTACATTAAGAGCACCAGAATGTGTAGTATATGATGAAGTCAAAGAACTGTATTTTGTCTCAAATGTAGGACAATTTAACAAGCCAGACGGGAAAATCTCTATACTCACTCGTGCCTTTGAACTTAAAGATTTTATTAACTGGGGCTTAGATGATCCTAAAGGAATGGTAATTTTGGGACGGAAGCTTTATGTTGCCGATGTTACTAAGATTCTGATTATTGATATTGATGAAGAAGCAATTGTAGAAACCATTAACGTCGGTGGATCTGAATTTTTAAATGGTATGTGTACAGATGGTGTTAGATATATTTATGTAACTGAAATGTTTCAAAATAAAATTTTTCGCCTCGATACTAAAAATAATCAAATATCAGCACTTCAATTAAAAGGTTCGGTTCTTAGTCCTAATGGAATATTGTATGATGAAGTTAAAAATAGACTTCTTGTTGTTTCATTCAAAGAACAAGCACCTATATATGAAGTCTCTCTTAATGATTTTACGACAAAGGTAATTTTGTATACTCCATTGAATTTCTTAGATGGTATCGCAATGGATAGAAAGGGTAATTTTTATCTTACAGCATGGGAAAATCAAAATATAAACGGCGGTAAATTATACAGATATGATTACGATTTCGAACAGCCTGAGTTTCTTCTTGCAACCGGATTGAGCGGTCCGGCTTCATTGTATTTTAATCAATGGAATGATTCACTGCTTGTACCAAATATGCTAACCAATAAAATTAGCTATTTTTACTATCCATCAAAACCAGAAAATGTTGTTAAAGTATATCCTCTTGATAAAAGTCTTGATATTAATACAAGAGTCGAATTTAAATGGTTAAGATCAAAAGGTAGTTTGAGATATACTTTGCAAATTGCATTAGATCAAGATTTTAATGATATATTAATTGAACGTAAAATCAATCATTCTGACATAATATCTATTACAATTGATTTACAACCTGAGACGGAATACTTTTGGCGAATCAGAGGTGAAAATACAAAATTTGATGGTGATTGGGGTGAGGTATGGTCTTTTACAACAATTGACGCACTTGATTATAAGCCTCAATTGATCGAACCGGTTAATGGAGCTAAAAATGTCAGTCTAAAACCTAAATTTCAATGGCATTCCCTCCCAGTTGAATATTATGAATTATTAGTTTATGATAATGAAGCTTTAGCTGGTGAACCAGTCATAAATGCGTCAAACATTAAAGATACAACATTTATACCTGAAGAAAATCTATCTAAAAATACACAATATTGTTGGAAAGTGAGAGGCATTAAGAATACTCCAAAAGAATGGTCTGATGCTTGGTGTTTTAAAACAGTTGGGGATAAACCACAAAAGCCAAAGTTATTGCAACCTCCTAATAATGCAACAGATTTAGAAATTAATTATACTTTTGTCTGGGAGTCACAAGTTGATGCAAAAAAATATATTTTATACATATCAACAAATCCAGATTTGAGCGATGCGCAGATATACGAAATAGAATATGAAAACTCAATAACAATAGAGAATCTAAGTTATAATACCAAATATTATTGGCAAGTATTAGCTATAAATGAATATGGAGAGAGTGAGCCAAGCGAGATTTGGAGTTTTACAACAGTTCAAGCTGGTTCTGTCTTTGAATATAATTCTGATAAAATTTTAATTTATCCAAATCCTGCCTCAAGTCATCTCGTAATACAAATAAATGAAATATGCTTAATGGATAATTCAATTACGATTTTGAATTGTATTGGAATGGCAATAGATAAAGTTCAAGTAAAAGAAGGATTTGGTATAATTGATACAAAATATTTATCGTCCGGCATTTATTATATAAAAATAATAATAGGAAATGAAATACATATTCAGCCGGTAAATATTATAAAATAAATATAATCGATGAAAATGTCCGATGCTAAATATTAAGATACATACTATTTAGCGTCGGTTTTTGTTATTATTCAAACATTGATTAAATTACATATACTTAAATTATGTCACAAGAAAATGTAAAGCATATAAAAATGGATAATATAAGAGTAGTAACAGCAGCAGCATTATTTGATGGTCACGATGTCTCAATTAATCTTTTCCGCCGTCTTTTACAGAAAAGAGGAGCTGAAGTTATCCATCTGGGGCATAATCGTTCAGTAAATGAAGTTGTAACGGTTGCGATACAGGAAGATGCTGATGCTATACTTGTTAGCTCATATCAGGGCGGTCATAATGAGTATTTTGCTTATATGGTTGACTTATTAAATCAACTTAATGCCAGCCACATACAGATTTTTGGTGGTGGTGGAGGTGTCATTTTACCTAGCGAAATAAAAAATTTAGAAAACATAGGTGTTACGAAACTTTATCACGCAATTGATGGTCAAAAATTAGGTATTGATGGTATTGCTGATGATATTATTAAAAGGATTTCGGAACATAAGGCAAAATTAAATGGCACTTTATTACCTGAAATTAATGAAGACTTCATAAAGAATAATAATACCCAAAATCATTTAGCAATATCAAAGCAAATAACCTATATAGAAAAAAACATTAATAATGAGGATAAACTTAATTTCCTTCGCCAGATTTATAAAAAATATGACAAAAAAATATCCTTGGTCCTTGGTGTAACAGGAACAGGAGGTAGTGGGAAAAGCTCTGTCATTGATGAAATTGTCGGCAGATTCATCAGTTATACTGAGGATATAAATATAGCTATTCTTGCTGTTGATCCAACCAAAAGTAGAACTGGTGGAGCCTTGCTTGGCGATAGGATCCGTTATAATCAAATTTACAATCCGAGAGTATATTTCCGAAGTTTTGCAACACGACAAAGAGAATCAGAGCTTGCAGAATCAATAAACGATTCAATATCAGTTTTGAAGACATGCGGTTTCGATTTAATTATTGTAGAAACAAGCGGAATTGGACAAGCTAATAGTCGAATCACTGAAGTGAGCGACAAATCAATTTACGTTATGACTGCTGACTTTGGAGCTCCATCTCAATTAGAAAAAATCGATATGCTTGATGTTGCTGATATGATTGTTATAAATAAATTCGAAAAATTGGGCTCAGAAGATGCACTTCGAGAGGTAATAATTCATTACCTCAGAACTCATCAAATTAAAGCTAATCCGAAAATACCCTTAGAAGAACTTGGCTTACCTATCTATGCAGCAAGCAGTAATCAATTTAATAATCACGGAATAAATAGATTGTTCAAGGATTTACTTAAGATTTTAGTTGAGTATAAATTCCGAAGTTATAAGATACATTATCCGATGATTGAAATGCTTCCGACCGATTATGTAAAAGATTTTGGATTGCTTGATAATCGCCGAGTAAATTATTTATCTGAAATAGCAGATACAGTAAGAGAATATCACAAGTTTGTCAATAAAGAAGCTGAACTTGCTGATACTGCTTATGCATTGAAGAAATCAGCTGAACTAACAGAAGATGAAGATATCCGTAAAATCCTGCTTTCAGAATTCCAGGAAAAATGGGAACAACTCCATCCTAAAACCAGGGAATATTTAGAGAATCATAAAACTTGTGTCGATCAATATTTTCAAGATGAAATCAGCTACAAAATTCATGATAGGGAACTTAATATTAAGCTATACAAGAAGTCAATTTGCGGAACAAAAATTCCAAAAGTTGTTCCACCAAATTATGATTCTTGGAAAGAACTTGTAAAGTTCTATTATAAAGAGAATTTTCCGGGTAATTTCCCTTTCACAGCTGGTGTGTTTCCATTTAAACGAACAACAGAGGATCCGAAGCGTCAATTCGCAGGTGAAGGTAGTCCTGAGCGGACAAATAAAAGATTTCATTATTTGTGCAAAAATGACAAGGCAAAACGTCTGTCTGTAGCATTTGATGGTATCACATTATATGGAGAAGATCCTTCGACCGAACCTGACATTTATGGTAAAATCGGAGAAAGCGGTGTTTCTGTTTGTACACTTGAAGATATGGATGTTTTGTTAAAGGGATTTGATCAAACTGACCCCCTGACCTCAGTGTCGATGACTATTAATGCACCTGCTCCAATTATGGTTGCATTCTATTTCTTAACAGCATATAAACGAGAACTGGAAAAATTAAATGCTCAAGGAATTGAACTAAGTGACGAAGAAAAAGAAGATTTAAAAATAAAAACATTCCGTAAGTTACGTGGTACGGTACAAGCGGATATGTTAAAGGAAGATCAAGGACAAAATACCTGCATTTTTTCAATAGATTTTGCAATGAAGTTAATTGGAGATGTTCAAGAGTATTTATCAAAGAATAAAATTCAAAATTATTATTCATTGAGTATTAGTGGCTATCATATAGCTGAAGCTGGTGCAAATCCGATAACACAATTAGCTTTCACTTTAGCAAATGGATTTACTTATGTCGAATATTTTATTAATAGAGGAATCGATGTTGATGATTTTGCACCAAACTTATCATTCTTCTTTTCTAATGGAATGGATCCAGAATACTCGGTTATCGGTCGGGTAGCAAGACGAATTTGGGCAATAGCTATGCGGGATAAATATAATGCTTCTGAAAGAAGCCAAAAATTAAAATATCATATCCAAACCTCAGGAAGATCACTTCACGCACAGGAAATAGATTTCAATGACATACGTACAACCCTCCAGGGCTTGCTTGCCTTCTACGATAATTGTAACTCTTTACATACAAATTCTTATGACGAGGCAATTACTACACCAACAGAAGATTCTGTTAGACGTTCAATGGCTATTCAATATATTTTGGCAAATGAATTTGGAATGCTTTATAACGAAAATCCAAATCAAGGTTCATTTATAATCGAATTTTTAACAGATCTTGTCGAGGAAGCAGTATTACAGGAATTTGATAGATTGTCAAGACGTGGCGGCGTTTTAGGAGCAATGGAATCACAGTATCAAAGATCAAAAATTCAAGAAGAATCAATGTACTATGAATATCTTAAACAATCAGGAGAATATCCGATTATCGGTGTAAATACTTTTGTCCGTGAAGATGCTGAAAATCCTTATGATAATATGAAAATAACAAGAGCCAGCAAAGAAGAAAAAGACCAGCGACTCAGAGATGTTGCTGAATTCAAAGAGAAACATAAAGACAAAGTAAATCAAGCACTTGAAAATTTAAAAAAAGTAGCTATAACCAAAGGAAATATTTTCGAGGAATTACTCAACACAGTAGAACATGCTACTATGGGACAAATAACACATCTTTTATATGAAATCGGCGGGAAATACAGAAGAGGAATGTGAAACTTAAATTAATCGAAACAAAAATGTTAAAAGCAGAAAATATTGAAGAACTTTCAAAAGAAGAGTTAATTGAGCTATTAAGGATATATGCAAAAAACTGGCTTGCACACGATGGTTGCTGGTTTTTATCGCTCGAAGAGCAATATGGAATTGGTTTAGCAATGGACATAGATCGGGAAGCCTGGCGCAAATTTAGTGTTATTGAGGCAAAAAGAATAATTGATTTTCTTGGTTTAGGTAAAAATTCCGGTGTTGAAGGATTAAAAAAGGCACTTTCTTTCAGACTTTACACAACATTAGTGGACGGCAAAATTGAGATTATCGATGATACAAAATTACGCTATTACATTAAAGGATGTAGAGTACAGGCAGCCCGCAGGAGTAAAGGAATGATTGACTTCCCGTGTGCATCCATTGGAATTGTTGAATATAGCTATTTTGCCCGTACAATAGATAATAGATTTGTTACCAGGAAAATTTCCTGTCCCCCTGATATTACTAATTACTATTTCGACTGCATTTGGGAATTTGAAATAATCGAAAATAAATGAAATTTAGAAACAAAATAAACTTGGATATTGATGAAAAGAATTCAGAGTAAAATTTCGACTAAAAGCCCAACCTTTAAAGAAAATTACGAAGTAAACAAGCAATTATTAAGAGAATTTCAGGAGCGTTTAGAAAAAATTAAATCAGGTGGGCCTGAAAGCCACCGTAAACGTCATATCGAACGTGGTAAGATGCTTGTAAGAGATCGTATAAAGTATTTATGCGATGCCAATACGCCATTTCTTGAGTTTTCATCATTTGCAGCTTGGGATATGTACGATAATATGGCACCATGTGCCGGTATTGTCACAGGTATAGGAGTTATTAAGGGACGTGAATGTATGATTGTAGCAAATGATGCAACTGTTAAAGGTGGGACATATTTTCCTATGACCATTAAAAAGCACGTACGCGCCCAAGAAATTGCGTTACAAAACCATTTACCTTGTATTTATTTAGTTGATTCAGGAGGTATTTTCCTACCATACCAATCAGAAACTTTTCCTGACAAAGAGCATTTTGGTAGAATATTTTATAATCAGGCTCAAATGTCAGCATTAGGAATTCCTCAAATTGCAGTAGTTATGGGTTCTTGCACTGCTGGCGGAGCCTACGTTCCAGCAATGAGTGATGAAACGATTATGGTAAGAAATCAGGCGACAATTTTTATTGGTGGTCCACCCCTTGTAAAAGCTGCGACAGGCGAAGTTGTAACAGATGAGGAGCTTGGTGGTGCTGATGTGCATTGTAAAATTTCTGGTGTATCGGACCACTATGCTCAAAATGATCAACATGCACTTGAAATTGCTCGAAATATTGTTGAAAATTTCGAAAAACAAAGAAAGTTTGATATTGGAAGAATTGCACCGGAAGACCCTTACTATGACCCTGACGAAATTTTCGGTATTGTACCAAAGAATGTCCGTACACCCTACGATGTTAAAGAAGTTATTGCCAGAATCGTTGATGGAAGTAGATTTCAGGAATTTAAAGAATTATATGGAACAACACTTGTAACAGGTTTTGCCCGTATCATGGGCTACCCAGTTGGAATATTAGCAAATAATGGAGTATTATTTTCAGAATCGAGTTTGAAAGGAGCTCACTTTATAGAATTATGTGCAATAAGGAAAATACCCTTAATTTTTCTTCAGAATATTACCGGTTTTATCGTTGGTAAAATATATGAACACGGTGGAATAGCGCGTGATGGCGCTAAACTTGTTCATGCAGTAGCTAATGCACAAGTTCCAAAATTCACGATAATTATTGGTGCATCTAATGGTGCAGGAAATTATGCAATGTGTGGTAGGGCATATAATCCAAGGATGCTCTTTATGTGGCCTAATAGCCGAATATCAGTAATGGGAGGTGAACAGGCTGCTGATGTATTGACTCAGGTTAAAGTACAACAATCAGTTCAATCAGGCAAAAAACTTACAGAAGAGGAAATTGAAGAAATAAGAAAACCAATACTTGAGAAATATGAGATGGAAGCTAGTCCTTACTATAGTTCAGCTAGATTGTGGGACGATGGAATAATAAACCCTATTGATACAAGGACAATTCTTGCCTTAGGAATAGATTGTGCCTTGAATAAACCGATTGAAGAACACAGATTTGGTGTTTTCAGAATGTAATTTATGAGAAAATACGAAAGCAAAATAATACCTGCAAAAAAGTCATTAATTCTACTTATTGATTCAAATCTCACTAAATTGAGAAAGATTGGAAATTATCTGAAAAGTAAAAATTTTGATGTTGTTTTAGCACAAGAAGGTAAATCTGCATTAGAAAGTGTCAACAATATAAAGCCAGATTTGATCTTGCTTGATTTGATTTTGTCTGATATGGATGGCTATGAAGTATGTGAAATCTTGAAAAATAGATCTGAAACAAAAGACATACCTGTGATTTTTCTTTCCACTGAATCTGCAACGGAAAATATTATACAAGGATTACAATTAGGTGCAGTCGATTTTATTCATTTAGAAAACGGCGAAGCTGAATTATTAGCAAGGATTAATACACACCTCAAACTTAAAAGATATACAGAAGAACTTGAGCAATCAAACAAACAATTGAAAATATTGATTGAAGAATTGAATAAATTAAATGAAGAAAAAGATGAATTCTTAGGTATTGCTGCCCATGATCTCAAGAATCCTATTAGTAACATAGCATTGATTGCCAAAATCCTTATAAATGATGAAAACTTGAGTAAAGAGGATATAAAAGGATTCGCTAATGACATACTAGTTTCAGCCGAACGTATGCTTGAATTAATTAAAAACCTACTCGACCTTAATAAAATTGAGAGGGGAGAACTTGTTTTAAAACCAAGGTTATTCAATATTGTCGAGACAATCAAATTTGTTATTTCGACATATCTTGAAAAAGCTAAGGAAAAAAATATTATTATTAAACAAGATTTAAATAACAAAGAAATAAAGATTGTGTCTGACGAAAATGCAGTAATTCAAATTCTCGATAATTTATTATCAAATGCAATTAAGTATTCTCCATTCAATAAGAGTATCCATATTAAACTTTCAGATTACAAAAATTACCTTAAAATAAGCATTAGGGATGAAGGTCCTGGATTTACAGATGAAGATAAAAAAAATCTATTCAAAAAATTTGCACGATTAAGTGCCCAACCGACTGCAGGTGAGAACTCAACTGGACTTGGATTATCAATTGTAAAGAAATTGGCTGATGCCATAAATGCAAAAATAAATCTCGTTAGTTCTAAAGGAAATGGAGCTAACTTTGTATTGACTTTATTCAAGAATGTAGAGGAATATTTTAATGAATGAGACTGGAAATACTGTTCTAACTGAATTAAGAAATCATGTTTTACATATATTTTTAAACAAGCCAGAAAAACACAATGCATTGGACAATAAATTAATTAGAGAATTAACCAGTGTATTTAAATCAAGATTGGATTCCCAAATTAGAGTTGTTGTACTTAGTGGTAAGGGTAAATCTTTTTGCTCTGGAGCTGATTTGCAATGGATGAAGGAAATCATAAATTATGATTTTAGGGACAATTTGCTTGAATCAGATGAATTAGCAGAGCTTTTATATACAATTTATAGATATCCAAAACCAGTAATTGCCTTTGTAAAGGGAGCTGCTATAGGAGGAGGTGCAGGATTAATGTCTGCATGTGATATTATCATTGCAGAAGAAAATGCTAAAATAGGATTTACAGAAGTTAAATTAGGCTTAGCTCCTGCAGTTATTTCTCCATTTGTTGTTGCTCGAATAGGATATGCTAAAGCGAAAGAACTTTTCCTGAGTGGTGAGATAATAAGTGCTAAAAAAGCTCAAGAAATAGGTTTGATTAATATAGTTACAGATATCACAAAATGCGAGTCTGAATTAAACAAAATGATCGAAATGCTTTTGAATAATAGTCCAAATGCTATAAAACAAATAAAAGAGCTTCTTGATTATTTACAATTTCAAGATAGCAATGAAATCCGTCAATATACTGTTGATTTAATTTCAAAATTAAGAATCAGCAAAGAGGGACAAGAAGGAATGAACTCTTTTTTAGAAAAAAGAAAACCATTTTGGCAAAATAAATAGCTAAGTAAATGAAAAGGAAAATAACAAAGATTTTAGTAGCTAATCGTAGCGAGATAGCTTGTAGAATAATACGTGCTTGTAAAGAATTAGGAATTACATCAGTAGCAGTTTATTCCGAAGCGGATACGAAAGCATTGCATACTCAATTAGCAGATGAATCATATTTTATTGGACCTGCACCAGCTCTACAATCCTATCTCAATATGGATAAAATCATACAAATTGCAATTGAAGCAGGATGTGAAGCAATACATCCCGGTTACGGCTTCTTGGCTGAGAATTCGGTTTTTAACAAGAAAGTAAGAGATTCAGGACTGATTTTCATTGGTCCTAATCCAGAATCAATGAGCTTGCTCGGTTCCAAAGTAAGATCGAGAGTAACTATGATCGAAGCAGATGTTCCTGTTATTCCAGGAATGAGAGGCTCATCCAAAAATATTGACGAATTTATCTCTTATGCAGAAAAAATGGGCTTTCCAGTATTAATAAAATCCTCAGCCGGTGGAGGTGGAAAAGGTATGCGGATAGTTCATTCAATAGATGAGCTATCCTCAGCAGTGGAATCTGCAATCCGCGAATCATTATCAGCTTTCGGAAGCGATGAAGTTTATTTGGAAAAATATTTAGAATCACCACGTCATGTTGAGTTTCAAGTTGCTGCGGACCACTATGGCAATGCAGTGTATCTTTTCGAGAGGGAATGTTCGATCCAACGAAGGCATCAGAAAATAATAGAAGAAACGCCCTCTCCTGTTATGGATCCGGAATTGAGAGTAAAAATGGGCAATACAGCTGTTAAAGTCATTAAAACAGCAAATTATGATAATATCGGAACAGTAGAGTTTTTAGTTGATAAAGATAAAAATTTCTATTTTCTTGAAGTAAATGCAAGAGTACAGGTAGAGCACCCGATTACAGAAGAAACAACAGGTGTAGATTTGGTCAAATTGCAAATATCAATAGCTGAGGGAAATGAGCTACCGTTTAAACAAGATGACTTATCTCAAAATGGTCATTCAATTGAGTGCAGAATTTATGCAGAAGATGCTGAAAATAATTTTTTACCATCATCAGGTAAGATTCTTTATCTTAAAGAACCGACAGGTCCGGGTATACGATTCGATAGTGGAATTTATCAGGGGGTTGAAGTACCTGTTTTCTACGACCCAATATTAGCAAAACTTATTGTAAAAGCCGAAAACAGAGAACAAGCCAGAAAAAAAATGATTGAAGCTTTAAAAAACTGTGTTATACTTGGGGTAAAAACACCAATTAAATTTATGATTGATGTTTTGGAACATCCCGAATTCATAAAGGGTAATACATACACTGATTTTATTCAAAAAAATATGAAAACGGAAATAATTAATGAGGAATTGATGAGGATTATTATAGCCAGTACAGCAGTTTATGAAATGAACAGGAAAACAATTGATATTATAACATCCGAAGCTGAAATGCCTTCTCCCTGGTTAACAATAGGTTCTTGGGAAATATAGTCAAGGAGTTACAAATGAAACTGGAATATCAGAATCTAATTTACGAAACTATAGCTGAAAAAAAAGAAGACGGTTCATTAGCTGCTAAAATTAATAATGAAATTTTGAAATATAAATTCTTTCCAATTACTGAAAATATTTATCGTATAGTTTCAGACCAAAATAAAAATCAGATACTATATCTATCCTCTGACGATGAAAAATACTATGCCTTCCTAAATGGGCAGCAGATAGAATTACAAAAATATAAAGAGAAAGATTTTGAAATTAACAAATCAGAGGATTCTTTGAATAAATTAATACTTAAACCTCCAATGCCTGGTAGTATTGTTAAAGTTGAAGTAGCTGTTGGACAGGAAGTAAGCGAAGGAGATCCTCTTATTATTGTTGAAGCTATGAAAATGGAAACTACCCTATATTCGTCAATTTCTGGAATTGTAACCGAAGTTAATGTAAAAGCTGGTGAGCAAGTTCCTGCTGACAAAATTCTTATTGTTGTAGAAAAAAATCGAGAATAATTAGGGAGTAACTATATGCCAAAATTATATATTTCAAATGAAGATAAATCAGTAAGATTGTTTAAAAGCGATTTTATAGATGCATTTTCTCGAATACATTGGACAGTTCCGCTCTATATCTATATACCATTGATACTTTATTTGTTATACTGGAGCCTCACAAATCTTTATACAAATTTATTCTATTTAATAGCTTTTTTCATTTTTGGTATATTTTCTTGGACATTAGTTGAATATATTTTGCATCGTTTTGTCTTTCATTATGAGCCAAAAACAGAATTTGGCAAAAAAATACATTTCATCTTCCACGGCGTGCATCATGATTATCCTCGTGATTCAAAACGACTTGTTATGGTCCCATCAGTAAGTATACCACTTGCTGTATTCTTTTATATTTTGTCCACTTTAATTTTTGGACATTTTTACTCTAAACCTTTTTTTGCGGGATTAGTATTTGGATACTTGATTTATGATATGATGCACTATGCTTTACACCATTTTGCATTTAAAAATAAACTATTTCTTGAATTGAAAAAACACCATATGAGACATCATTATTCAGAACCAAATAAAGCCTATGGAGTGAGTTCACCTTTATGGGATTATATTTTTGGTACAATACCAGATAAAAGAGCTAATTTCTAAAGTTTACTTAATTCTCAATTTAAAATTTGTTAATCGTTTGAATTTTGATAAATTTGATTTTTTACAAAATGTCATTTAGTTATTTTGTATATATTAAATTTTTGGAATTGTAAATGAAAATTCACGAATACCAAGCAAAGGAATTGTTAAAGCGTTTTGATGTACCAACGCTTTTCGGGCGTGTGGTTTTTACTCCGGAAGAAGCTGGAAAGATAGCTTATGAAGATTTTGTAGTTAAAGGTATTGATACAATTGTTCTTAAAACACAGGTTCATGCTGGTGGTAGAGGTAAAGGATATATTTTCGATAAGGAAAGCAACATTAAGATCGAACTTTTCGGTAAAGAAGTCAGAGGTGTAAATATAATTAAAGGTGATAATCTCGCTGATAAAGTTTATCAATATTCTAAAGCTATATTAGGGAATAAATTGGTAACAATTCAAACTGGTCAAGCTGGCACAATTGTTCGGCGAATTCTACTTGAGGAAGGAGTATCAATTGCTAAAGAATATTACGCTGGTATAGTTTTAGATAGGCAAACAGGGCAGAATGTTGTTATGGCCTCTACTGAAGGTGGCGTTGAAATTGAAAAGGTAGCAGAAGAAACTCCACATTTAATTTTAAAGGAATATATCAATCCTTTTCCTGGTTTTAGAGAATATCAAGCGAGAAAATTAGCATTTGGTTTAGGTCTATATGGTGAGCCCTATAAACATTTTGTTCGATTTATCATTAATTTAGTTAAAGCCTATGAAGAGCTTGATTGCAGTCTTCTTGAAATTAATCCCCTTGTTTTAACTACAGATGGTAGAATTTTGGCTCTCGATGCAAAAATGAATTTCGATGATAATGCCCTTTTTAGGCATCCAGAATATACTGAATTAAGAGATATAGAAGAGGAATCACCGCTTGAAGTCGAAGCTTCAAAGTATGATTTAAATTATATTAAATTGGATGGGAATGTAGGCTGTATGGTTAATGGAGCCGGTTTGGCAATGGCTACAATGGATTTAATTCAATTATCCGGTGGAAGTCCAGCTAATTTTCTTGATGTTGGTGGGGGTGCTAATGTACAACGAATTGCTAATGCTTTCAGAATTATGATGAGCGATCCAAATGTTGAAGCTGTACTTATTAATATTTTTGGTGGCATAGTCCGTTGCGATAAAGTTGCTGATGGTATAATTGAAGCTCTCAAAACTGTTGAAGTTAAAGTTCCGATAATCGTCAGACTTGATGGAACAAATGCAGAAGAAGCAGCAAAAACCTTAAAAAATTCAGGCATTAAATTTAAAGTAGCTACGACTTTTAGTGAAGCAGCTCGAATGGTTACTGAAGTTGTGAAACAGAAATAAAGTAAATTTTTAAATGCAAATAAAAAACCTCAGGTAATTTTCAAAAAATCGATCAAAAAAATCTGTTCCACTACAGGGATTACAATTACAAGTCCCTGTGATTTTTGTTATTGCTTAAAATTAATGTTTATAAAATGCAAATTTTAAATTTGAGAAAATTCTAAAATACATAAAAGAAAATTCACATTTATTTATCAAATGTAATATGCCAAATACCACGTACATCTCCAACTTTAAAATTTTTAGCTTGATCATTGGGGTACTTTGTTTGCAAAAATTCGATTAATTCATTAGGTATTTCATCAATGGGTTTTCCGTGACAGGGGAGACATGCGGATTGAAGAATAATAGGTTTAAAAAAATGCACATGTTTTTTATGTTCAATAATTATAGAATATAAACTATCACCTACTACTTTGGAATTGATGTAGTTATTTATTATTTCGCTTTCAAGTTCATCGGCTTGATTTGACGGATTTCTGAATTTAATTGCTGCGCGTCTTACTGTAACATTCCCATATTCATAAATTTTTGTTAAATCCAATGCATGGATTCTACAATAATCAACTGCACCAATAAGTCCTTTTTCTGCCATAGCCTTGAATAATTCTATTCTTAATGTATCAAATGTCAAAGCTACAATGCTATCACCGTATTTAAGGTAATCACTTTCAGTAATCCTTTCACGATTATCGCAAAAATTGATTATTGCTAATGATAAAAATGCAAATCCTATTAATAAAATTAATTTTTTCATTGATTTACCTGACTATTTATCATAATTTGATTAAAGATAATTTTGAATGAGCTTCATTACTAAAAATAGCAAATTTTTGTAAATTAAATGATGAGAATCAAGTTTTATATCAAATAAAATAAAATTAATTTTAGTAATTTATAAAGGTAATTATTTGATAAAAATAAGGCTAAATACAGATGTTTAAATTCAAATAATTAAAAATATATAGCAGGAGATAATTGGTTTTATCTTAATGTAAAATTAATATCTTATTAATATTTTTGTCTTTGAATTCAAGTGAAACTATATAAGTTCCAGATTCGACGTATATACCAGAAAAATCTTTACGATTCCAAATATACAAAGTTTTTTCTTTAGGATTTAAATTTATGTATTCTGAATGAATTATTTGTCCCAACAAATTATAAATTCTTAATCTGCTTACTTCTTCAAAAGTAGAATTAATAATTATTTTGACTTCTGTATCAGTTGGATTTGGATAGATTTCAATTCTATCATTAATACTTTCAACTATTGTATAATCAATAGATAAAAATTTATCATTGTAAGCACCAGGTGTAGGATACATAAAATAAAATTCACCATAACCGTTTGGATATCTGCCATATGAAATATCTTTTTTTTGAGATCCAAAGCTAACGGAATCCAATATGCTATTACCTTTATCATCGGAACTTATGAGTAATAAAATTTCGCCGTTAGCTGATAATTTGAAGTTGGTATGTAATCCAGGTGAATCTTTTGAATTTTCATCAGCCCAGATTAGTAAATATTCGCCAGATTTTATAAAAGTATTATTAGGAAATTTCCATTTTTTAAGATTATCAATTTTATCAGTTAAATAAAAACCAGATAAGTCAATGTCTTTTGAACCTTTGTTAAATAATTCAATCCAATCATCATATTGCCCTTGAGGGTCGGCTATAGTTTTTGTATTATCTGCCATAAGTTCATTAATTACAACATCTGAATTTTGCTCAATTTCATTTTCAACGAGATATAAGTACACATTGTGTTCGGCTTTTTCAGGCTTGTAACTGACTGTTTTAAAATTATTATCACTTATTGCTTCAATATAATATCTGACATAAGTATTAGCCGGGAATTGAGGTATATTAGCGGCAAAGATTTCATCGTTTGCTTTTAAATCATTATGCAAACCATCATCATACATAATTATTCTATTAAAAACGCCTGACAAACCAGTACCATAGTATAAATTAACAGAATGAATAGCATCAGCTGATTCAATTTTAGCTTGAATTGTTGCTTCTTCATCAGAGTTGGGGGGGATATTAACTCCACTTCCTGATATTATTTTGACGTCGGATATAATTGGTGCTTTTGCAGAAACCATAGGATTATTCAATATAAATGTCCGGCGATTTTTGATAAAATTTTTCAATTCATTAATCGAATTTAAAAATTGTTGATAGGAATATAATTTCTTTTCATCATTTATAACTTCCTGTTCAATAAGATTTTTAAATTTATCTATAATTGGGAATACTTTTTCTTCATTTAATGTATTATCAAGTATAGTTTTGACCTGTGCAATATACCTTTGTCTTAGTGCGGGATTTGCAAGAAGTCTGTTAACAAGAGGATAATTTTTATCATTTTCTCGGAAAAAAATTGATTGGTTAATTTTATTCGCTAAAAAAGTGCTATTCCCGTCGTATTCAACTGGAGTCATTCTTTTCTCATAATTATCATAATATAAGTAATAATCAGAACCGCCTTTATTAATGTATCCATCCTCATCTGTAAATACATTTTCGCAAGCAATATACCATAGTGAACGGTCAACATTTAAATGATATTGAAGTGTATCGTATAAAAATTCTATTGGTAAGAAATGTAAATTTTTACAAGTTCTAACCAAATCTTCCCAAGGATTTTCTTTTGTTGTTGATTTTAATGTATAGTATCTTGTGTAAGTTAAGGGATCATCACCAAGGTAATTCAATGAACAATATCCAACACCAAAATTTGGTTTACCAGGTTGTTTAGCAGTAGAAGTGTCGGGATATTTGGCTCTCCAACTTGTACCCGTCTTATCTAAAAACCACTCGCTATAGTATTTCTTGTTTAACTGCTGAACATTACTATATAAACCCCAATTTTCGCCGTTTATTATTAATTTTACAAAATTTGCTTTTGGTACAGGAATATAATCACCTATCAAGAAGTAATATAGTACTTCACGCATGAATGTGGGATCTTGGAAACAATTATTAAGATTGAGAGTCTTATATCCGGCAATTCTTTGATTACTATCCTTATAATCAATTGTAATATTAAATGATTTTTTTTGTGAATGTTGCGTCATCAAATAAGATGTTTCACCACGAAATCTCACACCAACACCTTTATATGTTACGCCATAAAAAGTTAGTGATGCTTCTAAATATGTACTAGTAGGATAATTATTTGTTAAAATCTGAAACCAATTGTTTTGCTCAAAATCGAGATAAATTGTGTTAATTGTGTCAAGTTTATATAAAATGTTTTCATAATTCCCCGAATATATTTGTAATTGATTAGCATGGCTAAAATGAAAATTGTCCGGAATTGTCTTGCAAATTAATACAGGTGGTATTAAAATTAATATTAATATTTTTTTTAGTGTTAGCATAAATATTAGTTTGTAATTTTGCTTGACATATATACAAAATTATCAAAGATTTGTTGCAAAATTCAAGATAATATTTGTAAATTGAGGTTAAAAAAAGTTAATATTTTTTTTGTTTGTTATAATAAATTTTTATAAATTAGATTTAATTTAAACAACATCAAAATTTAACTTATTATACACAAATTTTTGGGTGATATTATGCTAAATTATTTACTATGTCTAACTAAAAGCCAAAATCAGTTCAAACCATTCAGAAGATTTAATAGCAAATTGTGTAATTTCACTTTTATATTCCTATTTTTTATTTTTACTTTCTCATACCTTCACTCACAATCGTGGGTATCAGAAGTAAGCGAATCAGGTTTCATAATTAAAAAGGTGGTAAGCGATACGCTTGTACCAACTGGTCAACCGTTTAGCTATACCATATATTATACAATACCAGCTGGTGCTACAAATGTTTCAATAACAGATCAGCTACCACCAAATTTAATTTTTCTTAATCATAGCGTGAATAATGCTTGCGGTACACCAACAGTTACAACACCTCCACCTAATTCACAAGGTGGAACTGTTGGAATTGCTTGGCAAAGCGTGCCAAATGGATGTTCTGGTTCTATTACGATTACAGTTAAATTTGAAAATGGAATAACATGTAATGGAGTATCTGTAAGAAATCGTGCCTGTCTAAATGCAGTATATAATGACAAAGATTATAGTCTATGTACTGGTTTTCTATCTACCACAGCACAGGCTTCCAATCCATGGCATATAAATAAATATCCAGTAGGTTTGGCTTGGATTGGTGGAAATTGTCCTTGGGCAACAGCTAATGACACTGTAACATATCAAATATGTGTGTATAAAAATGTTGGTACCACCGGTCAATTGAATTTGGTCAATGGAGTAGTTACTGATACATTACCTAGTGGAGCAATATTAGTTGGCTCTACCTGCAATGCCACACAAACCGGTAACATTGTTACCTGGAATGTCGGTAATATGAGTGCTAATCAGCAGTACAATTCTGTTTGCTGTCAAATAAAGATTTACTATCCACCCAATACTTTTCCAAACAACACAATAATAAGTAATACAGCTGTTTTGAGTGGTACTTTGGGTTCTGCAAATCAACCTTGTGGCACCTTCACTGAAAGTGCTCAAACTTGTGTGAAAAAAGTAGTAATACAAAGTGCAACAATCAGCAAGTGGGTTTATACAAATAGACAACCTGGATGTTCAGGACAATATCTAATTTATATATGTAATACCGGCACCACAACTATGCAGTTTACTGCATTAGACACTCTACCTAGCTCATTGAGCAATTTTACACTCGGAACAATATGGCCCGGTTCAATCAATGCTACAATAGGAAATAATAACATTTTAACAATTCAAGGAAGTTTGCAAGCTGGGCAGTGTGCTTATGTATATGTTAATTTCACAATTCCTAGCAATGCTACTGTTGGCACGCAAATACAGAATTGCGTTTGGTTGCAACTGCCTACTGCCCAACAACATGCTTGTGCTACTTTTACTGTTGAAGCTCCAGCAGCAAATCCTTGCTTATGGAAGGAAATTTGTAACGCACAAAGTTCTTATACGCCGGGTTCAACATTTAGGTATAGATTGAGAATTCAAAATATAGGCGGTTTGCCCTTATCCGGTGTAACACTGACTGACGTACTTGATCCAAATCTTGAATACATCGGTAATCCATCTTACTACATAGCCAATACTTGGAATATACCTAACTGTAATCCAAATCCTACTCCTAATCAGCAATGGACTGGTGTTTCAATTAATTATAATTCAAATACAAACACTGTAACAGCCACTTTACCAACAATTCAGGCAACTTGCCAGAATCTATTTTATACAAATTGTGGTATGTATGGTACTTCTAATGTTCCGTATTATTATATTGAGTTTGATGTTAAAGTACGAGATACTGCTGCTTTGGGTAATATCCCAAATAAATTCACACTTTCTGGTGGAGCTCTAGGTAATCAAACATTTACATCAAATACAGTATTTGTTTTAGTGAGTGGAAATGTCGGTTTCAACCTAAAGAAAGAAGTTAGGAAAGAAAGTGAACAGAATTTTTCAAATAATATCTATGCGTCAGCCGGTTCAAATGTAGTCTATAAGTTACAAATGAATTCAACTGGTACAGCATCTCTTGCACACGTTACATTTGTGGATCTATTACCTCTCGATAATGCCCCAGCAGACAGCAAAATTCTTCAAAATTGTAATCCACGTGGCAGTCAATACAATATAACGTACAATAACCTTGTTGGGACACCAATTCCATCAACAATTCTACCTTATAATAATCCAAGTACAACCTTAGCTAATGTCAACAATTTAAATCCAGTAGGCGCACCTGGGAATGTGTTTACTATTGGCTGTGGTACAGGCGGAACTTGGACTTCAGGAATTACAGCTGGCAATAAAAACATAGCTGCTTATTATGGTTCTACAGCAGTTGGTTCAACAGGAGCAGAAGTCCAATTTTCTGCAAAAATTGATGCCAATGCTACACCCGAACAAGTTTCTTGTAACACATTTGCAGCTAGTGGTTGGACTAAGCATTTGATTCAAAGCTCTATTTTAAATTACCAACTTGCTGGACAGTTGGAATCAAATCCGGTTTGTGTCAAAATTGATACATTATCGCAACAGCCAAGTGATTGCATAAAAGATTTGAGCTTAGGAATTAAGTGTATAGGCATAGATCCAACCAATGGATTTAAGCAGTACTCAGTTGCAATAAGCGGAAGTAGTTGCGCACCTGCCGTGTTACTCATTTCTTCACCCAATGGAACGTTCAGCCCGGCAACATTTAATATTACAAGTTCAAGTTGGAATGTTAACACAACATTCCTAAATACAACTAATTCCACAGTACTCACAATTTATTACACACTAAGTTGCAAAGGAATAATCTGCCGTGATAGCATCAGATGGAACTTACCTCCCTGTCCTACTGAACCAACAGATATAGAGTGCTGCCGTGAATTCATACGTAAGATTAGTAATGAAAAAATTACATATAATAGTGCTACAGGTTATGTTGGCTTAACAGCTTTAATACAAGCTGGTCCAATACCAATTCAGAGATTTTCTGCCACAATTGTTAGTGCACAATTGAAGCGAGTTTGTTTGACTTCATTTCCATCATGGAGTAGAGTATTTGGCGATATAACGGGTGGTGGCTTATTTGTGGCTCCAGCACCGGGACCTCAATTACTAAATATATACAGCCGTGAAGCTGTTTGGGGGTACGGTGAATGCATTGATTGGAACAAATTAGCTCAGCTTAAACTTGATATGCTTTTCCCACCATTATCTGGAGGTAAAGGTTGTTATGATACATTGTTAATTGGAATAAGATACAGTTTTACAAATTGTCAATGCGTAACTTGCGATACAGTCAAATACTATACTATTGTAAGAAAAGCTCAATTTATACCATGGGTTACAAAGATAAATAAACTTGTTCTTCAATCAGCCAGTCAAAATAATGAGACAATTCAACAGAATGAACCTGAAGAAACAAGCCTCGTTATGGACAATGCAACTAATGGAACTTTATGGGTTGTCAGTCCAGATGTACCCGAAAATCAAGTAATAATTAAAGGTATTGAGCTTACTTCTGAAAATCCAAGTATAACTGAAATTTCAAGTAATGGAAATTTAGGAATAATTGAAGGTCATACTGCCTTTATAGAAACTAATATAATTCCAGGCAATAAAGTACCAATTAAAATTAAATTATCGCCCCACAATTTGAACGTAATTTCAATAGAGGCAAGATTCCTATATAAATTTAAAGATGATGAAGAACTATTTTACTCTGAACCAGTTCTATTTGTTGCACGTATACCCGGAATAAAAGCTGATGAAATTGGTATAGATACAGATGCCAAGCCAAATGGTGTTAAAACCTATGCGTTGTACATACATAATTCAAACGGTTATAAACAATCAATTTATGGTGTTGCAGCTAAAATCGAGAATAAAGCCGAAATACTTGCCGTTGGTCCACCTTTAACAATTAATGAGGAATTCTTCATTTTACCAGGTTTCGATGATGAAGGCTCATTCTATATTGGTTTACCTTCAGGTGACCGGACAATATTAAAGGATGGTCAAATCGCTAAGACTGTCTATTTAACAATTGCTTATCCTAGCGAAGATAATCCGGTCTTAAACTTTAGAACATTAGATGAAAATGGACATGAAATCAGCAAAGGAAGTTTAATATTGACTAATCCTGTAAGTTCTGTAACTGATGAAATGCTGGATCCTGAGAAAGAAGTATTTTTAAATATATATCCAAATCCAGCTCAAGGTAATCTCTCAGTCAGCTTGAGTACACCTAAAACTTTACAAAATGTCCGAATAACGATAAGGGATATAGCCGGTAAGGAAGTTGATCTACTTACAATGAATGCAGTTCTGCAGTCAGGTGCTCATTTATTTAATTATGATACATCAAAACTAACGAATGGCGCATATATTCTTGAGGTTCGAGCTATAAATACTTCTATAAGCCAAACATTCATCATACAGAAGTAAAATTTATAGTAAAAAAAATGGGTTTCGTATAAGTTTACGAAACCCATTTTTTATTTTTGAACGTATATTAATGATAATTTAAAAATAAATTTTTTTTAATAATTATTTTTTTATATATTGCTATTATTAAAAATTTAATAATTAAATTATTTTAATAATCGGGGTGAACAAATGAATTCTAAAGCTGTAAAAAATAACAGAACATTAGATGAAAATAGTTTTGAATATTTGAGCAAATATTTTGAAAAAATTGTGCCGGTATTGATACGAATTGAAACAGATTTATCTGCAATTATCAATCAAAATTTTGTCAGAAGTGAAAATGGGTCTGATTTAAAAAGAAATGAATATTCATCAAATGAAATTTTGAAAACTATTGATCTCATTTCAAAGAAAATTAACAATATTTTTTGTGAATTTACTGAAATTTTTGATGTTAACGTTAAAGAAAAAATAAAATTAGCTGAATTTCTTGAAGAGTTATGTGATACAACAAAAAATAAGGAGCTTTCTAAATATTCTGGATATTTTGAAGAACAGTTAGTAAGAATCCGTAAAATGATATCCAATGATTATGAAAATATCAATAAATTTACTGAATTGCAAAATATCTTTGAGGAAATTTCGGATGGTTTTACATCTATTTATATGTCTCTGGAAATACAAAACATAACATCCCATCAATTGAATATGATTTATCACATTCTTAGTGAGATTAAATCTAATATTGAAAAAACCTTATTTGCGATTAATAATAATGATTCAGATTTTTTCTTAAATTCTATCAAGCCTAGTTTAATTGAATTAAATCAAAGAATTGCAGGTATTAAATATTAATAAAAGAGTATAAATTATTAATAAGTATTCCATCTCTGTAATGATATTAGATTAGCATACAGTAAGTCAGATTATTTGTGCTAAGTTACGATAAAATAATCCAACTTAAAAATTCTATAATTTAAAATCCTACTATTTTATACAATTTAATTCATTTAGGCTACATCAGATTTAGAACTGATGTAACTTTTTCGTATTTTACAAGTTTTAATATTATTATATTGACAAATTGGTTAATGATTTGTTCAAATTTTTAACATATATAGCAATAACAAATATATTGTTCCCCTTTTCATTGATTTTCTGTCAGAATACTATTCAATTCATAGATATAAATACCTCTGCGTATCCCCATATAAAGGGAACTTTTTTTGCTGTTGATTCTCATGGGAAAATAAAATCTGATTTCACCCTCTCGGATTTGAAAATATATGAAAATGGAATTCAACAGTCAGCATACGATTTACAATGCGAGCCTCCAACCCAATTACTCGCTATTTCATCAATAATAACTATCGATATATCGGGTTCAATGATAGGAGCAAGATTAGCCTCGGCACAAGCTGCAGCAAGGGAATGGGTCAGATTACTCGATACATCAATTTCTGAATGTGCAATTACTACTTTTAATCATCAGAATTATCTTGTACAGGATTTTACAAAGGATAAGCAAACTCTTTATCGAAAAATAAATTTATTGAAAGCTGGTGGTGGAACTGATTACAATGCTGCTTTTTTAGATCCACCAGCAGGAGCTTTAAAGATTGCCGAAAAAGCTGCGCCAAACAAGAAAAAAATTCTGTTATTTATTACTGATGGAGTAAGTGATGCTAATGAAAAAGAAATAATTTCACTTGCTCGTAGCTTAAATATTACAATATATTGCCTTTTTTTAGGAACTAAAGCACCTGATGTTTTATATAATTTATCGAAAAGTACAGGTGGTATGGTCTGGGGTGATATAACTACTGAAGATCAAGCTACAGCCATTTTTACTGCTATTATGCAATTATCAGGTGGTAGAAAACCTTGTGCAATCAGCTGGAAAAGTTCAACTTGTTCACCTTTTAGAACATTGAAAATAGAAACTGATAATTTCCAGTCTATCGAATCCAATTACTTTATTTATCATGATAGATTACCAACTCTCGAGATTTATCCAACAAATTTTCATTATTTCGGAATAATAAATAAAGGGAACACAGCAAAACACCAAATCAAACTCACCGCAAAAAATGACAGTATCATAATAGACAATATAAGTTCAAATTCAATTTTTAGAGTGAATTTTGAGAAAAAACCACCGATTTTGATCCCTAAAGATTCATCGATTACAATCGAACTTGAGTATGCGCCAACAGATACATCATACAATAGTTTTGATTATATAATTACTGGTGATAATTGCTTTGGAAAAGTTATCTGGGTGGCTGGTGGTTATACAAAAGGTTCCACATTTGGAGGCTTACAAATCACTTTTCCAAACGGGAATGAAAAAATAATTGCTGGTTATGATACAACAATTAAATGGCGTGGAGTATTGCCAACCGATAGCGTTATGCTAGAATTATCAGAAGATTCTGGAAAAACATGGTCCATTATTGAGAAAAAAGCTTCAAAGCTTGAATATATCTGGAAAATCGATAGTGATCAGCCAGTCAGTGATAAATGTCTTATCAGGGGTAAATATATTTCAAATGAAAATTCGAATATATACTATTTAAAAGGTCATACAGGAGTTATTACTACAATTGATTGGAATCTTGATGATAAGGAATTAGTAAGTGGCGGTGATGATGGATTTTTAATACTTTGGGAGCCAATTAATAAATCAAAACCTAATGTATTAATCAGAACTCTTGGAAATATACATTGCATAAGGTTTTCAAATGATAAGGTTTATTTTGCTGTATCTTATGGTAATTCAGTCTCAATTTGGAAAAAAACAGCGGATGAATGGCGCAAATTTCTTGATTTAGACAATCAAGGCCGTGAAATAGTCTCATTAGATTGGAGTCCTGATGGTTTTTTCCTTGCTGGTGGTGACAAAGAAGGTAATATTATAATTTGGGAATTTCCTAATAAGCCAATTGTTGCCTCAACCAAAATTCACAATGATAAAATAAATGCTATCAAATGGATTAGCGACTTTAATGACGGTAGATTTTTAGCAACAATCAGCAATGATGGTTTTTTAAAAATATGGAATTATGCCGTAATGAATTCACCAATATTAGTGAAAGAATATGATCATAATTCCAGAATTAATACTTTAGATTGGTCAAAAGATAAATCAAAAATAGCAATTGGTGCTTATGATATCATCATTTTTTCGTATCCAGAATTAAGTATTGATACAATCATAAATCTTAAAAATACCCGAATAAATACATTAGGTTTTAGTGCTGATAATCAATATTTAGCTGCAGGGGGTTCAGATAAAACAGTCAATCTTTTTAAATTATCAGGCGATGGATGGGAAAATATATATAATTTTCGCGGACATACTGATGATATATCGGTAATTAGATGGAATAATTCCCAAAGCATTCCAAAATTAGCAAGCGGGAGTTATGATACATGGATAGAAATATGGTCACCTAAGGATATTCCATTAGATGAACCGATGATTTTTGAAGATGTATCTGATAATGTCTGGTCTATTGTACACCCTGTACTTGAATTGAATGATGTTTATTTCGATGAAACTGAGGTAAATACTACAAGGGAAGTTCTTTTTTCACCCCTATTAACTAATATAAGTACTGTTCCCATAAGGATTGATTCCATTAGCATATCAGGTATTAACTCATCTGAATTTTCGATAAGTTTTAAATCTTTTCCTATCTATCTCGAGCCTGCAAATAAATTAAGCGCAAATATCAGTTTTAATCCAAAGTCTGTTGGCATTCGTCAAGCCCAAATTAATGTTTATTATGGAAGATATGTCAAACAAGCAAATATTTTAGGCGAAGGATTAAAGCAAAAACTTATGTTTTTGCAAAAAGAGATAGATTTCGGTAAGGTTTTAATTCAAGCCTCCAAAACAGTTGATGAAGTAATTATCAAAAACATATCTAGTCTTAGCTTGAAGATTGATTCTATTAAAATTATATCCTTTGAACCTGATATATTTAGAATAATTTCCGTTAATAATGAAGAGTATTTCTGGAATAAATCAATTTATCTCAAAAATAATTCTGAAATGACTATAAAACTTGAATTTACTCCTAGATCTACATATAGATATTCCGCTGGAATCGCAATATATTATTCAGAGATGAATACTGATTTTATTCCACAGATATTATTATACGGAGAGGGAATTGACTTCACTATGGATGTACCAAGAACAGTGCTTTTTAATGATTTGAAATGTGAACCAAACAGGCAAGATACTTCGATCATTATTAGAAATTTTGGTAATGAATCTATTACTATTATTTCAGCAGAAATGCAGGGGGAAGACCCAGAAGATTTTAGTTTCGATGATAAAATAATTGGAACTATAATATCACCTTTAACGAGTAAGTATTTTGGTATTGCTTCAGTACCATCTACATACGGTCCAAAATCCGCAATTTTGAAAATTAAAGCAATGATAAATTCTGAAAATACTAAAGAGTTTAGTATATTTTTATCATCTCGAACAGATTATTGGAAATTACAAATTGATGAATTTCTTGATTTCGGAGTTATACCCGAATACGAAAATAAATACCTAAATATTTATGTTAGAAATATTGGAACTTTAAATTATGTCTGGAAGTTTCCATTAAATAAAAATAATTTCACTCTTGAAAGTGTTAAACCATCAATAACCCAGCCAAATGATTCCTCGTTATTAACTTTTAAATTTACTGGTGATAAAGCAGGTGTGTATAATGGAATATTTATGTTTGATGATTCTTGTGGAAATGTCTATGAATTGATGCTAACGGCAAATGTTCATGAAAAATTTGCTCAATTGAGTTCATACGACATTATTAATTTTGGTGTTTACCTTTGTTCGATAAATGAGGTTGACTCTACAATTATTATTAAAAATACAGGAAACGATACTCTAAAAATTGATAAAATTAAACTTAATTCAAATAATAACGGTAATAAACATTATATTTTAATACCTGAATCTATATCAGATTTAATGTTATTGCCAGATGAGTCATTTTCATTTGAAGTACGATATGTTCCAAATAATTTAGGAAAGCATATTGATACTATTGAAATAATTACAAATGCAGTTAATTCGATTGATGGTAAAAATGAGATTATTCTAATTGGACAAACCGAAAAAATATTTTATGAAGTTACTGACACAATTAAATTTGAAAAGATTTTTCCTGGAGAAAAAGCTAAAAATCAAATGAAAATCTTAAGTAAAAGCACTATTCCCTCGCAAATAAATTTAATCAGGTCGAATTTGAATTATTTTGAAATTGACTCAGAATTTCCAATCGAGATTATGCCTGGCGAAGAAAAATCTATTGATATAGTGTTTAAAGGTGATAATGAGGGGAAAATAATTTCTGAAAATTTTGAATTGATTGATACCTGTGGTACTATTTATACAATATTTTTATCAGCTGAAGTAATCTCAATTCCCACAATCAATATATTTATTCCTGAAATATGTGGATACCCAAATGAAGTTATTACGGTACCTATAAGAATTCTTAATTTCAATGATTATTACTCAAACTTAACGGTTGGATTTTATACCGAATTAGTAATTAATTCTAATTTATTACAATTTGCCGAAGATTATTCTGGCATAATTAAAGAAGAAGAAAACATAATATTACCTTTAAGTTTACCAAGTAAACCAATAAAAGCCGATATTTTAACAGAAATAAAAGTTATTATCATTGCAAAATTTTCAGATTCAACAGATTTGATTTTGCAAAATACCAAAGCTACAAATTCAAATCTCAAAGTCCTATCTGACAATGGCAAACTAATCATTGGATGTGGAAATGAATTAAATGAAGTTATTATGCAAAAAGGTAATTTAATATTGTATCAAAATTTCCCAAATCCATTTGAATCAACAACTACTATTATATATGAGCTTTTGGAAGATGATAATATTGAAATTGTTTTGTATAATGTCGAACCTAAATATTCATCATTCAAAATACTTAATAAATCATTTTTTAAGAAAGGTAAATATCAAATAATTTTGAATCTTACTGAGTTTTCCCAAGGGCATTATTATTATACTTTGTCAAATGGTAGAGATTATATAACTGGTAAAATGATAATTCTAAAATAAAAAATACCAGCATCGTTACCTAGAAAAATCAGTAAAAGCTTTTAATATAAGTATCCCCAGAAATTACATTATAAATTTTTGACTAGATTAAATTCACCCCAAAAAATTTTGAAATAAAAAAAAGCTTTATATTAATTTATTTAATAAATTAAAATGCAACATTTATTTGCTAGATAAAATTTGAGCCAACACTAAGACAAAACCTGAATCATAGACCTTATTTATATAAAAATAATAAAATAATTGCTTCGGCTGAGTATGGATTTAAATATTTCTTATTCAAAATTTTGGAGAGTCTTATGAAAAGCAAGAATTTAATGCCGTTAACAATCATTTTATTGATATTTTTATTCTACACTGTGCCATTATATAACATAAACGCACTCCAAGAAAAATACGACTCGTTGGAAATTGTATCAAATACAGAATTCACAATATCAGGAACAGCAAATCCAGGAGATACTGTGCTAATTAACGTGAGGGGTTAAGACAATTACCTGCGATTTACTTCAACCCACAAATTGTGTCGAAGCAATAAAACTTGAATATAAAATTGAAATTGTTGATTGTGAAGTAAAAATTGATTCCTCAGCATTTGTTGATTCCGTTCAAATCACATTAAATTAAAATGACCCTCTTTTAGACACTAAACAAATATGGATTCTTCCGACAGGTCATTTGAAAATCAATAAGGTGGAAAATAAAACTTTTATTGTCGAAACCGGCGGTATTTTGGAGATTACCGAATTTGGTAATCAATGTATATTTTATCTAAAACCCTGTTCAAGTATGTTGGCTAAAAGTACGCCTTCAAGGAGTGCATATTTAATATCCCCAGGTGCAAGTTTTATTGGTAATCCCGATACTCTTACAAATACAGTGAAAAATTGTACTAGCTTGAATTATAATTATGAAAATGCTCCCAAGGAAGGTGTACGATTAATGCAGGAGTTAGGATATCTTTCCGTTGTAGAAAATAATAAGAGTGATATTTTATTCTCGCC